>DAIDIG010000034.1 GCA_027459485.1 Bdellovibrionales bacterium | reverse complement strand
GGCCCTTTAACAATTAAATCTGCTGCTTGTGGAGTTAACGATCACGCTTGGAAAATGAATCGTAACTTTAAATCACCAAGATACGTTACCGGCTATACCGATTTGCCAAAAGTGAAGTGATTTTATTGAAACTGCTGGCTCTTTTGGGTTTTTCGGTTTGTCGCGGTTTTCTAACTAGGAGAATTGGAGCCGACGGCCGGAATCGAACCGGCGACCTACGCATTACGAACGGTCTTAGGCTCAACAAACTTAACTTATTAACATCGCTCTGTTTTGTGTCTTTCGTCACTCATTTTACGTGGTTGCGTGCCTTGCATTCAGTTGTACCAAATTTCAGCAAATTGCGTCTTTTTGCATGAATTTTGACACCACTGACACCAGCGTCGCCAACCAAAAACTTAGAGCCGAGATGTTTCAAGTCATCCGCTACTGGGCTAACGTGAAAAACAGCTCCTTTACAGTACGCTTTGTCATGGGTTAATATGTTTTATATAGTAATTT
>DAIDIG010000033.1 GCA_027459485.1 Bdellovibrionales bacterium | reverse complement strand
GTTAGCGGAGTGAAATAGATCCTGAAACCATAAGCCTACAATGTGTTGGAGCCGCGTAAGCGGTGACAGCTTGCCTTTTGCATAATGAGTCTGCGAGTTATTGTCCGTGGCCAGCCTAAACCGCTCTGCGGTGGAGGCGAAGGGAAACCGAGTGCCAACAGCGCGACCAAGTCGCGGGCAATAGACCCGAAGCGGAGGTGATCTACTCTTGAGCAGGTTGAAGCTGCAGTAACATGCAGTGAAGGACCGAACTCGTGGATGTTGAAAAATCCTGAGATGACTTGAGAGTAGGAGCGAAAGACTAATCAAACCCCGTGATAGCTGGTTCTCTCCGAAATCGCTTGAGGGCGAGTGTTGTGGAAGTACTCCGGGAGGTAGAGCACTGAATGGCTTAGGGGCCCCACCAGGCTGCCAAAACCAATTAAACTGCGAATGCCCGGATCCCTGTATCTCAGCAATCAGGCAGTGGGCGATAAGGTTCATTGCCGAGAGGGTAACAGCCCAGATCATC
>DAIDIG010000032.1 GCA_027459485.1 Bdellovibrionales bacterium | reverse complement strand
GCGTGCCTTTTGCATGATGAGCCAGCGAGTTACGTTTTATGGCAAGGTTAAGCAACATACGTTGTGGAGCCAAAGTGAAAGCGAGCGTGAAGAGCGCGTTTTTAGTCATAAGATGTAGACACGAAACCAACTGATCTATCCATGGCCAGGTTGAAGCCGGGGTAAAACCCTGTGGAGGACCGAACTAGTAACTGTTGAAAAAGTTTTGGATGAGCTGTGGATAGGGGTGAAAGGCCAATCAAAGTTGGAGATATCTTGTTCTCTCCGAAATAACTTTAGGGTTAGTCTTGACGTAATTATTCTCTGGGGGTAGAGCTCTGAATCTCCTAGGGGGCCTACCGGCCTACCGAAGGGAATCAAACTCCGAATACTAGAGAATGAGTCAGGAAATAGACTGTGGGGGATAAGCTTCATAGTCAAAAGGGGAACAGCCCAGATCGTCGATTAAGGCCCCAAATTCTATGCTAAGTGGGAAAGGAAGTGAAGTTTCTAAAACAGTTGGGATGTTGGCTTAGA
>DAIDIG010000031.1 GCA_027459485.1 Bdellovibrionales bacterium | reverse complement strand
ACGTCTACTTGGATTCATCTGTCCCACAGGATTATGTTCAGTCGATTGAGGGCGCCATGGCCATTTGGAACAATCTTGGCCAAAAGGTGAACAATCGCGATTTTTTTGTATTGCGCAGTGGTGATCCTGGTAGTCCGACTCCGGCACAGGACGGCTATAATAAAATCTATGTGATGCACACGTGGGAACCGAATTTAGCCAACGAGCAGGCGCGCACAACAATATATTGGGAAGGCAATCGCATTTACGAAGCCGACACCCGGATTGATGCCGTAAATTTCTCTTTCTTCACAGATGCTCTAAACCCCGATCCCATGCAGGTGCATCTTGAGTCTCTTGTGTTACACGAACTGGGTCACATGCTTGGGCTTGCTCACACAACTGCCAGCGATAGCGTTATGCAGCCCAGCCTGGCGGGAGGACAAATCCGGACAACGCTTGGGAAGACTGACGTGAAAGACATGCAATGCCAGTACTGAGAAACTGAGAAAAAAGTTCCAAACTGGAACTGGACCAGTTG
>DAIDIG010000030.1 GCA_027459485.1 Bdellovibrionales bacterium | reverse complement strand
GGTGTTGATTTATTAGCTAATGCCGTAAAAGTAACCTTAGGTCCTAAAGGCCGTAACGTCGTATTACAAAAATCGTTTGGCGCGCCAACCATTACTAAAGATGGTGTGTCCGTTGCCAAAGCCATTGATGAATTAACGGATGCGTTTGAAAACATGGGCGCGCAAATGGTGAAAGAAGTTGCATCACAAACTTCTGACATCGCTGGTGACGGTACCACTACCGCAACCGTATTAGCGCAAGCAATCCTAGTAGAAGGCATGAAGGCCGTTGCTGCCGGCATGAACCCAATGGATCTCAAACGTGGTATTGATAAAGCCGTTGGGGTTGCCGTAGAAGAATTGAAGAAATTGTCACGTCCTTGCACTGATGACAAATCCATTGCACAAGTGGGCACCATTTCTGCTAACTCGGATACCGTTATTGGCCGCATTATTGCTGATGCGATGGCTAAAGTAGGTAAAGAAGGCGTTATCACGGTTGAAGACGGTTCTGGTTTAGAAAATGAACTAGACGTTGTTGAAGGAA
>DAIDIG010000029.1 GCA_027459485.1 Bdellovibrionales bacterium | reverse complement strand
CGTTATTGATCACCAGTTGCGGGCTATTGCAGTTTTAGTTATTGCAACTACGACTCCGTTATTCTTGCTAGCATCTTGTGTGACCGTCGGGCCCGCCAAAATATTTCGATCAGCACTTTCTAAAGTCAAAACCGAAACCAAGATTCCGATTTTGATGCCGAGCGAGCTGCCATCGCCAATAAAAGAACGCGAGATCCACTTTGTGGATGGGCATGGAGAATCAGGCAAGTATGATATTGCGCTCTACTATGAAAAAAATGCTGGTGATGCGGGCTTTGCGGGCTACTTTGCCGGTGAAGCCAAAGGAACTGTCGCCTTTAAAGAAAAGGTAAAATTAGAAGATGGAATCACTGGTTTCTTTTTCGGAAGATCCTGCGGCGGTTCGTGTTCACCCAGTACGATTGAATGGGTTGAAAACGGTATTCTCTATACAGCGCAATTGCAAATTGAGTATAATATGCGGAATTGGCTCAGTTTGAATTTCCCAGTATGGGAGTTCCTCACACAAAAGCCCGCGCTTATTCAT
>DAIDIG010000028.1 GCA_027459485.1 Bdellovibrionales bacterium | reverse complement strand
CCGCACAGCCGTCTCAAGCACATCCTCGTGACTGCCGTCGGAGAGTTCCTGCCGGCACCCAAATCCTGGATCGTCAATTACGTCGTCCGGCATCGGCGCAAGCAGGTGCGACCATGGCACATTCCCCAGGCGAGGTCGCTGCGTGCCGCACTGCGGGCCGGGCGGGAAATGCGCTGGCGGCCAGAACCGCTCGGCGGTGACGATCTGGCCTTTCTGCAGTACACCGGTGGCACGACCGGTGTGGCCAAGGGGGCGATGCTGACCCACGGCAACCTCTCCGCCAACATTTTGCAGGCGTTAGCATGGCTCGCTGGGCATTTCTCGGCCGAGCCAGGCACGTTGATTACTGCGCTTCCGCTTTACCACGTGTTTGCCCTGACGGCGAACTGCCTGCTGTTTGCCTACCTGGGGTGGAAGAATGTACTGATCATCAACGCGCGCGACTTTCCGCAGCTGGTGGCGGAAATGAAGCGGCAGCCCTTTCAGTTCTTCAGCGGAGTAAACACTCTCTTCAATGCGCTTCTTCACACTCCAGGGTTTG
>DAIDIG010000027.1 GCA_027459485.1 Bdellovibrionales bacterium | reverse complement strand
GTCCGGCGGCCTGGGCCTGGCCGCGCGGGCCCGCGGGGGCAGCGGCGGCGGTCGCGGCGGGGGCTTGTTCACGGCAGAAGCGATGATCGCCTGCGGGCGAGCGCCTTTCAACGGCCGCGCCGGACACGCTGCGGAGGCGCTCGCTCGCGCCCTTTGCGTTGGCGCGCGTCAAATCATCTTGCAGTGGCCCTGGGGTTCGGCTACTTGCGTTCCCGCGCGGTGGAGCAGCCTGGTAGCTCGTCGGGCTCATAACCCGAAGGTCGAAGGTTCAAATCCTTCCCGCGCAACTAGACTTTCCTGACCCGGCCGAGGCAGCAGCCACGATGTAGGACAGGTTCAGCGCCCCGGCCGCCCGATAGCGGCGGCCGGTGTTGGCCGCCTCCGGCGTCATGACGACAGGCGCCACGAAGCGTGACAGAATCTCGCGACCTCGTACCGGGTCCGTGTCGAGCAGCGTGAACAGGTTTTCCAGGTATCCGGCGATCACGGCCGGGGCCGGGACGGCACGAATCGCGGGACCGGCCGCCTTTGCCGTCGCCCTCTGTTCGGCTTTCAC
>DAIDIG010000026.1 GCA_027459485.1 Bdellovibrionales bacterium | reverse complement strand
AACTTATGTCCGTCATCCTGGCCCTGGACCAAGGCACCACCAGCTCGCGCGCCATCGTCTTTAACCACGCCGGGGCCATCGTCGCGCTGGCCCAGAAGGAGTTTCGCCAGTTCTTCCCGCGCGCGGGTTGGGTCGAGCACGATCCGCTGGAGATCTGGTCCAGCCAACTGGCGGTCGCCCAGGCGGCCCTGAAGAAGGCCGGCGTCAGCGCCCGGGACGTGGCGGCCATCGGCATCACCAATCAACGCGAAACCACGCTCCTCTGGAACCGCCGTAGCGGGGCGCCCCTCCATAACGCCATCGTCTGGCAGGACCGCCGCACCGCCAGCTTCTGCGACCAGCTCAAGCAGGAAGGCCGCAGCCAGCTCATCCAAGACCGGACCGGCTTGGTCCCCGACGCTTACTTTTCCGGCAGCAAGCTGCGTTGGCTCTTGGACCAGGTGCCCAACGCCCGCGGCCAAGCCCAACGGGGTGAGCTGGCCTTCGGCACAGTCGATACCTGGCTCTTGTGGAACCTCACCGCCGGCCAGCTCCACCTCACCGACCCCAGCAACGCC
>DAIDIG010000025.1 GCA_027459485.1 Bdellovibrionales bacterium | reverse complement strand
AGGAATCCATGCAACGCTTATTCCCAAATGCGCTCCGCGGGGCTGGAATCGCCCGGCGCCGCTTTGTCCAGGGCCTGGCTGCCGGCGGCGTGCTGTTCGGCCTGCCCACGCTGGCCGCCCATGCCCAGGGCCGCCCCGCGGTCACGCACACAGGCAGCGCACCGGAGCTTCGCGGCACCGAATTCGACCTGGTGATCGCCGAGACCCCGGTGAACTTCACCGGCCATGCGCGCATGGCCACCACGGTCAACGGTTCACTTCCGGGACCCACGCTGCGCTGGCGCGAAGGCGACACGGTGACCATTCGCGTCACCAACCGCATGTCGCGCACGACGTCGATCCATTGGCACGGCATGCTCGTGCCCTATCAGATGGACGGGGTTCCGGGCTTGAGCTTCACCGGCATCGCCCCGGGGCAGACCTTCGTCTACCGCTTCCAGGTGCGTCAGTCGGGAACCTTCTGGTACCACTCGCACTCGGGCATGCAGGAGCAGACCGGGCTGTACGGCGCGATCGTCATCGATCCGGCCCACGGGCACGGCGTGCAGTCCGACAGCGACCACGTGGTGCTGCTGTCGG
>DAIDIG010000024.1 GCA_027459485.1 Bdellovibrionales bacterium | reverse complement strand
GCGGAAGCCGTCCTGGCGCGCCAGCGGCAGCGCCTTCCAGTGGTCGCGCGCGGCCTCCAGCAGGGCCAGGGTGCCGACCACGTTGGTCTCGATGAAGGCGGCCGGACCGTCGATCGAGCGGTCCACGTGCGATTCGGCGGCGAAGTTGATCACCGCGTCGACCGCGTGTTCGGCCAGCAGCTTGGTCAGCAGCGTGCGGTCGCCGATGTCGCCCTGCATGAACACGTGATCCGGATTGCCGCGCAGCGCCGCCAGCGTGTCGAGATTGCCGGCGTAGGTGAGCTTGTCCAGATTGACGATGCGCGTGCCAGGCGCACGCAACGCTTCCAGCACGAAATTGCCGCCGATGAAACCGGCGCCGCCAGTGACCAGCCATGTCGTCTTCATGCCGATTCCTTGGTGAGGGGGGCATTATCGCCGCATGCGGCCGGCAGACGCAGGTCCGCCGGCCGCGCGGCCAGCGCATCGGCGCCGGCGCCCGCCAGCTCTTCGCGCGCGCCGTAACCCCACAGCACGCCGACGCCGCGCACGCCGTTGGCATGCGCGCCTTCGATGTCGTAGCTGCGGTCGCCCACCATCACCGCGGCG
>DAIDIG010000023.1 GCA_027459485.1 Bdellovibrionales bacterium | reverse complement strand
TTCAATGTAAAAGCATTGCATTCCACTTCGAAAACACGTGAAATCAAACTTCAGGTATCACCTCGATACTTGGCGATTAGGTCAAAAGTGGGCTTTAAACTTCCTATTCGCTTAGGTCAAAAGTGGGCTTTAAACTTCCTATTCGCCCGTCGAGATCGCCACCGGAGTTTTATTTTTGATTTTCGCGGCGATTTCTTTTAGCGGGCGTTTGCCGTCGTTTCTCTACAAGTTACAAATTCGAAAATCCGGATCGGGCGCATCACCAGCAAGCGGGACACTTATCGGCGCTTTTATTGTCGGGGTATCGAGCGCAGCCGTCGCTTCTCCATGTACGACGCCGGTTCTTGGCGGAGTCTTGACGGCAATATCTCAGGTTAAAGAAAGGTCGTGGGGTATTGCGCTCATGCTTTTCTTTGCTGTGGGGCTGTCATTCATATTTCTATTAATAGGCCTTGGTCTTGCAAAAATAAGTAAGCTCCCGAAGGCCGGAACTTGGATGACATTTATTCACAAAGCAAGTTCAGTGCTTCTCGCGGTTGGCGGAGTGTATTTTATTTTGAAAGGCGTTCATGTCATCTAGGTAATTTGCTGTTCGATCTCGGTGGG
>DAIDIG010000022.1 GCA_027459485.1 Bdellovibrionales bacterium | reverse complement strand
ATTCACAGATTTGGGATCAGCAAGAAATTGCGAGTGTTTTAAATAAAATCTGCCTTTTCATTCGTGAAGAACAATCAAAGCCGGATTACTTAAAAAGATACCAACGTAGAAGAACAGCAATTTCAAGAGCGCGATCATCATTCAAATCGACCGGTTCTACTTTCGACATAGGTTCATTCAAGAAAAACCCAGAAATCATAAATATTCCTGACATCGCTTTGCCCGGGCGCCGTCAATGGTGCGGTATTCGCTGGAGCATTCTCGGCATAGTTAAGTAGAAAGCTAGAAGAGAATCCTTGAATAGCGTTTATATTTCATATAAATTCCGCCTTCAGATGGTAGCCGGCGTATTCCCAAGCCGAAGGTCGTGGGTTTGAGCCCCATCGCCCGCTCCAATGGTCGGGGCGACGGGAATTGAACCCGCGAGCTTAATAATTGAATTGTGGTTTTGCCGATCGTTTCGCGCTTCAAGTAAATGAAAAATGATTATTTCTAGCTAGATGTATGACCCGTCGCTACCAGTATGGCCGACCTCCAAGTTGACGAAATTTCGTCACCGATCTTGCAACGCATTTGAATCGGCAAAGGCCGTTAAACAAGCCAAATTAACTCCGCCGATACCACCTTGAACTTAAGCCCTGCAATTTGTAGCAACACCATC
>DAIDIG010000021.1:410-685 GCA_027459485.1 Bdellovibrionales bacterium | reverse complement strand
TGCCGATGATCGCGTCCAGCGGCACCCATACGTCGCGGCCGACGATCGGCCCGTTCATGAAGGGCACGCCCATCGGATCGTGGCGCTGGCCGATCTCGATGCCCGGCAGATCGCGCGGAATCAGTGCGCAGGTGATGCCGAGATCGCCCTCGCGGCGGTAGCCGTCGCTGTCGCGCAAAATGTCCGGCAGCTCGTCCGCCAGCAGCTTCTGCGGGTCGTGCAGGCGGAAGGCCAGCCCGATCAGGGTCGCCACCGGCGCCAGGGTGATGTAGCGC
>DAIDIG010000021.1:0-400 GCA_027459485.1 Bdellovibrionales bacterium | reverse complement strand
CAGTTCAGGCGCATGCCGAGTACGCGCTGACTGCCCACCGTTCGCGCCTCGACCACGCCCAGCGACTGCGTCGCGGCGGCATCCGAGCCCGCTTCGGGGCCGGTCAACGCAAAGCAGGGAATCTCCTCGCCGCGCGCCAGCCGCGGCAGATGGCGCTGCTTCTGCTCGGCAGTGCCGTAGTGCAGCAGCAATTCGGCCGGCCCCAGCGAGTTGGGTACCATCACCGTCACCGCCGCGGTGACCGAACGGCTGGCGAGGCGCGTGACCACGCGCGAATGGCCGATTTCCGAGAACCCGAGCCCGCCGAACTCGGTCGGGATGATCATGCCGAAGAAGCGCTCGCGCTTGAGAAATGCCCAGACCGCAGGCGGCAGGTCGCGATCCTGCTGGATTCGCCAGT
>DAIDIG010000020.1 GCA_027459485.1 Bdellovibrionales bacterium | reverse complement strand
GGGCGAACGCGAGGGAGAGGTCGCTCACGGGCCCACCTCGCGAGCATCTCGCACCGACTCGCCGGCCAGCTGCACGAAGACGTCGTCCAGGCTCGGCTGGACCGCCTGGAGGTTGCCCAGGGTCACGTGGCGCTCGCGCGCCCACCCGAGCAGCGTCTCGAGGTCACGCTGGACGTCACTCGTCTCGAAGTGGACGACGCCGTCACGGACGGTGACGTGTCGATCGAGCACGACGCGAAGATCCTCGGGGTCAAGATCGGCGACGGCGTCGAAGGTCACCGCCGTCTGGTGACCCAGGGTCGCGCTCAGCTCCTCGGCCGTGCCCTGGGCCGCGATCTCGCCGTCGCGCAGGATGATGATCCGGTCGGCGAGGTGCTCGGCCTCGTCCATGTAGTGCGTCGTGAGAAAGATGGTCTTGCCCGCGTCGCGCAGCCCCTCGATCATCGTCCACATCTCGCGCCGAGCGATCGGGTCGAGCCCCGTCGTCGGCTCGTCGAGGAAGAGGATCTCGGGATCGCCCACGAGTCCGACGGCGACGTCGAGACGCCGCTTCTGGCCCCCCGAGAGCTGCCCGACCCGGTCGTTCGCCTTGCTCGAGAGCCCCACGGCCTCGATGGTCGCCGCGACGTCGGTCGCACGTTTGAAGTACCGCGAGAAGATGGTGACGGTTTCAGCCACCGTGTAGACGGGGTCGAGTTCGCACTCCTGGAGCACGAGCCCGATCCGGTTGCGCCAAGCGCGCGTCGCGTGGGCGGGATCGACGCCGAGCACCGAGACCGAACCACT
>DAIDIG010000019.1:577-820 GCA_027459485.1 Bdellovibrionales bacterium | reverse complement strand
GCACCACCTGCTCGGTGACCGGATGCTCGATCCAGCCTTCTTCCACGAGCGGCACCAGCAACGGACAAGCCTTTTCGATTCCATGCAGACCCCGGCGTTGGCAGGCCGCTGCATACGCATGGCTGGCTACCGTTGCCTCGGTCGCCATTACCATCACGTCGCCGGTCTTCGTCCGTTCGGCAGCAGCTTCTGCCCCCGGCTCAATCACACCCATGACCGGGACGGAGACTGCTGCAGCAATGG
>DAIDIG010000019.1:0-567 GCA_027459485.1 Bdellovibrionales bacterium | reverse complement strand
AATGGCGTCAAGCGCCAGCGCACTGGCTGTATTGCAGGCAATAACCAGGTACTCGGCTCCCTGCTTTTCGACGAGAAAACGGGCACTCTCTGCAGCAAAGCGCGCGATGGTCCGCTGCGACTTGGACCCATAGGGCAGTCGCGCCGTATCCCCCAGAAAGACAAACTCTGCCATCGGCAGCCGCTCCACCAGGGCGCGAAGCACCGTGAGCCCGCCAAAGCCCGAGTCAAAAACTCCAATCACAGGCCGGCTCATGGCTGTGCTCCACTGGCAGCTGCACTGGCTGCCGTCAGATAGGTCTGGGTCAGATCGGCATGTCCGTGAAGGGTTGCCTGCTGCTGACCGGCCACCAGAAAACGAACCTCTGCCACCTGGGGCAGATTGGCATGGAGCGTGGCACAGATGGACAGCACCGTCAACGTCTCCGTCTCCAACCCGGATGGGTGGTTTGCCGCGAAGTTCTGCGTCAGATCCACGATGGCAATCTGATTTTTACCGGGAACCGACGCAGCCGAAGAATGGGGTTGCGTCGCTGGCCCCGAAGTGCTCCGATCCGACGTTGGTCCT
>DAIDIG010000018.1 GCA_027459485.1 Bdellovibrionales bacterium | reverse complement strand
CTATAAGCGCGAATATCAAAACCGCACTTTTCATAGATCCCCCATCGGGAGTGGGCTAAGCGACGTCCCCGTCGTTTCTTCTAAGCGAGTCAAGTCCTCGATGTATTCTGAAAGTGTACGATAATAAGCGACCCGTACGGCATATAGCGATCGCTCACTGTCCAAAAGTTCTAGAAATGTCGTACGGCCAGCCCTGTAGGCGCCACGCGAAGAATTCAAGGTCGATGTGGCTTCCGGTATTAGAGAGGTTTTATAAATCTCGAGAAGCTCTTGCCTTGATGTCACCTTTGAAACTAATGAGGTGACTTCGCTATCTGTTGAGACTTCATCTAGTTCCGCTTGTTTTTCGGCCGCCATCGAACGCGCGGCAGCGGCGCTGTAATCACTCGTCTGCTTTTCAAAAAACCAGAGAGGAATCGAAATGTCGACGCCCAAAGAATAGGCAGCGTTCGGCACATCTCGACCGTAAGCTTGCGCATAGTTAAGCGTAAAGTCAGGGGCATATTGCCACCCCGCCAAAGTTTTCTCTTCATCTGCAGCTTTTGCCTGATACTGTGAGTTTTGTATTTTTCGTGAATAGTGGCGAGCTAGTTTTGCAATGTCAGAAACTGGAACTTTGATCTGTGGGATGCCGAGCTCTATTTTCGGCAGTGGCACAGGCTCAGTGGCCGGCCGATTCATCAATGCGTTGAGCGACGCTTGGGCCGACGTCTCCTCATCTTGAATCGTGATTAGGTCGCCGTCGAGTTTTGTCTGCTCCATGTGAGCTTTCATTTCATCTTGTTGTGGGACGAGTCCCGTTGCATGTCGGGACTCCGCACTTCG
>DAIDIG010000017.1 GCA_027459485.1 Bdellovibrionales bacterium | reverse complement strand
CGTCCCTCGGTCGCTTGATACGAAGAGCAAAATCCTGGGGCTCGAGCTTGGCGATGTACTCATATTATTGCTGAACCTGTCTGTTCAAAATTTGATCTTCGGGGAGACGACTTTTCGTCTCCCGATGGTGTTTGGCACAAGTCTTGTGCTCTTTGGGCTTCTGTTCTTTGTAAAACGCGGTAAGCCAGACGGGTACTTGCAACACTATTTCGAGCATTTGGTCGCGCCGACGGTTCTTTCGGCCAATACGTCGGACGAGGAGTACCGAGCATTCGGAGGCGGCGCAAGCGGCGTTGACGCAAATGAATAAGCGCGGGCTTTTGTGTGAGGAACTCCCATACTGGGAAATTCAAACTGAGCCAATTCCGCATATTATACTGGCGGATGGTTCTGTTGCATTGGCGGTAAGTATCACGCCAATCGACATTGAATGCTTTGACGAAGCACGGATCAACCAACTGACGTTTGGGCTTCGGGCATTTCTCAATTCGATACCAGAGGGAATGTCGGCACAGTTCTTTGTGCGAATTGAAAATGATTTCGAGAAACGTCTCGGCGAGCATGAAAACCTTCGAGCGACCTCAATTGAGTTTTTAAGCGAACTTGATAAATCGCGTATTGAGTCAATCAAGCGGTTGATCGAAGTTGGCCAGCTTTTTCGACCAAAGCTATATTTTAGCCTTCGCACTGAAGGCGTTAAAAGGCCGGCCGCGTTCTCACTATCACAAACGAAAAAGTTTTCAGCCGAGTTCGAGAAGGTTTATAGCGACCGAGTCCAGTCGCTCGTGCAGGCATTTGAATCGACGACGTCAAGTCTGACATCGCTCGGATTTTCAATCGAGAAACTTGCGCGCGACGAGTTGATTAAGGTCCTTTACCAGTATCTAAATCCGACGCGGTCTGATATTGCGAGCCCGCCGACTGTAAGTTCGCGTTCGGCCGCAATTGACGGTGACTCGCCAAGATCGCAGCTAGTCTTTGGCGACCTTGTGCTCGAGAAAGATGATTTCATCCTCGATCAGAAGCGCACGCGGGTTCTAACACTCAAGACACTCCCTGAAATGACTTACGCCGGAATGATGAGTGCCTTTCTTGCCCTCCCATTTCGGTTCGAGCTGATGGTAAGCCTTAAAATTGCCGATCAGGCAAAAGAGATTCGGGGTCTCGAACAAAAGCGCCGAATGGCGCACTCGCTTGCGGCGTCAACGTCCAACCGAGTGAATGACCTTGAAAGCGAATCGCGGCTCACTCAAACAACCGATCTCATCCGCGAAATCATTGAGACTGGACAAAAAATATTTCAGGCCGAACTTGTAATTGTGCTTCGGGCGGAATCATCGCCGCAGGGCCTAAAGACGCTTAACTTTCAGACAAAAGAAATTTTGTCGCGCTTTAAAATGTTAAGCGGCTCCGAGGGCATTCAAGAAACAGTTGGTGCCTGGAAAATCTTTAAATCGGACTTACCGCTTGCGCCGATGGCGCTTGTTCGCGGTAAGCGAATGAAAACGAATAATTTAGCCGATTTCTTACCGCTCTATGGTCCCAGTATTGGCGACGAGAGGCCTATGTGTTTGTTGAATACGCGGCTTGGTGGTCTTTATTCGTTTAATCCGTATGATCCAAAACTCACGAACTACAACATGCTCGTGACTGGATCGAGCGGCAGCGGAAAATCGTTTGCGAATAATTTTTTGATGCTTCAACAGGTGGCGCGCGGAACTCGAGTCTTTATTATTGATATCGGTGGATCATACAAAAAACTGACCGAGCTATTAGGCGGTCAATATTTTGAGATCAATTTATCAGACACTTACGCCATCAACCCGTTTGATTTAACCGACCCATCTGTTGCTCCTACAGGGGAGCGCCTTAAAGGTCTCGTGAGCATCTTAGAGCAAATGGTAGTCGATGCCGGCGAGAAACTTTCGCGGCTTGACCGCGTACAGCTTGAGCAGGGACTCACTGAAGTTTTTGTAGCGGCACGAGAGAAGGAATCGCCGACATCGCCGCTGCTTTCGGATTTTGCGGCATATTGCGCGCGGCAATCTGACGATTCGTTTAAACGAATCGGCAAACTTTTATTCCCTTGGGTGGGCGATACACCCTATGGCCGGCTTCTTGATCGAAGCGGACGCATAGGCGCCGATGCGCCAGTTGTCGCATTTGATTTAAAGGGGCTATCGCAATATCCCGACTTGCAGTCAGTTATGATCTTAATTCTGACCAATTTTATTTTGGATCAGGTCGAGCGTGATCGGTCGGTCCCAAAACGCGTGATTATCGACGAGGCGTGGGAATTGTTAAAGAGTCCGGCGGCAAGTTCGTTTATGGAATACGCCGCGCGCACCTTCCGAAAAACAGGCTCCGGAATTTCGTTCATTAGCCAAGGGCTCGACGAATTTATTAATAGCGCTGTCGGTCCGGCGATTATCAATAATACCGCGACTAAGCTCATTATGCTCCAGAAAGGTGACACGAAGGTTCTAAGCGACACGCTGAAGCTCAATTCGCAAGAACTGCGACTTATTCAGAGCCTTGAACAAAGAAAGGGCCAGTTTAGCGAGGGGTTTTTGATGGAAGGTGAGTCGCGCGCCGTCGTTCGTATCCGCCCATCACCACTGGAATACTGGATCTCAACAAGTGATGCCCGCGATAACGAATATATAAAGACGCAAATCGCGTCTGGACTCACTCTTGCGCAGGCGATCACAAGAGCAGCTGAAGTTTTGCCGTTCGGTGTGGCCATGAGCGGTGCTGCAGGAGGTGCAGCATGAAAACGAAGATTATTGTATTAACCATTCCAGTGATTTTGTTAGGTTCTTGGCCCGCGCGCGCCGATATCTTTGGTGGTGATGACGCGATTTTAGCACAGATTCTCGTTCAAGCGGTCCAAACTGTAACGGCCCTTCAGAGTATTCTTCAAAACGGCTCCGACACCTTAAAGCTACTCAACGAAATAAACGATGGATCGAAAACTGGCTTGGCCGCTATTCAAATTCTCGCTCCGCAGTTGAGCGCCGGCGTCTATGGGAACTTAAAAGATCCTAGTGCCGCACTTCAAGCTGTTGAGCAAGTTTATGGTCAGGTACCTCAAGGGATGGATCATGACCTGATTCAGTCGCAAGACCAGAGCGTCGCGGAAGTCATCTCGATGAACCGAAATCTTTATGATTATGCGGACCAAGTGGATCACGAAAAAGACCAAATCTTGTTTCATGCGCAGGCGGTGAGCCCACTTGGTGCTGGGCGCCTAGAAAATCAGGCGCTTGGCGTATTAATTGGAGTTTCGACGGAACTCCTTCGTACGCAGAGCCAAATGTTAAAGCTCATGGCCGAAAATATGGCGCTTCAAACGAGACATCAGGCGATTTCAAGCGAGAACATGCATGACAATTATCAGGGGCTCGCGCGAGACTTTCAAAGCTTGCCGACTGATACAAAATTGCCGGAGCTAAATAGCGGCTCTGGAGGTGCGCCATGATTCCAAATATGGATATGCTGGGCAGCCTCGTTCAAAATATGCACGATACCTTATCACACCTATTTTATCTGATGATGCCGGTCGCAATTTTGCTATCGGTTGTTATCGGATATTTGAAATCGGGAAGTCCTGATTTTCCGGATATCGTAAAGCGTGCACTCGTTGCTTCTCTGCTGCTTGTTTCATTTCCGGAAGTATCGAGCATGATCGTGTCTGTTTGCGATGGGCTTGCGGCAAAGATCAGCGATTTGCAGGGGCTTCAAACGTTCATGCAGATGGCTCAAGAAAAATCGCGCGACTATGCGGGCGCAAAAAGCGTTCTACTTTTAAAGTTCGACGACCTTTTTATCGCGGTATTAAGCTTTGCAAGCTTTATGCTGGTGTACGCGGCAAGGTACGTCACAATTGCTCTCTATTATTTTTACTGGGTGCTGCTCTCGATTTTATCGCCTCTGATGATTCTTTGTTACATTTTTCCATCGACTGCCAAAATCACCGGGAATTTATATCGAGGCTTAATTGAAGTCGCGTCCTATAAAATTATTTGGGCCGTGATATCCGCGATGCTCACGTCGCTCACGTTTGGCAACATGTATAAAACGGAAGGCTCCTACGCCACTCTCATTGTCATGAATTTCGTAATTGCAATTGCGCTTTTATTTACGCCGATGATTGCGAAATCTCTAATCGGCGAAGGAGTAACCTCAACTGCCAATACGCTTGGTGTGACAGCGGCACTTGCGACACTGACGCTCCCAACGAAACTTGCCACCGTGAAAACGGCCGCAACTCAGATTTTATCAGACACGCGTTCTTACGCGGGTCAAAAAGCTCAATCCCTTAAAAATACTTTCACCCCAAGGAGGTGACCTATGCAAAAAACACTTATAACAAAACCATTTCCAAAAATCGTTCAAGAATTTGCCGAAGAGAATTTCAATCTTAAAATGCTTTCATTTGTTTTACTTGGAACGACATTCCTGTCGCTCATTCTTGTTCTGATTCTCGTTCACCGTGGGCCGACCGTGATCGCCCTCAATAGCACTGGCGAAATTTCAACCATCGATACTAAGATCACCGATCTTCAGGTCGAATCGGCTGCCAAAAAATATATTTTCTACCGATATTCTTGGAGCCCAGAGACCATTTCAGCGCAGCTCCAAAAGGCTCGCTTTTTTGTTGATCCATCACTTATGAATTCGTTTGACAGTTCGATGGTATCGACGAAGCGCTATGTCGCTCAAAAGAAGGTGACGGAGCGAGTTTATTCCCGGTCAATGTCGGTCGATTTTGCGAAAAAGACGATCACCGTTGTTGCCGATCGGATCGATGACTTTAACGCACTTAGGGCCGCGACCACTTTGAATCTCGTGCTCAATTTTGAAATCGGTGATCGTACTGTGACAAACCCATGGGGCGTCTATGTGACAAAAGAAATCGAAAGCGCGGGTAGCCAATGAAGATGGTTTTGAAATTCGCGCTTCTCATTGCATTTATTTTTGTAGCCTGCCGCTCATTTGCCTACGTGAGAAACGTTTACCCAAAGAAAGACGAAATTCTCCTAATTCGCACTGCAATTGGCATCGCAACCATTATTCAAGTACCAGAAGCGATTGAATCGGCGATTATCGGAGATGCAAGCGCCTATAAAGTTGAATATTTAAACGATGCGGTCACCATCAAGCCGCTCAGATACGGTGCTCGGACGAACTTATATCTAGTAACGAAATCAGTGCGCTATAATTTGCGGCTTGTCGCCGTCAAACAATCTGACGCCGACTACGTCGTCTACGTTAAAGGTTGGGTTCGAGCGCGGCCGATTCGATGGATGGCCGTTCGTCTCACGAGTCGGAATTATGGTGGCAAACTTACCGTATCGCGCGTTGGGCATACGCCTGGCGGGTTTCTACTTATCGATGGCAACTATTTGTCGAGTGATCCAGTGATCGCAACTTCGAATGAAAGTTCGATTAATTCTAACAATGACCTAAGCATTAAACCGAAAGATTTCTGGGTCTTCCAAAAGACGGCTGCGGTCCCAATCGACACACTGTACTTGTCGAATGCAAAACTCGCGCACGAAAAACCAATTGCGTGGAGTGTTTCGATTAACGCCGGGAGTATTCAATCCCATCGACCACTGCTCATCGAAGTCAAAGGACTGCACTCTGTTCGTGTCACAATACCTGCGAGGTATTTATGGCATTGAAAGAGCGCATGAGGGGAATCTGGCAAAAGGCCAAATCAAAATTTATTAAAAAATCAGACGTCAGTAACAAGGTCGAAGTGAATGGGCGATCGTTTAAACTTCTAGTCATATCGCTTGTTTTTATCTTTATTGTGACTGTGATTTTGCTCCCCAATAAAAAGCCGGTGGAGTTTGAGGAGGTCGCCTCGCGAACGGGCGGCGACTCCGGTGCGAGCGACAGCGCGCCCGCGCCTGTAAAACCTACTAATCGCGAAAATGCCACAGCTCTTTGGGGCGATCCGCGCCCGAGCTTCCCGTCAGGGAGCACAAACCAAGTGAATCGAAATACTCCGATGGTATTAACTTCGGCGAGTAATTCTAAAACTCAAGTCCCAGCGGGCGAGCGACTTCACCTTAAGCTTCTCGACGGATTCACGGCCACAGACGACTCAGTGCCCGCACTTTCGGTGTTGACGTTTGATGCTGTAACCGACTCGGGGCTTAGTCTTCCGGCTGGTACTGAATTCTACGGTGAAGCGAGTTTTGATAAAACCACGGAGCGAGCAAAAATCGATTTTAAGCAAATATCTTTGCCGTCAGGTGAGGTTCGCTCAATTTCTGGGATTGCCGTTAGCGCCGACGGGCAGCCGGGAATTTCAGGTGACGTCCATTCCGATGTTGCAAAAAATACGACCGGCGAACTTATCACGTCCTTTGTTGGCGGATTCGCGGCCGGCAGCATGCGCACGAATATTTTAGGTCAGTCAGTCGGTGGCGTTCAAAACGGGCTACTTCAAGCAGCTGGTGATACGGCCCGAAATCTCGCACAAAACTATGGCAATAAATTAAAAACTCAGCGTGAATGGATCACGGTGCCTGCGGGTGCTGAGTTTGATGCCATTTTAAGTCAATCGCTAAATTTACAAATTCAACCTTCAGATACGGGAGGTGACCAATGAAGCAAAACGAATACACATTGCCGGCGGCAGCTGCGGCTCTTGCAGCTTTTGTCATTTGGCTGAAATACAGATTTAAAATTTTACTATTCTATTATCATTACCGTTTAATCATCGCATTTTTCATTTCGTGCGCCATTTTGTATATACTGACAAAGCTACTTGATCGAATCAAAGTAAGTCGCGCGCCGAAGGATCTAGAGAAGGCGACACTCGGAGCCTCACCTGACGAGGATTCGGTCCTAATGGGTTATACCGATAAGGGTAGGCCTCTTTATTTTAAAGAATCATTTAGGCGAAAGCATATCGATGCGATCGGCACCACAGATTCCGGTAAAACAGAGTCTATTGTCGTACCGCTTTCTGCCCATGATATGAAAATGGGTCGCGGGCTAATTATTATCGATGGTAAATCCGACCGGTCGCTGCTCGACAAGCTTTATGCCTATGCGAGTTTATACAATCGCGAAAATGACGTGAAGATTCTCTCGCTCTGCAGTCCCGAAATTAGCCACACATTTAACCCGCTTTCAGGCGGTACACCGCTCGAGATTACGGAGCGGGTATTTAAAGCATTCAATTTTGAAAACGAGTATTACAAAAACCTTCAATATGAGTCACTCCTTCAAACTCTTCTTATTTTTGAGGCGGCAAAGGTCAAGCCGACACCGCTAAAAGTAGTCGAGGCGCTGAGATCTCCGATGAAGTTAAAGCAACTTGCTATGCTTGGAAATAGGGAAGCTCAGATCGACTGGGTAACTGAGCAACTTTCGTTATCGCGCGATGAGCGCGAAAAGCGAACAAGCGGCCTCGTTACGCAATTTCAGGTCATGACGGTCGGAGAGATTGCGAGCATTTTTAATGCAGAAACCTCGGACATTAACATGGAGGAGGCATTTAGTCGTCGGCATATCATTTATTGCCAACTGCCTGTCATGAAGGTGCCGACTCTTGGCAAAACGGTCGGTAAACTTGTTCTGCAATGTATTCAAAGCGCGGTCGCCACCAGGCACTTAAGTGGAGTAAAAAGTCGCGAGTTCTTCGGCGTCTTCTTAGATGATTTTACTGAATATCTGACAGAAGGTTTCGTTAGTCTCTTAAACAAATCACGAAGTGCCAATGTTGGGATCTTATTTGCGCACCAGGCGGTGGGCGACCTTGCCACACTTGGCGATGCCGTCAAAAATACAATTATGACGAACGCGAATCTTAAAGTGTTCATGCGTACCAATGAGCCTGAGTCGGCCGAATATTTTTCGGCGACAATTGGCACGTTAACGACGGCGAAAGTGACGGAGCGCCAAAAAAGCGGTCCACTAGGGTCTACAAAGACAGGTGAAGGATCAGTTAGGGACGTTGAGGAATTTAAATTTCACCCAAACGTGTTCAAGCAGGAGTTGGGCGTTGGCGAAGGAGTCGTCATTCTACCGCACAGCCGTGGGAGTCTCCCGTTCCGGGTCAATTTCCGAATGCTGCCCGACATTGAAGCTCGTGCATTACCTGAAATCAAAAAGCTATCGCCCAAAAGCCTACCGGCTTTACCAAAGGACGATAAGGCGGTACCGAAGTCATCTGATGCGCAAGCCGCTCCGTCGCCATCACACGAAGTAGCGGATTCAGACGGTGCTTCGTCGATGGCAGCTAATATTGCAGCGGCAGCTATGACCGGCGGCAAGGAGGTTGCATAATGAAACAACGTAAATTTATTCAACTGCTAAAAATATGCACTCTCGGGGTGGCGCTATTGGCTGGTTGCGCGCACGAACCTTCGTGCGGCAACGCGGTTGGGGCTGAAACAGTTTATTTTAATGGATCGTGCCGCGAGCGCATCCGACAGGTCGTCGTTGGATCAGAGCTTCGAATACCGTCAAATATCAAAAGCGATGCGCTAGCCAATTTTGATCTTCTCTGGAGCGATCCGTCGGTCGATGGCGGTGTCGTAACGCTTGGTCACTATGATCTCGTTCCCAAGGCGCAAAGTCAGCCATGAGTAAGAGCTACGAATTTGTAAAAAAGGCGACAATTGATTTTGCAGCACGATTCGGGTTTGTGACGCGCGAGATATTTTTTGATTACCTGTGCCCGATGATGAGATCGCGCAAATTCTCATATTGGCGCGACCTTCAAGTGGACGGGTTCATTAAGCCAGCCTTGTCGAACGTGCACATTTGCTATTTAACAAAAACCGGCCGCAAGGTTTCCTTGCGGCCGGTTACTCCGGCACGGTCTATGTTTTTTATCGAGCACGATAGTGCAACTGCGGCGCTATATCTAGAACTCGATAGATCGGGTCTTGTGCTTCGCTCTTGGACAGATCATGAGCTGAGTCGAAATCCCTGGGATGCCTGCACGATACTTGGTACAGATCGAATGGAGAAGATTCCTGATCTAGTTATCGACATGAAATCGGCATCTGGAGCGTTGAGGATTGCCATTGAAACGGAGCGCTCGCGAAAGGCAAGTGTTCGGTATGACGAGGCATCGCTTCATTATTTGCGATTTAAAAATGTGAACCTTTTGCTTTATGCCTGCAATAGCGAGGCGACATTAGGTGCCGTGGCGCGAGCGTTTGCCGCTGATGCATTTCGCCGGGCGGAGAAAACGCCGGCGCTATTCCTGCTAAGTGACTTTAAAAAATCAAAACTGAATGCCGAGGCCCGGTTTATGGGCCATCGGCTTTCGCTTAAGAAGCTGATCTTGGCCGCTTCGGAGCAACCCGAATCGGCCTGGTCAAAAAATGTGGATGAAATGTGGACAGCCGTCCACGGAAATTCGGCTATTAAAGGGAAATCGGCTTGAAGATAGAAAAATCAATTCAAGCAGTTAACGTCCACCCAACCCCGGCCCACTCGGCTTCGCCGTCCGTGACCACCCCCACCCAACCAATAGTTGTTGAGGGTGGTCACGTACCGTGGGCCGGGGTTGGGTGGACTAAAATAACTAATCCTGGAGGTGAATTATGACAGAAGAAAATACGAATACAGACTACAAAGATACCAAGGCAAAAAAAGAAAAAGACGAGGTTCAAGTCACAGTGTCGGTCGAATGCGAAGAAAAATTGCAGCAGATGTTGGATCGCGTAAACAGTAGTTTCGAGTTCGGAAAAGTCACGCGAAAGCAGCTACTGGCTCATGTGATCGGGCGTGCGCTGATTAACTTCAATGATGACGAAATTCAAGCTGCGAGACGCTGTGCCACTACTGACATCATGCTTCTCGAAAAGCTTTATCGCGAGGCAAAAGAGAGCGGCATTGTGCCGGCGGCATTAAAGGATTATCTTTGGGGCTCAAGCGATATGACTCAGGCGCCCAAGCGACCTAAGAAATCTGTACAATCAAAGTATAGCAATGCTATACATGAAGAATTGGAGGCCGCGTGAGTCCGGCAAGCATAAAGAAATTGAGAAAGAGGCTGGATATCACGCAGAAGTC
>DAIDIG010000016.1 GCA_027459485.1 Bdellovibrionales bacterium | reverse complement strand
TTTTTAATCGCTACTGTTTCAATGCGCTTTTCGCCAATAGATTAAAAAACGTCATGGCGGGCGGATGATCTCAAGTTTGCCGGCCCACAAAATTATTGTACGGCCGCGTTAAAAATCCTTTTAGCCAACTGCGCGATGGCTCGTGCCATCTACGAAATTGAAACAGTTTTTGACGGATTTCGGCGATTGGGCAGAACCTCGCGGCTCACAGTGGGAAAAAAGGCACCGCAATTAAATTGCGGCCAACAAACAACTGTCATTGGCGCCCGCCTTAGACCAGCAGCAGAAGCAAGAATACAACCTAAGATTTTGCGCCCAATTCTTCGCTAAGAAATGATTAAGTCGACTCTTGACATAAAATTCCACTCCTGCTCGACTATTTCAGAACTTGAAAACAAGGGGGGATTTTATGGGGAAGCCATTATTATTTTTTGGTCTCGTTTGCAGTGCGGTGGCCGTGAGCGCAGCGGCGGTGACGATCGCATTCAAAGCAACGACGAATATCAGTACTGATCCGTACACTCAGCAACAGATAAAAACAGAGGTAGAGCCGGATACGTATTCGAACGGTTCAACAATTGTGTCGGCGTTTCAAGTCGGCCGCTTTGCCGGTGGTGGATGTCTCAATATCGGTTGGGCGACTTCAAACGATAACGGTAAAACTTGGCAGCACGGTTTCATGCCGGGTATCACAAAATATCAAGGCAACGGCAAATACGATCGCGCGAGTGACGCGTCAGTCGCCTACGATGCCAAAGACAAAGTTTGGATGGTTTCATCATTGGCCGCTTATGATGGTGGTGGCTCTCTTGCCGTTCCCGCTATTGTAGTCAACCGTTCAACCGACGGAGTGAACTGGCAAAATCCGGTGTACGTTTTCAACGAAGGCACGCAAGGCTTTGTCGATAAAAACTGGACGACATGTGATAATTGGCAAACATCTCCCTTTTACGGCAACTGTTACACCGAATATGATGCTCCACAATCGAGTAATGAAATTTACATGTCTACCTCAACTGACGGCGGTCTCACTTGGGGAGCTCCGCAAATAACAGCTGACAATGCGAGCGGGCTTGGCGGGCAACCGGTCGTGCAACCTAACGGAACGGTCATTGTCCCAATCGGCAGTGGAAGTCTCGATCATCTGCAATCGTTTGTCTCAAACGATGGTGGTAAATCCTGGAGCGCCACTCAGCCCATTACGCAGATTGATCCGCATTCCGAGGCAAATAGCCTGCGATCGCCTCCGCTGCCGAGCGCGACTATCGATAATACAGGCAGAGTCTACGTGGCGTGGGCCGATTGCCGATTTGAGTCGAATTGCGCAGCCAATGACATTGTCATGACAACGTCGACTGACGGTGTGAATTGGTCGCCAGTGGTTCGTATTCCAACTGATTCTGTTGGTAGCAATGTTGATCACTTTATTCCGGGGCTCACGGTCGATCGCAGTACCGGAGGAATGTCGGCACATTTAAGTCTGACTTATTATTATTATCCAAAAGCGGATTGCTCCGGTACGGCTTGTGAACTGCGGGTGGCGACGGTTGAGTCGACTGATGGCGGTCAAAGCTGGACAAAGCTGTCTGAGATCAGCTCGCGACCGGTCGACTGGAGTACGGTTCCGGTGACAGACCAAGGCCCAATGGTGGGCGATTATATTTCGAGTTCATTTGGTAGCGCCGGGGTGGCGTTTCCGGTATTTGCGATGAGCGAAACGCTGGCGGACGGCAGTCTTAATGCAGCCGACGGACTCGTTATGGACTCAACTGCCCAAAGCGTGACTTCCTTTTTTTCAAACGTTCTTAGTATGTCAAACGTTGAAAATAAGCCGCGAGTTTTTGTGCGGCCAGAACCTGTATTGAACGCACGATCAAGCCATATCGTTCAACATTGGGCTACACTGTTCTAATTCGCGAAGGTACGGCGGCCTAATCTGGCCGCCGCGTTTCGGGTTTAATCCGACGTCCCATCAAATTGAGACAACTTCCATATCAGACGGCTCGCATATATTCATGTCAGATAGCAGCTCGACTATAATTTAAATAAAATTTAAAAAATGGCTTGAGTCTGTAGCATACTACGGACCGCATAATTGAGTGAGGGACATATGGCGAAAGTGGAGCAATCCATGTCAATTGGTACACTATCTAAAATGTCAGGAGTCGGTATCGAAACGATTCGGTACTATGAACGTAGAGGACTTCTACGACCAGTCGCGCGTAAATCATCTGGATACCGAGTTTTCAACAACGAATCGTACAATATACTTCGTTTTCTGAAGTACGCTCAAGAGTTGGGGTTTTCACTCTCCGAAATAAAAAATCTATTGCGTTTACGAGGCGCTAAAGGATCGAGCTGTGAAGAAGTCCAGGTGCGCGCGTCAACGCATCTGCGGCACGTGGAGGAGAAAATTGAAAAGCTTGTCCGCATCCGCGACGTTCTATCGCGGCTAATCCTACAATGCCGATCAAGAAAAGTGACTGACAATTGCCCGATCTTAGATTGCCTTGAAGAAAGGAGCGAACATGAAGACAGATCAAATAGCCGCTAAATATGGATGGTTTTTTAGCGGAGGCATCGTCGCCGCCATACTAGCCTCCACTTGCTGTATTGGCCCGCTTATTCTGACGATACTTGGAATTTCTGGCGCCGCTATATTATCGAAATTTGAAATTCTACGCACCCCCATGATAGCAGTAGTTTTCATATTTTTCGGTATTGCGGGAGTTTCTCTTTATCGAAAGCGAAACATGTGCGACCCGGAGTCTCTATGCGCCGGTTCGAAGAAGTTTAGAAAAATGACTATTATTTATTGGATAGGTTTAGCTGCCGCTCTTTTAATCATTACATCTCCCCATTGGGTAGCTTGGTTATTTTCATGAGGGAAAAAATGAATAAACTTGCATTGATATTTATGATCGCGACGTTAGGGGGATTCGTGAATACGGCCTGGGGGAACCAAGCTTGTTTTAATGTACAGGGTATGGATTCATGTTCGGCTTGTAAAGTCACCATCGGATTAGCTGTTAAAAGACTCCCTGGTATTGAAAATGTAAATATATCGGTGAGAAAAATGGAGGCCGTTGTTCAATACAGTCCGAACGAAGTTTCTGACATAGCAATTCAAACAGCGATAGATAAAGCGGGTTATAAAGCAACGATCCAACAATGCCAAAATAAAAAAAATTAAGAAGGGACACCATGGATTTAAAAGAAATCGATCCAGCACTCGAATTAATGAAAGACTTTGGCCGCATTACTAGCGGTATGCCAGCACTGATCGAACAAATGCGAAAAACGGCGATTTTTTCGGATGGCAGTGTTCCAAAAAAATATAAAATTTTAACAGCCGCGATTTGGTCGATTTCCGCCAAATGTGAGCCATGTTTTAAATATTACATCCAACGCGCAGTTGAAGCTGGTGTCACGGAGTCTGAGTTAGGCGAATTTCTAGCTGTCGCATCAACCATGGGAGGTTGTGTCGGTGAAATGTGGGCGCTTAAGGCATTTAAAGCGTTTAAAGATAGCGACGGTAAAAAAGCATCTGATCAACCGCCCTCATGTTGCAAGTGACTTAATTCTTCTTGAACCCGCAGTAAACGAAACTCTGGGGCGTATTCCATGGCGTCACATGAATATCATCGAAACACCTGATGTTCGTAAAGCGTTTTACGAATAGAGTCTTCAAGTCCTCGTCCGCATACTGAGTGACCGGAAGCCCGCTGCACTTTTCAGGACCAGTCTTAGAGAACGTACTCACGATTAGATAGCCGCCAGGAGCTATCGCGCGATCTGCAATCTCGAGGTAGGCTTCGACGTCTTTCGCTTTGGTCAGAAAGTGAAACGTAGCTCGATCATGCCACAGCTTGTACCTCTCCGGCGGTTCGAATTTCGTCACATCGGCCGGGATGAATTTTACAGTCTTGGCGACTTTATGAAGTCTAGCATTTGCACGCTCTAGCGCCGTTGCCGAGATGTCGAGAATCGTAATGTTGCTAAACCCCTTGGCCAAAAGGTGGTCGACCAGTCGGGAATCGCCCCCGCCGACGTCGATGATCGAAGCACTTGAATCCAACTCCAGCTCTGCGATCAGTTCTAACGACTTCGCTGGCACAGCTTGGTACCAGCTCACGTTTTGTTCTTGCTTCTTGCTGTAAATATTGTCCCAGTAAGTTTCGTCCATACTGTAGTGTACGCCTGCCCCCATTTGCCCGTCTAGGAATCCTTTACCGTTGGAGTTGGCCCATTTTATGGCGCACCTGGGTGCTCAGCTTCGAATCGAGCTTCTGCATTTTCATTATAGTTGATAACGTCATTTTGGGCGCCTTCGAATGATGCCGTATAATCAAAGCTCAATGCACTTAGCCCAACAAACGCAAGTGTCGCAAGTGGCCATGTTATTTGACCGTGTATACCAACATAGGCTGGGTAAACGATCGCCGCGCTTGCGACTAGTGCGGTGATTAACCGAACCCACCCACCTCTGTTATCTCCGGCGTAAAATTCGCCCCAACCTGGAATTAGAGACCGTGCCGTTGCTCCGGCTTTTGATCGCCACGGAACGTGTTTTGCTTCCAAGGCATAATTGGCAAGTTGCGAATGAGGATCACTTTTTACCAGTTCATCAAATAGATCGTCCGGCTCTTTATGGGGAAATCCATGTACCCCGGCAGAACGGTAAGCCCATCCCAGTCTGTAAAGTGTTAAGTTGCGCAGTTTCGAATCCGGATATTGAGCTAAAAACGATTCCCATAATTGGACAGCGGCATCAGGCGCGCGAACTCGAACATTATATAAATCATAAGAATTAGCTACGGCTTGAAAACCCGGAAATTCGGTTACTGCGGCGCCTGCTTCGGCAAGAAATGTTTTAGTCCCCAGATTGGGCTCTTCAAAACGGTACCGATAAAGCGCCTCAGCCTGTAGAAATAAATCGCACTGATCTTCAGGGGCGCCCGATCGGCGAACAAGCTGTCGTGTGTGGGCAAACCTTTTTTGTGCATTCGAAAATATTGGATCGCCCGAATTTATCAGCACTGGTTGGCTCGAACAGGCGCACAAAGTTAAGACCGCAAGCCCTAAAACCATTCCATAAACTGCGAAGAATCGAAGAAAAACCTTCAGCGTAATCCCTTACATTCCGCTGAATACTTGGCTGCCGCCAAGGTGGCCTTGATAAGCTAATAATATGGCAATAATAATTCCTATAGCGAGATAGGCAATGTTGACGGCCTGTTGCTTGCGTTTGAATTTCCATCTCCAAAATACAAACCCACACAGGGCAACCGCAAGCCCCGTGCCAAGCCACTTGTGAATTGTCATACCGGTTACACCGTTATCGTCCTTCATCCAAAACAGCCAACCCGTCAGGGCCGTCGCGGGAGTCACAATTACGGCGAAAAATAAGGTCCACCACGCTGTGTTTTGCAAAGAGGCATCATCAAAATAATTAGCCAGGATATCGCAAAAAACTGAGACCGGAATAAGGGCCGCCGTAAAATTGACAAGAATCGGATGTAGTTTGGTGATCATCACGAAATGTCGAAGTATCTCCAATGTGTGCCTCCCGTTTTTCAATAGTCAACTTGACTTCACTATACCCCCGTATAGTATGTCAATGATTCAAAGTGAGGGGTGACTACAGATGTCAAAGCAAATAGAAGGCAAGGTGCACTCTATAAGCCGCCGGGTTATGAAACGAATTAACCAACCCAACCATTTCATCGATCTTCCAAGACTAAATAAAATCAGTGGGCAAATTGATGGTATTGAAAAGATGATTCGAGACGGTCGATATTGCATCGAAATAGTGCAACAAATTAAAGCGGCACGGTCGGCTATGTTGTCGCTCGAAAATGCGATATTGAAGCGTCATCTTGAAAACTGCGTACAAAGCGCGTTTGGTTCTGCAAAATCTCATAATTCGAGTAAAAAAATTGACGAAATAATCGAACTACTTGAACGCTAGGGCATTTACATAGTGGCGGAAATAGAAAAAAAGAACCCATCGAGTCGACGCGACTTTTTAACCGCTGGCGGTACGGCGCTTGGCGCCGGGCTGCTTTTCGGGCGAACTTCAGATGCGCTTGCAAAACGCAAGCAACTAAAGCGAGGCGAAGAAATACCGCCATGGGTGAAGTTTAGCCCGAATGCGACAAATCCCCCCTATCCTCCGCGCCAAATGCCAAAGCCCGGCGAGAAAATTCATGAGTTTGATATCGATGTCTCCATACAGATTCATGAAATCGTACCCGGAATTAAAATTCACGGTTTTTTGTACAATAAAACTTTACCTGGGCCCGAAATACGCGTGCCAGAAGGTGAATGGGTAAAAGTCAATTTCACAAATAGAACGGCGGAATTCCATACAATACACTGGCATGGTATCCAACTCGCGAACGAAATGGACGGGGTTCCGCTCGGGACGCAATGGCCGGTCGGCCGAAATCAGACGTTTACGTATCTTTTTCGCGCCCAGCCGGCGGGCACTCACTTTTATCATTGCCACAACATGACGCCTCTTCATGTCCAAGCCGGGATGTTTGGAGCTTTGATCATAGAAGAAAAAAATAATTTCCTAAAAGACGTATTTTATTATGAGCGCGACTATACTCTTGTTCTGAGTGAGATCGATACCAATATGGTCGAAGTTCAAATGAACGAAATGATGAAGTCGATGGCGGCGATGGAGAAAATGGCTGAGTCGTCGACGATGATGCGCGAAATGAACGGTCGAATGATGGGTTGGTTTCGAGATAAAAGGGCGTTCTTATCGGCGATCGCTTCAGGTTACATACCGCCCTACATGCCGGCTATGACTGGACCGGCGCCAACCGCGAATTTCAATTTTTTCATGATCAACGGAAAGTCGTATCCGATGACCGAAGAAGTTCGCATTAAAAGCGGCGAATCGATACGGGTTCGGCTGATCAACGCCGGCGCTATGCCTCACTATATGCACCTGCACGGGCACGACTTTTGGCACGTCTGTGAGGATGGCGCGATTTTGCAGTCGCCGATAAAGAGAAACACGATTCCCGTATTCCCCGGTTCGACGGCTGATATTATCATCCACGGTACAAATCCCGGTCACTGGCACTTTCACGATCATAGTGATATTTCAACCACGAACAATGGCGTCTTTCCGGGCGGCATGATGACTATGCTAATGTACGAAGACGCTGAAAAGTTGGGCGTGAATGTTCCCGACATTATCGCGGTGAACTCGTGAAGCGCTTTTTTATTTTATTTATTTTTTTAGCGCTGTGCAATCGATCGGCAAAAGCGATCTCTGCGCACCCGATGCCGATCCCAGAGGACCCAAGCACCGAGCCGCAAATTGAACTAAATGGCGCGGGCATTGCGACGATGGACGTAGGTCGCGCATCTTCGCCCGGCAGCTCCGCAAAAAATATCGGCATCATTAACGACGATGATTCAAGCTTGAGCGCGAGCGCCTCGCAACGGCTCTACGATGGCGGGATCGGTAGTTTCACAATCGGCACGCTGACAGTCGATCAAGCCGCGGCCGGCACGGGTTCGCCCTTATTTCTGAATCAAGCTGTTTTAGATTATCAAGAAAAAAGTTATGAAATTTGGCTCGGTTTGACTGATAATCCAGCCGCGCATCTCGTCGACTTCCCGACCCTTCGAGCCGACGATTTAGTTACTTTCACAAGCCCTTTGAATCCCTATTCAAATGGCCAAAATACGGAAGACCATCTTTACTCTAAAGTCGCGGCAATTACATTTAATCAAAATCTCACTTATTATGAGAATTTTCACGTTCAACAGTTAATCGACACCGTGGATGCGGGCTCGGATCCAGGCGTCACATCCGCGGGCTTTAATTTTGAGTACCGCGGCCCGCCGGGTTACGAACATCTTCAATTCGTTCGTTCAGCTGGATTTGGTTATGAGCACGTGAATGCCGCCCCCTCTTACGGCGGTATAAATCAGGTCTACGCTGGCGGCGTTATAAATCTCAAACCCAGCGTGACAAATCTTGTCGATTTACGCGCCCAAGGTATCACAATGTTTGGAAGTAAATTGAACCAATTTTCTTCTGTGACCGATAGTTTTCAAGCGGACTACAACGCCATGGCGCTTTCGTTGCGCTATTTACATAGCCCGTTTGGCAAACCAGCATCGCAGATCGCCCTAACGCTGGCGGCGCAGAATTATATCAAAGTTTCAAACGCAAATTCTTACGCTATCGCTTTAACCGGGGTTAAGCGATTGGGCCAGGGGGTCGACCTCATCGGGCAATTGTTAGGGCAGTGGCGAAGCGCGGCGCTTGAAGCCGTTCAATCTCCCGGCGTCGGGTTTGAACAAATATTTCAAGTCGGCTTGGATTTTAATTTCGACACAATTTTTAATCAGCATATCGGGCCTCGACGAACCTATTTGAACTACCAACACCAGTATATTCCGGAGTGAAAGGGGAATAGAAATGTCAAAACGCAAAGTTGCCACTTCTGTTCTAGCTGCGGCTCTTGTCTTGCCGTTTTTGATTTCGAATGCATGGGCCACGACTCACGAAAGCATGACTCAAATGCCCATGGCCAAAGAAAAGGTCTACAAGGCGGGTAGCAAAGAAAATTTCAGTAGTGAAAGGGGCTTTGGCAGTAACAGCTCAATGGTTGAAGCGATGAATCTCATGATGGTTGAATCCGTAGCTCATGGCCAGATGAACATGGCGATGGCCCATGCTGCGCAAATGCCGAGCCCTGGCAGCGGTCGATATAAATTGAAGGCGACGATCTCACCCAATCCCCCCATAGTCGGCAATCACAAATTTGCTTTTCAAATTCTCGATTCAAAATCGGGCAAGCCGATCGGGAAATTAAATCTCAAAGCTCAAGTCTTTATGGCTGAAATGAACATGGGCGTGACGAAACCGAAAGTTCAAGAGGTAACGCCCGGACATTATGTGACATCACCCACTTTTGCGATGGCGGGGACTTGGGAGCTTAAGCTGTTTAATGCTAAAGGTTTTGAAAAAACAATCCAGTTCCGTGCTGGGTCGAAGAAGAAGTGGATGTGCCCTGAAAATTGATCGCAAATCAATAGTCCTACGTCAGATCGTGCTCAAGCTTACCTGACTGCCAACGGCCTTCCCGAGCCGTGCGAGCATAGTTGCGCTTCAACCCGCAAGGTAATGGAATCGCAAATGCCTTTTCGCTTAACGGATAACCGTCAATTTTAACGGGATTCCGTCATTCGCCATAAACTATTGAATTCGTTAAAAACGTTTTCCATTTTATTGTTTGATACTAACGGATATCCGTTAGATTCCCGAAAATTCGCGTATATCGAGATGCCTAATATAAATAGAAAAACAGTCCTCCTTTTAAGGACATAAGGTCGTTTGGCATGAATTGGTTTTTTTCGTGCATAAGCACCCTCATCAAGAAGAGGCTCGCGCAGGCGGGCCAAAAGTACAAACACGAAACAAAAGGAGGTGCGTACATGTCACGAACGTATAAAGATCAAAAACAAAATCAAGTGGTCAGCATTGCCAAATCAAAGCGGCAGCGCCAACCACTCACGACGAAATATCTTCGATATAAACAAAAAGGCGACAACTCAGACGGTGATTTCTGTCCAAAATGCGGAACACCAACCCATTTTGAAACCTATTTTCTGGCCTGTGGCAACTGCGGCTGGGTCGATGCTGGCAGCGAAGCCATCGACCGGGAGTTTGCCGCATGAACAGGCTAATCAATTTAAACAATCATATCCAAACAAACGGCGCGAAAAAACGGCAGCGAAAGTTTGCCCACGCGCATGGAGGTACACCCATGAACGAAAACGTAATTCCACTCGAAAAGACTGAACGCTTTGGCGTTTATAGAGGTGCCTTGAGTTCCGCCGGCGAACTGACTCAAAAAGAACGGATTGGTTCTGCTTATATGAAGCGCGGAACTAAAAAATTTAGACTGAAGCTTTGGCTTTTCGACGAAACCTCGTATTTTGTTTTGCCCGATAGCAAGGACCCGAAAAAATATTCAATTGTCATCCCAAGCGAATATCGCTTTGCAAATGGCGAAATCAAAACCAACTGGCACCGCGTAGGTGTTGGCGAAGTCGCTGGCACATACTTACGGCTTAATGTTTATCTTTTAAGCGAACATATTTTTTTATCGATGTTTCCTGACAAATTTCACTTGGCGCAAAGCTCAAACGACGCCGAATCCGCGTAGGAGGTTAGTATATGAATAATAAAAAAATCGCGCTATTGACCTTTACCGTTGTAGCAATCGTACTTGTTCCTGCGCTGAGCTACGCAAGTGTTGAGTCATCGCTCATGGATATTCAAAGTCGGCTGACAGGCGTGATCCTACCGACACTCTCAATTATTGGCATTGCATGGGCCGGGTTCTCATTTTTGACCGGTAACGAACGCGCAAAAGTACACATTTGGTATGCCATCATTGGCTGCGCCATTGGCTTTGGTGCTCAAGCAATTGTTGATTTCATTTCACAGACGGTGCACTGATGGAAGATTCACTTCTTACATCCACAGTCCCCCGGTCGCTTGATACCAAAAGCAAAATTTTGGGCCTCGAACTTGGTGACGTGCTTATTCTTTTATTCAACCTATCGGTAGAAAATCTAATCTTCGGGGAGACGAGCTTTCGTCTCCCGATGGTTTTTGGAACAAGCGCTTTACTGTTTGGCCTTCTGTTCTTCGTGAAGCGCGGAAAGCCTGATGGATATTTGCAGCACTTTTTCGAACATCTGGTGTCACCGACCGTTTTCTCGGCCAATACAACGGATGAAGAGTACCGGGTGTTTGCAGGCGACAGTAACGCCGTTGACTTTGAGTCCAGTAACGACGTTGACTTTGCCTCCAGTGTCGCAGGTGACCCTTATGAATAAACGCGCGCACCTGTGCGAAGAACTTCCCTATTGGGAAATCGAATCAGAACCCATTTCGCACATTATTT
>DAIDIG010000015.1 GCA_027459485.1 Bdellovibrionales bacterium | reverse complement strand
GCCGTGCGCGAAGCCGGGCGGAACGAAGCACTGCAGGAAGTTGTCGGCCGAGAGCGTGACCGCCACCCACTTGCCAAAGGTCGGCGAGCCGCGCCGCACGTCGACGACGACGTCGTAGATCGCGCCCTCGATGACGCGAACGAGCTTCGCTTGGGCGTGGCGGCCTTTTTGAAAATGTAAGCCGCGTAAAGTGCCGAAGCGAGAAAACGATTCATTGTCTTGCACGAAACGGACTTCGAGGCCGAGCGAATCAAATGCGGCTTGATTGTAGATTTCAAAGAAGTACCCGCGTGAATCACCGAAAACCTTGGGTTCTAGAATGAACAAGTCTCGAATCGGCGTTTCGCGTTTGATCATGTCGCGTGCTCCTTCTTCAGTCCAACGCACTTGGGTGCTTGAGCATTTGCAGTAGATATTGGCCGTAGCTATTCTTTTTCATCGGCTCAGCCAGCTTTTCGACCTGCCCAGCGCTGATGTACCCTTTGCTGTAGGCGATTTCTTCGAGACAGGCGACCTTAAGGCCCTGCCGGTTTTCGATCGTCGAAATAAAATTTGAGGCATCGAGAAGACTTTCGTGCGTACCCGTGTCGAGCCACGCGAAACCGCGACCCAATACTTCGAGCCGCAGATTGCCGCGCCCGAGGTACACTTTATTGACGTCCGTGATTTCGAGTTCACCGCGTGCCGAAGGCCGCAAATCTTTCGCGATCTTGACCACGTCGTTGTCGTAAAAGTAAAGACCGGTGACCGCGTAATGAGATTTCGGTTTCGCCGGCTTTTCTTCGAGCGAGAGCACGCGGCCGTCGTGATCGACTTCAGCCACTCCGTATCGCTCGGGGTCTTTTACATAGTAACCGAAGACCACGGCGCCCGATTTTAAATTCACAGAGCTCTCGAGGCGTTCGGTGAAGCCTTTGCCGTAAAAAATATTGTCGCCGAGAACGAGACAACAGTTCGAATTGCCGATGAATTTTTCGCCGATTAAAAAGGCCTGGGCGAGCCCTTTTGGCTCCGGTTGAACCGCGTATGAGATTTCAATCCCGAGTTGGCGGCCATCTTTCAACAAACTTTGAAAAAGCGGCTGATCGTGTGGGGTGGTGATAACCAAGACTTCACGAATACCGGCGAGCATGAGGGTCGAAAGCGGATAATAAATCATCGGCTTGTCGTGAACCGGTAATAGTTGCTTTGAAACCGAAACAGTGGCGGGGTAAAGCCGAGTCCCCGAACCGCCGGCCAGAATGATCCCTTTCATGCGTGGCACCCTCTCATATATGCGGCGCAGAGTACCGAAAGTTGCGCCCGCGCGCAATCCTTGATTAAGTGGGTTTTCATGTCCAAAACGAGCTTCGCAGAGTACTTTTGTTATCGACGTAAGTTCCTGCTTTACAATTTAATTTCGCGAAATTTAAAGGTCCGCTATCGCCATTCTTTACTTGGCATGTTTTGGACGGTTCTCATCCCAGCGGTGACCGCGGCTATTTTCTACGTCATCTTCAATTACGTTTTTAAAGTTCAAATCCCCCACTACTTGCTTTTTTTATTGAGCGGCTTGATCCCGTGGACCTTTTTCTCGACGGCCGTGCCACTCGGTACCGAATCGCTTGTGAATAACTACAATCTGCTGAACAAAGTGCCGATCCCGATTCATGCACTTCTTTATGCTGAAGCGTTGACCCATTTACTCAATTTGCTGCTGAGCATCCCAGTCCTCATCGCAGCGATGGTTATTTTTCGTGTATGGCCGACCTGGACGATGATTCAATATCCGCTACTCGTCGGCTTTTTATTTTTGATCACGTACTCGTTTTGCATCATTTTCGGCTTGGTTTATGTTTATTTTCGAGATCTCAAACACATTATCACGCTTCTTTTGCAACTTTGGATGTACGGGACGCCTGTGATGTATTCGTCAGAGATGATCCCGCAGCGGTTCCGGTGGGTTTTGGCGGTCAATCCGGTCGGTACGATTTTTGTCGGCTTTCATGAATCACTTGTCGGCAACAAGTGGCTGACGTCGCAAGAATATTTGACCATAGCCGCTTGGGTCTTATTTCTGTTGTTTCTGTCGAAGTATATGTTGAACAAAATGCGCGATTCGATAGTGGAGATGTTGTGAGCGCGATCGAATTTCAAAACGTCACAAAGACCTTTAAAATTTGGCACGAGCGGCCCGATTCTATCAAAACTATTTTGGCGGACGCCCTGCGCTTTCGACTCAACAAAGGCCTAAAAGAAGCGCGCACGGTTTTACGCAATATCGATTTTCAAATACCAAAGGGGGATTTCGTCGGCATTATGGGGCGAAACGGCGCGGGCAAAAGTACGCTATTGAAACTGATGGCGGGCATTTATCACCCCAGCGAAGGTAAACTTATCACAAAAGGTCGTATTGCGCCTTTGTTGGAGCTCGGGGCAGGCTTTGCCACTGAACTTTCGGGTTATGAAAATATATTTCTGAACGGGGCCATACTCGGTTTCGGCCGGGCCCATACGCTTCGGCACTTAAACTCAATCATCGAGTTTTCTGAACTCGGTGAAGCGATTGAACGCCCTGTGAGAAAGTATTCGAGCGGTATGCTCGTGCGCTTGGGCTTTTCAATCGCAGTTCATCTTGACGCCGACATTTTGCTGTTCGATGAAATTTTAGCTGTTGGGGATATTGGGTTTCAAGAAAAGTGTCTGAATAAAATTCGCGAACTGCATCAAACGGGTCGCACCATTATTCTTGTGACTCATAACCCTGACCAAGTCGAAAAAATGTGTAGCCGCTGCATCGTCTTCGAACAAAATGGGATTTTATTCGATGGTGATCCCAAGGTTGGTGTCGCCAAGTATCGCGAATTATTCCAATAGTTTTCTTTTACTATTGAAAGATAGTGTCGAGCCAATGCGTGATTTCAAGATTCGAAATCGCTTGCGGCGCGTGGACGTTCGCTCGGGACTTTAAAAAGGCCGAATCCACATGCGGATTGTCACGATCGATTATGCGGATCAAGCGCTCATCGTAAAACGGATACTCGCGAATGCTTTCGTTTGTCGTCACAAGTTTCATCCCCATTGCTAGACATTCGATTGCCCGATGAGAGCAACCGGTCTGTTTTGGGTGGTGAATATCGAGCATAGCGACTGTAGAAGACGCGATTTTGCGCCAATCATCGCCGAGCTTTGGTTTTAAACTTAGTTCGTCCTTATTGAATTTTTTAAAATTGCGATCGAGTATTTGTCGGGCTCGATATAGGAGTGGGCTTTGAAAATATAAAAATCGGTAAAAAGTCAGGGGCTGCGGCAGGCTACGCGATATTTTTGCTATTATCTTCAGCCGGTCTGAATGGACTGTGCCGATAAATGCCAAATTCCAGCGCGGAGAGTTGTCAAGAACGAGCTTTGTCGAAACATAGAAATTGGGCAGAAAGTGCCATTGCGGATGCGACTTTGCATCGCCGAGATCGAAAGTAAAAACGCGATCCATGAGCGGGACAAGAGCCATCGAGCCTGGGCTATTTTGCAGACTATCCCACAAATAAATTTGAAAACGCGCCCGGCGAAATCGAGCCTTCATCCATCTAAGTACGGTGGGTGTAATCGCCTCGCCTTTTATGATAAATACTTCATCGATTTCTGTTGGGATTTCACTAAGGATGGCCTTATAGCGCTTCCGTAAGTATGGCCCGAGCAAAAATCGACATTTGCGAATCAGAATTTTCATGATGGCGGCCTTCGATGGCCGATCGGGAACGAAATAAACAGTGTGCCCCTGGTTCACTAGACCATGTCGAATTGTCTCATGATAATGAAAGAAATCAGGCGCTATAAAGAGTATTGACTTTGCAGTTTGCACGACCCAAAGAATATAAATGATCGAGATTTTGCTTTCTACTTATAATGGTGAAAAATTTCTGGCGGAACAGCTCGATAGCCTTCTTGGTCAAACGGTCAAAGATATCCGCATCCGAATCCGCGACGACGGTTCTACCGACCGGACGCTCGATATCGCCCATATGTACAAATCCAAATTCCCAGGTGTCGTAAATGTGGGGTCTGGCCCTAACATCGGCTACACGCGAAGCTTTCTGACCCTCCTTAAATCCGCACCTGACGCTGAATATTACGCTTTTTGTGATCAAGACGATGTATGGCGCCCCGACAAATTGGAGCGTGCCGTTCGCGGGCTCGCGGCTATTTCAGATCAGCCGGCGCTTTACGCCAGCAGTTTCGAACGTGTCGATGCGCAGCTAAATCACATCGATGTTTCAAAACCCCCGCTCGAGGTCAGCTTCCGTGCGGCGCTAGTCGAGTCGCTCGCGTACGGGTGTACCATGGTTATGAATCGACGGGCACGTGACTTGATCGTGGTCGAAGGATCGACGCAAGTGGCGATCACACATGATTGGTGGTGCTACCTCGTCGTCACCGCGCTCGGGCGAGTTGTTTTCGATCCGATCCCGTCATTAAAGTATCGGCAACATAGCCAGAATCTATTAGGCGCCCCGCCCGGTTTTCTGCATAGTTGGCGAAATCGTTTCCGTCGGTTAAAAAATCGAAAGCAATTCACTCCTTGGCATCGCCAAGCGATCGGCTTCGCTGCTCTTTACGAAACTCAGCTAAGCCATGATAAATTAGAAACATTGAACCTTATAAACGAGGGCCGTACCAACGCTTTTGCTCGACTTAAACTTACTTTCTCAAATCATATTTTTCGTGAGAAAAAGCTCGACGATTTGGTTTTAAGAATTCTGATTTTGTTCGGTGCTTTTTCGAGCTAATCGATTATTTTCGGTAAACGCCTGTTGCGCTCGTTACCTCAGCCCGCTGTTTGATCAGTTCGAGTACGGCCGGATCATCTTTTTGGTCCTTATGCGGAGCAAACAAGGCCTTGCCGCGTTTTGCAGCGTCTTTGTTCGGCTCCGACAAGTAGTAGACCGCTAGTGAGCGGCGCATTTCGCCTTCAGGGCACTCGATGGGGTCCGGTAATCCGTGCCAGCTATTCTGGGTGGTGTCGAAGAGAACTCCACGATTAAACACGTTATCAACCACTTTGATACACTCGCTCGGGCTGCTGTTGACGGCGTCGTGACTCCACAATTGCAAACCGCCGCCCCATTCGGCCTTCCAACCCGGAGTTAGATACACAATTAAATTCAGGCGGCGTTCGAGCTGCAGCTTCGGATGAATCGAATAGTCTAAATGCACGTTGAGCTTGCCGCCGCGACCGTGAGCGTGCCAACCGCCGCCGTGAAGGCCGATATCCGGGTAAAGCCGCTCTATGCCGGTCCATTCTTCAAGATTGCGAATGAATTCAGGCGAATTCAGATACGTAAAAACTTGATATGTGGTTTTCGGGAAGCGATCCCAATTATTCATCGCGTGTTTTTTTTCAATCGCATTGTCGTAGGTGTACCAAGTCTGAGAATCGAGACCCGGGAATTCTTCAACGAGAGCATGCGCCACGTTTTCGTTAAAAAAATTATCAATAACGATATGGTTAAACGGTTCTGCGCATTGAAAAGTTTCTTTCAGGCGCAACGGCTCATCTTTCGGGTTTACGAAGTTTGGCATCAGCCACGTTTAAGTGGGGAGTGACCAATCTGTCAAACAGGATCGGCGTCACAAATGTTGTAATAACCCCCATTAAAACGAGCAGTGAAAAAAGACCGTCATTTATGAAGCCGTGCTGAAGCGCTATTTCGGCGACCACTAGCTCCATAACGCCGCGACCGTTCATGATAATGCCGATGCCGAGCGGTTCTCTGCCTTGTAAGCCCACCCACCGACCCGATAACCAGCCGGCATAAATTTTTGAAAGCATCGCCACGGCCAACACCGTAACAACAAGCAAAACCCCCGGCAGGACGCGAACATTGCACTCAAGCCCAATATAGATGAAAAAAATCGGCGCGAGAAACCCCGAACTGATCGAAGACAAACTTTGTTCGATCTCTTTATAGCGTTCGGCAAAAAAGAGCTTTCGGTCTATGAGGAGAGCGCCGAAAAACGCGCCGATCACAAAGTGTGACCCTAAGAGCTCGCTGACGGTACCGAATAGCAAAACAAAAACGATTAAGATGCCGAGAAGCGCATCTTGCCCGAACCACCGTGCCAGCTTTTCTGGTAACCACCGAACCGGAATGCCCATAGAATCTGCTTTTTCAAGAACATAGTTTACCGATAAAATGAAAACCGCGAGCAAAAATAATTTGACGACCGACCCTTCTAAATAGTGCGCGAATTGCGAGAGGCCTTGCGCCTTCGGCAGTTTCAAAATGATGCCCAAGGTAAAAAGCGCCAGTACATCATTGACGACGGATGTGACAATGGCAAATCGAGCGATCGGGTGCTCGAGTAGACCGAGAGATTTCAAGATACGAATCGACACGGGTAAGGCCGTGATAGATATGCAAAGGCCGAGAAAAACGGTCCGCATCAAGTCGAAACGAAAGACGACGCCGACTAAAAGTCCGCATGCCAGCGGGATGAAAAAGCTCGTGAACGCGACGATCAAGCCCTTGCCGCGAAACGAACGCATGACCTCTTTAAACTCCATCTCAAGGCCGGCCGAGAGGATAATAAAAAACATCGCAAGATCGGCGATGCCTGATAAAGCTTGGGTCGGTTGTACTATTTTGAGAACGCTAGGGCCGAGGATAATGCCCGCAATAATTTCACCGAGCAGCGCGGGCTGCCCAAGCTTTTTAAAAATCTCGCCGAATATGCGAGCCGCAACAATGAGTAAAAGCAGGCTAGAAAGTAGTGACATCTGCACAGCCTAAGTTCAGGCAGCACATTGTCAAGCCTCACCTGAGGAGCATGGCTAAACTCACGACAGCGGCTAAAACCTTAACATCATTTTCTCAAAATGAGACAACGGTTTCGTGTTTAATGACACTCGATATGGCATCGCGGTTGCAGCTGATCATCTTATGGGATGTAAAACGGGGGCCACTCAAAAATATATAATACTGTTCGGCCTTGTTGCGATGGCCTTGCCATTTCAAAACTGCGGGCGCGTGAATTTTCATACGCTCGCTTCGTCGCCTTCGGTGAATTCATCTTCGACTCCAACGCCGAATCCGACGCCAACTCCCACGCCCACTCCGCCACCGACTGTGCCGCCGAGCTGTACGCCTTCTCCAAATGATTTGCCGGTGACCACAACTCTACCGACGGGGGTCACCGCTGCCCAAATCCAAACGATCTGCCCGGCTATCGGGCACGATACGGAATGTGGAGTTGTCATCATCGCCACTGATAGCGGCAAATTTCTATACTTTACGGGGCAAGGCCCATTCGACGGTCTAGACGATACACTTGTCGGCGTACTTAATTTGAGCAGTCAGCCAGTGGCGCAATTTAATTTAAGCGCCCAAACGAAAGATATTTTTGGATTTGACGGCGATGGTATTGATGGTGCAACCGACCACAACACAGGTATGCAGATTATGGGCAACAACATGGATACAACCAAATACGGCGGCCCGAATGTTTACTTTACGAATATTGCGAATCAAAACACCACAGGAACGGTCAATTTCATCGTCCCTGTCCCTGCCGCAGGCGGCACGGATTTCTTCGCTCTCGAAAATAAGATTACGTCAACCGATTCGTGCCTGACTTCGAATTAGTTGAATCCTAATTAAAAAGCGCGAATTTATGAACTTCGTGTTTTTCAAATTTTATGCCATTGGACGCGCATACCCAAGAGCGACTGGATAAGAGGGGCTTATCCTTCGAAAGTCAGAATATTTGCGAGCAGGGGCATAATATTAACAATTAAAATCCGGGCTCAAACCTTTTGGAACAATAACTAGTCTCTTCGTTATTTCAGATGCTAGTCTAATCAAATGTTCGACTCTAACGTTTTTTGGCGCGAAAAACTGGCGCCCTATACAGTTAAGTCTAATTTCATTGGCGCACGCCAAATTTTGCTCACACTTGTACCGTTCGCAATTCTTTGGGCCGGCTACGCGTATTGCATCGAGATTTCACGTTGGTTTGTCGTTCCGTTTTGTATACTCGTTAGCTTTTTTATTCTCCGCTTTTTTGTCTTAATGCATGATTGCGGTCATAACTCACTGTTCAAATCACGCCGCGCGAATCAGGTCGTCGGATTTCTTCTTGGCGTTGTCACAGGCATGCCTCAGTACGTCTGGTCAAAAAATCACGCGTATCATCACGCCACAAACGGTGATTGGGTCAAGTACGGCGGAGTTTTTAATATTATTTCGACCGAGCGGTACACCCAGTTATCAAAAAAAGATCAACAGCGTTATTGGCGGATGCGCCAGCCGTTGATATTGATCCCGGCCGGTTTTTTCTACGTGCTTTTCAACCCTCGATTCAACTGGTTGTTGGGTACATTCATCGTGATCGGTAAAATATTTAAATCCATTTTGAACCTTGATTTCGCCCGAGCCGCCACGATAGCTAGAGAGTGGAAGACCAAATACTGGAAGGACAAAAAAGATTACCTCCACATGACCTACAATAATCTCGCTTTATTCTGCGTGTGGATTATCATGTGCAAAACGATCGGGGCGGCGGAGTTCTTTCTCTTATATGCGACTTCGACTTCTTTGGCCGGGTCGATCGGGATCTTGGTCTTTACTATCCAGCACAATTTTGAAGGCTCTTACGCAACCGACACCGCGCGCGTGAATCATTATCGGGCCGCACTCGAGGGGACCAGTATGCTCGTGCTCCCGAAGATACTGAACTGGTTTACCGCTGACATCGCTTACCATCATCTGCACCATCTGTCGGTGGCGATACCGAACTATCAATTGGCGGCTTGCCATGAAAAGTTCGAGTCATTGTTTGTCGATGTCAAACGCGTACATCTTCGCGACGTGCTATCGACCTTTCACTTTCAACTTTGGGACCCCCAACTGCAAAAAATTGTCGCCAGAATCTAGCTGGCGGGCGGCTGGGTGAAATTACGATATGAGAGTGCCAAATTCGATCATCTACGAATCGACACTGAGTGAGTCGCGTCGGTAGATCGTAAGCCGACAAATAACGAGTTTTTGTTTTTGCAAGATAAGGCTTAACGTCGGCATCATAAGTCTCGCAAAAAACGTCTAGGCTGTTGCCATAACTTCTTTTCGTATAGGGCCGCTTCTACCCTCCTGAGTTGCGTATCAGTCTGAGATATAAATTAAAAGTATTTCGTCAACGAAACGATTACTTAAAAATCGGTAAACATAAGCCGCATCCTCAAGAGAAAAAACTTCAAACGATAGAAGCGGAGTGTGGGCTCGGCTATGAACGACCTATTGCCCCTCCGCCAATTTCAGCGCCTGCACGGCCGCTGAAATTGGCGGAGTAATCATTCGGATATCCGATATCCGATATCAGATATCCGATATCGGAATGATTATGGTGGAGGATAGCGGAAGTGCCCCTAAACTTTCTTCTCCACATCGACATCAATACCGTGGAGAAATTAACTGAAATTCTAGGGGCTTAACAAGTCAGAAAAACCTATTGAAGGAGGTTTGCCATGTGTCTGACGCCCAGAAGGTTTTCGCCACAGCGAAATTATTTGGAGAAGAATCCGATTTCGTGGAGAAGAATTCTTCTCCCTCAAAATCGGGCCGGCTACATGTCCACTAAGCAGCGCTTACCAGTTATTTACTTCGCGCTTAGTTGGAGGGCCTAGATCATGCATGAAATCAACTCGTTAAATGAATTGTCGACCGTCACGCCGGCCAGTAAGCGTACCGCTCGCGTGATTATGAGCGACGAAGCACGAGTTTTACGGGATCTGCGCGAGGCGCGCGGACTTTCCATGAGAGCGCTCGGCGCTTTGATGGGAAAATCCGACAGCTACATTAGCCAGGTCGAAAACGGCCGAATGGACGTACCGACAGGCGCGGCGCTTGAAAGATATCTCACCGCCATCGGCGGAATCAATGAGAGGAGCTTTTACGAGCGCGTTCGCCGCTTTCGTCTGGATGCCGGTCCATCTTATCGAGACGAACTCATTGAAATTGCGAAAAGGGCGACAGATGCACAAACAAAGCAGATTTTAATTTTAGCAAAAACGATTTTGGCAACCCCAATAAATTTTTAATCGGAGGCAATTATGAACACATTAATCGACTGGATACTTACGTTTGTTTCGGTCGCAGTCATTGGTGTCGGCGGAACATACACGGTGAAACGGGCGTTTACGTGGAGTCGCACTGCTGCTCTCGAAAAAGTGGCGCATGGTCTCGGGCAACTAGAACCAGCGGCACAAAAAATGACCGGAGGTAAACTCGACTTCTAGATAAGCGAAACGCTGGATGGTCCATAGGTCGGATAAAACCAAATTCATTAAAGAGAGACTATGGGCAAATTTAAACAAATGATAATTGATGAAGAAACAAGCATTCAATCGGCGAGAAGATTCCGTGCCGCAATGGCAATTTTAAATGCTGACAAAGACCTGAAGCGCAAAGTACTACCCTTTGTCGACTTTGCGTTGGAACAAATTGATTGGAACGATTTGTACGATGAGAGTTTTAGCTTGAAAGAATTGGCCACACTCGTTTGGGTCAAGGCCATATGGTACAATCAGGTTACGACAGCACGCGATCCCTTCGATGTAGCCTACGTAATGGACTGCGACCTACAGAATGCGGTGCTTGAAGCACTCGCAATCCGATGGGGATTGATGGATTCATTCGCAGAGGAGGCTGCCTAATGAACGAACGCAAAGTATGCCTCTATGCGAGAGTGAGTACCGATCAGCAGGCCACGGGTCTTGAAGCCCAGGTACGGGCATTAAAAGAATATTGTCGACTAAATAATATCACGCAGTACGAGCTTTACGCTGACGAAGGGATTAGCGGAACAAAGAACAGTCGTCCGGCGCTCGACCGCATGATGGCCGAAGTCAGAACTGGCAACGTTGAAACTGTTGTTGTATATTCGTTTTCGAGATTCGCGAGAAGTACAACGCATCTTCTTGCAGGGCTTGAAGACATGAAGAAAAATAATACGAATTTTTCGTCGCTTACCGAGCGCATCGATACGAATTCCCCCATTGGAAAAGCCGTGTTTGTGATCATTTCGGCCATCGCGCAGCTCGAACGCGACTTAAT
>DAIDIG010000014.1 GCA_027459485.1 Bdellovibrionales bacterium | reverse complement strand
AATCGGCTCAAGCCATTGACGACCGCTTGCATGAGTTTCAGCGTGGTTACAATAAAGCGAATCCGGCAATGAGAAAGCGACTTCTTAAAATGCTATTCAAGCAAATTGCGGTCAGCGACGCAGGTCTTCATATTTTTATGAATTTGGCCGACGGAGTTGAAATTCCGAATCATCAAATCAAATTAATTCGTTTTGAAGCTGTGGATCGTGAGGCTCTAGAGGGCCTCGCGATCACTCGTCGGGTCTCGAGCATCGATTCAAACCTGCTGGTCGCCGGTTCGGATATCGGTCCAGTTGGCGTCCCCACGGGGATTCGAACCCCGGTCTACTCCGTGAAAGGGAGTTGTCCTAGGCCTCTAGACGATGGGGACGCAGCGGATATGGCCGGAGAAAAATTTGGTGATCCGCGATGGACTTGAACCATCGACCCTCTCCTTAAAAGGGAGATGCTCTACCGACTGAGCTAGCGGATCACGTGAACGCAAACTTCTCTCGCAAAGGTTGCCAATTTCGGAGAAATGTCGTTTTTAGTCAATAATTTAATGGGGGATGGCCCGATTTTGGCGCCCGCACGATTCGAATTTTAGTTTGGGTCCACTCAAAACAGCGGTTTAAGCCACAGCGTCTGTTCGCGACCTGGGCCAACCGACAAAACGTCAATCGGGGTCGCCATTTCTTTGCCGATAAATTGCACGTAATCTTGCGCCTGTTTCGGTAAGTCCTTGATGTTTTTGACCACCGTAATGTCGGTAGTCCAGCCGGGCAAGGTTTCGTACACGGGCTTGGCGCGCTCCAAATCGCCCGGGCTCACCGGGTACTCTTTGATCACCTGACCATCGAGTTCATAGGCCGTGCAAACTTTGATTTCTTTGAATCCGCTCAACACGTCAATTTTCATCAAAGCCAAGCTCGTTATGCCGTTCGTCCGAAGCGCATATTTCAAAGCCACAAGATCAAGCCAGCCGCAGCGGCGCGGGCGACCGGTGGTGGCGCCGAATTCCTGACCCGTCGCGCGTAACCGTTCACCCGTGTCATCGCTCAGTTCGGTGGGGAAGGGCCCTGAACCCACACGCGTGGTGTAGGCCTTTGTGATACCCATCACTTTGTCAATCATGTTGGGGCCGACGCCCGTACCAATGCAGGCCGAGCCTGACAAAGTCGACGAACTTGTCACGTACGGGTAGGTGCCGTGAAGCAAATCGAGCAGCGTACCTTGAGCGCCTTCAAATAGCACTTTGCGGTTTTGCTTGAGCGCCTTGTAAACGATCAAAGAGGTGTCGCGGCAACGATAGGGCGCCAATTTTTCGGCGATCTTTTCGACCAATCTAAAAACATCATTCGCATCGACGGGTTTTCGCTTGTACATTTTTTCGAGCAAAAAGTTTTTTTCTTTCAAAGACGCTTCAAGCTTTTGCTTCAGCGTTGAACTTTGAAACAGATCGCCGAATAAAATCGCTTTTCGCGAGGCGCGGTCTTCATAGGCCGGGCCGATCCCCTTGCCGGTTGTGCCGATTTTTTCAAGACCCGCGTTTTGTTCGCGCGCTTGATCGAGTTCACGATGATAGGGCAGAAGCACCGTCGCCGAATCGGAAATCAGAAGCTGTTTCGGGTCTTTGAGTAAACCCGCCACCTGAAGCGCCTCGATTTCTTGCGACAACGTTTCGATGTCGAGCACGACTCCGGCGCCGATAATGCAGACGGCATTGGGGTGAAGCACTCCCGAAGGGACGAGATGCAAAACCGTTTTCTTGCCGTCGACGACGAGCGTGTGACCCGCATTCGCGCCGCCTTGATAGCGAATGACGAAATCCGCTTGAGCGGAAAATACGTCGACGACCTTGCCTTTACCTTCATCGCCCCACTGGGCACCGATCACTATAATTCCGGGCATAAGTGACGAGTGAATCACACTGGCCGGGTGAATTCACCTGATGAGTTTGCGCGTCAATTCACTGTAAGGCTGGGCCGAAATTTAAAGGTATTGGGTCGCGCTGCTCACCCTGAACGAGTGCCAGAATCAAAGCCTCAACGGCCATTTCTGAGGCGCGAGTCAGGGCTGCTTCGGTGAAGGCTCCGACATGAGGCGTGAGCACGACGCTTTCGATCTTGCGGAGTCTCGATTGCGCCGCGAGCGGTTCGGTCTCAAATACGTCAAGCCCCGCTGCGGCCACCTCGCCCGTATCAAGGCTTGCGAGTAACGCCCGCTCGTCGACGACCGGGCCGCGTGACGTGTTGATGAAAATGAGCCCGTCTCTGGCTTGTTCAAGAGTACGGGCGTTGATGAAGTGGCGCGTTTCTTTAGTGAGCGGCACATGCATCGTTAGAATGTCAGCCGAGGCGAGAACTTCTGAAAACCCGAGGCGCTCAAGGTTGAGCGCCTGAAACACTTCGTCTTTTTGATACGGATCATGAGCCGCCACTTCAGCGCCAAAACTCTGCACCAGGCGGGCGACACGACTGCCAACGCGGCCAAGCCCGACAATGCCGACGGTTTGGCCGCCGAGTTCGCGACCGGGACGGGTGGCGTCCTTCCATTCACGATTGCGGAGTGCGCGTTGCACACTCGACATGCGTCTTAAGCACGCGAGCATGAGCATGAGCGTGAGCTCGGCCGCCGCGGGCGCGTTGGCTTCGGGAGTGTAGAGAGCCGCGACACCTTTTTGTTTGCACAACTCCACATCGACGTGGTCGTACCCGCTTGTCGCCGAAACGATGGCTTTCAATTTCGGCGCTTGTGCGAGCAGTTCGGCGTCAATTGCTGTGCGAGAGCGAATGAGCATGCCATCGGCGCGGGCGAGATCGGCGGCACTTGGCCGGCGCTCAGTGCGAATGATTTCGCAAACAAGCTCGGTGCGCAGCCGCTCGAGTGATTCGGTCGAGTAAGTATCTGTGACCAATATCGTCTTCATGTTTAAACCGTGGCCAGTTCGTGGCGCATGACCCCCAAAGCGGCCATGAGAGCGTTTTCCGGTAAAGTCGGTGAGCGAAAATCGCGTAGCGCGTGATACAGAATTTCAACCGTCGCCATCATGTCGTCGTCGGTGATGTAACCGAGATGACCGATTCGAAGAATTTTTCCCTTCAACTTATCTTGCCCGCCCATCAGTGTGAGGTTGAACTCCTTTTCGATGTGTTCGCGCAATTTTTGGCTATCGATTTCTAGGGGAGTGGCCAAAGCCGTCACCGACGCACTCGGCGCCTGTGAATAGACACGAAGGCCGAGCGCTTCGGCGATGGCACGCGTGGCTTTTGCCAATTTCTCTATCCGTCGCAGTGTGCGCATTTTATCCGGCCCCGTTAGCAGCTCGAGACTGACCTCGAGCGCGCGAATGAGCGAAACGGCTGCGCTGAAATGAGTCTCGCCTTTTTCGAGGGATTTTTTTTCAGCTCGCAAATCCCAGTAAAACTTGGGCAGCCGCGCGCTTTCAGAAAAGCTCCATGCTTTTTCGCTGAGGGCGATAAAGCTGAGCCCCGTCGGCAACATGAAGGCCTTTTGCGACCCGCCGATTACGACATCTAAACCCCAATCATCCATTTCGATGACCATGGCCCCAACCGCCGTGATCGCGTCGACAATTAATAGTGTGGAGTCATGCTTTTTCACGACGCGCGCGATCTCGCGGATGGGGTGAACGGTGGCGGTACTCGTTTCGCAGACCTGCGTGAAAACCGCTCTCGTCTTCGGATGCGCGGTCAAATGCTTTTCAATGGCGGCCGGGTCGACGGCGTGACCCCACTCCACCATGAGTGGAGTGACGGTGAGGCCAAACCGTTTTGTCATTTCGGCCCAGCGTTCACCGAATTTGCCTGATACGACGACAAGAACTTCATCGCCGGGCGATAGAGTATTGACGATGGCGGATTCCATCGCGCCCGTGCCGGTCGAGGTGTGCATGAACACCGGCTGCCGCGTCGAAAATACGTCTTTTAATTTTTCATTGACGTTTTTAAGCGTGCGCTCGAATTGCGGTGTGCGATGGTGAATCATCGGTTCTGCTAAAATTTTTTGCACATCCGGATGGAGCGGAACGGGCCCTGGAGTTAAGAGTCGATATGGATAGTTTTTATTGTTGGTCGCCATGAGTCGTGCTAGCGTAATCGCGTATGAGAGGTTTTGTCACGCGGTTCGCGATGCTGGCATCTTTGTTGACCGGCTGTGCATATCATTTTGGGTACACCGAGCGATCTTTGCCCGGCGGTTTTAAAGACGTGGCCATCCCCATGTTTAAAAACCAGTCGAGGCAAGTCGGCGCCGAGGCCTATTTCACTGAAGAGCTCGTGCGCGATTTTGACCGATCGCGTGTGGCGAAGGTCGTCACCGAAAACGTGGCGCCGGTTGTGATCGAAGGCACGATCACGTCGATCACCTACACGCCTGAGGCACAGATTTTCTCCGGTAACCAGGTGCCGGATATCAATTTGCCCGACAACACCGCGCTCAACAGTAGCTACCGCGTGGACGTGAGCGTGCACATCCAAATGCGGCGGCAATCCGATCAGAAAATCATTTGGCAAGGCGATTTTAGCGATGAATCTTCGTATCAGGCGCCGCTGATCGGTTTTGCGACGATCAACTCCGCCGACCCGCTGTATGACCACAGCGAGCATCAACAGATTGTGGCTCAACTCGCGAAAGATATGATGGAGACCGCTCACGACCGAATCACCGACAACTTTTAGGCAACGTAAAGGATGAGATGAAAGCCGCGGACTGGGATTTGCGTAAACTTCAAATGAGCCTCGAAAAAAATCAGCCGCGGCCGATTTATCTTCTGCATGGTGAAGAACTGTTTCTAGTCGATCAGGCGATTCAAGCGCTCAAAGAAAAAACTCTTGCCGATGGTGCAGCCGATTTCAATTGTGACGTCGTCACCGCGCCTGAAACGACGCCAGGGCAAGTGCGCGATATCGTCGAAACGCTCCCGATGATGGCCGAGCGCCGCCTCGTCATCTATCGCGGCATCGACACGGTGAAAGACGATCTGTGGGAGCAGCTTTTGCCCGTCATCGAAAGCCCGATTTCGTCGACGGTGCTTGTGCTCGTCACAACAAAGATTGATAAGCGGAAAAAATTCTTTAAGCGGCTCGCCGAAACGGGGATATTTGTCGATCTCAAAAGACCTTATGAAAATCAAATCGCCTCGTGGATCGAGTACATCGGTTTTCTCGAACAATTGAAGCTTTCACCCGACGCGATCGTGGCCATTCAACAAATCGTCGGTACGAATTTGAGTGAAATTCAAAATGAAATAAGAAAAGTTCGCCAATTTTTAGGGCCTGAGGCCAATACCGCCGAATTGGCCGACATTTTGAAAGTCGTATCAAAAGCGCGCGTTGAAAGCGTGTTCAGCCTTACAGACGCGATCGGCCGGCGGGATCGGGCGCGGGCGCTGGTATGCCTTGCGAATTTGCTCGAGCACGGTCAAAACGAAATAGGCGTCGTCTCTTTGATTTATCGGCAGATTCGGATCTTGAGCGCCATTTACGAAGGCAAAAAGGCCGGTTTGAGCGGCGCGCGACTCGCTGAAAAAGTCGGCGTGCCCGAATTTTTTCTCAAACAGTATCTCGATCAAGTGCGTATGTGGGATGAACCTAAATTCGTTTCGGCGATTAAGGCCCTGCATCAAACCGACAAGGCGCTTAAATCGTCACCCGTCGCTTCGCATATTTGGCTCGAGAACTTCGTCGTACAAGTCTGCTGACTGCAAATTAAAAGAGTTTAAGCGCTTGATTTGAGTTTAAACTGTCGAAACTTTAGACGCCCTTGTTGTCTTTGCATCCCCATATCTTTTTTTCTATCTTTTAGATAAAATGGGTTTAGTTTTTTATGTTAAGCTTTGGAAAGTTAGGTCACTCTATGCCGCCGAAGCAGTTGAATGTTCGATTTGTGTTGAGGTATATCGGCCTATTTGCCGCCTATTATGCGACGGCAAAAGTCGGCGTTTCTCATCATGCCGTCAATAATTTTGCGACGCTCATTTGGGCTCCCACAGGTATCGCTTTAGCGAGTCTCACCATTTTCGGTATAGAACTTTGGCCGGCAATCGCTATTGCGGCTTTATTGGTTAACGTATCGATCGGAGCATCCCTTTTTGTCGCTGTGGGTGTTGCCGTTGGGCATACCCTTGAAGCCGTGATTGGCGCGACATTATTAAGGCAATACGGATTTGATCCGTCATTCGGCAAAGTTAAAGACGTACTATTATTTGTATTTATCGGCGTGATGTTTTCGACATTGTTCAATGCCACCATCGGCGTCTACACGCTTTTTTTCGCGGGAGTTGCGGGTGCTGGCGTCATCAAGGCCACGTGGCTCGCATGGTGGATGGGCGATGTCGCTAGCAACTTCATTGTGGCGCCCTTTCTATTCATCTGGTCGACAGTGGATCTGCGCGGCAAATCAAATCGTCAATTTGCTCGCGACGTTTTGCTATTTATTCTGCCCGTTGCAATTTGCCTCACGGTCTTTTCTCTTTCGGATTTTTCGGCAGAATCCACTGTTCGCCCGGGTATGGTGATCCCGCTATTTTTGCTATTTTCACTGTTCTGCGATCAACTTTGTGCGCTGAGCGCCGTGTTTGTACTTGCGATTTCATCGTTATTTGTCACGGCTCTTGGTTGGGGGCCGGTTGCCTTTCACGCAATGTCGATCTCGCACGATATCGTATTGGTTCAGGGCTACTTCTGCGCGTTAGCCCTCGGCAATCTGGTCGTATCGACGGTGATGCGCGAGCGGCGCGATTATGGGCACAATCTTGAACAAGTGAATCTGAAGTTGGCCCATGCGGAAAAAGAAATTCGTGGTAAGAATGCCCAGCTGCTTTTGGCTCATAAAGCGAAGGATGAGTTTATTTCCAATTTGTCCCACGAGCTGAGAAATCCGCTCAACATTATATCCGGCTGTGTGCAAATGCTTAAATCAACGTCTCGGACGCAAGATGAATTCAAATTGGCACTTCTTGCGATCGAAAGAAGCGCTGAAACCCAGCTTCATTTGGTAGAAGATCTGCTCGATATGTCACGGCTGATAACTGGTAAGTTTTCGATTGAGCCGCGACGTTGTAACTTTCGCGAAATCATAAATAATGCGTATCGCTCGGTTGAGTACTCGGCTCAGGCGAAAAGAGTTGAACTCAAATTGGATGTCGAACTGGCTGACCCGTACATTGTTTGTGATGGAGTTCGCATGCAGCAGGTATTGTGGAACCTGCTTTCGAATGCGGTGAAGTTTACTAAGAGCGGTGAGTTTGTAAATCTAAAAGTTCGTCGAGACGAGGCGGAACTGCTGATTGAAGTGAAAGATAACGGGATCGGAATTTCGGAGTCGCAATTGCCCCATGTATTCGAGCGGCTGTGGCAAGCATCTGACGCTTCAATATCTGGAAGAGGCGGTTTAGGGCTCGGGCTCAGCATTGTTAAAGATTTGGTTGAAGGTCACGGCGGAGTGGTAGAAGCCGAAAGCCGAGGGGCCGGAAAAGGTACAACTTTTCGGGTTAAGCTTCCGATTCGACCGCCTCAAATGAAAATAGTCGCTGAATCCGCTTCTCGCCCGCTCCATTGACTTCATAGCGAGGGCGAAGAGTTCGCAAGGCTGCCCATCATTTGGCAACTCCGATACGCGCATGATCTTGCATCGTATCGCCGACCTCAGAGCTGTTTGAGGCGACGAAGTTGCGAATCATTCGTTTAATTTCAAAGTCGATTTGTTCAAATTGTATGCCATAACGGACAGGCAGCCCGGCCTCAGTCCCGGGCAAAGTGTACATTACGCGCGAAAGCATCACGCCCTTAAGAACCTGGGCGACGCGAATTGAAATAACCACCAACTGTTTGTCTTCGAGCGGGACGGGCGAATCAATCATCATCCCGCCTTCGCCGATTTCATAGGCGGCGGCCATGTGATATTGCCCGCGGATCAAAAGGCCGATCCGACATGAAATGGGGCGTCTCGGCACACGACGACGACCAACGTAAGTCGACATGTCATCAAAAGGCTCGGTTGGGTTTTTATCCGCCATCGAGGTCTTTTCGACATTTTTAATAAAAAAATTCAGCGCGTCTCAAACTGATACGTGACGCGCTTTTTGTGAGTGACTGAAGGTCGGTTAGCCCAAAGAGCTAATTTGAGCCGAGAGTCGGCTAATTCGGCGAGCCGCGCGCTTCACATGAACAGCGCCTTTCTGAGCCGCGCGATCGACCGTTGACATAAACGTAACAAGAGCATCTTTGGCCGATGCTATATCTTTCTTCTGAATCGCAACCATCACTTTTTTCTCGATGGTTTTCACTTGGCTTTTCCAGCTGGTGTTGCGAGCCGCACGACGCACGGACTGACGCGCGCGTTTTTGAGCCGATTTGTGGCGGCCTTTGATCATTTTCTTTTTTTCGGCGGCGGCTTTTTCTTCTGCCAAAGTTTCCTCCTTGCCCGCGATTGCCAGGCGTTAGGAGGTGTTATCATAACCGCTTGACCGTTGCAATAACCTCCGCCGCAATTTATAGGTGGTCACGCCCACGGTTTGATGCCTTCGGCCTTAAAGCGGGCCTGTAGGCATTTTATCAGCTCATGGCGGATGGGGAATGAATCGACAAAGCGCTTGGCCTTCATCGCGATGGTCAAGGTAATTGAGTCGCCTGTAAACCCTGTGAATCGAACAGTGGGCGGGTCAGATGCCAAGATGTCTTTATGGCTATTTGCGACCGTTTGCACCGTTTCGTTCGCACCTTTTTCAACAGCCTCGAGGTTCGAATCTCGAGCGATTGCAAAATCGACCGTGAAGATGGTTTCGGAGGTGGGCATATTGAAGTTCGTCAACCGCGATGAGGCCAATTTTGAATTCGGCACGACAACCACGGTGCCGGATAAAAGCTGAATCCGGGTGCTGCGCCAGCCGATCTGGCAGACGTACCCTTCGACGCCTCCGACATCGTCCACCCGGACGTAATCGCCGATGTTCACTGGGCGATCGGCGAGCACATAAATGCCGCTAAAAAAATTACTTAACGTGTCTTGTAACGCGAGTGCAACGGCGACCGACCCAACGCCGAGAGACGCAAGAAGCGGGGTGATCGAAATGCCCAAACTGTCGAGCACGAACAGCCCGCCGATAGTAAAAACCACGACGCGCGCGATTATAAAAATCAATTGGCGGCTGGCGCCATTGAGATTTGAAAAATACCCGTTATCGCTGCGAATCACGACTTTCGCGATTCGATCGAGAATCATAATTGTGACAACAATGAAGTAAATTTCTAATCCGACATCGACTGCTGTTTGGTGCTGAAATGACGATGGCACGAAGTTTTGGGCGAACGAGACTGTCAAGCCGATGATGGCCATTCGGGCGGGTAGATTCAGTTCACGAACGATATACGTCCGCCAATTGTTGGGGACACGTCTGGCCCAGTGTTCGATTTGTAACCATAGCCATTTTTTTAAAATCAACGCCAGAACCAGCGAAATGGCGAAGACGGCCGCGAACAATGTCCAGGGTGCGAGATCGCGCAGAATCGGAGTGATAGCTTCAGAGCTGAATTTCATAACTTTCATTGCCTGCTAATGATCAAAACGGATACGATAGTGGGCTAGAGGGCTGTCTTTTTCAAATCAATATTTTATGACCTTATCTGACTTGTCTATTCGTAAGCCTGTTTTTGCCTGGATGCTCATGCTCGGGCTTATTGTTTTTGGCTTGATCAGTTTCTTTCGTTTAGGCATCAGTCAGCTCCCCGATGTGGATTTTCCGGTTATCAACGTTCAGATTACGTGGACGGGGGCCTCGCCTGAAACAATGGAATCTGCCGTTGTCGACGTCGTCGAAGATGCTGTCATGAGCGTCGAGGGGATTCGTGACGTGACCTCGACCTGCCAAGAAGGCCTCGCGAATATCACAATTGAATTTGAGATGAGCCGCAACATCGATGCGGCTTTGCAAGAAGTCGATGCTCAATTGACGGCTGTACAAAAGCAATTGCCCCCCGACATTGATCCGCCGGTTGTGACAAAATCGAACCCTGAAGATCAGCCGATTGTGTGGACGGTCCTCACGGGTGGCAAATCGATGCGCGAGCGAGTCCTCTTCGCGCGCGATCATTTGAAAGACTCGATCACGACGGTCTCGGGCGTCGGCAATATCATTTACGGCGGTTACGTCGACCCCAACATGCGAATTTGGCTGAACTCGGACGAAATGCGACGCCGCGAGATCACTGTGGACGACGTGATCTCTGCCATTCAAGCGGGCACGATTTTAACGCCGTCGGGTTACATGGACGACGGGCCAAAAGAAACGAACGTTCGCGTGATGAGCGAAGCGCTTACGGCACAGGACTTCGGCAATTTGGTGATCCCAACACGAAATGGCCAACCGGTTTGGAGCCCGATTCATCTCACTGACGTCGGTCGCGCCGAAGAAGGGTTGGCCGATATCCGCCGCCTATCGCGATACGACGGTGAGCCGACCGTCGGTCTCGGCGTAATCAAACAACGCGGGTCGAACGCTGTTGCTGTCGCAGCGCGCGTGCGAAAAAAGATCAAGGAGCTCGACCAGCTTCTGCCCGACGGCATGCGCCTGCGAATGGTCGTCGATAGCACGCAATTTATTAAAGACGCGACCCATGAATTGTTAGTCACGCTGACGCTATCGGCTTTGCTCACGTCATTTGTATGCTGGTTGTTTCTGGGCTCGCTTAGTTCGGCGTTTAACGTCGTACTCGCGATTCCGACCTCCCTAATAGGCGCGTTTATATTTATTTATTTTTGCGGATTCACTCTCAACAGTTTTACGCTATTGGCACTTTCACTCTCGATCGGAATTGTCGTCGACGATGCTATTATGGTTCTCGAAAATATCGTGCGCTATCGCGAGATGGGGTACAGCAAAGTCAAAGCGGCTCTCGTCGGTGCCCGCGAAATCACCGGCGCCGCCATGGCCGCGTCAATTGCCATTCTCGCGATTTTTTTACCGGTTGTTTTTATGGGCGGTATCGTCGGCAAGTTTTTCTTTCAGTTCGGTGTCGCAATGTCAGTTGCCGTCGGTTTGTCGTTGCTCGAGGCGTTAACGCTCGCGCCGATGCGATGTGCGCAGTTTTTAGAGGTCGGGCACCCGAATGTGTTATCTCGCGGCGTCGAGCACATGATGAAGGCGCTCGAGGTTCAGTATAAGCGAGCGTTGAATTGGGCTCTTGATTTCAGATGGACGGTCATCGGTATCGCCACACTGATATTTCTATCGTCGCTTTTGATCGCGAAGAAATTGAATAAAGAAATGGTGCCTTCGCAGGACATCAGCCGCTTTTTAATCACGATGTACACTCCGCTGGGCTCATCGATGGAGCTCACAAATAAAGCGTTTCTTCAGGCTGAAGCGTATTTCAAAACGCGCCCCGAAATTGCTAATTATTTTGTTGCGATCGGCGGTTTTCAAGGCGGCCTCGTCAATCAAGGCAATATTTTCGTTGTTCTCAAAGACAAAGGTGAGCGCGGCGTGCATCCGCCGTTTCATCATGAAGCGACGCAGGCAGATATGATCGCTCTGGTTCGTAAGCACTTAAAGGCGATCCCCGGTGTGACGCGCGTTTCGATCATGGATCTCTCGCAGGCGGGCTTCTCGGCGCAGCGCGGTTATCCCATCACTTTTTCTGTTCAAGGGCCGGATTGGGATAAACTTGCTGAAGTCGCCCATGGTCTTATGCAGAAAATGAAAGAGTCTCATCTCATGACCGACGTCGATACCGATTATAATCCGAATATGCCCGAGATTCGCATCATTCCCGATCGGCAAAAGGCCGCCGCCCGCGGGGTTACGGTCGGCACCATCGCCAACGATATCAGCGCACTCGTGGGCAGTTTGCAGGTGGGCCAATACACCGATGAAGCCGGTCATCGTGATGACATTCGAGTCAAGCTTCTCGATCAATTCAACCAGACGCCCGGTGATATTCGAAAAATCATGGTACGAAATATTCAGGGTGAAATGGTGCCGCTTTCAAGCGTCGTGACGTTTGAAAATAAGCCGTCGCTTTTGACGATCACCCGTTACAATCGCGAACGTACAATAACACTTTTTGCAAACGTGGCGCCGGGTAAATCGCAGCAAGCCGCGATGGATTTTATAGAGAAGCAAGGTAAGACATTCCCCTCCGGTTATCATCTCGTCGGTACGGGCTCCACTCAGGCATTTAAAGAAACCGCACGAAATTTATTGATGGCATTGATTCTCGGGATATTCATCGCCTACATGGTGCTCGGCGCGCAGTTCAACTCCTTCATTCACCCGTTCGTGATATTGCTCGCCCTACCGTTTAGCGTGACAGGTGCGTTTATCGCGCTCTGGATTACGGGCATCAGTCTCAACATGTACAGCATGATCGGTTTGATCTTGCTGATGGGGATTGTGAAAAAGAATTCCATTTTGCTTGTCGATTTTACCAATCGACGCCGCGCCCTCGGTGTAAACGTGCGCGAAGCGTTGCTCGAGGCGTGCCCGCTTCGCCTGCGTCCGATTTTGATGACATCGGTCGCAACGACAGTCGCGGCAATACCCGAAGCGCTTGCCCTAGGCCCCGGGGCTGAAACCATTCGACCGATGGCCGTGGTGGCGATCGGCGGTGTGATTGTGTCGACATTTCTCACTCTTCTAGTCGTGCCGTGCGCGTATTCATTGATGTCATGGCTCGAGAACAAAAAGCATGAAGGGGATATCCGCGAAGCCGTTGAAAGCCTCGAAATTGAAGCGGCCGAACGCTATCAAAAGGTGGCGGCTCGCCGTGGGCGAACAGCGGCTGCGGGTGCCGGTAACGGTCACGCCAGCGCGTAAATGCAGGCTCAGCGTAATGCTAAATGGCGCGTGCTAATTTTTCGTGTACGTGTCTTCGAGGTCGACGCCCATTAGTTTTTGCGCGGTCGCAAATGTATTTAAATAATCAAAGTGGGTCGAAATCAAAAGTTTTTCGGCATTGTACCGAGTCGTCTGTAAGTCGAGTACATCTTGGGTTGAGGCGAGGCCGCGACGATATTCATTCATGCCGCGATTGAGAGCTTCGCGAGCCATGATGTCAGCTTGGCGGGCGATTTGAAGCCGATCGTAACTCGCTTTAAGTTCTGTGAGCTGTTGTCGCAGCGAAGCTTCGACTTGAAGTTTCGTATTTTCGATGTTCCGCTCAGCGCTTTCATTTTGCGCGGCGTAGCTTCGGCGTTTGTAAATCGAACTGAGCCCTGAAAATAGTGGTATCTTAAGCTCGAGCATCGCCTGCTCGTAATTGTAGTTGGGCCCGTACCAAAGTGACGCGTCGCCCGTTTCGTAACCGTATTGGGCGGTGAGGTAAAGACTCGGCAAATCTTGCGAAAGGTCGACGGCCTTTTGATTGTCGATTTCGGCCTGCTGTTTTTCAAGCACCAATATATCCGGGTTGTTTTGCAAAGCCTCGTCCACGGCATCCTTCGTGTTTAAGACGGCGACCTTTGACTCTGCAAGTTTTGTGGGGACAGCGACATCGGGCGGTTGCTCAAGCGCGAGAAGTTGGCGAAGCTGCTCGAGCAGTTGTTTGCGCTGCGACTCCGCATTATTCTGATCAGCCTGCGCAGAGAGTAAGTTGACGTCGGCCTGCATCTCGTCGATTTTGCGAGCGCGGCCGATGCGCCGATATTTTTTAATCACCTGATCGTATTCAGTGAGTAGCTCAACGTTTTTGGCGGCGGCGTGGGCCAGGTGAGCCTGCTGCGCGTAGTTGTAATAGGTGGTGATGAGGCTCAGTACTAGGTTTTGCCTATTTGAGTCGTGCTGCAGATGTTGGGCTTGCTCCATTTGTTCGCGCAATTCAATCCCGCTTGAGATCAAACCGCCCACGTAAAGCGGTTGTGACGCTTCGACATAACTCTTGTACAATTCTTTGCCGAACAATATAGCGAGTGCGCTATTGTTATTGTTGCCTGAGCTCGTATTTGAAAGGCCAAATGTCGGGAAGGTCTGATACTGGTCGCTCACGTCCGCATAAAGTGTCGGGAAAATTTCGGCTTTATATTGACTCGTTTGCTCTCGCAAATTGGCCAAATCGGCATTGTCTTTTTTCATGAGCGGAGAGCGATCGACCCCGAGCCGCACGATATCGGATAGCTGTAGCGGACGTGCCCGGCCCACAAAAGAAATTAAAAGCGAGACCATGACCGTAAGCGAGAATGTCAATCTGTTGCGTGCTGCCCATCTCATATGCATCTACAATTGGAACTCAATTTTTTCATGTTGCACAGACCTGAAAGTGTTGAGAAATTGTGGCGATCGGGCTATGAATCGGCTGTTGTTCAGTCCTAGGTTCAATTGCATCGCGGGTGTAGCTCAGTTGATAGAGCGTCGGCTTCCCAAGCCGAAGGTCGTGGGTTTGAGCCCCATCGCCCGCTCCAAGTGTCAAGGTAGCGGTAGCCGCATTTGTTTGGCTACAAATTCGCTTTATTTTACAGATTTTTGGCATCAGCTATTTTGCGATTTTCTTCGGGACAAGCGCAATTTGAAGATCGCAGCCGACGGCACTTGCGGCGCGGGTCATGGTGTCAAGAGATAGGGCCGTGTAGTCTTCATCTAAAACCCGCTGCGTGGTTGTGGGGCTGCCGAAAAGCCGACGAAGGACATTTTTCTTTGCATGTCGCCTGGTCATTTGTTTTTCAAGTTGATAAATAAATGTCCTTTTAGCCGCGCGAGCTGACACTTCGGCTTCAAGCCCCTCATCGGCCAAAAAAGCACTAAGGCTTGAACCTGTATGTGTATTTCGTTTTGTTTTCATTTCTTCCTCCGCTCTAATTCCTTTTGTTTGTGCATCCATTTTTTCATTCGCTCCCAGCCGAGGTCTAATTCTGAGCTTGGAGTTTTACGCGACTTTTTCTTAAATAAATGAACTAGAATCATCTCTGACTTGTAAACAAAAAATAGTGTGCCGGCTTCATATAAGTGTACACTATAGAGTACATACCTGTCAAATGTGTCATTTTGAGCCAAGCTAGACTACCCGTTAAAGTTAAGAGTGCGTGAAACCGATATTATATATGAAGTATCGAGCCATTCAGGGAGACGTTATGTTCAGGCTTGCAATACGTAAAAAAAAAGTCTATTTGAATGCGGCAATGAAACAAAAGATGTTTGGCGCGCAAATTGCAGCCCAGCCCAGCCCAGCCCAGCCCAGCCCAGCCCAGCCCATTAACTTATAGTAAAATCCTAAATTTCTACTTTTTTAAGGACGCGCTTAATCACGTCGTGAGGGCCATGCTATTTGCTTCGCTCGGTGCATCGCTCATGCTGACGGCCTGCCAAAGTA
>DAIDIG010000013.1 GCA_027459485.1 Bdellovibrionales bacterium | reverse complement strand
TCTTTGCCTGTGCCGTTTTCGCCTCGAATCAGAACCGTAGTTTCGACATTGGCCAAGCGATTGATCAAATTAAAAACTTCACGCATTTTCTCGGAGGCACCGACAAATTTTGAATCCACGTCGTCGTCTAAAATAGGCGCTGACAAGGCCACATTCGACACAGTCTCTTTGGTCTCGATCGCGCGTTGAACAAGGTCGACGAGCTTGCTCGGGTCGATGGGTTTCTCGGTGTAGTCGAACGCGCCATACTTGATGGCGGTGACCGCATCTTGAAGATTGCTATGAGCGGTCATGATAACGACAAAAATTCGCGGATCGAGTTCTTTGATCGCCTGCAAAGCTTCGAGTCCGTTCATCTCAGGCATGCGGACGTCCATCAAAACCAGATCGAACGAATGAGCACGCACGGATTCAACCGCCGACTTGCCGGTTTCGGCCTCGACGATATTCCAATCGTATTGACCGAGCACCGAACGTAAAATCGATTCGACCGATTTTCGCAATTCGGGCTCGTCATCAACTATTAGAGCGTTGAGTCTGAGACTCATCAGTGACTCCTTCTTCAATGGGGAGTGAGAATCCGATTTTTGTTCCGACACCGGGTGTACTTTGCAAAATCACCTGACCGCCGTGAAGCTCGATGAAATATTTCACCAGATAAAGCCCGAGGCCGGAACCTCGGGGGTGCGATTTGCCTTGTTCTCCGCGATAAAACTTCTCGAAGACGTGAACTTGTTCGGATTCGGGTATCCCGACCCCGGTATCTTCTACCATGACTATGACTCGCCCATCAACCTCCCGCGACGACAATCGCACGTGGCCGCCGTCAGGTGTGTACTTGATCGCGTTTTCAATCAAATTGAGCACAACTTCGTGAATCAGCACAGGGTCGACTTCGATCAGAAACATCGGTTCTAAATGTGACTTGAGCTGAATTTTTTTCTGGCGAACAAGCGGTTCGAGACTTTTTGTCGCGCGCTCAATGACTTCATTGATATCTGTCGCATCCTTATTAACACGAAAATCCTTCGACTCAACACGGGCGGTCTGAATGATCGTACTGATATAGCGATTGAGTTCGCCGGCGACCTCGCGCAGCGATGATAAATCGGGCGCAAATTGCGTACCTGGGTTTTCGGCGAGCAGGCGATCGCAGATCGCCTGAATCTTCGCTATTGGCGTTCGCAAATCGTGCGAGATTAAGCTGAGAAAGTTATTCTTCAGCTCTTCGACGTCCAGTAAGAACTGATGCTCTTTTTCGAGTTGTTTTGTAACATAATCCTTAAGGGTGAGTTGAAAACTCAAAAAGATGACATAGGTTGCGAACGAAGAAACGAGTGTTGCAAAAACGGGTAGCCAAACGTAGTGGGCGTCGAAAACCCAAAGTGAAACGGTGATAAAAAATATATTGAACCAAACGAGGGTAAAAAAAGCCAGAAACTGCGGGTAGCGCGAGGTGAACCAAGCCGATAATGCCACGGCCATAATAATCAGGAGTATCAGCACCCAAAACGGAGGCTGCGCGATCCAGCGATTGTAATGAATATTGTCGATAATATTTGCGAGGATTTCAGATTTCGACATTTGGCCGAGCGGGGTCTGCAGCTCCGTGCCCGGCAAATCCGGCGTGCCGACGATCACGAGTTTTTGCCGAAAAAAATCGTGTGGATATTTATGGCTGAGAAAATCAGCGAGTGTGACACGGCTGAAGGTGCCAGCTTCACCGCGATAGTTGATCATAGGTTGCGAGTTTTTAAATATGTCGAACTGTGAAATCGAGACGCCCGGTAACCGGCGTGCCATAAGGACGGCGATATTCGGCACGCGCTCGAGTCGCGTACCAAAACGTCGCACAATGCCATCTCGGTCGCGAATAAAATGCAAAAGACCGAAGTTGCGGTGAATACGCGAAGAATACGGCGGTAGTCGCACGTAACCTTCTTCGTTTCTCTGGGCCGACCAAATCACATGTGAGTCGGCGAATTCGGACGGGCGAACTTGAGTCATTTTCGGGGGCGCCGAGGCAGTCGGTGTTTCGGGTGAAAAATCTGTGGTGACGGCAATAGCAAGTGGCCGCTCTATCAGCAGCTTTGCGAGCAGAATTTGCCAGGCCGCCGAATCTTGATACGGATTATCGCTTAGGAGCATATCCTTATCAGGATGCCGCCAGTTGACCCAAGAATTGCGATCAACTGACAGAATCACGATGCGTGAATCGGTCGGCTGTTTACCCCGCAGGCGCAAACGGGTATCATAATCGGATTGTCTATCGACAGCGAGAATGCCAATGCCGATACTGCAACCAATGATAACACGAAGCCACAGGTCACGGCGTCGCCAAATCAATCGCCAAAGTAAGATTAAAATAAGTCGAAGTCGGCGCATAAGTAACGCAACGTATCAACAAACAAGCGAGATATCAATATGTTGATCGTTCGAGGGTTACATGATTTGGGGCATCGTCGACCACGAGTGGTTCTGACAGTTGGCAACTTTGATGGGCTTCATCTTGGGCACCAAGCATTACTGAAACGAGTGCGTGATCATGCTAATCGGGCTGGTGCGCAGGCAGCGGTTTTAACGTTCGAGCCACATCCTGCAAAAGTGCTGCGCCCGAAAGTTGAAATTCGACGGCTTTTGCAGTTGCCTGATCTTGAATCGCTGGTCGAATCATTGGGTGTCGAGTGGCTAATCGAAGAACCGTTTACCGCTCAGTTTGCGTCTCTGCCGGCCGATAAGTTTCTTGAACTTTTGAGCCAACACTTCGACTTAGCCGGTGTCGTTGTCGGTTACGATTTTGCTTTTGGTCAAAACCGAGAGGGGACATTCGCAACGCTCGCGCATTGGGCTTCGTCCCGGCAAATAATTGTGGAGCAGGTCCCGCCGCTTCAGTTCAACGGTGAGATCGTCTCGTCGTCGCGGATACGAGGTTGTTTGCTTGCTGGCGATATCGACTTGGCTTCGCGCCTGATCGGCCGTCCTCATTTTTTGCGGGGGCGTGTAGTCGAAGGTGAAGGTCGCGGGCGCACCATCGGCATTCGAACGGCAAATATTGAGCCTGCCGGCGACGATCCGCTCGTCCCCAAAAACGGTGTTTACGTCACGCGTTTGTTTACGGGTGATCAAGCCGGTTTTGCGTACTCCACAGGTTTGCCATCCGTCACAAACGTCGGGGTAAAGCCGACTTTTCACGATCATTTTCGCACCACAATTGAGGCGCACGTGCTCGACCGCGAAATAGAGTTGCTTGGCGTTGAAGTAAAACTCGATTTTTTGAAACACGTGCGCGACGAAAAGAAATTTCCGTCGGTCGAAGCGCTCGTCGCGCAAATTCATGATGACGTGGCTGAAGCCCGAACGTATTTTAAAAGTTAAATGTTTAAGTGGGTTGAGATCGGCCTTCAAAATAATAAGCCGCGATATCAGATGCTCAGCGAGTTTTTGGCGAACAATAACTTTGCCAATCAGGTCAATTTTATTCAAACAACCGAAGAAGAGTTCAAAAAAAAGATGCCGGAGTGGTTGACTCAGTTCGATGGCGTTCGGATTGGGCGCGGATTGGGTGAGGTTGTCATCCCGATGTTCGACAATCACCCGCTCATCGTCGATAAAATCAAAGCGGCCGATGCTATCGTGAAAATGGACGGCAAATGGTGGTTGAAGTCGAACGCTGTCGACGGATTTTCGCGCGTACTAGCATCGGTCGGCGAAAAGTTTGATCTCGAAAGTTCCGTGCTGGTTGTGGGTGCTGGTGCGGCAGCGAGGGTCGCTATCACGGGGCTTTTTGTGGCGGGATTCAAAAATTTTTCAATATCCACGCTCGATTTTGAAAAGGCGAAAATATTGGTCGAGGAGTTGTCGCGCTCGCATTTAGGTGCGAATTTTCGAGTGGTGCCTAAAGAAGGTTTGATTTTGCTGCCGGGGATTCACGGCGTTCTCGTGAACACAACGCCTATGGGAGAAGACAACCCCATGCTAGCCGAACTTTACTATTTTAATTTTTTTAAAGTGGGCGGAATTGCCATCGATTTTTCAATTTTACCCGTCGAAACGCCGCTTTTAGTTGGCGCCAAAGAAATCGGCGCATCGTGCATATATGGTTATCAAATTTCAGCTCATACCGATATGATATGGTGCGAGCAGATTTCAGGTCGAAAATTCGCGAACGCAATTACATACGAACAAAAGCTCGGCGATCATCTGCGCGCGCAAGCGACTGGATAGCGTACCCAGATTGCCGGCGTATTGCCCAGACAGCGGCTAATAACCACCTCGACTAACAGCGCATCCCCGTGCGCGAAATTTGTCAGTTTAAGACGTAGGTCCAGTTACGAAAAACGGCACAAGACGATAAGCTTTAATTGTTCGAGCCCGAGCCATCGGGCACAGCGGGAGTGTCACAAATGGGCGTTCGAAAAGGGATTGGCGAACTACTTGTTCGCGAAAACTTGATTGATATCGAGCAACTAGAAAAAGCACGTCAGGAACAAAAGCAAACCGGTGGACGCTTAACTTCAGCCCTCGTTCATCTCGGTTTTGTGAAAGATCGCGATCTCGCCGATTTTCTCGGCAAGCAATACAATTTGCCGACGATTGACCTCAATAGTTTTGAAATCGACCCCGAGGCCATCAAAATGGTCCCTGGGCAATTGTGTCGCAAACATTGCGTAATCCCTGTGCAAAAATCAGGGCGTAGTCTTGTCGTCGCATTCGCGGATCCGTCGAATGCGTTTATAAAAGACGACCTCAGTTTGCTCACTCGTTGCAAGATCGAAGTTGTCGTCGCATCTGAATACGCTATCAACCAATCGATAGAAAAAAATTACGGGCAGGGCGGTCACAAGAGAATCGACAATATTGTTTCGCAAATTGAAGAATCCGCCGATGTGCTCGATGCGGCAGTGCAGACGGATGCGATGGTTGTCGACAACGAGGTCTCCGCAGAAGAAGGCCCGATCATCGGATTTGTGAATGCGCTGTTGGCCGAAGCAATTAAAATGAAAGCCTCTGACATCCATGTCGAAGCTTATGAAAAAAGATTTCGCATCCGCCTTCGCATCGATGGCTCATTGCAAGAGATGCACCAACCGCCAAAGGCATCTGCCGCCGCGATCGTAAGCCGTCTTAAAATTCTCAGTAAAATGGATATCGCTGAAAGGCGCAAACCGCAAGACGGCCGCCTGAAAGTTAAGCTGCGAAATGGCACTGAAATCGATTTTCGAGTGAACTGTTTGCCGACGCTATTTGGCGAAAAAGTCGTGCTTCGCTTGCTCGATAAATCGAACCTTCAGGTTGATATTAACAACTTGGGGATGGAGTCGGATCAACTCGATCTTTTCAAAGCCGCCCTGGCATTGCCACAAGGGATGATCCTCATCACCGGCCCGACAGGGTCTGGTAAAACAACGACTATTTATTCCGCACTCGCCGCGCTCAACACGAATGACGTGAATATCTCGACGGCCGAAGACCCGGTCGAATTCAATTTTGACGGGATCAATCAAGTGCAAGTCAACGCTGATATCGGCTTCGGCTTTTCTGAAGCACTTCGCGCATTTCTACGTCAAGACCCAGAAATCATAATGGTCGGCGAGATGCGCGACCTCGAGACGTCGTCCATCGCATACAAAGCCGCGGCAACCGGCCACTTGGTGGTCTCGACACTCCACACGAACGATACGGCATCAACCATCAACCGTTTAACTTCGATGGGGATTCCGAACTACCTCGTGGCGGAGAGTACATCCCTTGTCGTCGCTCAGCGCCTTGTTCGGCGCATTTGCAAAAGTTGCGTTGCTGACGTACATGTCCCGCCCGAAGCGCTGTTGAAAATCGGCGTACTTGAATCGGAATTGCCAGAGTTCACCCAACTCAAGCGCGGCGAAGGATGCGAGAATTGTGGTGGCACTGGTTTGCGCGGCCGCATGGCCGTATTCGAAGTGTTGAATTTTTCAGCGAGCGTAAAAGAGGCGATATTCAAGAATGAGTCGACTCTGCAATTGAAACGACGCGCGGTGAAAGATGACAAGATGATGACGCTTCGCCGCCACGCGCTTGTTAAACTTAAAATGGGCCTTACGACAGTTGAAGAAGTGCTCAGCGGAACCGTGGAGGACGACTTGTGATCAGCTTGCAGCAGCTGCTCAAAACCGTTGTTAAGCAAAATGCTTCAGACCTACATCTGGTTGCGGGCTCGGCACCAGCACTTCGCATCGATGGCCGAATTGTTCGAGTGAAATCAAATGAGCTGAGCGCCGAAGACACGAAAGAGCTGTGTTATTCGATTCTGACAGACGTTCAAAAGGCGAAATTTGAAACCGAGCGTGAATTGGACTTTAGCTTTGGGATAAAAGACACCGCCCGGTTTCGCGGCAATTTCATGTATCAGCGCGGGATTGTTTCGGGTGTTTTCCGAAGAATTCCGCAGACGATACCCGATCTTCAGACGCTCGGCATGCCGGCTATTGTCGGAGAAATCGCCAACTATCCGAACGGACTCATATTGGTGGTGGGGCCAACCGGTTCCGGCAAGTCGACGACCATCGCTTCTATTCTTGATAAAATCAATCAAGAGCGTCGCGGACATATTTTAACCTTAGAAGATCCGATCGAATACATCCACGAACACAAAGGTTGTATCGTCAATCAGCGCGAAATATTCACCGACACGCTTTCTTACGGTGATGGATTGCGGCACCTTCTTCGTCAAGATCCCGACGTGTGTCTGATAGGTGAGATGCGCGATCACGAAACGATCGAAACGGCGTTGACCGTTGCCGAGACCGGTCACTTGGTTTTTGCCACACTCCATACGAATTCTGCCGTCTCGACTATCTCTAGAATTGTGAATGTCTTCCCGGCCGATCAACAGGACAGGATTCGCAATCAGTTGAGCATGTCGTTGCACGCGATTGTTTCGCAGCGGCTGCTCCCGCAAATCGGCGGTGGAATGGTGGCGGCTGTTGAGATTCTGATGTTGAACCCGAGCGTCCGCAACCTGGTGCGTGAAAATAAGCTTCATCAGATCTATGGCATGATGCAGGTTGGGCAGAACAAGTCGGGGATGATGACCCTTAATCAATCGCTACTCAATCTCATTCTCAAGCGAAAGGTCGAAGTCAAAAACGCATTCGAAGAGAGCCCTGACGTTGAAGAGCTCGATGCTCTACTGAAAAAGGCGGGTATTTAAATGTCGGCATTTTTATTTCAAGCGAAGACTTTAGAGGGCAAGGTCGTAAAGGGTGAAGTCGAGGCAGGCAATGAAACCGAAGCGCGAGTCAAAATTCGCGCGCAACGTCTGATGCTTTTGAAGATCGTGCCGAAATCCGGTAATGCCACATCCATCACGAAGATTGAGCAGAAAAAAAAGAGCGGTGGGCTTTCGCTTGGTGGCGGTGTGTCTCCCAAAGAACTGCAAGTGTTCACACGCCAGTTTGCGACACTGATCGGCTCCGGCGTGCCGATCGTTCAAAGCCTTGAGGCCATGATCGGCCCCGGCCGCTCACCAACGCTCAATAAGGCTCTACAAAATATATTGGCTGAAGTGAGCAAGGGCCGTCGTCTGGCCGAGTGCATGAAGGAGCATCCAAAGATTTTCGACAATATGTACGTGAATCTCGTGCATGCAGGCGAAGAGGGAGGGGTGCTCGATACGATTTTAAACCGCCTCGCTCAATACATAGAAAAATCTGTGAAGCTAAAGGGTAAAATAAAAGGCGCTTTGTTTTACCCCTGCGCGGTTATTGTGGTCGCCGCGCTTGTCATTACCGTTATTATGATCTTTGTTATCCCGAATTTCGTAAAGATGTTTAGCGACGCCCACATGCAGCTGCCTTGGCTGACACTGCAGGTAATTGCAGCGAGCCATTTTTTCGTACAACGCTGGTATGTTCTTTTGGGCATCGCAATTGGCGTGCCTGTACTTCTCGTGAATTATTACAAGACTGAAGATGGTAGACGAACGATGGATGCGATAATGCTGAACATCCCGGTTTTCGGCGACCTCGTGAAAAAAGGTGCTGTCGCCCGTTTTTCGCGCACACTCTCGACGATGTTATCAGCCGGCGTTAAGATCGTCGAATCGCTCGATATCGCCGCAGCCACCACGAAAAATTGGGTCATTGAACAGGTGCTTTATCAAGCAAAAGAGTCGATCACGAAAGGCAAAACACTATCTGAGCCATTGAAGTCGTCCAAGGTAATCCCCCATATGGTCTCGCAGATGATATCGGTTGGTGAGCAAACGGGTGCGATGGATCAGATGCTCGATAAAGTCGCCAATTTTTATGAGGATGAAGTCGAGACGGCCGCGGGAGCGCTTACGAGCATGATTGAACCGATTATGATCGTTGTGCTCGGCACGATCGTCGCAGTGTTGGTGATCGCAATGTATCTACCCATCTTCGGCATGGCAGCTGCCGCGTCGGGGGGTTGATGACGGAGAATTCGACCGAATTGCTTCTTGATTATCAAGTTGCCGCTTACGGATATCTGTGGCTGCGGCTTGCTCTTTACAGCGCTGTCTATTTCGGTTTTCTGCTACTTCAACTTTTACAGAACGACTTTTTGAACCTGGCCGTTTGGCAGCCGGTCAACGGCCTCATGCTCGCGAGCTTTATCGGTCACGCGATCGCCCTTGAATTGATCTCGCGGTCGCCGAATACCCGGCGCGTCCTGAAAGGTGTCTTTTTATTTGATGGCTTCGCAATCGTCGTTCTGATGGCCGCGTTTGGGCGCGCAACGTCGGGCTTTCTATTCTTTTCTTTGCTCAACTGCGCTCTCGGTGGTGTGACACTCGGCACAGAATTCGGCATCCAATTGGGCTTGTGGTCGGCGGCATTGATCAATTTGCTAATCGCTTTGTCACCCCAATTTATGCCCGAGCAAATGCAGGCCAATTGGCTTGTGAACAATTTGTCGCTCTTGACCGTCAGCGCATTGGGCGGATTTCTCGGAGATCAAATTCATTTTATTACATCAGATCTGCGCGAGACCCGTCAGGACGTCAAATCTCTCACTGATTTTAATGAGCTGATCATCGAACACATCCCCTCGGGTATAATTATTGTCGATCAGAAGCGGGGAGTGGTTCGTGCCAATCGCGGAGCCGCGAAGATTTTCGGGGATTTGAGTCTCGTGGGCCGGCCATTGCGCGAAATAGCGCCTGAACTAATGGCCGAAATTCAACTTTACGAAAATCAAGCCAGCCCGTCGTACCGGCGTACGGAAGTCGACCATTTCAATTACCGACGAGAAAAAATAGTTCTCGAGGTGATTATCTCGTCGGTGAAAGCGCATGTGCCGGCCATTTCCGGTTTGGCGAGACACCCCGGTGTGCAACGCGGCCAGCCCGAAAAGCAGTACATCTTGCTGCTGCAGAACGTGACCGAATTGCGAAACCTCGAGTTCGAACTGCAACAAAAAGAGACTCTCGCCGCAGTCGGGCAGTTGGCCGCCGGCATTGCGCATGAAATTCGTAACCCGCTCGCCAGCATGAGCGGCAGCATTCAACTGTTGCAATCGAATGTGAAAACGGTCACGGCGGACGAAGGTAAACTCTTTAAAATTATACTTAAAGAAATCGATCGCTTGAATAATCTCATTACTGAATTTCTGGATTTTGTGCGTCCCAATGTGCGCATTGAAGACCCAATCCCCATCAACACACTCCTCAAAGAGGTTGGTGAGTCGGTGAAGCTGAACGAGCGGCTGAACCGCGAAGTAAAGGTGACTTACAACTTGCGAGCCGAAAAACTGATTTATGGCAATCATGACAAACTCAAGCAGGCGCTGCTCAATTTACTGATCAACGCCTATCAGGCCATGAATGATACCTTGCATCCCGAAATTATCGTGGAATCGTATGACACCGAAGATCAGAGGGTCGTCGCTCTGATTCAAGACAACGGCTCGGGGATTTCAAAGGACAACATGCGACGACTGTTTCAGCCGTTTCATACGACGAAAGCGAACGGCACGGGCTTGGGTCTCGCCATTACCCGAAAAATCGTGGAGTCGCATGGCGGCGAAATTAAAGTCGAAAGCGAAATGGGGCGAGGTACGCGATTTGCGGTTATCTTCCCGACACAATTGAATCAACAACGCACGCGAAAGGACGAAGTGCCGAATCGCGGAGGAGCAGCAAAATGAAACCGAGAATACTGGTCGTAGATGATGAGGAATCGATTCGGGAGTTTCTCGAGATCATGTTGAAAAAAGAAGGCTACGAGGTGACGTGCGCCGAAGACGGCGAGCGCGCCATTGATCTAATGAAAAAAAAGGCCTTTGAGCTCGTGATTTCAGACATGCAAATGCCGAAGGTCACGGGTCTTGAGCTGTTGAAACACGTGAAGGATTCAAGCCCAGATACCATGTTCATGATAATCACGGCGTTCGGCACAACTGAGAATGCCGTCGAGGCAATGAAAAAAGGCGCGTATGATTACATCACAAAGCCATTCAAGATCGATGAAGTTCGAATCAACATAGCCAATGCACTACGCTCAAAGCTGCTTGAGGGAGAAAATCGTTTTCTCAAGCGCGAGCTCGGTAAAGAGAACAAGCTCGGGAATCTCGTCGGCAATTCTGATCCGATGCACCGAGTGTTCGAAATGATTCGCCGGGTGAGTGCCACACCCACAACTGTGCTTATCACGGGCGAGAGCGGCACGGGTAAAGAGATGATCGCAAAGGCCGTTCATTTCAATGGCCCCTTTCACGACCGGCCATTCATACCTGTTAACTGCGGTGCCATCCCAGAGACTTTGATGGAATCTGAAATGTTCGGTCACAAAAAAGGGTCGTTCACCGGTGCTGTTGTCGATAAAGAAGGTCTGTTCGAGGCCGCCGACGGCGGGACAATTTTTCTCGACGAAGTGGGCGAATTGCCGCTTTCTATTCAAGTGAAACTGTTGCGGGTGATCCAAGAGCGTGTCATTCGCCGGGTGGGTGCGGTCGATGACACTGAAGTTGACGTGCGAATCATCGCCGCCACCAACCGCGATTTGGGCGAGATGGTGAAAGACAAATCGTTTCGCGAAGATTTATATTACCGGCTGAACGTGATTAACATTCACGCACCCGCTTTGCGTGAGAGAATGGAAGACATCCCGATGCTCGCACAGCACTTTTTGAAAAAATACAACGAGCGATTGGGCAAAGCGATTTCGGGGATCAGCGCCGAAGCCCTCGCCATATTGAAAAAATACGATTACCCGGGCAACGTGCGCGAGCTCGAAAATATCATCGAACGCACAGTGGCGCTCGAAGCCGGTTCTACCATCTTGCCCGAGAGCCTGCCGCCATTTGTGAATACCACGTCGGGCCGCCGTATGATTTCAAGTCAGGACATTCAAATCACCGACGAGGGCGTCGACCTTGACAAGATACTCGGGCAGATTGAAAAGGAACTGCTGATTAAGGCCATTCATTCGGCCGACGGAGTGAAAAAGCGCGCCGCCAAGCTTCTCGGCATCACGTTTCGTTCGATGCGCTACCGGGTTGAAAAGCATCGGCTCGGGACGATCGGTGACGATGAACTGGATGACGACGAAGCTTCTTAGTGTCCCCGTAGCTCAGCCGGATAGAGCAGCAGTTTCCTAAACTGCAGGTCGCAAGTTCAATTCTTGCCGGGGACGCCAAAATAATGAAAGGCCTCAAATGGCCTTTTTTATTTTGCTGTTCTTGGCATGATGCGACCTTGCAGGTGAATTCATTGTAATGTATCGCGTGGACAAATTGTTCGTTTTATTGAACAATAGTTTTTATGAATTTTAATGAAATCGCTGTCTACATCAAGGTTGTTCAAAAGGGCAGCTTCACCGGAGCGGCTCAAGCGTTGGGTATGCCGAAGTCAACTGTCAGCATGAAAATCACAAGTCTCGAAAAGAGATTGGGCGTTTCTCTTATAAAGCGGTCGACGCGCAAGTTAAAGGTCACTCAAGCCGGAGAAGTTTTTTTTCTACGTGCGACAAAAGGCATCGAAGAGATTTTGGCTGCCGAGGGTGCGCTTCGGTCCGAAAGCGTTGAGCCTCAAGGCCGTCTGAGAATTACGGCGCCCGTTGATCTTGGCAATTTCATTTTGCCGGAACTCACCACGTCGTTTATTAAAAAATACCCGAAGGTGCAAATTGAGTTATTACTAACTGACCGGCGTGTCGATTTTCTAGAAGAAGACGTTGATCTGGCCATTCGCGCGGGCCAGCTGAAAGATTCGTCTCTCATTGCGAAAAGAGTAGGCGAAGATGAGTTTCGAATTTTTGCCTCACCGAAATATGTGAAAGAGCACGGTAAACCAAGCTCACTTAAAGCTCTTGCGTCTCACAGTTGCATAATGGTGAGCGCTGTCTCTTCGACGGAGTGGCGGTTTCAAACTGCGCATCGTCCGGTGACCGTCTCTCTGCCTCAACGAATTGTGGTGAATGATATGGGTCTTGCTCGGAGCTTGGCGGTTCAGGGGGCCGGCCTGTCATTTTTGCCTTCGTACTTGTGCATGCCCGATATCAAAGCCGGCGGTTTAATCCCCGTGCTAACCGACTATCGGTCTAAAATTAATCCGATTCATTTTGTCTATCCGAGCCAGCGCTACGTACCGGCTGCGATCAAATCCTTTATCGAAATGTCCACGCCCATTCTACAGAATCGGATCAAACTTTTAGACGTTTAGTCCCGCGACGAGACCCGTCACTGCCCCGAAGGCTTTAGTACCAGCACGGCCGAATTAGAAAAGCGCCCGACCGCTTGGCGGCCGGTTTGATCGAGCGGGATGATCCTAAACTTGTAAGTTCCCCAGCCCGGCAGTTGATATTGCGGCACAAAATGAATCGTGGCTTTGGTCAGCGGAACCGCTCCACCATGAATGGCGTTCGGGTCCGGCATAATTCCATTCGGGTCTGAAAAATCGCGGTTCACGGCGATTTCATAGTAAAACCCATAAGCATTCGAAAAATTCGAGACGTCGACTTGAAACTGCACCACTTGCATCGGATTTGAATCTCTGTAGTTAGTCGAGCCGTTTAGAGTCGGAGTGGTCGCAACGCCATTCGCTGGCGGTGGAGGTGTGGGGACGGGATTCGGCCCCGGCCCAGGCGGCGTCGTGCTCGGCTTGTACCAACAAAGTGGCCGCGCGCCGTAACCCTCGCTCGAATTGTTCAAACACGCTCCTACATCCGGGTTTGAATTATCAAAGTCGACGGAGTCGCTGACTTGGCAAAGGCCGCCATGAAAATAGGTGTCGAGACGGCATTGCCCCGCCGGGTGCTGTTCGAATGTTTGAGAAACTATGGACGGATCGGGAGTAGTGAAATTTGGCATCGCGCTACCGTCCAATGTTGCAGACAGAGCAGCAGCGGCTTGGCCCGCCATTGAAATTCGTTCGCATACCGCGAGCTCGAGCGCGGTTGTGTTGTGATATTTTTGACATTGCTGTTGAGCTGTCGGGGCGACATTTGCCGGCACCGAGCCGCCGTCGGTAGCAAAAACCTTTCGCAAACATTTCATCGTCGCGAAGTAATCCGCCTGACCTTCAACCGATGCCCAAGTGTTACCCTGCGCAGAAAATTTGGGAGCTCCCCCGAGATGGTGACCGATTTCGTGACAGACTACGAGTTTAAGCGCGTCGTCTGTAATGAGTGGGTGTCGGGCGAGGCCACCCCAGATTTCAACCACGTGAACTCCGTTGCTGTCGATGTAGGCTTGCGAGTTGACGTTGTTGTTATTCCAAAGCCCTTCGATGACGAAGGGGATGCCCTTATTCGCGAAAATGGGATTGTAAACATTGGCTACTTTGCCGATGTCGGCGTTGAACTGTGCTTGAGTCATGCCGACGAGTCGGGCGCTGCGTGCCCCGATGGGGATTTGCATTTTGTTCGGCGGTAAGAACCCTTGACAGAGCACGGCTCGGCGAGATCTCGGCCCGGCACTTGCTTGTTGTAAGGCTAGAGCGACGATCAGAACAGCTAAGCGTTTCATGGTAACCCCCGATCCATAGTCCGTGTCGGACCAGCGTGGCCATGACTTGAGGTCAGTCCGGTTTTGAGACGCTAGTGTCTAGACGAAAAGTATTCGTTGATTTACGTTCGCCAAATAATCTAGACGGTTGACTCGGCTAGGTGAACCTAGCCGAGTCATTCTATCTGTTAAGGATTCACGGTACCGCCATAGAGTGAACCTGTGCCGACGACAGTTCCGCCGACTGTCAGTGTGCCGCCGTTTTTGGTGATGGTGCCACCATTTAGAGTCAGCGTGTTTACGGTTAGGGCATAGCCGGCCATGTTCCAAGACGCAGATGAGGAGCTCAGAGTGAGGCCGCTTGAAGTTCCAGCTGACATCGCCGAGCTCTGCGTGACCACGGCGGTGGTATTCGAATCTTTGATGCCACCAGACGGCCACGCCAACGTGCTGCTCACTGTTTGGGCCGAGGTGCCATTTAGCACTATGGTGGCTGAGCCTGTGCCAAGGCCGCCTGTCAGGGTGAGATTGCCGGCGACATTGTATGTACCCGAATCAGTTTGAGTAGTGAGAATTGTCAAATTGCCCGAAATATTCATTGGCGACGTCGAGTTCGAAACAGAGCTACCGCCAAATTCGACATTGTCGTAGGTTATAGCACCAGCCCACATGCCGGCGGTGCCTGTGAAGTAAAATGTACTGCCGGTCAAATTCTGTGTACCGCTATGAATACCCCATCCACTGTTGGCAGTAATTGTCTGCGCACCGGATGTGAACGATCCTCCATCTAAAGAAAAATTGACCGAGGCCGTCATACCACCTGCCGAGCCAACATAGGCCCCGGCAAATTGGATAAAATCTTGAACCGTCACTGAACTTGCGCTGCCTTGAGTGATCGTACCTGCATAGCCACTCTCCAAGCGAATACCTGCTAAAGAAATATTCGCATTGATTGTGGGCGAACAATTTGTCGAACACGTGCCGTCGAATACGGCAGTATCGGATGATCCGGGGGCGGCACCGCCCGACCAGTTGGCCGCCGTCGTCCAGTTCGCATCGGCACCGCCGCCTGTCCACACAAACGGATTCGTTGTGATTGTCTCTGTTTGCGATGTTGAGTTCGGGTAATGGTAAGGGGATGTTGTCGAGGCAGTGATCGTGAGTGAACCAGTCGTAGTGGCGACAAAATACACCGTCATCGATGTCGCATATGTTGCGATCGTTGTTGTAGTAATGGCTAGCGAACATGAATTATTCGAATAAAATGTGACGTTTGTGCCCGATAAACTTACGGTTACATTAGCTGGTGGTTTTGCCGCGACGCCAAGCCAATTATTATTTTGAATGGTAAAGGCGCCGGAACAATCGCCCTCATAAACGGATTGCGCGACTGTAGAAATGGTGATTGTTTCGTCGTGCTGCTTCCAAAAGCTTGGCGATATCCATTGCGCGTGCGCGACTGAATTAAAGACGAAGCACAAAAAAGCGGCGCCGGCGGTTACCCCGAGCGTAGCGAGAACCAAATTCAAAACGCGTTGTAACGTGGCCATATTAATAGCCGGGCGTCCAAGCGACGTAGACGTCCGTCCCCGCGACAAGTAAAGAAAATAAAGTTTGTTTACCTGCGGTGGTTGCGCCATTGTCGGGCGGCATATGAACTGTGAGTAAAGTCACGCCCGCGTCACTGTAAGCGGTGAAAGTACAGGTTGCCGAGGTCGTGCCTTTAACTACAAATGTGTACGTGCCGCCGTCTTTCAAGTTATCCAGGGTGTAGGCTCCGCATGACGAGGTCGTGTACTGAATGTTGCCCTTCGAAAAATCAATCGTCGTCGTGGTATTCACAGTTTCAGGGTTCGTGAGGAGTGAACCGCCTTGAATGTCGGCGATTCCACGCGGTGTGGTCGTCCCAATACCCACCTTGCCGGACGAATCAATCAAAAATCTCAACGACCCATAGCCGCCGGTAGAATTGTCCCATAAATACATTGAGCCCGCAGGAAGGCTCCCGGGGTTGCTTGAGCCTGCTGTACCTATAGACCATTTATGGCCCCCAGTACTCGAGTCGCCGAAAGTGATATCAGTCGACGCCGTGCTTACAGATTCAACATCAAACATACTAGCTGGGCTGGTCGTCCCAATACCCACGCTGCCGCCGGTGAAAGTGGCGGCATAGCCTGTACCTGTTTGCGCCACCGCCAGTCCCGTGCTGGTTGAACTCGGTGAAAGCGCTACGACTTCACTTGTCGCGACGGTCGTGCCGTTATCGGTGACGCCTGAGTTGCCGACGGCATTGGCTCCGGTGAATTTGCTGATTGTGTTAGCGGTACCGCTGACAGCGCTCGACTGTAAAACGCCGGTGAGGCCTGAGCCACTTCCCGTGAAGGATGTTGCCGTTACATTACCGGCACTATCTACTTTGAAATCGCTCGTACCGTTAACCTGATAGTTCATGAAATCGGCTCCGGCAGTGGCCGGGTTGGCGCCGATGTAGGTGCCGGATGCTGAGCCCCCCACAAGCGCGGTGTTGGTAAGGTTGACGAGAGCGTGAGTGGCGGATGCGGTGGGTGCTGTGTCGATTGAAATCGGGTCAGTTGGCAAAGCACCAGAGCCAATCAGTAAATCACCGGGTGAAATTTGCACATTCTGGCTTGCATCAATATTTACTGCTTGGGCGTTGTTCGTAATAAATCGGAGATTATAGCCTGTGAGAGGGCCAATGGACATTGTGGTCGGTGCAGAGTTCCCCCCATCAAGTACGACCGAAGACGGCAGTTGCGCAGTCGTTGCCGTACCCGAAATATCGGTGAATGCAGGTTGAGTAAGGCTCGGAACGCCGGCTGTTGAAATTGAGTTTATCCATTTATGCGAAACGGCCGTTACAGACTCAACGCCACCAATTGTTGATGCAGTCGGCGTCGCAAGAGAGATCGTGCCGCTTGTAGTGATCGGGCCACCCGTGAGACCCGTGCCGGTTGCAACGCTTGTAACAGTACCGCCGGCTCCAGCGGCCGAGGCCATGAGCGACCAAGCGCCTGAGTTATACTGATAAACCTTATTTGTATCTGTCGCCATGTAGATGGTGCCAGCTGTAGGAGATGCCGGTTTACTTGCATCAAGACCCGTTTGAATGCCAGGCGTGCCGGCAATGTCTTGTACGGAGTCAGTAATACCGTATCCAGAAAGAGTTGTGGGGTTTGTACCCGTTGTAACTCGGCCATAGGTATCAACTGTGACTGACTTATACGTGCCAGCCGTGACACCACTTGTGGGTAGGTCAGTTGAAGCAATTGAGCGAAATGTCGGAGTGCCGGCCGAGCCGTTTGGAGCAGCAAAGAACGTATTAGCTGTTTGTGAACCAAAGTTACTGCCGGCAACTGTGATATTGGTACATACATACGTATCAGTCGGTGAAGAGTACGTGAGCGTTTGCCCGGCGTTACAGTTGTTGGGGAAGAACGGCGTCGTCGGCGTCACGGTTGAGCGAATGTCTGCCATACCGATGAAGTTTGGAACGTATTTTGAAGTACCTGTGTCGTATCTTAAGACTTGTCCCGAAGTTGTGGGTGCTGTCGAATTTACGCTAATACCTTGAATGCCGACAACGGTTGTAGCAGTTGACCCGGCCGTTGAGGTTACGTCTCCCGTCAAAGCCGGCATTTGGGCCGCACCCACGCTGCCAGTCAGATCACTGAACGAGGGTTGAGATAAGCTTGGCACACCGGCTGTTGAGATGGAGTTGATCCACTCGTGAGCAACTGGCGTCACAGCTTCAACACCACCAATTGTGCTCACAGTCGGGGTAGCAAGAGAAATCGTCCCAGAGGTTGTGATCGGACCACCTGTGAGACCCGTGCCGGTTGCAACACTTGTCACCGTACCGCCACCGCTACTGCCACCCATGGCATTCCATGCTCCACCGTTATACTGATAAACCTTATTTGTATCGGTCGCCATGTAGATGGTGCCAGCTGTGGGGGCAGCGGGTTTACTTGCATCAAGACCTGTTTGAATGCCAGGCGTGCCGGCGATGTCTTGTACGGAGTCAGTAATACCGTAGCCAGCAAGTGTGGTCGGGTTTGTACCCGTTGTAACTCGGCCATAAGTATCAACTGTGACTGACTTATACGTGCCGGCAGTAACACCACTTGTGGGTAGATCGGCCGCAACCAACGAACGAAACGTCGGCGCCCCGGCTGAACCATTGGGTGCCGCTAAAACAGTGTTCGCAGTTTCACTCGCAAGTGTGGCACTGAGTGTTCCGCTCGTTGTGACAGGAGAGCCGGTGACTGTGAAAATCGAAGGCATCGAAAGCCCGACGCTTGTGACAGTGCCGTTACCAGTGCCGACGGTTGTCCATGACAGATTACCTGTGCCGTCCGTCATCAAAACTTGATTGGCAGTACCAGTTGTGCCCGGCCACGTAAATGTCGGTGTGCCTGTGATCGAAGCCGGCGGCTGAATCGTTTCTGTCTGTGACGAACCATTTGTTAAAGTGATCGAGCGAAAATTTGCAGCGTTGGCCGACACGTTTGTGGCTGAGACATTACCAGCCGTTGTGATGTTGCCGCTCGTGTTGATCGCGGTCGACCCGCCGATTGTGCCGGACGTAATTGCGTTACCTGAAACTTGCCCGGCCGTTGTGAGTGTCGGGATATCGGTGCTCGCAAGTGTAGTGCCCGCTGTGACGCGACCGTAAGCATCGACGGTGACTTTGGGGTACGTGCCGGCTGTGACTCCGCTTGAGTTGAGGTCGATCGTGCCTGTTGATGTGATTGTGCCGGCGGCTGTACCGTTGGCTGTTAAACGGCTACTTACAGAGACCGACGTCACGCCGCTGCCAGACGACAATGTTTGAGTCGATGTGCCGTTGTAATATTGAACGGTGCCGCTTGTTGAGTTGTACCAAACGCTACCGGCGGTGGGCGTCGTGGGCGGGCTTGCCGTCGTGTATGACGGCAAGTCGGCCGCACCCGACGAAGAGCTTTGCAAATAGTTGCCGGCCTCGACGTTTTGCAAATTGCTGTAAGCGGTGCCGGTGAAGAGAAAGTTGAGATTGGCTTGAGATAGGTTTGCTCCGCCGGATGTATTAACTTGCAAGAATGATGATTGATCGAGGCCACCCAAAGTTTGGGCAACGATTGCGGTCGGCACTGAACTCAACACTGTATCAGGCGACAATGTGTCGGCGATACCGGTTGCAGACGGTGTGACCGTGATACGAAAGTATCGAATGTCGCCGGTTGCGGGAGTGTAAAACCCGCCAGCGCATGTTTGCCCGGGTGCGCTAGTGCCGGCGATCGAAATTGTGTTTTGATAGACTTGCGCCATTGTATTGTGCGGGTCGCTAGCGGTTCGTTTGGGGTCAGTGGTGCTGAGCGAGCCGACTTGGATGTTGTAGTAACCGTTTGTCGCGGACGTGTTCACGGTCTGCTGTTCTTCATACAAGATGCAAGTTCTTGAGGGGTCTAAAACATCAACTGTGATTTTAGCAGCCGAATCGAGCAAAGGGTTTTGCGTGCCAGCTTGCAAAAGCTGACCGTCGAGAGTGAAAGACTGGGGTGCCTCGTTGGTGCCGTACGCGTTCTGTGCACCGATCATACATAGGCCCAGCAACACATAAGTCATGAGGCCAAAGAGGCGACGGGAAGGGTGGCTCATAGTGATCTTATCGGCAGTAACATGACAAAACTTGACCATTGCCTTGTGTCTCTTTGAGACACATCGAACTCTATGTTCAACGAAAATTGTAATGAAACGAGACGTTTTGCTTTCCTATGCGAGACGCGCGATCACGGGCGTGATATCCGGTCGAATTTTGCGGCGCCGCAGGCTGCGGCGAAAACTTCGATTATTCGAACATGGTGGTGGCGACAAAGCGAATTGGATGCTTATCGCCCTTGCTAACCCTGTAGTTCGTGCCATTGCTCATCGAACAGGATCTGGTATTTTCTGCAAAGGACCCTAAAATCTCTAATTAGTTAGCGCGCTTAGGCTACCTGCGGTAGAAAGCGCTTCTGTTCAGTTCGGGGGGTAAAGTGACAAGAGTTCTAGCGGCAACAATTGCCGTCTTTTCAGTTTTATTTTGTATAATGGCAATGGCCGATCAAAGCGTCACGATCGATTCGGGCACGAAGCGGGTTTACATCGACAAAAGTTATTTTTTTTCAAGCCCGACCGTTTACTTTAAAGCCGACAATCAACCGCGCAAAACAATCCTAAAATCTTCTCGTTGGGGCGACCCTCCGGTGCTTTTGCCGGCCAGTGAAACGACATACTACGTATCTCGCAATCGACCGGTCCCAACTTTGGATGCGCTCGATGTCTTGATCGTGCGCGGGCAAAAGGCATGGCTCGTCAACTCGGCCGCCCACTTGCAGCAGCTCGGCGGCATCGACGGGTCGCAAATTAAAGAATGGACAGGCCGGTGGATTGAACTTCCTGATGAACAGAAATGCTTTTTATTTTCGATTCGATTCAAGAACGATCAAACTGCGACTTACAAGATCGTCGAGGGCTCGCAGAGCCCTGCGACCCTCGTTGACGATAAATTTCGTCCCATACTGTCGAAACTCAGTTCGGCTAACGATATCTCGGGCCTCTTGAGCTCGGCCCAAGATACACAGTACAAATGGTTCCCCAAACAGTTGGGAGTGGCTCGGCTAGCGGAGGTGGAAGCCAGGACAAGCATGCTTCAGGCGGCGCTCGAAGAAAAAATTTACGGCCAAAAGCGCCTAATTGATGGCTTGGCCCAACTTTACAAGATGTCATTGATGAATCCGGCCAAGCGGGTTTTTACAGCCGTCATGATGGGGCCGTCGGGTACAGGCAAATCGTATAGCGGCGAAACTTTCGCCAGAGAAATATTCGGCTCCGATCAATACGCGTTAAAAATCGACGGCACCGAGTATCAGGACGGGATTGCCAACGGTGCAAGCGAGATTCATAAACTCGTGGGCGCGCCACCCGCCCTACAAGGGCAGCAAAAAGGCGCGATCACCGAGTGGCTGCGTAAAAACGGCGGCAACGGCGTTTTGACCATTAATGAAGGTGATAAAATGCATCCAGACATCTGGATGCGGCTGATGGAGCTTCTCGACAATGGCGAAATCACGGCCGGGGACGGCGGCAAAATCAAAGCTAATTTTTTATATATTATCGTGACGACCAATCGAGGTTCGAAACGCTTATTCCCGCGCAGCGTGAAAACGTGGAGTGACGAGCAAATAAAAAAGCGGGTCGAAAACGTGACGACCGCCGATTTGAGAGAGCTCTACGAAACATCTGTCGATGCGAACGATAAAAAGGTATTGCCGCGTGAAGTGATCAATCGAATCGATGCATGGGTTCTGTCCCAACCGATATCGCAAGAGGCGGCGATAAAAATCGCCTCGGATGAGGCCACGTCCTTTCTCGCTCAAATGAAGGGGATCGGCTTGAACATCGATATAAAGCAAAGAGTCGTCGATTATCTTGCCTTGACTAATTTTACAGCCAGCGATGATGGCCGCCAGATTCGCCGCGCGGTTAAGACGTACCTGACGAATCTGTTTACCGAGGTCGGCAAAGTTAAGTTGGATGATCCAAACGAAATTGAGGTGACCCTGTTCAAGGGCGATCAAAATAAAGTTTACCTTGAAGCGAGATCCGGCGAAAAGTCCGTCAAAGTTTTGGGCCCGCAAGAGTCTAATCAAAACCCCCTTTACGATCCGCAAACGGTGTCGCGTCTCAAAAGGATTCCGGATATGATCGGCGCTCGCGTCATCGGGCAGCCGGAAGCAGTCAAAAGTTCGTCCGAAGCACTCATCGCAAAATTGAGTCGAACAAATAACGATCGCGCGACGTGCTTATTTTTTATTGGAACTTCGGGCAACGGCAAGACCGAACTCGGCCGTGCCATTGCCGAAGCCGGTTACGGATCTATCGAGCACGCGACTGTGATACCGCTCGGCGAAGTTTTTACTGATGCCGACTTCAATAAAGTGTTCGGAGTTCAGCCCGGTTATGTCGGTTCCGAGCAAACCCGTTTGTTTGAAGAGGCCCTGATCGCGCACCCAAACGGCGGCGTGATCGTATTTGACGAGGCCTCGAATATGGGCGGAGGCGACCGCAGTAGAAAATCGGAACTGTTCAAAAAGCTCTACAACATTTCTGAAGAGAAAACGTGGACCTCGCCGGTTAACGGCAAAATTTACGATCTCAGCAAGTATGTATTTGTCTTTACTGGCAATGACGGTGAAGAATTATTTCAAGGTCTGACATCCGACGACATGCTAATGAAGGTTTGGCACAGCGAAAAATCGCGCGAGAACGTTCGGGCCTTGTTGCTCAATGCGGGCATTCCGCAAGCTTTTATCAACCGCATGGCCGACGTCGTTTTAATGAAACCCATTTTGAGCCACGAAGCCCAAGCGATTTCTCGAAAGTTGTTTAGCCGGCAAGTCGCGAATTACGAGAGCGCAAACTCGGGCGTCAAAATTGAATATGACGAAGGTTTCGTAAACCAATTGGCGACAAGTTTCTTTACGAAAGACAAGGGCGGCCGGAGCATTCGCGATTTGACCGATGTGCGACTCAATTCACTGTTCGCCACGGCTTTGATCGATCATGGCATCCCGAGCGACGGTCTCGGCTCCGTGACGATTCGCCTCGAGATTCGTGATAACGGCCTAATGAAACCCTACCGTTTCGATAATTCGCCGGTTCATAAGGTGGAAGTTATCGCGCATGTCACCGACGCCACCGGCCGAACTACCGCGCATACGATTGACCTCACCGAATTCGCGTTCAATCGCCTGCTGATGCACGCCGAAGAAGCCATGGCGACCGACTACCACGAAGCCGGGCATGCGGTGGTTAACGATCCGCAACTGACCGGCAAGACACTTGGCTACACGACCATTCGTGGCGGTCGCGCAAAAGATCTGAAATACCTCGGGTATGCGCGCTACGATCTCATGCCTGGTCGATCAGGTAATATGCACAGGCAAAGTGCGATCGCCACAATCGCACAACTCTCGGCCGGTCGAATCGCGCAAGAGATGGCAGGTTACCCCGAAGACAGCGGCTATTCGAACGACTTGGAGCAAATTCGGAAAGTTGCGACGGCCTATTTCGTCCAATGGGGGCTTGATAAGCAACTTCTCGGCATTCGGGTGAACGAAAAGGGCGAGCCGATTTTGACGCCTGATCAAGAAAAGCTGTTGGAGCAGAAAATGGCGACTCTCATCGGCGAGGGCGAGAACCTGGCGCGACTGTATTTACAGAAAAATTGGGATCTCGTCCGCGCAGTGGCGGCGGGTCTTATTAAAAATAACGGCAGCCTCGACGGCGAGCAGTTCGCGGCAATTCAGCGCGAAGTTTTCGCGCGACCGGTTCGCAAAACGTATGCGGATTATCGGCGCGCGAAGAGCCGTCGTAGAGACAAAAATAAAACGTGCAGTCAAATTTTGACGTTAAAAGACATGATGGATCAAGCCGGTTAGTCCAGCTCGCCGGGTCAGTGAAATCCAGAGCGTAAAAATGTAAAAAGCAAGTTCGCGACATCTCGATGCCGGTTTTCAAATGCATTTACCGAAACCGGTGGATTGGCTGGCGCTTGGCCACGCTGTCGCGAGGCTTGTGAGCAAAAACCCGCCCGCACAAGAAAGCACCGGCGCCTAGATCTTTGGCAAACAACACGTAATTAGCTACAATCTAACCTTACGAAAGGAACTCATCGTGCAAACGCGAAAGTTGGGTAAGTCAGGGCTTGAAGTCTCGGCAGTCGGTTTCGGTTGTATGGGGCTCAACCACGGTTACGGCGGCAAAATAGATTTAAAAGACGCAATCAAAGTGCTTCATGCCGCAGTCGAGCGCGGCTACACTTTTTTTGACACGGCCGAAGTTTACGGCCCTTATACGAACGAAGAAATTGTCGGTGAAGCGCTCGCTCGGTATCGCGACAAAGTTGTAATCGCCACAAAATTTGGCTTTAAAAAGGGGAATATAAGCGAAGTCGATAGTCGCCCCGAGAATATTCGTGCGGCGTGCGAAGCGTCGCTGAAAAGACTTAGAACCGATCGCATTGATTTGCTTTACCAGCATCGGGTCGATCCCGCCGTGCCGATTGAAGAAGTTGCCGGCACGGTCAAAGATTTAATTAAAGAAGGTAAGGTTAAACATTTCGGGCTTTCTGAAGCGGGCCCGAGCAACATTCGCAAAGCTCACGCCGTGCAGGCCGTCACGGCACTTCAAAGCGAGTACTCGCTTTGGTGGCGAGAACCCGAGCAGAAAACGTTCGCTGTGCTTGAAGAGCTCGGCATCGGCTTCGTGCCGTTTAGCCCTCTCGGCCGCGGCTTTCTCACCGGTAAAATCGCGCCGACCACGCAATTCTCCGACAATGATTTTCGAAAAATAGTGCCGCGATTTCAAACCGAGAATTTGAAAGCCAATCATGCGTTTGTCGATATTCTGACTGAAGTTGCCAAAAAGAAAAATGCCACAACGGCTCAAGTCGCAATCGCATGGATTCTCGCCCAGCGGCCATGGATTGTGCCGATCCCCGGCACCACGAAGGTTGAGCGCATGAGTGAAAACGCCGGCGGAGCCGATATCCAATTTGCGCAAAACGAAATTCAAGAAATCACGCGGGCTGCATCGGCAATCAAAGCTCAAGGCGAACGCTACCCGGAGCATCTGCAAAATCGGATCGATCGCTGAAAGCGAATGCTTCGAGCAGCAAACTCTGTCGAAGAATTCCGCCGAAGGCGGCTCACCTCAATGGGTTGACAGGGCGCAGTTTATTTCGTCACATGTATCAAAGGCTTGGGGGGCTAAATGAATAAATTATTTGGAGCGTGTTTGTTGTTCTCTTTGATAGCATCGACGACGATGGCCTGGCCAAACGTGGGTGACGATGCCCGCTATATTGTTCGTGCTTCTGGGGTTGCGCAAACCATGCTGCTTCAGTCATACAAGAACGGCGGCGGTCGACTGGATCGCGTTTCGCGCAATCGACAAGCGCGTTGATTTAAAAATCCGCTAACTTCGGTAGTGCGGCGCCATGCTTCTCTTTGAACTGAATGGCGCCAACTGAAAGAGGGTAGATGACGATCGGACCATCAAAAGACTCATCATCGACGGCGTAGGCGTAAGTCATCCCTGAAATAGAGCGAATCGTAATTCGGTTTAGATTATGGCCCCAGATTTGCCCGTGCGATCGGGCCACAATACCAATTTGGCCGACAAACACGTTTGGGTTCCCGATCTCGTCCATAACCGAGAGAAATGCCAATGCTAATACGCGACAAAGCCCGCTGACATCAAAATTGCGATTGGCGTATCCGATTTGTTCAGCGAGCTTGTGCGCGCAGACGATTTGCTCCCAAGAATCGTGTATCTTGCGGCATTTTTCGGCCGCCGCGCGAATCGCCGCCGGGTCGGATCTATCATATCTGTTATAGATTAGAATTGAGACTCCCCCGAGCCAGGACTCGTTAACCAATATTTGCATGGCTTCTGTCATCCCGGCAGGCAAAAATTGGATATCATAATGGTGTTCTATAAATGTCCGTGTCCAAATCGGGCCCACGATCGGCCGCAAGTTATTATTGGCATTTGAAGTCGTGCCAAACGCAGCAACAGTCAAAACCAGCGAAATTAGCAACGCGATAACCTTACCCATGCGGCCCCCTTGTGGGGCTCAATCAGCCACAACATCTCGATCGGTGTCTATATGGCGGTAAGGGTTTTGAAAATTTTCCGATTAACGGTAAGTTCATTGAGAGCGGAACACCAATGTCATTTATGGCTCGAATAAGTATTCATTGTTCCGATTTTATTACCGGCCGATTGTTTCACCATGTGAGTATCTATGTCCTATCCTCTGCTTAGTTTATTTGAGTCGCTAAGCAGGCCGTAGCGGAATTGAGTGCGTTTTCGAGACTGAAAAAGGCTGTCTGCCCGGGGGCGATGGGCTTAACGAAATTCACCGTGCCGCCGTTGCAAGCTGCCGGCTCATTGAGAGAGCTAACATAGCCACCCTGCGAGCTGTCGTATGTGCAACCGTTTTGAAAACTGAAATAAGCGTTCGGGCCGCCGTACCCAGTCGAGTCCATTTTGTTGGTTGCAAAAATGGTTGTGGCCCCCGTGACGCTCGAGGTGCCTATATATGTATCTATCCCATCATTATCAAAGCCGAAAATATCATTGTTGGAGCTGAGCCCGAGAGTCGAAATGGTGGTGGATGTGCTGGCGTTTAGAACACCAATCAAAGTGTCGTCATCGCCGCCGCCGTCACCAGTCCCGTCGTATCCGGATGGTTGGTTCGGATTGTAGTAAAGGTAGACGCCGGTATCGGTGACAATGATGACGGCCGTACAATCCGAATTTGAACCGACAGCCGGGCAAATGCCAGTGACCATCGACTGCGTTAAGCCCGGCGGCAATGAAGTTACTATCGGGGTGTTAGTCGTCGAAAGTGTACAGGCTGGCGGCACGGTACCAGGGGATGTAGGAGGGGTCGTGTTACCGGGCGGAATTTTTTGACCCGCCATATTTTGGGGCCGGTATGTAAACGCCATTCGCGAGCAATTGACCAAAAGTATGAGCGGGCTCAGCAGAGCGAGTGTCACGAATATTTGGAATATGCCGTAATTGTTTCTAGCCTTCATCGTGGAGCCCTCCCGAATTCTCGCCAAGTCGTCGAGGTAATTTCTTAGACTAATTTCGCATTCAAGCGGTTAATCCGTCGAAGTACCAAAACACTTATCGTAAAACATTCGTTCGGATATAATGATCGACCTAACGGCGACGTCATAATGCGACGAAAATCGAGCCGGCTTACTGCCTTCCCAGCCTCAAGGAGGGGCGACGGCACACGTGAATGCTCGAAATTAGACTATTCAATCGATTTAACCTGAAGGCGTGATCAGCAAAACCACCGAACTCTCTGGTTGTGGAGAGATGCTTCGCGCCTATTTCATAATGAGTGTGCCCACATCATAGTATCCCGAGTGAAATTTATCTAGTGATACGCCTGTTTCTGGGTGCATAGAGATGGGGTTACCTGAAGAATCTGTAAATTCAATGGCAAGCGTGTAAGTCCCAGCTGGTAGATTCGAAGGCACCTGAATGCCAGTTGCGAGGCCCTCACTCATTTGCCCATTCACGACGGGGACGTTGGCGTTTATGATATTTGGAAAGGTCATTTGCGCAGCAAAATAGCCACTTGATGATTCAATAGTTTCAGTAAAGTTCGAATTTGTTAAATCGGCTGGCACAGGCGACGCAACTGAATAATAATAACCAATATCAATCGGATTTGTCGGCACAGACGTAAGTGTCAACGTTGATGTGTAGCTCTGTACAAACACGGCTAGGGCCACACTAATTGGATACTGGGTTGAAGGTGTCGGAGTCGGATTAGGCGAAGAAGTCGGTGTCGGTGTCGGAGTCGGGGTCGGACTTGTCGAAGCTTGTTGGCTATAAGAACCCAAATTTGGGTTCTTGGCGCAATTCTGAAATAGAAATAAAGAACTGAAAAAAACGATTGAAATGAAAATGTAGACTGTTTTGTTTTTCGTACTCACCTCCCCAGTTTACTTTATCGGCGCTTAAGTCCATAGCTCAACCCTATTATCTTTTGCTTATGCATACCGTGGGCCAGGCCCTATCCATCGTATGAGTTTTTAGCGTATAGGAAATAGTCAGTGTCTCTATAATAGACGATCCAAGGTGGCATCCTTTATACCAAGTCACTATTCGAGCGATTGAGGATAGACGGTCACGTCGTTTTCGTTCAGTGTGCCGGCACCGTCTTGGCCGTACACGTTGTTACCCCAACATTCGAGATTGCCGGAGACAATAGCGCAAGCGGTATCGCTATTGATTGCAATTGAGGCAGACTGCACGCCACCGGATATAATTTCATGCGGAGCGGGGTAGTTGTAAGAGGTAGTCGGGGAGTTATTGGCAAATATACCACCGTTGTAGACTGGAAAGCCTGCATTGCCCCAGCCATACAATGCTCCAGATGTCGTGATGGCAAAGAAAGTGTCTACGCCGCCGCCACCCAATACGGATGAAACCGCAGACGTCAAAGGCGACCCGACGGCAGCGGGTATGGTGCTATTACTCTGCCCATAGCCGACCGTACTCCAACATTCGACGGCCCCCGAAGCTACAGCACACGCGGAGTTACCGGCTACAGCGGTACTTGTTACGTTTGAAGTCAAACCGTAGACTTGTACGGGTGTCGATGACGCCGATGAAGGATTATTGCCTTGGTCATTATAGTTATCGTTACCGAACGATTTCAGATCACCACCCGTCTCAAGAATTGTTATGTGCGGCCCGCTCGCAGCTACAGAAATCACACCGGAGCTCAGGATCAAATGAGGGGTGGATGTGGCAGGTGTCTTACTGCCGCCGCAGCAAGATCCATCACCGCCACCCCAGCAGTACAGAGCACCACCAGAAGTGACAGCGCAGGCCTCGTTGTTACCTGCTGATATTTGGGTCGCGGTCAGTGCTGTGCCACTGATATTTACTTCAACTGGTGTTGATGAATTGGTAGTTGAGCCGTTGCCCAGTTCGCCGAAGGTGTCTTCGCCCCAGCACCAAATTGTGTTATCCGTTTTAAGCGCACAAGCAAAACCGGATGGTTTGCTGCTGCCAAATGCTGCGGTGATTGCAGTCACGCCGCTTGTAAGCCCTGACACCGATACGGGTGCCAAGCTCGATGTCGTCGTGCCATTGCCGAGTTCACCCACCGAATTATCACCCCAACACTTCACGCCACCGCTGATGAGCACGCACGTAAAATCGCCGCCTACGGCAACTTGTTGGAGCGGAGATGTCGCGATACTGTCGAGATTGAACGTGCCTGACGTGTACGAGGTAGCACTTGCCGAGATTGTCGAAATCTCGGTCGCGGCGTCTTTAACATAAAATGTTTGGTTGGTTGAACCGATGGCAATCGCGACACTACTTGCACTTAAGCTGCAACCCGAGTCACTGTAGATCTGCGCCGATCCGGACGCAGACAAATTAACTGTGACCGCACTACCCGAAATAGTATTTGGATTGCCGTATTTATCAGTTGAAGTGACGGTATATCCAGCACAAGTGCTCGGTGGCTCGAAAGTCGGTCCAGTCACGACCAGATTAGCAGGAGTAGCCGCTGTGATAGTGGCGGTGCCGGGAGTGCCATACCAAGAAAGATTTGAGCCGCCATGTGTTTGCATACTGACAGACCCGGCTTGATCGTTTTCGTAGTAATAGGTGATAGAGCTTTGGCCAGATGTAATGGTGAGTGATGACTCTGAGGCAGCAATCGTACAAGCATTGTCCGAATAAACACTGGATAAACTCCCCGCATTTGCAAGACTAAATGTGTTAGTTGCCGGGACGGCCGTTATATTGCCTTTATAGTCTTCGGTTGTAACAGTAAACGACACGCATTGCCCAGCGGTGAACGTTGTCGGGTTAAAAGTTAAAACTGGTTGAAGATACCAGTTATGGGCGCGTGAAGATAAGTTCGTCAGACCTGTTGCGGTGGCGCTTTCGCTATCGACATTACTTGGGCTAGTGTCCGTAACATAGATTGTTCCGGTGTTCGATTGGCCAACGCCTATCGTGGTCGTCGTGATATTTGAGGTGCAGGCTGAATCCGAATAAAATGCAACGGTACCGGTAGTACTTAAATTCACAGTGATTGCTGAACCTGAGACGGTGGCCGTATTGCCATATTGGTCATCAACGCCGATAATGTCGGCGGCGACACATCTATTGACTTCTTCGCTCAACACCCAGCTTGATGACCAGACAAGCTGGGCCGGCGGACCCGCCGCAATACTGACGGCACTCGAACAGGCCGACGTCAGCCCGCTGGATGAAGCGCCGATGTAGAATGTGCCACTCTTTGTGTAGTTCACACCGGCAAACGTCGCGACACCAGATGTGGGAGTGACGGGATTGGTTGTTGCACCAAATGTGCCGGTGCCCGCGGTTGTACAGGTGTTGTTTGTATACGCCGCAAGACTTACGGAATTCGTGGCATTCGTGACGACGTTACCGTAACTGTCTTCAACTGTGACGGCGGGTTGGGTGGTAAGCGCCACTCCTGCCGTGGCACTTGCCGAAGGCTCAGTTGAAAAAATAAGCTTTGTCGGACTGCCCGGCGTAATTGAAACTGCCGTCGAGCACGCACTCGTAAGCCCACTTGACGACGCGCCAATGTAGATTGTACTGCCGGATGCTCCCGTGTAATTCACC
>DAIDIG010000012.1 GCA_027459485.1 Bdellovibrionales bacterium | reverse complement strand
TGCATGCTCATCCAGATGGGGCAGCCAGCAAGCTTGGCAAATCCAACGGATGTCAACCTGGAGCCTGCTCACGGCTTTCTCGAAGGCAGAGGCTATGCTACTGAAGCGCACGCTGCGCCATATGTCATGGACAGACCTGGCATGATCAGTGACTATGGCTCTCCAGGGCTGCCGGGCCTTCATCTGTCTCCTCACCTCCAGGTAGGTTCCCAATGTCCAATGACTCGACCCTCTGCGAGCTGCATCATGCATGAATTGGACATTTGTCTTGTATACCAAAAGCTCCTTCTGTGCCGGGAGTCGTTTATGATCTCGTCGGCTACGATGAAGATTCATTTTCATGGGAGCTTGTGCGAGCGCTCTATGCTCATAGCGACAAGTCTTCTGCCATCGCTGAACTGTGCCAGCGCGCGCAGCTCGGCTCAGAGCGCGTGAACATCACGCGGCTGGCATTCGAACGAACATTTGAACTTGCCGATTTGGCGCTTCAACAAATTGCGGCTATTGAAAAGACGCCAAACGCGATGGCGATTCAAATTCTCGATCAAGTGGATTCTCTGCTCGAGCAGGTGGGCTGCCTCGCGCCCGAAATTTCGCCGCTCATACGTTGGTTTCAAGCTGAGAAAATTCGAATTGCGCCTGGCGCTCTGAATGACATTCTTATGGCGACACGCAGGCATTTTGTGGAGCTTCGGGATATTGCGCATGCGGCAACGCTCAATCTTCAAATTGGCCGAGAAACAGTCGCAAACGGCTTCACGGAGGCATAATGGAGACGATGAAATATTTGGGCCACGACATTACGCAGACCTACTCTCATTGCGCGCATCTTTCGGACTTGATCCGTTCCATTGAAGTCGATGTGCAAAAGCTGGGGCGAGTCGTCTGCAAGATAAAGGTTAACGGACTCGGGCTCAGTGAAGCTGATGAAAACCGTCTCGCAGCGACGGATATAGCCGATATCGCTGAAATTGAAATTGAAACAGAAGCGGTTGGCGACCTTGTTCAAAGCTCGGTCGATACGATGATTCGAATGGTGGAGTGTTTACGTGATGAGGCCGTCCACCTCGCTGAATCTTATCGGCTCGGATCAACACCGGATGTGCGGACACGCTTTATGACCGTCGTTAAAAACACGCAAACATTGACCGAGGGCCTCGTCGTGCTAAAACCGATTTTTGCCGACACTCTTGGTGGGTCTACAGTAACCGAATGGCGCGCGAATGAAGAGCACATGGTGGCGACGTTGCGCGAGCTGGTCGAGGCTTTCGAGGGCGAGGATTGGGTTCTTTTGAGCGACGTGCTAGAATACGAATTGTACAACAGTCTCGATAAGTGGCGGGGTCTTCTTTGTCAACTCAACGGTCCCGAAAAGCGAACGACCAAGACGCAAACATAAAGAAGCTCGTCAAATTCATTGAAAATTTAGGTTCGGCACGCACCGTTGACGACGTCATGGTTCGCATTCGAGCAGAGCTGAAAAATTTCGCGCGTGTTAAAGAGCCAATTTTGGCGTTTGCCGACGCTCATCATCGGCTTCGTTTGACCTTTTATCAAAAGGGTTCCATCCACGAAAAAACCGTCACGGCCGGTTGGTCGCGCCGGCCTGACATTCGTTTTAACGACGTCAAAGATAGCCAATATCTGGCCAATATATTCGGTCGCCCGTTTGCCCGGCTTCTGGCCATCCCCATACGTTCGCGCCGTCGCCGTTCAGACCAAAAGAGCAAAGCCGACGGTGTGTTGTATCTTGAGCATTCATTAAAAAAAGAAGAAGTCGCAACGTTTTTGAAGTTTATCGAAGACCGCGTTGAGGCCATGAGTTCGGCGCTTGATCGATTATTTCTCGAGCAGCAATTGAAAGATTCGTCATTGATGTGGGAGCGCACGTTCGACAGTTTGCAAGATCCTGTGGCGATATTCGGATCGGATGGCGAGATTTTGCGCGCCAACCGCGCGTTTTCAGAACAGCTCGCGAATCTTTCGGTAGACGGGTTGTTTGATGAGACAATCCAGCATGACGGCCGTGAATACGAAGTTCATTCGTATCCAATTTCGGTCGGGCACACCGATCGCCCGTCGAACACGATCAGCCACTACATCGACGTGACACGCTCTACACGTCTCAAAAAGCAGCTGATGCAAGGTGAAAAAATGGCGGCGCTCGGGCAACTCGCCGGTCACATCGCGCACGAACTCAATAATCCGCTTACGGGTATTCGCTCGATGGCGCAACTTTTGATCCCTCAGGCACCAGAGGGTACAAATTTGAAAAGCGATTTGATCGAAGCCGAAATCGCCGCCGAACGCTGCCAAAAAATCATCACGAACTTGCGCGAGTTTTCAACGGCTGGGTTCGAACAGAAGCAGATTCGCGTCGATTTGAATGACATTGTAACGAAAACACTTTCACTGCTGAACTCTCTCACGCGGCGATTCGAACTTATCGTCGAGCTGAGTTCCAGTGAAGTCCCGATTTTTGTTGAACCTCATCTGACCCAACAGGTCATCTTCAATATCGTGAAGAATGCCTGCGAAGCAATGACGGATAGCGGGCAGCTCGTTGTGAAGACTTATGCAGCGAAAGATAATTCAGGCGAAAGCATTGCGGCCGTTTCAATCGAAGATTCGGGGCCGGGCATTGCCCCTGAATTGCGAGAGAAAGTATTCGAGTTTTTCTTCACGACCAAAGCTGTCGGCGAAGGGACGGGCCTCGGCCTGAGCATGAGCCGCAGTATCGTTGAGCGATTTGGCGGCCGAATCGAATTCGACTCGACGATCGGCAAAGGCACAACCTTTCGAGTGCTGTTGCCACTCGAGGTGAGCGAATGAACGTTTTGATTGTCGACGACGAAGCGCTTATTTGCCGGTCACTGATGCGGGCGTTTGAGTCACGCGGTCACACGGTTCGGACGGCGTCGGATGGGATTCAAGGTTTAGCGACTTGGCGGGAGTGGCCCCCCGATGTGGCGTTGGTCGATGTTTTGATGCCCGGGCTGACGGGGCCGCAACTTCTCGAAAAGATCGAATCCGCCAACACGGCGCAGATAATTCTCATGTCCGCTTACACCGGAGACTTCGATTTGAAAAGAGCCGAAGAATTGGGTGCTCACCTGTTTTTAGCCAAACCTTTCGCCAATATTTTTGAAGTAGTTGAACGGGCTGAGAAATTAGTGAAAAATAAAGCGCACGAGGGTTGAGCGCGGGTCATGGCGGTGAAAAATAGTCCAAAAAATGAGCCGATTGCTGTCACGATAGATCTTGGCACTGAGAAGCTCACGGGGTTTATCATGAAACTCAATACGACCGGAGTACTGGTCGAACTCGATAAAATTCCGTTTAAGATCGGCAGTTACATGACCGTGTCGTTTATTCTGGGGGATGCGGCGATCATCGAACGTGTGCGCTCGATCAAGCATTACGATCGGTTTTTTCGTCGCCCGCCGAAAAAGGCATCGAATGAGCCGCCGCCGACTCCTAAAAAATTAGCCGAATTGCATTTTCAAAAAATTCTAGAAAACAACCGCGTGGCCATCGTGAAACATTCGATGTTATCCAAGCACGTACGCCGGATTTAGGCCGCCGTGCGAATTATATCGGGAAAATACAAAGGCCGACGGCTCAACAGTTTTAAAGCTGACCATATCCGCCCCACGACCGATCGGGTAAAAGAAACCATTTTTAATATTCTCATGCGCGATGTGCCCGGCGCTCGCGTGCTGGATCTTTTCTCGGGGACTGGCAATTTGGGTATCGAGGCGCTCTCGCGCGGGGCTCAGTCGGTCGATTTCGTGGAGGCGAACCCGCGATCGATTCGCATCATTCGCGACAATTTGAACAATTTGCAGGTCGATGAGCCGTATACCGTCAATCAACGTGACGCGTTTAAATACCTCAAAGAATACAAAGGTGAACCGTTTCAAGTGATCTTGATCGACCCTCCGTTTACCGAGGCTTTAGCTCACTCGTGCATGACGGAGCTTGCGGTGAGCCGCGCGGCGGGCGACGGCACCATTGCCGTTATCGAAAGCGCCCGGCGTGAGCATATTGAAGATCATTACGGCGCATTTCACCTCTTGGATCGCCGGGCATTCGGTGATAAATCTGCATCGTTCTATGAATTCCATACTGTACCCCGGTAGTTTTGATCCCATCACGCTCGGCCATTTGGATGTCATCGCGCGCCTGCGCCGACATTTTGAGCGCGTGGTGGTCTTGGTCGCTGATTCTTCTAGCAAGTCCTATTTTTTCTCGCAAAGCGAGCGCAAGGATCTGATTTTGGCAGCGCTCGAGGAGTCCGCTGTGATGAACGGCAAAAGTTTGAAGCTGGGGCGCGTGGACGTCGAATCGTCTCACGAACTCACGGTTGAAGTCGCCAAATCTCTCGGAGTGGACTTGATCGCGCGTAGCGTTCGGACCGTCGCGGATTGGGAATATGAATACGCGATCGCCGACGCCAACAAAAAGCTCGCGCCGAACATTGAAACGTTTTTCATAATGGCTTCGCCTGCGCATGGGTTTGTGTCATCGTCGCTTGTCCGCGAAGTCGCGCAATTCGGCGGCGACACCTCGAAATTCGTGCCCAAATGCGTGGCCGAGGCGTTAAAGAAAAATGTGAAAAACATGAAAGGACCAAAATGATTTCAGATCGCGCAAAAAATTTGAAGCCTTCACCTACACTAGCGTTATCGGCGAAAGCGAAAGAACTCGCGTCGCAAGGTCACGACGTGATTTCGCTGTCGGTCGGCGAGCCGGACTGGGATACTCTTGAATGCGCAAAGCGCGCGGGCATCGACGCTATCGTTAAAGGTCAATCGAAGTACACTCCGTCAAACGGTTTACCCGATTTGCGCAAAGCGATTGCAACTCAAACAAGCAATGATTTGGGTCTCACATTTTCGCCGGATGAAGTGACGGTTTCTGCCGGCGGCAAATACGTATTGTTCGCAGCGATTCAAACGGCGATCAACCCGGGCGATGAGGTGATCATCCCGGCGCCCTATTGGGTGAGCTACCCTGTAATGGTCGAGCTCGCCGGCGGCCGACCCGTGTGCGCGGTTTGCACTGAACGCGAGAATTTCAAGATTACACCTGAGATTTTGCGCAAGCACCTGACGCCGAAAACGAAAATGATTATTCTCAACAGCCCGAGCAATCCGACGGGTCTCATGTACAGCCGCGAAGAATTGGCGGGGCTTGCGAAGGTGCTGCGCGAATTTCCCGACGTCCTTATTATCTCCGATGATATTTACAACCGGCTCGTGTTTGAAATGCCGGTCGCTCCGCACATTTTGCAAGCCGCGCCCGATCTGCGCGCGCGCACGCTTGTGATGAATGGGGCATCCAAAACATATTCAATGACCGGATGGCGCGTCGGTTGGGCGCTCGGCCCTATGGCGTGGATCAAAGCCATGACGAATTACGAATCGCAATCGGTCAGTCAAGCACCGACGATGTCGCAATGGGCGACTGTGACAGCAATCAATGAAGGAGCGGGCGAACTCAAGACCGCGCTTCAAGAGCTCAAAACGCGACGCGACCGCGGCCTCCAAGAACTCTCGAAAATTTCAGGCCTTCGCGTCGGCAAACCCGATGGCGCGTTTTATTTTTGGCCGGATATTTCGTCGTGCTTCGGCCGCAAATACATTGGCCGCGAGATTCGCAACTCAAGCGACTTTTCGACTACCTTGCTCGACGTGCAAAAAGTCGCCGTGGTGCCGGGTATCGAATTCGGCCTCGAAGGATACGTTCGCCTCAGTTACGCGCTCAAAGAAGAACGCATGAAAGAGGCCTTCAAACGAATGAATGATTTCATTCGCGAGTTGAATTAAATGAAAACATTTTTGGCGATTTTTACCGGCGACGCTTCAGCAATGGAGAAGTGGATGAAACAGGACGAGGCGACCCGCAAAGAAAAAGAAAAAAAGGGCGTCGCGGCCTGGAAGGCTTGGGCCGAGAAAAATCAGAAACAGATCTTAAATATGGGCGGTCCGCTCAGTAAAACCAAGCGCGTTGATGTCGAAGGCATTCGCGACGTTCGCAACAACATCGGCGCGTTCACTATTGTTCAAGCTGAAACTCAAGAAGCGGCAGCCAAGCTTTTTCTAAATCATCCGCATTTCACTATTTTCCCGGGTAACGGTGTCGAGGTGATGGAAGTGTTGCCCATCCCGAATTTGTGAGCCTCGCTGCCAGACGTTTTCGGAATTAAATCGCTTCAATTGGGTTTAAACTAAGGCCGGTCAATTCGGGGGAACTCGACTTTGCGGATGGTGGCTTGCGCCTTAATTGCGGTTGTTTTGAGCGCGTCGCGAGCGGTGGTCACGATGTTTTCGGTGACCTGCCGGGCGGATTCTTTGATCGCGCGCGCTCGCTCTTCATTTAGTTGGCGGCGAGCGAGTTCGGCTTGCTGCAGTTCTTCGGCTTCTTTAACGGTCTGACGAAAATTTTCTTCGGCCCTTTTTAGCGAAGATAAATCTGGCGACTGCGCCTGAAATACTTCGTCTTTTGGTTTCGCCCATTCAGGCAGTAAAGCCGGCTCAAACGCCAGTTCATTTCTGTTCACTTTCGCAATGAACTCGACTTCGCTGCGCGGGATGCCGAGCGCTTGCACGATTTCATCCACCGAGCGGCCCTCGTTCGCCATTTTGGCTGCCGTGACATATTTTTGTGTTTGATTGCGCTCGATGATTTCTTCGTGCGGAATCTTGTCTTGAAAAATGGCCGCGACATCGAGGCTCTTTTTCATAGAGTGATCGATTTTGACGAGAAGTTCTTCGGCGTGGAGAACTTTCGTTTGAAGATGCTTCGAACGCTCATCGAGAAAATGCGTGAGTTGCGTGACTTGGCGCTCAGTGCGTTCGGACAAATCTTCAAGAACGGCGATTTTACTTTGCAACAGTTGAAGGCCGCGGCTAAGGCGCGGATCGTCTTTCGGCGGGCGCATCTGTTTAAGCCAAAGAATGACAACCGACAGTACGAGAAATATTTGAACAACAATTGCGGCTAAAACCCATGTCGACATCTGATTTAATTTTAGCGCGGTGCGATTGAGGTGACGAGGCCATCGTTGTCAATCGCGACCAAGGTCCTACCGGCGGCCCGTTCAGTCTGCCGACAAGCAGGCTACTTCGCGCTTTCGTGAATAAAGCGGGTGACGTAGTGGCGGATAAGAAAATCCATCCGCACAGGTAAATTTTTGTGGTGCCACTGCAGCTCGCCGAATGCTCCCCAATGGGCGCGGATCACATCCTTTTCAGGAGCAGCTTTTGTTTCTTCGCCTTCAATTGGGTGTAAAAAATGCGACGAGAGCAAGCTGTGATAAACTTCGATCTCGCCAGGCCGCCGCATCGAAAAAATAAGCTTATAGCCGTTTCGAAATAACATGAAATCAGCTTTGGTGTTTGATATCCCGTAAATTTTAAGCGTGCCGACACTTGAAGCTTTCAGTTGGTTGAAAGTCGCGGCTGCATCTACCATGGCCGCTTTAACGTCGCGTAGAAACTCTAAAGTTTGCTCTTCGAGATGCGATTCAGGGTCCACGGACGCAAGATTGACGACACCGGATTCTTCCATTTCTTGTTCCGCCAATACCAGACCTTTGATCCAGTCAAGGTGCCCCAATTCTCTCATCGCTCATCCCCAAGGTTTGTGACGAGCTCCGCATATCGCTGCGGAGCACAAATATAGAATTCAACGCGCTGGTCGAAAAGTCAAGACCACCGTCGCAAACGACTACTGCGGAAGGGATTCAGCGCTCGTCCCTTCGAGTGACAGTTGCTCCATTTGCGCGGATTCCGCTTTCGGCAACCAGTCTACGCGAACGGCGTTGATGGCGGTGCGCCGTTCTTTCTTGCCTTCATTCTCAACGGAGTACTGCGCCAAATATCCTTCGACGAGCACAACCCGACCTTTGTTTAAGAATTTCGCGCACAATTCACTCTGTTTGCCCCATACATGGACCGAATGCCAATCCGCCGTCTCTCGGGCGTCTTGTTCGCCCTCAGGTTTTTCGTCTGCCCTTTTTTTAGGCGAACATATTGAGAGCGTCGTATAGGGAGTGCCCTTTCGACTCATCGTGACCCTCGGCGCATTACCGAGATACCCCATTAAAAAAATTCTGTTGAGACCAGTCATCATTGACTCCTTTCGTAGTTGTCATGTGAAGCAATGCAAGAGTCGTGCTTTACGGCTGCGAAAAATATCGAAGGATCGCGGCGAGGTACGACCGGATCCATCCGCCATTCGGAAAAGCTTTGACAATTCCGGCCGATTTTTCGACACTGGCTGGGTATTCAAATGGCTCTAACTATGGAATCAAAGTAACAAAAAACGAAAATCAAAATATTTTTAACTACATAAATTAAAAAAAAGAAGGAGAAACAGAACGATGAAATCACAGCAACTGAGTCGATATATCAGCTTTGGGTTTTTAGCTACTGCCATGGCATTTACCGTATCTTGCGCTCACAAAAAGGCAAAGCCAGGAGCTGCTGGGCAAGGTTCCGCCACAATCTCGCAAGAGCCCATGAACTTCCCCGCCGATGGCAGCGATAGCGGCCAGATTGATGGTCTTGAAACGATTCACTTTGCATTTGATTCATCGGCCCTCGATAAATCAAATCGTGAAATCCTGAAAAAAGACTCGGAATGGATGAAAAATCACAGCAGCACGACGGTTCAGGTCGAAGGTCATTGTGATCAACGCGGCTCTGTTGAGTACAACTTGGCACTTGGTGAGCGTCGGGCCAAAGCGGTTAAGTCATACTTGGTCCGTTTGGGCGTCGACGCCGGCCATCTGACGGTTATTTCATACGGTAAAGAAAAGCCGCTTGATACGGCTGATACGGAAGCGGCCTACGCGAAAAACCGTCGCGCTAATTTCGTTCCACTTAATAACTAGTCTCAGTCTATGACCCGCATCCTGACGCTTGCACTGTTGTTAATGGTCTTGTCAGGGTGCGCGGGCACTCCGCCGCGTGACGAATATGTGTTAGCCGATACGGCAATTCGAGCGGCACAGGCGGCCAAAGCCCCGCAATACGCGCCGGGTCTATTCACGAAGGCGCAACAATACTATCGTAAAGCACAAACCGATTTTAACAATCGTGAGTATTCTGGTGCCCGCACTAACTTTAATATGGCGCGCGAGTATGCAGAAAAATCAGAAAACTACACGATGTTGAAAAAGGCCGAAGACGGCGACGCGAATTAGATAAAGGGGCGTAACATGAAACTCATTTTATTAGCTGCGGTCGCACTCATGCTTTCAGGTTGTTTGGTCACTCGAGATGAAATTCGTGAGGATCAGCAGCAGCCTCCGAGCCAGCAGCAGGTGCAGCAAGCTGATGAAGCCAACCGATTGGACGAAATCGACGGCGAAATCCGTACCCTCAGAGGACGCGTCGGCGACCTTGAAAATAACTTGAATACATCGGATGCCGATCGAACTAACAAGTCCGCAGCTCTCGCCGAGCGGGTGAAGGCGCTTGAAGATAGATCAAAAATTTACGAGGATGAACTCTCCAAACTGGATTCGGAATATTTGCAAATCGCGCAAAAAGTCGAAGCTTTACGCGCGAGCTACGATGCTCTTCAACAGGCGCGCGCGAAGAAAAAACTTTCAAAAAAGAACAGTTACAAAATCGCATCGGGCAGTTTTAACAAAAAAAATTGGAAAGAAGCGATCGTCGATTACCAAAAATACCGCGAGCTCAACCCTCATGGTGACCACTACGCCGAAGCGACATACAAAATCGGCGTGGCTTTTAATAAGTTAGGGATGAAGCCCGAAGCCCGCACATTTTATACCGAAGCGGCCCAGAAATTCGCGAAATCAAAATGGGGCAAAAAGGCGGTAAAAAAGCTAAAATCGTTAAAATGACGGGCGCTGACGATTTTCACCATGTCCTGGCAATTGAAACAAGCTGTGATGATACGTCGCTCGCCATTGTTCGCGCTGACGGCTTTGTGGTCGGGTGTCTCACCGCGAATCAAGATTTGGCCCATCGGCCTTTCGGCGGCGTCGTGCCCGAAATCGCGAGCCGCAACCATACGCTTCAGATATTGCCGCTCCTTGAGGAGTTATTCTCGCGCACTTCGTGGTCATGGCAAAAGATAGACGGAATTGCGGTCACTAATCGGCCCGGACTGATCGGTTCGCTGCTTGTCGGTGTCGTTACCGCGAAAACTCTCGCACTGGTGTACAATAAACCCTTTATTGGCGTGAATCATCAAGAGGCGCATCTGCTTGCGCCATTTTTATGGGATTCTGACATGAGCCAATCTCAATTGAAATTTCCATATCTCGGTCTTACGGTGAGCGGAGGGCACACGCACCTTTTTCATGTGCGTGGTATCGGTCACTACGAGCTGTTAGGCCGAACCGTGGATGATGCGGCTGGCGAGGCTCTTGATAAATTCGCGAAATTGCTGGGGCTTGGATTCCCAGGCGGGGCGAAAGTCGACGAAATGGCCAAGAGAGGCGATGCGAAGAAGTTTGCCTTTCCGCGCACAATGAAAGGTTCGGCCGATCTCAATTTCAGCTTTTCAGGGCTTAAAGCGGCAGCCGTTCGACGCATTGAAAGTATGAGCCCAAGTGAAGTCGCCGACCAACTCGCGGATTTGTGCGCGAGCTTTCAAGAGGCGGTCACTGAAAGCCTGATGGTCAAACTCAAGTCGGCGCAAACGACGCTTGGTTTAAATCGCGTCGTCATCACGGGTGGAGTGTGTGCAAACTCACGGCTACGTGCGATGGCCGCGCATTGGGTTGAAGAAAGCGGACGAATCGAAATTTTTATGCCGGCCCTCAAATATTGTACCGATAACGCGGCGATGGTGGGCCTCGCCGGCATTTGGCGTTTGGCTCGCGGTGAACGGTCGGGGCAAACCTTGGCGCCGTCGGCGGCGTCATTCCCCGAAGATTTTCAGGTATGAGCTCGGTCAAAAGCGCCCTTATTGAGCGTATGCGCGAGCTCGACATCGAGCCGAAGCGTTCATTGGGGCAAAATTTTTTAATCGACGAATATGTGATCGATCAAATTGTTAAATGTGCACGCGCTTTAGAGCCCGAACGAATCGTCGAGATCGGGCCGGGGCTTGGCGCGCTAACGGAAAAGTTGCTAACTCTGAAAAAGTGGCTCGTTGTCGTCGAGCTCGACCGAAAAATTGCCAGCTACTGGCGTAAGCGCGGCGTCGAGGTTATTGAAACAGATGCACTTGAATTGGATGAGCGTCAGCTCGATGGCGGTGCCAGCAAATGGGCCCTTGTTAGTAACTTGCCTTATCAAATCTCGTCTCGATTGGTGATCGAGCAATCGTTCACGCACTCGTTCGAGTCTATGATTCTCATGTTTCAAAAAGAAGTGGCCGAGCGTCTTTTGGCTCGTCCGCGAACTCACGACTACGGCCTTTTATCGATCATCGCTCAGACCTTTTGGGCAATGGAAGTCGTCGTCGATGCGTCGCCTGAGAGTTTCTATCCAAAACCGAAAGTCGCCAGTCGAGTCCTTAAGTTCACTCGCAAACCATCCGGCACGGCGGATCGTGATTTTCTGACGTTTGTAAAGCGGGCCTTTCAATTTCGGCGTAAGTTTTTGACCAAGAATTTGAAAGGCGATATGGCAAGGCTCAAAGCCGAGTTGGCGGCAATGGGCTTAAATGAGACGGCTCGGCCCGAAGAGCTGTCGGTTGAACAGTATTTGTTGTTGTACAGAAAGCTCAAAACGTGAAGGTTATAGTAGAGAATAAAAAAGCAAGGTTCGACTACCACATAGTCGACACTTACGAGGCCGGCATCGCGCTCATGGGCAGTGAGGTCAAGTCGCTCAGGCAGGGTGGGGCGAATCTCAAAGACTCGTACGTGAGCTTCGTGGGCAACGAGATATTTCTGCAGAAGGCTCATATCAGCCCGTACAAAGCGAGCTCGTACAACAATCACGCCCCTGAACGACTTCGAAAGTTATTGCTGAATAGAAACGAGATCGATCGCATTTACGCGGCGGTAAATGAAAAGGGCATGTCGTGCGTGCCGCTCAAGTTTTATTTTAAAAATGGGCGCGTTAAAGTTGAAATCGCCGTGGTCAAAGGTAAAAAGAAGGCCGACAAGCGTGCGACGATTAAGATGCGTGACGCGAATCGTGAGATGTCGCGGGCTTTGAAACAGGGCTCGAAGAAGTAAGGCCGAGCCGCCGCTCCCGCACATCGACCATTTCATTGAGAAGCGCAAGGGCCGCGGGTTGTGTGACGATTTTTTGCAAGGACTTCAAGTCTTCTAATTCGCTTTGATATTGAGTCTTTAGTAACGTGTAGAGATAATTGTAAGAACTCACCAATTCTTTGAACTCGTCATCTTCGCGCACGCGCAAGACGGGTAGCGTGAAATCGCCGCGACTGAGAAGTCGCACGTGATTTCGCAGCAGCTTCGCCGGGCCTACGATTTTAGCCGACATTCGCTTGCTGAACAAAAACCAAAAGCCAAACTGTGCGACAGCGGCCGCGACAAAGTAGACGGCCAAGTAGAATCGCTCGCTCATCAGGTAATGAGTCAGCTGTGGGTCGTTCAGATCGGCAAGATTGATAAATATATGGTAATTTTCAAAGCTATAGTAAAACGGGGGCAGCAGAAATATCAGCGTAATGAACCCCGACATCCACAGTAGGTAGCGGGTGTATTTGAGTTGAAACTCACGATCCGTAAAGGTCGAAGCGCGACGTGTGTAGCCTGACGGCTGAAGATACTGCGATTCCGAATGCATAATTCATCATAGCGCCTCGTTGTGTTTTCAACGAAGCTCTTCTATCATTGAGGGCATGAAGTCTCATCAAACGTCAGTCGGCAAATTTTGCCCGCGCGAATTTGGGTTAGTCGCCGGCATCGTTGTTCTAGCTGTAGGTTTGGGCGGCTGTGGCCTTGTCACCCGACAACAGGCCAAAGAACAAAGCGCTGTTGCGCCAGGTGCCGCTATGGGCAGCTCCGCTGTGAGCGGTGCGCCCAGTTATGATGCCGCCGACGCGAGCGCGATGGATGATGCCGATGTATCGCTCAAGGCCGATCGCGCTGAAATTGAAAAGCTAAGAAAGTCGATCCCCGAAGACAGGCGAAGGCGAAACGACGATTTGCAGGGCATTTTGAAGTTTTTTGGCGAAGTCCGCCTGCCGCCCGAAACGATTCAAGAGCGATACGAGCGCATGTTCGAGCACGAACGTGACCAGTTCAATGAAGAGAAAGAAAAGGCACGCGAAGAATTCGACAAGCAAGAAGAAAAAGAACGAAAAGAATTTGAGAGAAAATTAAAGAGCGAGCGCAAGAAATATTTGAAAGATCATCACACGTCCGACGAGCGAGAACAGTTCTTTTCAGATCAAGAGGATAAGCGCCAATCATTTAACGACGATGAGCGCGAAAAGCGTGACGAATTCGATACCGCCTGGCGCCAAAAAACCGATGATTTCAATTCGGATACGAACGATAAACGCCAAGAGTTTATGGAACAATTTCGCGATTACACCCAACGCTACAATGCATGGCAAAAGTCGCTCCACCCCAACGGAGACAACGAGTGACATCGGGGCACCGCGATCAAAAATATATTCATGGTTATTCGCCGATTGAACAGGACCGACTGCGCCGTCAGGCCGAACTGACTGAATTTGTGATTTACCAAGATGTGAATTTCTCGCAGACCGATCATATTCTCGAAGTCGGTTGCGGCGTCGGCGCGCAAACGCAGATATTGTTGCGGCGATTTCCGCGGCTTAAAGCTTCATGCATCGACATTAATGACGAGCAGTTGGCGTCGGCTCGCGAGACTTTGGGCGCTCTTGATTACGCTCGCGACCGCTTTGAAATACACAAGATGAATGCCGAGAAGATGACATTCCCCGAGAATTCGTTTGGTGGCGCGTTTATCTGTTGGGTGATGGAGCATATGCCGAACCCGGCTCGTGTGCTCAGCGAAGTCCGGCGCGTGCTGCGGCCCGGCTCGAGCGTGTTCATTACCGAAGTCATGAATTTTTCGTATTTTTTAGACCCGTACTGCCCGGCGATTTGGAAGTTTTGGATGGCCTACAACGATTATCAGTACGACCGCGGCGGCGACCCGTTTGTGGGAGTGAAGCTCGGCAATCTTTTGCGCGACGCCGGCTACACGGACGTGCGCACGCACGTGAAGCTGTTGTACGCCGACAAGCGCGAACCCGAATTGCGCGAGAAGCTTCTGCACGATCGTGAAGAGCTTATGATGAGCGCGGTTGACGAATTGTTGCAAGACGGTCACGTCGACGCCACTTTGGTTGAGGCGATGAAGCGTGAATTTCACGACGTCAGAAAAAATCAAAACGCCATCACCTTTGATTCGTTCATGCAAGCCACGGCCCGCGTGCCGTAGCGCCGGAGATGAATTCTAGCCCTTGCGGTGGGTGAGTTCTTTCGGCAGTCGAAAAACGCGAGCGAGTTCTTCAGAGGTTAAGATGCGAAATCTCCCGCGTTCTAGGGATCCGATACGTAGCGAGCCGATGGCCACGCGCTGAAGTTTTCTCACGTCAAAACCGATCTTTTGAAACATTTGGCGCACCTGGCGGTTGCGACCTTCATTGATTATGATTTTCACCCAACCGTATTTGCCGCTGCTCTTCTTTCGACCCGCGGAGCGACCCGAATCTTTACCGCTTAGTCGTTCAACGTGCAGAGCCTTCGCTTTGCCGCCGAAAATCGATACACCGCGAACGAGTTTCTGTAACTGCTCGTCGGTCGGCAGCCCGCTCAATTTCGCCAAGTAAGTTTTCGCGACGCCATGTTTTGGGTGCGAAACCCTCTGCGCGAATTCACCGTCATTTGTGAGAAGAATAAGCCCTTCAGAATCCCAATCCAACCGACCGACGGGGAAAACCCGCGTACGAGCTTTGGCAAAAAAATCGGCTAGACTCGGGCGCCCGTGCGGATCATTCATCGTCGAAACCACTTGCAGCGGTTTATTGAAAGCGACATACACGTGCTCTTGCTCGGCCCGAATCGGCTTATTGTTCACAACCACTTGATCGCTATTGGGGTGCACCCGCGTGCCGAGATCGGTGATGGTTTTGCCGTTCACGCGAACCGCGCCTTCGCGGATCAACTCGTCGGCATGTCGGCGACTGGCAACGCCGGACATCGCGATAAATTTGTTAAGGCGAATTAGGTTCAGATTGTCGGACGACTTTTTCATAAAGATCCTGGTAATACGGATCAGACACCGGGTTCACATAAAATCGCTCGATGCGTTTAACGGCTTGGTTGACTTCTGCAATCTCGTTCAACGGCTTATCAAACGATTCGCTCGAGGCAAAGTGCACGCCTTGAATAAACTGCCCGGTTATTTTATGTCCGGTGCCGCGAAAACGAGCCACCCGCATCAGCGAAGTGGCCAAAATTTGGTCGACTTGGGGGTTGAAGTCAAGTTCCAAAGTGTAAGTGAGTCGCGAGTGTGGGCGAACGAGTTGCAGTTCACCGTCGACGATCATCGCGACATTTGGATAAATTTCAACAATAACGGCCCCGGTCTTCGTCAAACGCACCGACAGCACCTCGTGGGGAGTGTGCGTGTGCCCCTGGCGCAACTCAAACAATCGCACCTTTTCGCCTGAGCTTTCGAGGCGCTTTGAGCCTTTATCCAGTAATGCTTGAAAGTCGCTCAAGCGCTCGAAGGTTATGGCCTGAATGTCGCATGAATGTAAAACTTGATCGAGCGAAAATGCAAACGACCGCTGCGCTGAAATTTTCGCCAGATCGTCTCGCAAGGTCTCACCGAGCGCTTTTTTATTGGTTTGCCAATGGTTTAAAATCAGCGCGCGGTCATAGAATGCATCGAGCATCTCTTGCGTGAACGGCGTAGAGCCCGGCAAAAAGTTTCTAACAAAGTTGTAGAACGCAAGACGGGCGGGATTTTTCTGCGGTTCAAGTAACTGAAGCTGTCGACCGAGTTCCTCAACTGTAATCATGCATTCACGATATGGAGATTTTCTGTTTACAGTCCAGAAAAAAATGTCAGAATAGAAGATATGTCACGATCGCTCAATCCCCAACTGTTCGGCCAAGTGGATACGCCACTTGTTAAGGTTGAAGGCGCCACGATTCAAAATAAGCAGCTGCGCGAAATTGAAGCGCAAGTCGAGGCCGTCAGCCAAAAGATGGATCGCTGGGCTCAAATTATGGAGCAAAAGATTCAGCACCTGAACGCAGGCCAAAAGATGCTGGGCGAACAAATTAAGCAGTTGGCGGAGTCCACTGCCAAGCAAAACGCAGCCATGCACACGCGGTTGAGTGAACGGCGCGTGGCCGACGCCAAAACGCAAGAGCTTTTTGATCGGCACAATCAGCTCGTCAATAGCTTTGAAAGTCGCATCAACCACATCCAAAAGGTCGCGACAGAACAAGAGCTTAAACTGATGACCTATCAGTCGACCTACGAAGAAGTCTTGCGCGAAATTCGAAATCTAAAGCGTTCGTAAGAAGGCTATCGCTGAGTGACAGGTATCAATCGGCCCATCAATTGAGGGCTGAGTTCATCCGCGCGAGAAAAGCCGTCGCGTTTTCGTAGCCGGTCAGCGTGAGGTCCCGGCGCCATTTACCTTTGCCGTCGATGAAAATCACAAATGGCAAGCCGCCGATTCCGTATTTGGCGCGAAGGCGGGTGAGCGCTTCAGAAGGTGAGGTGGCATCGAATCGAATCCACACAAACGAGTGGCCAAGCTGCATGACCTTCTCATCACTGTAGGTGTATTTGTCGAGTTCAGCGCATGCCAAGCACCACTGAGCGCTGAAATCAATGATGGCGGGTTTATGGTTGCGCTCCGCAGTCGCCAAAACTTTATCAGAGTAATTCTGCCATGCCGGCCCGGTAGCGGGGGCCGCCGTACCTGACGTATCGGCTGGGGCCGCCCTATTCGCTGGGGCCGCCGGGCTATTCGAAGAAACGTTTGACGACACAGACGGCCGCCCGAACGACATCCAAGATGCCGGCAAAACCGGTCGCACGTAATAATATGCCATCGCGATCATGATCGCGCCAAAAACAATTTTTACTTTTGACATCCACGGGCCCGACCGCGGCAGTTTCTGCCAAAGCGCCTGCGAAGTGCCGATCAGTAAAAATAATTGTCCGAAACCGAGCGCAAATGTGAACAGATAAACAAAACCCATAACGGGGCTTTGTTTTTGCGCCACGTAGGCCAGCACACTGATGAGAACGGGGCCGACGCAGGGGCTAGCGACAACTCCCGCAGCGAGACCGGACGCAAATGCCGGGAAAATGCCTTTGCGCTGATTCGACGACGATAGCCGCTGTGCAAGAGCGTGCGGTATTTGAATTTCAAAAAGGCCGAACATGCTGAGACCCATCAGAACGAAAACCAGCGCGATCACGCCGACCACGAGGGGGTTACCGAGAAGCGAGCCAAACATGGCACCGGTTTTGGCTGCGATGACTCCTAAAATGGAATACGTGGTGGCGATGCCGAGAACGTACGAACTGCTGATCAAAAAGCCGCGGCCGTGACGATGATCTTGCGTGCCCAAAATCGCCACGGTGATCGGGATCATCGGGAATATGCAAGGAGTTAAACTCGTCAACACACCAGCGATGAAAACCACCAGCAAAGCGTAGAGCGAGCCTTTGGCCAAGGCTCGCGTAAAAGTATTTGGTTCACCCGCCACCACCAAGTCGGCATGCACCGGTATCGTCTTCGGGAATAGACAGAACTTCACCCCGCACGCTTGGTACGTGAGCTGTAATTGCAACGGTAAATCACCCGCCGGAGCAGACTCCGGCACATTGAACACATCGACAATTTGCGCGCGATGTTCGGTGCCCATTCGCATTTTGTGTGACAGCGGGTCGACAAATTCGACGGTCGGTTCGACATCGAACTGACTGACTTGCAAACCCTTCGGTTGATCCACTTTCAAATGAAACTGGTTGATATAAGCGTGGTAACCCGAGTCGACATGAAAATCGATTTTCATTTCAACGGGAGTGCCCGGCTTTGGCTCTTCAGGCGTAAACGCGACTTTGTCGACGTGCAGAGGCGAGACGTCAGTCGCGGGCTCGTCCGCAAACGACAGGTTTGGAAGAAGAAGCGCGGGCCCCAACATCGCTATAAAAAAAGTCAGCGTGAACAGTCGCTTCATATTTCAACCTTCGCGTAGAATTGGTGAATCCGTCGAACGGCTTCGGTAAATTCGGCGCGTGCCCGACGGTATGCGATGGGCGATGCCATCGTGCGAAAGCCGATGATCGCATTATGATCCGCGCTGAATTCACCCAGTACGTCGCCCCAAGGCTGTGACGATTTTTCGACAATTCCGTCTGATTCGGCCGAAGTATCATCAGCAAATTGCCCGATCATTCGCATGAATAAAGGCAGCGACTTCAAAGGGGCACCGGACACGATTGAAGAATAACTCACTCCCGGCAAATCGGGGTACTGTTCATTGAATTGCGCCATCGATTTCGACTTGAGCGGCTCAAGAAGCGGCACGCGGAGTTTCACATCATAGCCGGCGGCCTTCCATAATTTGTACCAAAGCGGATGAGCCCGCTCGAATTCAGCCGCACGATTGGCAAGGGTTGACCCTCGATGAGGTGAAACGATGGTGGTCACGCTCAATATTCGGCGCGTTGATTTGAGAGCGTGAGCGAGCCCGCGCGCAATCACTCCGCCGGTCGAATGGCCCAGCAAATGAAGTTCAGGATTTAGCCTAAGGGCCAGGACTTGGTCGCGCGCTCGTTCGATTTGTCTTTCGATTGGACCAAAGCCCATTTTGTAAAGAGGAATAAAATGAAAACCGCGCGCTTCAAATTCGGGCTGCAAGTGCCGATGGACGAGACCAAGGTTGATGGGGCCGAACTGCAGTTCGTCCGATGGGTAACTGTTAAAGCCGCGAATAAAAATCACGGGGCGATGGTCGACCGAGGTCGAGTCTAGATGCGCAGGCATGATCGAATTAAGTAGCAAATTTCGCTACATCCAGCAAATCATGTTGCCGATAAAAACAATGAAGAGCGCGAGGCAGCGGTAGCGATACTGTGCGGGCGCGCGGAGGTGTTGTATGGGCTTTGTCGGTGCCATAATTGTGACGTTTTGCGTGTTCGGTGGTTACCTGCTTGAAGGCGGTCTACTGCACGTTATTATTCAGCCCTTCGAGGTGATGATCATCGGCGGGGCGGCGCTTGGCGGGTTTATCATCGCCAACTCGATGGGGACAATCACTTCATCCTTCAAGATGAGTATTGCGGCCATGCTCGGTAAGGGGCCTGATAAAAAGGCCTATCTCGAACTTCTGCAGATGATGTTTCAGCTGTTTCAGATTTTTAGAAAAGACGGCCCGCAAGCGGTTGAAAAGCATATCGAAGAACCTGAAGCTTCGGAGATTTTCAAAGCGTATCCGAACTTCTTGAAAAATCACCACGCCGTCGAATTTCTCTGCGACACGATGAAGATCACGTTGTCGGCGGATCTCTCGCAATACGATGTGGATGACCTTCTTGATACTGATATAAAAGTCATGCACGAAGAAGAGCACAAAGTTCAACACGCGATTCAAAACGTCGCCGACAGTTTGCCGGGTCTGGGCATCGTGGCCGCCGTCTTGGGGGTCGTGCACACAATGAGCTATTTGACAGCGGGGGTTGAAAAAATCGGTGAAATGGTCGGCGCCGCTCTCGTCGGAACGTTCTTGGGCGTTCTTCTGTGTTACGGGTTTTTGGGGCCGACCGCCGGCAAAATCGGTTCGGATATCGACGATCAGGGCCGTTACTTGGCCGTGATCAAGGCCGCCATGGTGGCTTTGCAGCGGGGGGCTCCTCCGCTTGTGTGCGTGGAGTTCGCGCGTCGTTCGATTTACCCGGCGGTTCGCCCGTCGTTTGAAGAAATGGATACGGCGACTAAAGAATTGAAAAAGGCCGCTTAATGGCAGCTAACGAGAAAAAGACTACAATCGTCATTAAAAAGATCACCGTGGCCCCGGCCGGCGGTCATGGCGGGTCTTGGAAGGTCGCTTTCGCCGACTTCATGACTTCGATGATGGCGTTTTTTCTCGTGATGTGGCTTGTGAACCAGACGCCGACCGTGAAGAAGAACGTGTCGGAGTATTTCTCAACTCCCTCTATTATAGAATACAACTTTCAAAACTATGGCGTGGAACTCACGCTAGAAAAGCTATTTTTAGATTTGATCAACGAACCCTTAAAAGCCCTGCAGGATTTTATCACTCCCGCCGATCACCAGCCAAATGTGCTCGATATGGGCATGAAGAAAATTGAAATGCGGTTTCTCGAAGATAAAGTCGGCGCGTACGCGGAAAACGTGAAAATCACCGACGATGAAGTGCGTTTTGACATCCCCGCGACTGACTTGTTTGTGCGAAACTCGGCCAACCCCGCGCGCGATTTCGTTGCGATCATGGAGCCCATTAAGGGGATTATGCAAGGCCTCAAAGACGCCAATGTCTACGTGAATTCGGTCATCCCTTCTGGGCGGTCCAATGTCGGTCCGTCTCGAAATATCGCCGACGCGCGACTTGACCTTGTCTCTGATAAAGTTCAACAAGGTATCGTTAACGAAGGCGTCAACGTATATGGCAAAGTCAGCGTGAAAGACGTTGCAGAAGCGGGATGGATGGACCGAACGAACGGCATTATTCAGTTCCGGATTCGCATGAAGTCCGCGCCGGCGCCCGCGCGACGTGCGGTAGCCGATGCAGACTCAAGTGAATCAAATGCTCACACTGCTCCCGCCGCCGCGACAGTAAAAAAGCGCGGCCACGTGGTCGACGATGCCGTCGACCAAACCTACGACGACTTCGTTGATAAACTGACGAAGAAGGTCGAAGGCGTTGATACAACCAGATGATTACCAAAAAATGTGGCGAGAGGTGACGTTGGTCGCCCTGGACGTTGAAACGTCGGGTAAGTATCCGCTCTCTTCTGAAATTTGTGAAATTGCAGCAGTCAAATGGCGCGGGGGCAAAATTGTTGATGAGTATCAGACTTTGGTGCGCGTGCGAATACCGATGGGCGCCGAAGTCATTGCGATTCATAACATCACGAATGAAATGCTCGAAGGCGCGCCTGAAATGTCTTCTGCGATCGCGAAATTTTACGAATTTATGGGCGATGGTTACGCGGTGGCGCACCATGCTCCCTTCGATCTTGGCTTTTTGGCAATTGAGATCGAGCGGGCAAAATTGATGCTGCCAAAGCGACCGGCGTTTTGCTCAAGCCTTCTTTCGCGTAAGGCTTTTTCGGATGCGCCTAACCATCGTCTTCAAACCCTCATAAAATATTTCAAGCTAGAGCAGGGCCAGGCTCACCGCGCTCTCGACGACGCCCGTGCTTGCCTGGCCGTCGCGCTTCGATGTTTCGAAAAAGTGGGGGTGGATGCAAGCGTAGCGAAACTAATGGATTATCAAGCTGTGCCGCTACCGTGGGGGTCGTACTCGATCGCCGATTTGCGAAGCCATGCCGTATTTGCAGTTCTGGTCGCGGCTCTCGAAAAAAACAAAGATGTGCAGATCATTTATGCCGGAGGTTCACGCCCCGGCGAATCGCGCACCGTTCGCCCCGTCGGTCTTGTGCGAAATCCGAACGGTGATTTTTTCGTCGCGATCGACGAAAACGACGACCAACCCAAGCGATTTTTCTTGAACAAGATTACTGCAGCCAGGCTTTAATATTTTTTACAACGTTTGCCCGTTACGTGTTTGAAAGTGTTGGCGCAGCTTCTTAGCCAAATCTTCGAGGTGTTGAAAGTCGTCGGCTTCGCGCAATTTCAATTCTCGATCTTTTCCTTCGAGAAGGTCGGTCAAAAATTTCTCAAAAGCGTAGAGTGGGCCGGCAGTCCGATGCGACACAATCCGGCCGACCATGAAGAGCACCAGTAAAAAACCGCACGAGATTATGGAGAAGGTAATAAAAAACGGAACAACAAAACGATGCTCAACGGCAGGGATCACTCCCACAACAAGCGAATCAATGCTCACTTTCAAATACGTGTAGAAAAAGACCCCGCTGATCGCGACAAAGCCGAGACCCATGGCGAGAAGCATCGTGATAAATCGAATTTGAAACGTCGGGTTCACCCAGATGCGACGGCGAATATTGTACTCTGGCCAAAATAATTGCCCGTCTTTGATCAGTGAGTACACGATTAGGGCGTAGCCGATCCACTGGACGGAATCGGCGAAATTAAACGCCGGGGTCGTATGTTGCATATTGCCGAACAAAATAAAATCGGTAACCGAGCCGCGCAATATTCGGTCCGTGACGTTGCCCAAAATCCCGCCAAGCAGAATTGACATGCCGACGCGCAACCGCATTGCATTTTGCGGGATCAAATGCTGAAGCGCCAAGTAAATGAAGCACAAAAATGCGCCGCCCGTTGAAAGCGAAACGATTCGTAGTACCGGCGGGAGTGTCGAAAAGGTGCCGAGCATGGCGCCGGGGTTGTAATGAACGATAAAACCGAGCGGGCCGTAAAATTTGAACCCGTGAATGTACGTGCGCGCGGCGATTTTCGAAAAAAAATCGACGGCCCACAGCCCGACGACAAGGCCGAGATTGATATACCATTGGCGTTTGGTCATTGATCAATGATAACGAGTAATGCGAAGATTGACCATGAACAAAATCATTTTCGCCATTAGCATAAGTTTCGTGGCAGTGACTTCGGCTCGCGCAAAAGCCGCACCGAGCGTGAATTTTCAAAAGAAGATGGAACGTTTGGTGACGCGCTCCCGAATCGAAAAATCGCATCTTGGTCTAGTCGTGGCCCGTGTGTCGGGCGGCGACCTTCTTGCATCGTTGAACGATGACAAGCGCATGACTCCGGCCTCGCTTACAAAAATCGTGACGGCTGCCGCGATACTCGAGAAAATGCCCATCGGACATCAGTTTGAAACCGATCTTCTCACCACGTCGACTGTAAAAGACGGTGTTCTTGAAGGTCCGCTTTATCTTCGCGGCGGCGGCGATCCGGGGTTTGTTTCCGAATCGATGTGGTGCCTCGTCGATGAATTTGTGCGTTCAGGCGTCAAACGTATCGAAGGCGACATCGTGGTCGACGATAGTCTTTTCGACAGCGTTCGCGTCGACCCAGGTCGAGATCAAACGCAGGTGGATCGCGCTTACGATTCTCCGATCGGTGCCATGACGTTTAATTGGAGCGCCGTAAATGTTTTCGTGCGACCGGGTGAAACAACCGGAGCGACGGCCCGAGTTTATGCCGACCCAGAGAGTGATTACATAAAAATTACGAATCACGCGACAACAACAAATCGCGGCCAAACCGACATCCGTGTAACGAATAGTAATATTTTTGACCACAAACCCGCGGGCTCGAGCGAAACCATTGTGGTGAACGGGCATATTCCGAAGACGGCCGACGAATTTGTCGCTTACAAAAGTATCACCAAACCCGACATTTGGGCGGGCTATCAACTCAAGGCGTTTTTGCGAGAACGGGGCATTGAAGTTTCGGGCAAAGTGCAAAACGGCAAAACGCCTGACGGCGCCAAGATTCTCGCACGCGAAAAAAGTAAACCCGTCGCCGAGCTAATTTCTCAAATGATGAAATACTCCAACAATTTTATCGCCGAGATTCTCACTAAAGACTTGGGCGTGCAGATCAAAGGCGCGCCGGGCACCATGCAAAAAGGCATGTCGGCGATTCGCGATTTCTTAAGTGAAATGCATTTGCAAAACGGCGCCGATTATACGATGGCTAGCCCGTCCGGTTTGTCGCGAGACAATTCGTTTCGCCCGATCGATCTTTTGCATGTTTTGGAGCACGTGCGAAAACGATTTCAGATTTACCCCGAATACGCCTCAAGCCTGCCGATTGGCGGAGTCGACGGCACACTCCGTCGGTGGCTCAAAGGCAGCGACCTTCTCGGTATCGTACGTGCCAAATCGGGACATCTGGACGGGGTCGTTGGTCTTGGTGGGTTCGCCGGCGCTCGCGACGGTCAAGTTTATGAATTTGTTTTTCTATTCAACGGCCCGACCAAAGAGGGCGGGCGAGCCGCTACATTATTTGATTCTTTGGTTTCCGAACTGTTAAAGGCGGGATAGGATATTCCGATCTAGACTTTATCGATTCTTGAGGGCGGCAAGCGGTGTCGAAGAAGAATAATAAAATGGTATTTCAGGTGATTCGCGCGGCTGTTTTGGGTGTTAGCATCTTGGCACTTGCCGAACTCGCCCGTGGCTGGCCAGAGCCCAAAATTTTTTCTCAGCCGGATCTCACGCAGTCGCTTCTTAAATCTGCTGGGATGGGTGTCGCCGATCAAGCGCCGTCTGAAAGCCCCATAAGTGAGACCGTAGACGTTGAGAAACCAACGATGGTCATGGACAAATCGCGGCCCTGGCAGCCACCGAATTATTCAAATCAGCAGGGGGCCATGGGCTGGTCGCACGATACTTTTAAAGTACCCTCGGCCATGCAAGATCGCGTGAATTTTTGGAAGTACGTTTACACGCAAATCACAACGGACCAAGGCATCTTGCACGATAGTCAGCTGGTGTCCGTGGTGTATGATCACATTGACTTCCCCGCCCATTCTTCGCCGCGCGAAAGACGACGAATCGTAAAACAGCATAAGAAAGTGGTGAAGGCGCGTTTGCTGAAGCTCGATCATCTCTTTGCCCAATATCGCAAAACAAATGTCATGCCGAAACTCGATGGCGAAGATCTGCGACTTTGGAATTTATTTTCTGTCGTGGAAGGTGCACATAAATTTCGAGACGCGACAATGCGAAAGCGTTTGCGATTTCAACTCGGGCAACGCGATCGCTTTATTCAGGGCATCTACTATTCGGGCCGGTATTTGCCCGAGATGGAGCGGGTGTTTCGCGAAGACGGGCTCCCCATCGAACTGACTCGATTGCCGTTTGTCGAAAGCTCATTCAACGTAAAAGCGCGCTCGCGTGTCGGCGCCAGCGGGGTGTGGCAATTCATGCGTTACACCGGCCGGCGGTTTTTGCGTATTCGTTATTTGACTGACGAGCGAAATGACCCCGTTCGCGCGACCGAAGCCGCCGCAAAATTGTTTCGAATTAATTACGAAATGCTCGGCAGCTGGCCGCTCGCAATCACGGGTTACAATCACGGGCCTAGCGGGATGCTCAAAATCATCCGCCGGTATCACACCCGCGATATTTCGGAGCTCGTCGACGAACGTTACGGCCGATTTGGTTTTGCCTCGGCAAATTTTTACGCCTGCTTTCTCGCCGCTCTTGACGTTGAAGCGAACGCGACGAAGTACTTCGGTCCGGTTTATTGGGAGGCCCCGTTCGACGCCAAAGAAATCAAACTCACGCGCTCGATCAACCGCAAATGGCTGTTGCGGTGGTTCGACGGCAACATCGAAGAAGCGAAAGATTACAACCCGCATTTGCAACGCGCATTTTGGCTCGGCTACGGTCAGATCGGTCGACGCGATTTCATTCGCGTACCGACCGCTCAATACGCCACGGCGATTCAGGATCTCAAGACTTTACCGATCGCTCGTGAATCGAGCCTTCGAAAAGACATTCAAACGTACGTGATCGAGCAGGGTGAAACTTTGAGTGGTATCGCCGCTGAACTCGGTGTGCGCGTGAGCGTACTGCGCGAACTCAACAATATTGATAACCCGCGCCGGCTTCACCCCGGCCAAAAACTTTTGATTCCGGTTTCGAAAAATTGAGCGAATGAAAAAGGAGCCAAAGACGAAGCTCCCGACTCGATCGTTTCGTACAGCCAATGAGTGGGGAAGTTGGCTCGAAAAGAACCATGACCGCTCGGCTGGGCTTTGGGTCTGCCTTAAGAAAGGTAGAGCTGGGCAGCCTTCGCTACTTCTCCTCAAGGTACACGTAAACGCGTTTATCCTTCGGCAATTCGGCGCCCGCTGCAGGATAAGTCATTGAAACGGTGCCGTGACCATGGATAAGAACGTGAATCGGCGTGCCTCGAACATCATTGAGCAAATCGCGCAATGTCAACCCGGTGAAATCGGGTGTGCGATTCTGCTGTTCAGCATCAAGCACTTTTGTCATCGCACGGATCCGTTCGATTGATTGTTCCGGCGGGCCGGGTAAATCTTTCGGCCGCTTCAATATACTATTGTCAGTCAATAATACTGGTGGGAGTGCTGCGCGCTGAACCGCAAAGCTGGCCACTCGCGCAAAGAGCGGCGCCGCGACTTGCGCGCCATAATATTCATGTCTCGGATTATCGACTGCAACGTAAATAACAAAGCGGGGATCATTAGCCGGCAGAAAACCGGCGAAGCTCGAAATGTATTCGCCTTTGACGTAACCCTTGCCGGGGACATCCTTTTGCGCTGTGCCTGTTTTGCCGGCGACCGGGTAGCCGGGCACGCGCGCATCGTAGCCGGTGCCTTGCTTGGATGTCACCATAGTGAGCATGAGGCGCATGGTCGACGCCACGTCGGGAGTGAGCACGCGGCGAATATCTCGTGTCTCGAACGTTTTCGTTTCGCCGGTTTCTTCGTTCACAAGTTCGCTCACGATGCGAGGAGAACGTAAAATCCCGCCATTTGCGATGGCGGCATACGCTGCGGCAACTTGAAGCGGTGTGGTCGTCACGCCTTGCCCGAACGCAATATTGGCGAGTAAGTGTTTTCGCCACGGCAAGCGTTGCAATATGCCCGGAGATTCTCCCGGCAAATCGACGCCGAGTCGCGAGCCCACACCGAAGTCTTGCAAAGCCTGGCGCACACGATCCTGACCCATCGAAAATGCAATTTTCGCAGCTCCGATATTCGAAGACTTCATCAAAATTTCAGACGTCGTCAACCACCCGAATGGATGATCGGCTTCGTGAATGATGCGGTCATCGACCTTCATGCGGCCATTGTCGCAGAAATAGCGCGAATTTGGACGGGTGATGCCGGCCTCGAGGGCCTTCGCAATCACGAGAGATTTAATCGTGCTACCTGGTTCAAACGCATCGGTGATCACGCGATCGCGCCAAAGACCCGGCGTTACTTGCGAGGCTCGGTTGAGATCAAAGGTCGGGACGGTCGCTATTGCCAAAATGTCGGAGTTTCGGGCATCGAGTACAATACCCATAGCCCCATCGGCATCATGCATTCGAACAGCGGCCATAAGTTCTTGCTCCAGCTTAAACTGAAGTTCAGCATCGACAGTGAGGTGAACGTCGAAACCGGCCGGCGCGTCCGTGAAGATCTTGCCATCGCCAAGAAGGGGGCGCCCGCGTGCATCGCGTTCAAGAATGAACTTTCGCCCTTGGCCTTTTAGCATGTGATCATATTGCAGCTCGAGGCCGGAGAGCCCAGAACCGTCTTCTCCGACAAATCCGAGCACTTGCGACAAAAGACCATTATCGGGGTAGACACGATACGACTCTTCAACTGAACCGAGACCGCGAAGATGCAGGCGAGTGAGAGAACTCACAAAGTCTTTGCGCAAATGGCGAGCAAGCCAAACAAAACGCCGATCTCGATCGTGAATTTTCTCAAATATTGTCTTTGCCGAATAACCTAGGTGCCGCGCCAACAGCCAGGCAAATCGCCGTGGACTGCGAATTTCTTTAGGGTCGGCGTAGAGCGAGTAACTCGGCACCGTGACGGCGAGCTCTTTTCCATTTCGATCGACAATGATACCACGACGCGCCGGCAAGTCTATCTGGGTGCGATATTGTCGTCGAGCCAATTGAGCCAGCCTTGAATCAGGCAGAATTTGCAATTGCGCCGCTCGTAGGATCACAAGCCCCCATGCGAGCAAAAGAGAAAAAAACAAAAAGAAAATCCGAGGCTTCGCCATAGAAACTATTGTCGAAGCGCGACCGTATCGCCTGACATGTGAATGATTTGCCCTGCCTGAGGCTCATCCATCGTAAGGCGGTTAACCGCGAGCGACTGTAGATGGTCGGGACGCAATATGCGCGCTAGTCGCATCGACTTCAATTGATACTCATCCTGCAGGTTTTTGTACTGCACAGTTTGCCTGAGCACGACGTACCCCATCCGCCGGACTTCCATCTGAAAAAAGACGGTGGTGAAAAGCGCGACAATGATCACGATAACGCTCACCAAAGGTTTGATTTGGTTGATTTGCTGTCGACTCATATTTCGTCCCCCTGAAATTCTTTTTCAAAAATGCGAAGTTTCGCGCTTCGCGCGCGCGGGTTTTCCTTTGCCTCGGTCCAAGTGGCTTGAATCACCTTCTTGTTAACCAATCTCCCCAAATCGTTCGCGACAAATTCGCGAAACGCGTTTTTTACGATTCTATCCTCGAGCGAGTGAAATGTAATCACGAAAAATCGTCCGCCGGGCTGCAATTGTTCAACTACTTTGGGGAGAGCCGCTGTCAATCGATCGAGTTCATTGTTGACTTGAATTCTCAATGCCATAAAAAAATTGGTCGCGGGGTGATGGCCTTTTTTGCGCCAACCCTCGATCGAGGCGATGAGATCCGATAGTTCTCGTGTGGTCGTGAACTTGCGCTCGCGCCGCGTTTCGACAATCTTGCGGCTGACGCGAAATGGACTGCGGACTTCTCCCATGAAGTGAAAAAGGTCATTGAGCTCCTTTTCTGACCATGAATTGACGATATCGGCGGCCGGCCGTCCTACCTCGGGGTTCATTCGCATATCGAGTGGGCCGTCGTGGTAGAAGCTAAAGCCGCGTCGGGCTTCGTCAAGTTGAGGCGAGCTCACTCCCAAATCGAGTAGAACTCCGACGATGGTCGCGCCTTCGGGGAGCGAGCGAACCCACGTCACGACATCCGAGAATTCGGCATGCGCAAAGCGCAAACGCCCGTTTGAGACCTCGGTCGAGAATTCGCGCGTTCCATGCTCTATCGCCTCGGCGTCAACATCCAGGGCCAGCACATTCCATTTTGGTTTCGCGGCTAAAATTGCGCGCGTGTGTCCGCCGCGACCGAACGTGCCGTCAACAAACCAACCTTCGTCGGGCATCTCACTAATGTGATTGAGAACTGCATCGAGTAAAACCGGAGTATGAAGCATCACGATTTGCTCCGCTTCAGGCCTGTCTGAGTTAAATCAGCGATGGAACTCATGATCGAATCGAAACGCCCTTCCAAATCGGCAAGAAGGCGATTCCAGTTTCCGTCGCTCCAGATCTCGAGTTTCGTACCCGCCCCGATCAAAACAATATCATCCGCCAATGATGCGAATTCGCGAAAGTGGCCGGGGATAAGGAAGCGGCCTTGCCCGTCGAGTTCCACGGCTTCTCCGCTTGAGATGTAGTACCGTTGAAAGGCCTGAACATCCGCCCGCATGTGCGGCAAACGGGCCATTTGATCGATGAGCTTTTGCCAACTGCCGGGTGAATGAACGTCGAGATAGCGTTTATTTGCATGAACTGAATTTGTGATGATCAGGCGATTTTCTTTTTGCAGCGATTCGCGAAATCGCGAAGGCAAGTGGATGCGGCCTTTCGCATCCAGTTTGACGTGGGCTCGCCCTTGAAGAGAGAGTTTCATTCGGTCATCCTAACCATCGCGCCGGTCTCGTTTCGCGCGGGCCGGTGGGCCCTACGCTGCCTTGCGCTTAAAAAACGAAGCCCATCCATGGGCTTCTGTGGTCAATACGCGATTGGCCCCTGCTGCCGTTCGCGATCGAGCACTTAAATGTCTCACTTAAGAGCTTACCGGAATTATAGAATTTCCACAAATTTCCACTATTTTCCACTTTACCATTTAACCTATATGCGTCAGGATTGGTCTATATGATGCAAACGTGCCCCAGATGTGGGTTTGTCCAGCCTGAGGACAAATACTGTGCGAATTGCGGGCTTGACATAGAAACATACAAGCCGGCGCCCACCCCTTTTTTTAAAAAAATCGCGAAAAATACGGCGTTCCAGATTTCGGTCGTGGTCTTAATCGTGATTGCCGTCACAATCGCTCTTTTAATGTCACAAAACGATCGCCTAGAAAAGCGACTGAACTCGAATCCGGTTCAGCGAGCACATATTTTACGCTCGATGCGAGAGCCCCCGGCGCCCACTCGACCCGCGGTTCAGCCGAGCGCCGTTCCACAACCGCAGCAGCCGGCAGCGCCACTGCCTCGTGCACCAATTGCGCAGACAAAGCCTAAAATCGGCCACGACAAAAAAAATCACGAGATCACAGCCGCGCCGACTGAGCTTTCGATCGCCTTTTACGAAATGTCGCGTGCGGCCCTGATGCAACTGGCTTCGGAAGGTCAAGTTCTCAGCGAATCGGCTGAGTCGAGATCGATGACGTTACCGACGCATCATCCGCTTCAAAAGCTGAGAGAAAAGGACCCGGCCACCCGGTCGCTCGGTGAATCGATCACTCAAAATTTGCAGCAAGGCACTCCCATCACCCTGGATTTCATGCGCCCGCCAAGCGCTGCGACCGCGGGGATGAACGGCATCGGAGTCACAATCAATCTGAACCCGGTCAAAGTGACGGGTACGGATATCGAATTGGCGCTCGATCTTTTGTTTAATATGAGGAATCGTTCGGGCAATTCACTCATCACAAATGAAGTCAATTCGAACTTCAGTTTTTCACCGAAATCGACGCTGGTGCTTACGGGCTTCTTTCCGCATCGAAAAGTTTTTCGTCAAGACCTTTTGGCGTTTAACGGCACGCCAATTGCCATCTTCGCTTCGCCCGCGTTTCAAAATTCAGTCACAGACCTGGTGATTGTAATCGAACCGAAATAAAAATTTCTTGCGTGTGCAGAGGCATTCGCGCTACCAAAATGGAATGTCATGGTTAAACAGTGGCGTTCTTCGTCACGGTCAGATTGAAGTGATTTGCGGCTGCATGTTCAGCGGCAAAACAGAGGCATTGATCACGCAAATCCGTCGCGCCCAAATTGCTCGATTGCGATTTCAAGTTTTTAAACCGGTCGTGGACACCCGGTACTCAATCGACGCCGTGGCATCGCACGATCGCTCTGAATTCCCGGCCGTGAACGTCAAGTCGGCCGAAGAGATTCTTCGTCTAGTCGAACCGTTTACCGAAGTGGTCGGTATCGACGAGTGCCAATTTTTTGGCGGTGAGATCGCCGACGTCGCGACAGCGCTTGCTTCAAGCGGTCGCCGCGTGATCGTGGCCGGGCTTGATACGGATTGGAAGGGCGAACCGTTCGGGCCAATGCCGAACCTCCTCGCTATCGCCGATATTATTCACAAACAATACGCGATTTGCGTCGTGTGCGGAGCGCCTGCCACTCGAACGCAACGAATTGTCGGCGCTGACGGGCAATTTCTCCTCGGCTCGACGGACTCATACGAAGCGCGCTGCCGCAAACACTTTGACCCGACGTTTGCCGAACGGTTGAAGCAGATCGGTCCATCGGCTGAATTCTCTTGATTTTCTGCGGGAATTCAATGAAACCTAGAGGCCTAATGGGGCCAAGTCTTAGCACCGTCATTTCTGAAAAAGATCTGCACAAGCGCATCAAAGAGATGGGCGACGTGCTCACCGATAAATTCAAAAGCGCCCCGGTTGTGGCCATTTGCGTTTTAAAGGGCTCTTTCATATTTTTCTCCGATCTCATTCGACAAATCGAGTGCGACATGACCTGCGAATTTCTTTCGACTTCGAGCTACGGCAACAACGCGCATTCGAGTGGTGAAGTCAAATTAACGATGGATATCAGCTCGTCCGTTCAAGGGCGCCATGTACTTCTTGTCGAGGACATCATCGACACAGGGCTAACGATGAGCTACCTGCAAAAAATGTTCGAGATTCGTAAACCCAAGACAATTACGACAGTGACGCTCTTACACAAGCCGGATGCGAAAAAAGTCGACTGCAAAATTGATTTAGTCGGGTTCAAAATCCCGAACGAGTTTGTTGTGGGTTATGGCCTTGATTATCAAAATCAGTACCGGCATTTGCCCTACATCGCCCGTCTAGAAAATTTGAATTAAACCGAATTCACCGCAATCGCGAGTTGAATCGCCGGCCGAATTTATTTCGGCGCGGCTGCGTCGCGATAGCGGAGAGACCGAGCGCAATGAAAAGCAAACGTCAGCCCACCGAAGCACAATATATCATTCTTTGCCGCGGGCAGAATGAACCGCGAATTTTTCGAATTCGCCGTACTCGTGGAGTTTGTTGTAGAGCGTTTTGATCGTGATCCCGAGCGCGTTGGCGGCTTGAGTCTTGTTGCCGTCGAAATAGTTAAGCGCCTTTAAAATGTAGCGGCGTTCAAGCTCGTGAATCGTCAAAGTCGGATCGTAGTCGTCGATCACGGCTTTGTATTCGGGGTTACGAATGTGTTCGGGTAAGTCGTTCGGCATGACCGTGTGGCCTTCAGACAGAATTTGCAGGCGCTCGCAGGTATTTTGCAATTCGCGAATATTACCCGGCCAATCGTATTTCATCATGATCTTCATCGCGTCTTCGCTCATCTGACGGCCGCGACCGAGAATCGCATTGGCGCCGCGAGAAAGAAAGTGCTCGATGAGAAGCTGAATGTCTTCTTTGCGTCGGCGAAGCGGGGGAGTTTGAACCATGATCGTATTGATTCGATAAAACAAATCTTCACGGAAGTTGCCGCGTAAAACTTCTTTTTCTAGTTCGCGATTGGTCGCCGAGATCAGACGAATGTCGACTTTGATCGGATCTTTTCCGCCGACTCGGAAGATCTCGCCTTCTTGTAAGAAGCGTAAAAGTTTTGATTGAATCCCCGGGCTCATCTCGCCGATTTCATCTAAGAACAGCGTACCGCCGTTCGCGACTTCAGCAAGACCCAGCTTTCGCGCATATGCGCCTGTGAAAGCGCCGCGCTCGTGACCGAACAATTCAGACTCAAGGAGTGTTTCGCGAAGAGCGCCGCAGTTGATTGCGACAAACGGCTTATCGCGTCGGTTTGAGTTTTTATGGATATGTTGCGCGATTAGCTCTTTGCCGGTGCCCGATTCGCCTAGAATCAAAACAGTAGCCTGTGAAGGAGCGACTCGCTCAACCATTCGCATCACTTGGCGCATTGCTTCGGATTTGTAGATGATCGGGCTATTCTCTATAATCTTCGCTTGGGGGATAAGGGTCTGGTTATCGCTGGACGACGGCAAGAAAGATGACTTTTCAATTTCAGACATACGTACAACCTCTCTGTGGCATTTTGCCAGGGTTTATGACGCAGTGTATAACAAATCGCTGAAAATTCTGCAAGCTTTTTTCCCTTTTTTCTCTTTTTTGGGAGCCAATTAATGTCACCCAGAAAAGAACAAAAATTGTCCGAGCTAGCATCTAAGTATTTGAATTCACGTGCCGATACTCGAACGACTCTACCATTAACTTCCAAATCCTATGCCACGGATTTGAACCAATTTCTGCAGCCTCTAGGCGGCGAGGCGATCTTTTTACAAAACAGGCGATGGGTTACCAAAATTGAGAAAGGCAATAGCCATCAAAATTACAAAATAGTTCAACTAGCCGATCTTTTACTCGAACTTTTAAGAAAAGCGCAAGTTAAATGGTCAGGCTTAAGTCCGGCATCGCGTAATCGTAAAGTGGCGTGCTTGAAAAGCTTCTTCAATTGGCTACTCGCCGAAAACTACATCGATGTGGATCTTTCGGCGCATTTGATTAGCCCGAAAGTGCCCGAGAGAATACCGCGGTTTTTATCTCTCGATGAAGCTCTCGCGCTTATATCTTGCGTGTCGCGCGAAACAGGCCCGAATGCGCGACGTGACTTTATCTTGGTACTACTTCTTTATGGGGCCGGGCTACGCGTTTCAGAAGCCGCCAATCTTACTTGGGCGCAGGTGAATCTGACTGAGCGCACGCTCACCGTACGTGGTAAAGGTGATAAAGAAAGGCAAGTGGCAATGGTCCCTGTATTGGCCAAAATGTTAAGTCAAGAACGCCAGGTTGGTGAGTTCGTGTTGGGGCCAAAACCCCTGAGCACGCGTGTCGCATATGAGATCGTGCGCCGGAGTGGCGCAAAGGCGGGACTTCTTAAGCCGCTCAATCCCCACGCTTTACGGCACAGTTTTGCGACTCACATGCTTTCAAGCGGGACTGACTTGCGCGTTTTGCAAGAGCTACTCGGCCACGAGTCGCTCACCGCAACACAAAGATATTTGCATCTGAGCATTGAGCACCTAAGCCGCACGATGGAAGAGCATCACCCCTTCGGCCACAAGAAAGCAGTTAAGCCGTGAACCCGAAACGTAAAGCCATATTTTTAGATCGTGACGGCACATTGATCGTTGAACGCAACTATTTGAACGATGCCGAATTGGTCGAAATGATGCCGGGTTCGATCGCGTGTTTGAGAGAATTGCGCGATCTTGGTTTTGAATTTTGCATCGTTACCAATCAATCCGGCCTCATAAGCGGCCGCGTGCATTCGCACAATCTTGAAGCCATTCACGCTAAAATCCGCCGAATTCTCGGCGAGGCAGGCATTGATGTCGTTGCTATATATGTGGCACAAGCGCCGTCGGGGGCAGATGATTTTATGCGAAAACCGAGTCCCGGCATGTTACTGACCGCGGCCGAAGAGTATCGCATCGACTTAGCGCAAAGTTGGATGATCGGAGATAAACCGATTGACGTCGAAGCCGGCCGTCGTGCAGGGTGCCGGACTATTTTTTTCAAACAGCCCCATTCCAGCGCTTTTCGATTTGAACAGGGTTTTGCATCGCCTCATTTTGAATGTCATAATTGGGAACAAATACTGAACGCCATCAAAGAGCAGGCAATTGACGCTCACCGAGCTATTTAGCATTTATTCGCAATTTAAAATGGGCGACAATCCCGAGGCCGAGATCACCGCGATTTCGTGCGATTCGAAAACCGCTCGCTTAACCGATATCTTCGTGGCCATTCGGGGTCATTCTCAGGATGGACATCGTTTTTTAACCGAAGTCTGCACACGTGGCGTCGCGGCTGTCGTCGTTGAAGATGAGGGCTTAGTCCCACAATCGTTCAAGGGAGGTGTGCTCAAAGTACCGAGTACGCGATTGGCAGTCGGCGACTTGGCGGCGCGTTTTTACGGTGACCCGGCGCGCTCATTGTTTTGTGTGGGGGTTACCGGCACGAACGGTAAAACCAGTACGACATATCTAATTGAGGCCATTCTGAACGAGCTCGGTCTGCCCACCGGTGTGATCGGAACGGTCGATCACCATTTGAACGGACGATATTGGCAGACGTCACTGACCTCTCCCGATCCTGTGACGTTGCAAGAGCGCTTGAATGAGTTTTGCGCGCTCGGGGCAAAAGCCGTGGCGATGGAAGTTTCAAGCCAGGCTCTCGATCAAGATCGAACTTCAAGTGTACCGTTTGACGCTGCGATCTTCACGAATCTGACACGCGATCACCTCGACTACCACAAAACAATGGATGAATATTTTCGTGCCAAAGAAAAACTTTTTAGGCCGCGAAACCGCGTGAAACCCCTGACTGCCATTCTCAACATTGACGATGAATGGACGAAGAAGTTGGCGCTAAGCCAAGGTGTTCGGCGTTGGACATTCGGGCAATCCGCCAGCGATTTTCAGTTTGAAATTTCAAAAATGAGTTTTGCAGGTACGCGGTTTCGGTTGAAGACCCGGCAAGGTGGGCTTGAAGTCATGAGCCCTCTTCTTGGTCTCCACAACGTCTACAATGCGGTTGCCGCCATTGCCGCTGGTATTGCCGCAGGTGCCTCCATAGAGACCTGCGTTCACGCGATCGAGCATTTCACCGGCGTGCCAGGTCGCATGCAAGCCGTACCGAATGAAATGGGAATTCACGTTTTAATCGACTACGCTCACACTGACGATGCCTTATCGACCGCCTTGAATGCGCTGCGATCCATTCGTGACAGGTCTCAATCGAATTCCCGCATTTTGACTGTTTTTGGTTGCGGCGGCGATCGCGATAAAGGTAAGAGGCCGCTCATGGGTCAGGCTGCGGTGGCGGGATCGGATGTCGTGTTTGTGACCTCCGATAATCCTCGAAGTGAAAATCCGATAACTATAATTTCTGAGATTTTAAAAGGCATACCCAACCACCGGATGAATATGTCAGTTATCGTAGAGGTGGACCGGCGTGAATGTATTGCTAAAGCCATTCGCGAGGCGAAAACGGGAGATGTCGTCTTGATCGCCGGCAAGGGTCATGAGAAATATCAAATAATCGGCCAACGAAAATACGACATGGACGACTTCGAAATCGCCAAGTCCAGCTTAAAGGAAGTCTAAAATGTCATGTGAATTCGATATAGAAACTCTTGTTAGCACGACGGGTGGCGAGCCATTGGCAACTCACTCTAGGCGATTCAAAGGCGTCAGCACGGACAGCCGTCAAATAAAAGGTGAAATTTTCATTGCGCTCGCGGGTGAGAAATTCGACGCGCACGATTTTCTCGGCCAAGCGGCCGAAGGCGGCGCGACTTGCCTCGTTATCAGTCGCGAAACGCCTGAGGTGGAACGATTGAAATCGCGTGTGACCATAATTAAAGTGAGTGATACCTTGCGGGCCCTGCAAGATCTCGCTCGAGCGTGGCGAAGACGGCTCAAAAACGCAAAAGTTTTTGGCGTGACTGGCTCCAACGGCAAATCATCAACAAAGGAATTTGCGGCCACAATCCTCGCCACAGCCTACACGGTGTCAGTTAGCCACGGCAGTTTCAACAATCATTGGGGCGTGCCGATCACGCTCCTCGAAGCTGATCTCGATGATCAAGCGGTCATTGTTGAAATGGGAATGAACCACTCGGGTGAGCTGACGCAACTTTCAAAAATCGCGGAGCCGAATATTGTGATCTGCACGACAGTCGGGCGCGCCCATATCGGCAATTTCGACGGTTCGCAAGAGCGCGTGGCCGACGCAAAAGAAGAAATTTATCTCGCCAACCCGGGCTCCGTAAAAATCTTCAACACAGACAATGAATATACAATGAAGATGTTTGACCGAGTCGCGAGGTTGCAGGGGTCCGAACGTACAATCGCATTTTCATCATTCAGCGCCGGCGCCGAAGTCAGCTTTCGAGCTGACCGAATGGATATCTCCGGCGTGCACGTCGTCGGCCACATCAAGGGCGTGGCTGGTGAAGCCGAAGTTCCTGTGTTCGGGCGGCAAAACGTCGTCAATCTCATGGCGGCCGCGAGTATGGGTGTCGCGATGGGTATGGAGCCCGAAAAAATTTGGGCGGCATTGCGATTGTGCCGCGGGCAATGGGGCCGCAATCAAATTGTGAAACTGCCGAATGGTGCGACGGTGATTTTTGATGCCTACAACGCGAACCCTGACAGTACGAGCATGTTGATCCGCAACTTTTTTGAAATGTCGGCAGAAGGCGGCGCTAAAAAGGTCGTCGTTCTTGGGCAAATGTTGGAGCTTGGTGAAGACTCGGCCCGCTACCATCAAGAAATCGCCGAAATGATTGGCCAGACCGACATTCAAGCCGTTTGGTTTTACGGCGACGATGCCGCGGCTTTTGAAGCGGGGCTCAAGCTTTCGGGTTTTAAAAAAACCTATTTTATTTCAAATACTTATGAAGATTCTCTTGCATTAAAAGTTCGCTCCATGCTAAACCCTAACGACATAGTGGTCATGAAGGGTTCGCGCGGCATGCGTCTCGAGCGAGTGATGCAAGCATGGGATCCTTCGTTCCAATTGCTAAAGAAGTAATACCGAATGCTCTATCACTGGCTTGATTTACTGTCGTCGCATCTATTTGCGTTCAACGTTTTTCGTTACATCACGTTTCGAGCGTTCATTTCTTTCTTCACAACATTTTTTGTTTGTTATTTCGCAGGGCCGAGATTCATTCGTCACCTGACCAAAAAACATTTTGGGCAAACCGTGCGCGATGACGGGCCGCAGACGCATTTGAAAAAACAAGGCACGCCCACAATGGGCGGCATGCTTATGCTGATAGCGATCGGGGCATCGGCCATTTTGTGGGCCGATCTCGATAACTGGCTGGTTTTAGTCACTCTGCTGGTCACGGCGGGTTTCGGATTTATCGGTTACGCCGACGATTGGCTGAAAGTGAATAAGAAAAATACGAAAGGTCTGTCGGGCCGGTTCCGTCTTTTTCTTGAGTTTCTCGTCGCGATCGGTTGCGTCGGGATATTGGTCCATGTCGGCACGGTCGGCTCGATTGTTCACGTTCCTTTTTTTAAACAGGTCGCAGTTGATCTTGGCTGGTTTTACCCGATATTTGCGGGTCTTGTCGTGGTCGGCACTGCCAATGCGGTAAATCTGACAGATGGGCTTGATGGACTCGCGATTGTGCCGGTGATTATTTGTGCAGGCACTCTTGGCATCTTTGCCTATGTGACGGGGCACAAAGATATTTCGGCCTATCTGAATATTCCGCATTTGATCGGCGCCGGTGAGTTGGCGCCGTTGGCGGCGGCGGTGATGGCCGCAGGTCTCGGGTTTTTATGGTTCAATACATATCCGGCCCAAGTTTTTATGGGCGATGTCGGCAGTCTTTCGCTTGGCGCCTTTCTTGGCATTATGGCGGTATTTACGAGCAATGAACTTTTGATGATCGTGCTCGGCGGAGTATTTGTCGTCGAAGCTCTCTCGGTGATTACACAGGTCGCTTCGTTTAAACTCACCGGCAAGCGGGTATTTAAAATGGCCCCCCTCCATCACCATTTCGAACTTAAAGGCCTCGATGAGACGAAAATCATTGTTCGGTTTTGGATCATTTCGATTTTACTCGCCGTATTGAGCTTATCCACGCTCAAACTGCGTTAAGGAGTGCACGCGATGTACAAAGACGTTTCGGAATTGAAGAATCAGCGCATTTTAGTAGTCGGCATGGCCCGCACGGGGGTTTCACTTGCAAAATTTCTCGTGAAGCACGGGGCGCAAGTGACGATCAGCGATCATAAATCCCGCGCGGAACTCGCCAATTACCTCGAACTGATGGATGGGGTTCAAGTCACCTATGAATTGGGCGGTCACACTCCTAAAACTTTTCTCAATCAAGATCTCATCGTATTGAGCCCGGGGATCTCGCCAAACCTGAAAATTTTTGACTATGCAAGAAGCCAGGGCGTGAAAGTGACGGGTGAGTTCGAATTTTGCTCAAGATTTATAAAAGAGCCAGTGATTGCTATTACCGGAACGAACGGCAAGACCACCGTTGCGCATCTAACCCATCTGTTTTTAAAAGAATCAGGCATCAACACGTGGCTCGGCGGTAATTACGGGGCGCCTTTATCTGAATACTTAATGGGGCCGCAAGACGCGCAGGTGCTCATCTGCGAAGTTTCCAGCTTTATGCTAGAGCACGTTGAATCGTTCACCCCGCGATACGTCATTTTCACGAACTTGGCAGAAAATCATCTCGATCGTTATCGCAACATGGAAGAGTACGTAAATGCCAAACGAAAGATTTTCTTAAACACCAACCAGTCGACCACAAGTATTTTAAACGCCGACGACAACGCGGTTGTCGAATTGGCGCGCGATCCAGCCGTTCAGCGCGGGCGCATTTTTTATTTCTCGCGTAAGCAATCGCTTGAGCCCCAGATTATGAATATCGGCGGAGCGGTGGCGATCAAAGACAAGATTCATGTCCGCACCGGCCCCGAAATAGAATATTTCAACCTTTCGAATATCAAAATGAAGGGCACGCATTCGATCGAAAATATCATGGCCGCTCTTTTGGCCGCGCGTGAGTTCGGGGCCAAGCACGAGGCGATTCAAAACACCATGGATAACTTCGCCGGCATGCCTCATCGCCTCGAATACGTCCGCCGTGTGGGTGGAGTTGAATTCTACAACGATTCAAAGGCCACGAACGTTCAGGCCGTACGCCGCGCACTTGATGCATTTGATGAAAATGTGATTCTCATTATGGGCGGCAAAGATACGAATCTTACGTACACGCCGATTGTCGAAATCATTCGGCGAAAAGTAAAGACGTTGATTTTGATCGGCGAAGCGAAGGAGCGTATCAACCGTGACATCGGCGATTTCGCCGAGACGTTTCTGATCGGTACTTTTGAAGAAGCCGTCTTGATCGCGTTTCAAAAAAGCCGAATCGGCGACACGGTGTTATTATCACCGGGTTGCTCGAGCTTCGATATGTTCGAAAACTATGTCGAACGCGGCAACTACTTCAAAGAAATCGTGAATAAGTTTCGGTAAATCAAAATCAGCGATGGCGAGACGACTGATCGAGCGCGGAGGTCTATGTATGTCATACTCCGCACAACCGCTGCGACGAAACAACGAAGCAGATGAAGGGTTTTCGGCGATTTTCTAGCGTTTCGAGTATTGCGGGCGTTTACGGGCTTTATGCTTACCGTATTTTTTACGCTCGACCATACGGTCATCGCGCGTAATCAGGCCGGCTTTTTTGAGTGCCGGGCGATACTTTTCACCGTCGGCGACGAGCAGTGCGCGAGTGATGCCGTGACAGATGGCCCCGGCTTGGCCGATTTTACCGCCGCCGATAACTGTGACTTCGGCGTCGTATTTATCTTTGGCTTCAGTGACCGCAAAGGGCGATAGCGCCTTCATGATGCTCACGGGTGTCGGCAAATATTTGTCGATAGGCAGGGAGTTAACTTCGACTTTGCCCGATCCTGCTTTCAAAAATACGCGAGCCGCGCTGGTTTTACGTTTACCGGTTGCATAGTAGACAGTCGCTTTTGCCATTACTGTGATTCCTTATTTCGAAAGCGTCAAAGCTTCGGGTTTTTGCTGAGCGTGGGGATGTTCGGCCCCGCGATAAACTTTCAAATTTTTGATTATCTCACGAGACAGCTTATTTTTAGGGAGCATCCCGCGAACCGCTTCAGTAATCATGAACGTCGAATCTTTTTCTTTTTGCTGTTCGGCCGTCAAAGATTTCAAACCGCCGAAAAAACGAGAGTGACGGTAGTAAAGTTTCTCTTGCCACTTCTTGCCGGTCATTTGGATTTGATCACTGTTAATCACGACAACGTGATCGCCCGTATCAACATGGGGAGTGAACGTCGGCTTCGTTTTACCGCGGATGATCATTGCAACTTCGGTTGCAAGGCGGCCAAGCGTCTGCCCTTTGGCATCTACCAGCCACCATTTTCTATCAACAGTCACTTCGCCATCATTTAAGACGCCCTTTTTGGCCGTCCAAGTTTTATATGCCATTTTAAACCTCTGCCCGTCGCATGAGTGTCGCTTTCGCCGCCTCGGGCTCAAAGACGATTGTTTTAGAGTTCACGGCAGGCCTTGTCAAGTTCGGGCGGATAATAGACCGCATGAAGGTGAAGACCCTGTGGGGGCGCCGTCATTTTGGCCTTGGTTCGATCTCGAGCCTGCAAAATCGCTGTCATGTGGCTCGGGCCGCCGCCGTTTTGATGCAAATAAAGCATGGTCCCGACGATATTGCGCACCATCTGCTTCAGAAACCCGCTGCCGGTTATGCGAAATTCAATCAAAGGCTCGTGAAGTCTGGACCAATGCGCTTTTTCGACCGTGCGGATAGTCGATTTCACTTCGGTCCCGCTCGTTTGAAAGCTTTTAAAATCGTGCTCGCCGATGAGCACTTTCGCTAAGGGTTCGAGCTTCGCCAAATCGAGAGGCTTCTGAACCCAAGTGGCATAGCGAATCTGAAGCGGATCGCGAATGGCAGAATTATAAATCACATACCGATAGGTTTTGCCTGTGGCTGAAAACAATGCGTGAAAGTCATCCGGTGCCACATACGCATGAGTTACGGATATCGAGTTCGGCAACATAGCATTGAGCGCGCGTACGAGGCGGATATTGTCGAGATCTCGAGGGGCATCGAAATGGACGACCTGGGCCTCCGCGTGCACACCGGCATCCGTGCGGCCCGAAGCAACGGCTTTTATAGTTTGTTCAAAAATTTGGCTTAAGCACCCTTCGAGCGCTGCCTGAATTGTGGGCAGCGTTTCAGCCGTTTCGCGCTGCCGCTGCCAACCGGCGAATTCGGTGCCGTCATATTTCAAAATAAGTTTGATGCGAGCCACGACGAGTGCGTATCAGTAATCGGCGGCGATGCCAACCGTGATCGTACTACCCGTCAAATCGTAGTTTTTTGTGAGTCCCATGTAATCGCGATATTCGGCTGTCATATACATAGTCGAGATGCCGTATTCGCGAGCCATATCGAGAAATGATCGCACACCAAAACCGAGCGGGATTCTCGCGCCGAACGAAAAGTGGGCTGTCGCGGCACCAGCCACTCCCGCAATGCCGGCGGCGGCGTCACTTCGAATTTCTGAAAGGCCGAAGAAATCGCCACCCCCCTCTGCGTAGGGTATGATCCATTGGCGCGGCACAAACTGCAATGAGTAAACAAGGCCGGCACTGATGGGGATCGAAATCAAAGTAAACCCTTCGCGGGGAGTGTCGCGATTCGGATTCACAAAAATACCATGGCCGGAAGCGGTGAAAAGGCCGGTGCCGAGCTTCCAGGACAATACTCCGGCCGAGCGAAAAAACGGCCGTTCATAATCGTAGATCAATATGATCGGCGTTTCGGCGCCGTATATTTGATTGAACGTCGCGCTCGAATTCTGCGGGTTCACTAAACTGTTGGGAGTAAAAGAGCCAAGCCTCACCGAAACCGTGTGTTTCGGAACGGGCAAATTGACTCGGTAATAATAAACACCTTCAGTGTCAATTTTGTAGAGGCCCTGTTTCGCGAGCGGATGTTCGATGTAACGGGATGGCTGAGGGATATCCGAGTTATCAATCGGGACATCCTTCGACACATCCACCTTTGCCGACGTGCTATCGCCGGATGTTTCGGCCGATGCGACAGAGCATGCGGCGGAGGCAATGAGAACTAGAATCAACCACCATTTCATGTGCGGGCGTCTCGCGTGAGATAAACGAATAAAAAGATGCTGCTTACGATGATGAGGATGGCGCCGATCGAACCGTAGTTGAGCATGAGCCACGCGACACTCCATACGGGTACGAGCGCCGCTTGTGTGATGTGTTTGAGAACTGCCGATTTGCGAATGCGGATCGCGAAATAGGGGCTATGCCGGTAATAAAACCGAACGAATGCGCGGCCGTAATGATAAGGCAATAAAAATTGGTCGCGCCAGGCACGCAGGGTTTTGACGATCGGTTGAAACGGTGAACCGTAGGCTGCGGTGGCGATGAAGCAGCTCACTCCGCCTGGTAGAAGGCCGATGACTTTGCCGGGCACTGAGTATTGAAGGCACGAGTTGATCTGACTTTGATTGAAATTACTGCCATCGAAGCACGGCCCGCCGTTACTGCTGAGCAAAACGCTAGTCGGCGTGTTGTCGAGCAGTAATGAATTGTTATTCGCGGCATCCAATACTGAGATTAAGAAAAAATACCCTTGGCCGTTGGTGAGGCCGGTGACGGTCCAATTTCCGACTGGGTTACAGTTACTGTCGATTTGAAAATCTTGGTGCGGGCTTGAATAATTGATCGACGAAAAAGTGTTCGTTCCGTCGTCGGGGAGATAAAAAACGCGCACCCCCGAAATTCCCGTGTTACCGCTGTTACCCGGGCACGAAATATTTTCGGCTGGATTTTCGATATAGACTTCGCTGTCACCGGCATTAGCAAAGAAGTTACAAAAACCGTACGCATCTGTCGTCGACGAGGCGCCAGTTAAACAGGGATTCATCGGGTTTGGGTCGGTGGCACCCATAATATAAACTTGAATCAGTTGGTAATCGCCCACCAGCTGACCGCTGAAAGTCGTCGTGTTTTGTAAGACCAGGTAGAGATTGAACGGATTTGCGGAAGTGTTGCAGTCCGTATTGGTGCCGTTCATGTCAGCGAATGCCGTACAAATATCTTGCCAAGTCGTTGTGAAGCTGACGGTTTGGCCGGCGGCGTATACGGGTGAGCCTTGCCCGCTACTTGCATTAATGGCTTGATAGGTGCCATTACCTGTTTCGGCGACGAGAAAAGCGAAATTTGCATAACCAGTTTGAACGCCGCTGATGATTGCCGCCGTTATAGTGACCTGCTCAGACGGATAAATACGATTGGCGTTACAGGCAGTTGTGCTTGTGCACGTGTTGCAGGCGGATGTACCATCTTGCGTGCAGCCTGCCGTGCCAGGTGCGGGTAGACTCCCGGCGACCCCGCCGTAAATGGCGGGGTTCGAATTAAAGCCATTGCCCGAAAAATTCGAGGCGCCTGTAACATTAACGAGTTCGGCGATTTGACCGTATTGCGCCCAGGCCGTTTGGCCGGCTAGTAAAAGAATAAAGGGAATGACCCAAACTGAGACAATGGCTCTCAACCATAATTTAATTGATCTCTGACCCCGCCCTTGATCCATATATTCATGATTTCACCCCAAGCCGGAAATGTCAAAAAATCAAGCATCAGAATGAGACAGGCAAGCGGGCCACGGTACGGCCTTTAAGTGCGAAAAATTCGTTCGGCAATCTGTAGCCCATTGAGGGCCGCGCCTTTCAGTATATTATCCGCCACAATCCAAAGCAGCCACGTGTGGGGATCGCTCGAATCTTGATGAACGCGGCCGACGTAAACGGGGTCTTGCCCCGATGCCATCCGCGGAGTCGGGTAATCGCGGGGTTGGCGCTGTGGGATGAATGCTATACCGGCTTCATTTTCAAGAGCCGACATGATTTCGGTGCGTTCGACAGTTCGATCAAACGTCACCCACGCCGCCTCGCTATGTGAATTGAGTGCCGGCACTCGCACGGTAAAAGCGCTGATTTTTAATTTAGGTTGCTCGAGTATTTTGCGGGTCTCATTTACGATTTTTGTCTCTTCGGTGCAGTCACCATTCTCGTTGAAGGATCCGATGTGTGGGATGCAATTAAATGCGATCTCGTGAGCGAACACTTCGGGTTTGGCGGCGGGGACGCTGTCACCGTGACCGCGGATTGCCAATTCTTCACGAAGTTGCGCGAGTAATTCTTCGCGCCCTGCTTTGCCGGCGCCACTCACAGCTTGATAAGTCGCCACGCGTACGTCGCGTAAACCGAATTTCTTTAACGCATTCAACACGACAACAAGTTGAATGGTTGAACAGTTCGGGTTTGCGATGATTGTCGGCTGAGTTCGAGGCGGCAAACGGGTCGCGTTGACTTCCGGGACCACTAGCGGGAAATCAGGATTCATGCGAAATGCGGCAGAGTTATCAACAGCAAATGCCCCCGCTTGAACCGCTTTCGGCGCCCACTCGCGAGAGATGTCGTCGCCTGACGAGAAAAATACAAGATCGAGGCCGTTGAAACATCCGTCGTACAAACTCTGCACGGGCCATTCTTTGCCGCACGATTTGACTTTGAGGCCTTCGCTTTTCTCCGAAGCGAACGGGCGCAATTCGGTGACTTGAAATTTGCTGCGCGCGAGAATGTTCATGAAGACTTCGCCCACCATGCCGGTGGCGCCAACTACACCAATTTTCATTTTTCATCCTCGTCTGTGTCGAGATCTTCGGCCCAGTAGTCATCCTCTTCAGCGAGAAGGTCGTCGTTGTCTTCATTCTCGTCGGAATCTTCGGGCCCGCGTGTGATCAGCTCGTGCTCATAGCTGTTAGCTCGAATATCGCGGGCGCTCGCGAGCATTTTCGGGGCGCGCCCGAGTCGAAAAATACCCATCACAGCACCCAGTGTGGCGTAAGCCATAAATGTCACGAAGAGCATCACCTCAGGGCGAAGGGCAATAACCGCGATCAGACAAACGCCTAAAACCAAATAGTGAAACGGCAATCGGCGTTTGAGGTGAAGATCTTTGAAACTGCGATACGGAAACGTGCTCACCATGACAAATGCAAGAAGGCCTGTCATCGCCAATAAGATTTTCGAGCCGGGCGCCACCCAATGTAAATCCTCGAATGCAAGAACCGAGCTTGCCACGATGCCAGCGGCCATCGGGATGGGCAGGCCCTGAAAGTAGGCAGGGTTCATCACTTGCTTTTGCACATTAAACCGTGCGAGTCGCAGCGCCCCGCAAGCCACAAAGAAAAAACTCACGAGCCAACCGATGCGACCAAACGGTTGAAGAGCCCAGAGGTATAAGAGCACGCCCGGCGCGATACCGAAACTGACTAAATCGCAGAGCGAATCATATTCGGCGCCAAAGTGACTGGTGGATCGAGTCATTCTTGCGACGCGACCGTCGAGTTGATCGAATACGGCTGCAGCCACAATCGCGTACGCAGCCATTAAATAATTGCCCGTGATGGACTGGATGATGGCGTAAAAGCCAAAAAACATATTCACAGTCGTTAGAAGATTCGGCAGCACGTAAATGTTAACGTGGAGCCGCTCACGAATGAAACGACGGCGACGGAATTTGCGGGCGAGCTTGCGGGCCAACCGGGCTTCGTTAGCGGGGTCCAGATTTGGGGTGGTCGGCGAACTCGACATCGTTGAAGCGTCCTTATCAAAATCGTACATCGTCAAAAGCCTCCGAAAACATAAAAAATGAGCCACAATTGAGCCGAGCTGAGGACGGGCAAAACAAGATTATCGTCGAGCCGGCCGAGCGGCACGGCTTCGGCGAACGCACCGGCAAGCCCCGAGAGAATCCCGACAATCAGCAGTCGATTGAGCATCAGGCGGTGAGCGACATAATACACAATCGAAACGAGAGTACATGCGAAAAATGCGGCGAGAGACCCTTGCAAGCTTTTGCGGCCGAATAATTTATCTTTGCCGAAGCGGATGCCAAAATAACTCGCCGTCGGGTCGGCAATCGCGAGAAATAAAAGCGCCATGTTCACGATGTGCTTCGGAAAAAGCGCGACCGTAAAGAGCACTCCAACAATCAGATAAGTAAACCCCGTCCATTTCGTGCGCTCATGCTCGCGCATCAACGGGCCAAAAACCGAAAGAATAAAAGCGTTGAGCGACCCCACGCGCACGCGCAGGATGTCGAGAGCGATTGTCGCCAGCGCTGTCATCGAGAGAATCAGAAGCGCCGTCTCGCGAGCCATGTTGTGATAACAAACGGCCAAAAATACCACGCCAACAAAATGAAAAAATTTTCGCGCGAAATGCAGATCGTTTCGCGGCCGTAAAGGCAATGCCAAATTCATAAGCTGGCGAGCATAAAGGACAATTTTGCGCGTTTCAATGTTAGCTATGCAACACCACTAAGTTTTCGAAATGCCACGGGATTTAATTAACATCCCGCGATTTGTAGCGAAAAATACAGACAATTGGCGCCGGTCAAAGGACGGCTGTCAAAAAGGCCATAAACATTTGTATTTTCAATAGGTTATAAAGTTGCGGTTGGACTTGGACTTGCAAAAGCAATGGATTGAGGAGGGCTATTAATTTGCGGAGAAGTCCCCAAGTTATGATTTTTACTATGATTTTATTTGCCATAGCGGTCATGACAGCCAGGCAAGTTAGGGCGGATTCAGCGGCCAACCCGGATGGTTGGGCGCCCGGGTACTTGTCTGACGTCAGCGGCGAGCAGGCCGATTCGAGCCAGGACTTCGTGATTTTGCCACCGCCGGCTCCTAAAGAAACGACGAAACTGTACGACAAAATATTCACTGACAAGTTGAAACGAGATATTATCGACAATTATCGAAAGACCTTTGGTTACACCGAGTACGAACAGATTCAAATGGCTTCGAATCAGTTCGGTGATGCGCAGAGTGACCTTTCGAACCGCCTTATGCCGATGGATCAGTACATCGCCGAGCAAAAGTCGTTCGGGCAATACATGTTAAATGCGATGGCCGAGTATCATATCGACAATTACTTCAAGCATAGCGCAAGTTTGAAACAAGTGTACGCGGCCCAGAAAAAATTGAGTAAAATCGAATACCAAGCGAAGGACGGCGCGAAGCTCAAAATGAAGTACGATATTGCGTCGGGGGCTGCGATCATCACGTACAACAAGCCCCACGACAAATTTCACAAACAGCTCGATGTTCAAGTGTCGGGCCAGGCCAACACGGTCTTGAAGCTCGACTACGACTTAAACCACCGCGTGAATCTTGAGTCAGATCTGCAGTTTGAAGATGAAATCATGACTTTGACTGCGACTCGCCACTATCAAGGCAATCTCAGTACAAACGTCTCGCTTCAGTCAATCAATCGAGAGGTCGACATGTGGACGCCCCCGCAAAATCGGATACTTTTAGGCCTTTCTTGGAATGACTAGACCGCCGCCCAAATTGACTGAGACGCCGTCAATAAATTGACTGTTCGAGCCGATGTAGTGTACATGCGGTTTTCGGACTTAAACGTTCTTCGCCATCTTGGCTCAGGGATAATAGGGTTTACTGTGTTTTTGATGATGCTCTTTGGACTTTGGTTTTGGTCGAATGCCGCATCTGTGCCGGCAAACGTCAACATTCAGCTGCCAGCGCATTCACAAGTGCGCGAGATTGCGTCGATCCAAGACATTAAAATTCAACCCAACTCTCCCGGCAGCATTTTGAACGAAGCCGTCGGTTCCGACGTGCCTAAGCAAGACCCTAAATTTGCGACGATTTCGGTCAATTGCCAAAGTGGAATTGGTCAGACACTGCAAAGCGTAGCCCGTTTGGTCCGTATCAAAATACGGCCTTGTCGCGGTACTATCACGCAACTCGATGGAAGTCGGGTGGTAAATCTCGCTAACGGCAACGAGGGCACTTTATTCAAGCTCGAAGATGGCGAAATCACGACTGACTATATTCATCTCGTGAACGGCCAAAATCAGGTCAAAATTCGTCTCGTCGGTGCAAACGGCAGAACGTATGCCAGCGACGTGACGATCGTTCGATCTAATTATCACTCGGCCGATAACTCTTCGACTTCAGGATCTTAGTCGCTATTTCAGACGGCGATGGGCCCGGTTTCATTGTCGACCGTAGAAACATATCCGACTTCACCGCGCTCGGAATTTTGATTTTAGCATCGCGAATGTGCTCGAATATTTTTTTTACTTTCTTGTTGTTGCTGGCAAGATCGGGCCGCAGCTGGCTCATCACATTTTTCAGAATGATGAGGCTCGTTGCTCGCACCGCAGATTTCGCGTGCTTGTCATTCAAAGTGATAATGGCGTCATCGACGACATCTGACATTTCGTGTTCGTAAACTCCCAAATTGCGCAAAGGCTCGCGAACCGTCGGCAGAAGTTCTGAGACCATGTCGTCCGAATCGGGCCTGGATAATATCAGCCGCAATGCGTCTTCAAGAATGCTTTTCGCGCGGGCCTGATCCGAATCGCCGACCTTTTCAGCGAGCTGCACGCGCGCGTTCACCGCCTTTTGCATTTGATCATAGTTTTTCATTTGCAGCTTAGAATAAATGTAAACGCCCGCATAAACCGTCGACGGTGAAAAAACAGTGAGCGCAGCGATGAGCGCGGCCGCAGTCAGGCCGAGAATGGACAGAGCTTTCATAACATATTACAGTGTTCAATAACTTCAAAAGGAGTGCAACTTGAAACGCATACTCTCGGCGTTAGGCCTAATGATCGCAAGTTTTGGTTTTGTATTAACAGCCTGCAGCCCGTCGCCCACACAACTAAAAAAGGTGGTCGAGGCCCATCCTGAAATTGTCTTTTCTGCGATCAAGGCGGACCCCAAAGGTTTCTTCGATACGGTCCAAGGTGTACAAGAGCAAGCGCGTCTGGCTTCAATTTCGGCCGAGATGGATAAGGAGTTCGACAAAGTGAAGACGGAGCTCGCGTCTCCGCAGACCGTCGACATCGCGGCCGATCGTGCTTTCGTGGGGTCAGCCGGCGCTCCCGTCACAATTGTGGAATGGGCCGATTTCAACTGCGGTCATTGCCAAGCTGTGCAGGATGCGATTCAGAAAATCGTGAAAGAATACGGCGACAAGGTTCGCGTTGTGTACAAACATCTGCCGATACTAGCGCCCGACAGCAAAGTGGCCGCTCAGTACATGGAGGCGATCGCGCTTCAAAACAAAGCAAAGGCCGTTCAGTTTCATGATTTACTGTTTGCCAACCAAAATGATTTTCGTGTGGGCGGCGAGAAATATTTGAAGACGGCTGTTAAATCTGTCGGTGCGGATCTGGCGAAAGTGGAGCGTGATGCAAAAGGCGCCACCGTCAAAAAGCGCATCGCCGATGATATGGCCCAAGCCAAAAAATTCGGCTTCGACGGCACGCCCGGCTTTATGGTGAATGGCGCCGCGATCGATGGTGCGTATCCGTATGATTTTTTTAAACGCGTCGTAGATTATATTTTGCAATCGCATCCAAGCGGAGCAGCGGCGGCGTCGCCCTCGCCCTCGGGCTCAGGTTCTACGAACTGAGCTCCTCATGGTCAGAGTGCGTTTGCCGAGCTGTGCGAGGCCAGGCTGGGTCGAGCCGAGCTATGGGCTATTTTGCCGTGCCGGCATCGAGCTGACAGCTAAACCTCAACGTTTAATGGTTCGGGGCGAATAGTCGCCGATCGAGCTGATAGATCGACCGCGTAAGCTGAAACACCAACGCCGGCACGTTGAGCTTTTAACAGCAGTTCGGCGTATTTCGGGTCAATTATGCGAGCCGGTCCGAATGAACGGGCGTCGGTGCGCTGAACGACAAAAAATATTTCAGCGGAATGACCCTTTTTCACGAGTGCCATCAGATCTTCGAGATGCTTTTGCCCGCGCACGGTCGGCGCATCGGGAAATTGGGCGACCAAACCAGCGGCCATTGAGACACTTTTGACCTCGACAAAGTGAAAGCGCCCCTTTTTATCGGTGAAGCGAAAATCAAGTCGCGACTTTTCGTTGAGTTTGAATTCGCGATTTACTCCCACAAGGTGCGCCCAATGCTTCAACTGTTTGAGTTCGAACGCCTCAGCCACCAAATCGTTGGCAAGACGCGTGTTCACCCCCACCCAAGCGGAGCCACGCTGCACGTGCTCGAGCGAGTATTTGAGCTTACGGTTCGGGTCGTCGTGAAATGCGACACGGCAGGGCGAAATCTCGTCACAGACCCCTTTGAGACTGCCAGTATTGGCGACGTGCGCAGTCACCGTTTTTCGCCGCCCGCCCGCGCTTAATTCGACATCGGCGAAAAAGCGCTTATAGCGGCGTAAAAACCGGCCTTCGAGAAGGTGAGTTTTGTAATCCATTGCGCTCCAATTTGACAGTGCGGGGCTAACCGCGATCCTTTGCCAGAAAGTGGCTATAGATGTAGGATGACCCCCATGCAAGAAAATACAGCCAAAGCCAATACGTCTAAACGATTCGCGCCGAAGCCGGAGTGGTTGAAAGTTCGCGCTCCCTCAGGCGAAAAATATCACGAAATTAAAGAACTGCTGAAGTCGCTGAACCTCGCGACGGTTTGCCAAGAAGCGAGATGCCCCAATATTGCGGAGTGCTGGGGCGGCGGCACGGCGACCTTCATGCTCATGGGCGAAGTCTGCACGCGCGGATGCCGATTTTGCTCCGTAAAAACCGGCAACCCGAAAGGCAAGATCGATAACGACGAGCCGGAAAAAGTCGGGCATGCGATCGCGCAGATGAATCTTGATTACGTCGTCATCACGAGTGTGGACCGCGACGATCTGCCCGATGAAGGCTCAGGTCACTTCGCGCGCACAGTGGCGACCATCAAAAAAAATCGCCCCGATCTTTTAGTCGAGGTATTAACGCCCGATTTTAAGGGTCGCGAAGAGTACATCGCGAAAATCGTCGACGCCGGCCCGGATGTGTTCGCTCACAACGTTGAAACGGTGGAGCGCTTGCAGAAAAAAGCGCGTGACCCGCGTGCCGGTTATGCCCAATCGCTCGGCGTTTTGGCCTTCGTTAAAAAGCACGACCCGACACGATACACGAAAACGTCTTTGATGTTGGGGCTCGGTGAGACGGATGAAGAAGTGATGAAGACGCTCAGCGATTTGCGCGAGGTCGAATGCGACGTCGTGACGTTCGGTCAGTATTTGCAACCGACGAAAACGAAACTCAAGGTCGAGGAGTTTGTCACTCCCGAAAAATTTGATTGGTGGAAGGCGCGCGCCGAAGAGATGGGATTTTTATACGTGGCGAGCGGCGCTCTCGTTCGAAGCTCGTATCGCGCGGGCGAATTTTTTATGCGTGGAATAATTGAAAAAAGAAAACAAGAAATTGCAGCGGCTGCGCAGCTGGCCGGCACAACAACGAGTGGGGAATAAATGGCAACAAAAGAAGTTAAATTACCGGATATCGGCGAGGGCGTGACCGAAGGTGAAATTGTAAAGTGGCTTGTGAAGGTGGGTGATTCGGTGAAAGCCGATCAGCCAATTGCTGAAGTCATGACCGATAAAGCGACAGTTGAAGTGCCGTCGCCGGTTGCGGGCGTCGTGAAAGAACTGAAAGCAAAAGAAGGCGACGTGATTCCGATCGAGACGACGCTTCTGGTGCTTGAGGCCGGTGCGAGTGCTGCTGCGACAACCGCAAGCGCTCCCGCTAAGACTCAGAGCGCTCCTGCATCGAAAGCGCCGAGCGCTTCAACTCCCGCTTTTGCGGCCGCATCAAGCAAGCCGTCGAACGTAGCGTCGAGCATGGCCTCGGGCGCGGCGGTGTCTCATTCGAGTGCCGAACTGTACCCGCCAGCCGCTGAAGCGCGTGTGCTGGCAACGCCCGCGACGCGAAGATTGGCGCGAGAAATGGGTGTCGACATCAATGTGATCAACGGCACCGGTCTCGCCGGTCGAGTGACCCGCGACGATGTGGCAAAAAGCAAAGGTGGAACAGGCGCCGTTGCGGCCGGCGCACCGTCTTGGGCTCCGATCTCGAATGTGCCCCGCATGGCTTATGCGTCGACGCAAGCGAATGCCGAAGAGCGCGTACCGCTTCGCGGGATTCGTCGCAAAATCGCCGAACAGATGCAGATGACGAAACAAGTCGTCCCACACTTTACAATTATGGACGAAGCCAACGTTTCGGAGCTTGTGCGCCTGCGCGAACAAGCCAAAGCCGCGGCCGAAAAGGCGGGGGCGAAAATCACGTACCTGCCGTTTGTGATGAAGGCTCTTATTTCGACGTTGCGCGAATTTCCGATGTTCAATGCCAGCATCGACGATCAGGCCGGTGAAATCGTCTACAAAAAATATTTTAACATCGGTTTTGCGGCCGACACTCCAAACGGATTGCTCGTGCCTGTGATCAAAAACGCCGATCAAAAATCGGTTCTTGAAATCAGCCGTGAAATCGTTGAACTCGCGACCAAGGCGCGCGAAGGCAAGATTGGCCTCGAAGATATGAAAGGTGCGACGATCACCATTACGAATATCGGCAGCGTCGGCGGCAGTTATGCGACCCCGATCATCAACCACCCCGAAGTCGCGATCATCGGCATGTACAAAATCGACTGGAAGCCCGTTTATAAAGACGGTGTGTTCGTGCCGACACAAGTGATGAATTTTTCGGCGACCTGCGACCATCGTCTTATCGACGGCGCCGTTGCGGCGAATTTCTTGAAGGCGTTTTTGCGACGGATTGAAAACGTCGGGCAACTTGTCTTGGATATGGTGTAATCATGGGTGCATCTCAAAATTTCGATGTGTGTGTCATCGGCGCGGGTCCCGGCGGTTACGTTGCCGCCATCCGTGCGGCTCAGCTCGGCAAAAAGACCTGCGTTATCGAGCGCGAGTATCTTGGCGGAGTCTGCCTCAATGTCGGCTGTATCCCATCGAAGGCGATGATCAGCGCGTCGCACTTTCTCGAGAAAATGCGGCACGACGCTCCCGAAATGGGCATTGAAGTGAAATCCGACATCAAAGTGAACATGAAAAAACTCGTGGGGTGGAAGCAATCCGTCTCGGATCGTATGGCGAACGGCGTCTCGCAACTTTTAAAAGGTAACGGCGTCACAGTGATTCGCGGTGAAGCTGAGTTTACTTCACCGAACGAAATCTCGGTACGGAGTTCGGGCGACGGTAAAGGCGGCACGACAATCGCCGCCAAAAACTTCGTGATTGCAACTGGCTCGCGTCCCATTGAAATCCCCGGCTTCACGATTGACGAAAAAAACGTCCTGTCGTCGACCGGTGCATTGGCGCTCGATGAAGTTCCCAAGAAACTTGTCGTCATCGGCGGCGGGTACATCGGTCTTGAGATCAGCTCTTACTTGAAAAAACTGGGGAGCGAAGTGATCGTGCTCGAAGCGGGCGGGTCGCTATTGAACGGCGTGGTCGATCGCGAGTGCGTGCAAGTGGTCGAGCGAAAGCTCAAAAAAGGTGGCGTTCAGGTCATGTTCAACGCCAAGGCGAAGTCGTACAAAAAAAGCGGCTCGCAATACGAAGTGGAATTCGAATCGAGCGGCAAAATCGAAAAGTTGAAATGCGACAAAATTTTACTCACGGTTGGCCGCCGACCGAACTCCGACCAGACGGGCTTGAAAAAAATCGGCGTGGCGATGGATGAGCGCGGCTTCATTAAAGTCGATGCGCAAAGGCGCACGAATTTGAAACACATTTTCGCGATCGGCGATATTGCCGGGCAGCCGATGCTCGCGCACAAGGCGAGCCACGAGGGTGTACTTGTGGCTGAAGTCATCGGCGGCATGAACCGCGCCTATGATGTGAAGACCGTGCCCGCCGTTGTGTTCACCGACCCCGAAATCGCAAGTGCAGGGTTACTTGAATCGGAATGCGCCGGCCGCGGGTACACCGATTTGATGGTCAGTAAATTCCCGTTCGCGGCGAACGGTCGCGCGGTTTCTCTTATGGAGACCGACGGCTTTGTCAAAATCATTGCCGACAAGAAAACGCACGTGGTGTTAGGCGTTCACATGGTCGGCCCTGAAGTGAGTAATTTGATCAGCGAAGCCGCGCTCGCGATTGAGATGGGCGCGCGGGTTGAAGATTTGGCGCTCACTATTCATCCACACCCCACGTTGGGTGAGGTTGTGATGGAGGCCGCCGAGGCGACTTTGGGTCACGCGATTCATGTGATTCAAAAGCCGCTGTCGCGGGCCGAATCTTCGAATGGCGCAGCTGCGACTCGAACCTAACGCTGGGTTCGTGCCGAAGGAGTGTTATGAATTTCGTCGACTGGGGTCTCATTCCGTACAACGATGCGGCCCGACGACAGCTCGATCTTGTGGATCAAGTCGCGCGAGGCGACGTTCAGGATACACTTGTCTTTTGCACTCATCCGCCCGTCGTGACGACGGGGCGTGCGACCAAGCCCGAAGATCTTATTGGTTGGCGGGGTGAAGTGGTCGAAGTCTCGCGTGGCGGTCGCGCGACATATCATGGGCCGAGTCAGGTCATTGTTTATCCGATTCTCGATTTGAACCTCAATCGTGCGGCGTTTCGCGCTCGAGATCTGCATGGCTACATGCGCGCGCTTGAAACGGCGATCGTGCAAACTCTGGGCGAATTCAAAATTGAGGCGCAAGGTTCGGCGCCGCTCTCCGATAAGGGCGCGCCCAACGAAACAACCCAATCGGAACAGCGCGACGATATTTCGCGAACGGGCGTGTGGGTCGCAAATGGCGATAAAAAGATCGCGTCGATCGGTATCGCGTGCAAAAAATGGGTGACCTACCACGGCCTGGCATTGAATGTGTCGCATGATCCGACCGCGTTTCTCGGTATTCAACCCTGCGGCATGAGCTCATCGGTCATGACATCAATGGAGTTACTTCTTGGCCACCCCGCTGATCGCGCATCGGTAACGCAGAGTTTGCGCCGCTCGCTCGCCGATTTACTCGCGACTCGAGTTTAAATTTAAAAAGAGCGTGTCGCGGTCGCGGCCCTGTTGAAACCCATAATCGCGTAACATTTTATCGAAAAGCGGATTTCGAATTTCAGTCGCTGTGATGGTGACCGATTGAGCCGTGCCATTCTCCATTTCGTCTTTGATCACTCGCCAAAAAGCCGCCACAAAAAGCGCTGTCCGCCGCTGTACCCAGCGACCGTCCTTTACTTCGAGACTGACTCCCAAAATATTGAGATCGGCGCCCGCCCGTTGAAACGACCCGTAAAATTCGATGCCGCTATTGTGCACGTACAGCACTCCCTCGAGCTTGTGCGCCATTTTTTCGCGCAAAGCCGAATAGAGCGCGTCCGACCTTCTGCGAGATTGAGACAAACTTGCCAATCGATCGTTCAGAAAATCGCGACAGGGCGGGCTTTGCCCGAAAGCCGAAAGCGAAATCACTAATGCGGTTACGAAGAGCAAAAGTGATTTCGCGGCCATCATTTTAGTGATCCGTTTAGTGACCCGTTTGCCCATCCGGCTTCGCGGGGTTGATAATTTTAGCGCATTCTTCGGCTAAATTTTGGCTGGCCTTTGTGTAGGGCGTGACTCGTTGATCCAACTGAGTCAATAGAATTTTGGCTACAGGTGATGCGCTCTTCTTTAACATTTCGCGAAGTTCGTAAAAGAACCGGCCGGGCTTTGCAAGGTCGGGGTTTTTTATCAAGTTATTCTCATTCATCGCTTCGGTAGTTAGGGCCGATACATTTGAATCTGGAGATAGCAGCGCCGAGGTGTTCATGGCTTCAGCATTTACAAGATCCATGTAATCGAAGATTTTGCCGATCGACTCGACCCTCTGAGCGGCAGTTTTCGTCGTGTCATTCATCTCGGCTTGGATTTGAAAAACGAGTAAATCCGAAACGCTGCGAGCGAATTTTACGAAATCTTGGCGGCTCAAATTCACACGCTCAAGAATAGACAGCTCGCCGGTCGACGCATTCAACTGGGCCTTTTCGTCCGACAGCTGATGGCTCGCTTTCAAATAAACGGCGAACGCCTGGAGAATCGGGTCAGAGGCGGTTTTATAAGCTTGGGTCGACATAAACGACAGATGCTGGGCCGCGCGTAAAATGGTCGGCGGATGGTCCGAACCGTCATCGAGCCAGGCGGTATCGGCGCCCGTCGCTCCGACTTTTTTAATAAGTTCATTGGCTTGCTTCAATATAGCGGCGGGGTTCGCGTTCGGGCCTGAAGCGAGTTTGCTCATCATCGCAAAAAGGGGCTCAAATCCAATTGTCACAATCGACCCGCGATCAGCTGTGATTTCTTCGGATCGTTGCAGGCGAACTAAGGCGCTTTTAAAGGTTTTAATTTTTGTAAACGGATCATCGTCATCGGCAGACAGACTTTCAGTGGTCGTCACGCCAAGCGCGTTAGTCAACGATGATACTAAGTCTTTTAGGGATTTTCGATCTGTCGTGGCGAATCGCTGCTTCAGAGAATCTGAAGCGCTTTGGCTTAAAGCTATGAGGTGATCGACGAGTTTTTCATCCACAGCGCCTTGGTGCAGGCCGAGTGTCACGAGCTTACGGCCTTCGTTTTGAACCATTGCTCGAAACACATCTAATTTTTCGTGCGGAATAAGAATTTCACCGGTCGCACTGAATATTGTTTGCAAAGTGAGCCCAATGAGAATGTGGCGAGCTCGAATGTGGGTAAATTCATGACCCATCACCGACTGAATGTCTTGATCGGTCATTCCTAATTTCTGCAAGTCCCAATAAAGTAGAAAATCAGGGCTCGTCAGCACGGGGCTGTACGTATAGGCATTGTCTTCGCCGATTCCAACGAAAAGATGTTGATTTTTAACGGCATCATGGCTGAAGCCCTGGCGTCTCGCCACTTCTTGCGCCAGTTCTAAATCGTGTTGGAACTGCCCATTGGTGCCTGGCTCAGCACGACCAAACATCGATTCGTGTTTGCGACGCAAATTAAGAAGTATTTCATCAAGCTGAGGCTTCAATTTCATCAGTGTCGCGCGGCCGACAGGATTGGTATTCAACGTCTGCCAGACTTGTTTATCAAGACTGTGGCGAATCGGCGTTATGATGGCGTCGGCGAGCCACTCCGCAAGCCATGGATCTGCCGCGCCCGTTTGCAGGATGTCGAGAAATCGATCGTTGAATGTTGGCCCTTGTGCCGCTGGAGCGGGCGGCGGATTCACCGTATTTGGTACGCCTTGAGCAAACAGCGGTAAAAACAAAAGGGAACCGAGCAGAATTGAACGCACGTTCATAACAAACCTCATTTTTCAGGTTTAAATTAGGCGCCATGATAAAGTGCGGCCTCACGAATTACAAATTTTTGGAGGCAGCCGAGAAGTCATTACATGGCTGTCAAAAAAGTTTTCACTTCGGTGTGGGCTGAAGGCTACTGCTTTTTGTCGATGGTGATCGCGAACCGGGTGATGCCTGCGGTCTTGATGAGATCGATCACCTGCACGACGCGACCGTGAAGCGTGTCTTTATCGGCTGAAATGACAGCTTGGGTGTCGGGTTTCTTGGCGGCTTCTTCGCGGGCGAAAGTTGAAATCTCGTCATCGGTGACGTTTTTGTTGCCAATGTAGGCCTTGCCATCGGCCGTTATAGAAACAGTGAGTTGAGACGGCTTCGTGTCTTCACCGCTGGCGGCCTTTGGCAAATTCACTCGAATGCTGGGCTTCACGATATACGGTGTCGAAATCATAAATATGATCAGCACCACAAGAATGATATCGACGAAGGGAACAATGTTAATGTCTGCTATGGGTTGATCGTCGTCGCCGCCGATTTTAGCTGCCATATTTCAAAGTACTCCTCTAAGAACTCAAGTTGACTACGGCTTGAACGCCTTGGCGTAAGCGACACAAATGCTTTTTGTACTCTCGAGGTTTTGTAAAATCGTACGAACGCGACGTTGAAAATAGTTGTAGGCGACAACTGCCGGGATGGCCACAAGTAGGCCTGCCGCCGTCGCGACGAGCGCGTTTGAAATCCCGATCAGAACGGCTTGAATCTCGCCAGATGATGTGGCCAGGCCGTGAAAAGCATCCATGATGCCGAACACTGTGCCGAGCAAACCGATGAACGGCGCGTTTGAACCGACCGTAGCCAAAAAACCGAGGCGCCGTTCGAGTTTTTGACGCTCGAGCTGACTGTAAGAGTCGAAAACCTCTTCGAGACCCTTTGAGCCGTGTTCTTTAGAGTGACGGATGCCATACGAAAGCGCGCGCCCTTCGATGGATTCTTTGTCGCGCGAAAGATCTTCGATATCTTTCAAATTATTTGACTGAAGTGTTTCTTGCAGTTGCTTGTTCATCGCGAGGCTTTTTCGCGAAACAGTCGATAAAGAAAAATATCGCTCGATAATAAAGGCGATACTGAAAACGCTCAATAATATAAGCAGCCAAAGTGTACCCTCGTGTACGGCCTGTGCGATAACAAAAAACTTTTCCGTCAACATGGCGGTGAGCCTCCTGAGCTTAAGCGTCGAGTTCGGTTTAAAAATTATCGCTGGTCTCGTTTTGCGAGGTCAAGATATCATGTGTGACACGAGGAGACGTTACCTGGCACAATGGAAATCGTGCAAAAGCATCTGAAACTGTTCATATTGTCAGTTCTTTGTTCGTGGCTTGTGGGATGCGTATTTGAAAGCCGGCCAAAACCGTCATTTCTCATCATAGCAGTTGAAAATTTAAGCTCCGACTCACTCGATTGTTCGGGCGCCGGTAACGAAAATGCCGCGGTTTATACTTACGGTCTGTCTCAGTTGTGTAAAGATGGGGTCCGTTTTACGCACGCGTACACGACTTCAGTGCTGAGTCAGCCGGCATTGACTTCCGTATTGACGGGGCTTTACCCGGTTGATCATCACGTTCACTCCAACGGGGGGGATTACCTTTCGGGCCACTTTCGTACCTTGGGTGAAGTGGCGTTGCAGCAAGGGTATCGGACCGCCCTTTATTCGGGTGGGCCGCCTATTTTTCGAAGGTCGGGGCTTGCTAAAGGGTTTGAGGTATTTGATGACGATGTGATACCGAGCATCCATCGCCTTTATCGTCCCTTTAATCGCACCATCAAAATGTTCGGTAGCTGGGTGGGCAGGCACCCCGGCCAGCCTTTTTTTGCCACCATTTATGTTCCGGATTTGCAGTTCCCAACCGAATCACCCGAGGCCGATTCGCAAATCGATATTTTCATGAGTCGACTATCGGATTTGGTTCGATTGTTGAAGTCGCGGCGTTTGTGGCGAGCTACAAACATCGTTCTCGTAGGGCTCAATGGTATCCCGGATGAAAACCGCGGCGAGATCAACACGCTTGATCTCTTCAGTGAAAATACTCGCGTTTTTCTCTTATTTAAGCCGGCCCATAAAGATCAAGACCGCGGCAACAGTTGGTCAATCGACGCAAATGTTTCACTCGCCGATCTGGGTGCAACACTTTTTGATTTGCTTCATACCAAAGTTGAAATTGAGCAGTCCCCGCAGGCCTTGCCGGCCGTGTCACTTGTCCCGGCACTTGAAGCGCCGACGATCAGTTGGCCGAAGAACCGGCCCCTGTTATTAGAATCGGGCTGGGCTCAATGGCGGGGGGTCGGTTCGATTCGTTTTGCTTTTCGTCTTGGGGATTTTCTGTATATCCACGACCATACCCCCAAGATATTCGATTCGTTAACGGATCGGTTTGAAGCGCAGAATATTTCTCCCAACGACCCTGAAGTCGCGACGCCCGTTGCCACGATCGAAACCATTATTCGAAAATATAAGCTTGCCCCCTTTGATCGTTTGCCTGAAGGTTTACGAGCAAAAGTTCTTGTCGCCGAAGATTTGTTTTCGGATGACGAAATGTCGCCGGATATCGACGACGAACTGTCACGCCTGTTAAATCTGCGCCCGAGCGATTTACAAATAGCCGGGTGGCTGGCGTGGCGCGCGCTCAAAGAAAAAGATTGGCATAGGCTGCAGCGACTCGGAAAATATTATCACCAGCCCGTTTGGACATATGTGGCTCGAGAGCACTTGGGCAAAAAGGCAAGCTTGTCGGATCAAGTCGGGGCTGAGCTTTCGCGTTTAGTAGAAGCCTCGCGCTTAAATACCCGCCAGTTTGAAATGGTTCAGCTGTTGCGCGAAGTAGTGCGCGAAAACTTCAGCAACGGTCTACCGTGGGACACTATCTTGGACATCCAAGAGCCTTCGCGAGTCGAACTCGCGCGCACATTGACGAAGTATCAAGAAAAGTGACAAAGTCCCAACCAAAAAGGTTGGTTTTTCTTTTTCTCCGCGAGACAGGTTGAAATGGATTGTAGGGTGCGTTCGGATTCCGGCAAAGAATAAAGCGTAGCGGGGACAAACGAGCTCGAGACTAATATCAGTTTATCCGCAGGCTGCGTCCGGATCGACTCGACGGCAAAGTCGCTGGTCTTTTCGGTCCCCACAAATCGCGTGGGCAGAGGCGAGAGCACCGTACCTGGCTTTGAAAACTCTGTGCTCAGGTCTTGCTGGCCACCGAGGGAGATCAGATTTTCGCCGGGGCGATCAAGCAGCGCAAAGGGATGGCCGACTTGAATCCAAACCGTTTCGTCACGGCTGCGCGCAAGCACAAAGAGCTCTATTGCGGTCACGTATTCGGCTCGGTTGTCTTCGTTGTAAATTGAGTCACTCGCAAGCTTGACGGCCACGCGCAAATCATTGCCCATGGCGGAGAGGCAGGCGAGGCGCGAAAAAGGCGACGTCGCTTCGACATCGTGACGTATCGATAAGAAATAATCTTGAATCTTGCGTACGGCTTTGCGGGCGGCGGCACGTGCGCCCCACGGGGTCGCGACAATCAGCAAGCTGCCGTCCGGCTCAATATGAATTTCGGGTCGCGGACGAAATGTGCCGGCACTGTAAGATTTTTCTTCAAACCGGATCATAATTAAATATCGACTCCGTACGTTCGCAGCTTACTGCGAGCTTTCTCGTAATAATTTTCGCCGCGGACGGAGTGGTGAACGATCTGCATCCATTTGTCTTTGGCTGAATCTAAGTTACCCATATTTTCTTCGAGCACGCTATCTTCATATATATTTTTCATTTCGTCGCTGAGACGCGCGTAGGCCCTTTTGCGGAGGTCCACGGCGCGCTCGTTTTTTGGGCGGTCGGCGAGTGCGGCGTCACATTCCTTCAGAGCGGCCTTGAGATTATCGCTAGTGAAATCGTTTTGACAGGCGCTGATCGCCGCTTGGACTTTTTGGTCAATCGTGCGCTCAATCGAAGCGATTCGGCGCTTGGCAACGTCTTCATCTTGGTTCAGGCCCGGATATTCGCCGCGCATAAACTGCCTATATTGTTCAAGAGCGCGCTGTTGTTGACGGCGACGGTAAGCCGTCTCAGCCGAGTCGAACAGGCGTTTGCCTTCGGCTTTTCGGTCGGCATATTCTTGCGCCCGTTCAATTTGTGACTTTGCTTGTTGTTCACGTATGTCAGCCTGATGAAGCAAATCTTTAACCATCGGATTTTCTGGATCGAGTTCGATCGCCGGGTCGAGGCACGTTCTCATTTGAGCGTCGGTGATCGATGGGCTCAACTTGCCTCGGCATTGGTCGACGTTGGCCTGTATTTTTGCCTGTGTTGCCTCTTGCTCTTGTTCTCGGCGCTGCCGATCGAGGGCGCGTGCTTCATCCTCTTGGCCCTGTTCGCAGAGGTTTTCGAGTTCCTTCGAGTTTGAATAGAACGGTGCCAATCGCTTCATGCGATCCAGTTGTGAGAGGCACAACGTATACTTTCTTTGCGTGTAGTAATTGTGAGCGAGATTGAAAAAATCAGCGACTTGCTTTTGTTGTTCGACAGTCAGCGACGGCGCTTTTGAGGGGTTGTTCTTACTCCCGCGAGGTTGGCTGTTCGGTCGCGTAACCCCATAAATTCCGAGAATGAGCGCGAAGGCGACACCAAACGGCAAAGCGCGCTTTTTCAGCTGCTCCTTCGAATGCCAGGGGTCGACTTTCATGACGACACCTTCGATTGGGTCCGTCGTCATTGGTGTACGCGCACCGCCGTCAGTCAATTCAAAATCGGTGTCGTCGAATTTGATTGAAAGAGATTTTTCTTCTTCAATTTCGGCATTATGAAGCTCAAGAATGAGTTCAAGGTGTCGAACTGTGAGAACATCACCACTTTGGATGAGCTGAGGGCTTGCCGGTTCGATGGAATGGCCGTTCAGCTTCGTACCGTTTGACGACCCGTGATCGATCACAAAGAATTGAATATCCTTTTTAATTAACTCGAGATGTTTGCGGCTGATCGCGTTGTCGTTGATCACGATTTCATTTTCATTGCTGCGACCGACCTGCCACGTACTGCCTTCAAGTTTCAAAACTTCTTCTGTCTTCAGCTTGTTGTTGACGATTTTTAAATACGGGATCAATCGCGCCGGCTGGGCAACCATAGTTCGGTCATCCCGAAATGCTTCCTGTGGCTGAGATTGGGGTGCCGTAAATGGAGTGGTTTGCGGAGTAGGCTTAGCGGGCGGAGATTTCGGCTCGATTTCAACGGCATTATTTTCTGGTGCTATCAAATCGGGTGTTGGTTTTGAGATATCGTGGATCGGTGACGTCAAGTCGATCCCCGCCGAGGACTCTTCGAAGACAAAGTCGTACGGCGGCACCGAAAATCGAATGGTGCCTTTTAATAGAATACGGTCGACGTTTTGATTTTCGAGAATCATCCCGCCGTATTTCGAAAGGAGTTCGGCGTGCCAGACGCCGTCTTGCTCGAAGAATTTGACGTGCTGGCGGGAGATGCCGCGCTCGCTCGCCAATTGAATTTGGCTTTGTGAGCCGCGGCCGGCAAAGTATTCCTGACCCGGAGCGAACTCCAGTTCAGAAATCAATTCTCCGTGTAAATAGACGCTAATTTTCGCCATTAGTCGTCTTGCCCTCCAAGTGCGATGCAAGCGTCATGACCCGCTCGTGCCAAACTGAAAATTTTTTGATCTGAATCCACATTCTGATTCACCATGAACATCACGTTTCGGTAAGCGGCGACGCAAGCGTTGTATTGGCCCTGAGCTTTGTATTCCGCACCGAGTTGCAGTTCGTACTGAATAAGCTCTTGAAACTGAGTTTGCGAAAGTTGCAAATAATTGTAACAGCGGCCGTAAAGCGGTGCCTGTTGATTCGGGAACAACGTCATGCACGCCTCAAACGACGAAATGGCCTGGCTGTATTGTCCCTTTTCGTATTCACGAAAACCTTGAATGAACTGCCGGTCCGCTTCTTGATACTGGCGTGTGTTCATCCCGTTTTTCATTCTTTCAGCTTCAATATCGTTGACGATTTTTTGGTCCGTCTTAATCGTTGATTGGATTTGCGTATCTCCGTCGATAGCGGTTGGGTCGGGTCTTTTACCTTTTTGCGATGCCATCCATATAATGAGAAGAAGGACGGTGCCGAAAATTGTATAAAACAACGGGCGGTTCCCCTGTGCTTTTGTCTTGGGGAACTGCGGCCTGAGTAGGTTGTCTTGATGGGGCGCCTCAGGTGACGTCTCTTGCACGACATTGGTGATCGCCGCTTTGAACATGAGCTTTGTGTCGCCGATTTGAATGATAGCGCCCGACTGAAGTTCGCATGCTTTCGCCACTTGATTATTTACGATTAGGCGATCGCGTCCAGTGGAGTCGGTTATGTGCACGCTGCTAGGCCCGACGACGACAAGCGCGTGTTGACGGCTGACTTTCGGGTCGTCATGAATTACGATCGTGTTTTCGGCCCCGCGTCCGATCGTGATGCGGCCTGAGATCAGTTTATATACAGAACCGCGATCGGGTCCGCTGAGTACCGTGAGCGTATGAACGACTTGAGGGGCAGCCGCAAGTTCACGCACTGGCTTGGTCCTCCTTGGTCGCCGGTATAAAGACGAGAAGTACATAGGCAATTGATGTCGCCCCCTGAATACCCTGCGCCGAAATTTCATAGTTCTCGTTTGCGATCTCGAGTTGATCATTGGCTACTTGAGACGGGGCGGCCGCTACTTTTTCTAATAGACTCGACACATTCAGCTTCAGGGCTTGATCTAATATTTGGTCGACCGTGATTCCGACCCATTGTTGATTTTGGGCAATCTTATTAAGAAAGTGTTCGTTAACAGCCGAGATCACTCGGTCATGGGCCTGGACGGTCAAGGCCGGGAAACCCACGACATTGACGATGTTTTGCATTTCAGGGCCGCGATCGGCTTCGATCTTTTTTAAATTATCCTCGCCGAATCCGCCGACCTGTCTGTGGAGAAGATTGTTTATATTCGTAATAAGAACCTGAAGCTCGTCGAATAGATAAGGAGAGGTGACATTACCGGAGTGCCCAGGCGCCATCGCGTCCACCAAATGTTTGTTCGTTTCAACAAGGGGCTGGCGAATCAAACGATACATAAAAAAGTAGAGAATCAGGCCGAGTAATACGGCGATAAATAAAATTTCAATAAATAAACTGAGGGTGCGGCCGTTATCGACGGCGAGTGTCCCCATATTAAATATGACAACAGCATAAGCGGCCGTCGTGTCGCTGCCGGTACCCGCGTTGTAATATCGAATAGGCACGACGGCGGCGACTTTGTTGCTGTCAATTTGGTCGACTGATTCGCTGTCGCTTTTGACAGCCGTGTTGACGAACGGAATATCCGTGACGTATTGGCCGGTTTGTTGAACGGGGGCAATGATTTGTTGATTGATGCTCGAGATCACGTACGCGCGGTCAACACCCGGTTCGCGCATGGCTGGGTCAACCGATACTGATGTTGAAAGACCCTGTTGCAAAGGCCCGCGGTTCACTTGCGCCAAATTGCGCGCGATTGTGAGTGCGTGATTGTGAGCCTCTTGCTCGATGCTCGCTTTTAAAATCCGCATGAGCGGTATTGTAGAAAGTGAAGTGACCAAAATAATGAAGCACCCCACAAACAAAGCGAGGACCCAGCGGAATTCCATGAGCTCGCCGAGGCGGTAAACTCCAGGTAGCACAACGTCTTCTGCGTACCTTTGTGCATAGGCTAAAAACGTCGGGGGTACCGGCTTCATCCCGCCTCTGACCTGTGCGGCGCCCGGTGCAGCGAACCCCTGTTGTTCGGGCGAGCCGACGAGGGCAGGTGTGCGTGAAACGGGAGCGGGGGCATGCGATGAAGGGCGCGACTTTCGTTCGACCACATCGGCGACGACATCGTGAAATGAAATTCGATCGCTAGAAGAAATCACTTGAGATCGAACCATCACGCCATTGATGAATGTGCCGTTTCGCGATTCGAGGTCTTTGACGACTATGCGATCGTTATACACTTCTATAACGGCATGCTCTTTTGAGATCCCGTTTGCGGGGACGACCACGTCGCAGTGAGCGGCGCGGCCGATCACGTTGCGACCTGGTTTGAGCGTTAGCCTTTTACCGGCAAGAGGCCCGGTATAAAACCTAATGACCCACATGCAGTTGATCTCCCACTTCAATTCGCCCGCGACGGATGGCCCCAACCGGCATTTCGATTGTTGAGTGCGCGCCCCAAACCGGCCATGTGAAACGCCAAGGTCGAACGTTTTCAATCACCTTTTTCACTTTCAAGTTGCGATCGATAAAGACAACGTCGATCGGAAATCGCATGAAGAATGTGTGAATGCTGTTGCAACGCTCGATCCAGAGCGCTTGTTCGGTTGAAAGCGAGGATGTCGCGAGAAGCCCTATGAGCCGGCCAAGATACGTGTCTGCCTTCCGCAATTCTTGGCTGATCGAGATGTTTTTAGTTTCGTTTACAAGTTGCGTGCCCATCACTTACCCCCGTAGTAAAATTGCAAAACAACCGGGGCAAACACGACAATGAACAC
>DAIDIG010000011.1 GCA_027459485.1 Bdellovibrionales bacterium | reverse complement strand
TTCGTTAGGATAATCTGTGTCACAAAGTCCGAAAGCGTGACCGAGTTCGTGTATGAGAGCGACATATGACGAGCGGATGACTTCAGCGCTTGGCGCGTTTGACCAATTTTGAAAGTCGTCGGCGCTCATTTTATTCTCGTTTGCAAACTTCATAATTTCAACAAAGCCCATTCGCCGATCGGCTGCATACTTACGCGCCAAATAGCGAAAATCATATATCGGCAACTGTGTCGAGTTGAAAGAATACTGCATGTTTGTACTAATGTACGCATGAAACAAATAACCGAAACCGTCGAACTCCGGGCGAGCGTAACTCCAATATTCGTTTTCTGACGGGCCCACAGAAATCTCTAGATTTAGATTGTCGTCATCGCAGCTCACCTTTTTGACGCGCACGGGACCGGTGATGTCTGAAACGACGTTTAACCAAAGACTTAGCGCCACTTCCGCTTGCTTTTGAATCGATGTGTAGGTGAATTTGCCGGCCTGCCCATCTTTAATTGAAATGCAGTAGTTGATTTCGTGACGCTTGAATATCGGATAGAAAAGATAGGAAGGCAGAAACCGCGTTTTTAATAACGGTGACTCGCCCCACGCGTTTGCTCTTCCGCTCATGAGCAAAAGGCCAACCAAAAGTAATACTGTAACGCGAGTGCGGTATAAGTTGAACATTGCGGCTCCTAACAATATGAGCGCGCATGGTATCGAAGGCTAAGAAACGCTGCAAGAGCCAGAGCAAATTTTTCGCACAAGAATTCCTAACAGTTGCACCTAAACTGATTAAATTTTGTACGACCCAGAGAAATTTTCACGGTTGACGTCAACTAAATGTGATTGGCGCTCGTGCCGTTCTAGGTCTGACTCGGTCTGATGGTTTGGTTTTGAAGTCGGTTGAACACTACGCAGAAGAAAAACCTTCTGTGGTCTAACCATGACCATTGAACCCGTGTTTGTTAAGGTGGTAGGCCATTTGGCGACTTTAGGATTCTCACACGCAGTGAGCATTCACACCATCGCCAGGGACAGCCCCCGTACTCAGTGCATAGGGTTCACATTTCATGTGACCACAGAAGCGTCTCACACATACTACATTCCCCAATAATTAAAAACAAAGAACGCAATTTGCGTGCCGTTAAAATAAATTTGCACGGTACCCGCGCGGTCGCGCGACCTCGACTCACGTTGGGGCGTAGTTCTGCACCGGACTACATTTTATTCGAGCGGGTACCGATACGCGCAGCATGAGCGTCGAAAGGCTTGACTTTTTATTTCCATTTTTTGTCCTCGGCTATGGTGCGGTTGTCACACTTGTGCTTCATATGCCGATCATGGCAAAGGCCGAAGAGATGTTCCCGCAAGAGTGGGTAGAGCAGTTGCGCGGTCACCGTTGGCTCGCGCTTGCCTGCCTTGTTATCGGTGGCCTTTGGTCCTTGCAAAACATTTGGTTTGTCTGGTAGTCCCTAGAGGGGATGAAACTACCAGACGCACAAATTGGTTTTGACCTAGAAAGCCCTCGCGAAAAGGCACATGAAGCGCAAAGTGCCGGCGTATCCGACGCCGAGATGCACGAAGAGCCGCATGTCTATTCCATTTCCGAACTCAACTCCCTTATTCGCGAGCGCCTCGAAGGCGAGTTTCGCGAGATCTGGGTGCGTGGTGAAATCTCAAATTTCAAGCCGCATACGTCGGGTCATTTTTATTTTAGCCTCAAAGACGACGGCGCGCAGATCAGTGCGGTGATGTTTCGAGGATTTAATTCGAAGCTTAAATTTCGGCCCGAGAACGGACTTGAAGTTCTCATTCACGGCAAAATCACGGTTTACGAACCGCGCGGCAATTATCAGGTATTTTGCGAATACATGGAGCCTGTCGGTGCCGGCGCCCTACAAAAAGCATTCGAGCAACTCAAAAATAAACTGAGCGCCGAAGGGTTGTTCGCGCCTGAACGCAAGCGGCCGATACCGAAATACCCGCGCCACATCGGTCTTGTGACATCGCCGACCGGGGCTGCGTTGCAAGATATTCTGAACGTACTCGGTCGACGATACAAGTCAGCGAAGATCACGCTCGCGCCGGCGCTCGTGCAGGGCGACGGTGCCGCCGACTCGATTGTGCAAGCACTCACGCTCATAAATAAAGTTCGCGACATAGATGTTTTAATCGTGGGCCGTGGCGGCGGCTCGATCGAAGACATGTGGTGTTTCAATGAGGAGCGTGTCGCGCGCGCCATCGCGGCTTCGCGCATCCCCGTCATCTCGGCCGTTGGGCACGAAATCGATTTCACAATTGCCGATTTTGTCGCCGATCTGCGGGCGCCGACACCGTCTGCCGCCGCCGAGCTCGTCGCAAAAAGCGTCGGTGAAACGCTCGAGCGTATCGACGCTCTAAAGCTCTGTCTTTGGCAGTGCTGGCGGTCGGGTCTTTCGCAAAGAACTGAGCGTATTGTGTCGCTCGGCAAGCGATTGGTTGATCCACAAAAGCTTTTACGCGATTTGCAATTTCGAAACGACGAGCTGATGGTGCGACTTGAAAACGCGGTCTTTCGTTATCTCGAAGACCAGAGTGTGTACGTCGATCTGACCATGCGAAAAATACCCACTCCGCAAGAAAAAATCGTGCGCCTTCACAAGCGGCTCGAAAGCGACGATTTCAAACTTTCGGCGGCAATTTTGAAGACTCTTGATTCGCGATCGGGCAGGTTGCGCGAATCGGCTGGTCGGCTCGATGCGATGAGCCCGCTTCGGGTCGTCGAGCGCGGATATTCGATTGTGAAGCGTGCCGATCAATCGATTGTGAACGATGCCGCCCAATTAAAAGCCGGTGAGAGCATTGAGCTGACATTTGCCAAAGGTTCGGCCCAGGCAAAAATTGAAACGATAAAACAATAAAGCGCGAAAAGCGCCGGGAGTTAGAGATGGAATTTGAAAAAAAACTCGAGCGCCTCGAAGAGATCGTGAAGGTCATGGAGGCCGGCAACACCTCGCTCGAAGATTCGCTCAAAATCTTCGAAGAAGGTGTCCGACTGTCGCGTGAACTGCAAAACACGCTGACCGCGGCTGAAGAGAAGGTCAAAATTCTACTGAAAGTCGATGCCGACGGTACGCCCGTATATAAGGCTTAAACTTCATGCCGATTGGCGAACGAGCGGCGGTCGAGGCTCTCGAAGCATTTTTAAACGCCCATTTTCATAAGCGGGCACGCGAACTCATGCCGAGCGCAGAGGCTTTGCGCCGGTCAGTCGAGTATTCGCTCTATTCCGGCGGCAAAAGATTTCGCCCGCTCGTGGCGTTTTTAACGGCGGAGCTTCTCGACGTTGATTTCAACCGCGTCACTCCGCATGCGGCTGCCGTTGAACTGGTGCATACTTATTCGCTTATCCACGACGACTTGCCGGCGATGGACGACGATATGTATCGCCGAGGCGTTTACACAAATCATATTTTATTCGGCGAAGATACGGCACTGCTTGCCGGTGACGCGCTTTTGACTGAAGCGTTTTATGTGATCGGCGAGAACTACAAAGATATTCCAGAACTGGGTTTAGAGCTCACTCGTCTGCTTGCCGAAGCGGCCGGGTTTAGCGGCATGGTGGCTGGCCAAGTGGCTGATTTGCAAATGGCGCGTGGTTCCATCGCCGTGCCGGCCGAAGACCTACTTCGCATGCACGAACGTAAAACTGGCGCACTAATTCGTTATGCCTCAGAAGGCGTGGCTGTTTTGGCACGACGGCCGCAAACAGAGCAAATGCTCATTCGCGAGTTCGGAGCAAAACTGGGTCTTGCTTTTCAAATCGCAGACGACTTACTTGATTTCAATCCAGATCGGCCCGAGAAGAACGGATTACCATACATACTAGGCGAAAAGAAAACGCGCGAATTGTTGAGCAGCGTGTCGCATGATTGTGAGACAATTTTGCTCAAATTTAATGGGCGGGCGAGCCAACTTGGCGAGCTCGTAAAAAAAAATGAAAGCAGGCGTCGCTAGGCTGCAATATCGCGTGCATTTTAATCATCACTCAATTATTGATTGGACTAATGAGAGCAAACATTTCGAACCTAGTCTTGGTTACTGCGGTTTTTTTCACAGGATTTTCTTTTCGAGCGCACGCCTTCCCTGAATACGCGGTTCGCTACAATACAATGAACTGCACGGCATGCCACGTGAATCCGTCGGGCGGTGGTCCGCGAACGGTCGATGGCAAGTTGTTCGCCGCGCACGGTTTTAAGATTAACCCTTTTCTTGTGCAAGATTATGCCTCCGCTGATTTTCGCGCGATCGATTATTTTCCGCAGCGGCCGACGGCGGCAAATGGTGGCGCCGCAATCATGTCGGGATCTGTCGCGGGTAACATTCCAGTCGATGCGGACGGGCGAATTCATCTCGTCTTAGATGAAAATATCGCAGGTTTGTCGCAGGCTCCCACGCGCAGCGCCTATGCGTTGTTTGAACTCGCTCCCCATAACGGGCAGGCGCACCTGGCTGATGATTTGATTGTCGGGCGTATTCGGCCGGCGTTCGGTATTGTAACCGACGAACATCGAACATACACCCGCGTGCAGACTGGTACGCAGTGGTACGAGTTTGATACCGGGGCTCAACTGTCAGGGACTCCCACCTCGCAATTGCATTATGATATGGCGCTTGTTAACGGCGCGAACAACATGGGCACAAGTTTTGTTCAAGGTGGCGCGGAGCAGCTTGGGGGGTTTTTCAACGTGCGCTATATGCCGACATGGGTCATGGTGGGCGCGAGTGCACAGTATTTTAAACCGACCACAACTCTTGCGTCGCGCGAAGCCTATGCTTTCTACTCGGTTGCATCACTCGGTCGCGCCACAAACGATCGAATTCCGATCGATGTAAAGCTCGAGTACGACGCCGCTAGAAACTGGGACGACAATTTGGGTAACGGCTTCGCTAACAGTAGCACGTACGTGACTGAACTCGGTACGGCTCGATCGCAAGGCACAATGGTTTGGGTTGATTACAACGTGAATCAGCGGCTCACGCTCATTTATAAGTACGACTGGCTGATGCCAGACGTGACCCATTCAGGCGACATATATGATCGACACGGCATCGGATTTCGCTGGTTTATCGGACCTGGCGTGGACATTCAAATGCGGACGGAGTTCGCGCGCGCAACGAATTCTTCAGAAGTAGACAGTATCGGTGAAGGTGGTCAAAATGCAACGTATGCAATTCTACAAATCGAAATTTAATGGCTTAGTCGTAGCGATGGCGGTCGCGGTGATTTCTGCGCCGGCCTTTGCGTGGCCAGGCTCTGGCGGAGATGTAAGTGCGGGTAAAACGAAATCCGCAACTTGTACAGCATGCCACGGGCAGAACGGCATCAGCGTTAACGACAACTGGCCGAACCTCGCCGGCCAAAAAGAAAATTATATTGTCGAGCAGCTGCACGCTTTTAAAAGCGGAACGCGCACAAACCCCATCATGAGTGGCATCGCGAAAATGTTAAATGATCAGGACATTCGCGACCTGGCCGCGTATTTTTCGTCGCTCAAACCGTGAAGAAACGAATCGATCAGGCCCTTGTCGATGAAGGGCTTGCTCCGTCGAAAACCAAAGCTCAAGAGCTGATCGCCGCCGGCGCCGTTGAAATTCGCGAGCTCAAGAAATCATGGAGGTCGGTGACGAAATCATCGACGCCGTATACTTTAGGCGCAGATGAGGTTCGCGTGCAGAGCGACGCCGACATATTAAAGTATGTCTCTCGCGGCGGCCTTAAGCTAGAAGGGGCCCTCGACGAATTAAAGTTTGATGTCGACAGTTTAACCGTTTTGGATGTCGGAGCCTCAACCGGCGGCTTTACAGACTGCCTGCTTCAGCGCGGGGCCGCACATGTGACCGCCATCGACGTGAGTGAAGGCGAAATGGCGGCAAAACTTCTCGCCGATCCGCGGGTCGAGTTCATCGGCCAGCTCAATGCGCGTGAGCTCGATAAATCGCCGAGTATGACGAAACAGTTTGATCTTGGGGTCGTCGATGTTTCGTTTATTTCATTGAAACACGTATTTGCCGGGCTTCATCGTGTCTTAAAGCCGGGCGGGTTCATGCTTGCGCTCGTCAAACCCCAATTTGAGGTTGGCCGCACCCATTTAGATAAACGCGGCATTGTTAAGTCGCAGGTCGAGGTCGACCGCGCCATCAAGCACCTTATTCTGCTCGCCACCGAAGCTGGATTTTTGCTCCGCAATGTGATCAAGTCAAAAATCAAAGGCAAAGATGGCAACCAAGAATACTTTTTATTCGCTGAGAAGGATCAACGCTAGATTTTGCCGGGCTTTATTTACATTCGCCGGCCTACTGACATTAGGATGCTCGACCTTGACTTCGAGAAGCGACCTTGGGGTACGCAATAAGGGCTTTGCCGAGCCGTTCGACAACGACAATATGCCAATCAAGCATTTCGCGGCCCCGTCGAATCTGGCTAAAGCGGATAAGCGCGTGGCCGTGATTCTGGGCCCAGGTGGCTACAAGGCGTTTGCGCATGTGGGGGTTATAAAAGAGCTTCTGAAAGCCGAGATCCCGATCAACGCCGTGGTCGGTATCGAATGGGGTTCGCTTGTGGGAGCACTCTATGCCCAGCACGGGCAGATCCATGAAGCGGAGTGGAAGCTTTATAAGCTAGAGCAACTGGACCTCAACTCGACGGGCTTTTTTTCGCGAAAACGGCAAACTCAGTCGGCGTCTATATTGACGAGTTTTTTAAATCAAAATCTGGACAGCGTGGATGTCACGAAAACCAGCTTGCCGTTTACCTGCCCGGTTCTTTACCTGCACCAAGGTACGGTTGATTTGCCGGCGGCTGGGTCACTCCCGCAGATTGTTCAAGATTGTCTGTCGCTGCCGCCGATCTTAAAACCAACCGGCAACGTGATGGCCGATCCGCTCAGCTTGCCCGACATCGTGAGCCGGCTGCGCGGTGAAGGGTTTAATGTTATCATTTTAGTGAACGTGCTCGATGACGGCGATTTATTCAGTCAGACGCACACCGAAGTGAACGAATCGACCATGGTGCTGTGGGATGAAATTCGCCGTCAAATTTGGAAGGCGCGATCGCTCGTGACGGATGAAATCGATGTGAACACTCAAGGCATCAGCATGGATGACTTCGGTTCGCGACGAATTTTAGTGACGGCGGGCGAGGCGGCCGGCGACAAAGCGGCACAACAGTTACTTGCTAAATACGGATTTTAAATCAAAGGCGGGGCTATGCGAACTCCACAATTTTCGATGAGTATATTTGAAGAGCGGCGAAAAAAATTATCGCCGACGATCAAAGGTGGCGCGCTCGTCATCGCGGCGAACCCCGAATACATCCGAAATGGCGACGTGAATTACCCATACCGGCAAGAATCGAACTTTTTTTATCTGACCGGGTTTGAAGAACCAAATTCCGTTTTTGTCTATCGGCCGGGCAAAAAGCCTGAAACGGTTATGTTTGTGATGTCAAAAGACCCGGCCCAAGAAACCTGGACGGGTTTTCGCTACGGCACCGACGGCACGAAAGCGAATTTTCACATCGATGCCACTTACCCCATCGAAGCGATACGGGCTGAATTACCGAAGCTTCTCGCCGACGTCGATCAACTTTTCTATTCGCTTTACAATGACCGGCGCTTTGATGAGCTAATTTTGCAAATGGTGAACGATCTGACCTGGTCGCGCTCACGCGCCAATCGCGGGAATTTGCCGATTGTCGACCCGCGCGCGCTGATCGGCGAGCTTCGTTTGCGTAAATCTTCGGTGGAGGTCGAGTGGCACCGTCAAGCCTGCGAGGCTTCGGGCGAAGCTCACATCGAGGTCATGAAGGCCATTCGACCGGGCATCAACGAGCGCGCGCTTCATGGTGTTTTCGTGCGCGCGATTATGGAGCGCGGCTGCCCCCGCGAAGGCTACCATGCCATCGTTGCAAGTGGCGAAAATGCAACGACCCTCCATTATAACTTTAACGATCAAACCTGCCGCGACGGCGATCTTCTGCTTCTCGATGCCGGCGGCGAGTTCAATTACTTTTCGGGTGATATTACGCGGGTCTTCCCGGTTAACGGGCGATTCAGCGAGACGCAAAAGCGCATTTATCAGAAAGTTTTAAACGTGCAGAAAGAGCTCGTGGCGATGGTAAAACCGGGGGTGAGTCGCGAAGGTTTACAGCGAGAGACGATCTCGAAACTCACCGATGTGATGATCGACGAGAAACTCCTCAAAGGGCGCAAAGACGATCTCATCGAGAAGAAAGAATACATGAAGTTTTATATGCACGGGGTTTCGCATTGGCTGGGCATGGACGTTCACGACGCCGGCACAATTTCAGTCAACAATGAGCCGCGACAGATTGAGGCTGGCTTTGTTTTGACGATCGAGCCCGGGCTTTACATACCGAAAGACAGCCCCGATGTGCCGAATGAACTTCGCGGCATCGGCATTCGTATCGAAGACGATATTTTGGTCACCGAATCGGGTCATGAAAATCTCACCGTGAAATGCCCGAAAGAAATTGCGGACATCGAAGCCGTGATGCGCCACGGGTAAGGTGCGCGCGAAAATTTTAAAGCGGACGACGCGGATTTTAGGGCCGATATGAATGGTAGTGCCAGCCGCGAGATTTTGCGACGGCAAGAAGCGCGTCTTCGGTCTCGCGATTGAAGTGCCCGGGCGGCGCACCAAGATTGGCGATGCGAATGCGTTTGGCTGAATCAAGAAGCGCTAAATCGCCCATGGTATTACCAGCCGCGAGAAACGGTAGCTTTCGGCCCGTCGCCTCAAGTAAACCCGTCACTTTGCCTTCGCGCCAGGTGATGTGACCTTCGGCCTCATCGGTAATTATTCCGTCGCGAATTTTGGTGCGAATGCCGATCACATTTTCGGGCGGGATGCCAATCGCCGCGGCAGCCGGTTCGACGGCCCAGCGGACCGAGGCGGTGACGCAATAGACGGCAACGTCGCGCGATTTTAGGTAGGCGACAAGTTCTTTCATGAACGGGAAAAACGGCGGCGGCTGAAGAGTCGCGAACGCGTCGCGCGCCCAAGCACGCACGGTTTCAAGCGGCACATCCTTCATTATTTGCGCGAGCCACACCAGTGCCACGGGCGTTTCGCGCACGTAGACGTCACGATAGTACTCCCACGCGTCGGCGCGCAAATTCGGCAAAAGTTTTTTGGCGATTTTAAACTGTAGAAAATTTTCGCCGACGTCGGTATCCCAGAGAGTACCATCGGCATCGAAAGCGGCCACGCGGTCGACGCCAGCGGCAACGGCCTGGTCGATTTGCTTAAAAATCCGTGCGATCTTTTCTTGCGGGAAGGGCAACATACACGCTACATTAGCCGTTGCTCAAACCACCAGCAAGCAAACCGATGGATATTCGCGTACTTCAGCCTAGCGACGGAGATCTCATACTCAAATATGAGATGGCTCGCCTTGCGCGCAGCGAACCAGACGAAAATGAGCGGCAATTTAAAATGTGGCACGCCAGTTGGCGGCAAGAGTCGCTTGATCATTACTTGCCGCTCGGGTGGAGTTTCGGCGCGTTTCATAACGGCGCCCTTGCGGGTTATTTTTTGGCCCAAACCCAACTTTTCACGCGTGGTCTCACCCAAACTTTGTGGGTTGAGCGATTGGCCGCCGACGAAGCGCAGGTCGAGGCAGAACTCAAAGACGTCGCCGAACGTCTACGCCGCGAGAAGCATCTTCAACGCGTGCTGTATTCGGATGCCAATTCATGACCAGCACGCTGTCGGCGAAACTTCGCCCGCAATTTATTCACAAGCTTGGCACCGAGAAATTTGACATCGCCATCATTGGCGGCGGCATCAATGGTGCCGGGGTTGCGCGCGATGCCGCCAGCCGCGGCATGAAGGTCGCGCTCATCGAAGCTAGTGATTTCGCCGGTGGCACCAGCTCACGCTCGAGTAAACTCATTCACGGCGGCATTCGCTATCTCGAAAATCTCGAATTTCATTTAGTCTTCGAAGCATTACAGGAGCGCCGTCGTTTGTTCGAGATGGCGCCGCACCTTGTCCATCCGCTGCGGTTTATTCTGCCGGTTTATAAACATTCGCGCGTAGGCATGTTCAAGCTGGGCCTTGGTATGATGCTTTACGATGCACTCGCGACTTTCGAAATGCCCGAGATGCATGAACGGCTTAGCAAATCAGCGCTGCTTCATCGAGTGCCGATGTTAAACAGTACCGAGCTTTGTGGCGGCTACGCGTACTCTGACGCGTATATGGATGACGATCGCCTCGTCATTGAAACTCTTCGTTCGGCAGTTGCGGGTTTTGGCAGCGGCGCACCCGGCGCGGTCGCGGCGTCGTATGTGAAAGCGATAGGTGCCGAATTTGAAAATGGCCGGGTTAAAAAACTCAAAGCACGCGACGAGGCAACCGGCGAAGAATTTTTAATTTCGGCGCGGCATTTTGTCAGTACAGTCGGGCCATGGACAGATCTTGTGGCCTCCCAAATTCTTCACGAGTGGCGGCCGATTCTGCGGCCGTCGAAGGGCATTCACCTCACATTTTTGCGTAGTCGTTTGCCGGTGCACGACGCCGTCGTCATGATTTCTGACGACGAGAAACGAATCGTATTTGCAATCCCGAGACATGAGATGGTGATTGTCGGTACAACGGATACGGATTTTGATGGCGACCCCGCAACGGTTCGCTCCACTCGCTCCGACGTTGAGTACCTGCTTCACGTGGCGAATCGCTATTTTTCGGGTGCGAATTTGACTGAAGCCGACATTGTGGCCAGCTATTCGGGGGTCCGCCCGCTTGTTGACGATGGATCAGCCAGCGAAAGTAAAACGAGTCGCGAGCACGTGATCATCGAAGACCCCCGCAATATTACGTTTGTAGCCGGCGGCAAATACACGACCTACCGCAAAGTGGCCGAGCAAACGGTGGAGGCGGCGCTCACGCAATTCCCGCTCGAAGATCGAGTTCGTTTTTCGCGCAATCAAACCCTCAAGCCGCTCAACCCGCTTGCCAGTCAAACCGCAAGGGCAATGGCGGGGCGAAAGGTGAGTGATTGGGCTCACGACTTTGGCCTCCCAATCAGCATGGTGAATTATTTGGTTGAAAGACACGGCGAAGAAGCGCGGGTATTGCTCGAACGCTATTTGCCGCAAACTCAAGGGGTGCACAGGGTCTGGCAACTCGAAGCGCTGCACGCGATTCACTCGACCATGTGCCTGCATCTGCTTGATTTTTACTTGCGACGCTCACCGCTTTTTCTGGCGCGACAAGATCACGGGTTTTTATTTTTGGACGAGATTGCGCAGCTTTTTCAACACGAGCTCGGTTGGAGCGATCAGCAGCGATTGCAAGAAGTTGAAGCGGTGCGCCAGCATCTCCAGTATGAAATGGGCTGGCGCAGAACCCAACTTTTGAATCGCTAAAAGATAACCTTTTCGATTGAGCTCGCGGACCGAACACAGGGGGTTAAGTCGAATGTGGCCGCGAACGGCAAGACTGCCCAAGGCTTTCAATAAACCAGTGAGATCATTGAATTTTTGAGAGCTAAGTCTTCGGATGGATTCAGAAAAAAGTACAACTTCGATGTCGGTTGCAATTTTCTTTTCAGGATCAACCATCGTCAATGTGGCGCGGTGATTTTCGAGTGTGAGAACGCATTTGATTCGATCGTCTAGCCGAACGGCGAGCGCATGCGGAGCCGGCAAAATTTGTAAAATTTCCGAATAACTGTCCACATTTTTTTTAATCGCCTCGCGCATGGTTTGAAAAAGTGCATTTTCACTCGCGTCTCTCATGTGTGCGAGTAGTGTGATGATCCTCAATAAAAGAGTCAATGATCGGTTGACTCTGTTTTCGCGGTGAAACTAGAATTAAAAAATGGGTTTACTTCAACAAGTCACTGAATACTTCTCGAACGATATTGCTATTGATCTCGGCACAGCCAACACGCTCGTCTATGCAAAACGACGCGGAATTATCTTGAACGAACCGTCGGTTGTGGCCGTGCAGAAAAACTACCGCGGGATGCAAAACCGTGTCCTGGCTGTCGGCAAAGAAGCCAAAGATATGCTCGGCCGGACCCCCGGCAGTATCGTTGCGATTCGTCCGATTAAGGATGGCGTGATCGCAGATTTCGAAGTGACGAGCAAAATGCTCCACTACTTCATCAAAAAATCGATGGGCCAGGGCGGCAGCCGAATTTCAGTTCGGCCACGTATTATCATTTGCGTCCCGTTCGGCATCACGCAGGTTGAAAAGCGTGCCGTGAAAGAATCGGCTCATGCCGCCGGCGCGCGTGAAGTGTATTTGATCGAAGAACCAATGGCCGCTGCTATCGGCGCGGGCTTACCGATCACCGAGCCGACGGGTAACATGGTCGTCGACATGGGTGGCGGCACAACAGGTGTTGCGGTCATTTCGCTCGGTGGTATCGTTTACTGTAAGTCGATTAAAGTCGCGGGTGATAAATTCGACGAAGCCATCGTCAACTACGTTCGCCGGCAATTCAATCTTTTGATCGGCGAGCGCACCGCTGAAAATATTAAAATTAAAATCGGCAATGCTTATCCGTTTGAAGAAGAAAAGTATATGGAAGTCAAAGGCCGTGACTTAGTCGCGGGTGCGCCGAAGACGATTGAAATATCGAGTTCGCAAATCAATGACGCATTGATGGATCCTTTGTCTGAAGTTGTCGATGCGGTACGTACGGCACTTGAAAAAACCCCTCCAGAATTGGCTTCTGATATTGTTGATAATGGCATCGTGCTCACGGGTGGCGGGGCGCTCTTGGCAAACCTCGATGTCTTGTTACGCGAGCGCACAGGCCTTCCTGTTACGATCGCTGAAAATCCGCTGTCTTGTGTTGTGCTCGGCTCGGGCAAAGTTCTAGAAGAAATGGATCTACTCAAGCAACTCACGGTTGATTGATGCTTGCAGACGCGCTTTTAGAAAAGATCGCGCTCTTTTATTATCTTGTTTTTCTGGATGAAACGAAAGCGATGCTGGCAACGTCGCGCACTATGCGTTCGTACAGGCAGGGGCAAAAAAAACGCGGTTCTTCTGAAAATACGGCAATTGTTCGTCAGCTTGAAAAACAGTTTAAAAAAACTAAGGCTTCGACAAAGCCATCGAGTCTCAGCTTTACAGCGGGAGCTCTTGTCACGGCTGATGAGGTCGATTGGGGGCCGTGGTTCGAATTTCGCAAAACAGCTGACGATCGCGAGTTTCGCACGGTTGTCTACTCGGCGATATTAAAATTTTCAGATCAAGTGATTGCGGACGGAATGAAGGTCCCAATTGGTACGGTTCGATACCGTGTCGGGCGCGGACTGAGAGTGCTTGGCCATGTGCTACAAGCGGGGGTCGGTCATGCCTGAAGAGCGGCTGAACCGACCGAAGCGACAGCTCTCACGTTTTATGTGCGAAGAGCTGCTCTATGAGTACGCGAAAGAAAAGCTCGACAAAGATCGAAAGCACGCGGTTGAAGCCGGGCTGAATTCTCATGACGATCTTCGGCGCGACCTCGATTCAATCCGTCTGGCGATGTCGTATTGCGATCAGATCTCAAGTTCGAGAATTTCGATGCTTCAAATGGAGCGGCTTCGTGCGACTTCTTCACCGATTGCCGATTCGATCGAACAGCTGAGATACCGCAACTGGCCTGACGTCGTTCAGTGGACAGCGCAAGCGTTGATTTTGTCTTCACTCGTTGCCGTGTTCGCCCTTACGTTACCTTGGCAAAAAATCGAACGGCGCACAGCGTATCTCGTGCAAATCAGTCATCCGTCATTACTCTCGCCTCGTAATTATCAAGACGTTACCCGGCCGGTGTCCCCGCCGTCAGTTCCGCCTTTGACAAACCAAAAGGCGACAGCAGCAAAAGGAACCAGAGGGCCAACCCCGTCTGCTCCGATCAAAGTGGCGTCGAACGCAATAAACGCAAATGCGCCGAAGCCGTCGACAGAGGCGCAGACTTCCTCGTCTTCGTTCGCCGCAACACTCCCATCGAATGTCGAGTTTATTGATGAAACGACGGGAGCACCGGCGAATTTAAAGGGCCTTTTGTACCGTATGTTAATGGCCCTACCGGATGTCGACTCCGTTGCCCCCGAAGTACGTGAGAAGATTTTAGCCCTTGGCGGTTACAAGGCCGGTCAGGTAGAACTCGGCTGGCGCAAGGTCAACCCAAGCGGCGCCTACTTCCACTTCATTATCCCCGAGAAGAATTTCAACGCATTAATTAAGACTTTGGGCGGATATGGTCCAGTCCGGATATTGAAAACAGCGCACCAGCGAGTCATGCCTCAGGGCAAAATTCGCATTATCCTTTGGATGAAGGAGCAGTCACCGGAACCCCAAAGCAATGACCAAAACAACAACACCGACCAGTAAAATCAATGTGCGGCGCCCGCCGCGCTCGCTTCGAACGATTCTGATGATGTGGCTTCTTATGTTTTCGATCGTGCCGCTGGCATTTTTGACGGGCTATTCACTCGTGAAGTACGAAGAAGCGATCGATCAAGAGCTCGCCCAGCGATTGAGCGGCAATCAGCGTGAAATCGATTCTATTTTTCAAGAATTTCAGAAAACTCTGCTCGCGCGAAACTCGGCCCATGCCCACGACCGCACGCTGGTCTATTATCTCTCCACCAACGAGATCGACGCCGCTCGCGATCTCTCCGCTCGCTGGCTGAAGGGCGCTGGGGCAATCGCCAATCGATTGTCGATATTCAGCCGAGACGGCCGGCTCAATGTTTCGCTTTACGTGGATGGAAAAGGCAACGTACAAAGGCATGCCAAACTTGAGGGGCGAGATGTATATTTATCAAATGATTTTTTGAAGTTGGCCTCAACGCACGACCAGCTCGCCGTCGTTGATTTCAATCGCGAAAACGGCCTTGACCTTGTGGCTTTCGCCAAAATCCTAAGTTCATCGGGCGCACTCGTGGGCTATATCGAAGAAGTTCTGAACGTCAATACCGAGTTCATGACGAACTTAAAAAACCGGATGAACATAGAAGTCGCGTTTGCCAGCCAGGACGGCATGAAAACCATCGCAAGCCACGATGATTTAACCCATTATCGCGCCGGGTTTTTCTCTGATCATCTGTCCGGCAAGCGGCCTCAGCTTTTCGACCTCAACATTCGCGGTGTGCCCTATGGCTTCATGGTTGAAAAGATCCCATGGGGAGAGCAACACTTCTTACTCGCAATTGGCGCCTCAAAACGCGCCGCCAATGAGGTTTTAAGAAACGTCAATTATGCTTTTTTCTCTGTTGTCGGGACAATCATATTATTGCTCATCGTTTTGAGCTTTGTGCTGTCAAAGGTGTTGCTCCAACCTCTCAATCAATTGGTTGACCTTGTTCAAAACACTGATCTCAATCAGGCCCCCGCGCCGGAACGGCCCGGCTTTTACTCCGACACTGAGCTGGGCATCCTTTCAAGCGCGTTTCATGAAATGGTTCAACGCGCATATGATTCGCAGAACGAAATGAAAGAAAATATCAAAAAGCTTGAAAGCGCCAATCAGGAGATTCGCGAAACTCAGGCGAAGCTGGTGCACGCCGCAAAAATGGCGAGTCTCGGTCAATTGGTGGCTGGTGTCGCGCACGAACTCAACAATCCGATCAGCTTTATCTACAGTAACATGGCCCACTTGCGCGATTACTCGCAGCGCCTCATCGATTTAGTGAATATGGCGGATTCGTCCGCGCCGAATTTTCGAACGGCAAAAGAAGAAAAAGAGTTCGACTTTTTAGTTCAAGATATGCCGAAGCTCATTCGGTCATGCGAAGAAGGGGCGCGCCGCACGCGCGATATCGTGATCGGCCTTCGCAATTTTTCTCGATTAGATGAAGCAAAACTCAAAGAAGTGGATATTCACGAGGGGATTGAGTCAACGCTCGCCCTCTTGCAGGGTGAATTCAAATCACGGATCAACATCGTAAGAAATTTTTCGAAGCTCCCACCGGTGTTGTGTTATCCGAGTCAGTTGAACCAAGTATTTATGAACATCTTAACGAATGCCATTCAAGCCATTCCTGAAAACGGTGAGATCAAAATTGCGACTCGTACGGTATCGGCGGGCGTCGTGGAAGTCTCAATTCGAGACAACGGGATGGGTATGCCCGACGAAGTGGCGCAGAAGATCTTTGACCCATTTTTCACAACAAAGGATGTCAACGAGGGCACGGGCCTTGGTATGAGTATAGCCTACGGAGTGGTCACTAAGCATGGCGGCACGATTTCCGTCCACTCAAAAGTTGGATCGGGCACCGAGTTCGTAATTCAACTTCCGGTGCGTGCGAGCCGATAAGTAGCGCATGAATGCCAGTAATGAAAACGGTAGTACAGCCGGTAAGTGGCTGCTGACCGCCGGCCTAGCGGTCGGTGCATTGGCCGGGTATATGCATTCAACGAACGATCAAAAGGATATGGCGTCGCATGAGGCCGTGAATGCGGCACCGTCGCAAGAGCCATCGCTTCAGCGCCAACTCAACACCGATTTAAAGGACACGGCCAACCGCGCGCAGTTGAAAAAAGAAACAATGCAAGAAGACAACGCAGGCGCCGACTCTTTGTCGAATACAGACTTTGAGCAAGATGGGTCGGCCCCCATCCCGCTCGTTCTTCAACAACAGAATAATGCCAAAGACGTGGCGCATGACGAGATGCCCAAAGCCTTCCAGCCAATGACGCCCGATCAGCGGGTTTCTTTGATGCTGCAACGAAACCAGTGGCTGAAAGATTATGACCAGGCCTACCAGCAAGAGTATATTCGTCAGTTCTTGAAAAATGCCCGCGAACACGGAGTCAATGTGCGTCTAAATAAAAACCTCGACGTCACCGGGCTTTCGGTTAACAGGTCGAATCAACCGATTCTTTTCCGCACATCTCCAACTAGCACGAAATAGTTTTTGTGATAATATAGTCGTTCCAACCAGGAGTTGACTATGGGGCGATATTCTTTGCTTTTCTTATCTGCAACTTGTCTTTTTATGGCGGCGTGCGGGCCGACGGCTTTCGTTAACGGTAATTACGATTCGGATGTCAATCGCACGAATTTGATGAATGATCGTTGGTCTGAAACGGATATGCAGCACGCAGTTAAGGCATTGGTCGCGAGCGCGCTCGCGAGCCCGGATATTGCCGATGCGTCTCGTCCGCCGATTGTTCTCGTCACACGCCTTCAAAACAAAACAAGCGAAGTAATTGATACACAAAGCATCACGGATATGATCACGGTTGAATTGCAAAACAGCGGTAAGGTTCAGTTTATCGATAAATCGGCGCGCGAAGATATGGCGGCCGAATATCAATACGAAAACTCCGGTACCACGTCGCGAACTTCCAAAAAGAGCACGGGCCATCAAGTCGGCGCCGATCTTATTTTGGATGGCCGCATTGACTCTATCAAACAAAGAGTCGGCAACAACGAATCGATTTATTACAAAATCACTCTCAGAATGACGAACCTTTCAAAGGGCCTCATCGTCTGGACCGATCAAAAACAAATTCGAAAATTGTTTAAAAAGCACTACGTCGGGTTATGATCCGCCATTGGCGAAGTCGACGGGTATTTGCAATTCTAGCCGCCGCTGTCGCAATGACAGCGGCTGGATGTGCCACTTATCAAGATAACGTCAATCAAGCGCGCCATCTTCTTGAAAGTGGTGACCCAATGGCCGCCGCGCACGATCTAAAAAAGCTCGCCCAACAGCGCGGCAACGATCAGCTTGTCTATCTGTTTGACTACGCGACCTGCTTGCAAGTTGAAGGCCGATACAAGGCGAGCAACCGGTATTTTGATAGAGCGGATCAGCTGGCCGATGTGAAAGATTATCTCAGTGTGAGCCGCGAAGCCGGTTCGCTGCTTTTTGCGCAAGAGATGGTGCAGTACAAAGGCGAAGACTATGAAAATCTGCTCGTAAATTTAATGGAGGCGCTCAATTACCTCATGCTTGGCGACCACGACGACGCGCGAGTCGAAGTTCGCGCCATGAATGACAAGCTTGATTACTATCGCCTAAAAGAAAACAGGTCGTACGATCAAAACACCATGGCGCTTTACCTCGGCGGCATGATGTGGGAGGACGACAAAAACTACGACTCCGCTTACATCGAGTACTCAAAGGCCTACAAGCTCAACCCGGGTGTCCCGTCTCTGCAAACCGCGCTGGTGCGCACCGCCTATCTCGATCAGCGCCATAGCAAGTTCCGCAAATGGTCAAAAAAATTTGGCATTCCGTTCGATAAAAAATGGACCGACCCGAATTACGGCGAACTCATCTTAATTTATGAACAAGGCTGGGCCCCACGAAAGTACCCGAGGCCCGAGGCGCCGGAGTTGCCCGAGCTTTTTCCGCGACCGAGCGAAACAGTTTCAGCAGAAATGAATATTGCCGGCATGCCGGCGGTACAAACACAAGAAGTGTACAGCGTGCAAAGAGCGGCGATAAAGACTTTAGACGACGAGTACAATACCCTTGTGGCTAAACAAGTGGCCGGTTATGTGGCAAAACAAGTTGTGGCCGATCAGGTCGCGCAGAAAAATCAAGCGCTCGGAGCTATTTTGGATATTGCGATGCAAGCTTCTGATCGCGCCGACCTTCGCCAATGGTCGACATTGCCGCAATCGTTTCAAGTCGCGCGCGTTTACTTAAAAACCGGAAATTACAATGTGTCCGTGCAAGGCTTGAACTCGGCCGGCCTGCCTTCGGTCGATAGGCGCGCCGCTCAAAGCTTTACAATTCAACCCCAGAAAAAGACATTCTTCATCTGGCGGTCATTTCACTAAGCTTGCGAGCTAACTTAATTATTAAGGCCGCGATTTGAAGTCGGCAGGTCGGGCGTGACTTCTACGTTATTAGTGAAGCCAGGCTTCGCAGCTGCAGTGCTAGCCGCTTTGGTCGCAGCCGCTGCTGAAACCACGCGCTCATCGAGCGTCTGCTTAAGATCGTCGTAAGACGGTTTATTGACCTTCATCGAAGCGTCGAGACCCGCTTCACGAGCTTGCGCGGCTTGCTTTTCAGCATAATCGGCAGGGAACGCTCCGAGCTTCGCCAAATAGTTTGAAATGCTACCGTTACCGGTCTGAATGATTTCGCGAAGCGTAAACAAAGGTGCGTATTGAGCGACTTTCTTTTCAGATTCAAAAATGATTTGGGTTAAAGTAGCGGCCGTAATGTCGTTTTTGCTTTTGTTGTCGATAACCATCACATCTTCGTTGGAGCGAATCATCTTAGCAATATCGTCCAGGGTGACGTAACAACTCTGCTGGGTGTCATAAAGCTTTCGGTTTTGATATCTCTTGATTATTTTCGTTCTCATGCTTGCTTTTCCCGCCATAATTGTTTCTTGATTAACCACCGAACAGCCTCCCTCTCGGATCAGTTACCCGGGCGCAACATATCCGGCGCTGTCACGGCCTGTCAAGTAGGTCGACTATGTCAAGAAACTCGACGGTTACTAAATTTCTAAAGTTTTGACTAAAGTCCTGAAAAATCCATCCGAAAAGATAAAAGAGGACCCTATCGGGATGGATTTGAATGCAAAAAGAACAAACATTACATGAGTTTAGTGGGTTTGACGCATTTTCACTGTTTGCCCTGGTGGTGGGGTCCTTTATTCTGGTGAGTGGTATTGTAGCTCACGGGATAAGCGCGCAACGACTCAATCAAGCTGAAGTTGATTGCGATTCAATTGGCTTAAAAATAATCAGCCGACTCGACTCAGACAAGACTATAGTCCGGCAACTCGCCTCAAAACCAGACAGTCGACCGATGAAACTATCGGATTCCCTTGATCCGTGGGGACACGAATATCTGTACCGCGTCTTCAGTGATTCATCGAATCGCCGGGTTGTCGTCGTCTACTCCGCCGGCCCTGATGGTAAATTGCAGACGCAAAGCCATGACTTTACGGTCAGCCCGTCGGGTCGTCTAGTCGCCGTCAAATTTCAAGGTGACGATATCGGCTCTGTCCAGAGGGCTTGGCCATAAGCATTTCGCAGCCCGATTCTAAAGATCCATCCGCGTAACGCCGATCTCTTTGTGAGAAAAGGCGCTCCAAAAAAAGGCGCAGGGATGGCCAAATTGTATAAAAGAATTATTACCGTCGCGGTCTTCGTATTAATACCGGCTTTGTTCGGATGTGCGACCGTCAAAACGGACAACGGTCTGGCTTATGTGCCCAATCCGATATTAAGCAATCTAAACCCGGCGCCAAAGTCGATGTCGCCGCCAAGTGACGCGGCCGCAGCGAGAGCCAATGGCCCGCTCCATATGCGTACAGAAGCCGATTACCACTACGAGCTCGGCGAATCTTATAGTTTAAATGGCGATTCAAAAAAAGCTGTCGAAGAATTCAAGTTGACCGCGCTGTATGACCCGAAGTCCGCGACTGTGCGTCTGCGGCTGGCGGGCGAATATTTGCGAGAGAGCCTCTTGACCGATGCGCTCGATCAAGCCCAAAAAGCCGAAAAACTGGACCCGTCAAACGACGATACGCATATTTTTCTCGGCGGGCTTTATCAAGCTCTTAAAATGTACAATCAATCCGAAAATGAATATCAGGCGGTGTTGACGCATAATCCGAAAAACGCCGAAGCGCTGATCTATTTGGGAGCAGTCAAAGCCGAAGAGGCGGATTACGCCAATGCCGAAAAATATTTTATAAAAGCCGCCAAGGTGCCGGGCACAGACAAAGCGTATCTCGCGTATTTTTATCTCGGCAAAATGCGGGTCAGCCAGGGCGAAGATGAATATAAAAAAGCCGAGCACGCCTTCACTGAAAGTTTGCAAGATAAGCCCGATTATGAAGACAGCGCCCTCGCGCTGGCGGATTTGTACACGGCTGAAGGCGATGAAGATAAATCGACGAAACTTCTCGAGTCGTTTGAAGAACAGTTCGGTCCGAATCAAGATGTCGCGTATCAACTCAGTCAAACCTACCTTGAAAAAGAAAATTACGATAAGGCATTAAAGTATCTATCGGCCCTCGAGCAATTCGAACCCACCGATCTTAATATCAAACTTAAAATCGCCCTCATTTTGATCGAACAGAAAAATTATGACGAGGCCATCGATAAGTTAAACGAAATTCTGGCATCGGCACCGAACTCGAGCAAAATACGCTTTTACTTGGGAGCGATTTACGAGGAGCAAAACAACGGCCAGCTCGCCGTAGATAATTACGAGAAAATCGCGCCATCAAGTTCGCATTACGGCGACGCCATTGTGCATGCCGCCTATTTGCTCAGAAAAATGCACGATGACAAGGGCGCGACCGCGCTGATTGAAAAGGCTCTTGCGGCCCGCAGTGACGTCCCGCAATTTTATGCTTTCGACGCCTCGATTCTCGATGACGAGCACCAATACAAAAAGGGCATCGCCTTGCTCTCGGGGGCTGTTAAAAAATTCCCCGATGACACCCAGCTTCGCTTTTACCTCGGGTCGCTTTACGATCATGCCGGTCGTACCGCTGATTGCATCGCTCAAATGAAAAAAATCATCTCGCTCGATGCGGATCACGTGCAAGCGCTCAACTACTTGGCGTACACATACGCAGAAGAGGGTAAAAATTTGAGCCAAGCTGAACAAATGGCGCGAAAAGCAATGGAGTTGCAACCTGACGATCCGTACATTTTGGACACGGTTGGATGGGTGATGTTCAAAGAGGGTCATGTGGGCGATGCGATTCAGTATCTGCAAGCCGCGTACAAACTCAAAAACGATGAAAGTGTAATTGCCGAACACCTCGGCGACGCTTACTATGTCTTTGAGTTGACTGACAAAGCCAAAGAGATGTACGAAAAAGCGGCGGAAAATGAGAATGACCCAACTAAAGCAAATAAAATCAGAGCAAAAATTCTCTCTTTGGTGCCGACCCACACTCGTCAACCAGCATCGGCTTCTGCGGAATAGCGCGAGCGCTATTATTCTGTTTTTGCTATGCGGTTGTGCGACGACGCCGCGAAATTTTTCTCAAATTGATCAGGGGATGTGGCAGGCAAAAGTACTTGTACGCGATAAAAGGGCCGAGCACTCTGGCATCGTCAATGTCGCGATCAAGGCCGTCAATGCTCCCGCAGTTTCGGAACGAAAATTGCGTCTCGATATTACCTCTGCGATGGGGACTTACCTGGGGAGTGTCGCGATCAATGGCAGGCACATGGACTACTTGAGCGTTGATAGCCGGACGCTTTATCACACGGTGGCGAGTGCGCGAGCCATGCGAGTGATATTAAAAGTCCCGGTCGAACCGAATCTGCTTTTTGATATTTTATTCGATCACGCACCTGCGACCGGCGGCTGGCAATGTGTACAAGATAAGTACGGCTATCCACAAAATTGCGAGAATAGACGGAGTCAACTTAAAGTTACATGGCTATCGAGAAATGGCGATTCAAGAACAATTGAAATCGACCATCCGACGGCGCAAGTGCAAATGAATTTATTCAATTTTAAGAATCAAATTGCGGGTGCAAAATCCGCGTTTACTTTAAAGGCACCGCATTCCTTTAAAGTTAAGAATTTAGAACATAGGCGAACGTCTAGATCTGAGACATTGGGTCGTAATTGATTTATCCGTCCGGCATAATTTAATTTAAGAGGCGACGGGAGCCTTTTAAGCCATGAATGCCTCTTGGGAGCGTGAAATGTCGAATGACTGGGGTCATCTGAACTTTCAGACTATATTGCGGGATTGGCAGAATTCCAAAGAGTACCGCGATCTCAATTGGGTTGGGAGCTTTAACGATTATATTCAAATGGTAAAGCGCAACCCGAAGATTTCGCGAAATGCGTTTCAGCGCATGTACGACCTCATCGTTGAAAAGGGTTACGAGGAGTACGTCGACGTAAAAAAGCACGTGCTTCATTACAAATTTTTCGATGATGAAGACAACGGCGGTCGCGATGCCGTCTTCGGCCTTGATATACCGCTCATGAAACTCGTCAACATTCTAAAGGCCGCCGCTCAAGGTTACGGCGCTGAAAAGCGCGTCATACTTCTTCACGGGCCCGTGGGCAGTGCGAAGTCAACTGTTTGTCGGATGTTAAAAAAAGGCGTCGAGGCCTATTCGAAAACCGATCAGGGCGCGGTGTACACATTCGAATGGTTTGATGAAGCCGGCGAACACGAGGATATTTTCGGCAAAGGCGTGCGGATTTTTCCGAGCCCCATGCACGAAGAACCCCTTCTACTTGTGCCTGAAGAAATGCGGCCGAAACTTTGTGATGAATTTAATCGAGGCATGAAAGATGACTTTCGAGTGCAGATTCAAGGCGAGCTCTGCCCTCCGAGCCGATACATCCTCAAGCGGCTGCTCGAAAAATATAACGGCAATCTTGAGCGCGTTTTTAATCACGTTCGTGTGAAGCGTCTCATCCTCAGCGAAGCCGATCGCGTGGGTATTGGCACGTTTCAGCCAAAAGATGAAAAGAACCAGGATAGCACTGAGCTCACCGGCGATTTGAATTACCGAAAGATCGCTGAGTATGGGTCGGACTCAGACCCGCGCGCTTTCAATTTTGACGGTGAATTCAACATTGCCAATCGAGGCGTGATTGAATTTGTCGAAGTTTTGAAGCTCGATGTGGCGTTTCTCTATGACTTACTTGGAGCTTCGCAAGAGCATCGAGTCAAACCGAAAAAATTCGCGCAAACGCATATCGACGAAGTGATTATCGGTCACACGAACGAACCGGAATTTCGTCGGCTTCAAGACAATGAATTTATGGAAGCTCTGCGCGACCGGACTGTGCGCATTGATATCCCGTACATCACGAAGTGGAACGAAGAGATCAAGATCTATAAAAAAGACTTCAACAGCAAGCGCCTAAAGGGTGTCAGTATCGCCCCGCACACAATTGAAATGGCGGCCATGTGGGCCGTGCTCACTCGGCTTGAAAAGCCTAAAAAAGCCAACCTGACGCGCGTGCAGAAGCTGAAACTTTACGACGGCAAAACGATACCGAATTTTACCGAGGACAATGTGAAAGAACTTCGTAAAGAAGCCAAGCGCGAAGGTCTCGACGGGATATCGCCCCGGTATATCCAAGACAAAATTTCAAATGCCATCGTCATGGCGCAACAACTCAATCGTGGGTCTGTGACGCCACTTCTTGTGTTGAATGAACTTGAGTCAGGCTTGAAAAATCATCCGCTCATGGCGAATAACGAAGAAATTCGTAACGACTATCGCGAATTGATCGGCGTCGTGAAGCAGGAGTACGAAGAGATCATCAAAGCCGAAGTGCAACACGCCGTCAGCAATGACGAGGGCGCTCTCGATCGCTTGTGTTCGAACTATATCGATAACGTGAAGGCGTATACTCAGGGTAAAGAAGTCGATGAGAGGCTCATGCGTTCAATTGAAGATAAAATCGACATCCCCGAATCGCGAAAAGACGATTTTCGCCACGAAATTCGAAACTACATCGAATCGCATGGTCTTGAGGGTAAGAAATTCGATTATAAAACGAATGAGCGACTCCATCGGGCGTTCGAACGAAAGCTATTCGAAGATGAACGCGATACAATCAAGTTGACGGCGCATATTTCATCTGATGACAACAAAGAAACGCGCGAAAAAGTCGACCTCGTAAAGGCGCGGCTGATTAAAGAATTCGGTTATGATGAGATTTCGGCTGGAGATGTTCTTCAACACGTAGCCGGAATATTCGCGCGCGGTGACGTGAAAGAGAAAAAATGAATCTATGTCCATTCTTGAAGACCATCGACGATTTCGTGAAATTATAAAGGGGCGCATTAAGCAGCACTTCAAAAAATATGTGACCCAAGGCGAGATGATCGGCAAACAAGAGAAGGAATTTGTGAAAATTCCGGTGCCGTCCATCGAAATACCAAAATTCAAATACGGGCCGAAAGATCAGGGCGGCGTCGGTCAAGGGCAAGGCCAACCCGGTGATGCTGTTCAAGGTCAACAGGGTGAAGGCAAGGGTCAGGCGGGGGATACGCCCGGGCAGCACTTACTCGAGGTCGACGTATCACTCGAGGAGTTGGCCGATATTCTGGGCGAAGAACTTGAGCTGCCTCGAATTCAGCCGAAGGGCAACAAGACTATCGAAACAGTGCAAACTAAGTACACAGGTCGCTCACCGATTGGGCCTAATTCGCTTAAACTATTCAAACAAAGCTACAAAGAGGCTTTAAAGCGGCAAATTACAGAGGGTACATATGATGCGAACGATCCTGTCGTTGTGCCGATAAAAGACGATATGAGGTTTCGCACGTTTAAAAAAGTCACGCGACCGCAAGCAAACGCAGTTGTGATCTACATGATGGATGTCTCGGGCTCGATGGGTGACGAACAAAAAGAAATCGTTCGCCTTGAGAGCTTTTGGATCAACACCTGGCTTCGACGCAATTATCGCGGGCTTGAAACCCGCTTTATCATTCACGACGCCGCGGCAAAAGAGGTGGATGAAAAGACATTTTTCTCAACGAGCGAATCGGGTGGCACGCTCATTTCATCGGCGTATAAACTCGCGCGTAAAATCATCGAAGAAGAATATCCGGCAAACGAATGGAATATTTATCCGTTTCATTTCAGCGACGGCGACAATTGGAGCGGCGAAGATACGCGCGTTTGTCTCAATCTACTCAAAGACTTCTTTTTGCCGGGTGTAAACATGTTTGGTTACGGGCAGGTTGAATCGAAATACGGTTCGGGCCAGTTTTTAAAAGACTTGGAGAAAGCATTTACAACGGACGATCGCTTGGTCATGAGTAAGATTGAAAACAGAGACAAGATCATGCAGTCGATTAAAGATTTTTTAGGCAGGGGGCGCTGATGTCAAAAAACGTGCTGCCGATCGAACTTGAAAATGCGCGCGTCCATATTTGCGCTGAAGCCAAGAGGCAGGGCCTTGAGTTCTTCGACACGATATTTGAACTTGTGACATATAAACAGCTCAACGAAATCGCGGCGAAAGGCGGCTTTCCGACTCGCTACCCGCACTGGCGATTCGGTATGGATTACGAGCAACTCTCGAAGAGTTATGAGTTCGGATTGTCGAAAATTTACGAGCTCGTGATCAACAACGACCCATGTTACGCCTATCTGATGGAGGGCAACGATTTTGTCGATCAGAAATTGGTCATGGCCCACGTTTACGGTCATTGCGATTTTTTTAAGAACAACAAATGGTTTGGTAAAACCAATCGCAAAATGATCAATGAGATGGCCAATCACGCGGTGAAGGTGCGCCGTCTCATCGATGAACACGGTCTCGACACGGTTGAAGATTTTGTTGACCGATGCCTGAGCCTTGAAAATCTCATCGATGCGTATAGCGTGTATAAGCCGCGCGGCTCTCGTCCGGCGGCGGCGGAGACAGCGGACGAGTCAACCGTTCCGCCGACGCTAGATCGGCCAGAGCGCGACATTCTAAAGTTTCTGCTCGATTACGCTCCGCTAGAAGAATGGCAGCATACAATTCTATCGATCATTCGCGATGAGGCCTACTATTTTGCCCCCCAAGCAATGACGAAGATCATGAATGAAGGCTGGGCGTCTTATTGGCACGCAAAGCTCATGACGGAGAAAATTCTGCACGATTGCGAGATTGTGGATTTCGCCGATCGACACAGCGGTGCCATGGTGATGCCACCGTCGGGCTTTAACCCCTACAAAATTGGCATCGAACTGTTTCGCGAAATCGAATCGCGCTGGAACCGCGGCCAATTCGGTAAAGAATGGGAGCAGTGCGACGACCTCGCGGCAAAGAAAAACTGGGACACGAAGATCGGACGCGGCCGAGAAAAGATTTTCGAAGTTCGTCGCGATTACAATGACGTCACTTTCATAGATGAATTTCTCACCGAAGACTTTTGTCGTGAGCACAAAATGTTCGTATACCGCTTCAACAAGCGGACCGGGCAACTCGAGGTCGACAATCGTGATTTTAAAACTATCAAGAAGAAATTCCTATTTCAGATAACGAATATGGGTATGCCGATCATTAGCGTCGTCGATGGCAACTTCAACAAGAGCGGCGAACTTCTGCTGACGCATTTGTTCGAAGGCGTCGAAATGCAGCCAGATTACATGAAAGCGACGATGGAAAACCTTTTCGCCGTTTGGAAAAAGCCGATTCATGTCGCGACGGTCATGGACGCCGAAGGCCGTATCTTTACCTGGGACGGTTCCGAATTCCGGCATTCTCCGTTCGGCGACATAGCGGTCAAATCCGACGAAACGGACGAGTCAGACAAAGCTGAAACCGAATAGTACGCCGTCAATAATTTAAACGCAGAGATGCCCGCCTTTAAACTGTGCGAGAGTTTTGACTGCCGCAGCGCCTTGCGGCCCTCCGCGAGTCGTTTAGCTGGATTTTTCGATTCGATATTCCGTTTGGCAGCTCGGGCATTTCACCCAAAACGGATATTGCTCTTGCCGCTTTTCCGCCAGAGTTACCGACGTTCCGCACTTCGCACATTTGAGATCAAGATTTGCGATCTCTTGGCTGTCAGAGTATGCATTTATCGCCATGAATATAGATAGAATCAAAAACCCCGGCACCAAGAAAAAATGGAGTATGGGAACGAATATGCTCGCAATGGCAAGGCCGAAAAAAATAAAAAAGCTTTTGATAGCTTTTCGCATTCGAACGGAACTGTGAATCTTTGCTAGAACAACTTGACCGGTGAGCGGTTTGGCAACTTCGTTTTCCGCCGTTTGTAAATACGCCTGGATCGGCGCAAATTCTTGATCACTCGTACTCGTCTCGGTCATCACCTTCGTCGTCATTCTCCTCATCCTCATCGTCGTCGTCGTCGTCATCGTCATCTTCGTCTTCGTCCTCATTCGAGCGCGCGCGAAGTGAAATGCGATCGAGTTTATCCGGATCGTCGGCTTCGACTTTAAACAACCAGCCTTCATCGGTCGGGTCTTCTTGCAAGAGTGTCGGATTTTCGAGTACGGCTTCGTTGACTTCGATAACCGTGCCCGAAACGGGGCAGTAGAGATTGAGATTGCCGTTGTCGGATTCAATATCGCCACATACTTTGCCCGCGAGAACCGAATCGTCAGCATCGGGCAAATTGAGTGTGATCTGGTCGGATAAATCCGATACAGCATCGTCGGTGAGACCAACTGTCACCACGCCGTTTTCGACGGCGATCCACTCGTATCCCATGTAAGTCATTGTGTCGTTCATAGATATTTCTCTACCGCAACCGTTTACAAGCGAGTTGAAAAATCGACAACATGAAATTGCTTGCGTCAGAAAATAATGCCGTTTGCGCAATCGCCGCGCATTTGGTAAATCGCTCGTCCGCGACAAAGGGGGATGTTGAATGTTGGATGAACTGTCGTTGTTTCTCTATGGTGCTTATTCTCAGGGGATGGTTTTGGCGCATCACCTCGATCGCTATGTGATTGAACGCAACCCGGCTCAAGTAAAAGGCCTCGTCTATCGGCTGCCAGCTGGGTACCCCGCTTTTGTCGCGCCGGCATCCGACGGCATTGGTCACGCTCAAGTTGAAGATTTGGTGCCGGGCGAGATTGCGCGGGTGCAAGGGCCTGAGCTTGTATTCAGGCTGCTCGACGAACTGAATGGATATTTTCCCTTAACACCGCAAAAAAGCTTGTGTGTTAAGCAGCGGATTATGGCCGATACTCAAGACGGTCTTAGAGAGTGTTTTGTTTACGCGTTTAACCTTGCGAAACTGCCGAAGGGTTCAGAGCGAATCGTCGGCGGAGATTGGCAAAGCGATCTAGCCAAGCGACCGACCTTGGGGCAATCGCTTACCGAAAAGCAGGCCACTTACATTAAGCGTCTCAGTCAATGCTCAGGTCGTGAAGTGATCCCGATCGATATGACGCTTTACCGTGAATTGTTGAAACTTGAACTAATTGTTGATAAAGGCCGGCGCCTCGCTTTGACTTCGCTCGGTAAAGACGTCGCCCGATTTTTATAATCAATGGCCCATTATCCCAACACTCTTTTCGATGTTGTTCTGGTTGAGCCAGAAATCCCGAACAACACGGGCAATATCGGGCGCACTTGCGTGGGGATGTGGTCGAGGCTTCATCTGGTCGGCCCGCTGGGGTTTTCGATTGATGAAAAGCAAGTTCGCCGAGCGGGACTCGATTATTGGGAGAACCTGGAGCTCATTTACCACGCCAGTCGAAACCAGTGGCTTTCTTCATTGAAGCCTGATCAACGCGTCCATGTCATTGAAACGACCGGTGAGAAAACTATTTTCGATATTAACTTTCGGCCGGGTGATACGCTCGTTTTCGGCAAAGAGACAAAAGGTCTACCGAACGATGTACTCGATCGGTTCGCGGGGCAAGTGTACCGGGTTCCGTTCCCCGGCGCGATCCGGAGTTTTAATCTTGCCAACTGTGTTGCGATGGTCATGGGCGAAGGTCTTCGCCAACTCATTATGGCGAACGCCCTAGACAGGGCGCGCCTAAAATTATAATGTGAACCGATGATCACTAAGCTGTTTAAAAAGGTTGTGGGTACAAGCCACGAGCGCGAGATGCGCCGTCTTCGCCCGATGGTTGAGCAGATTGCGGCTTTTGAAAATAAGCTCGTGGGGCTTACAAATCCCCAACTTCAGGCCAAAACGGGTGAATTCAAAGAGCGTTTGGCCCGCGGCGAATCGCTCGACTCTCTTTTGCCCGAAGCGTTCGCGGTTGTGCGCGAGGCCTCAAAGCGTGTTCTCAACATGCGCCATTACGACGTGCAGATGATCGGCGGCATGGTCTTGTATCATGGTGGTATTGCTGAGATGAGGACCGGTGAAGGTAAGACTTTGGTCGCGACTCTTCCGCTGTATTTAAATGCGCTGACCGGCAAAGGTGCGCATCTTGTCACGGTGAATGATTATCTCGCGAAACGTGACTGTGAATGGATGGGGCAGATTTATAATTTTCTCGGGATGTCGACGGGTACCATCGTTCACGAGCGCAGTGACATGGAACGAAAAGAAGCCTACGCCGCCGATATCACATACGGGACGAATAACGAATTCGGTTTCGATTACCTACGCGACAATATGAAATTCGATCTCGCCGATTACGTGCAGCGTCCGCATCATTTCGCGATCGTCGACGAGTGCGACTCCATTCTGGTCGACGAAGCGCGAACACCGCTCATTATTTCTGGGCCGGCCGAAGAATCGACCGACAAGTACGAAAAAATCGACAAGATCATCCCGAATCTGAAGCTCGATATTCATTTTACGATGGAAGAGAAATCGAAAACCGTTTCTCTCACCGAAGAAGGCAACGCCCTGTGCGAAGAGCTGCTACAAGTCGGCAACCTGTACGACCCCCAGCACATTGAAATGGTTCACCATATCTATCAAGGTTTAAAGGCCCATCACCTTTATGCCCGCGACGTCGATTACATGGTCGTCAATGGTGAAATCATCATTGTTGATGAATTTACGGGCCGCCTCATGCCCGGCCGCCGTTGGAGCGACGGCATGCACCAGGCGATCGAAGCGAAAGAACACGTGCCGATTCGAAGCGAAAACCAAACGCTTGCGACGATCACGTTTCAAAACTATTTCAGAATGTACGAACGGCTTGCCGGTATGACCGGTACAGCTGAAACCGAAGCTGTCGAATTTAAAAAAATCTATAATCTCGACGTGACGGTCATCCCGACAAATAAGCCGATTCGACGGTTGGATCTTGAAGACATCGTTTTCAAAAATGAATCGGCGAAATTTCGCGCGATCGTTCGCGACATTCAAGAGCGCCACAAAAAGGGCCAGCCCGTTCTCGTCGGTACGGTGAGTATCGAAAAATCGGAAAAACTGAGCCGCTTTTTGAAAAACGACGGCATCACTCACAACGTTTTGAACGCCAAACAGCATGAGAGAGAAGCGGAGTTTGTGGCGCAAGCTGGCCGCAAAGGCGCGATTACGATTGCCACGAACATGGCCGGTCGGGGTACAGATATCGTCCTTGGCGGCAATGCCGAGTTTCTCGCGCGCGCCGAACTTCGGCGAGTGGCGGGCGGCAAAGACGGCGACACGAATAGCGAAGAGTACAGGCAGCTACTCGAAAAATTCAGAGCCCAATGCGCGGCCGAAAAAGAAGAGGTTTTGGTCGCCGGCGGCCTTTACATTGTTGGGACCGAGCGCCACGAAGCGCGACGGATCGACAATCAATTGCGTGGTCGATCGGGCCGGCAGGGTGACCCCGGCGAATCGCGTTTTTATCTCTCGCTAGAAGATGATCTCATGCGTAAGTTTAACGGCGAGCGCATACAAAAAATCATGACTATGCTCAAAGTGCCCGAAGACGAACCGATCACGGCGCGCATGGTGAGTAACGCCATCGAAGGCGCCCAGCGAAAAGTTGAAGGGCACAACTTCGATATTCGTAAACATTTGCTCGAGTACGACGATGTCATGAACAAGCAGCGAACGGCCATCTACGGTCTTCGTCGCGAAATCCTGAATGGTAAACCCGAAGATCTCGAGCGTATCATTTTGGATTTTTTGGGCGATACCACCTCGCGCGTGCTTGAGAAGTTCGCTCCCGAAAAGGGCAAACCGTCGGACTGGGATCTCTCCGGTCTGCGTACGGCTTTGCAACAGCAATTCGGCATTGATCTCGAATTTGATCCGGCCACTACCACTGTTGAAAGTTTAACGAACTCGGTAAAGGCGGGGGTGAAAGCCGCATTCGACAATCAAAAGGCGGCGATCGGCGAATTTTGGGCGCAAATGCAAAAGATGATTCTGCTACAAACGCTCGACGCCAGGTGGAAGGACCACCTTAAAATCATCGACTATTTGCAGGACGCCGTCCGATTGCGATTTACGGCGCAGCAAGACCCGCTTGTACAATACAAATCAGAAGGTTTTGCGGCCTTCGAGCGTATGAACGAAGTGATTTCATCTGAAGTTATTGAAAAATTGCTCAAAGTTCGAATTGTGACCCCCGAAGAGGCCGAAGAGGCCAATCGTTTAGAACAAGAATGGCGGCGGCGTCAGGCTCAACAAAACCTGCGATATCAAGGCAGTGAAGCCTCTGAATCGGCAAGCTTTCTTCATCAAGCCGCGGGCGCTGCTCCCGTTGGCGCTGAACGGCAAGCCGCAAATGGTTCATCTGGGTACAATTTAGCGCCCGGTGCAGCTCAACAGCGCTCGCCCGTGGGAGTGCCATCGCCAGCTGAATTCGCTCGCGACGATCTGGGCGGACCTAAAATGAATCGTGCTCAGCGCCGCATGATGGAGAAAAAGAAAAACAAACGAATATGAGTTCGAGCTGCCCATTTTGTAAGGCCGAAATTCACTCCGACGAATTTGGGCTGATCTCCTGCCCGAATTGTGGGGCGCAAATTATGCTCGGCATCGATGAGCCCATGACTAATCCTATGACTCAAGACCCACCGCCGGCAATTGTCGAAGCGTCAGATGTTTCCGAACCCGCCGGGGCGCTCGGTGCACGGGTAGCGGAGAGTGCGCCAATGCTCAACGCTGCATCCGTCGAAAGCGAAACGGGCGAGCCTCTGGTGGCCGAGGCGGGCGTGATCGAAAGTGCCCCGGCCGACTTGTCTGACATCGCTGATTATGGCAATTCCGCCCTCTCGCAAGCGCGTGATGGGGCGCTACGATTTCACCTGTATCTCACGAATATAGACACGGCCGACATCCGCAAGTCCGTGCGAGAGATTTTGACGGATTCGCGCTTTCTGTTCGACGTAGATCAAATCATGAATTCCATTCGTGACGGCGCAGTCAAAATTTCAGATGTCACACCAGTGAAGGCGGCGGTATTGGTGCAACGATTGCGGCCACTTTCAGTCGGCATTTCATGGGAGCAATATGCAATTCACACGGCATAATCGTAAATATTTTTTGGGCCTCGCAATTTTGATTCTCACTCTATTCGGAGCCGCGTTACTCGCTGAAGGCGCAGACGTGAGTACCGGCGCCGACCGCGAGTGGGCGCGACGAATCACAAGTCTCAACAAACTCGAGGCGCGTATTAAAGATGACGCCGGCAAACTTCAATCGGCAATCAACGCGAAAAACTCAGGGCAGGGCCCATTGAAGCCCATTACCCAATCGTACAAAGACCTCGTTCATTCGATGAACAAGTACAATCACGAAAAGGAAGTTCTGAAATATAAATACCCGGAAGAAGGTGAGATGATCGAACGGCGGTACTTGCCGATGAGACCAAAGCCATTGACCGAGTATGAAACTGGCTCAGGCCTGAACGAAGAGTTGACCGAGTTAAAAAATAAAATCAGTCGCACTTATGCTCCATTTATTGATGAACAGCCGAAGGCGACGGTCGAGCAGATCAAACGGGCTCACGGCATGGGAGTTGAAGGCGCGCCTAAAAAAAGCGACTTAAACGGGCGGCTGAAACTCAGTTATTGATCGACCGGCTGAAACTGCGAAGAAGTCGATTTCTGAGTCGGCTTGTTCGGCGCCCCGACATAAGTCACGCGGTTGTGAGCGAAAAATACATATGTTGCGACATAGTGGTGATCGGGTCCGTCATCTGTTTCATAAATCCAGCGGTCTTGATTCAAGCGCCGATCTGAAATTTTCGGATTACCGACGAGCGAAAGAACTTCCGATTTCGTCATCCCGATTCGGACTTGGCGCAGAGCTTGGCTTTGGGGCAATGAAGCGCAACCAAAAAGCAAAAAAATGCTGCCAAAAAGCAACACTGTCAAAATGGCCCAACCGGAATATTTTTGCCGTTGCATAGCTCTGAGTTTAGCCGTGACTTGACATGCGAGCAACTATATAGTGAGAACACAAAAAAGTTATTCAGCTTTAGAAGAGAGTCCTATGTCGAGCAATGGTTCAGATGACTACGACAAAGGCGGCCTGATTGCCTTTGTTTTGTCGGTTGGGTTTTGCCTTTTATTTTTCGTCTACATCGGTTTTTTTCACCCCGGCGTTGATCTCAAAGAATTGCCGAAGTCAGGTGCGGCTATTGTTCAAACAGCCGCAACTGTAGCACCGGGTGACGCAGATATCTCGTCGATCACGGAACCGTGGGAGCCTAACCCAAAAATGGTTGAGCACGGTCACTATGTCTACGAGAACACCTGCGCAATGTGCCATGGCCCGAAGGGGATGGGCGACGGGCCCGCCGGTCAAGGGCTCAATCCGCGTCCGCGGAACTTTGTCGAAGGTAAATGGAAGACAAAGGGCGATTCAATCGCGCTTTTTAAAGTTTTGCAAAACGGACTTCCGCCAAGCGCCATGCCGGCCTGGAAGCAGCTGCCCGTTAAAGATCGCTGGGCCCTCGTTCAATTTATAAGATCCATCACCCACAACAAAGTTCCCGACGATCCGAAGAAGCTTGAGGAATTTGCCAAGACGGCGGACTAAAAGAGAAATGACGAAGGCGATTCTAAAATCGAGTATTTTGATTTTGTTCAGCGCGCTCGCGTTTGCATACGAGCCGGGTGAATTGCCTCAGCAAGCCGCGAGTGTAATCCCACGCGAACTTCAAGGCGTAGGCGTCACTGAGCATCGAGGTAAAAAGCTGAACCTCAATTTGCAATTTCAGAGCTCCACGGGTCAAACCGTGAAGCTTGGCCAGTATTTCAATCAAGGCCGTCCAGTCGTCATGGCCATGGTTTATTACAATTGCCCGAACCTTTGTGGCATGCAGATGGAAGGGCTTGCGCACATCTTTAAAAAGATGAAGGGTGAAGCCGGTAAGTTTTACGAACTGGTTTTGGTTAGCATGGACCCTCGAGAAACGCCGAAAATCGCGGCCGAACACAAGGCTCGAGTTATGAAAATGCTCGGTAAACCCAGTGCCGAAAAGCATTGGCATTTTCTGGTGGGCGATCAGAAAAATGTGACGGAACTCGCGAGCGAAATCGGCTTTCATTACAAATGGAACGAACAGTTGAAACAGTTCGCTCACGCGACGGCGACCTATATTTTGACTCCAGAAGGAGTTCTTTCTCGATATTTGTACGGTATCGATTATGCGCCGAAAACTATGAGACTTTCATTGGTCGAGGCCGGCGAGGGTAAGGTCGGCACAATTGTCGACCAAATCACGTTGTGCTGTTTTCAATTTAGCCCTAACGGGAACAAATATGTCTTGTGGTCATTTAACCTCATGCGGATTGCGTGTGTTTTCACGGTGGGGGTTTTATCCATCATTCTGATTCCGATGTGGCTAAATGAGAGAAAGAAAAAACGTGCAGGAAATAACGGCCCGGAGATAACATGATCTGGCAACTGAGTTCTCTTTTTTCATCGATCGCTCACGCTAACGGCACTTTCATGCCGCCGGATGGCGATACAATTGCGCCGCTCTACGATCACCTTTATTTAGTTATGGTTTTGATGAGCGCTATCGCCTCGCTGATCGTAATCGGCGGGATGGTCTATTTCAGTATTAAATACCGCCGCCAAACTGGCCGAAAATCCGCGTATATCACGCACAATACGACTCTTGAATTTTTATGGAGTTTTATTCCGTTTTGCCTGTTCATGGTCGCGTTCGGTTGGGGCTGGTACGTCTATTATCAAATGCGAACAATGCCCGAGGACGCATTTGAAGTGAATGTGCTGGCGCAGCAATGGTCGTGGAACTTCATGTACAAAAGCGGCAAGAAGACGACAGCCGACATGTACGTGCCGGTTAATACGCCCGTGCGACTGATTATGACTTCAAAAGATGTCATTCATAGTATGTACATACCGGCCTTTCGGCAAAAACAAGACGTGGTACCCGGGCGTTACACGCAAACATGGTTTCAAGCTCCTCATGTCGGCAACTTTCATATTTTTTGCGCTGAGTATTGCGGCATGGGTCACTCGGCGATGTTGGGTATCGTGCACGTCTTATCAAAAGCCGATTTTGATAAGTGGCTGGAAACAAATCCATACAAAGGCCTAACCCCGGTCCAGGTCGGGCAGCACTTGTTTCAACAGAAATGTTCGGTTTGCCACAATCCGACGACAGAGCGAAAAGTCGGCCCCGGCTTGCAGCACGTGTTTGGCTCGATGGTTCAGTTGCAAGGGCAGCCGCCGCACCTCGCCGACGAGAATTACATTCGTACGCATATTCTTCATCCTTCGACATATTCGGTTCAGGGCTTCCCTAAGGGTGTGATGCCGTCGTTCCAAGGTCAGTTGAGTGAAGAAGAATTGACGGGCCTGATAGAGTACGTGAAGAGCTTGAAGTAATTTCGAGCAAAGGAGATTTGAGAAATGTCCGCGACAGCGACCGCCCCATCCGGCGACAATTATTTGAACCACGAAAAAGGGCTTTGGTCTTGGCTGACGACACTTGACCACAAACGAATCGGCATATTGTACATGATTTCCGTCATGGTTTTTTTCTTATTGGGCGGGATCTTTGCGATGCTCATGCGAACAGAGCTCATTGCTCCCGGCCGCACGATTATGGGCCCAGAGACTTACAATCGAGTGATGACTTACCACGGTACGATCATGGTTTTCATGGTGATCATCCCCGGTATCCCGGCATTTCTTGGCAATTTCATCATGCCGCTTCAAATTGGGGCGAAGGATGTAGCCTTTCCAAAGCTGAACTTAATCAGCTGGTATTGTTTAATGGTCGGGGCGCTCGTCGCTTTTACATCGCTTTTTTACAACGGGGTCGATACGGGATGGACGTTTTATACGCCTTATTCGATTAGGACGCATACGGGTGTCACCTTTATGGTTCTTGGCGCGTTCATCATGGGGTTTTCGTCAATTTTGACGGGCCTTAACTTTATTGTGACGATTCATAAACTCCGGGCGCCGGGCATGACGTTTTGGCGCATGCCGCTTTTCTGTTGGGGCTTATACTCGACGGCGATCATCCAAGTGCTGGCAACTCCGGTACTCGCAATTACCTTGCTACTTATTGCCTGCGAGCGAATTTTAGGCGTCGGTATTTTTGACCCTACGCTTGGCGGTGACCCCGTTCTCTTCGAGCATTTTTTCTGGTTTTATTCGCACCCGGCCGTGTACATCATGATTCTGCCGGCAATGGGCGTTATCAGCGAAGTGATTACGGCATTTTCGCATAAGACAATTTTCGGCTACAAAGCGATCGCATTCTCTTCGATCGGTATCGCTGCCGTGAGCTTCTTTGTTTGGGGTCATCACCTTTTTGTTGCAGGTCAATCTGAAGTCGCCGGCATCATTTTTTCATTTATTACAATGCTGGTGGGTGTGCCGACAGCCATTAAGGTATTTAACTGGACTGCCACGCTCTATAAAGGATCGATTGAATTCAAGCCGCCGATGCTGTTTGCTCTCGGGTTCTTGTTTTTGTTCACAATCGGTGGTGTGACCGGCATTATGCTTGCCACTATCGCGCTGGACGTTCATTTGCACGACACCTATTTCGTTGTCGCGCATTTTCATTACGTGATGGTCGGCGGGACGCTCATGGCCATCATGGCGGGATTTTACTATTGGTTCCCGAAAATTTTCGGCCGCATGTACAATATTTTTTGGGCACGTATCACGTTCGTACTTATTTTTGTCGGGTTTAACGTTACGTTCTTCCCCCAATTTATCTTGGGCGCGATGGGTATGCCACGCAGATATTACGACTACCTGCCGGCCTTCACATCGCTGAATAGGATCTCGTCAATCGGCGCCTACACGATCGGCCTAGGGTTTTTGATTGCGCTGATTGTTATTTTGCAGGGAATATTCGGCGGCGAAAAGGCGTCCGCCAACCCTTGGGGTGCTAAAACTTTAGAATGGTCGACGGTTTCACCGCCGCCGCACGATAATTTCGTAACTGAACCCATAGTCACGGCAGGTCCATATGAGTACCGCTAGCGCACATGCAGAACGGCATTCGCCGCTCGCCCACCATTTTCGCGATATGGCTCAGCAATTTGACGCCGCCAAACTCGGTATTTGGATTTTTCTTTGTACCGAGATTTTGATGTTCGGCGGCCTGTTTGTGGCCTACATCATATTTCACGGCCTTTACCCCGCGATGTTCGCCGAAGGGGCGCGCTGGTGCGATTGGCGCATGGGTGCCGCGAATACCACCGTTCTTATTATCAGTTCGTTTTTTATGGCGTCCGGAGTGCATTACACCCAAACAAACGAGCGCGTTAAAGCCATCCGATGTATGGCGATCACGATCGTTCTTGGTTTCGTGTTTCTGGTTATTAAGTATTTCGAGTGGCGTCACAAATTTGAGCTTGGATTGCTGCCACCCCATTTCTTTCATTACCAGGGTGCACATCATAAAAATCTCGCGTTGTTCTTTGCACTTTATTTCTGCATGACCGGTTTGCACGGCATTCACGTGGTCGCCGGGATGTGTCTCATTACCTGGGTGATGATCCGGTCAATTAAAGGCGAATTTAACAGCGAATACTACACTGCGGTCGAAACTGTCGGTCTTTTTTGGCACTTGGTCGACATCGTGTGGATTTACTTATTCCCGCTACTTTATCTGGTGGGTTAGGAGAGCAATATGGCACATACCAAAGCTGCGGCAGAAGCCCACGGTCACGGCGAGCACGGCGGCCACATTATTGTTCCGATGTCATCTTACGTGAAGGTGCTGATCGCACTGCTTATCTTAACGGCTCTGACCGTCGCGGTCGCTCGGCCGGTTTCGGGTTTCGACGCCGGCATTTTTAACACCTTGATTGCTTTTTTGATCGCGACAGTTAAGGCCTCGCTTGTGCTCGCAATTTTTATGGGTCTCAAATACGACAAAAAATTAAACCTCGCGATTTTTTTGACGGGAGTTTTCTTTCTTTTGGTCCTTCTTCTGTTTTGCGTACTTGACATCTATACCCGAGTGCATGTTCAAAGCACCTTGTGAGAGCATTCCTTAAATTGACGAAGCCCGGTATTACGCTGTTCGTAATGATCAGCGGGTTGGCGGGCTACGCGGTCAGTTTGCCTTTTTGGCACGTTATAGAATGGACGACACCGCTTTTTTTGCTTTTAGGTCTGTACTTCGTCAGCGCAGGCAGTTTTGCGCTCAATCAGGCGCAAGAGTGGCGGCTCGATGAGAAGATGCCGCGCACGTCGAAGCGCCCGTTGCCCAAGGGTGAGCTCGCAATCTGGCATGCGTACGTGATTGCCTTTGCTTGCTTACTGGCGGGGCTCGGGCTACTCGCTCTCATGAACTCTCTCACATGCCTACTCGCACTCATCACGGTCATTTTGTACAACGGGTTTTATACGTTGTTCTGGAAGAAGCGCTGGGCCTTTGCCGCCGTACCGGGTGCGATTCCCGGCGCGATGCCGGTGTTGATCGGATACTCGTTGAACGATCCGCGCATTTGGCGCCCCGATAGTCTTTATTTGTTTCTTATAATGTTTTTGTGGCAGATGCCGCACTTTTGGGCGCTGTCGGTTCGTTATAAGGACGATTACGCCAGAGCCGGGTTTCCGGTTTTGCCGATTAAAATCGGTGTTCGACAAACTCTCTATCACATTGGTCTTTATACTTTTGCTTATGTCGCACTTGCCTTAGCGGCACCCCTTTTTGTCCCGTCGCGAGTTGTGTACCTCGTCTTTGTCATTCCGATCGCCCTCAAAGTATTGTGGGAGTTTTTTAAATACTACCGCTCGTCAGAGCAGGCGAATGAAGACGCGATATTGTGGTTGCCATTTTTTCTTTGGACAAACCTCAGCATGCTCGTTTTTATCTGCGCCCCGGTGTTTGATCGTTGGTGTTTCTTTTATACGTCGAAGGGAGCTTAATCGGTCGTGAACGAACGGTACGTCCGGTATTATAAGTTTTTTTGTATTGGCATTTTCTGCCTCATACTGCTCGGCGGATCGGTACGGGCGATGGATGCGGGGCTTTCGTGCCCGGATTGGCCGCTGTGTTTCGGCCGGTTCATCCCGAATTATCAGCCGCAAGTTTATTTTGAATTTATACATAGAGTGCTGGCCGGCCTGATCACTTTAGCCACAGTTTTCTTAAATTTTCGAATCATTTTTGATCGCTCGATAAAATGGTCAGTAAAATGGGTGGCCGGCGGAGCACTTTTATTGCTCGTAGGGCAAATCGTAATGGGCGGCCTCACGGTTCTGTTGAAGCTCAAATATGAAATCGTGACGGGGCACCTGGCTCTCGGCACGGCCTTTTTCTCATTTTCACTTTGGGCATATCTTTCGCTGAAAGCACGATTGAGCGCCGAACGGACCGAGGTTCGAAAAGCTTTGCCTGCTTCGCTTGTTTTATTAGCAGCGATCTACGGGCAAATTTTGCTCGGGGGGCTTGTGGCTTCTAACTATGCTGGTCTCGTGTGCCCGAATTTTCCGCTCTGCGAAGGTAAACTGATACCAACTTTGCATGGGCTGATCGGTCTGCAGGTGATCCATCGATTGGGCGCCTACACTGTCGCGACAATCATCATTTTATATTCGATCTATATTTTGGCTCGGGTTCCGGTCTCGAGCATGAAGCGACTGTCGATGTGGCTTTTAGTTCTTGTATTCGCACAGATTTTTGTCGGAGTGATGAACGTCAAGTTTCTCACTCCGCCGATCATTACGGTGACGCATTTAGGCCTGGCGGTCTCGCTACTTGCGATTGCGGTCACGCTTCTGCACAAATCGACGGGCGAATCCGCTTAAGTTGGGGACTCGAAATCGGGTTGGCGAGACGGATGCGCCAGTATAAACGCCTCGAGCTCTTCGACAGCGCGGCAGACCCGTCGAACCGTCGGATAATCATTGAGCGGTACCCCGAAACGATTGGCTGAAAAAACTTGCGGTACAATAAAGCATTCGGCCGCCGTGATGGTGTCGCCGAATGCGTGATCGCCGGCTGTCTTCTTCAAGATTTCTTCGAGGGCCGTTAATCCGTGGCGATTCCATTCGTGTATCCACGCTTTTCGCTGTTCCGATGTCAGCCCATAGGTCTTTTCGAGCTCCGCCAAGACAGATGTGTTTTGAAGCGGCTGAATTCCGCTGTTCACAATTTCGCAAATTTGCATCACGATCGCGCGATCGTAAGGCTCGTGTGGGAACAAATTCGGTTCAGGCAAAATTTGATCAAGATATTCAAGAATCGACATTGATTGCCCAATCGGTTTGCCGTTATGAATCAAGCACGGAACTTGACCACTCGGGTTTAGTCGGCGGTATTCAGATTGATTTTGCTCACCGCCGTTTTTTAAAAGATGCACCGGACGGTACTCAAATTTTATTTTTTTGAGGTTGAGCGCGATGCGAGCGCGATACGACGCTGAACTTCGATAGTAGCTATAGAGAATAAATTCGGCCGCCATGTTGACTCCCCGATCATAGTGAGTAAGGTCTGCATATAGAGGTAGACCGGATTTTATGAAATTGGCAACGCTGAAAAGTAAAACCAGTCGCGACGGCGAGCTGATTGTTGTCAGCCGCGACAATATACGGGCGGTCAAACCCCAATCGGTGAACGCTCGACTGCCGGCAACACTTCGCGAGGCGGTTGAATCTTGGTCAGTTACACGGCCCGAACTCGAGAAAATCTACGATAATCTGAATGAAAAGTCGGTTTCGGGGGAGTTTAAGCTCTCTGAGCGGGATTTGCATTCACCGTTACCGCGTTCCTTTCAATGGGCTGACGGCTCGGCGTTTTTGCACCATACAAAGCTCGTGAGGCAGGCGCGCGGGGCGACGATGCCGCCGAATTTTTTGACAACGCCTCTGATGTATCAAGGCGGTAGTGATACTTTTCTAGCGCCGACCGATGATATCCCCCAAATCGACCCGGCACACGGTACGGATTTCGAGGGTGAGATCGCGGTCCTGACAGACGATGTGCCAATGGGGATTACTGCGCAAGACGCGCTTGCGCACATAATTTTGGTTATGATTGTAAACGACGTTACTCTGCGCGGGTTGATTCCCGATGAGCTGGCGATGGGTTTTGGCTTCTTTCAAAGTAAACCGTCGTCGGCGTTTGCCCCGTTTGCAGTGACGCCGGATGAACTCGGCGACAGCTGGCAGATGGGTCGAGTTCATCTGCCACTATTAATCGAGTTTAACGGTGTGTCGTTTGGCCGGGCGAACGGGCGCGAGATGCATTTTCATTTTGGCGAGTTGATTGCTCATGCGGCACGAACGCGCAGTCTCTCAGCCGGTACAATTATCGGCAGCGGAACTGTTTCAAACGAAGACCCAAACGCCGGGTCAAGCTGCCTAGCAGAACCCCGCATGATCGAAAAAATTCAGACCGGTGAAATGAAGACGCCATTTATGAAACCCGGCGACCGGGTTGAAATCAAAATGCTCGACCTGAAGGGTCGCGATGTTTTTGGCCGCATCCATCAAACTGTGCGGGTATGGGAAAAGTAAGACTCACGGTTTTCGCGTCCGGTTTCGGAAGTACCCTCGAATATCTCTTAAAATATGAAAAGCGCGAGAAGCCGAAATGGCGCGTGATCGGGGTTGTGTCCGATAATCCGAGCGCGCGCGCTCTCAAAGTGGCAGAAGATTATGGAATTCAACACGCGCTTATTTCGCGGCGTGAGTATTTGACGGCGGGCGATTTTGACAAGGCGATTTTGCGCGCCGTCCACGCGCAAAGACCGGATATTATTTTTTTACTCGGCTACCTAAAAATGATCGGAAGTGATCTCACCCAGGAGTTTGCCGGGCGCATGTTTAATTCGCATCCAAGTCTGCTACCTAAACACGGCGGTAAGGGTATGTTTGGACGAGCTGTGCACGATTCAGTTGTCCGCGCCGGCGACTTTGAGTCGGGAGTCACTATTCACGAAGTCAATGACCGTTATGACGACGGCCGAACGCTTTTACAGCAGCGTGTCCCGATCAATCCGGCTTGGTCCGTCGAAGAACTCGAAGAAAAGATCAAGGCGATTGAAAAAGAACTGATTGTTGTGTTTCTGAATAACTATTGTTCAAGGCGAGGGGGCCCGGCATGAGCGGATTCGATATCGGGCGATACCGGGCCGATACAATTCGATGAGACGTATCGGCGAGTGTCGTAGTATCCTGCAATTTCGACTGAATTGGTGAGCCGACTGACACGCGAACTCGTGTCGTGCGAAGTTTCCAAAAAGACCACAGGTGAGAGAAAAACGACATATCGCCATACCAGAAAATAGAATCACGATTTCGAACGGTGACGGGCTCGCCATCGACTGACTCGTAATTCAAACATAGCGGCACGATAGCTGTATTGCTTTCAATGGCCGCGGCGTAAAGCGGGCGGCGAAACCGCAAAACCGATTCTCCGCTTGTGCTCGTCGCTTCGGGGAAGACGCAAACATTCACTCCCGATTTCAGGGCTAATGTCAAACCCGAAACTTCACTGCCTAAGTTCTCGCGATTTCTTCGTTCGACGTAGAGACAGCCCGCGACTTTCGTGAGCCAGCCGATGAAAAAGGCGTCGCGCATCTCGACCGACGTCACGAATGAAGCCGGCACAAGTGAAGAGATCACCAAGGCGTCAAGATACCCCAAATGATTCGAAACTATAAACGCGGGTGATTGATTCACGGCTTGAATATTTTCAGTGTCGATGCGAATGCCGAACGCCAGCAAAGTCAGACGCGCGTGCAACCGAAGCCAACGGCCAATCCAGCGCCTCACGGCGAAATCATCCCAAATCAGAAGACGAACAAGATTCGACCCCAAGGCGAAGCTGGTGAGTAAAACGGCAAAAGCAATGAGGCGGAACGGCTGCCTCAGAAAAACCGCCTTGCATATTTGGCATTCATTTTTTGTAGATCGAGTACGGTTAAAAAATCGATGCAGCCGAAAATAAGATCTAGCGCAGGTTCGCTCGCTATACACGCGCCGGCCTGCAAATATGATTTAAGAAGGCTCGGAATTTGCGGCTCAATCACATTCCAGCCCGGCAAATAGTCAATGTTCGATGGGCGCGGGCAGGTATATTTAGGCGTGACCTTCGCGGCAATTTGCGAACTAAAAAATAGCGGATACAAATGCCAGTACATTGAGTACGCGACATCGGGTGAAATCGTTTTCACGCTCGCGCAACCGAACATATAGCGCGCGTTCACGAGCCGGGCGTAGCGGGCCAGACCCTTCCAGACAAGGTTGAGTGTCACTCCGTTTCGGTGTTCCCGATGGATGCAGGCGCGGCCGAGTTCGATTTTCACGCCGTCAAGCGCCAGAATGCGCCCGATGTCGAATTCCTCTTCGCTGTAATACCTGTCTGAAAAATCAGAGCACATGATGCGATACGAGCCGAGAATTTCTTTAGTGTCGACGTGCTTCAAGATGACATGATCGGCTTTGATATCGCAATGATCAAAGTCGATCCAGCCAATCGGCGTGTTCATTGCAAAGTCTTCGTTAAACGAGTGGCGGCGAAGGTCGATAATTCTCTGAAGATCTTCGGGCGAGGTCGCGACTTCGACGCGGTACGGGCCGAACTCAGCTTGAAAAAATGCTTTCGGTTGAAACTTTTTGATCAGCCCGGCGACGCGCGCACGTTCACTTTCTTGATACTGTTTGGCCGTTAGGGGGTGCGCAATTTGCGCCGCGATCATTGAATCGATCATTTGACCTCCCGTGTGGAGAGTTCGTTTGATTCAATGCTACCATCTTGCCGCCCCGGCCGAGTTAGAACCGAATGAGGAGTGAGCAAGAATTGTGTCAGAACTACCGCTCGGGCGGGCGACCAAGTTAAAATACCAGTCGGAATGGGTTATAAAGATTCATAAAAAACGGGTTTGTGATGTGGTGTGCGGCGATGTGTTGTTCGCGATCCCAGTAGTATAAGTGAACGGCGACCCAGCCGTATCCGTATTTGTAGCTCGTTGGGTTGGTCTCTTCAGAAAACACAAGACTTTTTGGATAGCGCGAGTCGGCGCTCGATACCGTCTGCATGATCACCTGAGCTGAATTGCGAATTTCACTCGCTTGATTGAGCCAGGCGGTTTTATCCGGCTCATCGTGTTGATCTTCGATGGCCTCTCGAATGTCGAGAGCATCTTGCATTCGGTCGTACGTCACTTGCAGCATGTTTTTTAGTTCGGCATTTTTCACGCCTGTGATCGGCGGTTCGTCGTGAATGGCGGCTTTCAGTAGCGCGATTTGATATTCAAGCTGCGACTCTTTGTGAAACAAGTCGCGCAGCAAGACGCGTTTGTGGATGGGCTTAGTGAATGGCAACTCATCGAGCAAATTTGAGGTTGATAAGACCGCGATCAGTTGTTTGTCTTTGAAATAATGAGTTTGAAAATCGAGAAGCTTCTTCCAGACATCTATACTCTCGCCAAGAAGTTTGAGGCCGATCATTTCATCGCCCAAATACTCGTGATCGGCTTGCAAGGCGACATTCCAATCAAACAGCCAATAACCAAGTTCCTGACCCGTCGTAAAATCAAGCAGGCCGTCGACCCCGTCTTGAACGACGTGCTTATAATCCTGGGCGCGCGCACGAAGGTAGTCGGTTAAATAAAGTGGAACATCGATGTCCATGCCGACGAAATAGCTCGTTTCGGGATAGTACCAGGTCTTTCGCTTGGTGGTTTGCACTCGAATAAAGCGATCCATGTCCATAAAGTTCTGTCGGCCGTACACCGGCGCCTGTTCGTCGAGAAGACCATAGAACATCACGGTATGAGGTAGAATGCCGACGTCGGGCTGGCAATACTGAGGCAGAAAGTTGAAGTTGCCGTATTTTTCGTCGTATTGATTCGTCGATGAATGCACCTTTGCCATAAGGTAGCGGCCGTGCGAGCGTAAATCCGTACTGATAAGATTTAACCAATGAATGGTTTTACCGTACCAAGTCGGCGTGAACTCGGTGAAGCCAAGATCGAGGCTCAGGTAATCGAAGTCGACGGTGTTGATAAGCGACTCGATTTTTTCATGTAAAATCGAATCGCTGTGATAAGTCGTCAGAGCCGACCAAAATGGCAAAAGATGGTAGCTGCGCTGTTGCAGCATCGAAAGACTGACGCTCAAGCCAACTTGAATTTGTAAGCTATGCGCGAGCTGTATGACCGAAGAGTTGTCGCGCGCGAAACGATGGAGTGTTCCCTTCAATAACTCGAGCTCCATGACGTTTTGAAAATTGTGTGCCAACCATAAAACCGTATCGCGGGCAATTTTTGTCTGGCCCTGGAAAAAACCGGAGACCCATTCATTCGGGTGCTCGGTATGTAAATGAAACCCGCGATGTGCAAGAGACGGTTGCCACTTAAATGTCTGGCCGCAATGAGCGAGTACCGCCGCGAGGGTCGGGCTTAATTGAATCCGCGGGTGTGGGAACAAAAACCCAAGGCGATGAAGCCCGTAGTAAAACGCCGACACATCTTCGCGCGCCGGCCCTTGAATGACGAGAAGCACGCGACCGGCTGTGCAGTTGGTGAAGACGGCAGTTGAATTCAGTTTAATTCCCTGCGGCGACGCGACCATGGTAAAAGCGATAAGATTGGCTGGAAGGTGCGCCTCTTTTAGAATGCGCCCGAGATCATCGCTAAGTACCGACTCGGTGCTCGGCGCAATCGTTAGAGAACTTGGCACGATGGCCGGCGAAACCGAAGCATACAGTGAGAGCGAAAATGCGAGACCAAAACCGACGATGTATTTAATTGGCATCTTTTCTTAATTATAAAAGCGTGCGCTCAGTAGTCAAAGCTCACATCTAAGTATGAAACGTCAGGGGTCACAACCGGTACCAGCGAGACATGATGGATCTTAGTCGAGCCATTTTTTTCAATATCGCGATTGTATAGACCGAGGCCGTAAACAGTGCCGATAAGAGCGCCTGCCGCGACGTCATGGAGGTAATGCTTGTTATCATTCATGCGGCTAAAGCCGACAAAAGATGCCAGCGCGTATGCGCCAACACCGTAATACCATGCGTGCTCGGCTCCGACGACGGACGCGAAGGCAAAGGCAACAGTCGTATGGCCTGACGGGAAGGACGCAAGATCACTTGAGCCGTTCGGCCGCCGTTCGCGCGTGATGACTTTCAGCGAATCTGTCACTAGCCCGGCGTACAATGTCGCCTTGAACATCAAAATCGCGCGTCTGAGAGCCAGCGACGAACCACTCCACTCGTAGTACCCGAGCATGCCGCCGGCATAAAGTGCGTTCGGTACAAGCTTGCCCATAATGTTGCCGAAATTCGATGTCGAACCGAGCGGCTGCTCTCGCGCAATTTGCGGTTGAATTTTATCCGAAAACTGCGATTGCGTGAGAAGTAAAACGCTTTCAACGCCTAACCCCGGCCAAAGGACCTCAGATGCAGAAGTGGTCACGGGTGACGCAAGATCGCGACCCACCCCCTGCCAAAAATTTTCATCTTGAATTCCTCCGTCCGACGGCTGTTGGCTAGCAAAGCTCTTATATGTAAACAGTACCAAGAAGAGTGAAATGAACCAGATGCGCACGACTTCAGGTTTTTAGAGTGAATGGGTTAAAATCGGTATCGTAGTCGTAATAATCTTCGTGTTCCTTCGCTTTGAGAAAACCGACGATTTTATAAGTTACCGGGGTCATAAGAACTTCCCACAAAACTTTGAGTGCGTAATTAGTAAAGAGAACCTCGACGACAAGATGCGGGGTCCATATACCTAGAAATGCGAGCGGATAAAAAATCATTGAGTCCACGAATTCACCGATGATCGTTGAGCCGACGGTGCGTGTCCACAAAAGGCGACCGCTCGTCCAGATTTTCATTTTCGCAAGAGTGTAGGAGTTGGCGAACTCACCGGCGAAATAGGCGGCCAGTGACGCGATGACTATTCGAGGCGTGTTGCCAAACGCAGTTTCATAAACCTTCTGATAGGGCCAACCCGGAGCCGGCGGCAATATTAAAATAATCCATGCCATAAAGCTGGCAAAACCCATGGCGGCGAAACCTACCCAAACGACTTTTCTCGAACGTGCATACCCGTACACTTCTGTGAGAATATCGCCAAAGATGTAACTAATCGGGAAGAATAACACACCTGCGCCGAAAGTAAGGCCACCAACGGTGCATACTTTCGCCGCGCCGATAAGGTTTGAACAAAGTAGAATGGTCACAAAAGCCGCCATGACCATGTCGTAGTAGCGAAAAGATTTTTGCATAGACAATTGTAAGCATCATAATGGTAAACAGCAAGCTTGCGTTCGCTGAGCACAAATGAAAGAATTTGCAGGTGCGAATGTTGAATTTCTTCTTAGTAGCACTCCTGTTGTTCGCATCGAGATATTCCCATGCCGGCGAAAATCTTTCGCGAGAATCGTTTCAAGGTGTTCGCGTCGATATCAAAGATGTCTTTGAGGTGCCGCATACCGATCTTTCTCGGTTGCTTTTAAAGGTCAGGGCGCCCGTTCGAGCTTTGGTGTGGGTTGACCGTCAGATTGACGTTTACCCGCCGAATGCCGAACCCGACATTGAAAACATACGCGCACTCAAAGTCGTTACTCCGCATAGAAGATTTTTACGCGCCGGTGAAGCATTTCAAATCGCGTACGTCACAGCCGAAGTACCGAATGAGCCGGTGACTTTGCATCTTTGGGTCATCGATGCAGGTGGTAACAAGCGAGAGGTTCTAGTACACCTCGACATGCCGGTGCTCGCCCGCTTAGAAGCCGGGCGAGTCATTAACCGGTATCGCGGCTTAAATGTTGAAGTTCTAGCGGGGTCGAGCCTTGATAGTGTATTTGGGCATCAGGATTCAAACCAAGGGTTTAGCTCGAGCAACAGTACTTCAGCCGGGGGGCTACCGCAATATCAGATTCGTCTGCGCTACGGATGGCGGCCAAAATATTATTTTTTAGCCGAATACTTTGGGCGCCAAAGCGGCAGCACCATCAGTTCGGGTGCCCCCGATCAACGCACGCAATCGGATTTCACGCTCGGCATCGGTCGAAACCTAAGCCCGCGCGATGAAGTTTTTTTTAATAGGCCGTTTCGGGTGATTCCACAAGTTTACATGGCGCTTGATTATGAGGACTTGCCACTTTTTGATTACACAAGTTCATCGACGTCGACGCTCGTGAATTTACACAATTTATATGCGCGAGTTGGGGCCGAGTACACGTTCGATTCGGAACGGCAGTGGTTCTTTCGTACGCATTTTCAGTTCGGCTATTTGATTAGCTCGTCGCCGTTTCAACCGAATTTTGCGTTTTTGACAGGCGCGCGTTTCATGTATGGTCGCATGTTCACGCGCAATTGGTACTGGGGTGTCGAAGCCGACGCCTTTTACCGGGAGCTCGACGGCCGTTATTTAAATTCGAATTTTGCATACAATTACGTCAGCGGCGCCGGGCTTCTTGTCTTGGGTATTCACCCGCTCGGTATCAAAACACGTTTGTAGTAGCCGGCGTTTCATTCACCACAGCCGACAACTCAGGCATCGGCCGGCGGACGACGAGAAGCGTACAGTCATCTTGCAAGGTTTGCCCACCATGAAATTCGCGAAAGTCTGAAATGACCGTCGTGATAATGGCGTGACGTTGTAAGCCCACTGAGACGAGCGACTTGAATAGGCGGCGCTCGCCGAACATTACGTTTTTAGAGTTTTGCATCTCGAGAATTCCATCGGTATACAAAAAGAGTGCGTCGCCAGGTTGAAGTTGAAATTGCCCCTCTTTGTATTTGGAGTCCGGTAGACTTGCGAATGCTGGCCCTGGCGGGACATCAAGAAAGGCGAGATCCTGCTTTTGTAAATTTTCTTTATAGGGCATGTAAACAGCGGGGTGGTGACTCGCGTTGCAGTACTCAACCACTCCGTCAGTTTTACGGTAGCGCCCCAAGAAAAACGTCATCGTGGTTGCGCCTCTCGACATCGAATAAAGCGCTTCGTTGATGTACATCATGAGATCGGACAGCTTTTGATTCGGAATATGCATCAATGTGGCGAATGCGCTTCGGGCCGCACTTGTCATAAGAGCCGCCGGGGCGCCGTGGCCGGTGACGTCGCCGATACAAAAAAGCACGTTATCGGGAAAATCCTGATAAAACCACCAGTCGCCCGAACACTCTGACGCCGATTCGTAATAGCCTTCTATTTCAATTTCTGGAGTTTTTAGATTGCCGGCGGGGAAGAGTTGCTCCTGCACGGCTTTTGCTGTGCGCAGTTCGTTCGCCATGCGAGCCTTCTCGGCTGTTTCCGCGAGCAAACGTTTGATCTCGCTCGCCATGGCATTAAATCGCCCGGCGAGAATGCCGATTTCGGTCCGGTCGCGCTGTTCGACATGCAGATTGAAATCACCGTGCGAAATTTTGAGCGTTGCAGCTGATAGGTCAGTGAGCGTTCGCGTGATTCGGCCTGTACTGAAAAGGCTAATCGCGATGATCAGAAATACCAAGAAGATAGAGAACAATACGGTTTTGAGTTCCAGCTTCTGGGTGGCGAGAAATGCGACTTTTCTCGGGGTGCCGGCAATGATGTAGAGGTTACCGACCGCCAATCGTGAAATGCCGATCAACCAATCTTCACCCTGAACTCTGAGCGATTCGGTTTTCACCGACAGCGGGCCTAATTCGCTCGCAAACGAAATACCGGAGAAATCAGGGTGGCGCGTGAACTGCGGGTTCGTCGGCGCGATCAAGATCTGGCTATGCGGGCCAAGCACAAAATAATCTTGCACCCCCGTGTTGTCTCGAATGAACGAAAACGGTTTATCGTTCCAGACGGTTTCAAGTACAAAGCCGGATTGATCATTCAGCTCGGTCGTGAGCCGCCAAAACTCCGACCCCGGGACTTGCTCGATGTACACATTGCTTGCCGATAAATTTGGTAATTGAGCGTCGAATAAATTCGGGGTTCGCGACCATTCCAGTTTCGGTGAAGCAGGTTCATTTGCTTTTCTCAGGGCGATGCCTTGCAATTCGGGGATATTTGAAAATGCAGTGGCCATTTGCGGGCTTATTCCCGTTTGTTGATTGATCTGAGCAACCAACGGGGCGAGTGATTTTAAACGATTCGTGAGAAGCAAGTTTATAATTTCCGCACCGTGAATCGCCGCCTGCGTGTTCGAATCCAATACATAGGCAACTTTGTCATGGCGAAAGTCATTCAGGGCGACAAAACCGAAAAGCGCAAGCGAACCGATGCTAATGATTAAAGTAAAGATGATTAGCTTTTGTCGAAGCGACATAACACCCCACCACGTTGCAATTTTACAAATCTTTCGACACCTTAAATGTACTTGAACTTCACTCGACTGTGGCCTGGACTCGACCCAGAGCCCGCCCTTCGGCTATGCCCTTCGGTGCGACACTAGTTCAGTTCGCTTTCGAGCGGCGGCAATATACCGAGCTCACGATAAATGGGGCGGATTTTTTGTCCGAGCGAGGGTAGTAATCGATAAAAAACGAACGCGCCCACGGCGCAAGAAAAGCCGCCGATAAATAAGGTCGCGGGGGCGCCGAGATATTTGGCGACAACTCCGCTGAACAAACTGCCGAATGGGACCATCCCCGCGACGGCCATGGTGTAAAGACTCATTACGCGGCCGCGTTTGTCTTCTTCAACAATGGTTTGCAAAATCGTGTTGCCCGCCGCAAGTTGAACCATGAGCCCGAGACCCGTGAAGAATACGAAAAACGTCGAGACAAGCGGCCAATGCGAAAGTGAAAAGCACATGAGGCCCACGCCTAAAATGGCTGTCGAATATGAAATAACGCGGCCGAGACCCAATACGGATTTTCGCGAAGCCAAATACAACACTCCCACAAGAGCGCCGAGCCCGGCGACGGCCGTGAGGTAGCCGAGTAGTGCGGCGCCCTGATGGAGCTGTTTTGAGACAATCACAGGCAGCAACACCATGTACGGCAAGCCCATGAAACTCACGAGGCCTAGCATGGTCAATATGATGAGTACTGGGCGGAAGTTGATGGCGTAGCGAAAACCGTCGGCTAACTCCCGCCACATCAGCTTTCGCTCACGCTCTTTGCCCGTCGACGGCTTGAGCCGCATCATGAAAAGCGACGCGATCACGGCGATATAACTGAGAGCATCGATCGCAAAACAACCGCCTTCACCCGTTGTCGCAATAAGAATGCCGGCGAACGACGGCCCAATCAACCGGGCCATGTTCACCATCGAGGAGTTGAGCGCAATCGCATTCGGCAAATCTTCGCGCGACTCCACCATTTCAATTACGAATGCCTGCCGTGTCGGCATGTCGAAGGTGTTGATGAAGCCTTGAAAAATGCTGAGCACGATCACGTCCACAATGGTGATTTTTCCGCTGATCGTAAAAATCGCAAGAAGAGCGGACTGGATCATCGCTAAAATTTGGGTGATGATCAAAATTCGGTGACGGTTCCAGCGATCAATCCAAACGCCTGCAATTGAAGCAAATAAAAACATCGGGATCTGCCCGGCAAAACTTACGAAACCCAGAAGAAACGCCGACTTTGTGAGACGATAAACCAGCCAACTTGTCGCGACGCGAGTAAGCCAAGTGCCAATGAGCGAAATGCTCTGACCGGTAAAGTACAAACGATAATTTCTATGTTTAAGGGCGCGACCGAAAGACGACGAAATGCTCATCGCGCTACTTTAGCAAAACCGGCGGGTCAAAGACAGGGGAGTTTATTGATGCAAAAACAGAAGAGCCGTCAAGGTCAGCATTAACACCACAAACGTGATGGCCGTGTACAAAAAATCTTTATCCGCTACCCAAAATAGCACCATTGAGACGGCCACGCGCACGATGGGTGTGAAGATCAAGAGCAAAATCCCAATCTGAATGGTGCTGAGGCCGTCGCCGTGAAGCATGCCCTTGAGGAGCGCGTCGAAATGATCGTTAAATCGAACACTCTTCATTTCATGAACTGTCGGCGTGCCGTGCAAAAAGCAAATCACAAGGCCAGCGAACATGACGACAACGCTTGAGATCACGCCGATTCGTAACACCCAACTGGCGGCATCTTGAATAATCGACTCATCGACCGAATTGTTCATAAATTGAAGCCGAGCCCTTTCAAGAGCATTTGCAGTCCGATCACGCCGAGCGCGATGGCAAAAACTTTTCGGACTCCCGAGTTACTCATGTTTTCCATTAATTTTGTGCCTAAAAACGCGCCGGCGAGAACGGATGTCGCAACGGGTACGACGAGGTAAGGTAAAACAAGACCGTTGTGCAAATAGACCCCCGCTGCGGCTGCCGCCGTTACGCCGATCATAAAATTACTTGTGGCGGTCGAAACTTTCGTCGGCACTTTCATGCAAATTTCGTGGGCGAGCACTTTGAGCACTCCTGAACCGATCCCAAGAAGACCGGAAATGATGCCGGCCGAAAACATAATGCCCAGCGAAGGCGGGATACCTGAAACCTGATAGTCGACTTCACGGCGCATCCTCTTGTCGTAGTAAGAGCCGTTGAGTCGAAGAAGTGACGCCAACTTATCGTTCTTGACGTCCTTCGGGAGCTCTTCACCGATATTGGCAAGAATCGGGATGAGCGAAGTTAAAAGTGTGACTCCAAACAATATGGAGAGAACTTTCGGACTGATATAAGGCGCGAGTACAGCGGCACCTAGTATGGCCCCTGTTGCCGTCGCAACTTCTAAGAACATCGCGATCCGAACATTGGTGATGTGATCACGAACGTAAACGGAACCGGCGCCGCTCGACACCGCAATGACCGAGATAATGCTGGCCCCGATCGCTTCTTGAATCGGCATGCGCATAATCAAAGTAAGAACCGGGACGATGACAATACCGCCGCCAAGCCCGCTGATCGAGCCGATGATACCACCGGCGAAAGAGACGCCGGCAATTTCGGCAAGCCAAATAAGTGATGAAACTAGGTTATGATCCAATATGCTCGAACATACAGAATGGGTTCGCTTTTAGCAATTTCCATTAAGAACCGGCGGGAGCCCCCTGCCAAAGATCTCTTTTTGAAACAAATTAAGGCACGTCCATTGCAGTTAAGTTATTCTTGGGGGAGCCCTGTGAATAAGCGCCATTTGGTTGACCTAAACTTGTCGAAGTTGATTGCACTGTTAGGGGCGTCGACACTTCTCGCCGTCTCATTTCAAGACTGCTCGAAAGGCTTTTCGGCGGTCGATTTAAGCAGCATTTCGGCAGTGACAGGTGCGAGCACCGGCGACAGCACAACGGGCAGCTCGAACAATACCCCGCCTCCGCAAAATACCGGCGCGGGCGCCTATTTGTCGGCGCAATACCCGGGTGACGTCGGCATTCAAAACGACCCGAGCGTTATAAATTACACAAATTTCGAGTCGGGATACAACGGCTGGCTCGATTACGGCGGGGCCAAAGGCACATATATCAACATTGTGAATAACCCGGCGGTTGCAAATGGTGGGTCAAGTTATTTGCAAACAACGGTGACTAAGTCACAGCTCAACAGTTCGCTTGGGCCGTACATTTCGGCTTACGTTTACTATCCGCTGCCGCAACCTGTTCCCATATTGTACGAGCGAATGTATGTGCAAGTCGTCGGCAACACCGCGCACCCCCATCACTGGATTCGCGTCACAGCCGGATCTCCCACATATCAAAGCGATGGATTAGCAGATACCGTACCAGCTGGGGATCAGGGTTTTTGGTACAACTTCGATATCTCGAGCAACGACACGTTTTTCGATTATGTTTATTGGTATCAAATGCGCTCGGGGCGCTGTAACAATGGGACCGCCGTACCGGGTTGCGCCGGCGATCAAGGTTTCACCTATTATTATGGCAACGTATTTAACCCGGCAAACCAGACCCCGTTTCAGCGCGACAAATGGGTTTGTTTGGAGCTTGAGACAAAGGCAAACACGCTCGGTCAATCTGACGGGCTACTCAAGTTTTGGGTGAATAATCAACTCGTCGGTGACTACGAGCCCGGCACTCCGCTTGGCACGTGGCTGCGCGATCAGTTTTTCACATTCGGGCAATATGATACGAATCCACAGCCGTTTTCAGGGTTCAATTTTCGTTCGGCAAGCGATGTTCTTCTGAAGCGGGTTCTGCTCGGTTCATATTATCAGGCAAACGATTCGTACATGGCGAGTGCTCCTGAAGACCAAACGATACTTTATGACGACGTCGTTTTGGCTACTAAAAGAATTGGCTGCAAGAACTAGGGGGACGTATGGTTAAAGTCAAATTGACCGGCCCATTGCTCGTGAAATCAGCGGTGCTGATAGCAAGTTCGATACTGCTAACAATTTCATTTGAGAACTGTTCGGGTGCATTTACCGCCGCCGGCGCCAACAGCCTTTCGAGTGCCAGCGTTGAAACCCCGCCAAATTCAAACTCGAGCGGCTCGCAAAATTCAGGCGGAACAACGACACCTACGCAATATAGCGGCAAGTCTTATACCGGCTGGCCCCTGCAGTTTATCGAGACGGATCTCACTAATGCCTATCCCAATGTACAATATTATAGCCGTTATGCTGTGGTCGGCGGCCTCTACCCCTACACATTTAAACTGTTGCAGGATCAATGTGACTTCGAACGGATTTTATTTTATCGACGCGGTCAATGGCAACGATTCAAACTCAGGTACAATGGCACAGCCGTTTCAAACATTGCTGGGTGTGCAAAGTAAAGGATTGCCGACAACTGCGGCTCTTTATTTCCGTGCGGGGAGCTATGCTTCAACCGGCATTAAAATGAACACGATGCCAAGCATCTGGATGGCTTTCCCTGGCGATAAAATGCCGACCCTCGATTGTCAGGGGCAGCGTACATGTATAGGACTCGGCAGCAGCGTACAAAACCCACTGCTGTATCAAGGTTTTGAAATTACAAATAGCGCATTTAAATTTTTTTGGTTAGATGGCGACGGCAAACCCGTTACTTGGCGCAATAACATCATGCACGGTATTACGGTAACGAACGCGAACGACGCCTACGAAAACCCCGCGTTTATATTTACGTCGGACTACGTAAAGGGTTCGACGCCCGTGTACCAGAATCTTATTCTGCAAAACAACCAAGTCTACGATCTCAACAATTACAACCATGATATCCACATTTCGCCGGCGACGTTTTACGACGTGAGCCACTCTCTTGAAGAGGATAACATCATCCATGACATATACGACGGCACGTGCATCGAAGATAAGGACGATGGTTGGTACAATACCTACCGACATAACACATGTTACAACATTGACGGCGGTGCGGGGATTGGACTTTACAGCCAATACAGTCAAGTGGGCATTGAGATTGAAAATAACTTATTGGTTGGTAATGCAAACGGCAGAAATCTGGTCGATGTTGGTTCGCAGCCTGGATATATTAAAAATATTTACTTACACGACAATACGTTCGTCGACGGCTTTATAGGTTTCGGCAATCCGATATGGGGTCAGGGCCAAAACGCTTATGTAATCGCGCACAATATTTTTTATGACGACAGTCAGACGGCCCCGCTCGAATTTATCGGAGCGAACGGGTCGTATGACCCCTCTTTGATCGGCCAGCCAATCGCCATCGGTTCGACCACACTCATTACGGCGAGCGACGCCTATGTGTCGGCGATTCTAACCGGGCAAGAGGCCCAATTTGAAAACAATTTGTACTGGAGCCCAGACGCTACTCAAAAAATTATAACTTGGTCGTGGCAGCAGCATGGCCTCGATTTAGCCGGCTGGCAAAAGCTGAACATCGACAGCAACAGTATATTCTTCGTGCAACAGCCGATGCTTTCGACTGATGGCACTTATTCGCTTTCGCCGTCTGATCCAAATTACGGCCAATTCGGCAAAGACTTCAGCGCCGGAACTTGGCAGTGAAAATGAGGTTTGCGACCGCCTGTTGAATTGAAGTATTCGAAAAGTCTACTTCAGATTGCGTGAATAGAGAGCGAAAAATTCCCGCCAACCGCGTTCCGCCGCCTGTGCGTCGTACACCGGCATGTCGGGTTTCATCCAGCCGTGAAGTTTGCCTTCGTATACTTCGCACTTGTGCCGAACGCCCGCTTTTGTAAGAGCGTCTTCAAGCCGCTTGGCCATTTCGGGCGGGTAGCCGTGATCCTTATCGGCTCCGGCGACGTAAACTTCCGCTTTGATTTTTGGCGCAAGTAGATGCGGGCTTGTCGGCAAATCAGTGGCCAAATTACCGCCATGAAAGCTCACCGCCGCCGCCACGCGATCCGGATAAAAACCGGCCGCCGTCAAAGCCATTCCGCCGCCCATGCAGAAGCCGACTGTCCCAACCTTATCGCCGGCGACATCGTCCCGAGTATCGAGATAAGAAAGCAATGCGGCTGTGTCATTTGCGGCTTTGTGATTGTCCGTCGTCGCCATCATGGGGCCGACTGTCGCGCGAAAGTCACCTTTTAAAACTTCTTTTGGCACCAATGGTCCATAACTGCCGAATCGGTAATACAGATCGGGTAAAAGCACGACGTAGCCTTCTTTTGCAATATGATTCGCCATCTCAAGCATCGCTGGTCGAATACCAAATCCATCCATGTAGAAGACGACGCCCGGCCACGCGCCTATTTTTTCAGGTTTGACAACCCACGTTTTGCAAACCCCATCGTTCGTTTGAATATCGACTTGTTGCTGCCTCATGATGCTCCCCGCACGGTTTAAGTGAAGAGATACTTATAACGCCAATCTATAAATATCTCAATGAAATCTCGGTATTTGAATCGTCTATGCTCCCGTTTTTTCAATGCTTGACTGATTACGTAACCGGTTACATATTGCGCGAATGAATTTTTTCGATCGAATGGGCAAAATTGCGTTAGGTTCGCGTATTCGCGTTCTTGGCGAAAAATTTGGCGAAGACGCGAAGGCGATTTATGCCATCTACGGCGCTGAGTTTCAACCAAAGTGGTTTCCGGTTTTTTATCTTCTTTACCAGACCGAGGTGAAAACAGCGTCCTTAATTGCCGAGTCGATCGGCCATTCGCATGCGTCGGTCAGTAAAACATTGGCTGAGATGAGCCGGGCCGGGTTGACTTTTGAAAAAAGCGACCCTGACGACCGCCGATCCACTATCATTTCACTCACGAAGCGAGGTCGGGAGATCGGCAAAAAAATTGAAATTCAGTGTGCCGATGTCGAGGCCGCCGTCGAGCAGATGTCCGCTGAGGCCACGCGTGACCTGTGGGCGACACTTGAGGAGTGGGAGTCATTGCTGGCTAAAAATTCGTTTCTCAATCGCGTACTCGAAGTGAAAAAACAGCGCGAATCAGCTCGCGTCCGTATTGAAGAATACCAGCCGAAGTTTAGAAAAGCTTTTCACGATTTAAATAGAGAATGGATTACAAAGCATTTCCGGATGGAAAAACCGGACATTGAGGTTCTTGAAAATCCTAAAAAATATATTCTGGGCCGCGGTGGCTTCATCTTTGTCGCGACCATTGACAAAGAACCCGTGGGGGTGTGTGCGCTGATTCCACTCGAAAAGAGTGTCTACGAACTCGCGAAGATGGCCGTATCACCCGCTCATCGCGGTAAAAGCATCGGCTGGCAACTCGGCCGAGCGATCGTTGAAAAAGCTCGCCAGTTGAAGGCCGTTCGAATTTATCTAGAGAGCAACACCGCTTTGACCGCTGCCATAAATCTTTACAAAAAGCTGGGGTTTAAAAAAGTGAATGGCCATTCGTCTCCATATGAGCGATGCAATATCCAGATGGAGCTCGACCTTGTTCAGAAGCCATTGCCCTGAGGGGCGGGCCACGTAGCCGAGAAGGGGCGCCAAAGGTTTCAACGACCATTTATTCTTTTCAATAGTGATTCCATTGTCTCATCTGGTTTAGAGTTTTTTCTCATTTTATAATTGTTCACAGAGAGGATCTTCTTGGACATGACAACAGGCAATTCAAAATCATGCCCGCATCGGATCTACAGGGAGTTGTTGTTTCGGCCGATTGCTTATCTAAAAAGACAGTCTATGCTGGTCGCATTGTAAATGTAACTAATTGGAACGGAACACGTTATTTAGCTTTCGCTGGCATCCAGATCAAGCCCTTGTCAAATGGGCATGCTTTCATATGCGTCACCCGGGATTGCAGTTCGCCAGGCAATCCATTGGTGTGTGGCGCTTCTGAGTTTTCTGCGAACTAATATTTGGCGGATTGCAACCGTGAGGCCAGACCGTCAGCAGATCAGTGTGGCGGAGAGAGTGAGATTCGAACTCACGATGGCCTTGCGACCATGGCAGCGTTCCAGGCTGCTGGATTAAACCACTCTCCCATCTCTCCGTTTATCGCTTTTTCGCAAAGAAATCTTTTAGCAGTGAAGCGCACTCGTTTTCAAGTACGCCGCCGATTATCTGCGGGCGGTGATTGAGACGCCCGTCGGTGAGCACTTGATAGAGAGATGCCACGGCGCCGGCTTTTGGGTCCACAGCGCCATAAACAACGGAGCGAAGCCGTGCTTGCACGATAGCGCCCGCGCACATAAGGCACGGTTCAAGTGTGACATACAAATCGCAGTCGATGAGCCGCCAGCGTTCGAGCTTCAGTGCCGCGCGCTCGATTGCGAGCATCTCCGCATGAGCTGTGGGCACCCGCAAAGCCTCTTTTTCATTGAAAGTGGAGGCGACCACCTCATCGTTGCGAACTATGATCGCTCCGATAGGAACATCACCAGACGCTTCGGCCAGCCGTGCCTGTTCGATCGCCACACGCATGAAGGATTCGTGAATTTGTTGATTGCTCACAGAAACATCTTACCAGTTGACAACGCGCGGCGCAATCCGGCACGTTAGGCTGATTCATGAAGGGCAGGTGATTGGTTTGGCAATCATTCGTATACGCGAGGGCGAAGCGTTCGAACAAGCGTTTCGACGATTCAAAAAAGCGTGCGAAAAATCGGGCATTTTGTCGGAGCTGAAAAAGCGCGAGCATTTTGAAAAACCGAGCGTTCGCCGCAAGAAAAAGAGTCTCTCTGCCCGTAAGCGCGCACTTAAAAAAGTACGCAAACCTAGTTTTAGTCGAGAATAATCGCCTAAAGGAGTCACCAAAAGTGACGATGAAAGAAACGATCCTCAATGACATGAAAAACGCGATGAAAGCGCAGGACGCCGTCAAATTGTCGGCCCTGCGTTTTCTGCAATCCGCGATAAAGAACAAAGAGATTGAATTGCGACCGAACGCGATTGCCGATCAAGACGTGATCGCCGTCATCAAAAAGATGTGCAACCAGCATAAAGACTCCATCGAACAATACAGCAAAGCCGGCCGGCAGGATCTCGTCGATCAAGAAAAGGCGCAACTGAACGTGATCGAAGCGTATTTGCCAAAGCAAATGTCGCGAGACGAGCTTGAAAAGGTGATTGCGGCGGTGATTGCTGAAACCAAAGCCGCCACGATGAAAGACATGGGAGCAGTGATCAAAGCGACCATGGCAAAGACGGCCGGTGCCGCTGACGGCAAAATGATCAGCGAAATTGTAAAAGCAAAACTCACATAGAGGCCGTCTGAGGACTCTGAGGGCGGGAATGCGATTTACCCCTGACTTTATCGAGCGGGTTCGCGATGCAAGTAACATCGTGGATCTGTTTTCAGAATTTACCGAGCTCAAACGATCAGGCGGTCGGCTAATGGGGTTGTGTCCATTTCCGGGCCACAATGAAAAGACGCCGTCGTTTTCGGTCTCCGAAGAAAAGCAGGTCTATCACTGTTTTGGGTGCAAGCGTTCCGGGCAGATCTACACGGCTCTACAGGAGCTCAAGGGGTTTAACTTCCCCGAAGCGGTTGAGTATCTCGCAAATAAGGCGGGAATTCCGATCCCGGCTGAGGCGAAGTCGAATCACGAATCAACGGCTGCAAAATCGCGACGCGAGCAACTGCTGAAAGTCAACGGCGTCACGAGAGATCGTTATCACAGCGCGCTACTCAAGTTGCCAGCAGATCATCCAGCGCGAGCATATGCGAAAAAACGCGGGTTGACCGAAGACATCATCGAACTTTTTTCGCTTGGGTATGCGCCCGCGCAAAAAGACGCGCTTGCGCGTGAGATGCAACGATTGAAGGCCCCACTCAATTTAGCCGAACATCTGGGCCTTGTTAAACCCGATCGAAACGGCAACGGCCACTACGACATGTTTCGGGATCGGCTCATGTTCCCCGTAATATCACATAAAGGGGATTGTGTTGGCTTCGGTGGTCGCGCGCTTTCGGATGCGCAACAACCGAAATATCTCAACAGTGCTGAATCGGACGTTTTTCAAAAAGGGCAAATATTTTACGGCCTCAACGAAACGGCGAAATACATCCGCTCGGAAAATTTCGCGGTCGTTGTTGAAGGTTACATGGATTTTCTCGCGCTCTTTGCGGCCGGCATCCAAAATGTTGTCGCGACACTCGGCACAGCGATGACGGAGTCGCACGCGAAGCTCCTCAAGCGCTATTCACCAAATGTGGTCGTTTTGTACGACGGCGATGATGCCGGAGTGAACGGCGCCGAGCGCAGCTTGCCGATCTTGCTCGGACAAAACCTGCTCGCAAAAGCAGTGTTTTTACCAGACGAGCTTGACCCCGATGAATTCATTAAAGAGCGCGGCGCTGATGCCTTATCAGCGCTTTTACGCTCAGCAAATGATCTTTTCTCACTCGTGTTGCAGCGCAGACTTGCTTATTTTCGAGGTACGGCATCAGAAAAGGTCACCTTGTTGAACGATTTGACACCCCTGCTCGAGAGCGTTTCGGACCCACGCCTTAAAGAGCTCTATATCGCTGAAATAGCGCAAAAAATCGGAGTTGAGCCGAACTGGATTGGCAAGCATTTGGGCGCGTTAGCCACAACTCCCCCGCAGAAATCGGCCACATTGGCACGAAGCCAAGTTCCCGTAACCCCTCAAGAAGCGGCCGACGTCCAATCAATGGGGCCTAGGATCAATTTAAACGGGGTCCCTCGGGCGGAACTTTTTTTGCTAAACCTATCCTTAGCCGACCGTGAAACGTTTGAGAAGGTCATGGCCTCTGAGGCCGTACATGAATTGTCGCATCCGGGCGTGCAGGAGTTATTTTTGAAGGCGAACACGTTTTATAGACAAATGCCAAATGAATTTGATAAGTTATCGGCTTATTTAATGACCATTGCAGAACCGGTTCAATCTCTGGCACTACATCTGGGTGAGCCGCTCAGTTCAATGGCGGGCGAAGTGCGCGTTCAATTTCTGGAGGACTGTATTCGGCAAATCCGAACCAAGTATTTGCAGTTTAAATCGCGCGAACTGGCGGCGTCGCTAACGGCCGCTCCCGTTGATGAAGAGCAGAAAAAAAAGTTGGAACAAATAATGAATATGCAAAAGTCTAAACATCACTTACGCCGCGATCGGGAGTTATAAATCGATGAGTTCCACGACCCCAAAAAGCGAAAAAGAAGGCACGACAACGTCTCTATCGGAAAGAGACCAGCAAGTTTTAATTGTCGAAGAAATTCAGCGCTTTATCAAACTGGCCAAAGAGCGAACGACACTGTCAATTGAAGAAATAAATGAACTGCTCGCGCCTGAGATTATGTCGGCTCCGGTGCTCGATCACTTCATGCAGGCCCTCGAGGTCAATGGTGTAATCGTTACCGATGGGTCGGAAAATAAGAAAGACAAGGACGAAGAAGACCGCCTTTTTGAAGGCGACGAATACGGCGGTGATGACGACGAAGCCGACGAAGAAGACAGCGGTGATCCCCGCTCAAATGATCCCGTTCGCCTTTATTTGCGAAAAATGGGCTCGGTCGCGCTTCTCACGCGCGAAGGCGAAGTCGAAATCGCTCAACGTATCGAACGCGGTGAGCGCGAAATCGTGCGCGCGGTTTTAATGTCACCGATCGGCACTCAAGAAATCATCGATTTGGGCAAGCGACTCGATGAGGGCCGAATTAAGGTCAAAGCGATCTTTCGCGGCCTTGAAGACGAAGAAACGCAATACGAAGAAAAAGAATACATCGAAAAGATTCACGAATTGATCGGTCACGTGAAGAAGTATCAAAAGCGTTCGAAACGAGCTTTTGATACTTTGCGTGTCGCGCCTCGCAACTCGACTGAGGCAAAAGAAGCTCAAGAAGAACTCGAAGGGCTCAATAAAGAATTGATGGTGAGTTTTGAGTCGATCAACTTCAACCGCAAAACGATCAACCGCATCGTCATCAAATTCAAAAATCTCGTAAGCCGGATGTCGGTTTTGCGAAAGCGCCTGCGCGACGGTTTGCAAAAAAGCTTTTCGAAGGAGTTGTCGGATCTCGAGACAAAATTCAAGCGCTGCGAAAGTTCGGACGCCGAATCGCAAAAAGTTTTTAAAGAGACCGGACTCAATTATAACGCCTTGAGAAATCATTACTACCTTGCCACGAATGCGGATCGCCGCCTCAAGCGCCTTGAAGCCGAAACAGAGATGAATTTTGAATGGATTCGCGACACGAACACTTTAATCTGGAAGGGTGAGCGCGAAGCTGACAAAGCGAAAGCGGAACTCGTCGAGGCGAATTTGCGGCTAGTGGTTTCGATCGCGAAAAAATACGCCAACCGCGGTCTGCAACTTCTCGATTTAATTCAAGAAGGCAATATCGGTTTGATGAAAGCCGTCGACAAATTCGAATATCGCCGTGGTTACAAATTTTCGACTTACGCCACGTGGTGGATTCGCCAAGCGATCACCCGTGCGATTGCCGATCAGGCGCGCACGATCCGCGTGCCTGTTCACATGATCGAGACGATCAATAAGCTTGTCCGGACGTCGCGTCTTTTGGTGCAAGAGTTGGGGCGTGAGCCGACTCCTGAAGAGATCACAGAAAAAATGGACATGCCGCTTGAAAAAGTGCGTAAGGTTTTGAAGATCGCGAAAGAGCCGATTTCACTTGAAACGCCTGTTGGCGAAGAAGACTCGCACCTTGGCGATTTCATCGAAGATAAGAATGTGATCAATCCGTCGGATGCGATCGTGAATTTGAACTTGGCCGAGCAAACGCGGCGGGTTCTGGCGACGCTCACTCCTCGAGAAGAAAAAGTTCTCCGCATGCGTTTCGGGATCGGCGAAGAAAGCGATCACACGCTCGAAGAAGTCGGTCAGGATTTTAACGTCACGCGCGAGCGGATTCGTCAGATCGAGGCCAAAGCGCTCAGAAAACTTCGTCACCCCAGCCGCTCAAACAAGCTCAAGGCATTTATAGATTACAATGGTGAAGGTGGCGGCGGCTCTTAAACACCTTGGGGGCTTAGCTTAGTTGGTTAAAGCATCCGGCTCATAACCGGAGGATCCCAGGTTCAAGTCCTGGAGCCCCTACCAATCCAATCACTACACGAACCAGAGGTGAAATTCGTTACGGCAGTTTTACTTCGCGGATGAGGCCAAGGTAGAATTCGCCGACGAGTATCGTGGCGCTGTCGATTGCGCGAATGGAGCGCGGGAACACAACCTGACCATAGCTGGAAGTCAGCGAAGGTTCGGCAATCGGTGACGGTAGTAAAAATGCCGTGACCCCGTTTTGACTCGTGTAATTTGGGTTGAGCGGATCATAGTCGCTATTTGCAAACGATCCTCCGGGCCCGTAAAGCGGTGTTGTATTGCTTATGCCTTCAGGCCCCCCGAGAACCGTGTTCACCTGGCCCGTTTGAGTGATGCACCGGGCATTGTGGTAATACATATTGGTGAAGCAAGCCTGCGTACCGACGGTTGCAACATCGTAGACTCCATTGCAAGGGGTCAGAGTTGCATTGATGCCCTCGTCGTGAAATGTGCCTCCGCAACCGATAGTGACGGTTTGCCCGACCGAAATCACTGTACCAAATAAGAGAGTCGAAGTGCCGGCGATTCGATAAAACCGAATTCGCCCATTGTTACTGTCGGCGATAAGTATCCCTTGATGAGTTCCGTTCGAATAGTAATCGATGCCCTGCGGTCCGTTCAGGCGACCTGTGCCGGCATAACCATCTAGATTGCCAGCTGATCCGCACGTGCCTGCTACAACCGAGAGATTGCCAGAAGGATCAATCATTTTAACGCAGCTGTTGTTGGTGTCAGCGACATAGAGGTTGGTGCCGTCGAAGGTGACACCTGTCGGATTATTAAACGCGGCCGTAAGTGCCGAACCGCTTGTCGCGTCGCCAGGCGAACCATTGCCGGCAATTGTTGCAACCATCCCCGCAGGCACGGTGACTCCAAAAAAAGTTTGGTCCGTTGAGCCACGATTATACAGTCGGATCTGGTCGTTTTGAGAATCAACCCAAACCAGATCGCCGCCGAAGCTGGCCGTCGAATCGATCAGCACAAGCCCCCGAGGTTGGTTCATTGTCACGTTCGACGGGTACGCGTCTTGTTCTTGTCCAAGCCCGACAGCGCCGGTGCCCGCGGCTTGAGTGACTTGCCCGTACACGTTCACGTCGCGAATTCGATTATTGTATGAATCCGAAACAAAAATTTCGCCTGAAGAATGATCGACTGCTAATCCGAAAATTCCGTACATCTTTTCTTGGTTGGCATTGACTTGACCCTGCCCGGCGTTCGATTGCCCACGAACAGATCCGTTGCCGGCAACGAGTTCGGTCTTATTATTTGAGGCAAGAAACCGTCGAAGCCGCAGATTGTTCGTGTCGGCAATGTAGAGGTTGCCGGTGTTGGGGTCGATAATGTCAGCATTAGGGACATTGAACCGGGTTTGGTTGGGGAGTAATCCTTCACCAATGTATCCGCTATAAGTGCCGAGCATAGATTGCGCATAGTAAGAAGGTATCGCTACACCGAACAGCGAGTCCGACGTCGTCGAAAAGTTTACGGCTGACACAGTACTCATGTCGTCCGTCCAAGTTAACAATGTCGGTGATACGAAAGAAAGGCTTCTCACGTGATATGTTCTAGCTCCGGACACGGCGTTACCGGTCACGTGCGTGCAACTTGGCGAGCCCGAAGTGCCGACAATTATTCGCTGCATGTTATTGCTAATCGAGTAACTGCCGTACAACGTGACGGTTGCGCCGCTTTGATTGTACATGCGAATGCGACAACCGCCGTATTCACCAACAAATATATCACCGGCGGAATCGGCTGCTATGCCATACGGGCCATTGAGTACACCGTCCGTTGGATCCGTAAAAGAACTTTGATTCGTATTCGCTGGGTTGCCGGCAGAACCGGTACCGGCAAAAGTGGTAGCTGCCAAAGTCGAAGTGTTAATCGCTTTGATTATATTGGATGAATAACACGCGACATATAGATAGCTGCCGACAATTGTCATCTGCCGGGGAGAATTGCAGCCCGAGGTCAACACGGACGTAACGGTTCCGGTGTTATCTACTTTTAATATTCGGTTGTTATTCGTGTCAGCAATATAGAGATTCGAACCGTCATAATAAATACCGTTGGGTGAATTTAAAAAATTTCGAAGCGCCTTCGTGCTTGCGCTGTTGCCCGATGAGGCCATGCCGACCCCGGCCACAACTTTCATCGTGTTAATCGGCACGGTTACGCCCAATACAGTCGTGCTCGGCGACGAATAGAGATTGTAGTACCAAATAACGTGATTGCCAGCGTCTGCTATAAACAAGTCGCCGTTCGACGTCTGGGCAAATGCGGTCGGTGTTATATAAATACTTGAAGGTGAAAGTGCCGGATTTAAGCCATCGCCGATGCCCGGGATGCCAACCAAAACGCAGGACGTATTTGTCTCGCTGTAGTCCTGCATATTATTACAGGCATTCGAAAAGTTATTTACATTCGTCGTCCAAGACTGGTTGATATCGTACGTGCCGGGGTCTGATATCGGCCCGTCGTATATATCGACGCTAATGGTATGCGCTCCAATTTGTGTGGCAGTCGGTGTCCACGTCACTGTATTCGTGGTCGAGGTTAGAATGTTCGATTGCCCGTCAAGCTTCCAGACATAAGTTAAAGTGTCATTGTTCGGGTCGGTCGCCGAGACCGAATAAGAAAGCGCTGTGTTTTGCTGTAGGCTGACCGTTGAAACCGATGGTGTTGATGTCCCTATAACCGGCGGGCCATTGACTTTCACGCTCCATGTTTGTGAAGTGGTGCCGATGTTATCATTGATCACGACCTTCACGGTGTGATTAGCAACAGTAAAATTAGGAGCAATCAAACTATACGAAGGGGAGTTCGACCCAACGGCCGCACCGTCAACAGTCCAAGAGTACTGAAGAGTTCCTTGGCCGGTAGCCGATACAAGAAAATTTTCTGTATCAGTTTCTTTGACTGTGACAGAAGCGGAGGCGGGGATATAGCTCGTGATCGAAATACTAGACGTGCCGGTGCCCGTCCCATTCGGGTTATTCAGTATATTGGCGAACTGGCTGCTGCCTTTCGAGCAGCCTGTAAGTCCGATAAATATGAAAATTAGATACCGTAATCTCTTCATTTATCACCAAAGATGATAGAGCGCGCCAAATAGCAGTTCCGTTTGATTCGCCTGAGATTGGTTCGGTCCGCCCAAACTTATATATCGGGCATACCCGATCAGGCTCATCGACTGTTTCCATTCATATTCGGCGCCGATTTTTAGCCCGGCCCCGGCATACTGCGAACTTGTGCTTTGAAAATTGCGTTGGTGAAATCCAAGCCCAATGAAGGGCCGCCAAACGCTACCAAAAACACCCGAAGCAATTGGCGTTTTAAATTTGATATCGGTATTTTCTGTAAATGGAAAATAGTTGATGCCGATGTCGAATCCGAATGCCAGGTCGCCGCCGAAACCGTTTGTGGCGATAATCGAATATCCTGCATCCGCTTCGAAGTGCGACCAAATCGGGTTGTGATAGGCGACATGATAGGCGCCAAACCCCGCAAGAGAGTTCTTTGCTCCATTATTAGAGTTTGTCGCATTGAACTGATAGGCACCGAGGGATGCCTCGAGCGTTCCCGCTTTGACCGATAATGACAAACTAAGCAGACCAAGCGCGATTAGGTTTGCGATTGGTCTGGAATAATCGCTACGCAACATCCGCCTCTGGTTTCTCGCTTGCGGGCGCGTCTAGAGCGCCTTCGTCCGAGTTAAAATTATCCGCGACATTTTTATCTGTCAGCCAACGATGAAGGGCGCTGCCAATTTGTTCGCGGGCGGCGCCAACCGATTGCTTGCTCGGGGGGTTGGCATCAAAATTTTTGAAGCGTTCGACCAACAAAAACTTCTGCTTTTCACTTAAGTGAACATCAATTTTAGACCGCTCAGATTTCGGCACGTTGAAAAGCGCGTAAGCCCAGCGTTCAATGTCTATATTCATCACAAACCATTTTAGACTTTCGGCATTTTGATCAAACAAGGGATAAAATGGCGGCCGAAGTTTATGTATCAGCGATGTGACCGGGGCGGCTCCGTATATATCTCGTTCTTCGGCGGGGTCAACCGTTCTCAAATAATCCAACAAGTCGCGCTCTTCTCGGTAATTTCGCACCATCTCAATATCATGAAGAGGTAGAACTCGTACGGCCGACTCAATTATTTCACGTACTCGTGGGAGGGAGATCTTTTCCGCCTTAAAATTCGTTTCGAGGATAACGGCCCACGCGCCCGGAAAAGCTCGTCTCGCCTCGGATACGGCTATGGCCTTTGGCATCTCGGAGAGCAAGGCAAAAGCTTCTTCTTTCGAAAGGCTTTTGAGAAATTGTGTGCGTGCATCGCCAAGCCGCCAAACGGACAATATTGCCCGGCACCAATCGGTGACAATTTCATTTCGCGGGTTTTGGATGAGAGCCTGAAAGACCTCAAGGCATTCGTAATCTAAAAATCCGGGCTCGTTGAGGGCCTCGACCCAACAAAAATCCGAGCTATAAGAGAATAGCTTTCGTTGCATTTCAGCCGGGAATTCGGCCAGAATTGCGCCCAATTTCTTCGGGTGCTGCTTACCTAAGTTGTCTAAAACGAAAATGTCTTGATGGTTGGGGAAGGCCTTTGCATTTAGCAGAAATTCGATATGTCTCGACGCAAGCTCCTTCATTTTTATTGGATCGTTGAATTTAAGTTCTTGGTTGGCCGCGAGACCAAGGCGCTTCGAATCGCTCTCGCCTAATGACGGCGGGGGCAGCGATGCTGGGCTCGATGCGTTGGTGCCGCCAAGTTTCATGTTTGTTAACGCTCTGGCTATTTGCTTTGCCGATGAGCGGTTGATGATCAAAAGCCCGAAAAGTAAAACAAAGAGGGCGGCGCAGGCAGAGTAGATGGTGACCCAGGGAACTTGATTCGTCACCCAATCTCGCCGTGTTATGTTCACTTCGTCGCGCGCAGGCGTTAAATGGAGATCTTGAAAAATTGAATTTTTAAGTTCATCTATGTCGCCTTCACGCAACGTCGAGGGTACGGATATATCCACTTGAATTCTCTTTACCCGATTCAAAAGTGCACTTAACGGGACCTGAGGATCATCCCACTCGTCGCGGATTTCTTCGCCGGTGTCAGCATCAAAAAAGGGCAAATCTCCGGTATTGTTTGAATTCAGTTCAGGGGCATCCCGGCGCAGAGGGTCCACGCTCACGGTCACCATAAAAGGAGTGTTCGGAAATCGCGCCTTAATGTATTCGGATGCGTTACCTTTCAAACTGTCTTCAAGCTCCGCCACGCGAGGTAATTTCATTATTTCTTGTGCATGCAGAATAATGCCGAATGAGAGGATAGCGGCAACAATCAGTGTCTTGGAAATAGAAAAACATTCATCATTTTTCATAACTGCTCTCGTGGTTCGGGTTCAACGACCAATACTATTTTTCTAGCAAGTGCTAATCCGTGCACGTTGTAGTCGGGCGTCGATGCGATGGCGCGATCGAGTGCGGCTGCAGTCATTCGCAGTTCGCCATAACCCCCAAGTCGCATCCGATTTAGGGGTATTCCGAGAACTTGAAGTTTTCTCATGGTCGCAACAGCGCGAAGAGCGGAAAGCTCGAGATTGTCATGAAATCGGCGACGAGCCGATTTGCGAACTTTTTTATTGTCCGTATAGGCGCGTATACCGAGCATGTAATTGCCCGCATAAGGCATGTAAACTTTTACAAATTGAGCGAGCTGGTTTATGCCGCTTTTGGTAAGGCCCACTTGGCCCAAATCAAAAAATGAGACATTCGGAAATTCGACGATCAATTTGCTCCCGACTTTATAAGCGCGCGCGTCGAGTCTCTGCATGACATCATTGACCATCATTGGGTCCTGACCCGGATGTTGTATTGTCGTCGGGTTATTCGTTGCGCTTTCTTTCAGTTTCACAAGAAGCGCGGTCTCCATCGCATTTAGGCGATCCAGTTTATGGTGGGTGGAGTAAAACAATACGAAAAACGTCAATAGTAAAGTGATCATGTCGCCATAGCTGATGGCCCAACTTCCTTCGGTATCGATTTCAAAGTGATCCGTTAGGCGGCGGCGTCGAAGTACCGGCATTAGGCGGCCTCCTGCGCGGCGGTTGAAATAGCGTTTATGCGCTCGTTTTTCGCGACGTAAGAGTTCAACACCTCTTGTGCTTCAAGAAGACTGGCCTTGTTGGCCAGCAAAATTATTGTCTGTAATGCAATTTCCGCAGATTTTCTTTGAGCGACCGCTGTTTTCGCCAAATTTTCGCCGAGAGGTGCGACAAGCAGGTTAGCTGTCAATAATCCGTAAAAAGTTGCCATCAGCGCGATCGCCATCATAAAGCCGGTTTGCTTCGCATCCGCACCGGCTGAGACTTTTCGCATTAACGTCACGAGGCCCAGAACCGTGCCCGCGAGACCGAAGGCCGGAGGGTATTTCGAGAGCGAGCGAAACGCATTTGCAATTTTTTGCGATCGCTCAAAGCTTTGGTAGATTCGCTCTTCGAGTATTTCATGAATCTTTTCGGTGTTAAAACCTAAAGCAAGCAATTCAGCGCCATCACGTAAAATTTCATCACTAAGCGTACGCGCTGGCTCGTCCCAAGACCGAGCGCCTGAGCTTATCGATTTAAAGAATTCCATGCAGACTTGGATCGTGTCGGCCTCTTGAATCCCGCGTGGAGAAAAAAGAGTTCCGATTGCCGAAAAAATAGACCGTCTGTACTGCCATGGAAAGATCATGAGGGCCACGGCTATAGTCCCGCCACTTACGCAGGCAAACGCAACAAAATCCCAAAAATGTGCGGCTTGTTGATGAAGATGGAGCACGGCCGCAACTAGCGAAAATACGGCTACTAGAATGCCAAGTAGGTAAATCATGAACTGCTCCCGTTATCGCTGCCTTGCATATCGCGGAGGCGACGAATCATAAGTAGGGTTTCAGCATTATTCGGCGCTAATTTGTCGGCGTGTTTATAGGCGTCCAGGGCATGGGCGAAATCACCTTGTAAGTAATAGACATTCCCCTGTAGGTCATAGAGTACGGCGACCGTAGTATATTTGAGGCTCAAATTTTGGAGCAGCAGCATGGCGTCCGCGAAACGGCGTTTTTGAATGAGGTTTGCCGACTCCGCAATGCCTTTGGCCAGATTATTAAATGAATCTTCTTGATCGGTACAAGTTTTAGGTAACTCCGTTTGTGCGAGGTTGAAATTCACCTCGCCGTCTCCGGCGAACATTCCAAGGTGCGGAATTACAACGGACTGGGCTATATAGCCGTCTTTGACCACCCGTATTTGGGTAAGATCAGAATAAAGCTGGGGATATTGGCGCCCGTCTAAGAGTAACGGCGTTTTACCCAATTTAGTCGCGGTCCCGTCGTTAGATACAAGATAAACATCGGCCGCGTCTGGGCTGGATTGTACGCGCAGTTGGCTGGTTGAACAGCCGACTAAAGCAGCGCCGACAACCAGCATAAGCAAGACAAGTTGTTTCACTTCAAATTCTCCTTTAGTCCGCTGCTCAATATTATGCATCGGTCAAATATTGTTGCACTACAGGGGAGCGAGTCTCATTTTGGACGATCGTCGGAGGGCATTTAGACTAAGGCCCAACATACAGGCGACTCAAAACGTACCGCGTCTGGGTCACGAGACGACGGACCAGGATCGGCCAACATAGATCAACAATTGCCGATGAACCCAAACGCGGACGTAAGTAACTATTCACTTATTTCATGCAAATTATAGGACATTGTCAATTCCGGGGCCTAAGTGTAGCGTGATGGCATGAAGCGTGGCGGAAGCCGTCCGGTCGAACTTGGCCGGTTTTTAAAAGAATCCCGCATCCGTGCGGGTTATAGTCAGCTCGAAGTGGCCCACCGAGTGGGGTACAATACAGCGCAGGTTGTTTCGGATTGGGAGCGAGATGTGCAAAGCCCGCCGGGACGCGCGCTTCGAAAGTTGACGACGATTTACAATATTTCTATTGATGACATTTACACGATCATGCTTGAGGCCGGCATTTCACGCCTGAAGTTAAAGCTCAGGCGGGCCGTGTACGGATAAGATTGCGGCATTCGTTGACGCAAATAAATCCAATCGTTTGATGATTTGAAAAAATTGGCGAAACCCATTTTATTTGAATTTCAAATCGATGTAACCCGACCGTGTCGATCTCTTCGATCCAATGCCAAGGTACGTTGGGGCTAAACGTCGTCTTAACCTCTCCGCTAATCACACGATATGCTTCTCTAAACAGCGCCTTCTGAATTTCGGCATCCCTTTTGGTGTTTTCGTACCAAGTGAGGCTGAGGATTTGCTCGAGAGGAATGCTAATCCAATCAAAAAAATTGAAATTCTGAAAAATATGAATTTGATCGGAGCCATAAACTTCGACAACGTCGTTATCTTCAATCTTGTCAAAAATGTCGGCGCAGGGCCTGTATCCGATTTTGTTTAAATATCTCCAAAGGAGCTTCGGTGAATCCGTTAGCTTTTCACTGTGAGCCAGAACCTCGTCGAAAACAGCCATTTGATTCGTGAGTTGGTTAATGGCCAAATGTTTGCGATCGTCTTTAAGGCTGCCCAAAAGCCGCCGCGCATGGCCGTCGGAGAGAAAACCTACGGACTTGCCCGCCCGTTGAATATAATCAGCATACTGTTTGAAAAGTAAAAGCAGTTTAGCATCGAAATCTTGGGCCGCCGGTTTTCGCTGGGTCGGGCTCATAATAGAGAAATAGCAGCGCGAATTGTGTAAGGCAACTGCGCCGAAATCCAGGTATACCGGTTCACGCGTATACCTGGATTCAGAAACAAAATCTATTACCAGTGACGTCGTCTACGGCGCCACGGCGAACCGCTATTTGAGCCACTATTCGGCGTCGATCCGTTTGAGGGAGTGAGATCGATAGGATACTGGTCGGTGCCGCCCATGTGGGCCAGTATTTCTTGGCGGAAGGCCTGTGCCTTTTGCGCTTGAAACGGTTGATTTGTCATAATGGCGTCAAGGTAGGCAGCCAATCGATAGCCGGCTTTTTCTAGCATTTCTTCGGCATAGGGGCCGTATTTGCTAAAGTAAGACTGGCTGTCGCCTGTCCAATCTCGATAAATGGAAATGTCTTTCGAGCGCGCATCTCGCGACCAGTCTCTCACGTATGAGTTCTGCCATGTCGAGATTTGAGCCGCTGAGGGCGTCGGCAGTAAACTTACGAAATTCGAAATGTCTTGAGAGGAGATGTTTTGGTACCCATTCGGCGAGTTGGGTTGGCCCCAGGTGATTTCGTTGAACATTACATAATCCCATATTGCATGGAGGTTTGTACTTCTGCCGAAGAAACTAATTTTAATTTGATTGCCACCTAGAGCACGGTTGGCCTCGTGCAGGGGTTGGTGCAAATCACCCTCAAAGTGTTCGAGAAAGCAAAGGGCGTATTTCTTTTCGGTCCGCGAAGTGGAGCTGTCGCGCAATAAATCTTCCGCTTTCAATGTCGCGCGTAAGACGTCGCCCTTTTCTAAAAAGCCGGGTCGGCTGTATTGTTGAAAATAAGTTTGCCCGAGTTTCACGTTGACGAAGTGATAGGATGCCGTGTGCTGCCAGCCGGATTGGTGTTTGATATTGTCGGGCCAAACCGCACATTGCTCCATCGACATGCCGCCAAGAATAGATCGAACTTTGGCGAGCGCAGCTGAGGACATATTCTGTTGCGCAATCATTGCAATGGCCTCGTGGCCCATTGCTCCCCATGCCCACGAACTATTCGAAAAACCGATAATGCTGCCGCCTGCGATGAATAGAACCGCAAGTTTGCAGACCCGTGCTTTCACCCCTTTCATGACCCCTCCTTGCGCGCGTTGCGCGTCTTTAGTCGAGATCATCCCGCAAAATTTTTGAAGCTGTCGAGAATCATTTCTGTAATGATCAGGACGTTGGTCTAGGTTTCCGATCAAGTTCTAATGCGGGGCCATTCGATTGAGAAGTCAGTTGGTTCGGGTGGTGATCGTGATTGATTTGTTTCAGTTCGAGAATTTTCCATAAAGGACGTACGAATCCAGAAATTAAAGGTTTGCCGCAGTGCTGCCGAATAATATGTAACGGTTTTGACGCGGATGGGGAGTTCCGCTCGTTTTAGCAGCTAGGGCAGGTGCGTATGCAGGCGCAAAGTGGACATGCAACAAATGGCAGATGGCGCGCTAACGGCGTCAGTGTCTCCTTTTGTGCCATGTTCGTCCTTTGCTCTTGTATGAAATCACCTCCACCTTCTGTGAGCGATCTCATGCCGATTGAGGCCCCCGCGTTTTCCGGTGCCAACAATAAAGGGATCATCAACAGCCCAAGCCACACGGCTATCGTGCAGGGCTCATGCGACCCTAAAACATACACGCTTGAATATTCAACCGACAATAGCACTTGGACGCAAATCGCGGGGGCGTGCCCAACCGGCCAGTTTTCGATTTCAATCGCAGTGCCGCAGTATATGAACGTCTATGCGCGCGCAAGTTCGAAACTCTCTACCACAAGCACGGCTCATGTGCTCGTGCGATATCTGCTGCCACCGACATCGCCTTCGTTGACGCTTGTAAATACCTCATCGTCCGATGACTCGAGTCTCACCCAAAATGCATCGGGTTTAATCAACGGCGTAACGTTGCAAAGTGCATCTCAAATTGTGACAACGTATTTGCCGGGGGTGACTTTTGAGCCGTAAGTCAGTCGCTCTCATATTACTAGTGACGTTGTACGCGAGTTTTGCGGTGAGCTCTAATGGAGTGCCGAATCTCCTGCCTTTTCAGGGGCGCGTGACCGATACAAACGGCAATCCGATAAACTACCCGGTCACGATCAATTTTCGAATTTATCCGCCGACCGGCAGTTGCTATCTTTACGAAGACACCGAGTCTGTAACGCCGGACTCTTACGGTATGTTTTCCGTCAACATCGGCACGAATTCGACGGGCCCCGCCAACACGCTCGCGCAAGTTTTTAGTAACGATGGCGGGACAATTTCCAATTCTTGCTCCGGTACCTATTCGCCCGGTGCGAACGACTGGCGCCTTTTGCAGCTCGTGGTGGATGGCACGCCACTGCCGCAGATGGAAACGATCGGTTCGTCGGGTTTTGCGCTGAATGCGTTTAACCTCGATGGCAAAGACGCCGCGAGCTTCATTCAAGTCAGTGGAGTCGTCACTCAAGCCGCGCTGAATACATTGATCAGCAACGGCCCGTACATGCAGGCGAACGGCAACACCAGCACGACCGGCAGTATTACGACGGGCGGGAACATTTACGTGCCCGGAGCATCGGGCAGTATCGGCATCGGCACCTCGACAACGACGGCCGATCTTGAAATTCAAAAAACAGCCCCTTCATTTTTGTTGGATGCAGCCAGCGGCGGTGGTGGAACGGACACCGTTAATTTTTCAAGTGGAGCGACCCAACTCGGCGCGATTCAAGCGCAGGACGGCACGACGGGCCTTAAATTTTATTCGGGCACTAGTCTCGCGATGACTCTCGATTCGAGTCAAAATTTGATTTTAAACGGTTCACTCTCGGTCGCCGGCACTATTGGGCCTGGTAAATACACGGCCGCGCAAGAAACGTCATTGATTTCGACTTTAGCGGGGATGGGCCTCACCGCGACGGGTACAATGTGGGTCAATACGACAACCAATCAACTTCGCTATTGGGATGGTTCGGCCGCCGAGACTATTCTTTCAAGCGCAAATCAAAATGCCAATTTGATCTTTGCAGGGCCTTCGAGCGGGGTGGCTGCCGCGCCCGCATTTCGCGCGCTTGTAGCCGCCGATTTGCCTGCAAGTGGAGTCGCGGCCGGTACGTACAAATCGGTCGCTGTAGATACATACGGCCGCGTGACTTCAGGCACAAACCCGACGACGCTCAGTGGATACGGAATCACCGATGCCGTTCAAAATGGAGGTGGCGCCCCGGGCATGATGGCCGGGCTTGATGCGAGCAAACCGGCCGCTCCCGCAGCTGGTACGGTTTATTTTGCGACCGACACCCATCGAATTTATGAATTCAATTCGGGATCATGGTCGCTCATGGCGTCAGCCGTCGGTTCGGGCGGTACGGTCACAAACGTTACTTCAGCTAATACCGATATCGCTGTGGCCAGCGGGACGACAACGCCCGTTTTGACACTCAATTCGGGGACCGGTGCTAATCAAATCGTGAAACTGAACGGCTCGGCACAATTGCCGGCAGTCGACGGTTCGCAACTGACAAATTTAAACGCCAGCAATTTGGCTTCGGGCACGGTCGCCGCTGGGCGCATGCCGGCTCTCACGGGCGACGTCACGTCCACGGCGGGGACTACAGCAACTACGGTAGTAACGGTTGGCGGTTCAACGGCGGCGAACATCCACTCGGCTGAAGTGGCTGCCAATGCCGCGACTTCGGTCGATACCGCAAACACCATTTTGAAACGCGATGCTTCGGGGCGCACCAACTTCGGTGGAATCATATTTGACGGTTCTACTTCTGGGACGGTGACGGTGAATCCCCCGAGTTCAGTTGCGAGTTACGCAATGAATTTGCCAGCAGCACAAGGCGGGGCAAACACCTATCTAAAAAATGACGGTTCGGGCAACTTATCTTGGTCAACCGTAACAAGCGGTACAGTGACGAATGTGGCAACGGGCACAGGTCTCACGGGTGGCCCGATCACAGGTAGTGGCACAATCTCTCTTGCCACACCAACAACGACATCGATCGGCGGTGTTGAGGCGATCAATCCTGTCGCGCATGAGTGGGTCAATTCGATTTCATCGGCGGGTGTGCCACAACTTTCGCAGCCTTCGTTTGGTGATCTTTCGGGTAGCGTGACATCGTCGCAAATGCCCGCGCTCACGGGCGACGTGACGTCAACCGCGGGGTCGACAGCGACAACTGTGGCAAAGATCGAAGGCACGTCCGTCGACACAACGGCGCCTACAAGCATGGGGCAAGTGCTGAGATACGATGGCACGTCTAAGTATGTCGATGCGTTTATCGGTATCGCCGATATTCGCTCGACTGCGGCTGGCAATGCGCCGTTTTTCCCGACAACGTGTTCGTCGGGTCAAACGCTCACGTATTCTTCGCCCACCGATACGTTTGTCTGCACAAACATTGCAGTGGGCGCGAGTAACTTTAGTTCACAGGCGCAGGCGACTTTCTTGGCGGCCCCGACAGGTGCTGCCGGCGCGCCGACTTTTCGCACGATCGCCTCGAGCGATCTACCGATGAGTGGAGTGGCGACAGGCACTTATAAGTCAGTGACTGTCGATACGTACGGCCGCGTGACGGGCGGAACAAACCCGACGACGCTTGCAGGTTACGGCATCACAGACAGCGTGCAAAACGGTGGGGGAACTCCTGAATTACTAACCGGTCTTGATACGAGTAAGCCGGCGGCGCCTTTGGCGGGAACCGTTTATTTTGCGACCGATACAAATAAAGTCTATCAGTATAATTCGGGAGCCTGGGCTTTGATGGCCTCCGCGGCAGGGGCGGGTGGTACGGTCACGAGCGTAGGTTTAACGCTCCCGACAATTTTTAGCGTAACGGGTTCGCCGGTGACGACAAGCGGAACGCTTTCGGCAACGCTTGCAAGCCAAACCGCGAATACTGTTCTTGCTGCTCCGAGTGGCGCAAATGGAGCGCCGACTTTTCGCGCGCTGACCTCGAGTGATCTGCCTACGAGTGGAGTGGCGACCGGAACGTATACGTCGGTGACGGTTGATACCTACGGCCGAGTGACGGCTGGGACAAGTCCAACGACACTGACAGGTTACGGCATAACCGACGGAATGCAGAACTTGGGTGGCTCGCCTGGTATTGAGACAGGTCTTGATGCTTCGAAACCTGCGGCACCCGGTGCCGGCACGATCTATATGGCAACCGATACGAAAAAAGTTTATCAGTATAACTCTGGCGCGTGGTCGATTATGGCATCCGCCGCAGGCTCGGGCGGTACGGTCACAAGCGTCGGTACAGGAACAGGTCTCACGGGTGGCCCGATCACGGGTAGTGGCACAATCTCACTTGCCACACCAACAACGACATCGATCGGCGGTGTTGAGGCTGTGACGCCAATCGCGCATGAGTGGGTCAATTCGATTTCATCGGCGGGTGTGCCGAGTCTTTCGCAACCAAGCTTTAGTGATTTGACTGGCTCAGTCGCCGCAACGCAAATGCCCGCGCTCACGGGTGACGTGACATCAACCGCGGGGTCGACAGCGACAACTGTTGGTAAAATTCAAGGCAAGGCCGTATCGTCAAGCGCACCGACAGATGCTCAGATTTTTGCCTATAACAATACGAGTTCGCAATGGGCTCCTGTATCAGTAAGTGGTGACGCCACAATGTCAAACGCGGGCTCGCTCACACTCGCCAGCACAGGTGTCACGGCGGCAAGTTATGGTACGGCGACAGCCGTCCCGGCCATCACAGTCGACGCGAAAGGCCGCATCACATCGGCATCGAATACAAACATTCAAACAGCAACGACCGGCCAGCTCGGTCTTATGCAAGTCGGTTCAGGGCTCAATGTTTCGTCGGGAGTTGTGTCACTTAACACCACGGGCACCTCAGGCGCCTTTGTCAACGGCGGCAACGCATTCGGTTCGGCCGGCACTCTTGGCACAACCGACGCGAACAATTTGTCGATTGAGACGAATGGCGCAGCCGCAATGACGATCGACACGTCTCAAAACGTAGGAATAGGCACATCCACCTTAACTGAAAAGCTGAACGTGAACGGAAATGCCAAAATTCAAGGCCAAGCGTATAGCCCGTCGCAAGCGTCATCCGCCACGTCTCCGCTCACGTTCAATACGAATTCAGGCAACACGATGGTATGGTCAACCGGCACGCAATCGAGTGTGACGGCGAATATTTGGAACATGAAAGATGGCGCGACATACACACTCATTCTGCGCGGCACGGGTACGGGCACGACGACAATTAATTGTTACTCGGATTCCGGCACGACCTCGATGACGTCTTCTTTCATGCCGGCCAACGCCAGTGTTGTCGCAAACGCTACCATTTATACGATCATGAGCGCCGGCGGCTACTGCTACATTTCGTGGACGACGGGTTGGAATTAAAATGAGCCGACTCATCGCGATTCTCGGCATTTTAGTTTTCTCGCAATGGGCCCAGGCTCAATTTCTGAATTTTACTTCAGAGCAAGTTTGCAACTCATATCAGGGCCTCGTCAAAAGCTACGGGTTTACCGAATATTGGCGGTTTCTTGAAACATCGGGCACCACGGCGGCAACAATGGTTGGTACAGATACCGGTACCTACGTAGGTTCACCCACGCTTGATCAGGTCGGCCCGCTTGTCATGCCGTCAAAATCCATCACTCTCAATGGCAGCTCACAATATGTCACGTCCAATACCTCGATGACTGGTCCGCAGGTTTTTACTTTGCTTATTTGGTTTAAAACGACAACCGCTAGAGGTGGTAAGCTCATCGGATTCGGTAATGCAAAAACGGGCAACTCCAGCAATTACGACCGACATATCTATATGACAAATGCTGGCACTGTAGTTTTTGGCGTTTATCCTGGTGCAGTCAAAACTATTGTCTCGCCGTTAGCGTATAATGATGGCAAATGGCATATGGCGGCCGCCAGTTTAAGCGCTGCAGGGATGTATCTCTATGTGGATGGCGCATCGGTTGGTACACCACTCTTAACAGTAACTTCGGCCCAATCTTATAGCGGCTATTGGCGAATGGGAGAAGACAACCTCAATGGCTGGACAAGTTCGCCGACGAGCTTTTACTTTGCGGGGTCGATCGCAGAAGCGGCCGTCGCGGTCGGCGCGGCGGTGGCAGGCACTGACATTCAGCGACTCTACGATATCGGGAAGTTCTGTCACAATTAAAACAAGCCCGTTACTTTTCTGGGGTCTCAAGTCCAAACTCAAGTGCAAAGCTAAAAAAGTTACCGCCAAGTTGAACGGTATTGGTATGACCGTCGAAGCTACTATTGTAAGCGGCATTTTCAATTTGATAGGTGTATCCGAACATCGATGTGATCATTTTTGAGATTTTGTAAGTGGCAAGTAACCCCAAACTATAAGAGAGTTGCGGTACCGCGCCTAAACCATTAGGTGTACCAACGGAGGCGAGCCCGTAATAAGCTGTGGCATCCACGTGCGCGCCCCACTTTTCATTAAACGAGTATAAGTACGCTGCTCGCGCCTCTGGGCCGACCGTTGAAATCCGTGAAAACGAGATGGCACTCGTCGTCGCGGAGTATAAAACTTCGGGCGCCTGTTCGTACTCAGCCCCAAGCCACCAACGAATCCGGGTGTGCGGGCTGGGTAGATATCTTTTGCCGTAAAGTAGCGCCCAGTCGTGCCAAAAAAAGTTTTGAAAACCATTCACTTGAAGCCCCGAATAAGTGTAGGTGGCGAGTAAGCCGTCGTTCGCCTTTCGGCGCCAATAGCCGAGCGCGAGCTCGCCATAGCCGCCGAGAAGAGTATCGTTTACGCGCGTCCCGTTGTCGTAATTGCCGGCGGTGAAATTCATGTTCGAGATAAGGTATCTCATCCAGCCATAAAGTTGCGAAGATTCTTCGGCGCTGTTGAGCAAAAGCGGGATGTATCGATTGATCGAGAAATCGGCCGGCGGCAACGCGGCCGCTGAAAGATGTTCGCCGAGGTTTGTCGCGGGCAGAGGTTCACCGAAATTGTAAGAGGTGACTGTCCACCGATATGTCGACTCGTGCGGCAGTTCCACTTCTATTTTATTTTTGTCGGTCAGTTTGTTAATCAGGAGATCGCCATTTGCACTGTAGACTTTCACGTTGTATGCCGCGGCTTCGGGTATCGGGCGCCAGTGCAACCGGACTTTTGACTGTGTAAAATCAGTTGCCTCGACAACTTCGCCGAATAGTGGGGTGATCAAAGTCGGCTGCGGGATTTTTACGAAAAATGAGGTCACTTCGCCCCACGACGATTCGCGCCCGTTATGGCCGATGGATCGCGTTTGCACTTGATAGTGACCTGGCGGCAAAGGAATTTTCAGGTGCGGCGTCGGAGATTTCATATAAAACGGCGGTGCCAACTGAGTTATCGTCAAATACTTTTGAAATTTGAATTCGTATTGTTTGGCTCGGCGTTTTTGTTCGGCCATTATCGTCACTGTGTGGACTCCGTTTAATGGAGATCCGACAGAGAATTGGTGCCAGTCGAACTCGATATTTTTATCCTCGAGTTCGGCCTTCGTCACTAACGGTTGAACGGCCCACTCGTACGAATTATTGATTGGGAGCTCGACGCTGACTTGGGCGCTCTTGATCGTCTTCTCGGTGATCGCTTGGCCGTTTGGCCCAACTAACTTAAAGTAATACGATATCGCAAGCTGAACTCGCGGCCACTGAAAAGTAACGGTTTTGGTCTTTGCGGACTTCTTCGGCACAACCAACCGCCAGTTGGTCGGCGACACGTTTGTCGGAGGCTTAAGGTGGACCCAAAATTCCTTCCAGTCGCTCCACTCACTTTGCTTCTTTAAGCTTTTGACCGCTTGGACACGAATTTGGTAGTGCCCGGGCGTGAGCAATAAGCGAATTTCATTCTTTTTGCTTATGGTCTCGTAAGGCGGCGCTGAAGTGGGGCCGTACGCCCGAACGAGAATATTATACCATTTAGCCCCGTCAATTTGATCAAATTTGACGACCACTTCGCGGGCCGGAATATGCTCAAGGGTTTTGCAGTTCGCGGTTAGGCTCAAAATGACAACTAGAAATAAAAGCCAGCGGTTCAATCATTCCTCGACATGAATGCTTTCGATTTTTGGAGTCGAGAGCGCTTTACCAAGATAAATAATTTTCCGCTTCGGCCCGTATTGACCGGCCATTTGATCCTTGTTTTGCGTTGCAATTTCGACCCAATAAACGCGCTCGCTCTCATTCAGCGCCGGCGGAGGCAGCCCCGTCAGCGAAATGTTAGTGTGTACCCAGCCACTCAGCTCTACACGGTGACCTTTGTCGTCGGTAATTCGGACCTCGTAGCGCCGGGCATTATCGACGGGTAGCCACGCCAGCGGCACTTCTCCCTTAGCATTCGAGTACAGAACCTGCGGCAGCGTCGGAGCGAAATGCGGCGGCGGCAAAAGGGGCAGGTGAACTTTTTTTGACTTCTTCGAATGGGTCGCGACTTTATTACTATCCGTAACAGGCGGCGGACTTTTCTGTACCGGCGGTTGCGCGACCGAACTTGGGTTTGTGGGCGCGACCAAAAGCCTTTTTTTGGCAGTGAATAGCCGCGAAGCCAGTAACATAATGACCGCGCCTACAACAATGCCGGCAAAGAAGTCCAAACCACGTTGTTTACCCACGTTACAAGTTTCTAACATAACATCGATATCGGCCATCGGTCGAAAGTCGAGAAGTTGACTTGTTGGCGCAGTAGAAGCTTAATGGCGACCAGTATGGAGCAAGCAAAGGACCCTGTCTGTGGGATGAGTGTCGACCCGGCGTCAGCAAAAGGCGGCCACAGTCACTTTCGAGGGCAAACCTATTATTTTTGCAATCCGAAATGCAAAGTAAAATTTGATCAGGAGCCAATGCGCTATCTCGCGCCGCCTCAACCTGTTGACCCGGCACTAGCGAATGCCGAATACACTTGCCCCATGCACCCCGAAGTTGAACAAATTGGCCCGGGCAGTTGCCCCTATTGCGGGATGGCGCTTGAGCCGAAGCTCGTCACGGCAGAAGAAGACACGACCGAGTACTCATACATGCGCCGGCGATTTTGGGTTTGCTTGGTGTTCACCGTTCCGGTGATGTTTCACGGGCCGTCCAGTTTGCAGAGGTGGATAGAGTTTGTATTTTCAAGTGCTGTTGTTTTGTGGGGCGGGTATCCGTTTTTTGCACGGTTTGTGCAGTCGCTTCGTAACCGAAGCCTTAATATGTTTACACTCATCGGGTTCGGTGTCGGGGTGGCTTACGGTTACAGTGCCATTGCTGAATTGTTCCCGCGTCTTTTTTCGCACCTGGTTCACGATGCGCAAGGCGGATTTCCGGTTTACTTCGACTCGGCGGCGATGATCGTGACGCTCGTTTTGCTCGGCCAGGTTTTGGAACTCAAAGCTCGCGCGAAAACAGGTTCGGCCATTAAGTCGCTTCTGCATTTGGCGCCAAAAACCGCACGACGCATCGATCAAGACGGTCACGAATACGACGTGTCGCTCGAAGATGTCTCGGTCGGCGACCCACTTCGCGTGCGGCCGGGCGAGAAGATCCCGGTGGATGGGGTCGTTCTTTCAGGCACGTCTACTGTCGACGAGTCAATGGTCACTGGCGAATCGATGCCGGTTGAGAAAATGAGCGGCGCGAAAGTCGTTGGCGGCACTTTGAACGGCACGGGTTCGTTCACTATGAGAGCTGAAAAGGTGGGCCGCGACACACTCCTTTCGCGAATCGTTCAAATGGTTGCAGAAGCTCAGCGGTCGCGCGCGCCGATTCAGCGATTGGCCGATCAGGTCGCCGGCTACTTTGTCCCGGCGGTCGTGACGGTTTCGATTCTTACGGCAATCGCCTGGGCTCTTTTTGGCCCTGACCCCCGGCTCGCTCACGCGTTTGTGAACTCGATCGCCGTTTTGATTATCGCATGCCCCTGCGCTTTGGGGCTTGCGACCCCGATGGCGATCATGGTTGCCACAGGGCGGGCCGCCACATTCGGTGTGCTTTTTCGCGATGCCGAGGCAATCGAAGTTTTGCGCACGATTGACACGCTGATCGTCGACAAAACGGGCACGCTCACCGAGGGCCGCCCAAAAGTGACAAACATTCGTGCACACGAGGGTTTTGGCGAAGACGACATTTTGCGGTACGCGGCTAGCGTTGAACGGGCGAGCGAACACCCACTTGCATCGGCAATTGTAGCAGCAGCACAAGCGCGCCACATATCTCCCGAACCGGTTGATCGCTTTCAATCGATCACCGGCAAGGGCGCGGTGGGTGAAGTCGGCGCAAGAAAAGTGACGGTCGGGAATGCCGCCCTTATGCGAGATTTTTCGGTTCAAATTGATGCAGTGACCGCGAGTTTATTTGTCGCAATCGATGGCCGATTGGCAGGTGAATTGATCGTCGAAGACCCGATCAAACCGTCGTCTGCCCCGGCAGTTCAGACATTGAAATGCTTAGGCATAAAAGTGGTTATGGCGACCGGCGATAATCGAAAAACGGCTGAAGTTGTGGCGCGCCAACTCGGCATAGAAGATGTCGAGGCGGAGACGCTCCCGCAAGACAAGGCCAATCTCGTCAAGCGCTTACAAGAACAGGGTCGCAAGGTCGCTGTGGCGGGCGACGGCATTAACGATGCCCCGGCATTAGCGCTCGCCGAAGTCGGCATTGCCATGGGGACGGGCACGGACATCGCGATGAAAAGCGCGGGAGTGACCTTGGTCAAAGGCGATCTTCAGGGCATTGTTCGCGCCCGAGAAATGAGCGAGAACACGATTCGGAATATAAAACAAAATTTGTTTTTCGCGTTCGTCTACAACACGCTCGGTGTTCCCGTTGCAGCCGGCGTTTTATATCCATTTTTCGGCATACTTCTCACGCCGGTTGTCGCCGCGGCAGCGATGAGCCTCAGCTCCGTTTCGGTTATAGCCAACGCACTTCGTTTGAATTTTACGAAAATTTAAGTCGACTCAAACTAGACCTTAAGATTTCGTACGCCGGTCTTGACTGTGGCCGCTTCGGCCTAACCTTCATAGTAGAAGGTTCAACAATTTTAAAGGAGGGTGCATGAAAGACATTACGATTCAGTTCGAAGGCTTTTCCCCTTCCACGTACGTGGAGACGTACGTGAAAGAAATCGTTGAGGAGATCCGCAAGGAGGCGCCGACCCTTGCTAGCGTGAGAGCGACCATTCATCGCGCGGGCAAAGATTTTCGCGGTATGGTTCGCATCAAATCGCGGGCCGGCGAATTTTTTGCAAGCGCGTCAGCTCGACGCGTTCACGACCTTGGTCATAAGCTCATTTATAGAATCAGGCGCCAACTCGGTAAATGGAAGTCCACGCGATTCACGCGCGAGACGATTCGTCAGCTCGGTTCAACGGCCGTGTTCGTCGTCGGTATAATGGCACTGACGGCTATCGGTTTACATACCAGTCTATAGTCTTCGCGATCCCGGTCGTGAAGGTCTCCTTCGCGCGCCAGCCGAGTTCCGTCTCGATCTTTGAGGCGTCGATGGCGTAGCGAAGGTCATGACCGGGGCGGTCGGTGACGAATGTGATCAGGTCTTTGTAGCTGCGCCCGTTCTGACGGGGCTTCTTTTGGTCAAGAATTTCGCAAATGCTTGCGACGATATCGAGATTCTTCCACTCGTTTCGTCCGCCGATGTTGTACGATTCGCCGGCGCGGCCCTTTTGAAAAGCGAGGTCGATCCCGCGGCAGTGGTCTTCAACGTAAAGCCAATCGCGAACATTTTCGCCTTTGCCATAAACAGGTATGGGCTCTTCTTGCAAAGCTTTGCGAATGACGGTGGGGATCAATTTTTCGTTATGCTGTTTCGGCCCATAGTTGTTGCTGCAATTCGTGGTGACGACGTTCATACCGTAGGTATGAAAATAGCTTCTCGCCAGCAAATCCGAGCTCGCTTTCGAAGCGCTATAGGGCGAATTCGGCGCGTAAGGAGTGGTTTCAGTGAATAACCCGGTGGCCCCGAGTGTACCGTACACCTCATCGGTTGAGATATGATGAAAGCGCGCGGTTTCATATTCAGGGTTTTTCACGAAAGGTTTTTTCATCCAGCGCGAGCGGGCCGCATCAAGAAGCGTGAATGTGCCCACGATATTGGTTTGCACAAAAGCCGCCGGGCCCGTGATCGAATTGTCGACGTGCGATTCGGCCGCAAAGTGAATCACTCCATCAATGTGGTGATCGGCGAATACCTTTTCGACGAGAGTGCGGTCACAGATATCGCCGTGGATAAACTTGTATCGCGGATTTTTCGCCGCCACTTTCAAGTTGTCGAGATTGCCGGCGTACGTGAGCTTGTCCAGATTGATCACGCTACAATCGGGATGGGCTTCGAGATAGTACTCTATGAAATTTGCCCCGATAAAACCGGCGCCGCCGGTGACTAAGATATTTCTTTTAGACATGTCTCTAAACTCTCCATCCAGTGAGGAATTTTCAGGTTGAGCGCAATTTTTATTTTCGTTTTATCTAAAACGCTATAGTGCGGCCGTTTGGCCGGGGTCGGATAATCGCGCGTCAAAATCGGCTCGACAGAAAGCGAAAGGCGCTTGAGCCGTTTGACGGCACACGCGACATCGTACCAACTGGCCGCGCCTTCATTGCTGAAATGATAAATGCCTGACAGTTCGCGGGCCGCGAGAACTGCGCTCGCAAGGTCGCGGGCATAGGTCAACGAACCCACTTGATCAACGACAACCCTCATCTCATTGCGCTCTTTGGCAATTCGTAGGACGGTTTTGACGAAATTTTGCCCGTGCGACGAGTAAACCCATGATGTACGCACGATAAGAGCGGTCGGCAGCTCACCCAACACGGCCGCTTCACCGTCGGCCTTAGTTCGCCCATAAACGCTCTGCGGGTTTAGGCGAGCCTCTTCGCGGAAGGGTTCACAAGCCTGCCCATCAAAAACATAATCGGTCGAGAGATGAATCAAACGAAAATTCATTTCGCGTGCCAGCCGAGCCATTTGTTTCGGAGCTTCGACATTCACCTGGTGAGCAATTTCGGGTTCACTTTCGGCTTTGTCGACTTGTGTGTAGGCGGCGGCGTTGATGAGAAGCGATGGTCGAATTTCAGCCAGAACACTTCGAATGCGCGGTGTTTCGCGCAAGTCGAGTTCCTTTGAATTTAAAAAGGTGACTGATTCGGTGTTCGCACCCGAGCCCTCAATTAGGCGCCGCAGTTCAAAACCGAGTTGACCTGTGGCCCCGGTTACGACGATCACAGTTGCTCCCTGAGTGCGCGAAATAACGGATTCTTTTTGTCCTTCTCAGATGTGAGAATCTTTTCATTCGGCAGCGGCCACTCGATCGCGAGATCCGGATCGGCGTAGTGCAAACCGCCCTCGTTTTCAGGCGAGTACACGTTGTCGCATTTGTAAGACACAAGTGCTGTTTCGCTCAAAACGGCGAAACCGTGGGCAAAACCGCGCGGGATGAAAAATTCATGTTTATTCTCACCCGAGAGTCGCGTGCCGAATGATTTGCCGAACGTCGGCGAAGTGGGGCGCAGATCGACGGCGACATCCCATATTTC
>DAIDIG010000010.1 GCA_027459485.1 Bdellovibrionales bacterium | reverse complement strand
GCCAAGGACATGGCCGAAGCAAAGGCCATCTCCAGCCAGCTTGAGAGCGTACTGCGCGATTTGAACCTATCGGCACTTGAAAGCTATCGGGAGGCGAAAGATGATTTGCTTGTCATTCACGAGCTAAAATTATCTCGCCAACTAAAAAAGTTTTACTCGACGACAAACCCGATCGAATCGCTCAACTCACTTATCGAAGAAGACATGCGCCGGGTGAAGAAGTGGGAAAGTTCGGAGCATTTTCAGAGGTGGCTTGCAACGTATTGTTTACAGTCGGAAAAGAAAATGCGAAAGCCGAGCGGCTACCGTGGTTTGCCTGGCCTATGGATATTACTGCGTGAACTCACCGACGAAAAACGATTTGACTCGAAAGAAGAGGTCGCTTAACAAATGCAAAATCCGCCGCTCAACCGACGAATCTCAACTAAACGATGGGCAAGGCCGGCAACTCAAGCGGTGGTGGTCACCCGAGCGGTGTCGATGCGGGTGCACTTAAGCTACTCATTACTGGAGGCGGCCTCAAGCGGGATATGGTGAATTACCTAAAATCAATTCAGATCGATAAGGTACAGAATCCGCAGGTAAAATCCTCATTAGAGCGAATGATGGTTGGTGACAGATTAGTTAAAGATATTTTAACCCCCAACAATTTCTTTCTCGCGACAAAGACACGTCCGTGTCTTGACGAGTACAACAATAAGGTCCCGGCATCGACAATTATCGGCGATGTCGGCGGCCCCGTCTGTTTTAACATCGATAAACTTGTGTCAGCGTACAAAGATTTGTCTGAAGAAGCAGCAACGATTCATCTCGCTGCATTGGCATTTCACGAATTCACGCATCACTATCAAATGCCGAGCGCTGATCCACAAATCATTCAGTCTAACGAAGTCGAAGCCAATCGCGTCGGCGGATATGTTTTGCTGACGGCAAAGTTTTTGATGATTCCGGTGTTACAATGGACCCCGAACGATCAAGGCAATGGTTTATTTCAACAAATCCAGAAAATGTATGATGAAATTCGCGCAAAAGAGCGTAAATTTTTGGCTGTCCCAGGCGCCTACTATGCCAAATACCCAGGGTTTAAAAATCAACCAGATCGTGGATTATTCCGTCTTTTGCCCCGCGAGATTTATGAAGGCAAACTTTCGATCGAAGGTGGCGGAGCGTATTATAGCTTCTCGACCAAGTCTCATGATTACCAATCGATTGCCGAGTTAGAACTTGATCAGGGCGAACTTTCAACGGGGTTTGCAGGATGCGATTTTGGGTACATCGTTAAAATTGGGTCGATACCTTTAAATGAAGTAAATGAAACGACTCCAGCGCTCGCTTATCTGTTGAATTTTATTCCTGCAAGTAAGGACGTGCCCGCTGTACGTAAACAGCAATCGCAAGCTATAAACTCTGGAGTTCATACAAACGGCTATTTTTATTTGAACAGCACTCAAAAACCATTGGCAGTCGGTCAGACCTATGCCTTGCGTGCGATCTCCTATGATTATGCAGACGTGCTAGTCGTGTTCCGAATTATTGACATTGAAAAGGATGGCAGTCTGATCATCGTTTGGAAAAAAATCAAAAGCTTTCCGGCGTTACAATGTGGTAGTGACGGATCGTAGAGCAGATTGATCCGCAGGTTGTTTCTGACCATGACGCAGTAAAAGTAACATGTTTTTCATAGGCAGAAGACATGTCGCTCATGACTAGAATCGCAACGGGTTAAAATCGGTGCGGCCATGAGCCGCCGCGTATGCCGGCGAACTGCGAGAAGTCTCGGTCTTTAATGTTGTGCTACACCGCGTATTTTCGGAGAGATGTCATAGCCGAGCGAAAGCCGGTTTTTACGATTTTCGCTAAGATGTCAGGGTTTAAACTGAAGTGGTCGGCGAAAAACATCTCGTAGTCGTGCGGCGACGGGTGAATGTAAACATATTCGGCGTTCGGTTTAAAATTCGTTCGCGAAATCAAAATCTCGAGCAGTTTCTCGCGATGCTCAGCCGGGATGTTCGCTTCTTTTAGATAGCCGTCCACAGTCCCGATCAGGTTTTTTATCATTTTTTGCGTGCGAATGTGGTTTGTGATTTTTTGCTGCACAACCTGATAGAGCGCCTGATTAAAAATGATCGGCATGCCGAATTCGTGGAGCGAACCGATTTCTTTGTTGAAGTGATAGGGCTGAATAGAATACGAGGCGATGATTAAATCAGCCCCGTGGTCGGCTGCGACGTGGGTTGAAAGCGTATCGCGAATCTCGCCATCGAAATACCAGTGCTCGCGACCGCGGTCGTCTTGAATCGGATACGGCGCAAAAAATGGCGGCAGTGCCGCTGAAGCCGCTACGGCCTGGCTGACCGAAGCAAACGGGGCGTATTTAATCTGCTCGTCCTTAATGGTCTCGGCGAAATCCCCAAAAACAACTTTTCGCGAATGGTTGAGCTGTGTTGCCACGATGTAGAGTTTTACTCCAAGAGACTTAAACGTATTCTCTGGGTGGGCGTTTTCGCGCAGGTACTTCTCGAGATTGTTGGTCGAAAAAATTCCGTTCACCTTAAAGCCGCGTTTTAGGAGCACTTCGATGCCGCCGCTAATGACCGGCGTTTTCTTAAAAAAGCTCGAAAAGACCCGGGCAGGGTGACCAGCGCTCACGTTAAGTGAAAATAGATCGCGATAATTCAATGGACGTAAATAACTGGGGCTTGGGTCGCGTCGCCGATTTCGGGTGGGGGTGACCGTTTGCCCCGACCCTTGCATAAACGCATTCACGATCGAGTCGATATCGTAACCAGCAGCAAGAAATGTGGCGATCACAGAACCTGCGCTTGAACCTACGTATGTTTTGAATGTCATTGAGTTATCTGAGAACACGTTAGTTACATGTTCCGGGCTGCCACCGGCGAAGCGAAAACCCATTTCGCGAAGACCGATGCAAACTCCAATATGAAATGCTGCAGCCTTCACGCCCCCACCACTTAGGACTAGCGCGACATTCTGCTTCTCGCTTAAACGCATATAGGTAAAATTGTCTGACTAGCCATATGGCTAGTCAAATCATACCGCCGCGGGCTTTACATTGTAGGCAACTGTGGTACTGTTTGAGTAGTCAAAATGGGGTGGTAGAGTTGTTGCTCGAAGGGTATTTGCCGCTAAATGAATACTCAGCCAAGTATCGAATAAGCCTGTCGACGCTTCGCAGGAGGATTCGCTCAGGCGATATTGAATATCGGTTCGAGGCGGGCAAATACTGGCTTGCCGAACGCCCGCCAACTAAGTACGGCCATGTGATGAGTGAAAAGGCAATGGAATCAAATCATCCAAATCAGAGTTTAAACGAGGCCGCAATGGCACCCGAAGGCCCGACACTTCAAGCGACCGATGTGCTGCTCGATTCGGCAAAGAGGATGATGCAAGAGCTGAAAAGTGCGTACGTGTCAGTTCTGCAAGAAAAAGAAAAGCAAATTACCGAACTCAAAGAAGAAGTCAGCGACCTCAAGACGCTCGTTACAATTCTTGAGGCCGAAAACGAGCGCTTGAATTTAAGCCGCTGACGCCGCTCGCGGTATCTTTGGCTTTTTGTTGAGTTTTGCTCCCACGGCTTTGCGATCGGCTTTACGATCAAACGCGACAGCCAAAACCTCATCGACATTTTCGACGAAAATAAATTTCATCTTTTCTTTGAACTGATCAGGTATGTCGGCAAGATCTTTTTGGTTTGCTAGAGGCAAAATGACAGTAGTGACGCCGTGATTGAGCGCAGCCAGTGCCTTTTCGCGCACGCCGCCGATCGGCAGGACGCGCCCCGCGAGTGTCACCTCGCCCGTCATCGCGAGGTCCATCCGCACCGGTGTATCGGTCAGAAGACTGATGATCGCAGTGGCAAGAGTGATACCGGCCGAGGGGCCGTCTTTCGGAGTTGCTCCAGCAGGCAAATGCACATGTATCTCGGTATTTTCAAAAACCGACTCATCGATACCGAGCTCTTCAGCGTGAGCATGGGCGTATGAAAGTGCGGCCTTTGCCGACTCTTTCATCACATCACCGAGTTGCCCGGTAAGCACAAGGCCGCCCTTGCCTTTCATTTTCAAAGCTTCGACGTAAAGGATTTCGCCGCCGACTTGCGTCCACGCAAGACCCGTGACGATACCCACCTGACTTTCAGTTAAGCGTTCGTCGCGCAAAAAGCGAGGCGCGCCAAGAAGATCATGAACATTCTCGCCGTTCACCAGAACCTTCGACGTGTCGCCGCTGACAACGCGCTTTGCAATTTTTCGGCAGATAGAGCCAATCTCGCGCTCAAGATTTCGTACACCCGCTTCTCTTGTATAACCGGCGATGATGTTACGTACACCTTCATCTGTGAAGTCGACATGTTCTGGTGTCACACCATTCTGCTTGATTTGTTTCTCAATAATATGATTGCGTGCGATGACGAGCTTGTCGTTCTCGGTGTATCCCGAAATATGGATGAGCTCCATACGATCGCGAAGTGCGCCCGGGATATTCTCAATCACGTTTGCAGTTGCAATAAAAAGCACGTTACTCAAATCAAAGTCGACATTGAGGTAATTATCGCGAAAAGTAGAATTTTGCTCCGGATCTAAAACCTCAAGCATGGCCGCACTTGGGTCGCCCCTGAAGTCACTACCCAATTTATCAATTTCATCCAGCACCATTACGGGGTTGTTTGTCTTTACCGCCTTGAGTGCTTGAATAATTTTGCCGGGCATGGCGCCGACATATGTGCGACGATGACCGCGAATTTCAGCCTCGTCTTTCACTCCGCCCAGTGAGAGACGGAAGTATTCGCGGCCCATGGCCTTGGCGATGCTCTTACCTAATGAGGTTTTACCGACCCCCGGTGGGCCAGCAAAGCACAGAATGGGCCCGCGCAAATCCTTTTCTTTTAGCTTTCGAACAGCCAGAAACTCGAGAATACGATCTTTAACCTTATGAAGGTCATAGTGATCTTCGTCTAATATCTTTCGCGCTCGGTCTATATCCAGGATGTCAGTGGAAGATTGTGACCACGGCAAATCAATGAGCCAATCCAGGTAAGTGCGGAGCATTGAAGCTTCGCTCGCATCGGGATGCATACGCTCCAAGCGACCGAGTTGTTTAAGCGCTTCGATTTGTACGGACTCGGGCATGCCCTTTGCTTTAATTTTCTCGCGCAGCTCATCAACTTCTTCTGATTTGGTGTCGCCGTCGCCGAGCTCATTTTTTATCGCGCGCATTTGCTCGCGTAAAAAGTATTCGCGTTGCGATTTCGACATTTCGTCCTTCGCCTGACTGCGAATCTTGGCTTGCATTTGAAGCACTTCGAGCTCGTTGGCAAGAATATCGTTCACAAGTTGCAGACGTTTTTTCTGATCGTGTGTCTCGAGCACGCGCTGAGCATCGCCGACTTTCAAATTTAAGTTCGACGCAATCAAGTCAGCCATACGGCCCGGATCGGTTACATCGTCAAGAACCAGCAATATGTCGGGCGAGAGCATACGGCCGAGAGCGATGATCTTTTCAAGATGCTCTTTCGCGGTTCGAATCATCGCTTCGAATTCAATCGGCGAACCCTGTATCGGTACATCCGGGATCTTATCGCAGCGAACCTCAAAGTAGGGGTCTGTTTTAACATAGGACTTGATCTCGCCCTTTGAAACACCTTGAATGAAAATTTTGACCCGGCCATCGGGGAGCTTTCGCATCCGCAAGATCATAGCTACGGTGCCGACCTTGTAGATCGAACTCTCGGACGGGTTTTCTTCAGAAATTTCCTTTTGCGAGGCCAAGAAGATAAGTCGATTCTTCGCGAGAGCTTCTTCGACTGCACGAATCGAATTTTCGCGGCCAACATACAACGGGAAAATCATGTACGGAAATATTACGACGTCCCGAATGGGTAAAAGCGGCAAATTTTCCGGTACGCTAATGACTTTGTCGTCAAACTTCATGTCGCCTCCACAGATACGCTAGTTATCTTTTCGGATTTGTGTGTGGAGGCTTTAGATCTCTTTTGAGAATGTTTTAACGATTATTTGGCGTGACGCTTTGAAATGTCTTCGCGAATCTCAGCGCCTTCGACACTCAGTCGAGTCCAGGGTATCGACAAAAGCCGCTCGACCTCGATGGGCTCTTCCGTTTCTTCGCAAACCCCATAGATGCCACGCTCAATCTTGGCTAGAGCGATTTCGACTTCTAAAAGTTGATGGCGCAAACGATCTTGATTTGCAAGAAACTGACCTTCAGCTAGCACGTCGGCAGCCTGGTCCGTTTCGTCTCCACCTCGATCTCTGGACCGGTAATCATGAAAATTATCGCGAATTCGATTGAGCAGTTCAGATTTTTTCGTCAGGAGCTTTTCTCGACAAACGGTCAGTATTTTTTCTGGTATGGCACCCATCATGGCACCCCCCTTTCGCAAATTGGACAATGCTGTGAAGAGAAGGGGTTAATGCATATCGGCAGGCGCGATTTTGCCGCCTTTAGCCGATAAAACCGTCAATGGACGCGTGAATTCTCGATCAGAGTCGACGCTGATATCTCCAACCAATCCATGAAATTGTCGTACTGTCAGAAGAGCCTCGCGTAAACTGGGGCGGGAGCGCGCTCCGTTATCAATGAGAGATTTGAGAATGCGACCAGTGTCAAACGCCTGCGCTTCGAATACCGATGGCGGTTCGCCAAACATCGACTGATAATCAGAATAGAATTTCGTTCGGGTGAACGAATTGTCGACCACGCCAGTTGAATCCACAAAGAGCGTCTTATCTGCCATTTGAGTGCCGCGATCGATGAGAGATTGAGTGTTCCAAAGATTCGTGCCGAGCAGCCAAACATTGTCGCCGACGTCACTTGCGCTAAGCCGAGACGTAATTTGGCCAAGCGCTTTCACGTCATCAGGGATGAATATGGCGTCAAAATCAACGACCGGAGGCAAAATGTCATCTGGTATAGAGATATGGCGGTGAGGCGAAATCTGGCGCTGGTCGTGGTACCACTTTTTCAGCCTTGAAACGTATTCGTCATCGCGCGCCTCGAGATAAAAAGTGCCGAGTAACCGTGAAACCGAACCGTGAAAATCCGTTTCGTTTTGTGCGTAGATTTGTGCGCCGGCGATAGTGCCGCCGAGCGAGGACACCTCATCCCAAAACAAATTGGCGTACTCAACTCCGTAGCCGTCGTTAGGGTAAAGTATAGCAAAGCGGCGCATACCATATTTATTCATGGCGGTTTGGACAAGTTCCTTTACAAGCGCGCTGCCTGTAAGAGCATTCTGAAACACATTCTCGCCAACATCCGTCAGATGAAGCTTTTGCGATAGACTAATGTCTGGTACACCCAACTCGTCAGCCTTTTCGGCCACCGGTTGAGCCGTTCGCGATAGCAGATCTCCAACGATTGCGATCACGTTGTCTTCCACGACCAGTCTCTCAACGTCACGTCTGGCGACGTCGGGGTTCCCCTCACTGTCGAGCACCGCGAGTTTGAAATTCGACGGATGCTTGTCGAAAATTCCAAGGCCAAGCTCAAGTCCGCGCAGGGTACGCCGAGCGCTCTCGCTGATCATTTCGTCTTTGCTCGAAAGCGGCAATACCGCTCCAATCGTGTAGGGAGCAACTTGGCGACGCGCCTCGATCTGCTGCACGTACTTCTTCGCACTTTGAGCCAAGTCAGAATTCGGGTCTTTTGAAATCAATTTTTGCAAAAAGCTCTCGGCGTTATCGTAGTCGCGGCCCTCGAAAGCTTGAACGCCCACATGGTAAAGGGCTGGGAGTTGCACAAACTCAAATGTCGGGTCATTCGCAACGGTGGCGATCTGTTGATCGGTCAAGGAGGAGTCAACAATATCCATCGCGCGAATGTGATATCGCTCGCGATTTGCCGAGTTATTGTCGTTTTCAGCGAGGTAAACAAGAGAGCGAAGAGCGTCCAGCCGATCACCGAGCTCCCACTGGATATTGTACTGTAAGTAGTTGGCCTCGAGTCGAATGTTTGCCGGGAGGTCATCTTGCTTCAGAAGCATCTTGGTGAAATTAAGAGCCTCGTCGTAACGCGAAAGCTTGAACAGCGCGCGTGCGGCCCCGATCTTGGCCTGGGTTTCAAGGGGGCTTTTGAATTGCCAGTTCAAGACTGAAATAAAGGCCCGATAGGACTTTGTATAGTCGGCAGCGCGATAATACAGGTGGCCGAGTAAAAGGTAGGCCTCGTCGGTCCCGCTCTGAGGATCTCGAGAAACCAGCGAGCTCAAGCGGCGAACAGCGGCTTTGTTATAGTGGCGGCGAATGTCGTAGCGCGCTCGCGCCATTTCGGTTTGAAATGAGCGTGTTGCGGGCGGCGGCGCCTGCTTCGTGTGGGCGCAACCAATAGCTAAAAATATCCAGGCGATCGTCAAAAACCGCGCGCATTTCGCTTTCATTTCACTTCCGGCCGTCGAAGACGCGTTTTATTTTCTCTTTAAATTCTTTCACCAGTGGAGTCGATTCACCGCCGCCCATAACCTGCCGAATGGACGCGATTTGTTCAGCCGTAAGGCTCGCGGGGATATCTACGACCACGCGAAGAAGCATATCGCCCACGCGGGTTGCATTCAATTCTTTAAAGCCTTTGCCGCGCAAGCGAAAAACCTGCCCAGGGTGGGTGTTGGGTGGAACTTTTAAAGTGGCCCGCCCCGTTAATGTTGGAACTTCGACTTCCGTCCCGGCAAGAGCATCGACAAATGAAATCGGCAGATCCATAAGAACGTCATTGCCCTGCCGCTTGAAGAGCGGGTGCTCATGCAAAGTCACAATGACATACAGGTCGCCGTTTTCACCGCCCCCGCTGCCCGAATCGCCTTCGCCTTTTAGCTTTAGGCGCTGGCCGTTATTAACCCCCGGCGGCACATTTACAAGCAATGTGGCGGTGTCTTCTCTACCGCTTCGATCGCGCATAAAGCGAATTTGCTTTTCGGCGCCTTGCGCGGCCTCTTCGAATGAGATGCTTAAATTGTAGCGCAGATCTGCACCACGCGTTTTCGGCGGCCCGCGCCGCGCGCGCTGAGTAAACACATCGCCGAAGATGTCATTGAACAAGTCGTACGCCGATTGTGTGGTATAAGTACGACGGTACGGTTCGAAGTCAAAATCCTCAAAATTCGGGCCGGTGTAATAACTTTGCGCCGTCGGCTGAGGGCCGCCCGCGTGGCCAAAATTGTCATAGACCTGTCGGCTCTTTGGGTTGTGCAAAACTTCGTAAGCTTCGCTGACTTCTTTGAATTTATCTTCGGCAGCCTTGTTGCCGGGGTTTTTGTCGGGATGGTATTGCAATGCCAGTTTACGATAGGCCTTTTTGATTTCGTCTTGTGTGGCCGCTCGTGGAACACCGAGAACCGAATAAAAATCCGCCTTCGGCATGTTAACCTTCTTTAAGGGCGGGAGCTTTGGCAACTACAACTTGCGCCGGGCGAAGCAGGCGATCGTGAAGCTTGTACGCCTTACGATAAACCCGAAGCACATGCCCGGGCGCGACGGCGTCGGATTCTTCACTGTTTAGCGCTTCATGTTCGGCGGGGTTAAAAGATTGACCCTCGACAGCAGATAGCTCTTTCACACCGAAACGTTCGAGCACGCTTTTGAGTTCATTAGCCGTCATTTCGATTCCAGTTTTGAACTGCCCGACATTCTCGGGGGTTATCGACATTTGAAGAGCCCTATCTACGGTGTCAAGAAACCCAAGAAGTTCTGAAATCAAACGTTCGCTGCCGTACTTTAGCAAATCCGCACGTTCTTTGATCACGCCCTTTCTGAAGTTGTCGAAATCGGCGCGCAAATAGAGATAGTCGTTTTTCCATTTCGCGGCTTCATCTAGCGCGGCTTTAAGTTCGCCATTTGCGGCAGCGGCGTCAGCCGGTTCACCGCCGATCGACTCAATTTCTATATCGTCTTTTTGCGGAGATTTTTTATCAGTATCATCGGTAGACATATGTGCTTCAATATGAGCGATAAACGAAGCCTGTCAAGGTGTTAAGTTTATTGAAAAATGACCTCATCGGCCGAAAAAGTGAGGTCTAAGAAGGCAGCATTTGCGAGCGCGTAGCCATGTGGCGACAGGCGGATTCGACCACCCATTGTCAGCAGAAGCCCCTTTTCAGTAAGGGCTTGTACGCGACGTCGCGCGCGTTCTTCAATGAGACGCGCTACGCCGGTGTCAACGCTGAACTCCGCGAAAAATGCGACTAGGTCACTCCACAAAAAGCCTTTCGTCTGCCGTAGCCGGGTGTGAAAAAAATCGGTGAGGGCCTCATGTAAGCACAAGTTCTCAACTTGGGTTGGTAAAAAATTTCTCCAAAAGCAGCCGGGTTCAAACAGTTGGGCAATTTGTTCGGTCCACTTAGCCATCCAAGCTGGGTTTGAAACCCGCACGCCAAATGGACCCGCTTTCGGAAAATAAGAATGGGCCCCCAAGCCAAGACCCCAGTATGAGGCCCCTTGCCAATAAAGCATATTGTGCCTCGATTCGTAGCCGGGTTTGGCGAAATTTGAAATTTCGTAGCGCAGAACACCGATTTCTTTGAGTGCGGCTTCGATTTCGTCAAACATCTCGGCCTGCTCGCCGTCATCGGCTCGGCCGGCGTTCATAAAATGCTTTTTGGGGAGGGTTAAGTTGTACAAACTCACGTGTGGCGGCGAAAACTCGACAATTTCGAAAAGATCTTCGCGCAAATCCGCGAGATGCTGCTGAGGCAGGCCAAAAAGCAAATCGAACGAATAATTGACTTTGCGATCGGCCAGTAACCGGAGGGTTTCTCGGGTGTCGTTCGCCGAATGTTTTCGACCGCACGCGCGCAAATAATCGTCGCGAAACGTTTGTGCGCCGACGCTAAAACGGTTTACCCCAGCGGCTAGATAAAGGTCTAATTTTTCGGCGTTGATTGTGCCGGGGTTTATTTCGATCGTAATTTCGCAATTGTCTGCCTTAATAAATCCGATCGTTGCAATTTCATTGAGCACCGATAAAATGTCACTGGCAGGTAAAAGGCTGGGAGTGCCGCCGCCAAAATAGATCGATGTCAGTGACTGCGGCGCGAATTCCCGGACTGTGCTCGAGCGACGGTGCAACTCCAAAAGCAAGCTTTTCACATAATCGCCACTCGAGCGCGGCGGCTCATCGACGGTGACCGTGACAAAGTCACAATAGTGGCACTTTTGCAGGCAATGCGGGACGTGAACGTAGATCCCAAAACCAGTGGACGACATAGAAGGTGTTTAGTCGATGACAACGAAATATCAATTAAAAAACGGAATGAACGTTCTGCTCGTTGAAAGCCGGAAGTCTCCGGTTGTCTCCGTGCAGATGTGGGTCAAAACGGGCTCGGCTGATGAGAAAAAAGGCATCGAAGGGATTAGCCATTTTATCGAGCACCTTGTTTTTAAGGGTTCAGAAAAATTTGGCGTGGGTGAAATGGCCCAAACGATCGAAGGCTCGGGTGGAGTGCTCAACGCCTATACGTCGTTCGACCAAACGGTTTTTTACGTCACAGTCTCAAGCCAATTCGTTGACTCGGGCATCGAGGTGATCAGCGAAATGATCGGACGGCCGAAGTTCGACGCCAACGAAATCGATAACGAGCGCGAAGTTGTGATCGAAGAGATCAAGCGCTCGATCGATAGCCCGCACCAACAGGCGAGCCGACTTTTATTTTCGACACTTTATCGTAAACATCCGTATCGCGTCCCCGTGATCGGTTATGATGACAACATTCGAAGAGTGCCACGCAAAAAAATTGTCGGGTACTACAATTCGAGATACGTGCCGCAAAATATGAATCTCGTCATCGTCGGCGACTTTAAAACAACCGACATGAAAAAACGGGTCGCGCGGCATTTTGAATCGTTTTCGAAACATAAACTGATGAAAGTTCGCCGCTCACCTGAGCCGGCTCGCAAGGCACCGGCGGTTCGAACGCAAAAGGGCCAGTTTCAAGAAAGCTTTCTGCATATTTGTTTCGATGTGCCGAATGCGCGTCACCGTGACTCTGTCCCGCTAATGGCCTTATCCGCTATTCTCGGGCAAGGCGACAGCTCGCGGCTCGTTCATGAATTGCGAAATACAAAAAACTTAGTTACGTCGATTGGGGCGAGCGTATTTAGCCCGAAAGAACCGGGGTTTCTAGCCCTTTCAGCGACGCTCGATCACAAAAACCTTGAGACGGCGGTTGAACACGTAACGAAAGTTGTAGGCGAAATGATTGCCTACGGCCCCACTGACGACGAGGTTCGAAAAGCCATTAAACAAATGGAGAGCGAAAAATTCTATTCGATGGAAACCGTCGACGGGCAAGCCGGGCTCTACGGGCATTTTGAGTTCTTATTTTCCGACTACAAACAATTCGACCGCATCTTAAAAGAAACGTCAAAGTTAACGGCGGCCGACATTCAACGTGTCGCGCGTAAATATATCAACCCCCGCACCGTCGTGGCGAGTTACCTGGCTCCCGAAGACGAAGCGCTCACGAAGAATGCACTTAAAACGTGGCAAAAGAATTTTGAAGCGATAGTGTGCCAAGCGCGACAAGAACCAGCGCTTAAGAGAAAGCCGGTTCGGGGGGCGGGCATTAAATGGTCGCCGCCGAAGCGCGAAGTCTCGAGCGCGCCGGAGCGAATTGTACTGCCGAACGGCATTCGTTTGGTCGGGCGGCAGATCGTCGGGTCGCCTGTTACAAGTATGCGCGTCGGTCTTCTTGGCGGTTTACGGTTTGAGCCAACGGCTGATATAGGGCTTAACGAGCTGCTCTCGCGAGTTTGGGTTTCAGGTACGCAAAAACTCAGCGAGCATGAACTGAATATAGAAATTGAAAATATGGCGTCGAGTTTGTCCGGGTTCGGCGGCCGAAATTCGTTTGGCCTTTCTTCAACGACGCTCAAGCCCTTCTTTCCGCGCGTGGTTGAGATCTTGTCTGAAGTTCTCATTGATCCACGACTGCCGGATGACGCCATCGCGCGCGAAAAAATCATGATGAAAGAGCAAATTAAGACAAGAAACGACAAGCCGGCGCAAACCTGCATGCTCGCGCTGATGCGCTTACTGTTTGAAGGTCATCCGTACTCGCGCGACCCGCTAGGCGAAGTTGAAACAGTTGATGCGCTTTCACGCGAAAAAGTCGCCAATTTTTTAAATAAACTTCGGCTATCGCACAATCTCGTCGTCTCGATCGCGGGTGACGTGAACCTGGGGAAATTTGCAAAGAAGTTGGAACAAAGCTGGGCGTCTCTACCGGCGCAAAATTTGCCCGAAAATCGCTTGCGAACGCCCGGCGTGGGGGCTGATCAACACGTTTTTTCATTTCTCGACCGCGAACAAAGTCACATTGCCCTAGCCTACCCGGGCCTGACCTTTCGCGACCCGCGCCGCTATGATCTCGAGGTTTTACAAGCGATTCTTTCAGGGCAAGGGGGGCGGCTGTTCATCGAGTTGCGCGACAAAGCCTCGCTTGCCTACACCGTCACGCCTATTCGCATGGATGGAATGGAGCACGGCTATTTTGGAGCGTACATCGGTTGTTCTCCAGAAAAGGGCGATCTCGCGGTCAAAATGATGCTAGAGCAGTTTAGCCGACTGGTTGAGGAGCCCGTTTCAGACGGTGAACTTCAGCGAGCCAAGCGGTATTTACTCGGGCGGCACGACATCGGCCGACAACGAACCGGCAACATCGCCGACTCATTTTTGTTCGACGAACTTTATGGTCTTGAGTTTGATGAATCTGAAAAATTTAGCGAGCGGCTCGGGTCTGTGACGTCGGGTTCGATTCAAGCCGTCGCGCGGGCGATCTTTTCGCAGCACTATTCTTTATCGGTAGTCGGACGAAAGGATGTCTCAATTTGAGACATTCCCGTACGTATGCGACCCGACACAGGACGAACGTCCTGAAAATGAAAAATTTCGAATAAAGTAGTAAAATAATAGGTGGAGCACTCCGTTAAACAGAATGGAGGGTTAGGACCACGCACTATGGGGGAGAAAGAAACTAAATTAAACCTACTGCTCGACGCGCAGACCTATTTCAATGAAATGATCGAGCGGGCCTTAGAAAAGTGTCGAATAGAGACGACGCCGTTTGTGCGTCAATACTTAGTGGCGCTTCTTGATTCTTACGTCGGCGGGGCCAACTGGACTCTCGGTTCGACCCTGGCTGAGCAACTGCTGCGTGCCAATCAGGCCGAAAAAAACGTGCGACGAGAAATGCTCAAGCGTCTTGGTGACACCAGTCTTTATATTAGCGGATTTTTTGGTGATTCACTCAAACGCAAAATCGTCGATGTCGACTATTACGCCGATATCGGCGGCATGGCCTACGCGCAATTGGCAAACGAGTTTGATTCAGATGTTCAATCTCAAGTCTATCGGGACTTCGCATCGCGATTTTTGGAATATGTTGATCTTCTCACCTACATCAGCCAAAACACCTTTGTGCAATCGAACCAGGATCTCTTGCGCCTCTACGATCGGTACGTAAAGACCGGGTCGGAATTGGCAAAAGAGCAGCTCTTAGAAAACGGACTGCTCAATGCGGAGCAAGCGAAAAAGGCCACGAATCAATAGCATCTGAGGAGATGGGATCGCCGTGAGCTTCACTGAAATGATCATTCTAGGTGTCATCGGCCTGCTCGTCTTGGGCCCGGAAGAGCTACCGGTCATGGCGAGAAAGTTCGCCAAATTCGTAAATGAACTCAGAAAAGTCAAAGACGAGATTTTAAAACCGCTCACCGAAGTTAATGATTCGACATCGAATCTTCTCCAGCAGTCCCGTGAGTCCATGCACAAAGAACTTATCGAACTTGTAAATATGAGAAAGCAACTCGAGCAAGAGATTTCAAAACGGCAAAACGCCGGCGTACCCGATGGCGTGCCTCAGGCGCAATCCATTCCGCAACCGCCCGCTCAAACTATTATCCAGCCGAAGCCGACGTCTCAGACAGCGACCATAGAATCGCCTGAAAATAAAGCGCCAGATGGAAAATCTTAATACCCAATCCCTCGTCGAACACTTAATGGATCTCAAGCGCTGCCTCGTGCGCTCGCTCTGGATAATTTTGATCGGGTTTGCGGCCTGCTTTTATTTCAGCAGCCAAATCTTTGAATTTATTCGCCATCCGATTCTGCCCTACTTGCCCGATGGCGGCCTTGTGTTCACTCACCCAACCGAAAAATTTTTGGCCTACATCAAAGTCAGCCTGCTCACCAGCGTCGTCATGACTTGTCCGCTTTGGCTGTACCAAGTTTGGCTCTTCGTGGCGCCGGGGCTTTATAAACATGAGCGCAGGTTGGCACTTAAATTTATATTTTTTGGCTCTATTTTATTTTTGTCGGGTGTCGCGTTTGTCTACCGTATTATCTTCCCGCTCGCGTTCAAATACCTTCTTACTTTCGGCAACAGCATCGACAAACCGATGATCACGATCAGCGAATATTTATCATTTTTCATTCGAACGACGATCATGTTCGGTCTCGCGTTTGAGATGCCTTTGATTTTAGTGGTCTTGGCGATGATGGATGTCATCGACGATGCGTTTTTGCGCGAAAAGCGGCGGATGGCGATTTTTATCATGGCGATCGTGTCGGCAATTATCACTCCACCCGACGCGGTCAGCATGCTTTCGATGATGGTGCCAATGATTCTTTTGTATGAAATCTCGATTTTCGCCGTTACGCGAGTTGTAAAAAATCGTGCTGCCGGTGCAGTTGATTCTGAGCGCGAGGGCGCGCCATCATAATTTTACACTCTCGCGGTAAAGACCGAAAACCGTTCGGAGTTCGTCGCTGATTTCGCCAAGTGTGCAGCCAGCTTCGACCGCATCGACAAAAAGAGGCATCAGGTTTTCGTTCGGCGCTTCGGCAGCCGAGCGGATCTTTTCGAGGCACGACGCAACCGCCTTTTTGTTGCGGCCGGCCTTGAACGATTTCAAGCGCGCCACCTGATCGCGCGCGATCTCTTCGGTTACCTTCAGCGTTTCGATGTGTGTCGGTTCGGGTTGCACAAAATCGTTTACTCCGACAATAATTTCGCGCTTGGCATCGACGTCTTTTTGATACTGATAAGCCGAGTTCTGAATCTCGCCCTGAATAAAGCCCGACTCGATACACGCGATGACGCCCCCTAGAGAATCGATACGCTCGAGATATTCCAGGGCGCGCTTCTCAAGTTCGTCGGTTAAAGACTCTACGTAAGGAGAGCCGCCGAGCGGGTCTATGACATCGGCAACACCGGACTCGTGAGCGATAATTTGCTGCGTACGAAGCGCGATCGTCGCAGCACGTTCCGTCGGTAAACTCAGGGCCTCATCCATCGAATTCGTGTGGAGAGATTGCGTCCCGCCCAGAACTGCGGCAAGTGCCTGCATCGTGACGCGCACAATATTGTTTTCAGGCTGTTGCGCGGTCAGGGTCACTCCCGCCGTTTGCGTGTGAAAACGAAGCTTCATCGCACGCGCATCTTTGGCTTTAAAACGATCGCGCATAATATGGGCCCACATTCGGCGGGCGGCACGAAATTTCGCGACCTCTTCGAAAAAGTTATTGTGCACGTTGAAGAAAAAACTGAGTCGCCTTCCGAATTCATCGACGTTAAGCCCGCGATCGATCGCCGCTTGCACATAGGTCACAGCATTAGCCAGCGTAAAGGCGAGCTCTTGCGCAGCTGTCGCGCCGGCCTCGCGGATGTGATAGCCCGAAATACTGATGGTGTTCCACTGCGGCACTTCGCGCGCACAATAAGCAAAAATGTCGGTGATCACGCGAAGGCTCGGCTTTGGCGGATAAATATAGGTGCCGCGCGCGATGTATTCTTTCAAAAGGTCGTTTTGCACGGTGCCGCGCAAATCCTTCGGCGAGATTCCGCGTCGTTTGGCGACCGCGATGTAAAACGCGAGCAGAATCCCGGCGGTCGAATTGATTGTCATGGATGTCGAGATTTTTTCTAGCGGCAAACGATCGAGCAGGATCTCCATATCTTCGATAGAAGAAATAGCGACGCCCACCTTGCCGACTTCGCCGCTCGCCATGACGTGATCCGAATCGTAGCCCATTTGTGTCGGCAGATCGAACGCCACGCTGAGACCGGTCGTGCCGTGCTTCAATAAGTGATGATAACGTTTGTTACTTTCTTTAGCCGAACCAAAGCCAGCGTACTGTCGCATCGTCCAAAACTGGCCACGGTACATCGTCTCTTGCACGCCGCGCGTGTACGGGAACTCACCCGGTTCGCCAAGTCTTTCGCGCTCGTGTTCAGTGCAATCGCTCTTGTACGATGGCTCGAGTTCAATGCGGCTTGAATTATAAAATTTTTCTTTTCTCATAAGCGAGTTACGACTGCGATCATTTCGCAAACGAAATCAAAACGGTGTTGGCTTCGATAGCCTGACCTTCGTTGACGTGCACGGCTTTAATCGTTGTATCGGCTCCGGCGCGCAATTCGTTTTCCATCTTCATGGCTTCCATAATGAGGAGCGGCTCGCCAGCTTTGACGGCTTGGCCGGGTTTGACAAAAATTTTGACGATTTTGCCAGGCATTTCGGACATCATACTATCGCTTGGTCCGAGCGATTTGCCGCCCTTCAAGCTTTCGTGAAGTATTTTTTCTTCGTTGTAGAGCTTTACGGTCTTAAACGCCCCGCGAGTATAAACCGTATAGTCGACACCCGATGCGGTCACATCCAGCAAGTACGAGCTGTTCTGAAATAGAAAACTGATCGTGTCGTCCATGTACTGATAATCGGTCTTTGAAAATTCGTAATGAACCCAATCGCCACCGTCGGGTTTCATCGATACTTGCCAGCCGGTGCGCGACTCGTGCACGTTGATTTCGTATTTTGTGTCATTAGCTTCAGCCTGAAAATACATATCGTATTAATTCCTCACTGTCCGGATCGCATTTGTTTGGCGCGGCCGTAGGCCTTCCAGCGGCTGGCGATATTGTATTGCGATATATCGCGCCCCTTCGCCCGGTGATACGCCTCGATTGCCGCGGTAATGAGAAAAATATTTTCATCGACAATCATAAAAAGTTTTTGCGGTTTGCCGGTGATATCGCGATCGATGAATTGAGTTGTATACGACCCGTCGAGAAAAGTTGGGTGGGCCAGAATGTTTTTGTGTAGAACTATGTTACTTTTAACGCCCGTGAGCATAAATTCGCCGAGGGCGCGCTGAAGTCTGCCAATGGCCTCATCCCGCGTGTGACCCCAGGCGATTAGTTTGGCGATCATCGGGTCGTAATAAATCGGGATTTCATAGCCGGGATAGGCGTACCCATCGATACGAACGAACGGCCCCTGTGGGTTACGGCAGAGGCGAATTTTGCCGGGCGCCGGCTTAAATGTGATCGGATCTTCAGCGCATATGCGAAGCTCGATTGCGTGCCCGGTCTGTTTCACATCAGATTGTTTAAACGACAGCGGATGACCGAGAGCCACATGAATTTGCTCTTGCACGAGATCGATGCCGGTCACCTGTTCGGTTACAGGGTGCTCCACTTGAAGGCGGGTGTTCATCTCCATGAAGAAGAATTCCTTCGTGGAGTTATCAAAAATAAACTCGATCGTGCCAGCGCCTAAATATTTCAAACTTTGCGCGGCTTTGACCGCCACGCGGCCCATTTCTTCACGCACCTTCTGCGGCACCGAAATCGAGGGTGACTCTTCGATCAATTTTTGATGCCGCCGCTGCACGGAGCATTCGCGCTCGAATAAATGGCAAACATTGCCGTGCATATCGCCGAAAACCTGAATCTCAATATGCTTCGGGTTTTGAATAAATCGTTCAATAAAAACGCGATCGTCAGAGAAATAATTTTTACCTTCAGACTGGCACGCGCGAAAAGCACTGGCGAGCTCTTGACGGTCGTAAACGACGCGAATGCCTTTACCCCCGCCACCAGCCGACGCTTTGATAATGACCGGGTAACCTATTTCGTGCGACCACTTCTCCGCTTCTTCAACGGTTTGAATGGCGCCAGGTGTACCGGGCACAATCGGCACGTTGGCCTTTTTCATCAATTCGCGTGAAGCGATTTTGTCGCCCATGTCGCGAATGTTTTGTGGAGTGGGGCCAATAAAAACGATACCCGCTTGCGCGAGCGCTTCGGCAAATTCGGGGGTCTCGCTCAAAAAGCCGTAGCCAGGATGAACAGCTTCGGCGCCCGACTTCTTGGCGACCTCGATGATCCGGTCAATTCTGAGGTATGATTCACGGCTTGGCGCGGGGCCGATATTGTACGCTTCATCGGCGAGCATCACGTGAAGACTGTTTCGATCGGCATCGCTGAATACGGCAACCGATTGGATGCCGAGTGTGCGGCAGGCTCTGATCACGCGAATCGCGATTTCACCGCGGTTGGCGATTAGAATTTTTTTAAAAAGTGGTCTTGCCATCACGTGACTCCGCCCGCTCACAACGGGATGTTGCCGTGCTTCTTCGGCGGGTTGAGATCGCGTTTGTTTTTCAGCATTTCAAGTGCCTCGATGATGCGCTTTCGAGTAAATGCCGGCTCTATCACCTCATCGATATAGCCGATTTCAGCTGCGACGTACGGGTTATTAAACTGCGCTTCATATTCTTTAATAAGGCGCTGCCGTTCGGCCTCGGGCGTTTTTGAATTTTTGATGTCGTTTCGAAAAATAATGTTCACCGCACCTTCGGCGCCCATGACGGCAATTTCGGCCGACGGGTAGGCGAGGTTGACATCGCCGCGAATGTGTTTGGACGACATCACACAGTACGCCCCACCGTAAGCTTTGCGGGTGACAATCGTCACTTTTGGCACGGTCGCCTCGGCGTAGGCGTATAGAAGTTTCGCGCCGTGAGTGATGATCCCGTTCCATTCTTGATCGGTACCGGGCAAAAACCCAGGCACATCTTCGAGAGTCACGATCGGAATATTAAAAGCGTCGCAAAATCGAATAAATCGCGCGGCCTTGATCGAAGCCGAGATGTTGAGGCAGCCGGCGAGAACGGCCGGTTGATTGGCCACGATCCCCACAGGCCGACCGTTGAAGCGCGCAAAACCGACCACGATGTTTTTTGCGTAGTGCTTTTGCACCTCGAGAAAATACCCCTCATCGACAATTTTGTTGATGAGCTCAAGCATGTCATAGGGTTTTTTCGGGTTATCCGGAATAAACGAGTTGAGCGACTCTTCGATGCGATCCGGGCGATCGCGCGTCGGCAGAATCGGCGGATCATCAAGATTATTACCCGGTAAAAAATTAAGAAGCTCGCGAATCATAAGAAGACAATGCCGATCGTCGTCGGTTGCAAAATGGGCAACGCCCGACTTCGTATTGTGCGTGAGGGCTCCGCCCAAATCTTCTTTCGTCACATCTTCGTGCGTGACCGTTTTAATAACGTCGGGACCCGTCACGAACATATAGCTCGTATTTTTAACCATAAAGGTAAAATCGGTCAGACTTGGGGAGTAAACCGCTCCGCCCGCGCAGGGGCCCATGATTGCGCTGATTTGAGGCACGACTCCGCTTGTCGTCACATTCCGTAGAAAAATGTCAGCGTAGCCGCCGAGCGACTCGACGCCCTCTTGAATGCGCGCGCCGCCCGAATCATTGAGGCCGATGATCGGCGCGCCGTTCTTAACGGCGAGATCCATGATCTTACAAATTTTATTGGCTTGTGTGCGCGACATGCTGCCGCCGAAAACCGTGAAGTCCTGGCTGTAGACATAAACGAGTTTGCCGTTGATGCGGCCGTAACCTGTGATCACGCCGTCGCCGGGTATGACTTTCTCGCCCATCCCGAAATTTTTCGAGCGATGGGTTACAAAACGATCGACTTCGACAAAGCTGCCTGGGTCGAGAAGTACATCCAGCCGTTCGCGCGCGGTGAGACGGCCGCCGGCTTTTTGCTTTTCGGTGCGGTCGATGCCGCCGCCTTGAAACGCTTCGGTGTTTCGACGTTCTAATTCGCGAAGCCGGAGCTGCACATTATCATTTGTCGGGTTTTCAGGCGTCATGGGTAATTTCTCCCGTATAGCCGCGGGAACGGGATCGTCTCGCGCACATGTTGAATACCACAGATCCAGGCGACTGTCCGCTCGATACCCAGGCCGAAGCCGGCGTGCGGAAAGCTGCCGTAGCGACGAAGATCGAGAAACCATTCAAAATCCGCGCGGCTCAGTTTGTGCTCGTCGATGCGCTGAAGAAGAAACTCGAGGTTGTCTTCGCGCTGGCCTCCGCCGATGATTTCCCCGTATCCTTCGGGCGCAAGCAAATCGCAACTCAAACAGCGCTCGGGATTTTTCTCGTCTTGTTTCATGTAAAAAGCTTTTACCGCGGTCGGGAAGTGGTGAACAAAAACCGGTCGGTCAAATTTACTCGAGATCACGGCTTCGTCCGGCGCACCGAAATCATTGCCGACCACAAATTCCGGAATTTCCTTTTTGATCATGGCTGCTGCTTCGTCGTAATGCACGCGCGGGAATGGCGCCTTCACTTTTTCAAGCGTCGAAGTGTTGCGCTCAAGGGCTTTCAACTCTTCGGCGCGATTTTTAATCGTGCGCTGAACAATATATTCTACGAACTGTTCGGCAAGCTCCATGTTGTCGTTGAGATCGGCAAACGCAACTTCGGGCTCGACCATCCAGAATTCAATTAAATGCCGACGCGTTTTCGATTTTTCGGCGCGAAAGGTCGGGCCGAAGCAATACGTTTTGCCAAGCGCTGCACAGGTGGCCTCGGCGTAGAGTTGACCGCTTTGCGAAAGATAGGCCTTCTCGTCGAAATAGTTCGTTTGAAAAAGTGTCGTTGTACCTTCGCAGGCCGACGGGGTAAAAATCGGGGAGTCGGCTAAAGTGAACCCGCGGCCGTTAAAGAAATCACGAATGGCATTGATAATCTCGGCCCGAACGCGAAGAACCGCGTGCTGCATTTTTGAGCGAATCCACAAATGTCGATGGCTCATGAGAAAATCGGGGCCGTGCTCTTTTGGAGAAATCGGGTACGGCTCAGCTCGGCTCAAAATTTTGAAACTTTGGGCTGTGATCTCGAAGCCGCCTGGGCTTCGAGGCTCGGCACGCACTACGCCGGTTACAGAGACGGTAGACTCCTGCGTAATTTGTTCGAATGCCGAGAAACTCTCTTCATCGCAGGCGCCTTTAGCGAATACACACTGGCAATAGCCCGTGCCGTCGCGGACGACTAAGAATTTAACCTTACCAGATGAGCGATGGTGGTAGGCCCAGCCCTTAAGCTCAATGGTCTGCCCTGCGTAACTCGCAAGTTCATTGATCCAAACCTTCATAGAAACTAAACAATTAGCGAAAAAAGGGGGCGCGAGCTAGGGTTTTGCCTGTCAAAGCGCGTTAACGGCCAGTACAGCTTTGCCCAAGTCAAGTCGGCCATCGGTTGCATTCGTGTAGGTCGGGTCGGTATCCACCGATTGTAATATCATTTGCCGAGCCGTTTGAATTGTTACGCCAGTATGCGCGGACAAAACATCGGCCACCGCACCCGACACAAACGGCGCCGCCATACTGGTCCCGGTCATTGTCGCGTAGCCGGTTGAAGAGATCGCGGTCGGCACTGTACTCACAATTGCCGTGCCCGGCGCGAACAGATGAACAAGGCTTTTACTGTAGTTCGAGTAGCTGTCTTGAAACAAAGTGTTGGCAATCGCCCCAACAGTCAGCTGGAGCGGCGATGTGAAAGCGGCGGGGTACTGCGGATTTTGATCAAGGTTAATGCCATCATTGCCTGCGGCGGCGACGAAGAGAATATTTTCATTAGATAAGTCCTGAACTTTTTGCCTGAGCGACTGCGCGCAACCCGGGCCGCCCCAACTCGCGTTTATGACTTTGGCTCCGCGCATGACCGCATAGTCGATGGCTTTCAGAGCTAAGCTGAGCGAGCCGCCGTTTTTATCCATAAATTTAACCGGCAGAATCTTGGCTTGCGGGGCGACCCCCTGCACGTACCCGGTCTTAATTGTTGTGTCACTGTGCTCAGCCGCAATAATGCCCGAGACATGTGTTCCGTGCCCGATATCATCGTACATCTCGCCCGAATTCGTAATGAAATTGTAGCCCGACCAATCATCGACATAGCCGTTGCCGTCGTCGTCCACGCCGTTCGTGCGTTTGTCGCGGCCCTGAGCGTCGGTGCCCATCTCGCCTTGGTTGTAATCAATTTGGTTTACCAATTGCGGATGGGTGATGTCGGCTCCCGTATCAACGACGGCCACGACAACACCGCTGCCGCGCGCTCCGTTTTGCCAAGCGACCGGAGCATTGATCGTCTGATCGCCCCAGTTGTCGATCTCCGCACCCGATGGCGGCGGGCTTGCAACTTGAAAGGCTGAGATATGTTGATCGGGCTCGATGAAATCGATTTGATCTAGCTTCGGTTTGACATAAGACGCGATAAATTTCGTGCGATTTGATGTGCGAGGATATTCCCAATGGCCGTCAACAAAGTGAACGATGAACTGATTCGGAATGGCCTGACCGCTACAGGCTTGCGACATATCGGCCATCACGTTCTGAAATTTGTTACTTGGTCCGCAGGCCGCGAGCAAGGGTGCAACGAAAAAAATTAAGCCCCAGCGGTGATTTGGGATTCGCAACCATGCCCCCTCGAGACCGCGTCATGCAGCCCCTGTAAGGGTAGTCGGTAAATTTCGCAGCCAAGGTTAGAGAAAAAATGTCGTAAGCACGTAAGCGCTTGAAATTGCGGACGAGTGACTCGCCTAGGCAAAGGTCGAGTGTGAACTTTCTGTACCCTGTTGACCACCCGCAACCGGCATTGTTAAACCGCACGTGGGGGAATACGGGATGAAACTATTTTTGCTCTTCGTTTGGGCGGGGCTATTTTTTTCTTCGACCGTTTATTCAATGCCGGCACCGGACAGTTGCGATTTTTATTCTTTAAAGGCGCATGCGCTGAGCTGTGCCTCGACGAACTATCTGGTTCGCTTCGGCGATCACTACTGTCGAGAATTCGAAAAAGCAGAGCCATTTTTTACCCCCGGCGGTAGAAATGTTTTAAATTGCATTCGCCCGTGTTTGATTCAAGCGCTCAACCGCCCGGATTTGACTTGCTCGAACTTACAAGCCGTTGCGTTTGCATCGCACGTCAAATGTTACAGCGGTTGTGGATTTTGCGATTTGCCAGTATCAGACAAGATGATGATCGGTGCCGTTGTTTGGCGCGAATTTTTCAACCCCGAATTTCGGCTTGTTATGGATAACGTCAGCGAAAAATGCATAGCTAACCCTCAGACCGACGAATGGCAGCCGCAAAAATAATCTTAAAGATCGGCAATGAATTCGACGAGAAAATCAGAAAAATTTTGTTCAACCAGACGGCCCGCTTCTTTGACTTCTTCGTGCGTGATTTTTTGATCGGTTAAACCGGCGGCCAAATTTGTGATGCAACTGATTCCGCAGACGCGAAGACCCATGTGTTTGGCGGCGATTGTTTCGGGCACGGTCGACATCCCGACCGCTTGAGCGCCGATGTGCTGTAAAAACCGCACTTCAGACGGAGTTTCGTACGTCGGGCCGGTCATGGCACAGTACACTCCCACCGAATGGCGAAGACCTCGACGGGTGAGAATGGCTTGCAGACGCTCGAGCATATCGCGGTCATAGGCTTCTGACATATCCGGAAAACGCAGGCCAAGCTCGGCGATATTGGGGCCGATGAGCGGATTTGTGCCCATGAAATTAATGTGATCGCGAATCAGCATGAAATCGCCGGGCTGCATTTTCGGGTTCAACCCGCCGGCCGCATTGGTGAGAACAAGTTTTTCGATGCCAAGCTGGGCCATCACACGGGTCGGATAAACGACCCGCTCCATACTGTGACCTTCGTAAAAATGGATGCGGCCTTGCAGAATAACGACCGGCGTTTTTTCGATGTGACCCAAAATTAAATTGCCCGGATGGCCGTCAATCGTCGACGGCGCAAAATGGGGGATGTCTTTATACGGAATGCTCTTTTCAACCTCGACCGATCGCGCGAAACCCGAAAGCCCAGAGCCGAGCGTCAAACCCACGCGCGGGCGTAGCTTCGATAATCCTCGAATGTAATCGATCGATTCCTTTAATTGTTGTAGAAGCACCATACGTTTAGACTAGACGCTTGTTACTTAATCCGCAAGCACCTCGACAATGAGCGAATCTGCGACGGGGGGAGCATCACCGATTTCTATCGCATCTCTCATCATTTTCTCAACAGCTGAAAAAGCCGAACTATCATTTGAAAAAAAGCGACAAAGCGGATTACCGGCTTTGACCTCATCGCCGAGGTGAAGAAACATTTCAACTCCGGCAGACGGATCGATCTGAGCATCGGAGGTTTTTCGGCCGGCCCCGAGTTCGATGAGCGCGAGGCCCATCGCCTCGGTTTTGATTGATCGTACAAACCCGGATTTTTGAGCGCGGACCTCTTGCGATTGCTTCGCCTGAGGCAAGCGCGAAATATCGGCGGGGCCCTGATACTGAAGCAAGCGTTCGAAGGCCCGAAGTGCCGCCCCTGAGCGGAGTTGCTCGATCACCTGTTCGCGCGCCGCATGGATGTCACGTACTTGACCGGTCAAGAGCACGGCATGGGCCGCAAGCGTGATCGAGAGCTCTCGCGTCGGTTCATAAAGATCGCGCCCGCCCACGACACACGTTCGGCCTTGCAAAATCTCATGACACTCGAAAACCTCAACGGCGTTGCCTGCGAATCGCCCGAGCGGCTGGTTCATACTCGTGATGACCGCCGTCACGCGAAGGCCGCTTTTTTCGCCGATTGATTTAAGTGCGCGCGCCAATCGACGTGCCTCATCTAAAGTTTTCATGAGCGCGCCTGAGCCGAATTTCACATCAAGCACCTGAGCCGTTAAATCTTCGGCGAGTTTTTTCGACATTATGCTCGCGCAAATCAAGGGGAGCGAATCGACAGTCGAGGTGACATCGCGAAGGGCATAAAATTTCTTATCAGCCGGGCAAATGTCGGCCGTTTGCCCCATCACCGCAAAATAGTGCCGGGCGACGTGAGACTCGAATTCTTCGCGACTTAAATTCACCCGAAACCCGGGGATCGACTCGAGCTTATCAAGCGTGCCGCCGGTGTGCCCGAGTCCGCGGCCGGAAATCATCGGCATATAAACTTCGCACGCCGCAAGAAGCGGGCCGATGATAAGCGAAGTCTTATCCCCAACTCCACCGGTACTATGTTTGTCGACGCGCGCAGATTTAAGGCCTGAAAAATCAAAGCGAGAACCGGATTGAAGCATCGCCATTGTCAACGCGCTGATTTCGTCGTCGGTCATACCGCTGAACCAGACGGCCATGGCCCACGCCGCCATTTGGTAATCCTTAAATTCACCGCGAGTAAAGGCCGAGATAATCCAGCCGATTTCTTCGGGCGAGTGCCGGCCGCCTCGCTTTTTTCTATTAATTAGCTCAGCCGGTATATACGACATTTCATCTCCGTTACAGGTGCCGCCATTTAAGCGCGGGCGTGACCTTTGTGACCGCGGCCACTATCATCAAACCATGGTCGAAGCGCAACAACTTATTATCAGCGGTCGGGTTCAAGGGGTGGGATACCGCTTTTTCACGAAAGCACGGGCCGATGAACTCTCGTTAGTGGGATGGGTGCGCAATTTGCACGACGGCCGGGTCGAAGCGCTCGCCCAAGGGGCGAGTGCGGATCTTGCGAAATTTTCTAAATTGTTGGGTCAAGGGCCAGCGCGCGCCAAGGTCGATCGCGTCGAAGCGCGAAAAATCGGCTTGCAAGAGAGCCTCAAAAAATTTGATATTGTAGAAGACAGCGAGGGACCATGCGAAAAATCATGAAAACGTGTGCGAGCTTACTTTTTGCCGTTTGTCTGATCCAAACAAGTCTGGCGGGTCGCGCTTGGGCTCAAAACGATTCGGGCGCGCAAGCCGCAGACGGGTCACCCGATCGGCCGCACCTCTCGGGCACGCGTAAACAAATCGCGATCATTATTTTTTCTGGTCTTGCCGGCGGAGTGCTGGGGTTAAGTACTCTGAGTTTTTATGGCCGGCCACAAGATCACCTCTCGAACATCGCTTTTGGTTTCGCAGTCGGGATCATAACCGGCACGATTTACACGACTTACAATGCCGCCACTCGCCCATACGAGACCTTCGATCAAGACAGCGCCGACTTGTACAATGATCCACTGGCGCCGCAATCCGAGGGCGCGCTTCGAGCGCAAGCACATCCGTCCTTCCCGCTCTTTGCGTACAATTGGTCGTTTTGAGTTTTAACCGCTTACTCCCGCGATTAACGCAAGGTTATGAAAATTGAATTCCGGCGCTATTGCCGAAGAAGGTTAGCCGGCTTTTTTGCCGCCGCCGCCGAAGACGAAGCCTTTTAGTCCGCCGGTCGCGGGCTTTTCATCTTCGACCGAGTGAATTGTAATTCCGCCCGTTGAAGGCGGTGCCGCCGGGTTTTGCTGACCGGTTTGAGTCGCCGGGCGTGGGGCTGCGCCCGCCGTCTTTGCCGCCGTGCTCGTCGCTGTGCCGATAGACGCAGCGGTTGGGCGGCCTGTCGCCGTTACAGGCGCTTGTACGGGTGGAGCAGGTGGAGCTTTCGCCGGTCGAGCCGGACCGCCATGTGCAGAGCCCGCAGCTTGAGACGAGCCCGAAGCGAGGGGCGAACCTTTGTCTTTGTTATTTTTGCCGAGAAAGTTGTCGGCATTTTCTTTCGACACCTTTCCTTCTTCGACAAGTTTTTTCAGATACATTTCGAAGCTGATCATGCCATCACTGATACTGGTTTGCATGATCGACGGGATTTGAAACGTTTTGCCTTCGCGAATGAGGTTTGCGCACGCAAATGTGTTAATGAGAATTTCAATCGCCGCTACGCGCCCGGGTTGATCCGCCCGGGGGAAGAGCGTTTGTGCCACCACTCCACGCAGAGACTCCGAAAGCATGACTCGTATCTGCGCTTGCTGCGTCTCAGGGAATGCATCGATAATTCGATCGATTGTTTTCGCGGCCGAGTTCGTGTGGAGCGTGCCAAACACCAAGTGGCCGGTCTCAGCCGCCGTGATGGCGAGTGAAATAGTTTCGAGATCGCGCATCTCGCCCACGAGAATCGTGTCGGGGTCTTCGCGAAGCGCGGCGCGCAGGGCATTGGCGAACGATTTCGTGTGAGAACTCACCTCGCGCTGGTTGAACAGCGACTGACGGTTTTCGTGCACGAATTCGATCGGGTCTTCGACTGTTAGAATGTGCTGGCGCTCGGTCATGTTAATCGTGTGGAGCATCGCCGCCAAAGTCGTCGATTTTCCAGAACCCGTGGGCCCGGTGACCAGAATGAGTCCACGGGGTATCGAGATCAAGCGATTGAGCGTTTCGGGTAGGCCGAGTTCGCCGAGTGTTTTGATTTTTTCAGGGATCACGCGGAACACTCCGCCCATCCCCCGGCGCTGCATGAAGACGTTGCAACGAAAGCGGCCTAAATTGTTGACCGCATACGAACAGTCGAGCTCCCAATTTTCAACAAACAGCCGGCGCTGCTTTTCGGTTAAAATCTCAAATATCAGGGCCTGCACGCCCTCGTTTGTAAGCGCGGGGTGATCGAGTTTGACCATTTCGCCGTGAATACGCAAAAACGGCGGAGAACCAGCACTGAGATGCAGGTCAGATGCGTTTTGAGCGACCATTATTTTAAACAATTGATCTATCTGTGCCATCCGCATAAGACATATCGGATATGTCCGCGGAAATCTTAATCAATGTGCATTCGAGCCAGACCCGTGTCGCCTATGTTGAGGACCGCACTCTACTCGATTTGAAAATAGAACGTAAACTTTCACCAACTATGGTCGGGTCCGTTTATAAGGGAAAAGTTTTACGCGTATTACCCGGGATGCAAGCCGCTTTTGTGGACATTGGCCTAGCCCGTGCCGCTTTTCTTTATGTGGGGGATATAAATGGCCCCGCGGCGAACGAAGACACGTTCGAAGAGGCAGACGACGATGATACGCGGCCGATGGGCGAGCCAAAAGGCGAGGGTGATGGGAATAAAACGCATCCGCCAATTCAAGACTTGATCAAAGAAGGCCAGTATCTTCTCGTTCAAGTGGCGAAAGACCCGCTGGGGACAAAAGGTTCGCGAATTACCACCCACATTTCTTTGCCGGGGCGAACAGTCGTTTACATGCCCACCGTCGCGCATTGCGGAGTTTCTCGCCGTATCGAAGATGAAAACGAACGCGCCAGGCTTCGAAAGATTGTCGAAAGTGCCCACACGCAGGGCGGGATCATCGTTCGCACAGCCGGTGAGGGTGCCTCAGAGACCGATATTTTAGCCGACATCGACTACCTTTCGAGGTTGTGGGCCGATGTGCAGGCCTCTTATGAAAAGAAAAAAACGCCGGGGCTCATTCACGCCGAAATCGATGTCGAACTGCGCGCCCTGCGAGACTTGCTGAATGAACGGGTGGAGCGCGTGATCGTCGATGACCAGACGGTGCAAAGAAAAGTGCTCAATTTCGTGAGCCAGTTTTTGCCGCAATTCAAAAACCGGATTTTTTTACACCGGGGCGATAAGCCGCTTTTTGATCTGTACGACATCGACCTTGAGATTCAGCGCGCCTTAAGCCGGCGAATTTGGCTGAAATCAGGCGGGTATATCGTGGTGGATGAGGCCGAAGCGCTTGTTGTTGTTGATGTGAATACCGGCAAGTTCGTCGGCAAGCGCGACCTCGAAGACACGATCGTGACGACGAATATCGAGGCCGCCCGCGAAATCGCCCATCAACTCCGCATCCGCAACTGCGGCGGCATTGTCATCATCGACTTTATTGATATGGAAAAGGAAGCCCACCGTGAAAAGGTGTTAAACATCCTCAAAGAAGAGTTAACCAAGGATCGGGCTCGAACCGTCGTTTCACCCATGTCAGATCTTGGCCTTGTTGAAATGACCCGAAAACGCAATCGGCCGAGTCTTATCGCCGCTCTATGCGAACCTTGTCCATACTGCGAAGGGCGCGGTTATATTAAGCAAAAGGCAACAGTAGCCCACGAGATCTTCCGGGCCCTTGAAAAAGAAGCTTTGCGCCATAAGGGCCGGGGAGTAGTCATTCACTGCCATTCTGAGGTGGCCGACTGGATTTACGCGGAAGAAGCCGAGGCTCTTGAGCAAACTGAGATCGTACTGGGGCACTCGGTGGCCTTCAAAGTTGAACCCGGCTTCCATCTCGAGCAATTTGACATTGAGATCGGCTCAAGAAGTTGACAGAACTTACGCGTCATGGCAGATACTAACCTCTTAAAATTGCATCCCGAAATCGGTTTTTAGTGGAGGTCTTAAAAATGTATGCCATCATTCGCACCGGCGGAAAACAATATACAGTCCGCGCCGGAGACACCCTCCGCGTTGAAAAACTCCCCCGTGAACTAGGCGCTGAGTTTGAAGTGGACGAGGTTCTTTTGGTTGGCGGCGACCAAATTCACGTTGGCGAGCCAACCGTAAAAAACGCGAAGGTCACAATGGTTGTCACCCAGCAAACCCGATCGCCGAAGGTTATCGTTTTTAAGAAAAAACGTCGTCAAGGTTATCGCCGACTGCACGGGCACCGACAATACTACACAGAGCTTTTTGTAAAGGCGATTCACGGCCCGACGGGTGAAGTGAGCGAAGCAGAGCGGACGGCTGTTGTCGTAGACCCGGCAAAGAAATTGGAAAGACAGGCTCAACGAGCCAACGAAGCCCTAAAAACAGAGAATAAGCCTAAAGAGAAAAAAGCAGCAGTCGCGAAAAAGGCAAAAACCGCCACAAAAAAGGCTGCGGCCAAGCCGCGCGCGAAAGCAAAGGGCGCCACAAAAAAGGCGGCCACTACAAAAAAGTCGGCAAAATAAAAGAGGTTTGACAGTATGGCATCAAAAAAAGCAGCGGGTAGTACACGAAACGGTCGCGATAGCGAAAGTAAACGGCTCGGAGTGAAACGGTTTGGCGGGCAAAATGTTCTGCCGGGCACGATCCTCGTGCGCCAGCGCGGCACTAAGTTTTTTATGGGTCGCAATGTTCGAATGGGTCGCGATCACACGATTTACTCTGTTATTGCCGGTCAGGTGAAATTCGAGCGCGTGAATAAGCAAAAATTCCGCGTAAGTGTTTACGCCGCTCAAGCCCCAGCATCAGCAGCATAATCGTCGAATCAATTTAAACCTGTGAAATTCATTGACGAGGTCACCATCGAAGTTGCCTCCGGTAAAGGTGGGCCCGGCTGCGTGAGCTTTCGCCGCGAAAAATACGTCCCGCGTGGCGGACCGGACGGCGGCGATGGCGGGCGCGGCGGCAATGTTATTTTCAAAACGTCGTCGCGGCTTCATTCACTTCTCGATCTAAAAATAAAAACTAAATACCACGCTGAAAATGGCGAACCCGGCCGAAGTCAAAATCGAAGTGGTCGAGACGGTACAGATCTCATCATTATGGTCCCGCCCGGCACAGTCATTAAAGATGCAAACGACCACGTCGTTAGGGATTTAGCGGTCGATGATGAATTCCTGTTTCTTGAAGGCGGCATCGGCGGCAAAGGCAATACTTTTTATAAAAGCAGCGTGAATCAAGCACCGGACATAGCGCAAAAAGGTATGCCGGGTAAAAGCGCGACCGTGAATGTTGAACTCAAGCTTCTCGCAGATGTGGGGATTATAGGTTACCCGAATGCCGGCAAATCAACATTGATCTCAGCAATTTCGGCGGCGCGCCCCAAGATCGCCGATTACCCATTTACAACACTCACGCCAAACCTTGGGGTTGTTCGCCTCGACGAAGACGCCAATTTTGTCGTGGCCGATATGCCAGGGCTCATCAAGGGCGCTCATTCGGGCCACGGCCTGGGCATTCAGTTTTTAAAGCATATCGAGCGAACCAAATTTTTTGTTCACATGATCGACGTAAGCGGAGTGAGCGGGCGAGATCCAGTTCAGGATTTTAAAGATATCAACGACGAATTAAAATCGTACGACAAGGCAATGCGCGATCAAGAAGACTTCGCGCCGCTGAGCCCGCGGGCGCAAATCGTGGCGCTCAATAAGACAGATGTGCTTTCAAGCGAAGAAATTGAAAAACTCACGGCCAAATTTTTAAAATTTAAGTCGGCCGGTAAAATCAATGTCATCGAGGTCGTATCGATTTCGGCCGTGACTCGCAAAAATTTAAACGTGCTGGTTAAACTCATGGGAGAAATGGTTTTTGATGAAAAAGAAGAGCAAAAAAAAGACGCCGCCGCGACGAAAACGGGTCGCGCCCGCGCGCGCAAAAAAGCTTAAAAAGATAGGCATTTTCGGCGGCACGTTTGATCCGATTCATTACGGCCATCTCAATTCGATTGAATCGCTAAAGGCCCAATTGAAATTTGACGAGATTCTCGTTATTCCCGCCAATCAAAATCCGTTTCGTCTGAGCGTTTGCGCAGCCGGTGGTGAGCACCGAATACAAATGGCACGACGAGCTTTAAACGATTTAGAGCGCTTCCCGTCAGTGCGAGTTGTCGCAGATGAAATCGAGCGTGGGGGTCTGAGCTACACGATCGATACAGTTAAGGCACTCAAGACGAAAATGCGCGGAGCCGAGTTTTACCTTTGTATGGGCGCCGACCAGCTCAACGGTTTTAACGGTTGGCGAGAATATGAAAAACTTCTGACGCTTGTACATCTGGTTGTCACGACGCGACCAGGATACGAGTTCAAGTTATCAAAGGAGCGACTGCCCGGCTGGCTTCAAGCTGAACTCAAAGCGTTGCGCGGATCTCGCGGGCAGCTCAATTCAAAAAAGACAATTCAATTTGTCACTCTTCGAGATATTGACGTGTCGGCCTCAGATATCCGCCGAAAACTTCGACGCGGCGAAAGTGTTGAACATTTGACTCCCGCTTCAGTCATTCAATACATAAGTGAAAATTCACTTTATACTCCGCGCGACCAAAAAGTTGATGATTATCGTCAATTCACAAAATATTGCGCTAAGGTAGCGGCCGATCATGGGGGCATTAACATTCAATGCTACGATCTGCGCGAACTCAGTCAGCCGGCAGAATTTTCGATTGTAATGACCGGTACAAGTACGCGTCACACTCGCGCGCTCGCTGAAAGCATAGTCAAACAGGCGCGCGATGATTTTGATATTTATCCGCAAAGCACAGAGGGCGCGCAAGAGGGGCGATGGATCATCGTCGACTACGGAACACTCATGATTCACATATTTTTCGATTACGTTCGCACAGAATACCGGATCGAAAATTTGTGGGAGGGGGCCGTGCGGATCGTACTGCCATGAAGCTCGAAATCTATTACTTTCAAGGGCAGACATCGAAATGGGCCGAACTTGCAGCGGCTGAATTTACCAAAAAAATCTCTGTTCTCGCTTCATTTTCAGAATTTGCAATTCGATCGCCGTCTCGCGCCCGTGAGCAGCTCGAAGATAAACGCGAGGCGGAAGCGAAGGCGCTCCTTAAACAATTAAAATCCAATGACCGACTTATCCTGTTCGATGAGCAGGGTGCGATATTTCGCGATTCGCGCGCATTCAGCGATTACCTGGTGAAAAATTTGGGTCAATCGGGCCGCATGATTTTTGCGATTGGCGGCCCTTACGGTTTTGCTGAAGGCGTTCGTAAACGGGCGGCTGCGAGCATTTCGCTCTCGCAATTGACTTTAAATCATCACGTTGCCCGCGTCGTCGCTCTCGAGCAGATCTATCGCGCGCTCTCGATTTGGAAAGGGCTACCGTACCACAACGAGTAACTTAGATTTCTGAGGCCCGAGTTTTGCAACAGCGCTCAGTAATGGAGTCGCTTGCGAATTTCAATACTCAATTCAGTCATTGGTTGTCCGGTTGTGTACGGGTTTGCCCGATTTGTTACGCCAAAACGGACACGACACGATACCTTTGTTTAACCTGCGAACGTTTCGCAAAACTGCGGCAATACAAGCAGTGGGCTAGGGTTCAAGATGGAACCCCCATTTTGTCTCTTTACAAATGGACGGAGCGCGAACACGAGTTTTTTAGATTATTCGCGGCTTCGTTAAAGGGCGGTGGGCCGCCGTCGATATTTGAACCCTATGCGGCGGAATTGCTGACCTTACGAGCCGAGTTGCGAAAGCCCATCGAAAAGACAATTGGCCGGCCATGGTTGATAGTACCCGCTCCAAGTAGCGGACACGGGCATAGAGACCATGCCGAAGAGTTGGCGTGGAACATTGCAGATCTGTCCCGCGCAACTTATTTACCGTGTCTCAAAAGGGTCGGGCTGGGCGCACAGAAGACGAAATCTCTGGCTCAACGCTGGTCGGCCCAGAGATTGGGTCTTCGAGGCACGCCGAGGTTATCAGCTGAATTTTTATATATTTTTGTCGACGATATCGTCACTACCGGCAGTACCGCAGCCTATGCCTATAAATGTCTCGGTAAACCTCCACATTTTGAAATATGGACACTATTTAACCGCCCCCGCTTGCGAGGTTTGAGGTGATTGGCTATAACATTCTGCAATGCGCAATATTGTCGTTTTCTCGGCTCTATTATTAATCAGCATGTTGGCTTCGGGTCACGCCCAGCAGACGGTTGCCGGCAACAGTAGGGCCTTTTCTATTCTCAAAGCGGTCGTTCATCGCTACCAAGTCGCTAAAGGTGTGAAATGCAAAATAGAGCGAACCGTGACAATATCCATGCTCGATCAAACGAAAAAATCAGATGGTGAGATTTCTTTATCTAAAGGCCGTGTCCGAGTCGATTTAAAGTCGCCGGACCCTACCACAATCGTATTCGATCGATCGATAGTTTGGGTCATGACACCGACGCCAAAGGAACTCGGCGGGGGCTCTCAAGTCTTAAAAATGAGATCTGCAGCGCTGGATCGCGAAAGTCAGGCTCCGATTGCGCTTTTCCTCGGCGATGAGCACGTTTGGGATCAGTTCAAAATTAAGTTTGAGAAGCAGGCAGGCAACGAGCTCACGGTTGATCTAGAAAAGAAAAAAAAGTCGGCAGAGGGAGTCCAGTCGATCGAGCTGCGAGTGAATTCGCAAAAAAAAGAAATCGACGACCTCAGTTATACGGATGATCTTGAAAACGAGACTGAATTCAAATTCAGTCACACGGATTTTGCCGTGAATTTGCCGGGTAGCGTTTTTAATTTTGTTCCGCCCAAAAATGCCGAAGTCACGGTGGTCAATTGATGAAACCGTCTACGGGGCCTTCTTCAAAAAAACGCGTTCACTTTGTGTCGCTCGGTTGCCCGAAGAATCTGGTCGACACTGAAATCATGCTGGGCGCTCTTTCAAAAAATGGCTATTCGGTTAGTGAAGATGCCGAATCAGCTGATACTGTAATCGTGAACACGTGCGGGTTCATTGAAGATGCAAAGCGCGAATCGATCGACAAAATTCTTGAGATGGCCGAGCTAAAAAAATCAGGGCGGCTAAAAAATCTCGTGGTCGCCGGCTGCCTTACTCAGCGATACAAAGACGAACTTGTCAAAGGCTTACCTGAAGCCGATCTGTTTGTGGGTTCGGGCGAATTTCAAAATATACCCGATATTTTGCGCGGCCGCGAAAGCGGCAACAGCGAAAAGCGGTTTTTTCACCTGCCGACTTATCTACAAAAAGATGAAACACCGAGGATCAACTCCCAAGGCCATCGGGCATACATTAAAATCTCTGAGGGTTGCAAAAAAAGATGTGCGTTTTGCGCCATTCCGCTTATTCGCGGCAATTTGCAATCGCGCACTATATCAGCCGTCGTAGCTGAGGCGAAATTGCTCGTTGCCGGCGGTGTAAAAGAATTAATCGTCATTTCACACGATTTTACCGATTATGGTTGGGATTTGCGCCGGCAGGACGCCAACGCCGTCGAGTCACCCTATGAGCTCTTGAAGGCCTTGTCGGATGAATCAGGCGCCAAATGGATTCGCGTGCTGTACTTATACCCGGACGGCATCAGTGAAGATCTCGTAGAGCTCATCCGCACTCGTGATAACCTCGTGAAGTATTTCGATATGCCGCTTCAGCACATCAATGACGACATGCTGAAGGCAATGAACCGGCGAATGACTCAAGCTGAAATCGAGACGGCCATTAATCGAATTCGAGATAAAATTCCAGAGGCTGTTATCCGCACGCAATTCATAGTGGGTTTTCCCGGCGAGACAGATGAACAGTTTGAAGAGTTGTTAGATTTCGTTGAAGAGCAAAAATTCGATCGGGCCGGCTGCTTCAAGTATTCGCCTGAAGAGCAAACGAAGGCCGGTTCAATGTCGGGTCAAATTGATGAGAAGACAAAAGAGACGCGTTATCAACGTCTGATGTCGCTTCAACGTAAAATCAGCCGAGAAAAACATAAAAGTCTCGTGGGGCAGGTGTTTCGCGTTTTGGTTGAAGGGTTTAGCGACGAAACGGAACTTTTGCTTAAGGCGCGCACGTCTCAACAGGCCCCCGATATTGATGGAATGGTTTACATCAATGAAGGTAAGGCGAGCGTCGGCGATTTCGTGGATGTCGAAATTACGGCGAGTCACGACTATGACATTGTTGGGCGCATAGTCTGAACATCAACCATTAAATTAAAACGCGGCTAATTCGCGTAATTATAAATATCTTTGTAGTTACGGCCGAGCTCTTCGCTATCCATGCCATAGCCGATAACAAAGCGGTCGTTGATTGTTCGGCCAACGTAATCCGGTTTTATCGGCAGTTCGCGCCGCGCCGGTTTATCTAAAAGCGCTACAATCTTTAAGCTCTTTGGGTTGGCCGTAAGAAGTCGTGCTCTTAAAAAACTGAGCGTTCGGCCGGCATCGATGATTTCTTCTGCGATAAGGACGTGTTTGCCGGAGATATCGATCGAAATATCTTTTAATATTCTAACTGTTTCTCCTTTTGGCGATGTCACGTGAACAAAATCGACGAGAACAGGCTGACGAAGCTTACGCACAAGATCAGCAACAAACAGACAGGATCCTTTGAGAGGACAAATCATCACAATCTCTTGTTCTGGGTAGTCCTTTTCGATTTGGCGCGCGAGCACTTGCACGGTTTCGTCTAGTTCTTTCGCGGTCATAAAAGGAATCATATTGCTCTTTAATTGCGCCATGTTTGCCTCCACGCCTTACCGGCGATTATATCTCGAACTGCGGTGAATTGAGCGAAGTTACCTGAATTGTTTGTGCCAGTCGCAGAAAATCTTTCGCCGTCGAGTTCGCGGGCTCAAGTCGAAGGGCGGCTTCCCATTGCTCGATCGCTTCCGGTACCTGCTGTGAATCGTAGTAGCATTTACCCAGCCTTAAGCGTGCCGGAACAAACTGCGGGAACTCTCTGACAACCAGGCGCAGTTCGCGAATCGCAAGTGGGAAGTTATTCAAATGAATGTGACACTCAGCCACAGAAACCGAAATTTCAGGGCGGCGTAACCTTGTAAGGGCAAGCGCCTTTTGAAATTCATGCAAAGCCTCATCGAACCGACCATGCCGCAGGTAGAGCTCGCCAAGCTCATCGTGTTTTGCTGAAAAACGCTCATCCAAGTGATGATTTTCTGTTTCAGGACTTTTCATCGTAAGCATCGCACGCGCTTCATCGAAAACTTTTTGGCCCTCTTCATAACGTCCGATGTCATTCAGAATAACGCTCAAACCGACAGACGAATCCGTGTAGCCGGGGTTCAACTCCAGAGCTCGTCGAAAAGATCGGATGGCCTTATTAAATTTGCCCTGGTCATAATAGATCGTCCCGAGCATGTGAAAAACCTCGGGGCGTTTTGAATTTTTCAATACTAATTGGTTGAGCAGCGGTTCGGCCTCAACATACCGGTTACCCTTAAAATATTCTTCAGCCGTGGCAAAAAGCTCTAATTCGGCGTCAAAATCCATCGGCTAATTCCTTTCGTGCTCGGGCAAGTTGGGGCGAGTTTGGAAAGTCCTCAAGAAGCTGTTTAAAATAAGATTTCGAACGCTCCATGTCTTTCATTTTATAGGCGGCAACCGTGGCGCCATAAAGGGCCTGAACCTGATAGCCCTGATCGGGGTAATCCCGCATCAAGTCTTCGTAGCGGCCAAGTGCGCTGGTCCATTTCTCTTGGCCAAAATAGTAGTCGGCGATGTATTTGTCCTTTTCAGCGAGCATCTTTTTGCATTTCGCGATGTATTTTTGTGCCTTTTTTGCATAGTCGCTAGCCGGATAATTCTTAATGACTTCATTGAAACTATCAATCGCCGTTTTGGCAAGGCTTAGATCCCGATCGATTGTGGGCGGAAGCTGATCAAATATGCTGAGCCCAATGCGATAGGTGACATAATCGGTTTTGGAATAGTTCGGGTGGAACTCTTTGAAAAGCCGGTAGGCGCTTTCAGCCTCGGCGTAGTTTTCTTGTTTGAACTGTAGGTCGGCAATTTTCAGCTGGGCTTCAACAGCGAAGCGGCTATATGGAAATTTATTCTTAACATCCGAATACTCGCTAATAGCCTCGTCATAGCGCTCATCTTTTTCATACATTTGCCCCAATTTGAAAGCGCCGGAGGCCGTGCTCGTGTCAACTTTTTTGGCCGACGAACAGCCCACAAGAATGGTGACTGCCATAAACAGTGTGGTCGCGATGCTTAGGCGCTTCATAGGCGCAGTGTAGGCTCGATCAGATCGTCGGTCAAATGGCGATAAATATTGACGATAATCACTTTGAGGGCGGCGACCACCGGGATCGATATCAACATCCCAAGAACCCCTAAAAGTTTTGATCCGAGAATGACCGCAAATATAACAGTGAGGGGATGCAAGTCGACAATTCGCGCCACCACGAGCGGTATAATGAAAAATATGTCGATCAGTTGGGCTGATGTGTACACAACAATGACAAAAAGAAATTTAGCGCCGACCCCGGCATTGGCGAAAGCGATTATGCAGCCCGGGATGGCACCGAAAATCGGCCCAATATAGGGGATGAGGTTTGCCACTCCCGCAAACAAGGCGAGAAGAATCGGGAATGGAAATCCGACAATCCACAGTCCGATCAACACGACAAGGCTAACAATCACGGATTCAAGTAGGCGCGCGCGTATGAACTGCCCGATCTGCGCGGATATTTGACTCTGAAGACTTAGTGTCAGCTCAAAAATACTATTGGGGACAAGCCCTAAAAGACGGCGTGAAATTGTTTGGCCGTCTTTTAAAATAAAAAAAGTCAGAATCGGTGAAAGAAGTAAAACCGTGACGGATGTCGAAATGTATTCGGGCAGGCTCGCGGCGAAAGCGGCCGACCGATCAACGAGCCACACCCTGACCCTGTCACCGAGGTCAATATGAATAATGCCGCCCGCATTTGAGTTCAAATTTTCAGAAAGAGAATCCAAGAGTTTCGCAAGAGCATCCAAATAGTGCGGCAAACCGGCGCGCAGAGTATTAAACTGTTCGGCCAATGCCGGCACAAAGGCCCAGATAACCAGGGTCGCGAGTACGGCAAGAAAAAAATAGACAATTAAAACGGCGGTGAGCCGGCGCATTCCGCGAACTTCAATATAGGATACGACAGGCGCGAGAAGAAAACCGCTCATGATAGCGACGACAAACGCGAATAAAAGATTTTCGAACACGATTACGCCGACAAGGGTCAGAGCAAGAATGCATAAAAAGGCGATAAACTGGATGCGGTTTCGACGCCGCCACGCCTGCTCAATTGCCACCGGGCGTCTCGGTATCTTTGCGTTCCTGCTTGATCTCGGTTAAGCGGCTAGTCGTCTCCTTGAGACGACGGGCTAATACTTCGCCGAGCCGATTTAAAATTTTTACAGCGAGACGGGGATTTCGCTCTATGACTTCGGCGAGATCCGGCTTGAAAAAACCCAGAAGAGAACATTCACTCGTCGCGGTCGCCGTTGCCGTCCGCCGGCCGGCTTGCTCGACGAGAGCGATCTCGCCAAAAAAATCGCCGGCACTCAGGCGGGTGATGTAGCGCGCTTTTTGCGGGTCGGGCGACGAACCGTCTTCAACCGAAAAGCTAATATTGCCCGCGATGATAATATACATACCGATGCCGAGTTCGCCCTGACGAAAAATGGATTCGCCAGCTTTGTAAACTCTGTGGTGCACGAGCGATTTTATAAATGAAATTTCAGATTTGCTGAGACCCTTAAATAAATAATTTTCTGATAAAGCCCTGTCGTGGTCTGTCGCCGACGAGTCTTTTCGAAAAAAATTCTCCCAAATGTAACTCACCATAAACGCCGATGCCCCGTGTGTTGAAAAAGCGTCTGGGCGGGCACCCATCCCACTTGGCCTGAATCAAGCTCGACTTGCACCCATCCAGATTGGATCGACTTAACCGACACGTCAAAGCCTTCAAGTAAATCGAAAATCGCATTGTCTTGCGCCGCCGGGCCCGTCCGCAATTGCGTCGCCGAAATAACGGTTGCGCGCACTTCGTTCAGTGAAATTATTTTGGCGGCGCTAATGGTAAACGAGAAAACGAACAAAACGGCGAGCGCTACAGAAAGGGACGGGAAAACTGGCAAAGGTTTCTGGTCACGCAGTGCCTGCCGTCTTCGCGCAAAGTAACGAACGAGTAATAGCCCGCTTAGGCAGAAAAATATCCAAGCGAGAAGAAGTGTCTGGTTCAAGGTCAATTTGTCTAGTAACTGGGTGCGGAATTGCGTCCATGTCGAGGGATCTTCGTTCCACTCATGCGGGAGCCCCTCGAGAACAATGTCGAGTGCGGCGTAGGCCTGACGAAGGTCAGGATTTAGAAACAAGGCTCGCCGCAGTAGGCCAGCAGCCAGGCCGGCTTTTTTAACCTTAACGGCTGTTAATCCCCAATTGTAATCGAGGGGTGCGGAATCATGGCCGGCGTTAAAATAATTTTGGAATGCCGTAAACGCCTGGTCGTAATGACCTTCTTGATAATTTTGTAAACCGGCCGAATAAGATGCCGGCGCCTCAGTTGCCTGTGTCGGTGCGGGCGGTGTCGTAGTGGCGCCGCGAGCCAAAAACGAAAATTCAAATGATAGGAAAATACAAATCCATAGGCGCATTGCTATCGATCTTAACCTTGTTTTCATTAACTGCGAAGAGTAAAATTTTTCTCCATGGAAAGGTGAAGTTATGCCAACAACAAAAGGCCAAATGGTCGCTCAATCGACGAAAATTCAAACACTTGTTCAGGATGCTCTTAAAGAAATCGCCAGCGCTTCGGCGCAAATCGAGGGTGTGCGCCCACCTGATCCCGAACGCGTGGAGCATATGAAGGAGCTGGTCGGCCAGCTGGGCACGGTGCGCGGTCGGCCGCTGCATTACCCCTACATCGGTTCGGGAGTCGGTCGTGGCTGTTATGTTGAGCTAGAAGACGGTAGTGTGAAACTCGATTTAATAAACGGCATCGGTATTCACGTTCTTGGCCACAGTCACCCGCGGGTCATGGCCGCAGCCATGAGAGGCGCATTGAGCGATGTTGTGATTCAGGGCAATCTACAGCCCAATCGCGAGTACTACGAATTCAGTAAAAAAATTCTCGAAATTGCCAGCCGCCGCAGTCGGCTCAAACACGTCTGGTTATCGACGTGCGGAGCGATAGCAAACGAAAATGCGTTGAAGGCGTGCCGGCAAAAGGCCACTCCCGCACGGATGATATTGGCAATGAAATCGGCCTTCGCTGGCCGGTCAACTATGATGGCCGAGATCACCGACAACCCCGGGTTTCGGGTGGGCTTACCCGAATACCAAGAAGTCTTGAGAATACCCTGGTTTGATAAACACGACGCACGCAGTATTGAAAACTCGCTGCGGATTATGAAAGAGCACGTGGCAAAGCACGAGAATAATGTCAGTTGTTTTACTTTTGAACCGATGCAGGGGGAGGGCGGGTACAATGTCGCGCCGAGAGAATTCTTTTTACCGATGTTAGAATTTTGCCGTGAAAAGAAAATTCCAGTGTGGGTTGATGAAGTGCAAACGTTCACTCGCACTGGTCAATTTTTCGCTTTTGAAACGCTCGGCATCGGCGATTACGTCGACGTCTGTACGGTTGCGAAAACGGCTCAAACCGGCGCCACATTTTTTACGCAAGAGATGAACCCAAAACCCGGCCTTATCTCAGGCACCTTTTCGGGTTCTTCGGCGGCACTTTCGGCCGGGCATGAAATTCTTGAAGTGCTCGACAAAGAAAACTATATGGGCCCGAATGGTAAGATTCAGCAAATCCACAATGAATTTATCGGCATGCTCAAGCGCCTGAGTGAAACAAGCTGTCGCGGCAAATTAGAAAGCCCGGAGGGAATGGGTCTCATGATCGCCGTTACTCCCTTTGGTGGTGTGAAAGAAAAAGTCGATAAACTCACGCACGCCCTATTTAAAAATGGGCTCATCTGTTTTACTTGCGGGCATGGTGTTTATCGATTGAGATTTTTGGTTCCGGCTGTAATCACGAGCGAAGATATCCGCTGTGCAGGTGAAATTATAGAGAAGTCGATTTCGGAGATCGCTTGAACGAGAGCCGCGACCTCGTGGAGCTTTCGTGCAAACTGATCTCGATTGATTCCACAACCGGGCAGGGAACGTCTTCGGTTGCTCGATGGCTGGCGGAGCTAGCGCGTTCGTGGGGACTTCGCGCTGAAATCTTAGAAGACACCTGGAACGGCGTTAGCCAAGCGAACATTGTCGTTACCCATGCCGAACTCTCGGCTGGCGGCGCCGATCTTCTCTTAAGCTCACGCCTTGATACCGCCGACCCTGGCGAGTACGCGACCTGGACAAAAACGGGAGCCAATCCATTCAATGCGAGCGTGAATGGCGATGAGTTATTCGGGCTTGGCGCGTGCGACGGCAAATTGGATTTTTTATGTAAATTGATAGCGTTTAAGGCCGCATGTGAATCTATGGCGCCGGCTGCGGCACTGCTCGGTACGTTCGGTCGCGAAAGCGGCACCGGTGCGATTCGGCTTATCCGACAAAAAAAAATTAAACCGCGAATGGCGCTTGTCGGTTCGCCGACGGGCCTTCGCCTGGCGACGCGAGCGCCGGGGTATGCAAAAGTTGAAATCGCGCTGCCATTAACGGTTCGTGAACGAGAATACATCGAAGAGCAGAGCATTTCTGAGGGGACCTACTCCCAAAGCAAGGTTTTCTCGAATGCCGCCAATAAAGCAAGGGTTGATTTTGGCCTTCCCGACAACCCCATATTTCGCATGATTGATTACATGAAAAAGCTACCCAGCGGGATTGCCGTCCTATCCATAGACGGCGGCACAAGCGCCGATACCTATCCTACTTTTGTTGAGCTTGAAGTGCAAATAGTCGATCAATTGCAAGAAACGGTCATTACTAAATTAATTGCGGTTGGGGATCGAATTAAGCACTTGGCAATCGAACTCAAGACGGTCGAGGCGGATGATTTTTCACCACCTTTTTCAACTCTCAACGTGGGTCAGATTCGAATGCTGAACGAAGAGGTGAAGCTGAGTGGCGTGTGTCGGCTCGTCCCGGCGGCCGATCGCGAAATTTACGAAAGATGGTTGGAAAAACTGCGTCTCGATTGCGCTGCGGCAGGGGCCCAGTTTCATATTGTTGATTATAAGCCGCCGATTTTTGAGCGAATCGAGGAGCCTTTCATTACACGATTAAAGGGTGTATCCTCTGCGCTGGGCCTATCAATGCAGGGGATTGCGGCCCACCAATGCACGGAAGCGAACGTGTTTAACCGGCTCGGCGTGAAAACCGCGATTTTTGGGCCGGGGAACGGGCTCGCGCATGAGCCGGCATCGCTTGAACACGTGCGGATAAGTGAACTTAAGACAGCAATCGCGTTCTATAAGAACGTTTTGCAGGCACGCGAGGTATGAGATGAGTTTTGTGATTCGAAGCGCAACGGCTGATGACGTCGACGGTCTTTTATCGCTCGCGCGGCAGTTCTCGCTGCTAAACCTGCCGGCGGATAAGCGGGCGATTACCGATAAGGTCGAGGTGAGCGAGGCCTCATTTCGCGGCGACCTACCTAAAGAAGAAGCCAAGTATGTCTTTGTCGTTGAAGATCGAGATCAAAAGGTATTGTGCGGCAGTTCACAAATTGTCGCTAAGCACGGCACGCCGGGCGAGCCGACTTACAGTTTTGAAATTTTGAAAAAAGAGCGTTTTAGCCGCGACCTTGGCGTCGGATTTATCCATCAAATATTGCGTTTGAAGATAAACGAAAACGGCCCGACCGAAATCGGCGGTCTGGTCGTCGACCGTTCGTATCGAAGCCGGCCTGAAAAGATCGGCAAGCTCGCGAGTCTTTCGCGATTCAACTACATTGGTATGCACCCCGAGCGATTCGAAGAAGAACTTTACGCGCAAATGGCACCGCCGTTGACTGAAGAAGGCCGCAGTGAGTTTTGGGAAGCCCTGGGACGTCGCTTCACCGGCATGCCCTACCAAGAAGCCGATCTGCTTAGCCAAAAGAATAAAGAATTTATTCGGAGTCTCTTCCCGGAAGAAGATATCTATTTGTGTCTGCTCGACGCGAAAGCGCGTTTAGTGCTTGGCCGCGTGTCACAAGAAACACAAGCAGCCTTACATCTCTTAGAATCTCTTGGCTTTACTTACATGAATGAAGTCGACCCATTTGATGGTGGGCCGCACCTCAAGGTGAAGGCAAAGAATGTAACCTCCATTAAAAGCGCACGGCTTTTAAGGGTCTCGTCGGCAACAAATGCTTCATTTGAACAGAAGGCAATCGTGTCGGTGAGCCGAGACGGTCAATTTCTCGCAGTTGCTTCAGCCTATTTAATTGAGGGCGACAATTTAATAGTTCCAGATAAAACGCGGCATTTGCTTGAAGTTTCGGCTAACGATCTCGTCTACATGACCCCTCTTGTCGACAGTAACAAAAAACGAGCCCATGGGCGGAAGCAATGAAAAATCTGATTTTAAAGCCGATGGAATACAAAGGCGATTATATCGACGGCGAGTTTGTAAAACCCAAACGCTCTGACGGGAGTTGGGCAATAGAATCTCCGGCCGATTTGAAAGATCATGTGATAGCGGTTGAAAGCTCATACGATCACGTTGGCATGGCTTGCTCAGCAGCTAAGGCGGCCTATCGTACGTGGGCTCACATGCCGCTCAACGAACGAAAGGAATATTTACTTAAGCTTAAGGCCGCCTTTCAAGCGCGATCAGACGAAATGGCCGAACTGATTGCGCGCGAAGTCGGTAAGCCTATGTGGGAAGCCAAAACCGAAGCGGCTGCACTTGCCAATAAGATTGATATTACTCTCGAACATTCTTTAAGGCTTATTGCGGACGAACATGTAGCCAATGCTTTGCCAGGTATCGAAGGCGTGATTCGATACAAGCCTCGCGGCGTGATGGCCGTGGTTGGTCCCTTTAACTTTCCGGCGCATTTGCCGAATGGCCACATCATACCGGCCCTCGTTTCGGGCAATACCGTTGTGTTTAAACCGTCGGATAAGACACCGGCCGTGGGGCAGCTAATGGCCGAGATTGTTCATCAGGCCGGTTTGCCGAAGGGTGTCTTCAATCTTATCCAAGGGCAAAGCGAGGCGAGTCGGCGACTCGTTCAACACGATGACGTGGACGGCGTACTTTTCACCGGCTCATACGAAGTTGGCTTAAAAATAAAAAAGGATACGCTCGATCACTACTGGAAGATTTTAGCCCTCGAAATGGGCGGCAAGAATTCGACAGTCATTTGGTCGGATGCCGATATGAAAAAGGCGGTTTATGAAACGCTTGTCGGCGCCTACATGACGACGGGTCAGCGCTGCTCATGTACGAGTAAGGTGATTATCCACCGGAGCCTTCGCGATCAGTTCATCGAGACTTTTCACGACAACGCGAAAAAGATAGCCGTGGGTCACTGGTCGACGAATTCATTTATGGGCCCATTGATCAGCAAAGATTCGGTTGAAAAATATTTGCGGTTTCAAGAAATTGCCAAACGCGAAGGTGCCGAGTGCATAATGAGAGGCAAACAACTAGACGTCGGCTACGAAGGGTATTACGTGACGCCGTCTATTCATACGGTTGATCGATTCAATCGCGAATCCGTATATCAAAAAAATGAAATCTTCGGCCCGAACATCGCGATCTACACGGTCGATGAAATCGATGAAGCGCTCAATATTGTGAATGCTTCAGGGTTCGGACTTGTAATGGCGCTTTTCACCAAAGATCGTGCGCTCTACGACAAGGCCTTTCTCGATGCGAAGGTCGGCCTTTTGAATTGGAATCGTACGACTAACGGATCCAGTTCGCGACTGCCATTCGGTGGCATGGGCAAATCAGGCAATGACCGCCCATCTGGGCATTTTGCAATTCAATACTGTACGATTCCTGTGGCGAGCCTTGAAGATCCGACCGCGCTGCCGATAAAATTCCCTCCAGGTCTACCGTACGAATTTAAGGATTAACCAGGAGAATTAATTTGGCCAAAGTAGTCGGGCTTATTCTCGTTGCGGTATTACTGAGCGGGATCTTGTTTTGGCAGATGGAGCGATTTGCCTATCATCCCTCTTCGAGCAATCACGAAAAGGTTGTTTTCGAAGTGCCGTACAACACCGGCTTACATTTCGTTGCGCGACAACTCGAAGATCAGGGGCTGATCTCAGACGCTAAAGAATTCATTTGGCTCGTGAAATTAACGGGTAACACGGCCCGATTAAAAGTCGGCGAATACGCTTTGTACAAAGACATGAGCCCCCATCAGATATTGAATATTTTGACCTCGGGTGAAAGCATTCGGCACGCGCTTGTCGTCCCCGAGGGGAGCAACATTTTTGACATTCGCGATTCACTAAATCGGATGTGGCCGCATCGAGGCGACGAGTTTTTGAAGTTCGTCACGGACGCGAAAAAGGCCAAGGAGATCACCGGGCAGCAGATGAATTCGCTTGAAGGGTATTTGTTTCCCGACACGTATCTAATTACGAAATTCACTCCCGTGAGTGCAATTGTTCGCATGATGTACAACCGTTTTGAAGAAGCAATCCGTTCGGCTGATCAGGGCGCCACTGTTAAAATGAGCGTGCGCGAGCAGGTCACTCTCGCGAGCATTATTGAAAAGGAAACGGGGGCGCCCAACGAACGCGCGCTGATCTCTTCGGTTTTTCACAATCGACTCAAGAAGGGAATGCGTCTTCAGTCCGACCCAACGATCATTTATGGAATGTGGCTTGAAAGCGGCACGCGGCCGGTGAACATTCGGCGTTCCGATATCTCGCGCCCTACCGCTTACAACACCTACGTCATTCATGCGCTCCCACCGGGGCCGATTGCGAACCCAGGCAAAGATGCGCTCTGGGCGGCCGTCCACCCCGCTGAGACTCGATATCTTTACTTTGTGAGCCGAAACGACGGCACCCATGTTTTTTCAGAAAATTTCGCCCAACATCTGCGGGCCGTTCAAAAATATCAACTAAACCCTCGCGCACGCGAAGGCAAATCGTGGCGAGATTTATCGAAAAAATTGGCAAAAGAAAAAGCGCACGCGTCGTAGAAATTTAGGTGAAGTTATTTCGGCGGTGGCAGATGATCGATCGCAGCTCGCTGTTGTGGTGTAACGGGATTTAAATAGATGAGCTCTTTCAGGTTGAGGCCTGTCCCCGTGGCATCTTGCCCAAGGGCCGGGCGATTCCCGTTGATCCAGAGAAGGTAGCCGCCCGAATTGGCAATTTTATTAAATGTTTGCTGAATACCCGTGTAACCCGCAAAGACGTCAAAGGTTGAACCGATGGCGTACGACGAGGGGCCCGTAGGGTCAATAGTTATAGGTTGTCTTAAGTACGGCTTTGACAAATCCGTCGGCTGGCCAAAACGAAACGTCAGCTCGTGCTTTCGCACCTCGAGATTTTTACCATCGTACAAAACATCAGAAACAAAAGGCACTGGTATTGAATTAAATGTTTTCATCCCGGGCTTCTGACCACTGCCTGACATGCAAATCAGGCTTGCATTCAAATTGCCGTTATTATCCTTTTCCACGTTGAAATAAAAATGAAGATGGTTGTAGGTGTCATTATAGAAAACGTTCGCATATTGAAAAGCATAATCGGCTTTGGGGGGCGTAAAGGGCTGACTGGAGCGAAGGACGATTGGGTTCGGTAAAACCGGAGTGTTAGAGCCATCAATCATTCCGGGATCTGGGTGCTGTACGCCACAGTAATCATTGAGCTGACCGGTCGGCGGCACATCCATGCACCCGACGAAAAAGCCAAGGCCCGAAACGCACATCGACAGAATTAAAAATAAACGCAATTTCACTCTGAGAGACTCCCGAAGACGAAACTTCTACCACGCGCGCCGCAGCACGTCAATTTGATTGTTTTTCATACGGCGCGAATAATTTGGCGTCTTTCTTATACTGGTAGATGTTGAGATGTGGCACCAGCGACGCGTCGTATGTGGGAGCAATTATTTCAAAAAGCCCGTCGTTATTGAGGTCCTCTAATGCGAGGTCTGTTGCGCGCCCTTGAAACTGAAAAAGGGCATCTTGTTTATCTGGGAGTTTGATCGACTGAAGCAGCGGCGGTACGCCGTCTTTAATCGGGCCGTACACTTCTACGAAGAGCCCCTCTGGAGTTTGAACTTTCACCACTTTAGCTTTCACACCAGGCACGACGGCCCCGACTGCCACCGACAATATTTTTCTTGGCGGCGGGGCGAAAACTTCGCGAAGAGGAGATCGGGCCGACGAGCTAAAGTAAAAAATTGTTGAAACAATAAATAAGAGAAAAAAGAACACGAAGCTGGTGCGGAGCCATTTGGGTCGCGATGTGATCATACAATAAGACTATCGATCTTATGGCGTTCCCGCAAATAGCTTAAAGCCGGGCGACAAAACTTAGGTTGCGGCCGGCGACCTTGTCTCGCCGATATGAATGAAAGTCCTTGTGACTGTAGGTGTCGACCAAAAATTCATCGATATTTAGCGGGGCGATCGAGCCACTCGCCTTAAGTTGAGCATGAATGAATTCTTTGAGTGAAATCTTAACTTTATTTTCGTGGATCGGGCTTTTACGTAGGGCGGTCTCGGGGTCGATACGCAGGGAGTTTGCCAAATCATAAAACGGTTGGGCATCCGATTGATCAAAATCGAAATGTTCTTGCTGGATGTGTGGGCCTATAAACGCCAACACGCGGTCGGTTCGGTCACCATGATTCGCAAGAAGTGAGCGAAGTGTTTGCAATGTAATGCCGTTGAGTACGCCACGCCAGCCGGCATGAATGGACGTCACCCAGGCATTACAAGCGATGAGTATGGGTACGCAGTCGGCAGTCGAAACGACGACGCCGGCGTTACGTTCTGCACACCAGATCGCATCCGCGCGCGGTTCCGATTCGCTCGGCGTCGGGACCATCGTCAGCCGATCCCCATGCTCTTGTTTCATCCGAAAAAACCGAATATTCGGATAGGTCTCTTTCAGGTTTTCTAGGGTTGCGTGGCGGGTTCCAAAAAAAAATAAATGATGCTCGGTTCGCTGTTCGAAACCGAGGAATTCACTGTTGCACATAACCGGAACAAATTTTGGCCCTGAATTCACGTTTGGGCTCCAGGCAAAAACCCGACCGTCTGCAAATACGGTTGAAGTTCGCGCGGCCACGGTGCTGAAAAGCGATGAACCTCGCCCGTTATAGGGTGAGTAAAGCCGAGTTCAGCCGCATGAAGCATCAGGTGCGGAATCGACTCAAACAGTTTTCTTATTGCGCCGGACTTTAGCGATTTTAGCCGATGAGCCGTGCAATAGATTGGATCGCCGACAATCGGGTGCCCCATCTCCGATAAATGAACACGGATCTGATGGGTGCGACCGGTCTCGAGTTTGCAGTGAACAAGCGAAAGCCCCGAAGGATGAACCATTTGCACGTCATAGTGAGTAATGGCGAGCTTGCCTTTGGGCAAATCGTTACCTTGGGCCCGAAGAGATGCGAACTTTTTTCGATCACCAGGGTGGCGACCGATGTAGCTTGTGATGGTTCCATGTTTTGTCTTAAATAGACCATACGAGACCACCCAATAAATTCGATGGACGGTTTTCATTTTGAATTGTTTGGCAAGACCACGCAGAGCACGCTCGGACTTAGCGATTACAAGAAGTCCGCTCGTGTCTTTATCAATGCGGTGGACGATGCCCGGTCTGCCGGCCGCAAATCCAGCGGCTAAATCTTTTGTGTGATGGACGAGTGCATTGACGAGCGTCTGCTGTCTATGCCCCGCTGCCGGATGCACAACTAGACCCGAAGGTTTATTGAGAACGAGCAGGTGGTCGTCTTCAAACAATATATCAAGTGCGAACTCATAAGGCAGTAGCTCGAGCGGTTCTTCATTCGGGATAACAACCGAATACTCTTCGCCGACGACGGTTTTGTGCGCGGGTTTGACGGTTTTACCATTCAGTGTGACAAACCCCCGATCTATAAGACTGGTCGCTTGCGAGCGGCTTAAAATACGCGGATCCGAAGCCAGAGCTTTATCAAGGCGGATATCGCTAATTTGAGATGTAAACAAAAAATAAATAGCCTTTTGATGCTCAAGATTCTTTGACATTTAAACGGGTCATGTATGAATTCGCGACGCGATTTTCATCAAGCGCCAGAATGCGTGCGATTTGTATTATAAAGCCTCGAACAAAAACCGGGGCGGGCAACGCATCGAAATCCTCGGCTTCGACCGCGACGATATAACTTCGACTGATGCGTGTTTCTTTACTCATTTGATCGACATGAATCCCTTTGTATTGTCGAACTTTGCGCAGAAATGGGCCGTCGAAATTTTTTTGGTTCGCAATTTCATGCTCCATATCGGCCCTGATTTCGTAAACACTCAATCGGCTACGGGCGAACCCCTCGGGTAAGGGAGCATTTGTATTGGCCGGCGCCGGTATGTTGGGGGCAGGCGAAACCGACGGTGTTGGAGCAGGTTGGGCAGGCGGGCGCTCGGTTTCACTTCGCCCCTCGCGAGCCAGCAAAATATTATCGTATTCTCGGCGTTTTGTTTGATTACCAAGAACCATGAACGCCTCATCGATAAGTCGGCGCAGCTCGGTCGCCTCTTCCTTTGAAAACATCGTGTAAAGAGCCGGGCTATCAGGCGAGTACGCTTCTTTCGCGCGCTGGTACGCGGCTACGATTTCATGATGTGCGGCATTTCGCGGAATCTCTAATAGATCATAAAAATTTTGATCAAACGTTTTTCCGGCCATAGCCGCACGAGCCCCTTCGCGCATCTGCATTGCTTCATCTTCGCCGCGCATTAAATGTTCAGCGATAAACTATATCACAGCTTTTTTTAAGTGTGGACTTGCTAAGTCGCGCGCAATTGCCAAAATCTGAGCATATAAAGGACTGTTGGGGAATTCTAAAATCAGCGGACGCCGCTTTCGCAAAGCGTGCCACACGGCGTTGTCATAATCGAGATGCCCGAGCACGCCCGCTGGCAGGCCAAAGTATTTCTTTGAAACAGTTGAGACAGAATTGGCAAGCTGAACATCTTTTGTGCTTCGAGTTTGATTGATGACAAGTTCAAATCGCAGGTGATGCATAAACTTTTCGAGCTCTCTTCCGGCCTCGGGGTTTTCTTTCAAAATTCGACTCAACAAATCAGCCGGCACGCGAATTTCATTCTTCTCGGGCTCCGCCATAATAGACGCAACGAGAGCTTCAAGGCCGAGCTGTCGTTCAAAGCGTTTTATTCGGCGAAAGAAGGCAGCCTTCATAAATCGATATGCATTTTCAATACTGGTCGGGTCGGGTGTCAGAGTTATCAGATGCCGGTCCGCCATTAAGAAGAAATCCAATGTCGATGTGTGCGTGCCTGCGCTCAAGTCCAAAATGGTGAAATCGGCGTTTAGTGTATAAATCGCCGACATAAGGCGGCTCTGGTCGTGGATTGTTATATTGGCGAGCTCCTGGTGATCATTGCCGCCCGCAATAAAGCGAAGTTTGGCAAATTGGGTGGCAACTGCGGCTGCTTCGAAATTCTCCAGGCGACCGGAAAGAAATTGATGAAAATTCAATTTAGGGGGCGCTTCACCCAAACACGTGTGCACGTTCGGCGCCCCAAGATCGCAATCGACGATGATCGTATTAAACCCCATGTTCGCCAGAAAGATACCGATATTGGTGCTCAAGAAACTTTTGCCGACGCCGCCTTTGCCGCCACCGACAGCGAGAATGATCGACGAGGGCGAGCCCGTGCCGCGCGTTGTACTTTTATAGTCACTCAGGTTTGCAACCGTTTTCAAAATCGCCTCAAATTAATCTGCGCAAGACCGCAGTTTCTCTTCGGCTTCTGACGCGCGAATATAAAGAGGAACCGTGTGAATCCAATCAGTTAGTGGCGGATTTTCAGAAATACCCACTAAAGTCTTGGAAAAAAAGCAAGCTTCGGGTGCCGTCGTGTCTCGCAGATCCGTGGACCAAGATCCAAGATATGGCCCGCCGGGTAAAGTCTCGAGGGCATGTAACCCGCCGCCAACGACACGTGCGCCTGCGGGTATGAATTTTATGACATCTCGAGCGACAACAGCACGCGGCTTTTGAACCTCAATAAAATTTGTTGTTATACCTTGGGCCAGGCAATATTCACCGACGTAAAAGATATCCCGAAAACCATATTGCAATGCGAAAACTGGCCTGCGATAAGTCTCAAGCGACTTTTGGTGCACGAGCAAATGAAGTGAATTCATCGCAAAAACCGGGCGGGATAGACTAAAGCCTAGCGCGCGAGCGAAGTTAACCCCGACGCGAATGCCGGTGAAGCTGCCGGGGCCAACCCCCACAGCAATATAGGCTATGCTCTGCAAATGCAGATTTAACGATTTCATCAGTTCATCGAAAGATTTAGTCACTAGTTCGCTATGCGAACCCTCCCGTTGCCAAGTCAGTTGCTTAAGTGTGTTCTGACCTGAAATCAGCGCAAGGCTACCAAGAGAAGTTGAAGTCTCAACCGCTAAAACAATTTTACCAGGATGAGATGAGGTGGCTGATGTCATTGAATAGGGCAAATATCATAAGGCTTAAAAGAAGCACAAGACCAACTTGCTGCGCAATTTCCATTTTGCGCAGACTCAACGGAGCCCCCTTCACGGCTTCTATAGTAAAAAACAAAAGATGTCCGCCGTCGAGAACGGGAACCGGCAAAAGATTTAATAAAAATAAGTCGATCGATATAACAGCCATCATATTTAAGAATGCCGCGAGACCGGCTTGAAATGAACGGCTCGCCACACGGCCAATAGAAATCACACTGCCTAAATTTCGTGCCGAAACTTTGTCTTGTACAAGCCGCAAAAAGCTAATGGCAATGAGCTTCGTCCAATGGTAGGCCTCTTGAGCCCCGTAAACGGAAGCACGAATAGGATTTGTATATTTCAAAATATAGCTATTTCCGCTAACGGTCATAACGGCCGGCATGACACCGATTGCATAGCGCTTCTCAGTTGCGCCATTGTCAGATGGCAAGTCGATGAGCTCAGGAGTAATATCGAGATCGATAAATTTACCGTCGCGAAGGACTTTAAAATGAATCGAGCCTTGTGCCGCCTTGTAGGCCTTCACCCGATCAAGAACGTCCTGCCATTTGTTCGTTAATTGATGATCGATGCCGACAATTTCATCTCCCTTGCGAAGGCCTGCTTTATCGGCGGGCGAAGACTTTTTGATTGAAGCCAAAAACATGTCCGAGCGCTCTATTCCGAGAGCGCGCAGCAAGCCATGGCCGCTGGTCGGTAAGACTCTTGGAACTTTAAGATAAACGACTCGCGTCGCTGTCGTATTCTTTATAGGTGAAGAATCGTCAAACTGAGGCGCGTAAGCTTGCACTTTCAACTTCCACTCGCCGCCGGCTTTTGCCGATTTCATCAGGTTAAGCCCAAGCTCGCGCCAAAAAAGCACAGGTTTGTCGTTGATTGATTCGATGATATCCAAACTTCTTAATCCGGCTTGTGCAGCTGCGGAGTGAGGGTCGGCGATCCCTATCATCGTGGCCGCCGAGTCGGTCGTGAGGCCGTCGATTTTTCCAATTTGGCGTTTGAGACTAAACAAGAAGCCGTTTTTTTCAAGTTTGGGAATGGCCGTGACGAGGCGAATTTTCTTATCGAGTTCGTCTTGCACGGAAAATGAGAGCTGACGGTTAGCATGCGCTTCGAGATAATTTTTTACATCGGACCACTTAACCACGGGCTTGCCGTCAATTTTTTTGATTGTATCGCCCGATCGAAAACCCGCGGTGTAGGCAGCCGTATTGGGCGCGATGTCCCCGAGTTGGGTTCCGGGCACTTGCTGGCCGACCATACCTACGGCGGCAAATAACAAGCCAGCAAACAACAAGTTCATCAAGGGGCCGGCGAGCACAATGGCTGTTCGCGGCCAGAGGCGCTTATGAAGAAATGCAAACTGCTTCTCTCCTTCGGGGATTGCAACGGTGGGGTCGTCGCCGAACATCTTGACATAACCGCCAACCGGTATGACGGCGATCTTGTAGGTCGTCTCGCCACGCTTATAAGACCACAGTTTTTTGCCAAAGCCCAAGCTGAACGTTTCAACTCGAACCCCATAATAAATTGCGACAAGATAATGTCCCAGTTCGTGCACGAAAATCAAAAGCCCGAGCATGATGAAGAAGGGACCGACGTCGATGAGAACTTTATGGATTAACGCGAAAAGACCTGTCATCCAACCATTGTAAGTAATATCCGTTATGAAAACCAGTGGGCGGCGCAAAGAATTATAGGAGCCGCGAAATAAACCCCGTCTAGACGATCTAGAACGCCCCCATGACCAGGCAGAAAATGGCCGGAGTCTTTCACGTTCCGGTTCCGTTTCAATAGCGACTCGAACAGATCACCGCTTTGAGCCACAGCACCGATTGTGAGAGACAAACCGATCGAGACAAAGAGCGAGGTCGACATTTTAAAAACTTTAGCAAAAATTATTCCGATAACCACTGAACCCACTAAACCTGATATCGAACCGGAAATGGTCTTGTTTGGTGAAACCGTGGGCATGAGCTTTGGCCCGCCAAAAATCGAGCCGCCCATATATGCGCAGATGTCGCCGGCAAAAACGACTGAAAGCAAAAGTGCAAACCACTTGGTGCCCAAAGGTGTAAGCAGAAGATGTAACGTCATGCCGGGTAGCACTCCCGTATAAAGAAGCCCGAGGGTCATTTGCCCAGCAAACGGCTGCAGGGAAAATGGATCGGCGAAATCGCGTCGCGACCAGAGTGCAAGCGACAATGTAACCGGTATGAGCGCTAGAAAAAGGTAAACCCAATGTGCAGGATCACTTACGCCAGCAGCCACCAATACGAGGGTGGCTATTAAGTTGTAGAACCATATCAACCAGGGCGCCTGATTAAGCGGTACGATTGTGAGTTGCACGAATTCATAAACACCGACTGAACAAATGATAAGGCCCAAGGCCAGTAGGCCTCGAGCCCCGAAAAGCTTCACCGTTAGCCCCATCAGCAAAAGCATCACGGCAGCCGAAACAATTCGTTTTTGAAGAGAAGTCGTCAAGGTGCGACCGCCACCGGGGGTATGGACTCTAGTACTTTGCCGAAACGACGGGAGCGCTTGGTGAAATCGGCAAGCGCAAGATCGAAATCATAGGCGGTAAAATCGGGCCAGTGCTTTTCGACAAAATACATTTCAGAATAGGCACTTGACCACAATATGAAATTGGAGATTCGCTTTTCGCCGCTCGTGCGAATAATGAGATCCGGAGGCGGGAATGCATGAGTATCTAAAAAAGAAGAAAAAGTTTCTTGAGTCAATTCCTCAGGGTTAAGTGCCCCGCGCTGAACCTCAGCCGCCACCTTTTTTACGGCATTTAGAATCTCTTGTTGGCCGCCGTAGTTGAGGGCGAATATCAAGCGCAGGCCCGTGTTATCCTCTGTCAATTTTGTGGCATCGACGACAACTTGTTTCGCAAAGTTTGGGAGTGCCGACAAGTCACCAATCGTGCTGAAGCGCACGTTGTTCGTCATCAACGTTTTTTGCTCACGGCGAATCTGATGGGCCAAAAGACGCATCAAAAAACTCACCTCAGTTTTCGGCCGCTGCCAATTCTCTGTGCTAAATGCAAACAAGGTTAGGTGCGAAAGACCGCGCTCGACAGCCGCGGTTATAATTTTTTTTGCCACGCGCGCACCCTGAATGTGACCGTAAGTTCTAGGGCGGCTACGGCTTTGCGCCCAGCGCCCGTTACCGTCCATGATGATTGCTACGTGGTTGGCTTTACTCATCGGCGATCTTGGCTAAAGAGTCAGAAGTTCTTTTTCTTTGTCGACGCCGATCTGGTCAATTTTTTTAATGTGATCGTCCGTCAGTTTTTGAATGGTATCAGTGGCCTTTTTGTTTTCGTCTTCGCTGATTGCCTTATTTTTCAGGGCTTCTTTCAGCGCGTCATTGGCCTCCCGGCGAGCCATTCGAATTGCGACCCGCGCGTCCTCAACGATTTTCTTGATATTTTTAACAAGGTCTTTGCGGCGCTCTTCGGTTAATTCGGGCAAGCGAAGACGAATCACTTTGCCGTCGTTTTGCGGCGCCATACCAATATCGCTCTTTATGATCGACTGCTCGATTTCTTTAAGTAAATTTGTCTCCCACGGGGCGATCATGAAAGATCGCGCGTCTGGGCATGAAACGGAACCCACTTGGTTGAGCGGCACAAGCTGACCGTAGTAGTTCACGCGAACGGAATCGAGCATACTGACTTGTGCTCGACCTGTCCTGACCTTTTTTAGTTCATTCGCTAGCGCCGCAATTGCGGCTTTCATTGAGTTTTCCGCTTTGGACTTGAGCTGTTCTGTCATCGCCTTGATCCTATTTTTATTTTACAACTGTACCTACGCGCTCGCCCAATACCACACGCGCTATGTTTGCGGGGTCCCGCAAGCTGAACGTGACGATCGGGAGTTTGTTGTCCATGCAAAGACTAATGGCCGTAGAATCCATAACCTGAAGGCCACGATTTAGGACATCAATATAAGTTAAGGCATCAAATTTCTTAGCGTCGGGGAATTTGGCCGGATCTTTATCGTAAATCCCATCAACTTTTGTGGCTTTCAAAATCACATCGGCATTAATTTCCATCGCCCGCAAGGCGGCAGCCGTATCGGTGGTAAAAAATGGATTACCAGTGCCGGCCGCGAAAATCACAATTCGACCTTTTTCAAGATGGCGAATGGCTTTTCGCCGAATGTACGGCTCGGCTATTTCGGCCATGGCAATCGCGGTCTGAACACGGGTCGGAATCTTCATTTTCTCAAGCGCGTCTTGAAGCGCAAGGCTGTTGATACAGGTCGCGAGCATGCCCATGTAATCGGAGCTCGCGCGATCCATGCCATTTGCCGAAGCGGCGACACCGCGAAAAATGTTGCCGCCACCAATCACGATACCAATCTCTGTCTTTAATTCGTAAGTGGCTTTAATGCCTTCGGCGACTTCAGACAATACGCGGGTATTGATGCCCGAGGCTTGGTCTCCCGCCAACGCCTCTCCGCTGAGTTTTAGTAAAATTCGCTTGTACGCTGTCTTTGCCATCACCCGTGAACCGCTTTAGCCACTTCATCGGCAAAATTCTCGCTTCGCTTTTCGATGCCTTCACCTAACTCATAACGAGTGAAGCGTCGGATGACGAGATTTTCGCCGATCTTGGCGATCATTTCTTTTAGATATTGTTCAACTGATAAGTCGGTGTTTTTCACAAACTTCTGATCGAGAAGACAAATTTCAGATGCCCACTTTTTCAGTTGGCCATCCACAATTTTTTCGAGCATTTCGGGCTTCTTGCCTTCTTCGCGGGCTTTCGCCATCAATACGCGTTTCTCGTTTTCACGAACTTCGGCCGGGATTTCAGCAACTGCTACAAAACGCGGAGACATGGCCGCGATATGCATGGCGATATCGGCGACGAAGCGTTGAAACTGCTCGTTTCTCGCCACAAAATCAGTTTCTGAATTCACTTCGAGCAAAACGCCAACCCGCCCACCCGGGTGGATGTACGAGTGGACAAGCCCTTCGGCCGCAATACGTCCGGCCTTCTTGTCGGCTTTCGCGATACCTTTAGTCCGCAACCATTCAACGGCTTTATCAAAATCGCCCTTGGTTTCTTCAAGGGCTTTTTTGCAGTCAAGCATGCCGGCGTTGGTACGCTCACGCAGTTCACGCACTAAATTTGCTGTAATGTTCATTTCTCGGACCCTCCGGTGGGCGTCGCGCTTGTGTCAGTTTCAGTTTCTTGCGGCTCTTCGGTTTCGCGCGAATCAAGTTCCATTTCGATTTCAACTTCATCGGCAGTTCCGGCAGCGACGAACTTGCGACCCTTTGCGACTTTGATGACGGCGGGGCCGCCTTCGCTGGCCGCTTCAGAGCGACGCGATGGCCGTTCTGCTTTAACGGGACGCTCTACTTTTTCTTCTTTCGCTTTTGAATCTGCCATTTTTTTCAATTCTTCCTGCCAAACTTTTGCGCCTTCGATGTACGCATCGGCGACCATATTGGCAAAAAGCTTAATGGAACGAATCGCATCATCGTTACCGGGGATTGGGAAGTCGATCAGCTCGGGATCGGTGTTTGTGTCGGCAATCGCGACAACTGGAATGCCCAACCGTTTAGCTTCGGCAACCGCGATGTGCTCCTTGTTGAGATCAATGACGAACATGGCCGACGGCATATCTTTCATTTCTCGAATGCCACTGAGATAATCGTTGAGTTTTATATATTCTTTTTCAATTTGAGCGCGTTCTTTTTTAGAGAAGTAGTCGAGCTCGCGCTTTTCACGCATCTGGTCGATTTTTCGAAGCCGCATGACGCTCGCTTGAATCGTTTGAAAGTTCGTGAGCATCCCGCCAAGCCACCGCTTCGTCACATGAAACTGCCCGCACTTATTAGCCGCTTCTAAAATCGGTTCAACGGCTTGCTTTTTTGTGCCGACAAAAATCAACCGGCCGCCGCGCGCTGCAACCGATTTAATAAAATCAGACGCGTGCTTGGCGTGCACAACCGTTTTTTGCAAATCGATGATGTGGATTCCACCTCGATCGGCATAAACATAAGGTTTCATTTTTGGGTTCCAACGCTGGGTTTGGTGGCCGAAGTGCACACCGGCGTCGAGCATCTCTTTAATCGTGACGGACATATTGTACCTCTCTGGTTAATCCACCTTTCCGCAGGAACTTCGTTGCTTACGAAGCACCAGAAAGAAACGGAAAGTGTGTCGTTAATAGTGGGCTAGTGGTAACACGAAATTGCGGCGCGCGATAGCGCCTCAACGCTTTGCGAAAATCCTACAGACTGGGTCGCGAGGCGCGGAGAAATTACAAGGTTATCCGCTATATGCATGAGATCTTGATTTTCAAAAATCCACGACAAATCGGCAAGCGCCCGCGGCACTACCGCGACGGTTTCTTTGGGTTGTGGTTCTGACATTGGGAACGACCTTTTGACCAATTTGCGCATATCTTTCAGTGTATCGGCGACATAGGCCGGGTCATCGGCTAGTTCAGTCGGTACAAATGTCAACCAAGTTGAACAGTGGAGGCTCTCATCGATTTGGCCCACGCACGGTGGGGCATCGGGCTGATTCGGCAATAAAAAGACGAGTTCTCTGACTGGCGGCAGAGGCTCGGCATGATTCAGCCGCAATGCGAGTCGGGCCCACGAAGAGGTTTTCGCAAGTCGAGTCCGCGTTTTTGAGCCGACGAGCTCCGGTGGCAATATTGGCAAAATCTCATGGGGCGAATTAAGAAAAATATAACGATCGGCTTCGAGATCAGTTTGACCATTAATCGTGATCCGCTCGATTAAATTACCGACGATCTGGATCGAACTCATTTCTGAAAACGGTAGAACTTTGAACCGGTGGTTGGCCAAGGCATTTTCAATGATCATTTTCTCGGCGCAGCTGATGGATAGACTGGACGGTGCGTTGAACAAGCTGAGCGGTTGAACCGCAACCGATCGACTTTCGCCAAACCCGACAAACGGTTTAATGTCATGACCCTCAACAGTGATCGGCGCTCTTTCATGCTCGTGGATTTCAAACGGCATTTCAAAACCTTCTTCGAGAAGCGAAAGGCCGCGGCGAACGGTATCGGTGTTCGGTAAAAATGAAAACCCGATGTCGCGAAAACGTTCAGGGGTTTGCGGCTCATTGCCGGTATCAACGAGCGTAACGTCGTGATTTTTCTTCACCAGCAAATTTGCGAGAAAAAAGCCGGCAAGCCCATCTGAAACGATGACAAACTTCATTCAAAAAAGGTACCAGACGCATTAGTGGGTCGCAAGCGCGTTATCGCCCTCAGAAGCTGCGCAAGACAAGCGAGCGGCAAGCGGACGACCCGCGCGAGTTTTGGTCGACTATCCAAATAACGCGCGACCCGGGGGGAGTGGCGATAATATAAAACCACGAGCCGCATACCCGTTTTTGTGCGCACGAGCACCTGATCGCGAAACTCGCGTAACGTGAGAACCACCGGGTGATTTTCGCTGCCAAAGGCGGAGGTGGCGATAAAACACCGTGCCGGGCCCGCCTTTGAGAGGCGTAAAAATTCATTCACAATATCGGAATTCTTAGCCGAACCGGCGAAGATTTGCGCTTTTTTGGCGATGTCAGGATATATGGTTGAATAGGGAACGAATTCTGCCAATTTCTTTGCGGCCTTCATCATGCGATCGCGGTATTGCGGATTGGTGTCGTAAATCAGCATGAGATCCCAGTAACACGTGGCGATGACCGTGAGTTCTTTCGAGCGAGAGCTTTTGCCAAACAGATCGGGTGTTAACTCGCCGGATTTTTTGTCGTATGATATCTCAAGCACGCGTAAATATTTTTCGTAATTGACGGCGGCTTCTGAGTACATTTTCTGCTGCATCATTTGCCGGGCCTGTTTAACAATGCCGACGCGGCTCTTCCATAAAAGGTGCCGATTTTTTTCTTTGGCTTGCTGTTCAAGGCGAAGCTTTACGCCTTGAGAGACGCTGGCCGTGAGCTCGTTGTAACAAGCTGAACAGACTTGCGCCGGCAGCTCTTGAGCGCCCTCGCCGGTTTGTTTAAGAATCAACTTCATACCCGCATCAACGGGGATCAGTTTTGTGGCTTCGTTGCCGCATCGGGGGCACGCATGCGTCTGCAGGTTGTCATTCATTACTTCTATTAAAGCAAACTCATCGGATCGATGTCGACCTGTACTTTGGTCGATGAGGGGATCCACTTTTCATCACCGAGGAGCTGGCGACAGAATGCACTTAAATGCGATCCCTTCGATTTGAATAGCGAGTGAAATCGATACTGGCCTCGGAGCCGGGCCATCGGCGCCTCGGCCGGGCCTAAAATTTGAATGTCACCATAAGCCGCGAGCTGCTTTTTGAGCAACTCGGCCCGTACCGCGATTTTTTCAATTGTCTGTTCGCCAAGCGCGCGATCACCGGCCAAAACGCGGATTGCGGCCAGTTTACAAAACGGCGGGTAACCGAACTCCTCCCGCGAAACGAGCTCATGGTCGGCAAACTCGGCATAAGTTCGAGAGAGCGCGAACTGCAGTGCCGGATGTTCAACATTATAGGTTTGAACAATGACTCGCCCGCCGTCGATTTGATGGCGACCGGCACGCCCGCTCATTTGAGTGACGAGCTGGTAGGCGCGTTCGGTTGAGCGAAAATCTGGGATGTTAAACCCAACATCCGCCAACACGAGACCGACCAGGGTCAGTTTTGGAAAATCCAACCCCTTGGCGATCATTTGCGTGCCGACGAGAATGTCAATGTCGTGATCTTCCATTCCCCGAATCAAATTCTCAAGCGACTCGCGGGAGTGGATCTCGTCACGATCGGCACGCGCAATCCGGGCGTTCGGAAAGCGCTCTTTCAAACTCCGCTCAATTTGTTCGGTACCAAGGCCGAGCGATTTGAGTTCACCTTCGCGGCAAGACGGGCAGATTTCCGCTAATAGCTCGTGATAGTCGCAAAAATGACAAACCAAATTTCGTTCCCCGTGCAGAGTGAGCGCAATGGTACAGTTGGGGCACTGATAGCTAAAGCCGCATTCGCCGCAAAGGACCGTTCGCGCGATACCGCGCCGATTTAAAAATAACGCTGTCTGTTCGTTGCGCTCAAGCGCCGATTGCATCGCGCTTTCGAGTTGTGGGGACAACCAAAAAACCTCCGGCGCGCTTTCTCTTTTATTCGCGCGAAGATCTAGAATCTCAGTTTGCGGCATGGCCCGTTCAGCCACTCGCCGCTCTAATTTATGGAGTTTGTATTTGCCGCGCTTCGCATTCAGCCAGGATTCGAGGCTCGGAGTCGCAGAGCCTAAAATGACCGGAATGTTGAGTGAGCGCGCGAGCATCACGGCGGCATCGCGCGCGTGGTAGCGAAGTTTCTCCTCTTGCTTGTAGCTCGCCTCGTGTTCTTCGTCGACGACGATCAGTCGCAAATGAGGGAGTGGGCAGAAAAGAGCCGATCGTGCGCCGACCAGTATTTTTTTTTGGCCCGAAACCATCGACCACCATTGATCCGTGCGCTCACGATCGGTCAGCTGAGAGTGCAAAACCGCGATTTGATCGCCAAACCGCTCGGCAAAGCGTTGAACGAGCTGAGGCGTGAGAGAAATTTCAGGCACAAGCACAAGCCCCTGCCCTTTGCCGTCGTCTAATTGAAGGGCATTTTCGAGCGCGCGAAAATAAACTTCGGTCTTACCAGAACCCGTGACACCATATACGAGGTGTGCCTCAAAATTTCTTTCAACAGAAATTGACGAAACGACATACGCCTGTTCCTCAGTCAAAACTGGCTTCGATTTCAGTTCGGTCGCTTTCACGACCGCCGGCCTTTTTGACAAGCGCGGCTTTGAATTTTTGCGAGGATCAAGCGGCGGGAAGGCAAGCGCCGCCACCTGCCCGAGAGGATGCACGTAATACTCGGAGAGCCACTCCAGCCATTTTAAAAATACGTCTGAGAGCAAGGGGCGAGTCTCATCTTTTTCGAACACATTGCGAATCGTGAATTCGCCGGATGTCTTAGGCGGGCTGATATCGAACACAACTCCGCGCTCACGTCGATGCCCGAGCGGCACAAAGACCGAGTCGCCGCGGTTCAGCCGTTCACTCGATTTATAAACAAGCGAGTGAAGAAGCGGAGCATTCACCGCGACGTGTGCGAAAGACACAGCTTCGTGTTCTTTCGCCATGGTTACCTCATTTGAGTGTAAAACTCGCGAACCGCCGAATTTGTTGGTAGCAACAGCGGTGAGCCCGGTTCGTTATCGTGCGCCCTTGACATTGAAAGCTCGCGCGGGTTCACACGCTTTTTCGCGATCTTTTCATTGGCAAGGGGCGTGACCGAAGTGACCGTGATTTGGGCTTTACCGTCCGCCCATTTAACAGACAAAATCTGGGGATACCAGAGCGACTTATATTGACGATATTTTTGCGCCAAAATTTCGACGCCGGACGGGTAGCGAACTTTTTTAACAACGAACTGATCCTGCTTGATCCAAAGACCGGGCAGTAAATTTGAACTACCGACGGGGGACGGTTCGCCGATCGCATACGAAACAGTACCGTCGACTCGCGCTAATCGAAGAAAGGCTTCGGCGGTCGGCGGGGCCGGCTTTTTTATAGAAAAACGTTGCGGTCGGCTCCGTGCCGAGTCTGGGGGAGTGACACCACGAGCGACAGCAAAAGATTGAAAGGCGCGGGAACTGCGAAATGTAAAGAACGGTTCAAACCATGTCGCCGGCGCGCGTGAGGCTCGGCGTACGCCAGTTTCTGATAAATAATACCGTTCGCCGTTTTGATACACGTATGTCAAATGAATTTGGTTTTGCAGATCGCCCACTCCGCGAACATCCAGCCGCATGTGCAAATCATCGAGAATCACCCAGTGTTCGTGAGTCATCAGCATTCCATTCATTCCAGTCGGAGCGGCAGGGTTCGGAAACGCGACGTCTTCGTTGATGGTATAAGCGCCTTTGCCGTGGTTTTGCGCCGTTCGCGACAAGATCATCCAATACGGTGGGATGTAAGCGTGGCCAAACGAAGAATAAAATAGTACGGCTACAAAAAAAAGCGAGCTACGAAATCTCACGGGCCAACCCTCGCAAATACTGCTTTAATTGCGGCCCGAGATCCGGACGCATTAAAGCAAGTTCGATGTTTGCAATAAGATAGCCGAGTTTATCGCCAGCATCAAATCGCTTAGCTTGAAATAACGTACTGAGAAGGCCTTGATTTTTAGCTAGGGCGGTCATCGCATCCGTGAGCTGAATTTCATTATTCTTGCCGGGCTTGGCGTCTCTCAAGTAATCGAAGATTTGGGGAGTGAATATGTAGCGCCCCGGCAATGCCAGGCGACTTGGAGCGCTTTGTACCGTCGGCTTTTCTATGACTTCGCTGACGCGAAAATACCCATCGCGAGTTTTTTCAGCTGCGACGATGCCATATTTTTCGACGTCTTGAGGGGCGACTTCCATAACCGCCACAGTTGACAACCCAGTTTCGATAAAAATCTTCGCGAGCTGTTCGATGACGGTCGGCTCGCCGGGTTCTGAATACATGATTTCGTCGCCCAGCAATACGGCGAAATTCTCGTTGCCGATAACGGGTTGCCCGCAAAAAACCGCATGGCCCAAACCGAGCGCCTCTTTTTGCCGAATGCTAATGATGTTTGCCATGTCACGGATTCTTTGAATTCGCTGAAGCAAGTCTTCGCGCCCAGCCTTAAGAAGCTGGTCTTCGACCTCATACGAGCGATCAAAAAAATCTTCTATGGCGTGTTTGCCGCGGCCCGCAATCAAAACGATGTCTTCAATGCCCGCGCGAACAGCTTCTTCAACAACGTAAAGTAAAATCGGCTGATCCACGACCGGGAGCATTTCTTTAGGTATGGACTTTGTCGCCGGCAAGAATCGCGTGCCAAGGCCGGCCGCCGGGATAAGCGCCTTTTTGACTCTGATCATATCCGCAAGTTAGGCGGACCAAGCCAAATTATCAAGATTAAATCGTTTCACTAGTTGCGCACGCAAACAGAAACGATGTGAGGGCAATTGTTCGATGCGGTCGAGCAGCTGCTGCCAACATATTGTGTCGGCGTCGTGTAATTGATGCCGCTCGAGTACGAAGTATGCATCGCATATGTGCCTTCGCAAAACTGCCCACTCGTTGCTGACGAAGGGGGTACCGCGCAGCCATAGGCGTAATCCACAGTCCAGCCTGGTAGCATTTGCGCAACAGCGGATTCAAGTGCATTGCCGGAGCTCGGCGTCGTTCGACCATTGGGGTTCGGGCACGTGATAGTGGCGCCGAGGTCGCCGGGGTAAACAACTTCATAATTTTGACACGTCCAATTTGATCCGGTTTGAGTGTCGCTCGCCAAATTGTATTCAGTGACTCCGAGAACGGCGCGAGCCGGTCCGCCAGTTTGATAATGACCGTGACCATAGGTAAAACGATAACCGTATCCGTAAGCTTCAGACGGTGAGCCGCCAACAGACACGCCTTGTTCCGTCTGCGCTGTCGCGAATTCCGTTGTCAGATATGCTGAGCCGGCCGTTTCGCCGCTTGGGCAACCGCTATACGTACCGGCGCTTGTGGCACAGCGAATCGAGTTTGGAACAGAATCGAGCCCGCCAGTACCCGGATAGCTAAGGTAAGTTAAATTAGGTGGGGACGAAAAAGGGATATTACTGCTGGATGAATTTGAGTACGAATTGTGCCAAGCCGACTCCGTACCAGTAGTGAATATTTGCGCAAACTGGCCGAGTGTCACACTCCCGAGAAAATTCGCGTCGGCGTAATAATCACCTCCGCCTTGATTACTTGAATAGACGAGGCCATTGGGCCCTCCGTCGACCACGTCGTTGGCCCAACGAATGCTCATGTCCGGGTAGTAATTTAAAAGCGGCGTGGCCTGGAGCACTTGCTGTTGTTGGGTGTCGGACTCATTTTGCACAGTGCCGATAAAGTCCGGAGTCAAAGAAATGCCGGCTGTCGGCGAACGCAAAGCCGCCGCTTTGAAGCTCCAAAAAGTACTCGGGTCATACTGTTGATACGTCAGATCGCCGCATGACATATAGCCAAGGGTGTCGATCTGCATTTGATAAGCAAAGGGCGCGCTTTGGGCAGTCGAAGCGGCGTCGAAATTTCCGCTAGCGGGAGCGCCCGAGCAATTTAAATAAAAAATTGGCACTGAAACTATTCCGACTACAAGAACCAAAAAAACAAGCCACCGTTTTTTCGTGTGCAGCTTCGGCATTCATCCCCCTCGAGCATCGACTTACGTCGTATTTATCGGCTAAAGTCCGCCTCAACTTGAGGCGTTTTTCACTGGCCATCTAAGCAGTTGAAATTATTGCCCAAAACCTGAATTTTGCTCGACAATTCGGTAGCGATTGATGGCCGGGTCGGCAAAAGTTTGGCGGAGTGCCGTGCGAATCAGCAAATAGATATCTTCGCCTTTGAGTGCGTTTTGGGTTTGTTTTTCAGCATGGGGGTCGTCGTTCCTCAGGCTCGACTCCACTGAAGGGATATCCGATGTCCACGCGTTCCACACGGCGGCTCCCATAATTGAGGTCGCAATTGATAATAGCGTTGCCATCACGCCGGTTCGAAAGCGAACGGCGGCGAAAGCCGGTGCGTAAAAGTGGCTCCACTCCACAAACGAGCGCTGTACGGCCCAAAATGTTAAGAATGGCAAAACCCATTTCGAAAACTTTTGCACGTACTGAACGCTGCGAAGATCGTGGTGAAGATAGCGGGCGAACTTATTGCCGACTAACATTCGCGATGCCGAGGTGTCGTAATATTTAGGCGACAAATTATAGCACGCGCCGATGGTGTGACCCTCGCGAGACGGGGTTTTAGACGGCACCAACATACACTCTTGAAAACGAAACCACTTTTCTTTCGGGTCGACTACGTGGCGGAGAAGAAGATCCCCCTCTGTCGTGTACATGATGTCGCGAAATAATAGACCGTCGGCGCTGTATTCGGTGTGCCCCTGGCCGCAACAATCAACGCCGATGGCGGGCGGGCTGAAACCGAGAATCGTTTGTGCAGTGAGAAGAAAAATCAAGATGCGTTTCACAGCTAATCTATTTACCAGAGCGGCATCACAGCGAAGTTGGGCCTATATGAAAATAAATTTACGTTCGTGACAAGGCAGCCGTCGCCGACAAATGAACCTGCAAGTTACCTGTGTGACAGCAAGCTTGCGATTTCGCGGCGCTGGTCAAATGCATAGCCGCGAATCAGATGGATGGGGTTAATAAAAACGCCAAATCGCTTCACGGCAAAATGCAGGTGCGGTCTTGTGCAATAACCCGAACAGCCGACGTAGCCGAGAACTTGCCCGGCTGAAACATTTTGGCCCGGGTGAATATTGGCTACCTGACTGAGATGGTCGTAGAAACTTTGATAGCCGTTCGAGTGGCGGAGAACGACAAATCGCCCGGCGGCGTGATTGCGCCCCAGGCGTTCAATTTGCCCGTTGGCGGCGGCGTACACGGGTTGGCCTTCACTTGTTTCAAAGTCGACCCCCAAATGAGGGATGATTCTATGTTTTATGGGGTGGTACCGGCGGCGATTGAAGAGACTCGAAATCTGAATGTGGTCGACGGGCGCGTAGAAGGGTCGATCGACACTGTCGAGCGAGCGCGCGAAAAAAATCCCGCCGTGCCGGAGCGGCTCGTACACGCGAACAACGTTGTGCCCGGCAAGTTCGAGTTCGGCGCGGCGGACTTTGCCGAAGCGAATAAATTCGCCGCGATCGTATAGCTTTTCAATGGTCAGAGAAAATGCGGCGTCTCGTTGTAGATCTTTGGGGAAGTCCGTATCGAGCAAAAAGGCGTCCATGAACCGGTAGGCAACGAGTTCATCGCCGACCGCATGCGCGACGGACTCGATCAGAGAATTCTCAACGCGCCCGCGAACGGTTATGAAACGGACGTCGAATTTAATGTGTTCAATTTGGCCGCCGACCGAAGCGGTTGCAGTATGCAGCTTGCGCTCTCGCCAGAGGTGATAGGCGATCGGAGCCGCGTGGTCATAAAAGCGAAGATCGACACGGGTTTTTCGGCGGGTAATCCGGTAAATTTCGCCCGGCGCGATCAGGAATTTTTTTGGCAAACGCGCGTCAGCGATCGCACGAAAACTTTCTTGGTCCGAAAAACCGAACTTGCCGAGAATCGAAAGCAAATCTTCGCCGGGCTCGACTTTAGCCAAGCGTCCGTTTAGTGTTGGGTGATCTGCAGTTGGTGCAGGAACTGTCTCGGCGCGCGCAAGTTTGATGTGATGATGGTGGTGAAACCACAGAGTTAGGGTAAGGCCCAGGATGGGTAGCAAGTACCAGTATTGTTTTTTCAGCATTGTCGTGACTTTGATGTTAACCCTTTTTGCGGCTGTGGGTCATGCACAATATATTACCGGTCCAGTCGCCAGCGGGGCTGGCGGAGCCGGCCGGGCCTCGACTGAAGATGGCGAGCAATTCATTCATAACCCAGCAACATTGGTCGATGCATCTCAAGGCTCGACTTCGATTTTTTACTCCGATGGCTCTGACATGCCCGGCGAGAGTGACCAATATTACGGTGCGACTTTGACCGACAACGCGCCAGGGCTACTTTGTTCGGGCGCTTATATGTATGTGCATCGGGTTCGCACCTTTCAAGATTTGCCGAGGGTGACCGAAGATTACCACGAGCTGGCGCTTGGCCAGTATGCATGGTCGCACCTATCGTTAGGCGCATCGTTCACCTATCTGAGAAGTGTCGTTGATCAGGGTGACGCCTACATTCAGTGGAATGGCAACCTCGGAGTACTTTACAATCCGCTCCCGACGCTTGGTATTGCCTTCGTCGATTACAACGTAATGGGCCGTGATAAGGCTGTGCCGATGGATATTCAAGAAGTGAACAAAGTGGCCGTCGGTGCGACTTACATTTTGATGAATGATTTTCATCTACGCGCGGATGTGTCGGAGATTCAGGTCGCGAACCCGCACCATTTGAACGAGTACCAGCTTGGGTTTGAATCGCGGCTTGAGTCGATGCTGTGGACCCGTTTCGGCTTTGATCGTGATGAATACTTTAACCTTACCTATTGGACGGCCGGGTTGACCTTCGATGGCCCGCGACTCAAAGCCGATTACTACATTAAAGATGACGCGGCTGCCGCCGGTGTTTATATGCAGGGCGTTGACTTGCGCCTGCCGTTTTGGTAACTCGGCGGGGTTATTAAGGAGTTTTTTATGGCTTCGAAAACTAGAGTCACTGATCGAATTCGCCGAAGAAAAGTCGCGCGCCAGGGTCGCGCGCGCAAAAGAGTCATCCGCAAAAACGGGTCGACTCGTTCTGCATCTGAACTGTTCGGCGACTAATTCGTGTTGCACTTGCCTTCGTAGGGCGCGCGCTAGTTATTCATCGTCGTTCTTAGCCCGGGGCCGTCTGCGATAGCCGGGCCATTTAAAACAAATTCGAAATTGTGGACCGTGTAGCCTTGCTGCCCGGGTACGAAGCGATATTTTGAAAACGCGTCGACTGCGGCCTTGTCGAGGTCTGGAAAACCGGTGGACTTAGTCAATCGCACATCGCTGACCGTTCCGTCGCGATTTACAAAGTAAACAAGCTGCCCGACGCCTTGTTCGCGATTTAACCGCATGACCCGCGTGTAAGCTGGCGGTTGATTGCCCGGCATCTGCCGAAGCGACAAATAATTTTGTGTCACAGCAATCGTTTTTGAACCGGTGGGTGTGCCCGCGACTGACGGAGCAACAGGCGCAGCGGATTTGACAGGCGCACTCGTTTGAATTGGCGAAACGGCTGGCGCAACGGCCGCTTGGGTCTGTGGTTCAACTTTTGCCGCCGCGATTGGCTTTACGGGCTCTGCAATTCTCTTGATGGGGGCCGGTGCTATCGCCGCCACTTTCTTAACGACCGGTATGGCCGCGACAGACTTCCGCATGACGGGTTTTGCTATGACGGTCTTTGCCACAACAGGTTTCGGTACTACAACTTTCGCGATTTTCGGCGGGCGACGAACTTGGGGTTTCGCTTTGACGACAACAGGCGCTGCTTTAACTGAAACGGGTGCCGGCTTGACTGCGACAACTTTCGGAGCGCTCGGTGGGCTCACAATCGTCATGTCGACAGGTTCGGGCTGGGTCCCCTGGTTACCGAAGCGGTTCTCAATCATCGTCGGCCCCAACGCAATCAGGGCAATGGCCCCTGCGTGCAACAGTAGCGAGAAAATGAAACTGAGTTGTGATCGCCAGTTTGATTCTGAATTGCCCATCGCTATCTCCTCGGTTATTGCGATAAAGCTCGCAATATCCACGCCAAAGAAAATAAGCGTGAGAGGGCAATGGTTTAACAATGGGCCTAGAGCGCGATTTGAGCATGTGATTTTTTGCAATTCAAGTGACGAAATTCGCGATCGAGCGGCGAGTTTTAAGTATTACGCAAATCTTCGGGGATGAACCCATCGTTGATCGCTTTTGCCACCCGCAAATGTTCGGGGTGCCCGACGATTTTCGAAACATCTGAAAACGGTCGCGGCATGTAGTCTTTGAGTGCTTCGCTTTTCAAATCGGTGACTCGTTTGAGAGACTCTTGAATGGAGGCGACCGGAATATGCCCGTCTTGAATCGCTTTTTTGACAGCTTCAAGGCCAACCGGCGGGCTCGTAAAATCATTGCAGTAAAGCAGCAAATCGCATCCGGCTTTGAGCGCAAGCACGGGGATCTGTTCGCGCGGGTAGTACTTCGCAAGCGCTTTCATGTCGAGGTCGTCGCTAATGATGAGACCGCGATAACGAAGCTGATTACGCAGCAACTTTTGAATGATCTCGGTCGAAAGCGTCGCGGGATGATGCGCATCGATTTTCTCGTACTTAATATGGGCGGTCATGACCATATCCATGCGCGCGCGAAACGCTTTTTTAAACGGTACAAGTTCGCGCGATTCGAGCGTCGAAAAATCGACTGTTTCAATGGGGAGTTCTTCGTGGCTATCGACGATCGTATTGCCGTGACCAGGAAAGTGTTTGGCGCACGCGATCACTCCCGCCTTGATGTAACCACGCACCAGGGCCGAGGCCATTTTCGCGACTTGCTCGGGGTCAGAGCCGAACGAACGATCGCCGATCAGCGTGTTGTCGGGGTTCGTGAGCACGTCCACGCACGGAGCGAAATCGATGTTGATCCCGACCGAGCGCATCTCTTCACCCATCATATTGGCGAATTTAAACGCCATCGATGTCGAGTTGAGCTTAGATAGTTTGCCGGCCGACGGCCACTGTGTAAACGGAGGCTTTAAGCGGTGAACGCGGCCGCCTTCCATATCAATCGCGATGAAAAAAGGCGCTTTTGAAGCAGTTTTGGGGCGCAAATTTTGGATGTCTGTACAGAGCTTATGCAATTCTTGGGGGGTGGTGAGATTTCTCGCAAACAAGACCACGCCGCCGATATCATTTTTAACGAGAAAATCGGCTTCGGACGCACTAAGGGCGGGACCTTGAAGCCCCACGAAAAAAAGTTGGCCAACAGACGTGCTCATATTTTTACTATTGCAACATAGTTTGCGCGGACTTCATAGCCGTTTGTTGTGGGAGCCCCGCGCTAGAGCGCCATTCGTTGCGCGCTCAACTAGCCCTTAGAAGGGTAAATCTGATTGATCACTCCGTCAGGGATATTGCCGAAAAGCTTTTTAATCTGCCCCTCGTTGAACGGTATGCCGTCGATCGCCGCGGCCTTCGGCGAGATTTCGGTACTGGCGTCTTGAGCGTCTGAGCGCGTGCCGAGCGGCTCGCCTTTATTCGACAAAAGTGACACAAAGTCCGTTTTGTAATGAAATTTTACTTTATAAGCCGGCACGTTTTTGATTTTGGTTTCAGATAAAATCTGCGCTGAACCCTCTAAGAATTTGCCGTCTTCTTCGGCCATTGCATAGAACTTATAGGCCTTGCCGACACTCAGGCCGTTTTTTAAAAGCACATAATTGAGAAACGTCGACAAAAACCCGTTTTTCGGCACGGTTGCCGTGAGTTTCAATTTCTTCTTGCCGTTGATTTCAATCGCCGTCATTTTTTTATTGTGAAAACGCGCATTGATTAGTACCGGCTTGCCGTCAACGAGCGCCGTATATTGATAACTGATCGGTTCGAAATTGAGATCGGATTTGGCTACGAGACTTTCGATTGTCTTATGGCTCCCCGCCTTCACATATGTGTATGAAATGGACGTGATGGTCTTATGTTGAGCGTCGAATGTGTAGCGCTGAATCGCATAGCCCGCGTGTTCGCCCCCTAAAACAAACTTTTCGTATGCTTCGAAGGCTGGTTTTGTCGAAGCGCTAGGCGCGCTTTTGCGCGCCAGACTCGCTGTCGAGATAAAGAGACCACAAAGCAGGACTATTTGCCGGTACGAAAATTTCATCGATTCGCCTTTTGTTAAAAACGGTTAGAATTAAGGTCGCCCATGCGCGACACCTTGTCAAAAATTACTAATCGAAACGGCCAAATGGCCATATTCGTGGCCTTGATTTTTCAAGTCCTCTTCATTTTTTTTGCAATGGCGATCAACGTTGCGCTCGTCGTGCACGATAAAATCAATTTGCAAAACGCCGCCGACCTTGCGGCTTATTACGCCGCGGGCAAGCAAGCCGAAATACTAGACGCCATCGCGCACACGAATTACCAAATCCGCCAGGCGTGGAAGCTTCTGAACTTTCGGTATTACTATTTGGGCAATATGAGTCGTGATGCCGTGACCGGTAATTCTTCCTCTACCCAGGTTTGTCCGCTGAGCGTTCAGCAAGTACCGCCGTCAGAAACCGACCTTTGGGCGAGCATTACGCGCGACGGGTCACCACCGCCACTCTGTGTGATTTACCCGCTCTGGAGTCAAGTGAATGACAACGGTTGCCATTGTGCGGATTTTCAATTTCCGAACGCGCCGGTGCCGACATTTTCGGTTCCGTTTCTGCCGTTTACTGAGGCTTATCAAGCGTTCGCGCAACAAATTAACACGCAAATCGCGCAAACATGCGATTCCTACGCCGCCTATAATTGGTGGTATGCCGCCACGATTTTTGTTTCGTACGCGCTCGAGGCGCAAGAGCGGATGAAGCTCATTCACGCGCTCGCCAACAATCTCGCTCAGCCGATCGACCAAACGCAAAGTTCGATGGTCGACATCATGGACCCAGCCATTTTAGCCAATCAGCCACCCGGCAGCGTGTATACGGGCGTCTACAAAACTTTGATTAAAAATCTCACTTCGACGAATCTGACCGGGTTTCAGGCTGAGGGGCCGCAAGGGCTTCAGGTATTTAATAGTTTGCAGGGTGTTCCCCCGAGTATTTGGCTGCCTGACATCGACGTGTTTTTTACGCTATTTTATCAGAACTTCATCGGGTCGTCGGGGTCGTGTTCCAGCCAAGGCAACGAGCAAGCGATATATACCTTGCCGACCGGGCCGACGGCGCAAACGCAGCTCAACAGCACCTTTGGCCCAGCCAACGTGCAAGAACTTCTGCACGAAGTCCAAGCGCTCACTGAGCCATCCGTCGCGACGAGTGGCACGAACGGTTTATATTTAGGTGTCGAAAAAAACCCGTGGTACTGGGCATATGTCGCCGTTCAGGCGAAATCAAAACCGCGCGAACTGTTTTTTCCGTTCTTTCATCGAGCTGTTGAGCTCACGGCGACCGCTTACGCCATGCCTTTCGGCGGCACAATCGGGCCCTGGTACGGGCAAACTTGGACACAACCCACGGGTGGCGGTTCGGGCACCGGCGCGCAATCCGGCTCAGATGGCCCGCCGCTACAACTTGAGCCGCAACGACTTGCCTCAGGCGGCATGATGAACTCACGGCTGCCGAAAGATTTGGTGCCGAACTATTCGCGATTTCCCGGCGATCAGTTGGGGGCGTCTTCGGCTTTGTGGAACGAATCAATGCAAGGCTTAAGTTTCAACATGGGGCCTTATCGCGCCAGTTTTAACGATTATTTGGATGTAGATAATTTTGGCGCCGGCCAAGACAACGACGGACTCGCGTGGCCCTATCAGATTCCGGGTGCGTCGACGAATATGCCGCAACAGACTTCGATGATTCGCCCATACGAAGTCGCTGCCGTGGCGCCGGATTTGTTCGACATCACTTATTATTCGATTCAACCGAATTTTCCGCAGCGGTATTTGCCGTATCTCGTAAGCGGAATGAAATATTTGAACTCGCCGACGCCGTTGGCACCGTTTGCCGACATGGGGCAAAGACCTTCAGTTGTGCCCGAGTTTTCTGTCATCGACCAAATCAAAGTTGCTAATGGGCAAGAAAACGTGATGGGCACGACGGGTTCGACGGGCGGGCCGGTGCCGGCCAACTCGCCGGTGTATTCACCGATGGCTTTTTGGCATGTGGTCGCTCCCCAACATGTTTTGACAAGTTGGGTGGGCGACGCCGCGTATGGCAATTATCCGCCCGACCCGATGAGTTCGGCAGGGCAAAGCCGTCTTGGCAGTTGCGGTATACCGAACAGTCTCATGGGTAACGGCAGTTATAGTAGTACGCTTTCGCAAGCTGCGCCGGGCGCGTGTATCGAAGAAGGCGGCCGCAGCGGCTACTCGGTTAAGCTTGTGTCAAAGCAAATGCTCACGAGTAGCAATATCCCGATCGGCGGCGCGGGGACGGGCTCCATTCAGAATCAACCGCCGTGGTAACTGTTCAGCCGTTGGTCCGGCCCCGTCTCATTTTGATACGCCCAACAGCCAAAAACGAGGGCAGTGTTTCGTTTCATAAAAAAAAGGAGCTACAATAAAACTGTATCGAATTGATATGGGGAGATCGAGCATTGACTAAAACTCTTACATTGGTGGTCATTGGATTTTCGACATTTCTTGCGGCAGCGACCTATGCGGCCGGTCAGCAAAAGGTTTCGACAAGTGAGCTACTAAAAGAGCTTGTCGCCCTAGATGTCGCCAAAGGAATGGGCGGGCAAAATCAACAAAACTATTGCAAACAATACGCCGAAGAATATCAATCCGCGGCCAAGAAATTTTTCACAGCATGCGGGCGGCTAGCACATAAAGCGTGCGAAGACGCTTACAACAAGTGCGAAAATGACCCGAACGCCAATGTTCCCCCAAATCACCCGAGCAGTGATTCGACCGACACCTCTTCGAATTCGACAGACAGCGCATCGTCGACGAATTATTATTCGGCGCAAGATTTCGGCGGGTATTCGCAAAGCGAAATCGACAAAATTGACGCTTGCCCGGCGAGCGGCCCGGGCCTTGATAAGTTGCGAAAACAGCTCACAAAGAATCAAAAAAAAATAGATAAAGTCAAAAAGCAAATTCAAGATAAAACGCTGAAAGCGAATGAAATCAAAAACACGATGCAGCAGTTGCAGGCCAAATTTCAGAAAGATACGGCGAACGAAAATAGCCAATATCAAAAACTGATGACTCAAACCCTCCCGAAACAACAGCAAAAAAAGGCACAAAAACTGGATGGCCAGCTGACTCAGCTCGAAACCAATGAAAAGGCCGAGACCATTAAAATCACAGAAATACGAGCGCAAGAAACGGATGATCTCAATAAGGCGGCTGACAAGTGTTATCAGTATGCGATCGGGCAAGTTCAAAAGAGAATTAATGACCGAACCAAACTCATCAGCCAAGGCACGCTAAAAGTACAAACGCAAAATGATTTGTGGAATCAGGCCGGCAACACGCTTCAGCAGCGGGCGGGCAATTACGCCTATGCCGAGTACGCGGCGTGTTTGCAAACGCTTACTTACGAGGCCCAAGTTGAATCGATTAAAAGCAAAGCAAACATCAACGTCACAATAGCGAATACCGAAATAAGTAGCGATCAAAGCCAAATACTAAAAGTTGAACAACAAGAGGTCAGCCTTTCGCAACAAAACCAAACCGAGATGCAGCAACTATCGCAGCAGCATAACCAGAATCTTCAAAATATTGCATCAAAGTATCAATTAAAAATGCAGGCAGAAGATACCAAACTGAACGCGCTAATGGGCAACAACGGGGCGAGCATGCAAAGCGTGCAGCAGAGTGTTCAGCAAATGATTCGCTCGATGCTTTCGGATCATAAGAATATGAATAACGGGCTCAATGACCCGGTCGGGCAAATTTCAATGGACGGCCAAGCCGGCGTCAATTCAGAAATCGGCCAACTACAGCTGGAATTAAACGCTCTCGAAGCGGCGAATTCGAGCATTTTGAAAGCGAAAAAAGCGGAAAGTAAGGCGGTTTCAGACCCGAAAAACTTTTTGGGTGACGGCGACAGTCTTATTACGGCCGCAGCAGATTTCGCGCAGTGCACGAGCGACCCGGCTTCACGTGAGGCCGCAAAATTATGCCATGACTTGAGCGGTGACCCAGCCGATTGTTATTTTGGAGGCCCATCGGCAACTCAAGACAGCCAGTCGGCGCAAAGCACGTCGAAGAGCACGCCGACGAGCACTTCGACAAGTACGCCGGCCGCGCACTCATCGAACGGCACTAGCAAATAGCAGAGCTCGACCGCTCAATCGTGAGCGCGTATGGCGCGCGTCGAGAACAAAATGTATTCATAGCCCCAGTCTCTTGGCGGTGATAGACTGAAACGTCAATGAGAACGGGGAGTTTGACGTGAAAAAGTTCATCGCACTTGTGTTGGTTATGGGTCTATTGGGCGTCGGTGCGGCGGCCGGTTACGTTTTTTATCTGAAAACCCAGCTGCCGCACATGATTACGCTTGATGACTATAAGCCGCTTCTGGTGACGCAGGTTTACGATAGAACCGGAAAAAAAATCGGCGAGTACTCGATTGAGCGCCGCGAGCTTGTGCCCTTGAAAGACATCCCGATGGTTGTGAGAAATGCATTTCTCGCCGCCGAAGACGCGTCGTTTTACCATCACGGCGGCATCAACCTTGTCGCAAATTTGCGCGCGCTTTTGGTCGACCTTCGCGCCGGCGGCAAAGTGCAGGGGGCATCGACCATCACGCAACAGGTCGCGCGATCGCTGCTTCTGTCGAATGAAAAGACCTACACGCGCAAAATCAAAGAGATGCTTCTCGCGCTTGAGATGGAAAAGACTCTTTCAAAAGACGACATCCTCTATCTTTATCTCAATCAAATTTTTCTCGGTCAGAATTCGTACGGTGTCGCGACGGCTTGCAAAACGTATTTCGACACGGATTTGAAAGACATCACGCTGCCCGAGGCCGCGATACTGGCGGGACTCCCGAAAGGCCCGTCTGAAATGAACCCCGTGCACAACCCTCGTCGCGCGAAAGAGCGTCAACGCTACGTTTTAAAACGAATGCTCGAAAATAAAATGATCACGCCGCAAGACGAACAAGCGGCCCTCAATGCACCTGTGAAGATTTACATTCACCCCGATGAAGACCAAGCCCCGTATTACCTCGAAACCGTGAAACAATTATTGGTGTCAAAGCTCGGCGAAGCCGCGGTTTTTGACGACGGGCTAAAAGTGTACACAAGCCTTGATCTTCAACGACAAATGGCGGGGCGAAAAGAGTTGCGCCAAGGGTTGCGCGATCTAGATAAGCGCGAAGGGTATCGCGGCCCGCTTGGTCATGAAGAAGATCCGGCGAAGATCGCACAAATTCTCGTTCAAACGCGAAACTCGGTGATCGAAAAAGAAGAGCCGTACAAAATCTTGCAGCCGGATGGGACCTTCCCCGCGCTGCCGCCGCTCAATCTGACAAAATACGATGACGGGACGCTGCCCGACTACATTCACGTGGGGGATCGCATGAAGGCCGTCGTGATGAAGGTCGACGACCAATGGGGGCTTGTAACCGTGCGATTTGCCGAGGCCAAAGGTCTCATCGATTTTGATTCGATGAAGTGGGCGCGAAAGCCCGACCCGAACGTGAATGTGTTTATGAACCAAGACGCCGGCCCGACAGCGCCGAGCCAGGTTTTGAAAAAAGGCGACGTCATTTTGATTCAGGTCGTAGATTCTAAATTTTCGTCACAACGAATCAGCGACGCGCTTCAAAAACTTCGTCAGCGCGAAAAGCGGCGTTACAAAAGACCGAGCAACCTGCCGAATTTTAATCACTACGCGCAAGTGCAACTCGAACAGGAGCCCGTCACGCAGGCGGCGCTTCTCGCGCTCGACCAGAAAAGTGGCGATGTGATCACCATGGTCGGCGGCTACGACTTCAATTTGTCGAAGCTCAATCGCACGCTTCAAACTTCGCGGCAAACGGGTTCTGCCTTTAAAACCATTGTGTATGCAGCGGCTCTTGATAAAGGGTTCACTCCCGCGACTCAAATCACCGACGCTCCGATTGTGTTTGAACAGCAGCAAACCGTTCAAGACGGTAAAAAAAGCGAGACGCTCGAAAACCGTTGGACGCCGAGCGATGACTCGCGCCATTTTTTAGGTGATGTGTTGTTTCGAAACGCGCTTATCCATTCGATGAATGTGCCGAGCGTGAAGATTCTAGAGAAAATCGGCATCCAACTTGCGATCGACTACGCAAGACGACTGGGTATTTTCAGCCCGCTTAATCAAGATTATACGCTCACGCTGGGCTCAAGTAGCGTCACGCTTTACGAGATGACCAAGGTGTTTGCCGAATTCGGCAAGCTCGGTCGGCGCGTGAGCCCGATGATCATCCACCAGGTGGATGACAAAAACGGTGAAAAAATTCTCGGTTCAGTTTCGCTTGACGAGAAATTTCAGGCTCAGATGAAGCCGTTCGAAGTCGATTTTGCTCGCCGCCGCGTGGCCTATCTCGCTTACACCAAAGCGCTGATCGCTAACCCGAAGGACCCTTCGGCGGCCCTGACGGCTGCCTCCGATGCCGTTGCGAAATTCAACGCCACACTAAGCGGTGAAGCTTCGCCAAGTCCGCAACTTGTGCCTACGGCTCAAGCGAAGCCGGGTGCGCCGGCGCCCAACGCTCCACAAGCCGTTCATCCCGACAAAGAATCGCCGATCTTTTTTGATGATCCGGATCAGCTGATCAAACCCCAGACCGCGTATGTGATCACAAGTCTTCTTCAAGGAGTCGTGAATAGCGGCACAGGCATGCGAGCGCGCGCGCTGGGGCGCCCCGTTGCCGGCAAAACGGGTACGACGAACGATTACATCGACGCCTGGTTTTTGGGTTACACCCCCGATATCGCGGCAGGGGTCTGGGTGGGCGATGATCAGGCCGCATCTCTTGGTAAAGGCGAAGTCGGCGCGCGAGCGGCGTTGCCGATTTGGGTCGGCTATATGAAAGATGCCCACGAGGGCCTACCGGTGCGGGATTTTTCGGTGCCGGACGGAATTGTATTCGCGAACATTGACAACAAGACCGGCCTTTTGGCAACACCTCGTTCAAAGGAAATCGCCCGGCAGGCATTTATCTCGGGCACAGAACCAAAGAAGACTCTGGATAATGCGGACAACCGCGTACAGGATTTTTACAAACAGGATTTATCGGAATGAGTGAAATTCACCTGTGGGGGGTGAGACAAAATAATCTGAAAGGGATCGACGTTAAAATCCCGCTCGGTTCATTCACGGTTATTTGCGGCCCCAGCGGCTCCGGCAAAAGTTCGCTCGCGTTTGAAACATTGTACGCCGAAGGCCAGCGCCGCTACATCGAAAGTCTTTCAAATTACACGAAGCAGTTTCTAAACAAGGCGCCCAAGCCCGACGTCGAAGGTGTCGAGAACATCCCGCCGGCGATTTCGCTCGAGCAAAAAAACAGCGTGAAGTCGTCGCGATCGAACGTTGGCACGTCGACCGAGATTGTCGATTTTCTGCGGCTACTTTATGAGAAGGTCGGTAAAGCATTTTGCCCCGACCACGGTGTGCAGCTTGAAAAAGAGCCGCCCACTCGGGCCGCCAGTAAAATTCTTGAAATGTACCTGGGGCGGCGCGGATATGTGCTCGCGCCCGTGTCAAAAGCTCATCGTTCACTTAAAGACAAGCGGCTTCTCGCCGAGCTTTTGCAAGACGGCATTTTGCGAATCTACCGCAAAGGTAAAATTGACGAGCTGAGCGCGAAAACAAAACTCCCCAAAGATGATTTTTATATTATGGTCGATCGCTTGGCGTTTGAAGAGAGCGAGCGCGGCCGTATTGTCGACTCGGTCACGCAGGCGTATCACTTTTCGCTGAAATACAACACGCATTTGAATTTTGCGCGCGCCGAAGCCATCACGACCGAAGGCGACCGGCTCCTTTTGAGCGAAGAGGTTTCGTGTCATATTTGCGGGTATCGCTTCCCCGACATCCACGCGAGTCTTTTTAGCTTCAACTCACCGGTGGGAGCCTGCCCCACATGTAAAGGCTTCGGTAACATTTTAACGGTGGATGAGGCGAAGGTGATACCGAATCCGCGCTTGTCGATCGCGGAGGGCGCGATCAAACCGTTCGCCATGCCGAGCGGGGCGAAAGATCGACGTGCTCTTTTTAATTATTGCAAGAAAGTGGGCATCGATCTTCACGCTGCCTGGCAAGATCTGCCATCTAAACAGCGCGACCAGATCTGGAGGGGGAACGACGACTTTTTCGGCGTCATGGGTCTGTTTGAATACCTCGAGACGAAAAAGTACAAGATGCACGTGCGCGTTTTTTTGGCGCGACACAAAAGCCCGTTCCAGTGCCCCGACTGTCATGGCAGTCGGCTCAAACCCGAGGCGTTGCAAGTCAAAATTGACGGCAAAACAATTGCCGACCTTTGCGCGATGACGGCGGATGAACTTTTAGCTCACATGAAAACCGTTCAGCTTTCAGATGCCGAGCGCGAAATTTGCGCTGAACCCTATCGGCAAATCGTATCGCGTCTCGAGTATCTGAGCGATGTCGGCATCGGGTATTTGACGTTGGATCGCGCCACAAAAACATTGTCGGGCGGTGAATTTCAGCGAATGAATTTGTCGAATCAATTGGGCGTCGGCCTGTCGCAAACGCTCTACGTTCTCGACGAACCGACGATCGGTCTTCACCCGCGCGACAACGAGCGATTGATTCAGGTCTTACACAAACTCAATCAACTCGATAACACTTTGGTCGTCGTCGAGCATGACCACGACGTGATCAACAATGCGAATCACATCCTCGAAATGGGCCCGGGCAGCGGGCACCTCGGCGGTGAAATTGTTTTTCAAGGCTCTCGTCAAGAATTTTACGACTCGCCGAAATCGTCAACGGCCCCGTATTTAAAACCCGATCGGCCGTGGACACCGCTTCGAACCGTGAGACCGGTTAATATTTCAAATTACAAATATGTGGTGTCGGTTGAGGGTTGCAAAGGGCACAACCTCAAAAATGTGACTGCGCGCATTCCGCTTCACCGGATTGTGACAGTCACCGGCGTCAGCGGTTCGGGCAAATCGAGTCTCGTCTCCGATACGCTATATCCCGCTCTTGCGCGCGAATTGAATATCGAGTTTTTACCGGCATTGCCGCATAAAAAACTGAGTGGCTCACAACATCTAAAAAACGTTCTTTTCATCGATCAATCGCCGATCGGCACGACGGCGAGAAGTAACCCGGTGACGTACATGAAAGTTTACGACGCCATTCGCACCGTCATGGCCTCGTCGCAAGAGGCTAAAGTCGCGGCGTATACGCCGAGTACATTCAGCTTGAACGTCGACGGGGGACGATGCCCCGTATGCAAGGGCCTCGGTGTTGAAGTGATCGACATGATGTTCATGGATGACATTGAAATCCCGTGCGATGCGTGCGACGGCAAAAAATTTCGGCCCGAAGTGCTCGAGATCACTTATCGCGGTAAAAACATTCACCAAATTTTGTCTATGACCGTGGCTGAAGCCATGGACTTTTTCGTCAATTACCCGAACATTCGACGCCCGCTTTCTATTCTTAAAGAGGTCGGGCTTGAATACATAAGTCTTGGGCAAAGTGCCAGAAGCTTGAGCGGCGGCGAAAGTCAGCGCCTCAAAATCGCCCGCGAATTTTCGCAATCGCATCAGGACTCGACCTTGTATATCTTAGACGAGCCGACGACGGGGCTTCACTTTCGTGAAATCCAGCTTCTGATTCGCGTGCTCAATCGCCTGGTTGAATCGGGTGGGAGCGTGCTTTTAATTGAGCACAATCTCGACATCATCGCCGCGTCTGACTACATTCTCGACATGGGCCCTGACGCCGGCGACGGCGGCGGTGAAATTATCGCCGAAGGGGCACCCGAAGACTTGACCAAAGTACGGGCAAGCATCACGGGGCGCTATTTAAAAGACTACCATCTATAAAAGAAAACCTATCCTGCAAAGTCGGTACCTCAAACGAATTTGACCCTAAAGTTGTAAAAAAATTTGACGATAAGTTGAGCGTGAGGCCGTGAAGCTGACCAATGTTTACACACCGGCTGAGACTTCCGAAGGGGTGGAAGAATGATTAATTGGGATGAATTCGAACACATACACGTCATCAAAAAGCTGAAACAGATTTTATCTTCATGGTGGAATATCGACATCGTATTCACCGATGAACGCGGTGTCGCGCGCGGCCCCGACCTGAAAGCTGCAAACTATGCGAATCCCGCGGTAAAGATGCTTCTATCGAAAGAGGCGGCGATTGAAAGTCTCGCCGAACTCACTCACAAGTCAGTCGAAGGTTTGAAACAAACCAACAATCGATTTGTCGTGAAGAAGTGGGACACCGCCGGGTTTGATGTCGTCATCATGCCGATCTATATCGAAAACGAGTGCATGGGCATGGTCGTCGCGATGGGCTTTTTCAAAGATGCCGAGATTACCAATCGGATTGCCGAAATGCGCGAACGTCTTGCAGCCTTTGGTGCGACGAATGAAGTCATCCAAAGCGCGATCAGCAAAATTAAACACGTCGAAGATCAAGATCGCGAACATTTCATCGAACTCGTAGAGCTTGTCGCGCAAGAGATCGTGACTCTGCACCTTGAGATTACGTCGCGCGAAAATCGGATCCGCGAGCTTAATAAGGAACTCGGCAGCCGCTATAAATACGACAATATGATCGGCAAGTCTAAGCCGATGCAGACTCTTTATAACTTGCTCGACAAAATCAAACAGGCCGAGTCAACTGTTCTTATTCAAGGCGAAAACGGCACGGGTAAAGAGCTCATCGCGCGCGCAATTCACTACAATTCGACGAGAAAAGACAAGGCTTTCGTGATTCAAAACTGTTCGGCTTTTAACGACAATCTTCTCGAGTCGGAATTGTTTGGTCACGTGAAGGGTTCATTCACGGGCGCAATTCGCGATAAGCGCGGTCTCTTTGAAATGGCCGACAAAGGCACATTTTTCTTGGATGAAATCGGCGACACATCACCGACGATGCAAGTTAAACTTCTACGGGTTTTGCAAGAAGGCACGTTCATGCCTGTCGGCTCGGTCGACCCGAAACGCGTCAACGTTCGCGTCATCGCCGCAACAAACCGCAACCTTAAAGAAATGGTCGAGCAAAATCTCTTTCGTGAAGATTTGTACTATCGATTGAATGTGATCAACATTACAGTGCCGCCGCTGAGAGAGCGCAAAGAAGATATCCCGCTTCTTGTCGATTTCTTCTTGAGCCGCTCCGAAGAAGCACACGGCAAAAAAATTCTCACCAAACGGGCGCTTGAGAAGCTCTACGATTACGCGTGGCCCGGTAACGTTCGCGAGTTGCAAAACGAGCTTGAGCGAGTCATTGTTCTGGCCGGGGCCGAGTCAAAAATCACGGCCGAGATGCTTTCGTCTAAAATTCTTGAAACGTCAGATAAGGCGAAAGTTCAAGGTACAAGACTTCACGGCAAACTCAAAGACGCGCTAGAAGACGTCGAGCGCGAGCTCATCCGTGACGGTTTACGCCGTACGGGTTGGAACAAATCCAAACTTGCCAAAGAACTCGGCATCAGCCGCGCCGGCCTTATCATGAAAGTTGAAAAATACGGCCTCGATAAGCGTAAAATGGCAAAGTAGAGCGAGCAGCTAGCAGCGGCGTACACGTTTCAGCCTCCCAAAGTTGAAGTGTTGGTATAACACAATTTACAGGCGTGTTTACAATTTGTAGAGCGTTTCAACAATGAAGGAGTTTCTCGCCTTCGTCGGCCCATTTTACCGGTGGCTCAGCTGACGCGAAATTCACCTCGCAAATCGAGCACATCGGCCTTCGTGAATTTGTAGAATAATGTCGAAACTATTGACAGCCGAATCGTGCAAAATCGGCACGGCTTTTGTATTACGATATTTTATAAACGAAAGCGCCGTGACTCGTGTCATCTGATGGGGTGAGTGTGTCTCGGGGCATGAAACAGCGATGGCGGCAACAGCACGCGGAGGGCTGATGGAAGTCGAACGTCTTTCTAAAATGTTATTTGCGCGATTAGAAGATCGCCGGGGCCGCCTGACCTCTGAGAAGGTCAGACAAATCAAGCAACTGATTCGCGAAATGATGGCGGACGTCGAGTCGGGCCGAAGAAAACGCGAACGCCTCGGCGATGAAGTCGCTCATATCGAAAAACTTATAGAACTTAAAGAAATCGATCGCTCAGACAAGGTCCTACGGCTCGATGAATACCGACCGCAGCGCTTTCCGTTGAGTTGGAACGAACGCCAGGCGCCCGAACCGTCAGAGCGGCTCGCGTTCATCTCGGGCGACACGGAGGCCAATTGGCGGCGAGCCGTCGATCTGCACCACGCGTCCGGGCGTTATGCCCTCGTGAACTACCACGACATAAGTCGGGAGGTTTGGGCCGATTCTGAAGCGATGAAAAAGTTAGGCGCTGTCACGGTTTTTATCCCTGAAATTTCTAAACTCACGACTGACGAACAAGATCGTCTGTCGCGGTTTGCCCAAGAGTTGGCCGAAGACGTGCCCGACGACGGCGTCCATTTTGTGGTCGCGACGACGAGCAAACTTAGGTTCACAAATTAAGCGAATTCTGTCAGCATGGGGTGATGGCCAACGGTGCATCCCTTGACGCCAAATCGACAGCCTTTTTAACGACCGCGCTCGGTTCGTCCGATATTTCTGTTTTACAGCTGGCGGGCGATGCGAGCTCGCGGCGGTACTACCGCATCGTGGTAGGCGATCAATCCTACGTTCTGATGGTCTGGGAGCCGTTTAAAGACGACGGCCGGTACCCGTTTCTGAATGTGCTTTCTCATTTCGAAAGCCATGGCGTTCAAGTGCCGAAAGTGATCGCCAAATCGGCCGGGCTGGGGCTCGTTTTGCTCGAAGACTTGGGTGACCTGACACTTGAGCGCAAGTTTTGGGAGAATCAAAATCAGTCCGTCGCCCAACCATTTTACAAACAAGCGATCGACGAGCTCATCAAAATACACTACTTAGCGTCTCGCGATCACGGCGGCCAAAACCCCTGCGTGGCATTTAACATCGCATTTGATACCGAAAAGCTGTTGTGGGAGATGAACTACGGTCGCGAGCACTTGATCGAAAAGTTTTGCGGAGTGAAATTGAGTTCACCCTTGCGCGCCGAGCTGGACCGTGTGTTTCTGGATATTTGCGAAAAGCTCGACCACGAAGAGAAATTAATTTGCCACCGCGATTACCATTCGCGCAATTTAATGGTGAAATTCGGTAAAGTGCGGGTGATCGATTTTCAAGACGCGAGAATGGGGCCGATTCAATACGATTTGGTTTCTTTGGTGCATGACTCCTACGTCGATCTGAACGACGCGGCTCGCGGGCAAATTCTCGATTATTACATCGAGCAGGCAAACGAATATCGCGATCAGCCGATAAACCGCGCGAATTTTGATAAGGTATTCCGCCTGCAAATGATTCAGCGTTGCTTCAAGGCCTGTGGCAGCTTCGCGAGCTTTTTTAATATGCGCGAAGATCGGCGCTATCTGAAATATCTCGAGCCGACAGTCAAAAAGGTGAGCGAGACGCTCGGCCATTACCCCGAGTACGCCGTGTTTTCGCAAATCATTCGCGACAACGGGCTTTTGCAGTATAACTATTCAAACCCCACGCAAGGTGCGCGATGAATGCCATGCTTTTGTGCGCCGGTTTGGGGACGCGATTCTTGCCGGTGACGGAAAAGGTGGCGAAACCCGCCATCCCATTTTTGAACATCCCGCTATTGGGGTATTCACTATTTGAAATCGAAAAACTGAAGCCGAAAACGATCGCGATCAACACGCATCATTTGCCGAAAACTGTTGAAACGGCGGCGCGCGAACTCGCCGGCGCGCAGGCAAAATATGGTTTGCAGTTTTCGCACGAGCCTGAAATTCTAGGCAGTGGCGGCGGCATTCGCGCGGCAGAAGCGCACCTTGCCGGCGACGAATTCATTGTTGCGAACGGCGATGAAGTCAACGTGTTCGCGCACAGCGCGGGCTATGGCCCACTTGTTGAGTTTCACCGTAAGGCTAACGCTCTCGCGACGCTATTGACCACCGTGCATCCAGAAGCCGGCCGAACAATGGGCGGAGTGTGGGCGAAACCCGACGGCACGATCACTCGTCTCGGCGAAAAAGATGGCGAAAACGCCCAGCACTTCGCGGGCGTATTCGTATTTTCGCCGCGCATTTTTAATTTCATGCCGAAAACTGGCGCGTTTCATATTTTTCACGAGTGTTTGATCCCGGCGATTCGAGCCGGCGAACGGGTCATGGCTTATCAAGACCCCGACATCCTGTGGCTCGACACGACCGATATGAAATCGTTTGTCGCGTCGACCGAGCGGGCTTTGATTGAGCTTGAAAAAGCCAAATACGCAAAGCAGCTTCTCGCCGTGCAAGAGCGGTTTGGCCACAAAATGAACCACGTGAACAATCGGCAATGGCTCGCCACAGGAGCACACTTTAGCGGCAACCCATCGGCTTATGTCTTTATGGGCGAGAACAGCGAGATCGGCCCCGGCGCCGATGTGCAAAATTTCGCGGTGATTGGTCAAGACGCGCGTTTTCTACAGGGAGTTGTTGAATCTTCAGTCGTCGGCCCGAACGTTCATATCAACGAACTCGTGGCGCTCAGGCGACAAGTCGTGCTTTAACACGTGCACAGTCGTTTCAGGTTTTATTTCTGAATAAATTCGCCTAATTTTGTTTGCTTCATGTATTGACGGTGAATCATTGCAAAAATGTCGTCTGTCGCTGACCCGATGACTTCGCCATTTGCCAGCTGGCGGGTAAGCCCGGCCGTTTGAGCTGAAGCGGTCACGCGACGTTTGCCAAAGAGCCCGGCATTCGGGTTATAGAATTGCACCTGCGTATTGTTGCCGCCACCACCGCCGCCACCGCCTTTGATGGCCATGGCTGAAACGGTGTACTTATCTAAAAGACCCTTCAGGGTCTTATCCACTGTCGGTACTTCAGATTGCGGGATAATTCCTGCGTTAGCCATCGTTTGGCCGTTTGCAAAGGCCCCGCTTGGATACGTCCCATTCGGAGTTGTAACCATTCCAGTATTTGGGTTGAACGAGTACCCCTGGTTATTAAGGGCATTGAGGGCGCTTTGCGCCGCCGGTAGAGACGGGCCACCATCGGGCGTAAGATTGCCACTTGTGCCCATATTGTTAGTCGGGTTGAGAGTGTTGCTTTGCGGTCCACCTGAGGAGCAGAACGGACTACTGGGGTCGCTGCAATTTGAGCCGCCGCTGACATCGCTTGCGGTCCCTTTTGATTTGGCGGCGTTAATCAGGCTTGAGATTTCCGCAGTGAGAGCCATAGCGGCGAGCGGACAAGCCCATCCGTATCCGCTGTGACAAGTGTGCGCGAGGGGATTGTACGCGGATTGTGATTCGACAGCGCTTGTTAGCGCGACGCCGCCGACCATTGTGGCAGCGCCGGATATGTTCCCGGAAGTCATTGCGCTTACGGCACCCATCGCCATCCCGCCTTCAACCGCCGATCCGATTCCAGTGCTTGTGGTCGCAGTCGCAGCTGGTGCAGGCGTAGCCGCCGCGGGGCCGCCGGCCCAACCATACGAACCACAAGCGAACATAAAAATGATCACCATGATTCGTATCGAATTTATTGAATGGCGCATCCTTCAAACTCCCTAGTTTTGCCCCAATTTTGCGGCAGCACCGAGACCCGTGAAGTGACGTTTCTGATTGTGATATTTGATGAGACTGTCGCAATTGTACAGCATGTGGCGCAAGCAGACGGCATAATAGCGATCCGAAATTTCTTGAAAAATGTCACGGCTGCGCGGGTTGATATCGGCGTATTGCGAGGCGAGCCCTCTAAAAACATTCAGCCGCGGTTTATTGTTGGCGAGTTTGCCGCCGGGTAGAAAATCGCGCAGGTTAAACGGCTGCCCGAACGGATTTAGATGTTGCCCTTGAGAATTATACGACGATGAATATCCGCCGCCGCCACCGCCCGTCATCATGGGGGCGGACGAATAACCGTTACCCGAAGCAATTCCGCGAAGAATGTCGGCGTTCCACCCCTGTTGTGGAGTCGCGCCTTGTGCGCCGTTGTCAGGGCCGCCCATGCCGCCGTCCATAGGTAAGGTCGGCCCTTGCGGCATCATGTTCGGGTTCATCGGTTGAGCGAGAGCCGCCTGCTGAGGTGAGCCACCGCACGGTGCGGCTGAACCCGCGACACACGGCGCTTGTTGTGGCGGCTCGGCCGGAGTCGGCGGTAAACCGGGGAAGCCGCTCGTCGCAGCACCACTGTTATTGTTAATGCCAAGGCCACTGTTCATACTATTGTTCTGCATGGCCGCGATAATCCCCGCGCATGTCGGGTCAGCCTGCGCGCCCGGGCGATTGCATTTATATTGGCAAAATGGCGTTGAGGCTGCCGCTGCCGTTGAACAATCCGGGTTATCAAACGAGTTTTGCACTTGAGTGGCGTTCTGGCACTTCGTGGCCATCACATTGCTAAACTGCGCGGCAAGAGCTTGTCCGGCGAGGGCCGATTCCGAGCCGGAATATTTATCACAAACCGCCATATCATTGCGATTGCCATTACAAAGATCGTCACAATGCGCGACGGCGGCGTGGCACTGTCTGATGAGGTAAGCGCTGAGTGCCGTCGACGCATACGAAACATCCTTCATTCGTCCACACATTGCCGAAATGTCGCCGGGTAAACTCGTTGTCGCCCCCAATACCATTTGAATCAGACTTGTCGTTACGCCGGATGCATCGCTCGGGCCACCCGCATTGAGTAAGCATGAGCTTGGGTCGGTACAACATTTGTAAGCGACGTCCTGTGCTTGCTGACACGATTCGCCGGTCGACTGTTGTTGGGGTTGTTGCTGGGAGCCGCCATTGTTTGTGTAAGGGGAACTGGTCGATTGAGGTGGTTGTGACGCCGCTGGCTCAGGAGCTGTAGGATTACCACTGGGAAAATTTATTTCGGGCATACTGGGCGAAGGCATGCCGATTGAGAACGATTGCAATTGTGGCGAAAAGCTTGGCAATCGAGTAGCGGTGACTGTCACTGTCGGGAGAGTCACAGTCGGAACATTACTGGCAGGAATGCACGTGTTTGGCATTTGATTTGAACTGAGCACGTAGCCGTCTGGGCAATACCCCCCAGCGTAGGCGTTAGGAATAAAAACCAAAAACATTAGAGCGCCAATGATTTTCATTTTCTCCCCCGAAAAGATGCGCACTCATATAGTATGAACTTTAACCCGCCGCTCTTACAGGGATTTCAATGAAATGTTTCAATATGAGACGGACGATAGGTTTAAATGACAAACTATTGTACAGGTGATTTCAATTTTGTCGGCTGAGATACGAATACCGGTTAAATACGGCGCGCACTCCGGCTATGT
>DAIDIG010000009.1 GCA_027459485.1 Bdellovibrionales bacterium | reverse complement strand
CGTGTTATGAGTGAGACTGAGTCGTCAAGATTCATCACGACTCGCATGACGCCCTTTGCATTGGTGAGCCGCTGAGTGATCGGCCCCTCCAAAACTGTTTGGGCACCCGTGTTTGTTACTTTAAGAGTTGCCACTAAATCGTTTTTTGGATCATTGAGTTCAAGAACGCCATTTTCAAAGTTATAGGTAGGGTCATAATAATAATAGCCCATGTATTCAGGGCTAACATATCCACCGAGGCTCTCGCGAACAATCACAGTCATTTCCGGATAAGAAGCCGGATCGTTCGGCTGAACCACAAACGCATCAAGCGCCACGGCAACAACATTCGAACTTCCATTCATTTGGATTTTGCCGAAATATTTTCCATAATTTAACTGTCTGCTCAACTGCGCGCCGAATATCGGCGGGGCGAATAACGTTAGGATTAGCAAAATTGAATATTTCATACTTTTCTACCTCAATTATTCGGAGCGCCGCTGGCGATCTAGTCCAAAATGACCTCCATGTCATGATCGGATAACGGATTTCCATTCTTTGGCATCGAGTGATCGGCAATAGACGTATAAAGCGAACTTAGCATCGGATTCAACGGCATCACGACTTTCATAGTTGAATTGTATGAATCGAAATTGGCTTTTTTGAGGCCATCTCCGTCACCTTGATTGGCACTGTGACAATCCATACACTTCGGCGCAAATATATTTTTCTGAATCCAACTGTACGTGACTTCAATAGGAAGCACTCTTCTAATCGTTGGCTGGGCACCTGGCATATCGTGTGAGGCCGGTGCACAAGCGACCACAACGATCAGGAAAGATAAAGCTATTGCTTTATAAATAGTCATTTTGCGCAAATCCCCAACCTCAGCATTAGTTGAGCTGATAAATATGTGATGCGCAAGCAATTCATCGCATCGGTTTTTGTCCGGCTAATGTTAAAGAGCGCGGGCTACCCCTCTGTTGCGGAGATGAAACAGTAATTCAATACCCAGCACTCCCATGCCAAGGCTACCGATAAGCCAAGGGACAACCCAGCTCAACACAACCGAGCTTGCCATGGCGTAGAAAAAGCCAATGGACAGAATCAAGAGAGCACTAAGCTGAAGAAATTCGGCTCGGCGAAGTGCTTTTAACTCTTCAGGTCGCAATGCAATACCAATTACTATAATCGTTCCCAATACAAAAAAGGCTCCGCACCCGACTGCGCAGGCGGTATTACCGAATCGTTCTAGAAATTTCATGATAGCCATATTACCCGAAGGTGTAATACCAAATTGTGGGCATCCAAAAATAGAAAGCCCTCCCATCACGATATGAACGAAAAGCACTTTGATAAATACTTTTATCGGTGACGGGTTTAAATCCCGGTGGACAACGTTGAATATCGACTGTGACAACTCCCGAGGAGGATTGTCGTTCGCATTCAAGAAGTCTTGAAATTCTGAGTCAGAAAAATTTTGTCTCGTCATCGCCCGCCCCCAAGTCTCAGTTTCTTGAGGGCGCGACTCACGATTTTACGCGAATTGAGATCCGTAGTATTCAACTGCTTCGCAATTTCGCTAAACGGTAAGTCCTTCAAGTATCGCTCTTCAACGGCTTGCCTTTCGCGTCTAGATAGCGCCGAAAGTTTTTCATCTAAATTGGGAAATTGCACTTCATGGCCTGATTCTATCGGCAGTGATTCAAAGTCGGCGGAAGTTGTTTCTATTTTCTCACCTCGGATACTGTCCACAATCACCGATCGACAAATTGCAAAAGCCCACGGGCCAAATCGGAACTCCGGTTTATAAGTACTACGGCTCTTGTGAAGTTTAAGGAATGCCTGTTGAAACAAATCATCAGCTTGGGGTCGATTCTTTACCCGTGACTGAAGATACCCGTATAGTTTCGGCGCATATCGATTGTAAAGCACTGAAAATGCTCCTTCATCGCCATTTTGATAGGCCACCATTAGCTCCTCGTCAGTTAGATCGGCGAGCTTAGCTTTCATTGGGATATACGCTCCAACGTTGGTTTTTGTGACAATTTGACCAAAAATATTTTTTCAGCCAGTGTCACAAATGAAGGGCTCTCTAACGTATTACATTTCGAATGTTTTAGCGAAAAGGAGCGAAATGGCATCGATGTCTCGTTTTCTAACGCTATCGGTTACTAGTAGCCTAATTATGCTATCGCAGGTCGGCCGCCAGGCTCAAGCCGATACGCTCACTTTAGAGGGTGCATTACGCCAGGCTATTTCGGCAAATCCTGAAATCGCCGCCTTTGCTGACCGGGCAAAGGCCGAGCGCAGCGCAGTTCGATCGAGTTACTCACTTGATAATCCAAAGTTTGGGCTTATGCGCGAACAAAACATGAATTTTATGGAACAGCAGATGGGCCCCATGAATCTCTGGAGCGTCAGCCAAACGTTTAAGTTCCCGACAAAGTATTATTTAAGCGGTGAGATTCAATCGACGAAGGCCCGCGCTGCCGACATGCAGCTTTCGTCAAAAAAGCTCGAAATTCGGCAAAAGGTAATATCTGCTTACTATAATCTCTTTGCCGTAAATCGAATTATCGAACTCTTAAAAGCACAGCGAGCCACTCTGGATGAAATCGCGCGAAGTGCGGAGTCCCGACATGCAACGGGACTCGTCCCACAACAAGATGAAATGAAAGCTCACATGGAGCAGACAAAGCTCGATGGCGACCTAATTACAATTCAAGATGAGGAGACGTCGGCTCAGGCCTCGCTCAACGCGTTGATGAATCGACCGGCCGCTGGGCCAGTGCAGTTGCCGAAAATGGAGCTCGGCATTCCACAGATCAAAGTATCACTTTCTGATATTGCAAAACTGGCCCGCCACTACTCACGAAAAATTCAAGACTCGCAGTATTTGGCAAAAGCCGCAGATGAGGAGAAAACTTTGGCGGGGTGGCAATATGCACCTGACTTTACACTCAACTATGCGCAAGCTTACGGTCGAAACCTGCCGAATGCTTACTCGTTTGGTGTCGACATTTCGATTCCGCTCTGGTTTTTCGAAAAGCAGACTAGCGACTATAGCGCCGCCGCCGCGCGTTCGATGGCAGCCCAAAAACAGGCGGAATTGGATGAAATCTCAACCGACAGTGAGGTCACTTCGCTCGTATCAAAGGTGACATCTAGACAAGAGCTTCTCGAGATTTATAAAACCTCTCTTATACCGGAAGCAACTTCGACTTTGAATTCTTCGCGTGGCGCCTACCGGGCGGGCCGCACGACATTTCTAGAACTTTTGGACAGTGAGCGATCTCTGTATGCCGTACGGGTCGCTTATTATCGGACACTTTCAGAATATATTGAAGACTTGACTCGCTTGGAACAAACGACGGGGACGTCGCTTAGCCCACTCCCGATGGGGGATCTATGAAAAGTGCGGTTTTGATATTCGCGCTTATAGCAGCTTGCGGAATTGCAAACGGTGCCGGTACGACGACTACGCCACCAAAGATGACTCCAATGCCAACTATGCCCGTCGGCCACGCAGAAATTCAATTGTCGCCGATGGGTGAACAATTAATCGGGGTAAAAACGGGTACAGTTGAGAAAACGCCACTCTACAAAGACATCGAAGCGCCCGGGCGCTTGGCATTTGATCCTGAACTTTATACAGCGCAAACAGAATACAGCGAGGCGCTTCAACAACTCGAGCGAGTGAAAAATTCGCCGCTACCTGACGTGATTCACTCGGCTAAGCACATGCTGCAATCGGCGAAACTTCGGCTAAAAATCCTGGGTCTTTCGGATCAACAAATTGCAAGCCTTCAAGCTGGTGGCGAAGGCGAAGCGAATTTGCTGTTAACAAAACCCGGTCAAAAGGTTTGGATATACGCAGATATCTTTCAAATGGATTTACCTTATATTCACTCCGGGCAAACAGCCGACATCACGGCGGGATTTCTGGGTGGCACGACCCTGAAAGGAAAAATCGTCTCGGTTGACAGCGTAATCAATCCGACGACCCAGACGGCAAAGGCAAGGATTCTTGTTTCAGAAGGCTCGTCGTTTTTGCGGCCTGAATCCTATGTCAACGTCACAATTCACGCGCCACTTGGCGAGCAAGTAACAGTGCCCTTTGATGCCGTGCTCGATACAGGAAAACAGTCTTGGGTTTTTATAGCATCGCCTTCAGGCAAAATCACCCCGCGTCTCGTACGTGTGAAATTTTATGCGGGTGATTACGTCGCAATTGCAAACGGGCTGGGTGGCGGCGAGAAAATTGTGACAAGCGCTAATTTCCTGATCGATTCAGAGTCTCGCCTAAAAGCAGTAAGCGAGGGGTTGGACGACGCCGGCGGCAGCGGTAAGAAAGCAGCGTTACCGACGTGTCCGAAAGGTCAGCACTGGGATCTTTCAATGTCCATGTGCATGCCAGACTAAAGCCAAGTCGCGCGCGGGGTTTGCGCGGCACTAGGAGCACCGAGTGATCGAAAAAATCATTGAGTTTTCAGCACGCAATCGCTTCTTAGTATTTTTACTGGTGGCGATGGCCGCATTGGCGGGCTGGTTTTCACTAAAGAACATTCCTGTCGATGCAATTCCGGATCTTTCAGACACACAGGTAATTATTTACTCAAAGTGGGATCGGCCGCCCGGAATTATCGAAGATCAGGTGACCTATCCTATCATTAGCGCGATGTTGGGCGCCCCACGCGTAAAGGACATTCGTGGCATTTCCGATTTCGGTTCATCGTATGTTTATGTTATTTTTCAAGATGGCACGGACCCGTACTGGGCGCGGTCGCGTGTGCTTGAATACTTATCAAAGATCACACCGGATTTACCAGAAGGCGTAAGAACCGAACTTGGCCCCGACGCGACTGGAGTCGGTTGGGTCTACGAGTACGCGCTCGTCGATAAATCAGGAACTAATTCGCTCGCTGACCTTCGCTCGTTTCAAGATTGGCACCTTCGCTACTTTTTAGAATCGGTTCCCGGCGTTGCTGAGGTGGCATCCATTGGCGGCTTTCAGAAACAATACCAGGTGAAGCTCAATCCCAATGCGCTTTTTGCGTATCACATTCCGATTCAAAAAGTTGTCCAGTCGATAAAAGATAACAACAACGAAGTCGGCGCGCGCGTGCTCGAAGTGTCAGGCGCCGAATACATGATTCGCGGTCGCGGCTACATCAAAAACCGGCGTGATCTTGAAAATACGGTTCTTGCCTACAATAACGGCACCCCCATCTATATAAAAAACGTCGGGTCCGTCTCAATTGGTCCCGACATGAGGCGAGGCGTGACCGATCTCGATGGCGAAGGTGACACCGTCGGCGGAGTCGTTGTCATGCGGTACGGCCAAAACGCAAACGACGTGATCGCTGCCGTAAAGGCAAAAATTCAAGAAATTACGCCCTCGCTCCCGAAAGGAGTGAAAATTGTCACAACATATGATCGGTCCGATCTCATTCACCGCGCGATCGAAACCCTTAAGCACGAATTGACCCTTGAAATGATCATCGTGAGCCTTGTAATCATCGCTTTTCTCCTTCATCTCCCGAGTGCCATTCTTCCGATCGCGACTCTGCCGCTGGCGGTTCTCTTGAGTTTTATTCCCATGTATTGGCTCGGGATCTCATCCAACATTATGAGTCTCGGGGGCATTGCCATTGCAATCGGCGCCATGGTCGACGCCGCAATTGTCGTTGTCGAAAATGCACACAAACACACCGAAATATGGGAGCAAACCGGCAAAGCCAGACGTCTTCAAGATGTGATGGTCGAAGCTGTCAAAGAAGTGGGACCGGCAAGTTTTTATTCACTTCTCGTGATAGCGGTTTCATTTTTGCCGATATTCGCGCTACAAGCGCAAGAAGGTCGACTTTTTAAACCTCTTGCTTACACTAAGAATTTTTCGATGATAGCGGCCGCATTATTGAGTATTACGCTCGTGCCCGCCATCATGGTGAGTTTTAAAAAATTTCGCGCGTTCCCAGAAGAAAAGCACCCGATCAGCCACTTCTTTTTTAAATATTATGGCCCCGTTCTTCATTGGACAGTTGAACACAGAAACAAAGTGATTATTGGGGCACTCGCAATTCTATTACTTACCATTCCCGCTTATTTGAAGCTCGGCTCGGAATTCATGCCGCCGCTCAATGAAGGCACGATTCTTTATATGCCGACAACACTGCCTGGCATATCAGTCAGTCAAGCGCAAGATTTGCTTACAAGGCAAGACCAAGTGCTGAAGTCTTTTCCTGAAGTGGAGCGTGTTTGGGGCAAGGCTGGACACGCCGACACTTCAACAGATCCAGCGCCGCTTTCAATGATTGAAACCACCATCATGCTAAAGCCGCAAAATGAATGGCCGAACCATTTGAGTTGGCAAGAACTCATTTCTAAAATGGACAAAAAAATGAAATTCGCGGGTGCGACAAATGCGTGGACGATGCCAATTCGCAATCGAATCGACATGCTCACAACCGGCATTCGTACCCCCGTTGGGATCAAAATCTATGGGAATAACCTCGATCAAATTCAAAAAGTCGGCGAAGAACTCGAGACGATTTTACCAAAAGTTAAAGGCACACGAAGCGCTTTTGCCGAACGCGCTGGCGCGGGCTATTTTTTAGACTTTAATTTTAATCGAGAAAAGCTCGCACGTTATGGGCTTAGCATTGCCAATGCCCAAGACGCGCTCATGACCGCAGTCGGCGGCGAAGAAGTTTCAAAAACAATCGAGGGGCGGGAGCGATATTCGATTAACGTGCGATATTTTCAAGATTACCGAAGTAACGTCGATGCCTTAAAACACGTGCTCATCGCCACTCCATCGGGCGCGCAAATTCCGATGGGAGAAGTCGCGGACATTGGAATGGTCCGTGGCCCTGACATGATTCGAAATGAAAACGGAATGCTCACAAGTTATGTTTACGTAGATGTATCTGGACGAGACGTCGGTAGTTATATTTCCGCTGCCAAGAAAATTGTCGCTCGGGATCTACATTTACCTGACGGCGTCGTACTTCACTGGAGCGGCCAATATGAAAATATGGTTCGGGTTCGAAAGCGACTGAAAGTTATACTTCCGATCACTCTTTTCATTATAATTCTCCTTTTGTTCGCCAACACAAAATCATGGCCCAAAACGGCGATTGTTTTACTGGCTGTGCCGTTTTCTGCCGTAGGCGCGGTTTGGCTTCTTTTCTTTCTCGGATACAACATGAGTATTGCCGTATGGGTCGGTCTTATTGCCCTCTTGGGAGTCGATGCCGAAACGGGAATTTTTATGCTTCTTTATCTCGACATTGCATTCGACGACGCGGTGAAGTCGGGTCGAATGCGCACGTTCGAAGATTTGCGTGAAGCGATTTATCACGGTGCGGTCAAACGTGTACGTCCCAAAATCATGACAGTCGCGTGCCTTGTTATGGCTCTTTTGCCGATCATGTGGGCAGGGTCTGCTCACGCCGGCGCAGATGTTATGAAGCGAATTGCGGCGCCTATGCTCGGCGGCATTTTAACATCATTTGCTATGGAGCTTGTTGTTTATCCGGCGATATTCGCAATATGGAAATGGAACTTCACCTTGAAAAAGGGAACTCACATTCCGCTGTAGGTTTGAATGCCGCCAAGATGTCCCTGATATATCAACGCTAAAACAAAAAGAATCGCCACAATGATGTAAAGCGAACTCACGAATTTCTGTTGCCGATAAAATCGGTGTCTAAAATAAAATAACCCGAACAGTAAAACGGCAATTCCAGTACCAAGCCATTTGTGAATGGTCATGCCCGCGACTCCATTATCGTCTTTCATCCAGAATAACCATCCTGCCGCTGCTGTAACCGGAGTGACGACCGCCGCACACAACAATGTCCACCAACCAAAGTCGCGCAAGTTAACGGCGTTTTTATACTTCGCCACACAGTCTGTAAAAATCGAAAAAGGAATAAGCGCTGCCGTAAAATTAACAAGAATTGGATGCAGCTTCGTGACGTTAATAAAATGCTTTAGAAGTTCCATGAATATCTCCAGCTACCGCTAGCTTACGTTCATGCTACAATAATTCCAATCTTCAAACGTCTATCTATAAAGCGTCAAAATTGGAGATTCCATTGAGCGAACCCATCAAAACCGAAAAAATGATGGCAATACCTAGAAGCACTCGAAATATACTGCTAACGCTTCATATCGTAACCTCTGTCGGTTGGCTAGGTTCCGTAGTGGCCTTTCTAGCTTTGGCGGCGGTCGGAGTTATAAGCCAGAATGAACTTTTGGTTCGAGCAAGTTACATCGATATGGATATTATTGGACGATTTGTCATCGTGCCGATCGCGTGCGTGTCGCTTGTTATCGGAATCATTCAAGCCCTTAAGTCGAGATGGGGTTTAGTCAGATACTATTGGGTTCTCGTAAAATTTGGCCTAACTGTGTTCGCGACTGTCGTTTTAATAACAAAAGTTCGAATAATGGAGCGCTTGTCTGAAGCGGCGGTAGCTGGGCAAATTTTGAACAATAATTTGCATCACGAAAAGCTCGAAATGATTATTCACTCTGGAGGCGGATTAGTGTTGTTAATAATCATCACTGTCTTCTCAGTTTACAAACCCTGGGGCAAAACAAACTTATGATTCGTTGATTATTCAACTATTTCCAAAACGGCCCTTTTCTTAAGTCTCGTGCTGGCGGCGTTGAGAATTGTTCTAATGGACTGCGCCGTTCGGCCTTGCTTGCCTATTACTTTTCCCAGGTCCTCTTTTGCGACCCGCAATTCCACAACGGTTGTCTGTTCGCCTACGATTTCATTCACTTCTACTTTATCGGGATTATCGACAAGCACTTTTGCCAAAAATTCAACCAACTCCCGAAGATCTAATTGGTCCACGACATCCCCAGATTAACCGATTTCACCTAGAATTGAGAATTTTCGTTTACTCGTCAATCTCAATTACGCAACGCTTCGTTGCCCGACCACCTAACGGAAATCCGTTACCCCGGCCAACTTTCAACTGCGCGATTTCATTTAAATTGTGCCGTCCGGTTACCCCATCGTGAAACGCCTCGTGAATTATTTCCATATCGCGCTGGACTCCGAATACGGACGAGCAAACCACCATCTCTAAACTGAACCGATTTGGAGTCCTAGAGACGTGGCAAATGAGGAATAAGCGGCTGGCACGATTATTGATGTAACAGATATCAGAGAAAAACATGAAACACTACATTTTACTTATCGATGATGATCCTGGGTTTTTGCAATCAACGAAGACTTTTCTTGAAGGCGAAGGGTTCTTTGTTAAGGCGATATCGCATCCCGAAGAAGGCATAGCCCTCGTAAAGCAAAAGACCATTCCGTTTTCGCTCGGCCTAATTGACTATCACATGCCCGAGATCTCGGGCGCTGACGTCATTAGACGAATCCGCGAACTTGACCCCAATCTAACGCTTATAGCTTTTTCTGGAGACAAATCAGATGAAGTTCACAATTTAACACTCCGAAGCGGCGCGATCTTTTTTGTTTCTAAGGGCTCGTCGGATATGAAGTTGCTTGGGATCATTCATCGCATCTGCCAGGAGGTCGAGCATCGATTTAAACCGATTCAGATCATTGACGAAACCGACCGGCGAAAGATTATTGAAAGCGTGAACCTAACGAGCGTCTCGCACCACATGGCCGAAGTCGCAAATCTCATTCTCAAGTTCGCACCGACAAGTGCTTCCGTTCTGATTCGAGGCGAAAACGGCACCGGCAAAGAAAAGATCGCAAAGGCAATTCACGCGCACTCTCCGCGAGCGAATAAGCCGTTCATCGCCGTAAACTGCGCATCGATTCCGGCGAATTTAATCGAGAGTGAACTTTTCGGTCACGAAAAGGGGGCTTTCACCGGAGCCGACGCCAAAAAGGATGGCAAATTTCAAGCGGCTGACAAGGGAACTATTTTTCTCGACGAGATAGGCGATATGCCACACCACTTGCAGGCGACACTTCTGCGCGTTTTAGAAGAAATGACGGTTATGCCCGTTGGCTCAAACACAGCCAAAAAGCTTGATGTGCGCGTGATCGCCGCGACCAACGCGCCTCTTGAACAGAAGATCGACCGTGACCAATTTCGTAGAGATTTATTTCATCGACTAAATGCACTGCCAATACACGTGTTACCGCTTCGCGAACGAACTGAAGACATTCCCGTGCTTGCGAAGCGATTCATCGAAGAAGCGAATCATGACCATCAAAAGCAAAAGATCCTCACCCCCCAAGTCGCCGACGAGTTGAAGCGTATGCCTTGGCCCGGTAACGTTCGCGAACTCAAAAATGCAATCACGCGAATGGTCCTCTTATCTGAAGGATCGAGCCTCGATCTCAGCGTTTTGAAGACGCCGTCTGCATCTAAAGGATCGGCCCCCGCCAAATCCAAACATTATGAATCATTTCGATTTAACACCGTTAATGAAGAGCGCCGCTTAATCCAGCAAGCTCTTGAAAAATCGCATGGGAACATCTCGGCGGCCGCACGAGAGCTGCAAATGAATATCAGTACGTTTCGCGACAAGATGAAAAAATATGGATTTAAAGTTAACCAACCAGACAAAGACCCAAATCAGGAGATCGGAGCATGAAAACAAAAAATCTAATCTTTACTCTCGCGGCTATAATGGCCGGTGTGAAAACCTACGGTGCACAACCTGCGGCGCAAACGCAGGCGAAGCGCTCGCTGTCACTGCAAGAGAAAATTGAGATCACCAACGCGATTGATATCGTCGTTGATGAGCGCGTTCTCGACACGGACTCCCGCGACTGCCTGCAATTTGATGGCAACCTGAATTTTCAACAGAATCTACCTGCCCCAGCCAACGCCATGGAGATTGCAAAGGCCATTAGCATTTTGGTTGATGAAAATGTTCTCGTTGCCGACTCCAAAGAGTGTATGCAGTTCGATGGCGACGTAATTTCTCAGCTCAAGCAATTGGGCCTGCTCAAAAACGCCAACTCGCACTTGTTAACAGTTTGCATCCAAGGCGGTGCTGCGCATTTAAGCACACCACCCGCGCTATTGAATGGCGGCGACGAACAGGGCAATTCAAATGGCAATAACTAAGGACTTCAAATGTCATCGATTCGGCTCATTGGTATTCTCATAGTTGTTGGATTAATTGGAGGAGCATATTTTTATATGAAGAATTCAACGGATAAAGATGAGGTTCTACGGGTCTCCTTCCCAGTAGCTCAATCGGCGACGGCGTATGAGCCGACAAAGATTCATTTTGCATACGAATATATTTTTTTAGAAAATGTATTTTCGCCGCTTGTAGAATTTGATCGAGCAGGCGACCTCCAATCCGGCGTCGCTGAAAGAGCTGATTGGGTCGGAAACGAGCTGCATCTAAAAATTCGCGATAACTTGAAAACTGAAAACGGCACGCCGATTACGGCGGCAGACGTTGTCTTTTCTCTTAAGCGCCTTTTAGTGCTAACCGGCAACACACACGGTAATTTTAAAGACTTGGTTTGCCCTGGTATCCAACTGAAAACAGTTGAAGATGATTGCCCCGATATTCAAAGCGAGGGCAACACTGTTATTATCAAGGCAAGTGAGAAAAAGCCATTCCTACTTCCGATGCTCGCCGCGATAGATTTCGCGATCATCCCCCGATCAAGTTGTGACCCGACTACACTTAAGATTGTAAATTTCAAAGAAACTAGCGGACCGTATTACGTTGCAAAAGACGACGGCGATGGCCGAATTGAACTAAAACTGAATCCACACCACTACCACGCAAGCAAAGATATCCCGCAGATTGTTCAACTTGTGCCAGAGCTAACGGCTGGCGCTAGCCTCGATGCCATTTTGAATAACAAAGTCGATCTGATCACCACAGTAGACTCAGCGCGGGCCGAAGACGTACTGCCGTTCGCCCGATTGCATCCTGAATTTAATCTTTTTAAGTCGATGAATATTCAAGAGATGCTTCTTGTGTTCACCGAACGCGGTCTCAAAAACCTGTCGAAGGACCGGCGCCTCTACATTGGCAGAATGGTTCGCGAAGCTTTTCGTGACATCTACAAACCAGCCTCCGGCTACGAGGAGGTTTCAGAGTTCTTTCCGAACTTAGGCGGTGGCGGTCTAGATGCCACTCAAAAGAAAAAGCTCGCCGCACTTTTCGTACCCGCCGACGCTAATCGCGCTAACAAAAGACCCGACACAAAAATTAAGTTGGGACTAATTCGTCGTGGCGATACAGCTATTTGGCAGAGCGCCATCCAAAAATACCTGCCTGAAGCAAATGTTTATAATGAAACCCACGTTCCTGATTTTCGAACATACCCGTCACTCGACGATATGCCGCATGCATTTATCGCAAGCACTGACACTTCATTTATGGAAGACATCAATCTCATTTCATATTCATTGAATGCCGGCCTACTGGGTCTTACGAAACCCGAGCGCGCGAAATGGATTGCCCACTATATGTCGATCAACGATCGCGACGCACGCATGAGAGAGCTTCAAAAGCTACACTTCGATGCACTCACTGAGCCCGTTATTGTGCCGCTCGTGGCCTCGCCGTATACAGCGCTGGCAAGAAAACCGTGGCGCATCGACCTTTCACAATTCTACGCGAATAACCAGTTATGGCTGATAAAACGAAATTAACCAAATGGCTCGTCAAACGACGAACCACCATGAACCCGCGCTTCACCGAATACACGTGGCCTACGCGGTATTTTCGCGGACTTTATGATTTTGAAGCTCGAATTTCTGTGGGTGACATCGAATCTGTTGGACGCGGGATAGACTTCGACCAAGATCTCGCTGTTGAAAAAGCTTCGTCGGAAGCAATCGAGCGGTTCATTTGCCAGTCGCTTCGCTTTTCTTCAGAAGGTTTCGCGGTATCGGGGCACAACAGCGCCGATGATCACGCAAAAAATGAAGCCCTTGAGCGGTATTATTTTACAAGGCAAATATTGGCTCACGAACCGTTTCGAAGGATTAAAGCAACTGCCACACTGAAGCTTGCTGAAGCATTTCATAAGCAAAATGCCGACGTTCCAATTAGTTTTTATCAAATGAATACGGCGGCAAATTGGACTGGAGTTGTTTGCCTAATTGGTGGCCGTCAATGCTGTCCATTATTGTTAGGGCTTGCATTGAGTTCAGAGTTAGATTCGGCCGCCACACGAGCAATGTGCGAAGCGCTGGCGAATTTCGCCCGTTTTAAGGATTCGCCTGAAACTTTTTTGGCTGAAGTAAAGGCCGACAAGGAGGCTTGGTTCTGCAACCCAGATTACCTCAATGGAATTTGGCCTCTGTTTGTCGACGGCGCCTCCGGCCCCAACTCTAGCTCCAATTCATTAGAACTGACGCCGCATCTTGTGCGCGAGACAGTCGACATTTCGGGAATCATATCCCTACGGGATTGCCCCATTTCCCCCGTCCGCTACAAGCTTGTACGCGATCACGAGTCGGAGGTTCGTCAATGACAAACGAACTTCGGCAGAAAATTCGACAATTTGAGGCGAAACAGACGATTGCGGCCTCGCTCGCACTGATCGTTGTCATTGGACTGTCAGTGGTAATCAATTCATATCAGTTAAATTCAATCGCTGGCGAAGCAACAAAGTTCATTACGCGTCTTGTTCAGGCTGAAGACTTTCGCGAAGTTGGCCTCTCACTCGAAGATACACGTCTCAACGGATTTACTCGAATCGACTTTACGTCGAGCGATCGAAGTCGCAACTTCACTCTTCCGGCTTCAGTATCTGGCCGGTCCAATTCCTTTTGGCGGGATCTCGTGAAGAATAAAATCACCTTGTCGGCTGACACTGAGCTTGGCGCCGATTACCACGATACGATCACCTTCGAATACAACCGCCTTCGCCTTGCACCGTACGCAGTGATTATTTGGATGCTTCTTGTTTTGGTGTCGATTCCTCAGACGCGCTATATGAAGCAAAAACTAATCGAGCAGCTTGAAAAGGAAATGAAAGGAGCTGAAGCGCAGGCGAAAGCCGACATCGCGCGCGAAGTGCGCCATAATCTTCGGACTCCTCTGGCTGCACTTATGAGAATACCGGCCCGACTCCCTGATTCGGTTAAGGCCGATCGCGAACTTATTCTAAGTTCGATCTCACAAATAAATTCTATCGTTTCGGCGCTCGACGAAACCAAAGTGCCCAACGACATTGCCAAAAACGAGTCGTCAGAAATTTACGACACACTAATTCAAGCATTGCGCGAAATTTCGGTTACAATTCCAAAACGAATACGCTTCACCTATGATATCGACGATTCAATCGTGTCCGCGTTGATCCATCATGTGCCACACGAACTCCGCGCGCTGCTTGCCAACATCGTTAGTAATTCAGTTGATGCCATCTCGGGACGCGGTCAGATCACAATTGCTGCCCGCGACATCGGACCCGAAGTTCAAATTAGTATCGATGACTCTGGCTCCGGTATCTCTCCCGAAATCTTGCCTCGAATTTTTGAATACGGCTTTTCGAGCGGAAAACCTACTGGATCCGGAATTGGACTTCACCACGCGAAGGCGCGGATCGAGAGATGGGGCGGACAAATTAGCGCTACGTCTACTCCCGGCCAATCGACAACTGTACTGATTCGATTACCCATAGAAGATCGTGCAAGTTGGTATATTCCGCGTTTGAAATTCGCGAAAGATGATCGCCTTATAATCTTGGACGACCAACAATCAGCTCACAGTTTGTGGAAAATGCGCCTTGAAGAAGTCGGCGCCCTCGAACAGGCCCAGTTTGCATCGTCGGACGCTGAAGTTGAAAAACTACTTCGGATGCCCGCGCCGACCGCCGGTCGGATACACTATCTTTTCGACTATGATATTAAATCGAGCGTTAGTGGCCTCGATATACTTGACCGTCTTCCTGATAGCGGTCGTCGGTATCTCGTAACCGGACATTTCGATGATTCGGAGATCCGCACCCGTTGTCGCAAGAGCGGAGTTTATCTATTGCCTAAGGGTGAGCTTGCACGGATACAGATTGTGGTCCTGTGAATAAGCGTATCGAGATTGCTTCGCACGTCACAGCAAAAGCCGTGACTATACATCTTTCGGAATTTTTACGGTCGTCGATGGCCGTTTTTCGGCAGCTAAAAATTCTTTTGCTTCCTTGAGAAGTTCGCTCATGGTATTTGCGTTTGGCTGGAGTTTTTTAGCCCACGAGCGACCGGGATGAATAACGTCCCATGCTGACCGCTTTCCCTTGTGGCGGCCTGCGCCAGGATCATGATTACCGAAGCCATCGATTTTGTGGTTCCAAAGCGGCTGAAACATTTCTATTAACAGTGACTCGCCTAGTGGTATCCAGATGTCATCCACTGAAAGAAATCGGCACTTGAAATCAGAAAGTTTGAGATTTGACGTCTGTTCGATGCTATCCGCGTGTTCCTGTAAACGCTTGAAAAGCACTTTGCCAGGTTTAGCATCCAAACCTAAACCGCCGCGTCGAGCGCCCGCTGGCACAGCTTTGCCGACATATATCGGCGAAGAGTAATTTTCTTTCAGATTCTTTTCTTTCAATTTCATATAAGGTGCAAAGTCGCCAATGTAGTAAATGGCGTAAATTCCCGCACCCTCAAATTCCTTAGGCGGAAGCGGATGGACCTCTCCAACAAGCATGGACTCGGCAATGCTTTTACCTAAATTCTTTTTATCAAGGGGATTGTAGGGCGGGTTCTTCAATGCGGGGATTCCTTTCGGGTGTCGCTTTCGCGCGTTTTTTCGCTGCAATTAACTCTTCTTTGATTTTGTTGGCGACGATTTGAGCGAGCTTCATCGGTACTGCGTTGCCGAGTTGCCTCATGGATTCCGACCATGCGCCTGAAAAAACATAATCATCTGGAAAGGTTTGCAGGCGCGCGCACTCCCTCACTGTGAAGTAGCGGATGGAGCCGTCGGGTCGCAGTAGCATATTTTCGCCTCCTGGAACTCCGTGGTCGCCGGCCTTTAATGTTTTGGCGGGCTCATCAAGCGGGCTGCCAGTGTGGCCCTGATACGATTTCGCGCCAGGGTTAAACAGATGATTTTCAAAGCTGGGATTCTTCGCCTCTTTCTCTGGGCAAGGCAACCCCGCTAAAGCGTCGCGTACCGTTACCCAGGGTAATTCCGGCGGCGGGATCAACAAGCCCTTCATACTTTCAATTTTTTTCAGATAACGTTTCGGCGTTGTGGGCCGATCTTTTTTTAAAATTTTATGCCGATCCCAATATTCGCCGGTCACCCATTGCGAATACAAAAGTGCTTCGTGAGAATGGGTCGCGATCGGATACGACCACTTTACTCTGAGATCGCGACGGAATCCCACAATGATGACTCGCTCGCGTTTTTGAGGCACGCCGTAATCGGCGGAGTTAATCAGTTTTACTTGAACATCATATTCTAGATTGGTCATCTGACTGACTCTAGCCTTGAAAAGGCGAGCCGAATGCTCGCACCAGTCTTCATCTTTTCGTCGTTGAATTTGAGGCGTTCTTAGTTGAAGCAAAATATAATTTAAGTAGTCACGAAAAGATGCTCGGGCCAAGCCTTTAACATTTTCGATCAATACCGCCTTTGGGCGAAGGTCACGGACGGCGCGAAAAACTTGCGGGAACATATTGCGTTCATCGGTATGACCTCTATGTTTACCGGCCAATGAGAACGGTTGGCACGGGGGGCCACCGCCGAGTAAATCGATGTCTTCACGAATCGCTTTAAAATCGAACTTAGTCACATCCATTTCATGAAGGGGCCAATGTCGCGTCAGCGAGTTAGCTTTTGCTTGATTGAGTCGAACCGTATTACAAGCATCGCGGTCCCATTCGACGACGGCAAGATGCTTGAACCCGCACGAAGATACGCCAAGAGCTAAACCACCAGCCCCAGTAAACAGTTCGACTGAATTCAATTAGTCCCCCGCTTTTTGAGAAAAACGCGAATTCGTTTTTCTATTCGCTCCGGCGGATTAAGTTGGCATTCCCAAATTACGAGATAGCTCCACCCTAACCGATTGAGTTGACGAAGAATTCGCAAATCTCGTCTTCTATTTTTATCTAACTTTATTTTCCAGAAATCCAGCCGAGATTTCGGTAGGCGCCGACCGTTGTGACACGATGCGTGCCTATGCCAAAAGCACCCATGAACGAAGATCACCTTTCCCTGTCGGCGGAATACAAAATCTGGACTGCCGGGTACAGATGCGTCATGGGTATTGAATTTGAGGCGCATGGATTTCAGCAAACGCTTTACCAAAAGCTCAGGTGTCGTACCTCGCGATTTCACTAGTCTCATTCGCTCGCTTCGTTGAGCCCTAGTCAACGTGTCCATGGCCGGAGAACATACCATGATGATATCGAATAATGGAGCGTCTGTCTGATTATCGGACATGCCTGCGTCACATCGCGACGTGTATCTTTATTTTGAATAGCAATAAAGCACCCGGTAATGCACTCGCATGGCCCGCCACTAATGGATCTAATATTCGAGCTTATCCACCCGCCTCATCCAACGCACCTCAAAAACGAAAGGCCCGTCTGTCGGTCCCACTCACCAGAAACTCTGTGGAGACAGTCCTGGAGGCTCAGATTTTCGTAAACTTTTATCTGAGAACCGAAGTTAAAGTTGGAAACTTCTTTTACTTGTGACGAAAGTCCAGCCACTACGCATATAAAGTAGATTTCGTTTATGGTCGAAGAGAGTTTGAGCTTGTTCATCAGGAGAATTCATGTCCATCCCAGACTACCAGACGGTAATGCTGCCACTATTGTGCCTAGTCGCACAAAACAGCCCCATTTCAGTTAGAAATGCGATCGACCGTATCTCCAAAGATTTTAACCTTGGTAAAGAAGAGCGATCCACGCTCCTGCCCAGTGGTAAGCAGGAAGTAATTGCTAACAGAGTCGGATGGGCTCGGACATACATGAAAAAGGCGGGTCTACTCGCATCGCCACAAAGAGGCATGATCGAAATTACTGAACGATGGCGCCAAGTACTGGCTGAAAATCCGTCAACAATTAATATTGCGTTTCTAAATCGCTTTCCAGAATTTGAGGCTTTTCGATCTGTTGAGCACAACAAAGATAATGGCACGGCTCCATTAAATTCTACTTCTAGCGCAATGGACTCGTCCACCCCAGAAGAACTCCTTGAAGAGTCCTACCAAGAGCTGAAAGCAAGTCTCCTTGACGAGCTCCTCGACAAAGTAAAGTCTTGTAGCCCTCAGTTCTTCGAGCGCCTTGTGGTCGATACTATCGTGAAAATGGGATACGGCGGATCTCGCAAGGAAGCTGGAAGGGCAATTGGACAGAGCGGAGACGAGGGCATTGACGGAATTATTAACGAGGACCGCCTAGGCTTGGATGTGAAATTTTTAACCGAATAGCGGAGGTAACATGTCGGATGAAAACATCGGAACATTAGTCGGAAAAATATATGACCTGGTTAAGAATCTGGGTCAAGATGACATTGCTAAAGTATTCGCAGCAGTTTCTGCGCTATTTGGCGGCTCAGCCGGAGTTCAAATTTTGCCTCCAGAAAATCCAAATGATCCCGCACGTAGCAGCCAGGGCTCTGGGATACAAGCTCCAAAACAAAGATCTAACAATATAAGATCATTTATTGAAGAAAAGAATCCAAAAAATGATATACAGCTCGCTGCAACTATTGCTTACTACTACACTTTCGAAGCTCCAGATGACCAAAAAAAAGATGCAATAAACTCAACTGATTTAACCGACGCAATTCGATTAGCAAATCGAAAGCGTCCACCACGCCCATCACAAGTACTAACTAATGCAAAAAACATGGGATTGCTAGATAACGCCGGCGACCGGGGACATTTTAGAATTAACTCGGTTGGGGAAAACCTAGTGGCTATGGTGCTGCCAGGAGATGGTACTGGCAAATCTAAAGCAATTAAAAAAAGAGCGACGAGGATGAACTCAAAATCCAAAAGACCCAGACGAAGAAAATAAGGTCGTAGACTATGGGCCACGATCGATTAGAAGTAGCCATATCAGAAGTCAAAAAACTTCAGTCCTCGCTAAAAAAGTCTCATCGGAAACAAGTTCAGCGCAATAGCGAAAAATTTCACCTCAAGGCCGTGGCATTATCGTGGTTTAAGAACCATAGAGACATGCTAATAAATTTATTGCCCAAAGATTCCCTGGAAAAAATTGATGCTGGTTATACATCTCTTTTAGAGAATGGTGACAAAAATCCGACTCGAAATGGCATTATCAAAACAATTAAAGAATTGCAGGCCAAATTGATAGATAGCCAGAAATATGTGTTAATTAAACCCTATACATCTTCGTCTAGAAGTGTGGTTCCAAGTTTTTCACCTCTGATATCAGACAATAAAATGCAGAGTATTTTGGAAAAAAGATGGAGAGAAACGGAACTTTGTATTCGTACAAACGCCAATCTCGCGGCTACTGTAATGATGGGCGGTCTGCTAGAAGGTCTACTTTTGGCAAAGGTAAATACTTATCCAGATAAAAATATTCTATATAAGTGCAAGTCTGTTCCGAACGACCCAAAAACTGGAAAAAAGATTGAATTAAGTAAATGGACGTTAGCCGTATACCTTGATGTGGCCCACGAAATGCTGTGGATCGGTAAGGCAGCAAAAGATGTAGGCGTGGTCTTACGTGACTACAGAAACTATATTCATCCGCAGAAAGAATTTTCTCATGGCGTGGAGGTTTCTAATGACGATGCTAGAATTTTCTGGAGTATCGTTTCCGCATTAGCCGCTGAAATTATTCAACCAGTAAAATAATTCTCTTTTGGAGGCCTAAAGTGGAAACATATAAATCGGGTGGGAATCCAAAATTAGATGTCCCGGCAAAAATGCGATCTACTAGAACAAAAAGATCAAAAAAATTATTTGAAATTTTAATCAGCGGAGGAATCATTGCAGTCATTTTAGCGGGGATTATTACTATAGCTTGGGATACATACCAGAAAAGCCGATCCGACTGGGCCGCTATAGACAATAATGTGCAGAGCCTTATATATGTCATTCTTGACGCAGACCAAAGTGCTCATTTAAGTGCACCTCCATATACGTCCACTAGAAATGAGAAAATTAGATTTATACGTGAATCTCAGATTGCTATTCATGCTGATGAATGGAAGGCACTCGGTTCTCAAATTCCCCAAGCTGATACTTCGGACGATGTTCAAGTCTGGAACGACGCGATTTCGGGACATACAAAAATAGAAAAGGCCGAACACCCACTAGAGTTTTCCAATTTAATGTTAAAGGCTAGGTGGGAAACCTTGGTGGCACAAGGAGTGAGTCAGACTACTCTGAACGGTGAGATGTTAAAACTTGCAGAGTCGCCCGCTCTGGTTTGCACGAATTGTGCACAAACTCCTACGATAAAAATTAAAATATCGAGTGGGATACAATCTCAAAGTCAGGTGTCGGGAGTTGCTGTTGACGAACTCCCCTATAAGGGTTTTTCAACATACTACCCCGTATTTGAGATTAATTCGAATCAGGTATCGGCAAGCACTAAGCCAGCTGAAAAACATAGGTATCTAATTCCCTCATTTCAGTCTCTAATGGATTTAAAACAGCAGGGCACTTTGGAAATAGATGAGCATAATTAGAGTTATTTTTGAGTTAGGCTCCCAACGGGAGACATTCCCGACGGGGATCGCTCGAAAGAATCTGTCGCTCTCGCTGTCGCAAAGGTCGGCAGTCGTTCACCTGTCCGTTTTCAAAAAACTCGGATCACCCCATGTCGCCGGCCGAGAGGCGTAAATTAGTTTGGCCTGCTCTTTCCAAATCCAATGTTGGAGATCATCGAGATGACCCGTTACTGCAAATATCAGTAACCCCTGCCTAATTCGCGCCTAAAACAGGACAATCGACCGCAGTAGAATCGCGTCCGAGCGAGGTGCGCGATGAGAGAAGCCGAACAGTTAATTAGCGAGATCAGGCAGATTCGTGAACAGTATATCAACGAAGTTGGTGAAGGCCGACGGCCGTGGCCGAGATCGATCATCGATCGGGTTTGCGAGCTCGGCAATATTGGGCTTAAGCCAAAAGCAATCGCCGCCCAGACTCTGGTGCCGTATGAAACGGTTTGCCAGTGGCGGTATAATCGCAACGCCCAACTTAAGAAGTTTCACAATTTAACGGTGACGGTGCCGGCAAAACCCCCATCTGCAACCGTCACGGTTGCAGAAAAAGCAGGAGATGTAACGGTGACGGTTACAACCCCGGATGGGTTTTTGATTGAAGGGTTGCCCGCGCACATGGTGATCGAAGTTTTGAGGGCGCGGGGGTAAAAAGTGTTTTTCGAAAAAAGGGGCATGAGAGTATTTGTGTATCGAGAGGCGATCGACATGCGAGCCGGTTTTGAAAAGCTCTTGAGTTTTTGCGTGCATCAGATGCGGGCCGAGATGAACCAGGGTCATGTGTACATCTTCTTTGGTAAAAACCGACGCCGGCTTAAACTATTAATTTACGATGGCTCGGGCCTTGTGCTGATTGCAAAGCGAATGGAACGCGGGGGCTTCATGTCGCATGCCGAACTTTTGGGGCGCGCCGAGATCTCATTGCAAGAGCTAAAACTGATCGTTCACGGCAGCGTTCTTCGCGGGCCACTCATCGACCGATCGTTTCAACCTGTCGTGACGCAAAGGGAGTCATTTGCATTGCCGACGGGCACGGGTCAACATCAAGAATATGCTGAGCGATCGAGAGCGCCAAATCCTTGAGAAAGAAGACCCGAGAGTTTTACTTGCGTTGATCGACGATTTGGCCGCCAAAAATTTACAGCTTGAAAAAATCATCGATAAAATCGAACGCGAAGAAGCCAAGGCCGCGCAAACGAGCTTTAAGATTGAAAATCTCGAAGAGCAGCTAAAACTATTGCGGCGAAAAATATTTGGCAAAAGCTCCGAAAGGCGAACAGAGGCAAGCGATCGGCCGCGCGATAAGAGCCAAGAAGAGGCTCTTGCCTTCTCACAGGCGGCATTCCCGGCGCCAGAGACGAGAGACGCTCAACAAAAAGGTAAAGCCAAAGGGAGTGGTCTTGAAGAGGTCATTATCGAAGATCGGCCGACAGACGATGAGCTTTGCAAAGAGAGCGAAGCACGCGGCCTTGAAAATCCATCGGCCGAGCAATGGGTGGATACCGGTCTTTATGACGAGTCGACGAAGGTTACACTTATTGAGCGGCGCTACGTAAAAGAAATCCATCGAAAGTTTAAATTTAAACTCAAAGAAGAACTGAGTGCGGAAAAAGATGTGATCGTCACGGCCCCAGGCCCGGCTGAGTTACTTAAGGGCATGAACTACACGGTCGACTTTGTGGCGGCTGTGATTGCCGACAAATATATCTCACACATGCCGCTTGAGAGACAGACGCGCGAGATGGAAAGCCTTGGGCTTATCGGGATGAAAACGAGTACACTTTCTCGAATGGCGGCCCTGGGCGCCGCGGCGTTAGAGCCGATACAAAACGAAATTTTAGTTGAAGACCTTTTAAAGAGCGATCTGGCGCTTCACCTCGATGAAACGCCGTGGAAGATACAAAACAGAAACGAAAAAGATGGGTTTATGTGGGTGATCTCAAACCGCTACGGAAGTTATTACTTTTTTAAACCCACGCGCTCTGGGCAAGTATTAAAAGAAAAGCTCGGCGGCTACAAGGGCCCTGCGCTCACCGATGGCTTTAGTGGCTATAATGTACTCGCCGAGCTTAAAATCCCGCAAGGTTATTGTTGGGCGCACGTTCGACGAGAATTTTTGCCGCTCGAAAGTCATGATCCGAGTGTAAAGCCAATTTTGGATCTTATCGATGAGTTGTTCGCAATCGAACGTCAAATAAAATCACTTAAAGACGTCGGAAAAATCAGAGCTGAAAAAAGTAAGCCGATTATCGAACGACTGAAGTCCGTCTTAATCGAAGAATCGCCGCCCCATAAATCGCGTCCGGGTAGCCAAAAGAGAAAAGCGATCGAATACGCGCTTAAACGCTGGGATGGGCTCATGCTCTTCTTGACCGAGCCGAAGCTTCCGCTCTCAAATAATGAAGCCGAGCGAACAATCCGCCACGCGGTTGTCGGCCGCAAGAATTACTACGGCTCTGGCAATCATACTGGCGCTGAAACGGCCGCGACACTTTTTACCGTCATCGAGTCTTGCAAGAAAAATGATGTCGACCCAAGAACGTTTTTGATTATGAGCCTTCACCGGGCTGCGCGTGGCGAGAAACTCGAAACCCCACTCGCTTTCGCCCGGCGCACCCGATCAGGTCAAGGCGCGAATTAGGCAGGGGTTACAAATATCAGCACAATACCTACGATCCATTCAATTAACTTGTCGAGATTCATACTCCCTCTCCTTTTTGTAAAACGACCGTTTTATCTTTGAATCGATCCACTACGCTTTTAACTGCTGCCCAGCTCCAGCGCTTACACGAGCGGGATGGGATTTTCGCTCGATTGAGTTCGACACGAATCCCTTGCACCGTTTTGCCGTTGACCCAATGGTGATGGATGAGCTTAAGAGTCGGATATTCGCGCGGGTCTTTTACAATATGACCTTCGAAATAGCAGAAACCGTAATGCAGTCGAGCTGAGGGCTTAGCTGATTTGAGCGAATGTGAATCCCTGGCTCGAGTCATGCGCCCGCGCGGCTCGATTCCATTTCGCAAGAGCTCATTTCGTACCCGGTCCTTCGAGCGGCGAACGAGCTTTGCTACATCGGTGAGCGAGCACCCGTTTTGGTACATTTCGACGATGGTTTTAACGTCTTTTGACGAAATTCGAGTGCGCCTTCTAAATGAATAGGGTCTGAAATCAATAGGATACAAGAGTTCGGATATTGGTCCCGATGGGACGCCACTCTCTCTGAGTGGCCATTTTCGGGTATTCCAGTATACAATTATACCCGATATCATGTATCGCCCAACTTCGATTTTTGGATGTTCGACTGCAGAAAGTTATACAACCACGCGCCCAGTTTATCGGCTATTTGAGTCGGCATCGGAATAGGAGATTTCATTAGCAAAGCCATTGAAAACTTAGTTGAAGCACAAAAGCGCGCAATGAGCATCCGCCCCAGGGCGGGTGGCTTTCCGGTTCTAGCAGAAGTGCTGAGGCTCGCGGGAGTCACGCGCAACTTTTGGTCTCTCCCGTCGTGCCAAAGTATTTACCTGACCAAAATGGGCGTCGTCGTACAGCAAGGGCAACCTCTTGTCTCTGAAACCACCGACGTTCCGAAGTTTGAGAAAGAAGCATTGATTCGGGCTTTACGATTAGATCAAGCTGGTGAAAGTACCTTCTCGCAGTTTCTGAAGTCTTCTTGGGAGGCCGGTGTCATTGGTTATGATGTCAATTTTGAAAAGCGCACCTGTACCTATTTCGGGGCCTATGGTGAAATGTACGTTGAAGAATATCCGGCGGTAGAAATTCATAAATAACCTTGAGGGAGACAATTCGTGCCGAAACACGAGTTATAAACCGCATGAGCATTTACGTCAGCCGCATCGCCTGTGAAGATCGCCCCGGTCTCGTCCACCAGATCACGGGCGTACTTTATAAATCGTCGATGAACATTACGGAGAACCAGGAGTATGTGGACCACTCCGCCAGACGGTTTTACACCCGCTTACAGTTTGAAGGTGAGGACGATGCCAAGGCTTTGCTCGCGAGGCTGAAGAATGTGCTGCCGCAGCCGTCCTACTGCGAACTGCGCGAAATGGCGCCTCGGCGGCTTTTGGTGTTTTGCTCAAAAGAACCCCACTGCGTTGGCGACTTGTTGCTGCGGCACTCGATCAAAGAATTATCGGCGCAAATATTAGCCGTGATCAGCCCGAACCCCGATTGCGAAGAATTGACGAAACGATTCGGCCTGCCTTTTCATCTAATTCCGGTTCGCAATCTCGATCGTGCCGAGCATGAAGAGCTGGTTTTGAAGGTCGTGCGCGAATACAAGCCGGATTATCTGGTGCTCGCACGCTACATGCGCATTCTGACGCAAAATTTTATCGCGCAATTTCCGGAGCGCATTCTCAACATTCATCATTCATTTTTGCCGGCGTTCATCGGCAAAAACCCGTATCAGCAGGCGTATCACCGAGGAGTGAAAATCGTCGGCGCGACGTCACACTTCGTAACCGAAGATCTCGATGAAGGGCCGATCATCACTCAAGACGTAATCGCGGTGGACCACACCTGTTCAGCCGACGAAATGGCAAAACGCGGCCGCGACGTTGAACGTTTGGTGCTAGCACGAGCCCTCGAGCTTGTGCTAGACGATCGAGTTTTGATCGATGGCAATCGAACCATCGTGTTCAAGTAACCCGCGACTACTCTTTGGTTTTAAGACGATCGTCGTTTTCTTCGATGAATTTTTTAATGTCATCGGCGATACCGAGCAGTTTCAACCATTGCTCTTTATAGAGCGTAACGGGAAAGCGCCCCATACCGTAAATCGACAGGGCGCCCTTCTCACTGACCTTCATCGATAGCGTGCCGGCTTTAGGCCTCGTTTTCAATGCGGCGTTCTCGGCTTTGAGACGTTCAATCTCGGCTTTTAAATCATCGGACATGATGGCTCCTCATTCTCGGTTTAACGAAATGTTTATTCTAGCCTTATTGAGCCGAGTTCGTCATTCGATTAAATTCGAGCTGCTCAAATGCTACTCCGGCGCTTTCTTTTTCTTGTGAGCGCCGGTGGCGACAACGACAACAAAGATGAAACCTCTCATTTGGCTGATCCTTCACAATATTTGGCCAGTGACGCTGACCCGAACTGCTCAAGCATATGTAAGGGAGCATTGGCGCGACCAATCAGACAAAAACATGTCCCGCCAGCGATTTGTATTTGATAAGAAATTTTCGTAAAACATGATCTATCCATGAATGACCCTATCGCGTTCGCGACATCCGACGAATACCCGAACCTACCGGCCGACGATCAGCCTCTTTTTGAACAGCTACTAGCAAAAGGGTTAGCTGCCACACCCGTTATCTGGAGCTCGCCCGACGTGAACTGGGCCGACTTCGCTGCGATTGTCATTCGCTCGACGTGGGATTATCAGTATCGCCTCAATGAATTTCGGCAGTGGTTGCATAAGTTAAAACAACTCAATGTGAAAGTATGGAACCCCGTCGACACGCTACTTTGGAACCTCGATAAACGCTATTTGCAAGATCTCGAGAGTCGCGGCGTGCCCGTCGTCCCCACAACATGGGTTCGACAAAATGCGAATGACATCCTTTCGACCGTAGGCAACTTAAGCCGCGGCGATTACGTGATTAAACCGGCCGTGGCGGCGGGCGCCAGAGAAACTCACCGAATTGCAAGTTCAAATCAGCAACTGTTGATTGAAGTGATCACCAGAATCGCAAAAGATTCAGATGTGATGATTCAACCGTTCTGCCACGAAATTTTAATTCGAGGTGAATTGTCGTTGATCTTTTTTCACGGATCGTTCAGCCACGCGGTCGTCAAGACGCCGAAGAAAAATGACTTTCGCATTAACGAACGACACGGTGGGCAAACAAATACGACAAAACCGCCGCCTGAAGCTTTGAGTCTCGCGCGATCGACTTTACAGAAACTCAACCATTCGTATCTTTATGCGCGCGTTGATCTTGTGCCGTTTAACGGGTCGTATCGAATAGGAGAAGTGGAACTCACGGAACCGTCTCTATTTTTCATGCACTCAAACGGCACCGGGCCTCAACGATTTATTGAAGCGCTGATTCAAACTCTAGACGAATAAATAACATCGACCCGCACATGCGGCAGATTGTGAGCGTAGAGCGCTTTGGCAAGGTCTGGGCTCTGCACGTCTAGTCATTCGAGGATTCAAAACTGAAACATTCTCGCGGTTTACCGAACGGTGACCCCACGCCGACTGTCTAGAAAAACAAGGTAAACGTCCAATTCTTGATTCCTCACATGAGGAAAATTTAAGCCTTCAATTAAACTAATTTGGGAACAGGACCAAGGAGGGTCATTAAATGAAATGGATTAAAGCCAGTCTTCTCTTCTCGAGTGTCGCATTTTCAATAGGAGCTCGCGCCAAATTGACAACCATGGCGGGCCACGTGCCGTATGCTGCAATGGTTGATTCATTGAATGTCGGGCAGTTAGCACCTAGTAAAACCATGACCCTCACCATTTCGCTGAACTTGAGAAATGAGCTGGCGCTGCAAACGCTCATCAATCGACTGTACAACCCGAATGATTCTCTTTATCGGCATTATCTGACGACGCAACAGTTTCGCGCCGAATTCGGCCCCACACAGCAAGACGTAGCTCAAGTGGCTCAATATTTACAGAGCCACAATTTGCAAATTGTGGGTGAAACAACCAGCACCCTAGAAGTTCAAGGCCGTGCATCAGAAGTCGAAAAAACTTTCGGTGTGCATTTGAATCAATATTTAAGACCCGACGGCCGCTTTGCCTTCGCGCCCGATTCGGAGCCGCAACTTGATAGCGCGATTGCGCCGAAAATTGCGGGCATCATCGGTTTGAACAGTTTCGCTCATTACGAGCCGTTGAGCCTTCGACGGCTCCATCGCGGGCCGATCGTGGCAAATTCCTCAACACCACCGCCGAGCGGTAGCGGCCTTGGCCCGGCTGACATCCAATCGGCCTATCACCTGCAAACAGCGGGTACAACGGGCGCCGGGCAAACTCTCGCGCTCATGGAGCTCGACGGTTACGCCCCGACGGATATCGCCACCTACGCTCAAAGCTACGGTATAACGCCCGTTCCGCTTCAAAACATTCTCATCGATGGTTACAACGGTTCGGCTGGGCAGGGCGCGCCCGAAGTTGTTCTTGATATCGAACTCATGATGGCGGTTGCCCCGGGCGCCGCGAAAATTCTCGTCTATGAGGGAGTCAACAACGAAAATGGCCCCGTCGATGTCTACGGTAAGATTGCCGACGACAATATTGCCAAACAAGTCAGCACGTCTTGGGGTAGCCCTGAGTCGCAAAATACGGCGGCGTACTTGAACTCTGAAAACAAAATTTTTATGCAAATGGCGGCGCAAGGTCAGTCCATTTATGCGGCTTCCGGAGATTCGGGCGCCTACGATGACGGCTCGACCTTGAGCGTAGATGACCCCGCCTCACAACCTTATATAGTAGCGACCGGTGGTACGACGCTAACAACTGCGGCGAATGGTGCTTATAGCAATGAAACGAGTTGGTCGGTGGCAAACAGTGAGCAGCAAGGTCAACCCGAAGGTGGTGGTGGCGGTATCAGCAGCGTGTGGAAGATCCCGACCTGGCAAACCGGCCTCGCCTCAACCGCTAATCAAGGTTCATCAACCATGAGAATGGTCCCCGACATCGCGTTTGATGCCGACCCGAACACGGGCTATGCAATCTATCAAGGCGGCGCGTGGAATGAGTACGGCGGCACAAGCTGTGCGGCACCGATCTGGGCGGCGTACACCGCTCTCGTCAATCAGGCTCGCGCGAAAAACGGCCTCACCACATTGGGCTTCGCTGACCCCGTCATCTACCAACTGGGCAAAGGCGCGGGCGCAACTTTATTTCATGACATCGCCGACAGTTCGACGAATTTGTTCTACCCGGCCGTGACTGGATATGATTTGTCGACGGGCTGGGGCACTCCTGTTGGCCCTCAATTATTCTCTGCACTTTCAGCGAAAAAGTAATTCGGCCCTTTTTATGGACCAGGTGGGCAGTTCTTGCCTACCTGGGCTTCACCCCTCAAAGTGACCTTTCTTGGCTCCCCGTCTAAATGTTATTCAGTTTGACTCGCGCAACACAAATGTAATCATCGCAAATTTCGCTGTGAGATGGGCGGTTTGCATCCTGTCTTGTTTCGGCACAGTTATTGAAGTTAGACGATTGGTATGAAAACACTAATTTACATGACGATCGGATTAATTGCAGCTGCGGCCCTTGTTGGATGCGGCAAATCGAGCAGCAACAATAACAACCCGTATGGCCCTTACGGCCAATACGGGCAATACGGACAATACGGCGGCGGTTGTTTACCGACCGGCATCGCCCTCAACCCAACCGTCTGCCAACAATACGGATATAGCTGGAATGGCAGTTCGTGTGTAAGCCCGCAAGGTCAGGTGATCGCGCCAGGTACTTGTAGCGGCGGTTACAATAGCGGTTATAACGGCGCGTATCCCTACAATACAGGTTATCCGTACTCCGGCGGTTACAATTACAACTATAGCTACGGGTACACAGGTACCTACACCACGCCATACGGTGCACCTTACTACATCCCGACAATGCCCTATTACTACAACCAGCGCCGTTAATCGCGGCGCCATTGCCAATCGCAGTCGCTGAATCTTACAATCTAAAATATGGTACCCGACATAGACAAAAGTCGATATGCCGGCATATGGCTTCGTCTCAAAGCCATCATCGTCGATTGCGTGATACTGCTACCAGCTTGGTTTTACGTTATTTTCTTCCCGTTTAAATCGCAAATAGACGCCGCCACCGGCGCAGTTGGGATCTTATTTTTGACTGGCGTCTTTTACCCGATACTTTTTCATACTCTTTGCGGGCAAACCATCGGCAAAATGTTTATTAAAATCAAAGTCACACAGCCTGATTTTTCGAAGATCAAGTTTCACCACGCCCTCATGCGAAGCTCAGTCGACACCGTCTTTGCCACGATTTACGCTGTGATTCAGGTTCACGCTATCTATTCGATTTCAATCACCCAGTTTCAGCAGTTGAACGCGATCGATCGGGCCACGTTGATTTCGGGGGCCACTCCCCATACCTTAAGTGTGATCAGCTCAGCTTGGACGTTGGGTGGCATCCTTATCATTCTCATCAATGCAAAGAAACGAGCTCTTCGCGATTTCATTGGCGAAACGGTTTTAATCAAAGTGTGAATCGGTTACTTCAATTTAAGTGCCGCTACCGATTCACAGTATTCATATTGGCGTAACGATCCCCGGCCGTTTTCATTCGCGGCGAAAGACTTGAGATTTCCGATTTCGTGAGACTCACCTCGAGTGCGGCAATGTTTTCTTCGAGTCGAGCGCGTTTTTTTGTACCCGGTATCGGCACAATGTCATCACCTTGCGCGAGAACCCAAGCCAGCGCGATTTGTGCGGGCGTCACCCTTTTTTGTTTTGCTAGCTCTTCGATATTTTTTACGATTTCGAGATTCTTATAAAAATTTTCACCCTGAAAGCGCGGATGATTTCTTCTGTAATCGTCGCGCGGCAGATCATCGGGGCTTTTAAACTGCCCGGTCAAAAAACCGCGGCCGAGTGGGCTATAGGCTACGTAGCCGATCCCCAATTCGCGAATGGTCGGGAGAATTTCTGATTCACAATCACGCGTCCAAATCGAATACTCGGTTTGAAGCGCCGTGATGGGATGAACTCGATGAGCGCGGCGAATGGTCTCAGGTTTTGCCTCTGATAGCCCGAGATAACGAACTTTGCCTTGCTTCACTAACATCGACATCGCGCCGACCGTTTCTTCAATCGGCACATCGATGTCGACACGATGCTGATAATAAAGATCAATATGATCGACGCCCAAACGTTTCAGCGAAGCCTCGCAGGCTTTCATAACGTATTCGGGCCGACCGTTCACTCCCACAAAAGCGCCATCGGGCGTGCGCTCGTTACCAAACTTCGTCGCGAGAATGACTTTGTCGCGTTTACCTTTTAGTGCTTTGCCCACTAAAACTTCATTCGTAAACGGACCGTACATATCGGCCGTATCGAGAAAATTGATACCGAGTTCGAGAGCACGGTGAATCGTTGCAATCGACTCTTTGTCGTCGCGGCCCGAATAAAAATCGGACATCCCCATACAACCGAGCCCTAACCGCGAGACCTTTAAACCTTGACTGCCGAGATTAGCGGATTTCATCATAATTGTAAGTGAACACCAAAGTTGGATCCGAATCAAATCGCCACGCGCCGTTTCTAACGGCGGCAATTGTCTGCGCGACGATAGTTACCACTTTGATTACGGCAGTCACGAGTGCGATATCACTCACCCGTTATGCAGCGAGGGTCTAGGTGGCAAAAGCCATCGCGGCGAACCCTCGGCCGCTCAAACGATCAAACCGTCTGCCCGGTTTTTTCCAGATAATATTCCCACGAACCGTCGTATACGTTGAGCTCGTGACGATCCAGACGAAATACACGCGTGCTCATTTTACGTAAAAAATGTCGATCGTGGCTCACGATCATGACAGTACCCGGAAAGCGATGAATCGCTTCGAGCAATACGTCGCGCGACTGCACGTCGAGGTGATTGGTCGGCTCATCCAGCACGAGTAGATTCACCGGCCGGGCCAGTATCGTCGCCAGCACCAGCCTGCTTTTTTCGCCACCGGATAAAACCGATACTTTTTTTTCGACTTCGTCGCCCGAAAATTTAAATGCGCCCAGCAGGTTTCGCACATACCCAAGCGAAGCCGTCGGGATGCGCCCGTGCACTTCTTCAAGCACGGTCATTCGCGGGTTCAGCACGTCGAGCGAGTTTTGGCTGAAGTAGCCGATTTCGATACCGGCGCCCACAGTCACCTTACCCGAGGTCGGCTCGGTCTGACCTGATATAATTTTGAGGAGTGTCGATTTGCCGGCGCCATTCACACCGACGACCGCGACGCGATCGAGGCGTTTGACAAGCGCCGTGGCGTTCTGAAAAACCGAAAGAGTTCGTCCGTCATCACGCTGCCAAACTTTACCCATTCTTTCGATTTTGACGACCTCGTCACCTCCGCGCGGAGGCACCGGCCATTCGAACTGAATCGCCTTTTCTTCAGTCGGCACTTCTATACGGTCAATTTTTTCAAGCTTTTTTACTCGCGACTGCACTTGCGCTGCGTGCGAGGCGCGCGCCGCGAAGCGCGCGATGAATTCTTCTTCTTTGGCCAGCATTTCGTCTTGCCGTTTTGCGGCGGCGATCAATTGCTCCCGCCGAATTTCTTTTTCACGTTCGTAAAAATCGTAATCGCCGCTATAAATGGTGATGGCCTGGTTCGCGACCTCGATGATTTTCGTCACGAGGCGATTCATGAAATCGCGATCGTGGCTGGTCATAAGGAGTGCGCCTTTGAAATTGCGCAGCCAGTTTTCGAGCCAAACGATCGACTCGAGATCCAAGTGGTTCGTCGGTTCGTCCATGAGCAGCACATCGGGGTTCAAAACCAAAATTTTCGCGAGCGCGATGCGCATCTTCCATCCACCGCTGAACGTGCCCGTGTCTCGATTGTGATCTTCAGGCGCAAACCCAAGGCCTGACACGATCTCGGCTACTCTTGCGTCCAAATCGTAACCGCCGAGCCGTTCAAACTCCGCCTGCCGCTCACCGTATTTCTCAAGCACCTTGGCCATCTCGTCGTCATCCATTGGCTCAGCCAAGCGACTTTCAAAATCGGCTAATTGGGCCTGAATCTTCGGCAGCGCCCCTGCCGCGGATTTGACTTCATCAATAACGCTTCGCCCCCGCATGTCTTCGATATTCTGCGAGAAATAGCCGACGACGACGTCTTCAGGTTTTGCAACCTGACCAACCTCTGGGCTTTCTTCGCCAACAAGAATGCGAAATACCGTCGTTTTACCCGCACCGTTCGGGCCCACGAGCCCGACCTTTTCACCCGGATTGAGTTGAAACGAGCTCTCGCGGTAAAGCGTTTTGCCACCGTAACTTTTTGAAACTTTAGCGAAATGAATCATTGGTTGGGCGTGTTATTAGCACAGAAAATCGAGCGCGCGTACCGTCTTTTTAATTGGGGGCCCCGCCCTGAATCCAAGCCAACATTTCACTTAATTGTGCCGAACTCAGCTGCCCGCCTCGTGGCATCGAACCATCGGCGCAATATGAATAGAGTAAACTGTGCGATGGACTGGACGTACTAACATATCGCATTGTGCCTGAGTAGCTACCCATGTCACCATGGCAACCGACGCAATAGGGCTGCAAAATATCGGCCGAAATATTTGCGAAGGTATAAGCGGTCGATGCGGGAGGCGCCGGTGCGGGAGTAGGCGCAGGTGTTGGAGCGGGCGTAGGCGGAGTCGGCGTTGGACCTGGTGTGGGTATCGGCTTTGGGGTGATCGGTGCAATTTGCATCGAGCCGATCCAACTTTCAATTATCTGAAGTTCTGAAGTTGTTATCGCAACGCCGCCCAAAGGCATATTACCGCCGGGCGAGATAGAGTTGATGAGCACTCCTTGCGAGCCGTGCCCTGGTATAATGAGCCCCTGACTATAAAGCGAAAGCTTGTCGGTGATATTGCGAATGCCACCCATGCCATTCGCGCCGTGGCAACTTACGCATTTATTATCGAGTATCGTCACCGCCTGCGCTTCAAGACTCGGGTCTGCGACCAATGTGCTGCCGGCAGCAAGAGTCGAATTTGCTAGCGCCCCAAGGTCGTGCTGAGCCGCACAACCGATTAACAAAATAAGAAGGCTGCCAACTACTAGGCCTTTCGAGACAACTGACCACCTGAGCTTTTCGCTCATTATTATTCCCCCGCAGGCTCACAATTATTCATTTCTCAAAAAAGGAGACGGTCGACAGAGGGCCGCGGTTCGACGAATTGAGAACCGCATCCGTTTACTTAGATTTAGACGTGTCGAATTTCTAGGCAGGTTAAGGCAAATTAAGTCGAGCTGGATGAGTATCAGCAAATAAACAATTCAGCGCGCTACAGCAGGACTTGAGCGACTCGCCGCTTCGGCCGCAGCATCAGATTTCAACAGTCCAACCAAAAGGAGTTTCTATGAAACTGTACTACTCCCCTGGCGCGTGTTCGCTCGCGTCGCACATCGCCCTCTTCGGTGCCGGCGTAAAATTCGAAGCCGAGCAAGTCGACACCAAGGCGAAAAAAACGAAATCAGGCAAAGATTTTTCGAAGATAAACTCGAAGGGCTACGTGCCGTGCCTTGAGACGAAAGAAGGCGTGCTGACCGAGGGCTGTGCAATTCTTCAATACATTGCCGACCAGGCGCCCGAGAAAAATTTGCTCCCGAAAAACGGAACGTGGGAGCGATATCGCGCGCAAGAGTGGCTCAATTTCATTGCCACTGAAATTCATAAAAACTTCAGCCCGCTTTGGAACAAAGACCTGCCCGAAGCCACAAAAAAAGCGGCAATCGAACGCCTGACCGCTCGCGTGCAATGGCTCGCCGGCCAAATCAAACCCGGTCAGTATTTGCTCGGTTCGCAGTTCAGCGTTTGCGATGCGTACCTTTTCACGGTTCTCAACTGGTCGCGCTCGGTGAAATTCGATCTCACGCAATGGCCGGCGCTTATGGGCTATTTAGAAAAAGTCACCAATTTACCGGCGACCCAATCGGCACTGAAGGCCGAAGGCTTGTCGAAGTAAAAACAAATAGAGCTATTGCCGCCCCGTCATTCGAGGCGGCATTTTTTTGCCGTCTAGTCGACTGTCGGATGCTACCGAGACTGTCGCCCCGAAGAAATGCGAAAGGGAATATAAAGCGGACACCATTTGATAGTTGCCGTCGCGATAAGAATGACACCGACTAACCCCCAATACGACCTAAGATAAACTCCGATTAAAATAATGAAGAGCCCCAGAGTAAATCGAACTGTTCGGTCCACATCGCCTACATTTGCCTGCATAAATGGCCTCCCGTCTTAAAATAAGCCGTTTAAACTCATTTCAAGTTCAACTTTTGTGCCACTGAGATCTGGGCTTTTTTTTTGCATACAACACACCAGCACGACAATTCGACCCCGCCGGGGTGTCAATTTGTCGCAATCGCGCATTCAACACGGCCGCCAATGACTTGCCAAACGCAATTACAATTGAGTTAACTAATTCAACTAGATTGTGAATTTTCAAAAAATATGAGCGGCGTCTTTATTTTTGATCTCGACGAAACTTTGCATCGTGTCCGGCATTGGTTGCCACAGCAAGGGCCGATTAAAGACTTTGTCCACCACAATACTCTTCATGCCTTTCAACATTTGAAATTTCACGACGCTGTTCGTGCCGCCGCAAAACTCTATAATGCCAATTGCTATATGTCCGCGTCCTTTTATTTAGACGCCTATAAGAGCGGTTCTATTAACGATGATGCCATTGAGCGCGCGCTCTCGTGGTCCGTCTCGACACCCACCGAACGACCATTAGTTAAACAGCGATTATTTGCCATCAAGCCCCCGGCGAAACCAACGGGTGAGCGGATTCGCGACCGGTGGCAATCGAAGCTAGGCGGCCCCTCACTTGATCGATTGGTTCATCCGATTCTGATTCGTTTGATTGGCGGTTATTTAGATCAGGGTCTATCGCTTTGGCGGTTACCCGGCGCTGATCAACTTGAATTTTATTCCGCTGTTGTTTCGCTCGTCCAAAAAAGCTGGCTCCCCCTGAAGCCGTTGAATTCACCAGGCGCACAACAGTTACTGCGAATGCCGGCCAATGAGGCCGTGTACTCGGCTCTTCATCGGCTTGTCGGCCATGAAGATCTGTTCGAAGACTACATTCGCGAAGCGCTTTTGGCTCTGCCAGGCTGGGCGGGGCTTGTGTCGGCGTGCGAAATGTCCCCTGCGTCGCTACTCAGTGCGCGTGCAATCCGACTTGTCGACTACGCCGCGATCTCACTTGCACTCGAGGTCGGAGCTCTCGAGCAGCGGCTGGGGCCGAATTTTTCACCGCTCGAACGCGACCGGCACCCGGTGACCCCCGATTCAGTTTCGCAACCGACAGACACTGAATTTCTGCTTTCGATTTGGCAAGATGCCTACGAATGGAGTTATTACGAAGGTGTATTGGGCGGCGTTGCCGCTTCGACCGGGTCTCGTTCCGAAGCTTTCAATCCGCCCTCGGGTGACGTTTGGGCATTTTTTTGCATTGACGATCGTGAGTGTTCGCTGCGCCGTCACCTAGAAGAGGTCGACCCGCAAATTGAGACATTCGCGACCGCCGGCTTCTTTGGGTTAGATTTCATGTACAAGGGCATAGACGATTCAATAGCTGGCAAACACTGCCCGGTTTTGATGACTCCTCAACATCTGATAATCGAAGAAGCCGAAGCTCCGCATTCAAGTCGTCAAACATTGTCATGGTGGCGTAAGATTTTCTCCCTGGAGCCTGAGGCCAATACTTTTTTTAGGGGTTGGGTGTTATCTTACGCGCTCGGCTTCGGCGCGGCCTTGCGATTGGCGGCGAGCGTGTTTAAGCCGTCGCTCAATCGAGTGGCGGTTCAACCATTGAGTACCGTCAACCCAGGGGCACGCTTACGGCTTTCGCGTGACAATAATGAGGCGAAACGGGATGGTTTGTGGGTTGGATACTCGATTTCGGAGTTGGCCGACAGAGTTAAAAATCTGCTGAAGTCCTCCGGGGCGTTAAATGAAGTGGCCCAAAAAGGTTGGCCGAGTCTCATCGCGTTTTTTGGTCACGGCTCCAGTAGCGTCAATAACCCGTATTTTGCCGCGTATAATTGTGGAGCCTGCTCCGGCCGAATGGGGGCGCCTAATGCGCGCGCGTTCGCTGAAGCCGCCAACATGCGGGACGTTAGAGAACTACTCCGGCAGGGCGGAATAGCTATACCTGAGTCAACTTGGTTCATCGGCGCGCTTCACGATACAGCACGCGACGAGGTGACGTACTATGATACAGAGAAGATTCCCACTCGGATGCGAATTCAGTTTCACACATTCAGTCAACGAATGCAGCTCGCCCTCAGTCGAAATTCGCTCGAGAGGTGTCGCCGCTTTGATACCGTCTCAAATGATATCAAACCGGAGGCAGCTCTGGCCGAGGTGCGGACTCGCGCCGTTTCGCTCTTCGAGCCTCGCCCCGAGTACAATCACGCGACAAACGCGGCATGTATTATTGGCCGTCGTCGCATGACTGAAGACCTATTTCTCGACCGCCGCGCGTTTTTAAGTTCATATGATCCGAATGGCGACGAAACCGGGGAGCAGCTTACACAAATGCTCGGGGCAGTGATCCCCGTTTGCGCCGGTATCAATCTCGAGTATTACTTTTCGCGCGTCGACCCGACCGTTTACGGTTCTGGGTCCAAATTATCGCACAACGTGACGGGCCTAATTGGCGTCGCTAACGGGATTGAAGGCGACATTTTGACTGGATTGCCGACGCAAATGACCGAAATTCATGACCCCGTACGCCTTCTTCTTATCGTCGAGCAAGATGCTTCGACAGCTCTTGCCGCCGCAAAAAGGGACCCAAACGTCTTTGAGTGGATCAACAACGAATGGGTTCGCTTTGCGTGCATCGAGCCAAAAACCAAACATATTTATATCTATGCGGGTACTGGCATGCATCGACTCACCAACTTGCCGACACCGAGAGTGGTCTGGCGCAACTCCCTCGAAGCAGTAAATACGAGTCGCCGCAACCTCCCGGCCGGGAGGTTACAACACCAGTGATGACCTCACCGATTCTTTCACTGATTTTACTTTTTATTATCGTTGCACCGTTTTCCGGAGCGGCGATGCTCGCTGCCCTACCGATGCGATCTGAGAAGGCAATCGCGCGTATCGCGATTCTATCGACACTTCTTTCTACCTTCTGTTTTATTGCCGCTATCGGCGCCTGGCTGTTTGCGCGTATTTGGCATGGCCAAACGTCTTTTTCGACCCCCGAGATTTTTCTTTTTCACCTCGGCAATTATCGATTCCGCGCTGGGCTTTCAATGACAGCTCCTGCGGCGGCATTTCTTTTTTTGATTCAGTTTACATCGGGCTTGGTGATTCGATTTAGCCGAATATACATGCATCGAGAGCCTGGTTTTCGCCGTTTTTTTGCCGTCGTTCTCATGTTTCAGGCCGCAATGGCGCTTCTCACATTGGCCACCCATCTCGATCTTTTGTTTTTTGCTTGGGAAGTCGTGGGTCTCGCATCATTTCTTCTAATTGCCTTTTACCACGAGCGTCGGGCGCCCGTTCGAAACGCTCTGAAAACGCTTTCCATTTATCGCGTAGCCGATATCGGGCTCTTCTTAAGCGCGTTTTTAGAACTGACCTCCGCCCACACGAGTACAGGGCTCTTACTATTACTTGCGGCCGCAGGTAAATCCGCACAATTCCCATTTAGTTTTTGGATCGTTCGCGCAATGGAGGGGCCGACTCCCTCGAGCGCCCTTTTCTATGGTGCGCTATCCGTCAACGCCGGCGCATATCTTCTTTTGAAGACATACGCAATTTGGAGCGGCAGTTTGGCGGTTCACTTGGCTATCGGCCTTGTCGGTATCACAACGGCTATTCTTTGCTCACTTTTCAGTCGTACCCAGCACACAATTAAAGGGCAAGTCGGATATGCCTCGGCCGCTCAGGTTGGCATCATTTTTGTCGAAATCGCGGCCGGCTTGCAGACGCTCGCCCTCATTCACATGATAAGCAACGCACTTTTTCGCTGCTATCAGTTGCTCGTATCTCCATCTGCCGTCGCTTATCTTTTGCGTCGTCAAACGGCCTCCGGCCAAACGACCACTTCTGAAGAACACTCCCTTTTTCAAAGGCTTCTCACCCGTGAAGGCCGGTCAACTTTGTTTGTTTTTTCCATTTCAGAGGGCTATCTCGAAGATGGGCTTCGCTTTTTGTTTTGGCGACCGCTTCGTAAATTGACAGAACGACTGCCCGCCAAAAAATTGAATTTTATTGTAAGTGCCGCCGTCTTAATTGCGATCGCCATCAGTTTCGCCCAAGCGGGCCATGCCATCGCGAGCGCTTATATTGTCATTGGTCTTGCCGGCCTCTCATCTGTTTTGTCTCTCGAGTCGATAAAGCGCTCAGGACGATCGATTGCTTGGCTGTTCATCTCAGCGCTACTGATTTCACTTTCGGTTTGGGTGGGCACCCGCACTCACACCCACACTCCGGCCCTATTTTATGCAATCACAATTGGTGTAGTTTCAATTCTCGCAATTCTCGGGCTCAATGGCAAAATCTCGTCTTTGCGTATTGCCACCTCATTGGGGCTGATCGGCGTCTTAGGTTTATCCGGCTTCTCGCTTTTACCGACATTTTTTGGCGAGGATATGCTGTTGAGGCGAGCATTTCAAATTCACTCGACCTACGCATTTTTGCTATCATGCATTTTTGCACTCAATGGTTTTATTGCAATCCGAATTTTTGCCCAGCAAATGTGGATTTCACGTTTTGAAGCGTCTGCTTGAGAAATAACCCGACTTGTTTTTGTTTTGAAAACGGGGCTAATCCGTAAAAATCTCCGAGCCAATCTTGATTTTTCATTTTTAACAGTTCAGAGCACGGGCTCTCGCCTGATCGAGCGGTTTCATCATTCACTGCGAAAAGTCGCGCCGTCTTTTGTGCGTACCGGCCCGCCAAAAACGTCTTCGCTAACAGCGGCGCCGTTACAATCAAAGCTAATGAATAGAGCATGACAGTACCGACGACTCCCATATGAGGAGCTGACCCGACGTTTCGCCAGAAGGCGCCCCAACCCACGATCAGAGTTTCAAGTTGAAAACGCAAGAGCTCCGAAAGTTCACCCCGCGCGAATGCTTTGCCGAGTGCCACTTGCGACAGCCCAAAGGCCAAAAATCCTGATGACCCAATAACTAGTGATTTGCCGACCGACGCAAAAGCACCGGGGTGTGAAATGCCGAAATGCCCAAGGGCCGCGTTGCTTAAGCTGATCAGAACGCCCGTGTAAGCAACATTAACCAAAAAATTCCACATATCAGCGCGCGTAACTCCGCGAGTAGCATCGAGAAGTCGTCCAAGCAATCGGGCCACGCACGAAGCGTCCCGCGCTGGTAGACTCACGCGGTAGGGAATCATCGGATGCTCATCACTCCACAATATGTTCCATTTTTTACTAAAAACCGAAAAGTTCACTTCAAGACCGAAAACCGCGAGCGCTTGCGCGACCGCCGATGCCGTCTTGGCTACCGAGTTCGAAAGTTGGACAACACCGGCCTGAAAAATGCCGGATGCAGCTCCCAATAACGGAAAGGTCAACGTCCGAAATTTCACCCATTTACGATAAAGCCGCGCTTGGCTCGGCAGGGGTTCGTTGAGCTTTAAAGTTCTGTCAATCACACCGCGAAACTGAATGAAATCTACACCCGAAAGCCGCAGTTGAGTATTTACAAATCGAATCATTGGCTGCGCCTTTTCGGGGATCGCCTCGTTAATGATAACAGGCTGCCCGTGATTCTGATCAAAAAAATAGTGACGTAAAGACGCAAGGGCCATTCCACTTTCAGCTTTCTGACGCAAAAAAAGCATCAGCGATTGCGTACCTTGCCGCCCAAGCGTTTCAGTCAACTCGCTCTGAAGTTGACGCGCACTTTCTTCAACCGATGATGGGGTGTTTTCGCGCGGGATAGCCGCGGCCGAAACTTGAAATACTATCGAGAATGCACAGACAAACGCGACGAATGGTCGATATTTCATTTTATTCATAAAAATTTGAAGCGTGACCGTAATGCCTTCACGTTTCGCTCGCAAGCGAAAAGCGCTGGGCGTGTAGTTATTAGAAAAAACATGACGAAGATTGTCTATTTTTCAGTTCGAATTATTTTGAGAAAAAGTTAGTATGGAGACTAGATGTATCCGTACGGCTTGATTGGCAACTGTCAAATTTCGGCTTTGGTTTCAATAGCCGGATCCATCGATTGGCTATGTTTGCCGAGGCCGGATAGCGACCCAGTATTCGGCCGCCTGCTCGACCCCGAGGGCGGTCGTTTTTCGATACATGCCACTGAAGCCAACGAAAACATCTCAAGCCGGCAATACTATTTAGAAAACACTAATGTTTTGATAACCGACATTTCGACTTCTGATCACGATTCATTTCGCATCATCGATTTCTGCCCGCGCTTCATCCAGCATGAGCGAACGTATCGGCCTATGATGATTTGCCGTATCGTCGAGCCCTTGTCGGGCTCACCGACTATTCAAGTGAGCTGCCGGCCGGTTTCAGGGTGGAGTAAAGAACAGGCGAAGCCCATCCGCGGCAACAGCCATCTGAGTTTTGAATGCCGAAACGATACACTTCGATTAACGACCAACATGCCATTGACCTATTTGTGCGAAGAGACTTCGTTCCCGCTTAAAGAAAAGCTGCATTTTGTTTTAACATGGAGCTCAGCGGTTGAAGAAGATGTCGCGCGTATCAGCGAACGATTTCTTGCGCGAACTGAAGATTACTGGCGAACCTGGGTGAAGCACTGCTCGATCCCCAGTTTATTTCAGCGCGAAACTATTCGATCGGCGTTGGCGCTGAAGCTTCATTGTTATGAAGATACCGGAGCGATACTTGCAGCGCTCACGACGAGTTTGCCTGAAGAAGCCGGTGCACCACGAAACTGGGACTACCGCTATTGTTGGTTGCGCGATGCATACTTCGTGCTATCCGCCTTTCACAATCTCGGCCACTTCGAAGAGATGGAAGGCTTTTTAAAATTTCTTCTCGGCATAGCCCAAAAACATGAGCAATCGCACGAAAGGCTGGCGCCGGTCTACACACTCAGCCAAGATTTGCCTCTACCTGAGACAACGCACGTAAACTGGATTGGCCATAACGGGCACGCGCCCGTGCGCACAAACAACCAAGCAGCGGATCATATTCAAAACGACGTTTACGGTGAATTGGTTTTGACGTTGGCGCCGATTTATTTAGACGAGCGCTTCATACACTTACGCGATAAAACTCATGAAGACCTTCTCGCCAATCTCGCTCGACTGTGCGAGCGATCGATCTCCGCTGCTGACGCCGGGTTGTGGGAAGTCCGCAACGGTTGGCAAGAACATACTTTTACAAATCTCATGTCATGGGCCGGGCTTGAACGCGCAGTGCGAATTCAACATCGAGGGTACCTGAAAGATTTTCCGCTTGATTTTACTCGCGCACGTGACCGCGCAGAGACCGCTGTAGAAAAGGCAAAAATAGACGCCTCGATTCGAAATGGTCCCGCCGACTCCAACTACGACGCGGCTTTAGCGCTGGCTTCGGTCTTGAGATTTCCGAATGAAAAACTGTGCCTTGAAACTATTCGCGATATCCAAAAGCATCTGGCAATTGATACAAAGCGGCCGCAATCATCTTTTTTCTACCGTTATCTGAGACAGGATGATTTCGGCAAACCGGCTTCAGCATTCGTCATTTGTTCATTCTGGATTGCGCAGGGTCTTGCACGGTTGGGGTATCGTGAAGAAGCACGCGCGATACTTCAAGATGCCGTCGGCGGTGCTAATCATGTGGGGCTTTTTTCCGAGCATTTTTTACCGGCTGCCCCCACTCAGCTGGGAAATTTTCCGCAAGCTTATTCTCACGTCGGTTTAATTAACGCCGCATTCGCAGTCAGCCCGTCGTGGAGCGAAGTGCTCTAATTTCAAAACTTTTAGAATAAAGCGTCAAAGCTTTAGTCAGCGGTTACTATTTGCGGCGCTTTACAAATTTTTTTTCACAATCTCTTCACAAGTGATAAGATCCCCACATGCGATTTCAAAAAGTCGCCCTTGGCTCTTTAATGATTTTCGCCACACTCGCCACGATTGGCTTTGGCTCGAGAAGTTTCGGGGTGACGAGCAGTCAATTTCGAATGGCCAGTCGCCGACATATCCGTGATATGCAACGAGAGTTACCTGAAACTTATTTAATGGCCCGCGGTCGTTTTCCGGATCTAACGCTCGAATTGGTTGAGGAATATGCCACGTATCACGACATACCGAAAGTCATGACCCTGTCAGAATTGCGCAAGTACGGGTATCAAGGCAAAGAGGATATCGCGACCATTTTAGCTCGTTATCACGGCGTCAATATGGACGCTCTCGGCGAAGCCGGAGCCTCTGGCATACACGCACGCAGTGAATTGAATCGAATCGAAACATTAGTTAAAAATGCCTTTTTCTATGGTCATCTGAGAGTCGTTATGCACAAAGATAAAGTCGAAAGAATTCGCAAACAGATGGATGAACTCGAGCGAATCGTCGATTGGACAATCACCTGCTTATTTCGTAGAGACGAGCTCAAAGTCGAAGAGACCGGCGAATACATTGGGGCTTGCCACCTGGCTGATTGGGCACACGCGCCAACTTGGCAGATCGACCTGTCAAAAAGGCTCGAAAATATGCTTCGCGAATCGCACCATCACGAATCGGTTTCACCACATAAAGCGCATTATAAAGTAGCTGCTTGCCGCACCTATCTGCAATAATTTGGAACGCTTCTTGCTTCATTTCTCAAATGGAGGTGATGCATGGAACCTGCACATCGATCATTAAAAAATCAATATAAGAGCGCTTATTGGAGCCCTTCAAAAGTCGTCTGCGTAGATGCGATGGCCACAGTGAACGACGCTGCGAAACTCATGCGTGAAAACCATGTCGGCGATGTGGTTGTCATCGATCGCCAAAATGGAATTGCTAAACCGGTCGGCATGCTGACCGATCGCGACATTACAATTGAAACGTGCGCGCAAGATGTGCCGATAGATAAGATTTTAGTTGGCGATATTATGTCGAAACCAATCGACGCGGCATCCGAAGCCGACGATATATTTCAGTTGATCGCAAAGATGAAAGCTCACGGTATCAGCCGATTACCCATCGTCAACTCGAGCGGCGATCTTGTCAGCATTATTAATGCCAATCATCTTCTGAATATTTTAATTCGAGCAATTACTGATTTGACGAACTTACCGGACATTCGCCAACAACACGAGCGCGAGACAAGACATTGATTTGTCTCCCGTATTGATTTCTTGACCCTAGAGTAAAAGCAATTCCGAATTTGCTAGTATTCCGCGCTAATGACGGCTTCGATTTTTAAATTTTTCAGCGATGCACATTTTCTGCCGCACGGGCATTGCTTTTTATGGCAACCGAATATTCTTTGGTTGCACGTCATTTCTGACGGCTTGATTGCCCTGGCTTATTTCTCGATCCCGATCGCACTGCTTTATTTCGTGAGAACGCGGCGGGATATTAAATATAGAAGCATCTTTATTCTTTTTGGAATTTTCATCCTCGGATGCGGGCTGACCCATTTGGCGGCGATTTACACAATTTGGATTCCGAACTACGCACTTGAAGGTGTGATCAAAGCTATTACCGCAGCGGCTTCCGTCCTGACGGCGATTGTTTTGTGGCCGACGATCCCGCTCGCCGTAAAACTCCCCAGCTACAAACAGCTCGACGATAAAAATAAAGAACTTAGTGCCATGAAAGCTAGTTTAGAAAGCCGAATTGCCGAGCGCGTGCGAGATTCAGAGCGCCTTGCAGCGATCGTAAATTCGTCGCAAGACGCGATTCTGTCGAAATCCCTCGACGGCACAATTTTAACATGGAACAAAGGCGCAGAAAAAATTCTGCAATTTACATCAGACGAAATGGTTGGCCGTTCGATTTATGCGGTTGTGCCAATAGAAAGACACAGCGAAGAAAGGTCCGTCCTGGATCAAGTTGCCGCGGGCGTTACCGTCGCCCCTTTTGAAACTATTCGACTGCGAAAGGATGGCGCCGAAGTTCATGTATCCGAAACCATTTCACCAATTCGAAACTTGAGCGGACAGGTTGTGGGGTGTTCATCCGTAGTGCGGGATTTAGCTGAAGTTCGCTTAATAGACGCGCAGTTAAAAAAGACGACCGAAGAATTGCGCGAAAGTAACCGCCAGCTTGTGAATATGAATAAGGCAAAGGATGAGTTTATTTCGAATCTCTCGCACGAGCTGCGGACGCCGCTGAATATAATTCTCGGGTATAGCGACATTATCGACAAGTTCCCTGCCGGTAGCCAAGAACATCAAACGGCTATCGAGGTGATTAAAAGAAATGCTAAAGTACAGTTGCACTTGGTTGAAGATCTGCTCGATATGTCGCGAATTCTGACCGGTAAATTTTCACTTTCGGTGAATACCCACAGCGTTGAAGACATCGTAGACAACGCGATCAAAGCCGTGGAGTTCGCCGCGCGATCGAAAGATATTGCGATTCTGAAGGACATAGCGACCGACGAAAAGACAGTCGTCTGCGATGCCGTTCGCTTACAGCAAATCTTATGGAACCTACTTTCAAATGCCGTGAAGTGGACGAATCAAAAGGGGCAGGTTACGATTCGAAGTAGCCGTAGCGAAGGCAGTTTCATTTTTCAAGTCTCTGACACGGGTCATGGAATAGACCCGCGCGATTTGCCGCATTTATTCGATCGGCTCTGGCAGGCAGAAAGCCCCTCTGGGCAAAAGGGCGGATTGGGACTCGGCCTTAAGATTTCTAAAGACCTTGTCGAAGCGCACGGCGGTTCAATCAAAGCCAGCAGCGCTGGATTAGGCAAAGGCGCAACGTTTACAGTGCAAATTCCGATTCGAGCGGTTGAACCAGGCAGAGCGACCGATTGCTCAATTTTGCCGCTCACAGGCCTGAATGTACTCGTGGTCGATGATAGCCCCGATGCTGTCGAACTGATTCGAATTGTGCTCAAAAATGCGGGGGCTGATGTAGTGACCGCCAATAACGGAGCCGAAGCGCTCGACCTTGTTTCTAAAAACAACATTCAGTTTATTATATCGGATATCAATATGCCAATCATGGATGGTTTTCTGTTCATGGAGCAAACTCGAATCATCGAAGAAAAGAAGGGCGCGCATAAACATCGACCGGCCATTGCTCTCACGGCGCGCACAGGACCCGGAGAAAAGGAGCGGGCTTATAAATCGGGCTATCAGCGTCATCTTATAAAACCGGTTCAGCCGAAACTTCTGGTCGAGAACGTTTTAGAGGTTTTGCGTAAATCACCGGGTGATTTAAAGGCGCAATGATAAACTCCAAGAGGACTTTGCCGGTTTTACCGCTTAAGAATACCGTCGTTTTTCCGCAGCTGTTCTTTCCGATTTCGGCGGCGCGAAAGATTTCACTGACGGCGATCGACCGGGCGCTCGAGCGCGAAGACAAATCGATTATCTCCGTCACGCAGTTGCGCCCCGAAGACGATGAAGTCTCGTTTGACAATATTTTTAAAATCGGCACGCGCTCCACAATTAAGAAAATCATGCGCTCGTCGTCATCCGTCACAATACTCGTGAACGGCATCGAGCGCGTCGAACTACTCGATTTAAAGCTTGAAGACGAATACTTTCATGCCACGTACCGGCCGTTACCGCTTCAGGCGGACGATCCCTTGCAAATCGAAGCGCTTGAGGGGAATTTGCTTGAAATCGCGACAAATATCCAGATGTTGTCTCAACCCGACGCTCAAATTTCAATGCCCGACATCGTGGCCAACGTCAGCAACCCCGCTGGCAAAGCCTATTTGCTCGCGACATTGTTCGGACTCAGCTTCGAGAAAGAACAAAAAATTCTTGAGGCCACTTCAGCCGCAGAGGTCCTCAAACTCACGACTTCGTATTTGCGTCACGAGCAGCAGGTTCTCGATTTGCGAAAAAAAATCGCGTCTCGAGCGACAAACGAAATGACCAAAGATCAACGTCAATACATGCTTCGTCAGCAACTGCGCGCCATTCAAGAAGAACTCGGCGAAGGCGGTCAAGACACCGATGTCGAAGCGTTGCGAATACGAGCGAAACAAGCCGAACTTCCGACCCACGTGCTACCCGAATTCGAGCGCGAGCTCAACCGCTTGTCGCAGCTGCAGGCGGCGTCGCCTGAGTTTCAAGTCGTCCGCTCGTACATCGATTTAATTTTGGAGTTGCCGTGGAACAAATCAACCAACGACATACTGGATCTCACCCTCGCACGCCAGGTTCTAGATACCGATCACTTCAATCTCAAAGACATCAAAGATCGTATCATCGAGCATTTGGCTGTCATGAAATTGAACCCGAAAGCCAAGTCACCAATTTTGTGTTTAGTCGGCCCGCCCGGTACAGGCAAGACTTCACTCGGGCAATCGATCGCGCGCGCTCTCGGGCGGGTTTTCGAACGCATCAGTCTCGGTGGATTGCACGATGAAGCCGAACTGCGCGGACACCGGCGCACTTACATCGGCGCAATGCCAGGACGAATTATTCAAGGCATCCGGCGCGCGAAGGTGAACAACCCCGTACTGATGCTTGACGAAATTGATAAGCTCGGTCGCGATTTTCGCGGAGACCCAGCCGCCGCGCTGATGGAGATTCTTGACCCCGTTCAAAACGTCTCGTTTCGCGATAATTATTTGGATCTCGATTTTAATTTGTCAAAGGTCTTTTTCATCACGACTGCCAACACTCTCGAAACAATTCCGGGCCCGCTCCTCGATCGCATGGAGATTCTGCGCCTCTCGGGCTACACCGAAGAAGAAAAATTGGAAATTGCGAAGCGCTATCTTTTACCGCGCCAAATTGAAAATGCCGGTTTGAAGTCCGCAACTATTCGTGACGGCGCGATACAATCCATCATACGTAATTATACCCGTGAAGCGGGAGTGCGGGATCTCGATCGCTCTCTTGGCCGCATTTGTCGCAAAATCGCCACGGCGGTTGCGCAAGGCCAAACAGAGACTCCCGAAGTCAAAGCTGAACAGCTCGCAACTTACCTCGGCCCTGAAAAATTTTTTCAGGAACGCGCCCGCAAACAGGCCCGGCCAGGGGTCGCAACTGGTCTTGCTTGGACCGAAGCCGGAGGTGATGTTCTTTATATTGAAACAAAGGTCGTAAACAATCGCGAAGGACTGACAATGACGGGTCAACTCGGCGAAGTCATGCGCGAATCAATACAAGCGGCCCTGAGTTTCGTCGCGTCCGGCGAAGTGGGCAATCTTGAAATCCCCAGCAAATCGGGAATTCATGTGCACGTGCCAGCGGGCGCAATACCCAAAGACGGGCCATCTGCCGGTCTTGCAATTGCCACGGCGATTGCTTCGCTTTACACCCATCGCCCAATGCGAAAAGATACCGCGATGACCGGAGAAATTACATTGAGCGGCCTGGTGTTACCCGTTGGCGGCATCAAAGAAAAAGTATTGGCCGCGCGACGAGCCGGTATATATCGAGTGATCTTGCCGAAAGCCAATGCAAAAGATTTAGTTGAGTTGCCGGCCGTGGCTCGCAATGAAATGAAATTCATATTTGTCGAAGACGTCCGAGCTGGAATTCAAGCCGCCCTAGAGGATGATCGGCCCGCCGATTATCGCACAGACACACAAATAGCGAAGACGCACTAACGAACGGCAATGCACCGGTAGCGATCGCCTAACCGATTATTTTCCGGCCGGTCATCGGCGTCGCCATTTTCCCAAACATAACCGGAGCGCTGTTCACCATTAGCCAACCGCTGCGGAATGTTAAGCATCCACCCGCCGATTTCAGCGCAAAATGACTTTCGCCCTTTACAGTCGCCGTCGGTGGCGCGCTTCACAGTCAAATTACCCATATAATACGAGCCTTTGATTTCGAGGCGATTCGAACCCAGCCCTGAAATGAACATGGCTTGCCCGTCAGTGCCCGAGCATTCCAGTTTTGAAAATTTGGCAGTCGCAGCCATTGCAGGTACAACAACACTTAAACACAGGCCGAGCATTAGAAATGCTTTCATCGTTTCCCTCGATTTACAATTAAGGCAAATCACCGCACCGATTACGAATGTCGTTCCATTGATCGACAGGCAGTTGGATGAGGAGTGGATGCTTCTTATCATCGCGCCACTTCACCAGCTGCTTGAGATCTACGAGCCGCATCGACGTGCAACCGGCCGTACCTTTACCATCGGGCTGCATAACATGCAAAAAGATACATGAGCCGTAGGGTGTATGGGTCGCAGGGTCTGCCTTCACCGCCCCCGTGTTATTGTTAACAAATACGCCCAGTTGATACGGTAGCCACCCTTTGTAACCGTAGTGCGGGTTCTGAGGGTCGACCATTTCGATCATATTTTCAGAATCGATTATCTGCGACGGAGTTAAAACTTTAAGGCCCGGAATTCGTGGCTCACCCGCGAGAGTGACAAACTGATTGTATCCGGGTGACCGATAATCGTCTGGGCAGTTCAAACCGTCTTGCACAGGAATAAACGTATTGCCTTTTTTCTGTTCTTCAGTTCGAATCGACGGGTAAATACCAAATGTAGGCCCAAGCGTAAATACTCCGGCCGGAGCTTTATTGTCCCCTTCAAATCGAAATGCGGACTTTCTAAAGTTGACGTCCGTATCGCCGCTCACGCGCTGTATCCCCTGCCCCCAACCGAGACCGTTCGTCCCGACCCGCCCGTCTATATTCTCGGCAATCGGCACCCACTGCCCGTAAAAATTTCGCTCATAAGCGAAAATTGTCGCATTCACTGATTTCCAATTTTTAGTCAGCACAACTATTAACTGTTGAGATGAGCGAACAGACGGTCGAATGCTGCTACACTCGATGCGGCCAACCGGGGTGGCGGCGAATACCGACGTGCCAAGGGCCAACCCGATCGTTAGCGCACACAATTGAGCTTGCAATGCCGATCTGTACAACATTTTATGCCTCCAGTTTTTCGGGATTATCTAGCAAACCATGTGCCATCGAAGATCTGAATCGCCTTAAGTTAAAGGAACTGGTTGTAATCCGGACGTTACGACCGTCTTATTACCGGCAAAGAACCAAATCGTCCCCACCCCCTATCAATGCGCCGGCCAAATTGAACGCCCGATCACCGATTGCTGGAGCGTAAAAAACTCCTACGCCCCGAAGTGATCGCCTGATCTCCTGATTTTGCAAATTTATCGAAATAGGCCGTCAAGCGGCATGATCGTTGCTCGATCCTATTTCTATGAATGCAAAAAGCCTATTACCCGTAGTGATTGCACTGAATTCGATGGCTGCCCCGCAGACGCAGATGGGTGTCCCGACGTTTAGTCGCCAAATATCGGCTTACAAATTCGAATCCCCGCGCCATCGCGAGGCGACCATCGCGATCTCGCACAGCGATTTGGGCCAGCGCTTTCTTCATTACTTCTTCGACCCCTTTGTCGATGCTAAGACCCAAAGCCAACAGCTCGCGGACGTGCTGAACCACGCAAACGCGAAGGGCGGAAAATCGATCACCGCACAGTCCGCACTCTACTTTTTAATTACTGAAATATATAAAATGGGAATGTTCGGAGACGAGCAGTTCAGAAGGCTTCAGCTTTTTCAGACGGCGATACAAGAGCAACAGGCGACCGGCCCCATTTACGCCGGCAAGCACATGACCACTATTACAATCATAATCGCATTGATTGCGACTGCCATAGGTTGGTATCAGGGCAGCTTTAAGGCGATCTACGGTCACTTCTTCAATTTTCTCGGCCCGATCTCGTTCGCCTACTTTTTCTGGATGGATCAAGTGCGAAGCGCTCAAGGCAATTCGGTTTTCAATGAACTGCAAGATAACGACAAACGTTGGCAGCGTTTTCTAACTGAGCTTGAAAAAATGTGATTCACGTCAGATCGAATGGCCGTTAGCTCACCGGGTTCGTCGGCGTAGCACCGGGTAACTCATGACGGCTTTTGACTAGCACATACAAGGCCGGCAAAAACGTCAACGTGAGAAACGTACCCGTGAGTAACCCACCGATCACTGCGCGAGCTAGCGGAGCATTCGCGCCAGATAACGACGACGGCAACAATGCCATGACGGTTGAAATTGCCGTCATAAGAATTGGGCGTAAACGAGTCAAACCCGCCTCGCGCATCGCCATCAACGGAGTTAAGCCACTCGCCAGACGTTGGTTCGCGAAATCCGTCAAAATTACGCAGTTCGCGACGATAATACCAATGAGCATGATCATACCCATCATCGACTGAATATTCAGCGTGGTATTGGTTAAAAACAGCATCCAAAAAACACCGGTAAAACCGGCGGGGATTGTAGCCAAAATCAGAAGCGGATCGATAAACGACTTCAGCTGCGCCACCATCAAAAGAAAAATAAGCACGAGAGAAAGCGCCATACCGCCGCCCATGTTACCGAATGACGCGCGCATCGCCGCGATCGCGCCGCCCCACTCAACCGTGTAGGCTTTGGGCATTTTCACATGGCTCACGATTTTATCGATGTCAGAAGCCACCGAGCCGATATCACGCCCCGTCACATTCGCTTTCACATCCATCACGCGTTGTAATCGAATATGCGTGAACTGCGTGGGTATAATTTCAGGAGTAATCGTCGCGATGTTTCGCAAAAGCGTCGGCTGCGATTTACCTAAGATTGTTTTTTGCGGGGTGATCGGAATATTCGCGATGACCTCGCGGGTAATTTCGTTATCGGGGTAAATGGCGCCCACGTAATAGTTGTTGCCTGAAACCGGGTCGTCCCAAAAGTTTGGCGAGAACAGCACGCTCGAGCCGAGAGCTGTAATCACGTTTTTGATCACCTTATCGGCTGTGAGGCCCAAGTACGCTGATTTCACGCGGTTCACATCAATATGCATAGACGGATAATTGAGTTCTTGCTCGATAAATGAGTCTGTTATGCCACGAACTGAATTCATTTGGTTTAAAATATTGCCGGCGATTTTTGAACTTTGATCGTAATCGGGGCCGACAACGCGCAGGTCAATCGGTGATAGCGCGCCGTAGTTCAGCGCCGACGAAACCGGGTCGATCATCGTGTATGCAAAACGAACGGCGGGGAATGCGGGGGCTAATTTCTGCCTCAGAGTGTTGATCGCATTTCGCGCCGAATGACCTTCTTTCATTTCCACTTCGAGTAAAGCTTCGTGAGTGGCCGAGTTCGGCGTATAAGCGGCCGCCCAACTGGGCAACACGCCTGAGTTAGCCAAAATCACGTCGACGGAATTTTTCGGTAAGTCTTGTCGAATAGCCGTCGATACTTTGGCGACCATTTCGACCGTTTTTTCGATTCGTGTGCCCACGACACCGCGAACTCGAATGAAAAATTGACCGTGATCGGCAACCGGGAAAAACTCGGAACCGAGCATAGGCACAAGCCCCAGCGACACAACGATCACCATAACGACCACCGCGACAAAAACGTGAGGCTTGCCGATGGCCGCGTCTAGCACCGAGACGTACTTATCGCGCAATATTCCGTAATATTTATTAAACATGCGAATGGCCACCCATTGGCGCTTCTCATCTTCATGTCGAGCTTCGTCGCCGTGGCCTTTTTCGTGCGGCTTAAAAAACTTCGAAGCGGCAAGCGGCACCAATGTGGTCGCACAGAAAAATGAAATGATAACGGCAATGGCCACAGACAAAGCCATCGGCGAAAACAAGTCTTTGCCAAGGCCCTCGAAAAAAACGACCGGAAAAAACACAATGATTAACGCGAGCGCCGACACCAAAACCGGTAACGTCACTTCGGACGTACCATCAAGTGCTGCGTCTTTCGGCAGCTTACCTAACTCCAAATGACGTTCGATGTTTTCTAAGATCACGACCGCCATGTCGATCAGAGGCCCCGTCACCAGGGCCAGACCGCCGAGAGTCATCAAGTTCAGAGATTCACCCATAAAGTAAAGCCCCGCCATACACCCGATGACAGAAAGCGGGATCGCCACACTCGCAATAAATGTCGGTGTCAGATTGCCGAGAAAGAAAAAGATGACGATCGAGGCCAACAAAACGCCCACGACAAGCTCTCGAATCACATCAAATACCGCGTCACGTACGTTGACCGATTGGTCAAATAAGAAGCGAAGCTTCGTCCCATCTGGCAAGGAATTCAAAACTTTTGGGATCTCGGCTTTTATACCCGCCACGACGTTGAGCGTGTTACTGCCGACACCGCGAAAAATGGGCACGTAGGTTTGCAATACGCCATTTACCTGCACGGCTTCAGTTTGCACCGCCGATGAGTCTTTCGCTTCACCGACGTCTTTGATAAAAATCGGCGCACCGGTATTGTCGACTGTAATCGGGATGTCGTTAAACGCATCAACACTCGGCACCATCCCGTTACTCGTGATCATGTAGTCGAAGTTGCCAATTTTGGCGTCACCGGTCGGGATCATCGCGTTACCGGTTTTCAGCGTATTCACCACATCGAGCGGGGCGATGTTGTGGCCCAGTAATTTTTCTCGATTGAGATAGACCATCACCTGGCGAATCTTACCGCCGAAAACAACCGGCGCGACGGCACCCGGTACCGAGTTGAAAGCCGGGCGAATGATAAAGTTCGATTCGTCCCACATTTTCGCCTGGGTGGCGTGATCGGTGTGGACTGTTACAAGGCCGACAGGCAAGTTGGCGGTCGGGTCGTACGCCATCACGATTGGCGGGAGCGTGCCGGGCGGCAAATAGTGCAAGTCAGACGAAACAAGGCTGCTGACCTGAGTGAGCGCATTGTTCGGGTCGACGCCCGGCTGAAAAAATAAATTCACAATACTCACTTGCGGCAGCGAGCGCGATTCAATGTGATCGAGCCCCGAGGCTTGCGCCAACCAACGCTCGAGGCGGTTGGTGATGTCCATCTCCATCATATCGGGCGGCATACCGGTGTAAGTCGTGACGACCATCACGGCGGGCAACCGAAAGACAGGCAAAATATCGAGTGGCATCTTCATGAGCGCAAACAACCCGATCACAAAAACCATCAAAAACGAGACGATAATTGTGTACGGATTTTTTAAGGCCGACTGTACCAAGTTCGTTTACCCCTGATGTGGTGTTGATTGAACGGGTCTTACCTTCATGCCATCCACTAACTGGGCGCTTTGAGACGAAATGACCTGATCCGTTGCCTTCAAGCCATCTGTAATTTCGACGACAGTGCCGTCTTTTATTCCTGTCTTGATCGGTGTTTTCTTGGCCGTATTATCGACGAGCAAAAATACATAGCTTTTGTCGCCTTCGGTCTCGATCACGTCTTGGGGTAACGTGAGCGCATTATCCTTGTGGGCAAAATCCAAAATCACATTCGCGAACATGCCGGCGTGCAAATTGTCGGTATTTTTAATATCCACCAACACCCGCTGCGTTTTGGTTGTCGGGTCTAACTGGTCATCGATGCGCGAAATTTCACCCTTAAACACCTCGTTCGGGAACGCATCGACACGAATGTCAACCGTTTCGCCCAAACTGACCGCCGCGACATTTGTTTGCGGCACGTTGATCGAAATACGCAACGTCCCTTCGTTGACCTCTAAGAATATCGGATGCTGTTGCCCTTTACCGACCGTGATCAAATCACCCGGGTATTTATATCGTCGAGCGATATTACCGGCAAACGGAGCACGAATATAGGTATAGGCAAGGTTGGCCGCGGCGGCTTCGTATAAAGCTTTTGCTTCATTGTATTTGGCGTCGACCGTGTCGAACTCCTGCTGCGAAATCACTTGCTGCTGAACAAGTTGCTGATAACGATCACGAGTCACCTTCTGGTACTGGTACTCAGCTTTCGTGTTGTTGTACTGATCGACGATGTCAGGCGCATCGATGGTGGCCAATAGTTCGTTCTTTTTGACTTTGTCGCCTTCATCCACATAAATCTTTTTTAAATAGCCGGTGACGTGCGAAAAAATACTGGCCTCTTCGATCGCCTCGATATTTGCCGGCAATGTCATCGTTGAATCGATCGAGCGTACGACCGGCTGAATCACGCCAACCGATGGGACGTACTTTATTTTGTGTTTCTCAGTTAAAAGATTCACGCCGATTCGCATAGCGATTAATCCGGCGATAATGCCCAAGCCGATGAGTCCGTTTCTTGAAAAGACAACTTTTTTTACGTCCTGCAACCAGTGGGAGCGATGCGGATGCGAGTGTCCGTGCGATTTGCCGTTTTCCAAATAATCACCTCGGTTTAAGTCTGTCATTCAAGGGGCCCATTCACCGCGCGCTGTAACGAAGCCAAAGCTATTTCTCTCTGATAGCGGGCCTTCACGTCCTCGGCCTGAGCGCTGAGGAGCGACGTGTCGGCAACGAGCAATTCTAAAAATGTGGCAACGTTCGCGTCATAGCGCTTTTGCGCCAATTGTGAATTGATTTTCGCGAAGTCGAGACTTTGCTTGGCGACGATCATATTGATGTCGCTTCGTTGAAACTCGAGCAAACTATTGGCTACTTCCGCCGAAATGGCGTCGCGCTCTTTGTCTAATTGCGCTTGTTGCTCATTCATCCGCGCGTACATTTCGCCGATATGAGCGGTCGTGTCGAAGCCGTTAAAAATGTTCCATGTCAAAGTCAGACCCGCACCCCACGAGTTGGCGATGGGTGAAGGATAGTTCTGCATGAACCTGCCGTACCAGGCTTCGGCATCTACTGTTGGCAGAAAATCTTTAATGGCTCGGGAGTGCAACTTTTCAGCCGCGGCCACCGCGAATTGATTACTTTTTAATTCGGGCCGGCTGTCAAAAGCTTCGGCTGTGAGTTTCGAGAGGTCCAATTTCTTCGGGTCATGTTTAAATACCGTCGGTGGATTTTCTTTGATGGCAAACGAAGTATCATTCGGCACACCCATTAGCGTAATAAGCGCGACTTTCGCTACGTCTCGAGAATTGCGCGCACTGATCAACGCCAAACGCGATTTCGCGAGTTCTAAATTCGCCTGGCTCAAGTCAAAGCTCGGACGTGTGCCGGTTTTGACGAGAACCACCATTCGCCGTTGAACTTCGTCAAATTGCAAGACGCCGGTTTTCGCCACTTCGACCAATTTCTGGGTCAAAGCCACGTTGAAAAACGCCTTCTCAACCGCCAAATTAACATCCAATTTGATCGAAGCCCGCTCTTGATTGGCGGATTTTCGATAGTCGCGGTTGGCGAGAATTTGATCGAGCACTTTGCCGAAATCGAACACCGTCTGGCGCACCGAACCCATAACGCCCGTATACGGCAAACTGGTGCCGAGGTTATTGACCGATCCGGCACTCGGAGTCGGCAAAGTCGTCTGCTCAAAATTGCCCGAAACATCCACTTGCGGCAAATACCCGCTTAACGCTTCGATCACACGCTTCGAAGCCGCTCTGTAATTAGCGCGGGCCGCGTTTAAATCCGGATTGTTTTGGTCGGCGATCCGGATGACGTCCGAGAGCGTCCAAGTATATTTGGCTTTCGCCACCACCGGCTCTTGGTCTTCCATAGTCACGCGGGCTTTTTCTTCTTCGGTCAAAGTGGGGGCGGCGACATTCCATATGACCGAACTTTTCGATTTTTTCTTTTTCGCGTGTTTAATAACCGTTGCGGATGGAATGCTTGGCGATTGGGCCAAAACCGCAGTCGGCGAAATTGCTAATATAAGTGAAAGTACAAGTTGCGATCTCATATTGGAGTGTTGGGCCTTCTTTGCGAGCAATACCTTTCATTCGATCGACGAGTTATTCCATACGCGTATTTTACATTGGTCACCAGTCAATTCGAAACCAGTTTTTCACTACAGTTTCGTCATGACTTGGCCTTGAGTCCCGCCTTTATCTCAGCAGTTCGGGGGCTTTGGTACAGCATCCAGGTCGGGCCCGGGTGGATACATGAAGGCTCCCGCCGGTGAAAACCGATGAATAAATCGAGGGGTGAATTTGGCCGCCAGTATTAGACCGACGAAGTGCCGGATCGAGCGGCTACCCGAATGCCGCGAAGACGTCTTATGAAAATGAACCGCTTGCGGCATACTCACTGGCCCAATGGGATTTGCAAAATCGGCGGCTTGCGCAAGTTGCGGACCACGCAACGTCGATGCCGATTTTATATTCTGATTTGAAAGCGAAGCCGCAAAGATTCGGGTTAAAAGAATCAGTAAAACCACTGCGCTCGTGCTCAACCTGAATTTTGCTTTGATGCTCATCTTGAGAAGTTTCACTGGGCCCAATCCTACAGGTGCGCTTTCAAATATGCAACTCGGGCAATTATTTTATTTTTGTCATTCTCGATGCCTTTGATCCTGGCCGCTGGTTATAATTTATTGCAAGCGCGTTTGCGCACACGACATTGGTTGAAGCAACCTTATAGGTGGGCCCAAATGATCGTATTGCAAATTATTGCAGTTATGTTTGTCGCCACCGCCGTGCGCTCGGCGCTTGGGTTCGGTGAAGCGCTCATCGCCGTGCCGATTTTGTCGCTTATCATCCCCGTCCGCATAGCGGCCCCAATCGCCGTTGTCGCGTCGATTCTCGTATCAAGTTTCATCGTTTGCAGAGACTGGCGCCATATTCAGTTCAAAAGTGCGAAGCGACTGATCGTTTCGACATTATTCGGCATCCCGCTCGGTCTTCTTCTTTTAAAGTTTGCGCCGGAGTCGATTGTGAAGGGTCTGTTGGGGTTTATCATCTTAGCGTACTCACTATTTTTTCTCACCGCTCGAAAAACACGATCTCTACGCGACGATCGCTTCGCCTGGTTTTTCGGTTTTTTTGCGGGAGTCTTCGGCGGCGCATACGGTATGAACGGCCCGCCGCTCGCGATTTACGGCTCGCTCAGAGGTTGGGACCCACGTGAATTCAGAGCGACACTGCAAAGTTATTTTTTGCCGGCGAGTCTCATGGGAGTGATCGGTTACGGCGTCGCGCATCTTTTGACGCCCTCCATGCTTCATCTCACGTTATGGTCATTGCCGGCCATTGCCTTTGGCATCGTCACGGGCCAGTTTATTCACACACGCCTGAATTATCGTGCTTTTACTCGTTTTCTCAATATCGGTCTTGCTCTGATCGGTCTCGCGCTACTGATTCAGTCGCTCGTTCACGGGCGATAGCAGCAGCGGTAGCCAAACGAACCGCCGTTGACATTGGTATCGTTCCACCAGTCTTTAAATGAGTCACACGCGTGCTTTTGGCTCGTGTCTACAGCGTTGCCGCCGATCAGTACCGGGCCAGCTTTCCAATTGCTGCCGTCATATACCTCGACCAATTCATCGACGAACTCACTTGTGCCACTGTTGCCGTCGCCGGATCCGCTCACCTCTTCACCTAAATGAAGTATCGGTCCGCCGTCATTGGCCGATGTCACCACCTTCGAATAAGTGGGAGTGCATGTTGCGCCGGAGCTATCCACACAGGTCGTAACTGTGCAAGTTCCACCACCGAAGCCGCCCCCGAATTTACCACCTCCACCGCCAGCACCCCCACAAGGTTTTGTTTTAGTCGTGCAAAAGCAGGTACTCGAGTTTGTCTGAGTGCCGATCGCGAAAGTACTGCCGGGGCCTGGATCCCAATTGCATGCTTCTTCCCATTCAGCAGGGCTACAAAGGTGTGACATGGTGCCGCCGGATGCACAAGCTGCGATACCTGCTCCGAATGTGGCCGGCCCCTGCGCCTTGGTGCTGATACAGAGCGATTCTCCTGGTGACGTGCCGGTACCGCTCACCAGCGTAAATCCCGTCGCACAGGTGCTCTGCGCTTGCAGACATGAATCCAACAGGTCGGAGCCGCCGGACGTCGAAGCGCCGAACGAAACGCCTCTGACCTTAAACGCACCCGGCGGGGATGTACCACCATAGCTAATGACAACATCGGCTGAGTAGGGCCCACCGGGAGGACCCAAAACATTCTCAAGCTGAATGGTACTGATGTTAAGGCCACTGCCATCGGTCTGCGGCCCCGTGATTATGTCGGGCGCGAGTACTTTGCCCTTTGAATCGAAATAAAAAAGATCTTGCAACGGGCACCCGCCGGGGCCGAGAGGCGGAGGCTGGCAGGCTAGATTAATCGGTGTTTTCGGAGGAGAACCGGATTTAAAACTAATCTTGGCTAACTTGATATTTCCTGAACAGTGCTGACTGCCCGTCACCATAAGGTTCGTCAAATTGTTATCGACACTTATGGCCTCGGCATTTTGCATGAGTATCCGCTGTTGATTCGTCACGTAAGACATGTAGCCGGCCATGACCACCATACCGATCGACATCACGGCGAGAGTGACCAACAATTCAATGAGACTGAAGCCGCATACTTTCGCAAAGGCTTTCATTGTTCCACCTTGCTACTTATCGGCATTTTACAGGCCGGACTATAGACCAGGGCCGTCTCGATTTGAGCCACTTTGCATTTTGTGCGCCTGCCTTCACGTTCAGAATACTACGGACTCAGTTGAAATCGAAAAACGGTTTTGGGTCACCTATGGTTGTAAAGACGCTGAAGTCACTCGCGATATTAATCGTTGGGAGCACCGTTACGGCGTTATTTTTCACGGTAATGTAGGTCGACAGGTAGTAACTTGGCCTACTGCGAAGCCAAAAGTACATTAAGTAGCTCCCCGCCGGAATTTTATTAAAATGCAAAACGCCATTGGCGTTTGTGACGGCGACAGCAGAACGAACACCTGAGCGAATCGAATAAATTTGAAAGTCGATCCCCTGTTTCGGGTACCCTGCAAATAGGACAAGTCCTGTAACGCTACCATAGCCCTTCGGCTGGATGGTCGTTTGACTATGAGCGATCGATGTAATTGATATAATTGCCGTGCCGATTACGGTCATCCAGAATTTCATATAGCGACTCCTGCATACTCTGAGCGTAGCCATAGCAACCGGCGTGCCAGCGTCTTAACTCCGCCACGAATTCGCGCAGCCCCGACTAAACCACTTGGGCACGAAATACCCAAGCAATCGAACAATGGCGCCAAAGTTGCTTTGTACAAGGCAATTGGCCGATCATTTCGGTGTCCTTGTAAGGCATTTGGAGTTATGCTGCACCGAACTTGCCTTGCCAACGGCAGGCGGGGGAACCCAAACTAGGCAAATATGAAAATCGGTTTATTTAACTATATTTTGTTTATATCGCTGACGATTTGCGTATTTATTCCGCGCGCCCAAGCATTTTGGCTCTTGAATTTTCAGACGGCTTCGACACTGCCGCCAAAAGGCATCGGCTTTATCGGGGGGACGGGCGGCCAATACACGAGTGTCGGTAACCCGCCGAAAGCAAGCTTCACGCCTTTTCTGGCGCACGCTGGGATTCGGTACGGGTTAACAGATGGGCTTGACGTCGGATACCGACTTTGCACGGTACCGTTGCCGTATGCGAGCGTTGGTCCATCGCTTGGGTCAGAAGTGGATTTTAAACTACGCCTCTTGCCGACCAAATCGTCTTGGCAGATGGGGCTCATTGGCGGAGTCGGCTACGCAAACCTTTTAATTTCCGGCGACACGAAGGATGCATGGGCTCCAGGGGCCGACCTCGTGGTGACACATTCGATCTCGAAAAATTTCGATCTTAATTTGAATGCCCGCTATGTCGACACGCTCATCGCATCCGGACCTGGCGGATCAAATGATAACAATGTTCAGTCCTTCGGCGGGAGTGTCGGAGCGAGATTCACTCTAACAGACAGCGTTTCGGCAATGCCGGAAGTCGGTCTATTCGATTTTCAAGGTAAAATGATCGGAGTCACCGCGGATGGGTGGGGGCTTCAATACGGTGCGGTCTTATCCGCTCGAATTTTTTAACAGTTGGCGCCCCCGACATTCATTTACCGTGATCATCAGCACTTATATATTTTTAAATTTTGCCGAAAATAATTATATGAAAACGGGACGTTTGCGAGTATCCGAGAATTCGCACGGTTCGCCTAGGATCTATTGACGGTTGCCAACTGCCGTGGTCTCATCTCACCCAAGCGGGGTTATTCACATGAAATTCAAAACATTCCGAAATGCATTTATCTTGAGTGCGAAAATTTTGTTTCTTGGCGGCTTTCTTTGCGGATGCAGCAAGATGTCGGGGAATTCCGGCGGTCTGACGCCTTCTGGAACTTCAACATTTGCGACCCTCAATAATACAACGACTTATGTGTTCGGACTCGTGGCTGATTCTTCAAATAATGTTTATGTAGCAGGGCAGACGACGGCCAATTTCTTACCTTGCTACGGTAGCGCATCGTCGTGCCCAAGTGGTTCCCAAGGTACTACCGATTATTTTATTACGAAATACACGGGCAGCGGAACTCGCGTTTGGACGCAACAATTGGGCCGAGCCGGAACGATAAGCGGTCTTTACGCTATTGCTGTCGACAAGTCGTCAAATATTTATGTGGCGGGAGCGAGCAGTAGCAGCATCATTTCGACCAACGTAAGTGGCGAATATTTTATTTCTAAATACTCACCCAATGGCAATTTGGTTTGGTCTCAGCAATTAGCTGGTGGCGGCGCAAACGTCAGCTCCATGGCCCTTGATTCATCTTCAAATATTTATATTTTCGGCACCACTGACAAGAATCTCGTTTCGTGCAACGGAGTTTCGTCGTTGTGTTCTGGTAATTCCCAAGGCAGCGAAGATTATTTTATTTCAAAATATACAAGCGATGGAACGTGGCAGTGGACCGAACAATTGGGTGAAACAAGCAAGATGACTGGCGGCTATAGTGGCGCAGTCGATTCTTCGGGGAATGCTTACATCATGGGTGCGACAACGGCCAATCTCGCATCGTGCAACGGAGTTTCGTCATCGTGTTCAGGTGGCGCTCAGGGTACCGAAGATTATTATATTTCAAAATACGCAAGTAACGGTGCGTGGGTTTGGACAAAGCAACTGGGTGAAGCCGGTCAATCAACAGAAGGGCAGAGTGTTTCTGTTGATCCATCTTCGAATATCTACTTGACCGGTCGTTCGACCGGCAATCTTGCATCGTGCAACGGAGTTTCATCATCATGCGCGGGCAGCGCCCAAGGCAGCTGGGACTATTTCGTTTCAAAATATTCGAGCGGCGGCACGTGGGGCTGGACAAAGCAACTGGGCGAATCAGGTACCTCCACCACGGCAATTGGAACAGCCGTTGATGCGTCTTCAGATGTGTACGTAACGGGTTACACTACGGCTAATCTCGTTTCATGCAACGGAGTTTCAGCCTCGTGCTCCGGTAGTTCTCAAGGAGTTTATGATTACTTCATTTCAAAGTACGCAACTGACGGGACTTGGGATTGGACAAAGCAGTTGGGAGAAACCGGCCTCATGGCTTTAGGCGGTCAAATATTCGTTAATTCATCAAATCTCTATCTGGCTGGCGATACAACGGCCAATCTTGCATCGTGCAACGGAGTTTCGTCGTCATGTTCAGGTTCATCGCAAGGCACCCAAGATTATTTTATTTCGAAGTATACAAGCAACGGGAATTGGCTTTCGACGAATCAGATGTAAATAAATTAAATTTTCGAAAGCGGGCAATAATCCAGTGATCGGTTTTTTGTGCTTATTATTCAAGCGATTGGGTGTAAACGGCGGTATACGAATCGTTCCACATGTCGGTACCTAGCTGCCCGCTCGCGTTGCTGCCCCAACATTCTAGATTGCCAGAGACGATGGCGCAGGCGTCGGCGAATACGTATGGTGCCGCTGAAACTGATTGAACCCAACCGGAAAAAATTTGGTGAGGACTTGTGTAATTGTAGCCGGTTGTTGTGCCATTGGCAAAAAGCCGCCATTCCAAGTGCCATCTGTGGGACATCTTTGATAAACGAGTTGTTGTCTACCACAAATGGTGGACCTTAGCATCGGAATATCGAACATGGTTTCAACAAAATCCAAATTACAATGTCAGTATTATTGCTAACTTGCAAGTGGCATGAACGTCGTTGGTGAACAGCCAATTGTGCAGCGAACAAGCTCACCATTGTTCACCATCGTGGCTAACTATCCTTTTCTGATGTCAAAATACGGTAAGATTTCTATTGGAATGTATTCAAAACCAGCGGCGGCGGAGGCGTGAAATCTATGAAAGCCATTCCGCATTCCGTACCGAAAATCATTAGTCCCAGGCAACTCGTGAACTTCAATCCGTGGTATTGGTATGCCATTCACAAGCGCTTCAAGCACCGGCATCATTTTGTCCAATTTAAATCCACCAAAACCACAGGCGCGCCGTACAGGTTGAATATCTGAGATGCGAGCGATCGTGGTCGGCCACCGAGAGCTGGTCGTTGGGGTATAAGAACTTGTGGTTGGTTTGAAGTTCGACATGCCGGATTTGATCCACCATTCGTCAGGAATCTCAAATTCAATCGGTCGATAAAATTTCACGCTGTACCTTCTATGCCAGCCTTGATGAGTTCATGAAAGGTCATTCCGTCCACTATCATCTGGGGATGAAAATGCACTAAACCCGTCTCCTCGAAGTCATGGGTGTAGAAAGATTCGTAGCTTTTGCGACCATCGGTGTACACGACGTATGGCAGGACGTATGGTGAAATTCTGTGAGCCAAAGGATCTCGGAACTCTTTGAGGTAATCTAGCCAGTCAGTGTATATATTTATTTTCTGGACAAGTTTTTTCGGCATGTGATCCAACGTCTCATCTTTCGACAGGGAAATTTTTAGATTTGGCAGCGATACCTTCTTTTCCAGCAAAATCATTCGAGCGAGGTTATCGAGTCCTCCCGCAATGTCGATAAGGCAAAGATTTAGCATCGCAGTTTGCTCAAAACGTTCGTCGTCCGATACCTCAATTTGTTCACACTCTTTTTGAAAGGTAGCATAGAAACGCCTATGGCATTGGCGAATACGGTTTATACGCCTACCAATACCATACTTTCCAAACTTGACTGCGTCCGAATTTTTGAGTGTATCAACATGTTTCAAAACTGAAATCAGAAGATCGTCGAGCGATTTAATTGTCTCCTGATACTTTAATCTTATCTCGGTTTGTCTTTCTTTTTCCATTAGGTCAATCGCTACTGTTAGAGCTTAGCAAACTGTTTATCTTCTTGCCGATAAACGCATCGGCACTCTCGACTTGAAGTTTGTTCGATTTCGATTCAAGGCATTTCTTCATCCGATTGTAGATGACTTCGTCTGAAAGCTTGCCGTCCTCAAAAATCACGATACTCATACCGTCGGGTGCAAAATCAACGCCCAGAGATTTATTACTTGAAGAAACCGTTACTTTATTTCCGCTAACCATCACGGTGGGGATGTTGATGGCTCTTTGCTTAGCGATCAAATCAGGTACTTCGTTTAGCGCTGTCACCATATCTTTATGAGCTGAAGCAATAGTGTCTTTAATTCTTTGAACCTCCCGCGCATCCTTGTCTTCGGCTTCGCTCGCCTTTTCTTCTGGAGATTTCAAATTTTGCTTTAGCTCATCGCGCCAGTCACCCATATAGCCCCTCACTTGTATCGACTGACGCTATCAATACATACTGGGAGTTACAAGCGATATAGGAGCGCAGCGGCGACGTAGTTCAGTTCCGGCGCGTAGCATATTTAAATAATGTTTAGGTGGTCACATTTCCTTGTATTGGAACAATGACCAGGTAAACAAAATCAGCATCGCGTGGATTCAATATTCGATTCGGGCTGTACCCGTTGTTGCACAAATGCCGACCGCGATAAACGCCGTATAAACAGCGCGGACTAGCTGGACACCCAATCGGTTTGAGTTGTGGCAACAAATGCCGTGTGAAGGTTTTGGGACGCTAATAAGCGCACCGTGTTTTTGGTCGGTAGCGACTTTTGCAGCCAGCTTAAGGTCCTAACGTCACAAAATGCTGTCACAATTTTAGCCGGTCACACTGTCACTTGCGTAACAACCTAAATATGAAATATATCGAAGTGTAACGTCATCACCAAATTTTATTGGCATGACCAAGCCCCGCCATAAGTTTTTAATACGAAACGCCGAAAAGTGAAATGCCGCAGCGACACGAGGGGAAATCGACTTGGCAATAATGGAATGTCCTGAATGTCGGAAATCATTGTCAACCCAGGCGGCAACATGTCCGAATTGTGGATTTCGGTTGGCGCGACATTTTCGCGCGAAGGCAAAGAATGATAAGAAAGTTGCAAAGATTCGGGCGCTTCAGGAATTAGTCCAAAAAAATTTAAAGCCTGGCACAAGTCCTAAGCAGCTCTTCACGGTAAATACCGGTGGATTTACAATGTTTGGATTTGTGCCAATTTTTAAAGATGCCGATTATACGCTTGGGTTGTCGATCTATGCAATTTGCGCACTCTACATCCCACTTGTGTCGCTGGGAGTTTATTTGGTTCGGCGCTCATCTAAAAAAAGTTACCATTTTTATGGTCGGGTCCCATTTCGATCGTTTATAAAGGAACTGGGCATCCTGGAAACTTTCAAATTCATTGGTGGCATTTTTATTTCCAGGGGCCTAGGCGCCATTTTTTCAATTACGGTGGTGGTTGGAGGTATACTTTTGATCGTGTATGCCTTTCATGGATGCTCTTGAGCTGTGGAGACTGTATCGCCTAAGAAAATTTGGTTGCGACTTCGATTTTTACAGCAAGTTCAACACTAGATTATTTTTCGTTTCTCTTGCTCCAACCTAATTGACGCTCAATTTTATCCAAAAATTTATGTCTGCACGCATATTTGTACGCGTTGTACTCACTCTTCCTAAAGTTTGCCTTGGAACTGAATCGCTTTGCTTTCTTCAGACATTTGTCGAAGTTCCAACCGGCTGGCGTTTTGATCAATCGAGCAAAGTGGCGAGTGATTCTTTTGTACCAGCCGTTTTTATGGGCGGCATTAAATGAACCAGGGTATCTCATTTTAAATTGGGTTGCATTAGTGCACTTCGCAGCTTCGCTAGCGCATCTATCATAGTTATACTTAAAATTATGAGGCAGAGGTCTTTTCATGTGTTTACAGATTGAACCCATCCAGCCTTTTTTGACACATATCGAGTATGCTGACGGAAATGCTTTTTTGAACTCAGCCCTAGAACCACATTTTTTTGCCAATTTTCTGCAGTAGGCTTTTGAATAAGTACCATCTGGTGTTTTCACTCTTTTCAAATGCGAAAACAAGCCATGCAACCTTCTATTTTTCGCTGTGGCATAGATGCTGGGGCTATTCGCAGCAAAGTCTTTTAAATATTTATATTTTGCTATTTCTGCTTTGATGTCTTCGGTGGTGATTTTATCGCCTGACCCAAGCCCACCCGTTTTAGCAGTATTTAGAATCTGCCATCCGTTATCCAAATACGTTTTTAAAAAAGCGCCTTCTAAATGTCTGGCTTTTTTTCTTGGAAGGTATTCCGTTAATTGTTTGAAAGCGAAATTGTAATATTTGGCGGTACGCCCGACTGGTCCATTGCTGTTGAGATGTGCTTGCTTACGCTTTTCAACATTATAGGACAAACCAACATAGGCCATATTGTTTTCAAACTCGAAAACATAAATCGCCCTAAAGTACCGATTTCCTTGCAGCGACATGTGACCACATATTTCGTCTAACACGCCCAATCTTTTAGCGATGGTGTATGCACCTTGGGACTGCATTGCAAAATCGGACCTTGTTCTATATTTGCGTGCCTCACTTTTTAAGTTCTCTATTTTTTGCCAATACCCAGGAGGCTTGATTTTAGCCTTCATGTGCGCGCAAACAAGATTCAATAATCCCATACGCCGGGCTGCCGCATATCCAGATGGGTGAGCTGATTTAAATTCAGTTTTCGATTCATATTTCGCAGCAGCTTCAATCAACAATTTTTCTGTCCAGATAAATCGCGCCAACGATGCCTCTACAGTTTTTTGTTTGATTTACTTCGTGATCGCGGTGATCATTCACCCAAGCTCCGATAATTCGACAAGTGAAAAACAATGGTCAATATATAAAACTATCGAATTTTCATAAATACGTTTAGGTTTTATTGGCTTACAATTTTGAAAATCTCGATGTATTTCGATTCCATTTACAATTAGTGTTAATTTTCCGATCATTTTTGATATTGAGTATTGCTCTGAGTTGCAATTATATTGTTTAAGTGGGACGAGAACTCTTAAAAATTTAAGTTTCTTAAGATCGTCCACCTGCTTGCCTAAGGGATACCGGCCTGCCAGCACTTCTAGGTCACACTTAAATCGCCCTTCGTGTTGTTTGTTCAAATATTGAATTTGATAAGGGCTAGTACGGTTTAGGACCATCAGTGCAGTACCAGGCTCACCCCAAGCATCTTTAATTTGACCCTCCACCGTTACTTCGGGTCCATTTCCGCCACCGTACGGGGACTCACCAAATGGCGTTACGTTATCGACAGACCAAAACAACTCTATAGTTAGATGACCCCCAAAAGAACCTACTCGATCGCTGAGCGCATTTAGTTGCGCCAAAGATGCTCCGGGGCGAAGTGCTCCAATTCTACGGCCTGCAATTAAACCGCAAGCACTCGCAACCGCAGATACGGTCGCCGCGATGGCTCCGGCAATGGCCGATCTAGCTGCCACGACCGCAGCAACGATAGCCGAACCCACTGCCAGCGAATTCAAGACGAACTTTATTTTCTCTAAATTGTCTGCTGATTCCCAAAATTTCATTATTCTCATATTTTGAGTTCGCCTAGTTGAAGCAATCAAGTCAACCCTTTACTATTAATTGCCGGTCGAATTATAAATACCAATTTATTTTTTAAGTCTGCCCGTAATAAAATTGTAAGCATGAAGCCCTTGAATTTGACTGATGAAAATTTATTTAATGAAGTTGAACAATCGGTTACTGATTTACGCGACAGCTACATCCACGCGCCTGTCGGCACATTCCCCAATATACGAAACCTCATGCGTGAGGCTGGGCTTCTTGACGACGCTGGCAAGGCAACCGGTGAGATCGCGCTTGACGATGTACTCAACGAAATGGGAGCCGGTCAATGGCGTGAGGCCCGCGCTGACTACCTTGCCAACCAATCCGATTTAATTCCAGAAGAAGCCACGCTCGCTGAGTTTTTATCGCAGCTTGAACTTTTCAAATCACTAGATGAAGAAATACGCATCTACTCGATTTTGCTACGGCGGTATCGAATAACCGGCAAAGCAATGTCGCTTGATGGAACGCGCGAGCTGCCCTTTGTGCCACGCAGTCAAGAGTTGGCAAAATTGATATTCGCACACAAAAATGTTGGCGACACGTTGAACAACATGATTGATCGTGGAGTGCTTGGCCAGACCTCGACCCTAAATGATGGGCTTTCAAAATCTCAACGAGAATATTTGGCAAAACTTGGCAAAATGACACCGACTGAAGTTCGCGAGGAGATCCTTAGATTTGATCGCCTGTTTGAAGAGACGTACAAGTACACGATAACGCCATGATGCCATTTACGCCGGTCATATTGGCGACACTCAATCTGTACCACAACAAAATTTGAGTGCATGTTTGTACTACAGAACTGTATGCGCATAACGCCTGTTTGTACCACACGGGCCGTGCTTGCAGTGGATGCTAGAACTCCCGTAAAATTGATGCATGATTGCGGCACACAAAAGAGAACGAGCTTTCACCGCATTTTTAGAAGGCAAATCATTGCGCCAAATTTCAGATGAAGACTGGTCGCCAGCGTTGCGCACACTTGAATCGTGGAGTGCAACCGAAGGCTGGATTGAGAAACGAAAACAGGCTTGGTCGCAGGCACGCGCACGTGCTGCTACAGAGGTTCTGCCCAAAATATCGGAGCAAGCGACCATTGAGATGCAAAAACTCAGTGTAGCGGCAACAGCGGCGTCACAACTCCATGCTGTGTTGAAAGGCGATCTGCCAGCCAAGGCGTTACCACTGTCGCCGCAGAAACTCATTCGGCTGATCGTTGCAGCATGCCGTGGCCAAAAATAGATTGGTAACGACCAGGTGTGGGCCCTTTAAAAGAGGTCTTTACCATCATCGAACCCGAAACTGTTTAATCGGCGTTGCCGCACGCCACATTCTTTCAAATCGCGTTTTATAGCGTTCGACAGTCCCAGGTCTTGCCAGATAGACTTGATTTTCTTGGTTTCTGGTCGATGCGTCGTTTGTGTAGTTGAAGCTCCCGGTTTCGACCATTTTATCGTCAACAATCGTGAACTTATTGTGCATGATCCCTCGCTGACGCCCGTAGCGAACTTTCACACCCGCCTTTAGAAGAAGTGGCACGAGAGAATACCGCTCTTTCGCCTGCCTGCGGTCAACAACGATTCGCACGCGTACTCGTTTTGATTGTAATATGAGCTGATGCACAAGTTGGTCGAGGGTGATGTCGTAGATCGCAATGTCGATTGACTTCTTGGCACTCATTATAAATTTTGTGAGCCTTTCAGCGCACGGTTGGTCCGGGGAGAAACACGTATCACCGTTCTTGGGAAGTGGGACAGTTTCAGGCGCAGCCCTTACAGGACTGCCAAGACAACTCCAAAATAATAGAACAATTAGGAACTTTTCCATATTACCGACGCATGTGTTTTCTTTAAAAGCATTTTCGTTAGCTTATCGCTACTCACGCCATCCCTTTTCATTTTGTATATCCGGTGCGCTGTTTTGCAATCAGTATCAGCTTCTATGCCCTTTTTCGTTTCAGCGGCGATCCCTATGAGGCGTATTTTCGATATAGAAAAAGATTTGCAGGTGTCATGATTGACAAACAGGCTGTCGCCAGTCCCGATTACGGTATAGCTATAAAACGAAAAAAAGTATTTCACCGGCAAATCTGGTGATACTACGTGCACACTTAGAATTTTACCTTCAAGCTTCACGTCAAGAATGACCCCGACGCCGTCACTGGATGCCTGGGATGCCAAATACGCTCGAAGGCTCTTCAGGAATGAATTTTGTTTGGCACTCTTGGCGAACGCCACGCATGAGAAAAACAGCAGGAGATATGCCACGAGCCAACGGCTGGCACAAGTTGGGAATGAAGCTTTAGGTGCTTTGATGTCCATACTGTAAGCTTCTTGCCCTGTCGTCGTCAGGGACCCATTGAGCATTTAACAACAAATTTATAGGGGCGACCTCCGCCACTTTTTAATTCACTATTCGCGGTATAATCGTTAAGTGCAATGTTTGTGACTTTAACCAACCCTTTGCTATGAGCATATTCCAATGGCAAGAATTGAAGAACTTCTCCTTTTGCCGAAATAATCTGATACCATGGCAGCACTCCGTCTTCGCAACATCGATCCATGATGTGAGAGGTTAACTGTCTCACATTCAGAACCAACGCCTGATAAGCCGGAAGATCTGGGTCATCATGAATAGTTTTGACATTCATTGTTATTTTCAAGCATCTCGTAATTTGGTTGTCTAATTTGAAGTCTTTAGTTGTAGGTACGTAGGCCCAAGCAATCCCGCTGATGAAAAAGAAAAACATCGATCCTAATATTGCCAAACTTCTCATTTCCGCCCCCTCTTTTGATTTCTCTGCTTGCGTTTAGATGTTGAATCATTTGTAGGCATCCGTCTAAGTGTCTCTTGCACTGCTTGATGGACGTAATCCGATATTGTTAAACCAAGTTTGTCGGCAGCGCACTTTATTTCGTCGGCCATCGCCTCGGTGGTTCTGAACTGAATCGTTTTATTCAGCCGTGGTCGTCTCGTTATGGTTTGCCTTATTACTGTACCGCCTTCTCTTAGATATAAATTCCAGTCTGCCAATGTTCTCTCAAACTGTGGCACTTTCTTACGTTCGCGTTTCATTCCTCTATCACCTTGCCATCATCGCTTACGCGAAACGTGCGCCAATCATAGTGTTTTTTTGAAACGCAGCGCTCAATGCTTTTCTGAAGCGTGCGACCTCGTGAGCGTTTTCGATCTAACAAATAAAGTTTGTCCACATCGTCGTAGTCATCAAGTCCATCAAAAACCACAAACGATATTGGATGAAATATTGCTTTGGCATCATTTACGCTTAATCCTAAGCTTGCAAAAATCGGATCGGCTTTTTTAATAATCCGCCTGGCATGAACGCGCCCTTGTTCACGTGCTTGTTCACGTATTTCGCGCTCGCGCTCTTCGAGACGTACTTCGGTTTCTTCGAGCCGTTTTTCAAGATCGTACATGCGAGCCAGCCAATCCTTACGGCCACGTTTATATATAAATCGGCACTCATTTAAACGGAAAAACGTCTGGCAAATGGGACAAATGCCGATAATGTTGCGCTGGACGCTGAGTGCCTGTGCAAAATCAACTTTCAATAGATGCCCCATTCAATACGGTTCTTGTTCACTGCGTCCCTAACTGATTTCTGACGGTTTGAAAGACGCGATGCCCCCGTTTTCACGTCAGCAAAAATTAGGTTATCCACCCGCCCGTGTTCGGCTAACCCGTGAAATATAATTAAGTCGATTGGGTCGCCAAGCGCTCGGCAGTCATGCGGGTTAAACGGAAATGTCGGGAGCACGGGTGCGATGGCTTCAAAAAGAAAGCCGAGATTGACAGACTGAGCGCCGACGGTGGACGTCTTTGCCATTTGCTTACGTCGCTCACGGAGTTCTTTGTGGCCTGATTCAATTTCACGACGCCAACTGTCGATTTGTTTTCGTGTGTCAGGAGCAATATCGCTGACGTAAAAAAGTTTTGCGCGCTGTATGTGAAACGCCCGCTCGCAGTTTTGACATTCAGCTAGAGGATTCTCACGATTCATCGACGCGATTATGCGGTCAGGTAGCGCGTTTGGCATTATGGTTGACCTTTCTTTTTGTGCCCAATAGGGATCAACTTTTTTGCTTCGATTTTAAATATACCTGAGAACGAATTTGTCGCCTCTTCTTGAAAAATTTGATCGAGTGGAATTTGCGATGGATCAAAGTTTTTCGTTTTGCCGGTTAAAAGCCACTCGAAGTCGAGCGACAGCGCCGTGCAAAACTTAGAGACTGACTCGTATGAACTGGGCATCGCGCCATTCGTGAAACCGACAACCGTTGTGTATGGCAATTGCATGAGTTCTGCCGCCTGTTTTACTGTCAAACCGCGCTCGCGTAAGATCTTGTTAAAATTTTCTGTAAAGGCGCCAACCGCCTTGGTTCGTTTGCGTCGTGGCATATTTTAGTTATCAACGATAAAATCTCATTGTTCACGCTCATGCTATTAACCCGTATGTGAATTCGTTTTTAAGTAATCTTTTAGCAAGTTCCAAACGACCATTGGCGAGGTCAATTACGTTTATACGTAAGGCGCGGGCACAGTACATGCGCCCCGCCGCCGTAACTTTTCGGCTTGGCATTGCGATGATTTGCACTGTGACCGCGCGAGCGTTCATTTTTTTAAACCTTTCGGAATTAAACGTTTGCACTCAATGCGAAACAGGCCGCTTAGGCTGGGGTCGAGCACTTCATCAAACAATTCGGCCAAACTTATATTTCCGGATTGGGAGTGCTCGCCAATGAGGAGCCATGCAAAGTCGACTTGCAACTGGTCAGCGAGTTGTTTCACGCGCATAAGGTCAGCAGGTATGGCACCGCCAACGCCGAGCCATGAGCCGATCACGCTTGTTGAAACGCCAGCCCATTCGGCCAATTGCCTATGAGTCAAATGGCGTTCTCTGGCCAAGCGTTCAAGCTGTTCACCAAAAATCGACCTAACCTTTTGACGTTTACGTTTTTCGTGCATGGCATTTTTGTCGCTCACGCAGCGGTAGTTGGGAACGTTTTTCCGTTTTAATGTACGCTTTCCAGGAACCTGGAATTGATAGGGATATTGTCATCGTTTGTTATCCGCCTTATTCGCCGGTTCAAAACCAAACATTTTTGAACCATTCAAATCGTCGATTTTGGGTTCAATCATTTCAATAAGTTGTGGCTCGGATTTTTTAGGGTTTTTGTACCGGCCTTGTAAAATGCGCGTGACGGTCGTCCGTGATACTTTTTTGTTTAATGCTTGTTCAATCGCCCGATGCGATAAACCGCGCTCATGTAGGCTTATGACTTGCTCGATTATTTCGCCGGTAGCCGCCACTGGCCGACCGCAACGCCAGCCGGTATGAGCGGCGGTCAGCTTTTTAGCAGCTAGGGCTGAGCGGACGCGTTCACGGCATAGCTCGCGCTCCAGGGTTGCGATAGCGCCTAAAATCGCAAGCGTACATTTGCCCATACTTGTCGTGAAATCAATCGACTCACGCAAACTGATAAGAGCCACCCCATAGCCGTCGAGTTCATGAATTAGGTTCAACAAATGGCGGGTGTCTCGGGCCAAGCGGTCAATTCCCGATACGACGAGTACCTTAAACCGCCCCGCGCGAGCATCTCGCACTAAAGCGTCCAGTGCCTTTCGCCGCTCCTTAGCGCCGGATATGCGATCAACAAACTCCTCGACCAAATCATAACCGCGCGCCTCGGCAAACCGTCGAATATGGGTCAATTGATGTTCGGGGTTTTGGCCTAGCAAAGTCGATACCCTCGAATACGCTACGCATTTGATTGGCTCGTTATTCATATAGTATATGATACCAGGCTTGACGCCTTATGTCAACTTATGATACTATTGATACAAATGATACAGTTGACTTTAAATTGATTTGAGCCGATAAAGGCTTATGGCAAAAAAATCACCCCAACGGGCGCCGAAAACTGAAACGCGAGTGATTAGCTTTCGCATTGCACCTGATTTGTATGCGCAGCTTGAAACCCATGCTTCAAAACTCAAAGATGAGGCGGGAATGCCGTTAAACGCGAGCGGGCTGGCTCGGCGCCTAGTAATTGCTGGTATGCCTTCGCTCCGAAAATCTGATCTTAAATAATTAAATAATCGACATTTTCAAATCCTCGCGAGCTCTTGGCGAATTGGCAGGCGTGCGGTACAACTGCCACCTGTAAAAACGAGGGTTGGCTGGATGGAGAAAAAAAAGAAATATGTAAAGCCTTTGCTCAAGCGCCGTATTGCGATGGCGAGAGCGCAAAATGCGCAGAGAAGAAATGCTCTCAGCATCATCGACACCGCCAAAGTCAGAATTGTTCTATTCAGTACGGGTTGGGATGATACACGTTTTAATAACCTCGTTGAAATCGCGTGGCCCGAACTATATGAGATTGTGAATGACACCTCGTGGTGTTTAGACGAGACGGACATTCAGCAACGAGCCGACGAATTTACGGCGATTCTCTCTGAACCTCGAAACATGCCCGTTCTCGACTTCGTTACAGATCAACTTAAACTTTATATGAACTCCGAAGGGAACCGAGAAATACTACGAAAAATCGAAAAGCACTCTGAGTTGTTTGAAACATCGAGGGTACTTGCAATTGGGGAACATTTCTTACATCGGCTGGTATCGGATGCACTCGGCTTTGAAGGAGATACGGACTCAGACATTCTGTTTAAGCTACTGGTGCTGGCTCTGGTTCGCCGTTTAGGGAGACTCGATGTCAGTAAGCTATGGTTCTGTCAGGGATGTGGTGAACCCTATGAGCAGACTCGCAAAAATCAAAAATTTCACTCAACGAAATGTAAACAAGATTTTCACAACGCTTCGAGAGATAAAGTAGATCGAAAGGTACATGAGGAGTTGAACCGCAGCTTGCGAGACAAACTCAAGGGAAAAAATCCCAAAATGTGTTAGGGCGTTTCAATGAAACGGATTAGCCTAATTTTCAGCGATTTTTTGATCTAAAAGTCTCCGCTTCTCTTTTTGATCTCACTAAACATTGCACGGTAGAACCAGTCTCAATCAAATGGCTGGGCGGGTGGGATCCCCAACGTTCTGTTTTCTATTTCGCCCAGCCTCTATTCAGGAGGCTGATGTGAACGATTGTCATAACTCAATACAAGTCGCGCAGGTCCTTCACCTGCTCAAATTCTACAAGAACCTTTATCTCCAGCAATTACAGACCATCGTTGGTCATCACCCGCAATGGCCAGCAATTCGAAAACTTACGTTAGATTCATTTGGGCAATCGGGCTTCGAAGGCGGGTTAACTAAGTTCTGCAGTTCGAATATTGAACCAAACATATTAACTACCGGCGCTTGCCGAAAATAAAAGTGAGGAGGAGAAAATGAGGGATTCGATACAATATGACCCAGATTTGGCCCAGCTATTAGATGATCTGCTATCAGCCATTTCAAGATGTGAGTACTTGGTAATTGAGGGCTCTAAACAGGAATTAAAAGAATTATTCCGTCCTGGGCTGCTAACCATAATCTCAAAGCGGTTTGACGACAATAAGCTTGAAACGGGCCTTCGCTATGAAGTAGCTCAACTGCTCCGTGTTCACATGCTCACACAATTCGAGCGGGGCCTAAACCATGACAGCCACTAAAGGTTACAATAAAACTACGGAAGGTACCGAATCATATGTGAGGCGCACGTGTGGTGAAATTAAAATTGCTAGTAGCGGCAACGAGATTAATGTCAAAATATGTCCGTTTTGCCAAGGCGACACTAGCAAAGCTGAAAATCAATGGAAATTATATGTTAATCGAATGAGTGGAGCATTTAATTGCCACAGATGTAATGCCAAAGGTTCCTTTTTTGATTTCACTCGAAAATTTGGAGATGCGACAGATTGCAATAACAAACCTAAAGCTTCAAAGAAAAAAGCATTTAACGATCCACCGCCAATTACGAAAGATTACCCAAACCAATTATCATCTAATATGCGCGTTCGCGAATATTTGAAAAGCCGCGGTTTAAGCCATGAGACGATTAAAAAATATAGCGTTGGAGCGACTAATGAGGAATTTAGACACGAAGCTGATGACGATCCCCTGAAAGGCCAAACGGTTAATCACGATTGCGTGACCTTTCCCGCAATTATGATCTTTGAAAAAAATGGCAAACGTGAAGAGAAAACTGTTCGCGTAAAATTGCGGCCCATCGACTTTAAAACTTTTCGCTTAAAACCGGGCGGTGGGCGCTCGTATTGGTTTGGGTTACAAACAGTACCAAACGGCGCCCAAGAGATCTGCATTACCGAAGGCGAAATAGACGCAATGAGCGTCAATCAAAAGACGGGAATACCAGCAATCAGTCTTCCAGATGGCGCAGGGTCACTTTCTGATGATCTTGTTACAACTCTCGATCCCTTTAAAAAAATTTTCTTATGGATGGATGACGATGAAACAGGTCGCGAATTTTCGACGAAATTTGCCGAAAAGCTTGGCTTTGATCGAACTTATATTGTCAAAACTCGTCAGGGAAAAAACGACGGCCCGAAGGATGCCAATGAGTTACTGATGGGTGGCGGTGACTTCATGTCGGCCGTTCAGGCGTCGGCGCCGCTCGACCCAACAACATTGCCGGATGAAGAGGTTATTTGCATTGATGATGTTAAAGAAGAAGACATCACGTATCTGTGGCCGCCATATATTGCCAAGGGAAAAATCACCTTAATCGTGGGTGATCCAGACTCAGGCAAAACTTTCGTCACTTGCGCCATTTCTGCCGCCGTAAGCGGAGGCCCTGGACTTCCAAATGCGAACAATATTGAGCCTAAAAGGGTCCTAATTTGCAATGCAGAAGACGGCGTAGAAGATACGATTAAGAAACGACTAAAGTGGATGGGCGCAAATCAGAGAAATGTGCTTTGTTACAATGAACCCGTTCAATTTGACGAGCCAGGATTCGTAAAAATCGAAGAAAAGTTACGAAAGTATCAGCCCGCCTTAATAGTGTTTGACCCTCTTCAAAGCTTTCTCGGGGCAAAACTTGACATGAGCCAAGCGAACGAAACACGCCCGGCTCTACGACGGCTCGGAGATCTCGCTAGAAAATACAATTGTGCCATCGTCCTTGTTTGTCATCTAAATAAGAATTCTCTGGTTGATAACGCTGTTTATCGGATCCTTGGTTCAATAGATATTCCTGGTGCCTCACGTTCGATTTTGCTCGTGGGCAAGGATAAGTCCGATTCAAACAATGGCGCTATTATTCACAGCAAGTCGAACCTTACCTCAAAGGGCGCCACTCTGGGTTTTCGCATTTCACCTAACCCAGATGGCACCGCAAAATTTGAATGGACGGGCGAATCGAAGCTCACACAATTTGATCTTTTGATTGGAAAGAGGACGGAGCGTACATCAGATCGCCTAAATGAAGCCAAGGAGTTTTTATTGGCCATTCTCGCCACCGGCCCAATGAACCAAACCGAAGTCAAGAAAGAAGCCGAAGCTCAGAATATTGCCGAAACAACACTACGAAGGGCAATGAAAGAACTAGGCATTAAATCTCGGCCAATTCGAGAAAAGGGTAAACCTGGCATTCAGGGATGGATTTGGATTCTCCCCATCGCGAACAGCGACGGGTTAGGCAACCACGAGAAACAAAGTGAACATGATGACCATCTAAACCCTACTTTCGATCATTTCGCCCCAGCTCAAGACTCTGACGCTCAAAGCTCCGATAACTGCGAATACCGTGATTGCGAGGCGGAGCTAGTTAATGAAACAAGTGGGCTTAACGACGTAAACGATGTCAACACACGACCATTGGTGAATTGAGGCATAGGGATTCATGGCGTCGCTTCACTTCATGAAAACTGACTCATCGGTAGCTGACTCAACCGATTTTTTATGTGATACGCGGTGTGACGACCAGGTAAATGTAAAACCGTCGCCAGCGCAACCGACGGGCGATAAACATTGTTCGCGTTGCAAGGCCACCAAGCCGATCACTGATTTTTTTTATAGGCCCCACGAGGACCGTTACGAAAGTCAGTGCAAAACTTGTAAGCGTGATGCACGCCTGGCACGCCAGAGGAAAACGAAAAATACGATTGTTGGTGAACATAGACCTGAACGGTTCATCGAACCACCATGCCTACGAGCAGACGTGGTGAACGAACCTGAAGGGATCATCGAACCAACACCGTCACGCGTAAATGCAGATTCGACCGATTTTAGTTTGTGGGTAAGGCTTTACGGTCGACAGTTAAGTGACGTAGAACGCAGCGAGATCAAAACCAATCTCACAGAATTTTTTTCGTTGTTGTTAACGGAGAATCAAAAGCTCAAGGGGTCACGGGGTGATGTTCAAACAAATCAATGATCTGTCACAATCGCCACTGCGCCTAAAGTTTGCTGAGCAAGAATTTAAACCGGCAACAAATTTGACGGTTGCAATGGGTCGCGTGAGTAGCAAAAAACAAAAGGGCGACGCTCATCATTCGGACCAGGCTCAACTCGACACAATCAGCCGGTACATCGAACGTGAAGGTTTAGTGCTTGCTCATGACCCTTGGGATGTCGCTGAGACAGCCTCAAAGCACGAGAAGCGTCGCAATTTTATCGACATGATGAATTTTGTGGCACAAAGCCAATCCACACTTCAGCCAATCAAACACGTTGTCTTTTCCCACCAGTCGCGCTCGAACAGAAACCGCGAATCAGCTCGCGAATTGGAGGCTTTGGTCAGGTCATCAGGTGTCACGCTACACTGCGTGCGTGACGGTTTAAGGCTCACGTCGATGTCGCCTCTTGAAGACTGGATCAAATGGGACTTGTTCAATAACTTGAATGAAAAATACATCAAAGATCATCGTCGAAATGTTTGGGATGGTATGACAAAGCGAATCGAGCGAGGTTTATTCCCTGGCAAGGGGCCTTTTGGCTATAGAAATTATCGCGCAAGCGAAGATGCTTTAAGCGTATTTGTTTTAGCCGACGGTCCCGACCGCTATATGAAAAAAGCATTTGAGTTAATCGCTACCGATTATTTTTCGCTTGCCCAAGTTCACTGCCAGTTAGAGAGCAATTTTTCGTGGATTGAAAAAAGACCTAGCGCAAAAAGGCTGGGCAAGCTGTTACGAAATCCATTTTATTACGGTGATTTTATTTTCGACGGTCAGCTTTTTCGTGGCAATCCAGAAGCGCACCCCCCGCTGATTAGCTTCGACCTATGGCAACGAGCGCAGGACGTGCTGGATGGCAAAAATCGCAGACGGGTAACACAAGGTAGTCGCCCCTACATTGGAATGATGAGGTGCGGCGGTCGCCTTCTCGATTCGGCTGGCAAAGAAACTGAAACCCTGTGCGGATGTGCTGTCACCGCCGAAGAGAAACGTAAGAGCCTCGTCGACGGCAGTGAGCGAACATTCCATTACTACCACTGTTCACGAAATAAGTCTGACGGGCATTGCTCACAACGTGATACTGGTTTTATGAAAGAAATTGGCAGGCACGTGAATTACACCGAAGTGGAAATCGAAGCGTTGTTTGAGGCTGTATTTCGCCCGATCAGTTTCACACCTGAAGTGTGCGCATGGATGCAAGACGTGCTACGCAAAGAACACGCCGAAAAAAGCGGCACTCATCGCACGCAGCTCTCAGCACTCCAAGATCGCCACAAAATGTTGGAGCGATACATCGACAAGGCATACGAGGACAAGCTGCTAGGAACTATCAGCGAGGTGCATTGGCGTTCGCAGCACGCCAAGTGGACAAAGGAGAGCGATCAAATTCAGAGCCAGATTGAAAGCTTCTGCACCGAAAAGTACGATTACATCGAAAAGGGTGTGCTTCTCATCGAACTGGCGCAACATACTGAACGCATTTATAAAAACGCAACGCCCGACGTAAAACGCAAATTGGTTCAAATTGTTTCATCGAACCATGTTTTGCGAAATGGAACTATTCAATTTGACTATCGAAAACCATTTGATGTGCTCGCGAAATCGACTCCAAAAGAAAACTGGTGGACCCGAGGAGGATCGAACTCCTGACCTCCGCATTGCGAACGCGGCACTCTCCCAGCTGAGCTACGGGCCCATGAAAATCACGATTCAAGATACACGGTGACACCTAGCTTGTCACCACCACCGATACGTCGCCAGATCGGGAAGACCCTCACAGTTAAACTTTACCGGGGTTAAGACCGACCGAACTCGATTTCATGCCGGTTTTCGTCACGTGTTCTGAATCAATTTCGCAATTCAACCCGCTATCACAAACACATACGCCAAGCACGCTGGCATCACGATTGCCTTGTTTTCGTCTGCGTAGGTGAAAAAAGTTTTTTGGAGAGGCGTGTACTTCCTTCCAAACGACTGACAAAAAACGGCCGTCCGCAGAGGGCGCCGACAAAGGAGAAAGTCAGATGGACTTAAATAGTATGAGCATGTTGGGTATGGCGGCAAAGGCTTTCGAGCAGGGCGGAATCTGGATGTTCGCGATCATGGTGGCGCAAATTTTTTCGCTCGCCATCATTGCAGAGCGGGTTTTTGCACTTTTCGTCGCGCGCTCCAAAAACCAAAGTAAGATCGCCCGCGAATTTGAAGAAGACATCAAGAAAGGCCGCCTCGATCGCGTCCTTCATAAGTCTCGCGCGCTCGCCGCGAGCGAACCCATCGCCGCCGTCACGTGCGCCGGCGCTCAAGCCGCGCAGGATTTCGGCGCGCGCGACGAAGTGCAGGCCAAAATGGATGAAATTCTGGCCATCGAAAACGCCAAACTCGAACGCCGCACCGGCTTTCTTTCGATGCTGGGTAACGTCGGCACGCTGCTAGGGCTGCTCGGCACGATCATCGGTCTCATTCATGCGTTTTCATCGATTTCGAACATGAACGCCGCCGACAAGTCTGTTTATTTAACTCAAGGTGTGGCGCTCGCAATGAACGCGACGGCCTACGGGTTGATCGTCGCGATTCCCGCTCTCGTCATGTACGCGGTGCTCATGAACCGAACGCAGCATTTGCAAGACGACCTCAATCAGGCTTCGTTTCGCGTTTTCAATTGGTTGACGTTTAACTATCAAAGCGTGCCGGCCAAACCGTCGCGCCCCCAAAAAAGCGTCTAAGGGAGTGACCATGAACCGTCGCGGCCGCAAATCGCTCGATTTTGATTTGAACCTTCTGCCATTTATTTCGGTTCTCGCCGTGTGTATCAGCTTTTTGCTTATCACATCGGTTTGGATGAAAGTGGGCACGTTTAATCTCAATCAAGCTTTCGGTACCGATGGCGCCGGGCCCAATGTGAAAAACCCGCCCTCATTATGGGTAAAAATGGAAAACGATGGTTCGATGGAACTCAAGGTCAATGCACTCAACCGCTTACCCGCACGCTTACGCGAAACGCGCATTGGTGCCTCGAATTGGTATGCGGTCGAATCATACGCTCACGCTCTGAAGGCGGTGGCGCCGGGTTTAAGTATCGCGCTGATTTTACCTGCACCCGATTCATCGTACGACAGCATTGTCACGGTGATGGATCACTTGAAGAAACAAAATTTTTCTCAAATCGGCATTGCGCCGCTTTGACGAAATGAGGAGCGATCATGCTCACTGAGAGCCAAATCTTAAAAAACGCCGCGCCCACTATGAGCGGGTTCGGCGCTAAGCACAAAAAAAAGATTGAGTCGTCGCTCACCCTTACGTCACTTGTGGATTGCTTCACGACGATTCTCGTTTATCTGCTTCTCGCTTCATCGTTCGGCGGCGCTGAATTGCAAATACCAAAGCGCATGGCGCTGCCGCAGGCGATGCACAGCACGAATCTCGAAGAGGGCGTGGTCGTCATGGTCGACAACGGTCGCTACACGATCAAGTCGGGTCGCAAAACGTCGACGGTTGCCGTCAATCAGTTATTCGATGCTTTACGTAACGAAAAACAGTCAGATCCGCACGATTTCGTCGTGGTTCAAGCCGACAAGAATACACGCTTTTCGGATATCAACCCCGCGGTTTTAACTGCGCTTCAGGCCGGCTTTAAACAAGTCCGCTTCGCAGTGATGCAAGAGGATGAACACTGATGAATCGATGGGCTTTGCGCTTTTTAAAACAACGCCTCATTCTCGCGATCGTGCTCACGGCCGCGTCGACGGGTTCGTCTGTTTCAAAAGCCGATTCAGGCCAAGTCGATCTCAACACGATGGACACAGTGATCTCGAGGCTTGAAACCGCACTTCCTGGTTTGCAAGGCAACGCCGCGCGAGCCCGGGTGTTGGCTCGTCTCGGCGATTTACATTCGGACCGCGCGCGTCTGCGCGACATCGAAGCCGTCAAGACGAATTGCAAACGTTGTCATGGCGCCGAAGACGATCGGCAGATCGCGGTCTCCGATTATCAAAAGGCCCTCGCGCTCACTCAATTGAACCATCAGGCGTTGACTCCTGAACAATCGGCTGAACTTTTAACTCAAACCGCTTATCTGTATTCGCTACTCGGCCAACACAACAAGGCCAATCAAGTGTTCACGCGAATTATAGAGCGCAAGCAGGTGGCCTCAAGCGCCGAATTAATCGGTGAAGCCTATGCCGGCCGCGGAGAACTCTCGTTTGATGCAGCCGAATTTGCGAAAGCTCAGAGAGATTACGAGCACGCACTTCGTTACCCGCTCCGCAACAAAAACCTTGTACAATACCGTTTGGCGTGGTGCGAATTTAACGCCGGTCGTGACGTCGAAGCCAAAGATCGGCTGATCCGCGTCTTGCGCTCGCCGATGGGCGCGAATGAACCGGTTTCGTTTCGTCATGATATGGCCCGCGACCTTGTGACCTTTGTCGCGCGCGGCAAAATCACGCCGGTCTCAATCGACGAACTCATGTCGGTGACTCCGCCGAGTGATCGCAATGCCAATCTGTTTTACCTTGGTCAAGAAGCCGACCGCCTCGGCAATCATGATGGCGCACTCCTCGTCTGGAACATTTACTCCTCAAAAGCCAAAGCCAACGACGCCGATTCACTCGAAATGCAAATTCGCATAGCCCAGGCAATCTGGGATGAAGGCCGAGTCGAAAACTCACTTCATATGTATCAAACATTTTTACGTAATTTCAGCTCGCAAAACTGCGCCGCTCTCGAAAACTGTGACGTATTGAAGGCGCGAGCGCGCGAGTATGTCGTCGTTTGGTTGAAGCGCAATAAACTTCACCCGACTCCAGCTCTGTTGGCGGCTCTTGAAGACTACACGAGCTTATTCGGCAACCGCGCGCCCGCCGGCTTCGGAGCCAATGACGCCGAAATGATCGAGTGGACGGGTCATATTGCCCGCCGACTCAAACAGTATTCAGTCGCAGCCAACGAATACCACCTTGCCGCCGACAAGAGCGCTGCCGCGATCGCAGACAAACACACCGATTCTAAGAAGCTCCCCGTTTTGCGTCGCACTCTCGAAAGCTCACTATTGGCCGAAATCGAATGCGCGGAGCAGTCAAATGTCACCTCGGCACGTGAGACCGCCTATCATCATTACCTCGCACTTCTGCCTAATGGGCCGAAAGTTCTCGAGGTTCGCTATCAAATCGCGTATCTCGAGTATCAGGCCGGCAACTTTGCGGAGGCATCGAATGAGTTTCGATCGATTGCCGTCGCGCGCGCGGCAAGCCCCTCTGAACGCACGTGGCAAGAGCAGGCTGCGCACTTAAGTCTGCGCGCGAATGTGGACCAAGCCGTCGCACAAGGCTCCACTGGCAAATACCAAGCCGCGCTTGAACAACTGAAGTCGACGCCGCTGACTTACGCAACGGCTCAAGAAAAAACACGAGTCTATAAAAATCAAATTATCCTTGCCAAAAAACTCAATGACGTCCAAACGGTGGCGACCGCCGGCCTTGCACTCGAATGTGTGCACAAACTTACGAAACGTGACCGTCGCTTTGCTCTTGAAAACGAATTGTGGGCCGACGAAATGCAAATGAACTTCACCGAAGCATTTCGCGTCGCGAGAGATCTTTCGCACTTACAGCGACCGACCGATGAAAGCCGCTTGCGACTGGCACTTCTCGCCGAATTGTCCGGTCACAATTCCGCACTTTATTACCGGCAGTATCTTGCCCACTCGCGTAATATTCATCAAAGCAATTTGATCCGCGCTAAAATTGTGCGCGAGTCATACCAACCGTGGCGTACGCTGGCGAAGTACCGTCGCGAATTGCGGCACACTCCCGAGATTTACGGAGCAAGCGTTCTAGAGTGCTTCGCTCGACAGCCCGATAACAATAATTTGAAAAAATATCTGGCCGATCGAGCGATCCGTCGCAGCTCGCAATATGAAGCGCTCAAGCGCTATCAAGAATTGGCAGATGATCGCAAGCTCGATCGCCAATTGCGCGCGCATTGGTACCGCGTTACTCCCGCGAGAATGAGATTCATCCACCGCACAGAGCGGCTCGCGAATTCGGCTGCCCGACGGCACGACTTCGTACTCGAAGTGGTCGACTTGAACCGCGTCGCACGTGAGTACTCGCAGCTTGCCAACGATCTTCGTCGTGCGCCGATACCGCGACATCTGCGACGGGCACAACGCATGATGTATCAGCGCCTTCTCAATAAAAAAGTCGCTCAATATCAAAGCAATGTGATCGCGATTGACCGTCAATTAAGCGCGATTTGGCGCTCCGGGCGCGCGCTGAATGCGCTTGCGTCGCTTGCCCAATCGGATTTAGGCGTCACTCGCCGTCTTGTCGTTCGCGATCTCAAAACCGTTTTGCCGTTCGCGCCGACATCCGAGAAATCGCGAATTGTCTATTTGATCGCGCAAGCTGAAACCAACCCGAATCGCACCCAAATCGCCGAGGCGCGCTCGGCTGTTCGGCAAAATCCATTCGATTTGAACCGCGTGGTCGAACTGAAACGTTTAGAGTCTCGCCGGGGCGACACTTCAATGGTGGTGTTTCTCGATGCACGGCTGGCGCAAAACAAGTTCGCGGGAGCCGTCGAATGAAAAACCTCATCCTGATTATTTTAACAATAACTTCAGTGAGCGCGCTCGCGCGAACGCATAAACGCAAACACAAATTGCGCCGGCGGCACCAGGCCACGACTCACATCGTCGATCACACTCCAAAGCCGTCGCTCGGTACAAATTTTTATTTTAACGCCGTCACAGTGCACGGCCGCTATGAAACGCCGGATGAAAGCATAGTGACAGTCGAAGACGACAAGAAGCTGGGCGATCTACTCGATTACCGCACGAATTACAAAAATCGCCTCGCAGAAGAGACCGACATCGAGTCGACGCGTGGAGGAGTGCGATGAGCCATTACGTCCTTCAAGATGAAAACGGTTGCACAATTCGTTATTTGAATTGGCAGAGTGGTCCGCTGTCGGCGGTGTGGCTGCCGGGCGCGCGCCGAATTGATTTCGTTGCGAATACGAAATCTCTCGAAGACCAGAAGATCCCGTTTGAAATCATCGATACGTTTGAGAAATCGAAGCTCGGCAACTCTCGCCACGAAATTCGCGCGCCAAAGTCGACGCGCGCGATGTATTTGAAGGAGGTCGAATCCGTCGAAGAGGTGCGTGAAGACGCGCCCGTCACCGAAGACAAGGACAAGCCGCTCCCTCTATTCTTGAAATACTCGACGGCGTTTCATCTCGCGGCCCTCGGTTTGATTTTCATTCTCGCCTGGGTCGGCGCTCGTTTTTTCAATCACGCTCCCAAGGCCGTGACCGTTCAAGTTTTTTCGCAACAAGATTTGAGGCGTTTTGAATCGCACTCCCCGGTTGTCAACGTGTCGGAACATCACATCAGCCGGCGGCGAGTTCGCCAATTGCCGCAGCATTACACCTCTCGTCGCATGCGCCGCTCGCGTTTGCGCCATTCGTTGTATGCCGGTTCTCGCTACGGCCGCGGACATCGTTACGGTCGCGCTGGCACAAGCCTCGCTTACGCGGGCGCTCTGGGGGTCGTCGGTGGTATGGGCCCGCAGTATCACGGCTCGGGTGGTCTCAACATTCACTCGCACAGCAACAACCCCGGCATCGGCTACGGCGGGCACGCACTTCGCGGCGGCTTTGAGCGCGGCATGCTCGGCAAGGGTCTTATCGCCACTGGCATCGGAGACGGCAGTTCGCTTCAAGGATACGGCGGCAGATATCGCCATGGTGGTCTCGGAGGCGGCGCGCCCGGTTACGGTTACGGCCGCATGCACATGGCCGGCTCGTCGGGGGCGTATTTTGAACCCGTCGAAGAAGATTCACTCGTTGAAGGCGGCCTTGATCGCGATCAGATTAATGCCGTGATCCAACAAAATTTGGGTCAAGTCACATACTGCTACGAGGCCGCGTTGCAATCGCATCCGCGCCTCGCCGGTCGCGTGGCGGTTCATTTTGTCATCGGCTCGCGCGGTTGGGTGACCACAGCGCGCGTGGCGAATACGTCGCTTCGGTCGCCGCGAGTTGAAAGCTGCATTGTACAAAAATTGCGTGGATGGAAGTTTCCGCGCCCCACTGGCAACGTCAGTGTACGCGTCACGTACCCGTTCGTATTGAAGCGTTTGTCGCAAGGTTAGAGGAGATTTTGTATGGAACGAATTAAAACTTATGACAGTCTAACGCGCTGGCGACAGATAAAACAATCTGGTGCCTTTCTGCTGCTGGTAATGCTCCTGGGGTGCGGGCATAAAAACCCGCTCGCCAGTGCCGAGAAAAAGAATCCGGCGCTCGATCATGTGGTCCCGTCTTACAATTACACCACTCCAGTTGCGCCAACGCCGAAAACATACAAGACCCTTACATCACTCGTTCAATTCACTACAGATGGTACAATGGTCTTCGTACAAGGTGAACCGGGCGTCTACAACATCGAAATAACCGGGCCCATCCGACAGACGAATGCAAATTACAAATTGGTGCTCGACAACAATGATGTGAGCTCTCTTGGAGCGACACTGAAACCAACGAGCGTGCCGTGGCAATGGCAATTGCAGTGGACACCCCCTTACGTTTTGGCGGCCGGCGAAAAACCTGTTAAAACATTTCAGGTGCCGGTGCAATTCGTTTTAACCGGCAGCAATTCCGCGAAACTGCAAAACGCGCTCGCCGGTCAAACGATTGAGGCGCCGCTCGATATTACCCTTACGAAAGATGAGACAACGCCGATCGTACAAGACGTAACCCCGCAGACTGTCAAAATAAATGCCGGCCAAGACGTCACCATTAATTTCAGCGTGCTCGCGAAATCGTTTGGGCAAGCTAGCAATATATCAGTGCACAGAATCAACGGCGTCTGCGATCTGAGCCAAGACCACGAATATCCTCTTTGTGGCGGTGCACTTGAGACGACTCAACCTGTTCTTGTCGGCACTCAATCCGCCGCTAATGGCTACACGCGCTTTCAGTATCGTACGACGTTTTCAGGGCAGGAGTTCGCCGATCGCATGTACAAAAAACTCGCCGCCAACGGATATTGGAATTGGAAGTTGAACGCCGGCGAAATCAAATTCGCCGAAGCTCGTTTGAGTTTTGAAGCCATCAACAATTACAACCACGAATGGTCGGCCGACCCAACTGTCGCGATTGATGTCACGTTGAATACGCGAGCGGGGCAACCGACATTTATCGATGGCACCTCGCACGTGCAAGTCACGGCCGGCAGTTCAGGTATGCCGGCGCTGTTTATGATCGGGACGCGCGGCGGGCGCGGCAATCTGAAAATTCAATCTGCAAAACTCGATGGTCAACCGATCACGGTGCGCAACAATCAGATGAAGCTCGAAGAAAATGGAGTTGCTATCAATCTCGAGTGTAAGGACGCGGGCGTCGATCTCACGAAAAGCGTAAATTGCCACACCGGAGAATGTCTGCAGCTTTGCAGCCTACAAGTTGACGCAAATAAATGCGTGCAAGGCCCACTCCACAAAAATTTGGTGCTGACCGCACTGTCATCGCTCGGTCGCTCGACACAGACGGGTACAATCACTCTGCCGATCGATGTTAACGGCAGTTCGAATTCATGTGCGGCGAAGAACATAAAAAGCCCCATACGTGTCATGCGGGCAAGACCGCGCAAAGGAGCGAAGTCATGAAACGATCACTACTCATAGCCGTGATGGCGCTCACTGCCTTCTCAGTCTTAGCACAAGCCGCTCACGCCGACGAATTCGACAATGAACTGAACGGACTGGGCGGAAGTCCGTCGATCACCCGTCGCGCCGAACAGCTTCAACCCGACGATCATATGGAGGTCGTCGAGAACCGAACGGTCGATCGTAATTGGCGATTCGAACTCGGCGTTGATTACGGAGCACTTGCCGGCGGCGACTCATATGTCGACAGTCAAGGTCTCGGGGCCAATGCGGATCTTCATATTGATCCGCATTGGTCGGTGGGCGTTCGCTACTTCAGTTTTTTCAATTCGCTCACTTCAGAAGGTCAGCGCGTATTTAACAATGCCAGTTCACAGACACAATCGGGCGGCCCGGGCACGGCTGTTTCTGTTAGCTATCCGCTCGAGACGACTTTGGGTGTCGTCAGCTTCTACCCGCTTTACGGCAAGCTGAATTTGTTCGATATGGGAGTCACGCAATTTGACGTTTACGTTCTTGGCGGCGGCGGGCAAATGGCCACGCAAGCCAACGGGCTTTCACCGTACAACTCCCCCACTTGGACGGCGGGCGGTGGTGTCGGTTTCTGGTGGTCGCAACATTTTGCCTCGCGTATCGAAGTTCGTTACCAAGGTTACCAGGACAAAGTCCTCGGCCAGTTCGGCCCATCGGCACGCGCCGAAAACGCCATCATCACAACCGCGACGATGGGGTTCCTGCTATGAAACGAATCGACTGGACGCTTCTCGCCATTATTATCGGATGCTCAGCCTTTCTTCTCGTGATCGGCTTTCAGGCGTCCGCTCTTCCAACCGTGCGTGCGGGTGGGCCTTCGGCGATTCGACACCAGTCAACAAAACACACGAACGTACGCGAGCAGATTCGCCTCGCCGCTCGCCTCGGCGTACAAAACCGGACCATTGCCGCCCTTCGTATATTGGACGCGATGAACACCTCGAGCATGAGCGTATCGGAGCAAAATTTGCGGCGTCTGACGAAAGCGCGCCTGCTCGTTCAGCTTCACGATCTTGACGGAGCGATCAAAGAGTATGACGCGATCCCTAAAGACTCGCGCCTTTGGATCGACGCGATCGAAGAAAAAGGCGAGGTCACCGCTCGCCAGGGCAAATACGCCGAAGCGCTCGGTGTATTGCAAACGGCGCTGGCGCCGCAATTTGAAGATCGCGTGCATCCATTGACATTCTTTGTGGCCTCACTCACCCACCTGAAAATTTGCGACTTTGCGGGAGTTTTCACGGTCAGCCAAGAATTTAAACGCAACATGAAATTGCGCATGCCCGAATGGCGCGCCCGGGCCGCGACCGGCGATTTGGCCGCGAAACGTAACATCGCAGAAGCCAAAACGACCTTACACGATCTCGAAATTATCGAAGCCGACGTGATTCAGCGCATGTCGCTTGCCGAAAAGGCGGCTGACGGTCGCGCGCTCGGCCACATTGCTCACAGTGAAGATGTCTTGCGCTTTCCAGTCTCGAATTCGCCGAACCCCGAAGTGTGGAGCGACGAGCTCGGACACTACGCGGCTCGAGTGAAAACGTGCCCGGCACCTCATTTGTTCGCGCAAAATCAAGCGCGGCGAGGAGCGAAACAATGACTCCGACGAAACCCATCACGAAATTGCCGATCGCAATCTTAACTGCAGCCATCGCGCTGGCCGCCTTGCCGGCTTGCTCGCATCCGCAAGACTCGTGGGTCATGACGCTGCCGCCGACCGTACAGCTTCATCAAGAATCACCGACACAAATCGACCAATCGGCGGGTTTAAAAACCGTCGAACCGCCGAAGGTGGAATTTCTTTTTGTCGAAGACAACTCGGATAGTATGGCGGTTCACATCAAAGACGTCGACGACAACATCGACCAATTCGTGAATGAATTTTCGCGCAATAACCCGGTCGATTTTCACTTCGCGGTGGTTTCGGTTTACGACAGTAAGACCTATCAGACGGCGGACTTTCATCAAAAATTCGGCCCGAATTCTTATTACCGCTGCGGCCAATTTCACAAAGTCAAAGACGCGAACGACCAAGTGATACCGAACAAATATTTTATTTCGTCGACCGATTCGAATTGGCAAGCCGAATTGAAGAATACAATGAAAATCGGCATTCAACATTTGGCTCAAGGGGGCCCCAATTATGAAGAGACCTTCTCGCCCGTTGCCGCCGTCTGGGGCGGCGCTCAAGATCAGCCTCTTGAGTTCACCGGTCAGGCTGGCGTTCAAGAGCTCGCCCAAATCGAAACCAATCGCCAAGGCTATCGCTTCGGCGGTGACAACGCCTACAAAATCGTGTTTTTCGTCACCGACGCGAACGACGACTCGACTGTCAGTTCGAGCGTGCTTTTCGATGAACTCAAGCAATCGGCCGGCGGAGATTCGTCGAAAGTGTGGGGTTTTGCCGCGATCGTCCCGCCGAAATGCAAACTCGCAAGCGGCCATTTGTGCCCGCGCGACGATGCCGGGCCGCCGACCAAAATTGAGAAGTTTCTACAATTAGCCAACCATTTGCCCTTTGATCCGCGCACTCATCAGCGCGAGTCGAATATTGTTTCATTGTACAACATGTCTTTCGGCAAAAAGTTCGCCGATTGGGGCAAGTCGATCCGCGAGCAGACAATTACCCAAAAGATACCACTGCAAGACGTACCCGTGATCAGCGAGGACCCAAGCAAAACTTTGCGCGTGTATTATGGTAATCAAGAGATACCTTGGGAAAATAAGCCCGGTGTCGTAGGTTATACATATGACCCGGCGAGCAAGTCGGTAATAATAGACCCGAAATTCCAGCTGGATATGGTCCCGGGAGCCAAGCTCCAGGTCCTATACAGCGCCATACCGCCCGAGGCGATTCTTGAAGGGCGGGTCAAAGATTATTCGGCTCCTTGATTTTGCAACAATTCGACCCGAATTTGGGCGATAATACCTTGCCTCACTCCCCCGATTTTTGGCATATAAGGAGCCAAGTTCGGGGGGCGCAAATACGTGTCGTTCACTGCTTTCAATGCAGCCATTATTTTTTTCGTTTTTTTACTTTCGGCGGCGGGTTTTGCGGATGACGCCGGGCCGCTTCTCACTTTAAGGGCGGCCGCCGAAAAGGCGCTCGCGCTCAACCCCGAGCTCAATGAGAAACAAGAACACGTTAACGAGATGGGCGAACATGCCCCGCTCACCGTTTCGCAGCTAATGCCGTCGGTGAAACTGACCGTGAATGAAGGGCGCGCGAAAGACCCGCTCGTTTATCCGTTCGCTCTTTTTAACGGTGAGCCCTACAATAAATACCAAGACGATCTAAATTTAGCACAACCACTGTTCGCATTCGGCAGCGTCTCGGCTATTCGGGCAGCTAAACTCGACAGAAAGTTGAGCGAACTCGACGTTGAAATCACTCGCCGCGACCTTCTCGATCAATTGATCGACGCGTATTTCAATGTCGTCGTCACCGAAAGAAACAAACAAATTCTTGAAGATGAATTTAAAGTCTTGAAGAAATCTTTCAGTATGACGGCCCACCGCGCCCGAATTGGCCGCAATCAAATCTTGGATGCGCTTCAAACGAAAACGCAAGTCGCCTTGCTCGACTCACAAATTTCAGACGCCACCAGCCAATATGAAGTGGCGGTGGCGCAACTCGCGAATCTTCTCGGCACCCATGATTTAACCCAATTTAAAATGAGAGATTCTCTGAAAGTGCCGTCGCTTGCGAGCGTCGATAAAATGATTCAACCCCGCTTGAAACAGCACGACTATGAACTGCCCGAGCTGCAAGAGAACTCGCTCAATTTACGTAAGATTGAATACGAAAAGGACGTAACGCTCGGGCAAAACCTGCCCAATTTGCAGTTCACCGGAGATCTGACGAATTATTCGTTTAAAAAATCGGATATGCTATCGCAACAGGCGCAAGGTTGGGATATCGGCGTTCAACTGAATGTCCCATTGTTCTCGGGTCTGTCCACGCTTTACCAAATGCGAGAATATGCGTCGCAAGAGGCCCAACTGGCTATGGATCGCCAAAACACCGAAAATCAAATGACGTTTCAACAAGTGTCGGCGCGCAAAACACTCGAATCTGCCGAGCACTCGATTTTATCAGGAGAAGACGCGCTGAAACTCGGTCGCGCCTCGTCGCAAGAGGCTCAACGCAATTACCGTTATGCCACGATCGACATTCTACAGTTTTTGCAAGTGCAGAGTTCGTATATGCAAGCAGAATCCGCATTGAACACTTACAAATACAATTATCTTGTTGCGCTCTCGAAATATTACATCGCGTGCGGCCAACCCGAAATGGATTTAATTGATCTTATTGAAGAGGTGAACAAATGAAATACGTAGCGATCCTGCTACTCGCGAGCACGGCCGGTCTAGCAAAGACCTACACGACATCACAGATCGATTCAATGGCACTGGGCAAATATGAGTCACCCACACCCACTGACGCCAGCGATTCGATGATCAACGTGCAAGTGCCCCAATCGACCCTGACTTTTCATGCCGACGGCAATTTAGTTCCGATTCATCATTATATTATCGAAACCGATGCGGCGAACTGGGTGCCGACCGGCTACGCCAATCCTTCGTATCTGCAAAATACGACAAATTATAATTCGGCAAGCGTACCGCAAATTTCGGTCAATCTTTTAACTGACGGTATGCGCATTGGCTCTTTTCGTCTGCGCCCTAAATTCGGGGTGAGCTACGAACAACTTGAGCGCGGCGGTGAGCTCTCGCTCAATCAAAGCTCCATGTCGGTGACGGAGCATCTCAACTTTTATTCGCTTCGCGCTGGCGCCGAACTCAGCACAGAACGCGACTACTATCATATTCGACCGATCGCGAGCGTAGCCCTATTGCCGTCTTGGGAATCCGCTTCGACGTCGGCCTTTTCAGACGGTATCAGCAAAACGCCGTTTCTCTACGAAGGCACCGCCGGGATTTCACTGAGAGTATTATCGACACCTAGCTTCGGCATTCAATCGCTGTCGATCGAGACCGGGGTTGAGCACGACGAAGCTTTTAACGACAAAACTTTAGCCGCAACGGCGGCTTATTTGGGAGTGAGGTCTGAGCTATGACAAAACCGTATCAAACGATCTTATTATTGACGGCTTTGGTTGGCGCATTTTGGGTCCTTGGCTGCGGTCACGATTACAACCTCGATGACTACAAACGGCAGCAATTGCAACACAGTCTCGGGCTTATGCGACAGGCCGATGGCGAATACACTGGGCTTGCGATTTCGAAGTTGGACGGCACGACGTTAGGCGCCTTAGATGCGCAAGTTAAAACAAGCACGAGTTCGTCGACTCCAAACGATCAATCGGACCCGACCGCTGTGCCAGATCTACAAGTCATTTTGACTTATACCGGCCCGCAAAATTCAACCGCCATTATGACTTTTCAAGGCGGTTCATTTCAATCCGACCTCGGCGGTGCGTTTGTGGCCGACTACACGTTGCAACGAACAATCGGTACCGTGCAAACCACCGATGTCATTGAAATGTCGGGCACGATCTCCAACGGACATTTTCAAGGCAGCGTTTATTCAAAGAGTTTTCCGAATTACGGCGCGAGTTTTGATTTAGCTCTACACGGTTCGGATATCCCCACATTGCTTCGCGGGCGGCGCTTGTCAACTGAGCGGCTTGCCACCCAGCAATCTTATGCGGGTGTCACTCGCTTTTCAGAGGGCGTAGACGAACCCGTCGTTCTTGTGCTAACGAAACCGGCCTCATCGGCGCCGTCTCTCGACGAATTTTTTGATCTCTTGATTCCGGTACAACCTGTCACTGCGACTCTCAATTACGGCAATGGTGCACGACTCGCATTTAACGGCGCCGGCTTCGACCTGCGCTCGGGTAAAATTTCAGTAACGGTGCCGGTGGCACAAATCTTCTCGACCCACACGGAGCCCAATTCGATTACGCTCAAATGTAACGAGAAAGACGGCACCAAAGCAATTGCGTGCCAGCTCAAAACCAATGCAAACCCGGGCATTGCCGCGCGAATGGACGATTTAGAGAACTCGCCGAATGCACAAGAGCCGCCGGATAGTTCAGATCCGCGTGCGATGGTACGGCGCACATACCGCGGAGTCGGTAAGTTCACACGCAGCGGAATGTTTATGGGTAATTATGTGATGTACTTGACCGCCATTTACGAAGCGCGCAGCCGGTCTGAAGAAATTTACAATCTTTTGTTCCCGCAATCAGAAAAGTTGGTTCAAGTGTCATGGTTCGAAGAAGCCGACCCCGATATTGACTTTTCTTTTACTGATGCGAAGTGGGATGGCCTCAGTGCCACGCTCGATAAAAATCAGCCGTATCAAGAATCGAACGGGCCTTCAGGCATGATTTCGATTTCGTGTTCGAATTTTTATTTTTATAAACGAGCGCGACCGTTTCAATGCCACTTTACGAATACAATCGGCGATGTGGACGCCACAATGAAATTCACCGGGCGCCCAATTAAAGAATAATTCGAATTCAAAGTACCAAGCGTATTATCAGCCGTGATGTTCACGATGCGCTTGGTGCCAGTCATGACGGCGATCGCGACGGTCACGGCGCATATCACGGCGATCGTGGCGACGGTCTTTGCGGTCTTTCTTTACTTGTTGTTTGGCCTGTTTAAAAGTTTGAACAGCCGATTTGAGATTCTGTTTGTCAGACGCAATCTGAGCGGCGCCAGCGTGATTTTTCACATCGGCGCGAAGCTGCTTTCTAGCCGCCATCACATTTTTCATAGCTTCGTGCTCGGCTTTCATATCGCTTTTCAATTGTTCGGCGTCTTTTTTCATATCCTTGCGATCGTGATGAATGTCGGCGGTGTCTTTAGCCATATCCGACGGCATCGCAGAATTTGCGGGAGCAGCATTGCCCGCCGCGCTAGGGCTGGCCGGAGTGGCCGCATTGTCCTGGGCGAGCGCCAAACCGCCCACGAACGAAATGCAAATAAGCGCTCCTAAAAGTGAGCGTACTGATGTCTTCATAAATTGTCCTTCCTAAGCTCAAACTGCGAGCTTAAAATTTTGTGTATTTACAATATAGTAACGACGTAAGTTTAAAAGACAATAGACGAATTGACTTTATGGGACGTGGTCCTAGGATACTGCATTATGAAAATACAAGAAACCTGGGCCACAGCTAAAACCGGCGATGGCCCAATGTCCGTTTTCATCGCCGCACCCGATTCAGGCCAAAAAGCGGCGCACAAAGCCATCCTTGTTTTTCAAGAAGCGTTTGGAGTAAACGGCCATATCCAACGCATCTGCGCGCGATTTGCACAACAAGGTTACATTGCCGCGGCACCTGAATTGTTTCATCGCCACGGCGATCATTTTGAAATCAGCTACGACGATTTGAAGAAAGTCATGCCGACCCTTTCGACGGTGACCAACTCGCAAATTTTAGACGATGCGACAGCCGCGCATCAATTGCTGGTCGAGCATCCGCTCGTCGACGGCTCAAGTATCGGCGCAATCGGCTATTGCATGGGAGGCTTTGCCGCGGCCTTAAGCGCTTGCCATTTGCCGCTCAAAGCAGCGGTATCGTACTACGGCGGCGGGATGGTTCACGTGCGCCCCAACATCGGCTTCACTCCGATTGTCGAAGACTTCGTCAATCTACGCTGCCCTTTGCTTTTGGTGTATGGCGAAAAAGATCAAAGCATCCCGAAAGAAGATCGCGATGCCGTCACCGCACGCTTGAAAGCGCTCAGTAAAAAGTTTGAAGTTTGGGTATACTCCGATGCCGGTCATGCGTTTTTTTGCGAAGACCGCCCCGCTTATCACGCGCCTTCGGCTAAAGAAGTTTGGCCGAAGACGCTCGCCTGGTTAGACCAACATTTATTGTAACAAACACGCGACGAACGCACGGGTCGCTGATTAATCAATCACTTGAATAATTTGCGACTTTTCAAATCGTACTTTTTTCGCCTTGGCAAGTTGATCTTTTTCAGAACGGTAACCGAGTGTCACCACAGCGACGCTCCCCCAACCGGTCCCCTCAAGCTTTAGCAGTTTGTCAAATTCGGCGGCACTGAACCCTTCCATCGGGCACGCATCGATATGCAAGAGAGCGGCCGTCTCAAGCAAAAAGCCGATGGCGATGTAAGCTTGCCGTTGCGTCCATGTTTTGGCGCTGCTTGCGCGCGGGCCGTTCACCACATCGCCGACCATGGCGCCTTTGAAACCGTCGAGAGAATCTTTCGGCACTCCGCGAATCTCAGCGATTTTATCTATGTACGATTGGACAAATGCTTCGTCGATTTTTTCACGAGTCGCGAACACGACGAGGTGAGACGCATCGGTAATTTGTGATTGGTTCCACGCGACCGCACGCAATTTTTTTCGAAGTTCGGAATTTTGCACGACGATAAAACGCCAGGGTTGCAAACCGTATGACGACGGCGCCAGCTGCAGAGCATTTTCGAGCGTTTTCCAGTCCTTCTCAGCAATTTTCTTGCTGGTATCGAATACCTTCGTTGCGTACCGCCAGTTCAGTGCTTGAATGATTTCTTTTTCGGCAATGGATTTGTCAGTCATGGAGTTCCCCTTTTCTTGAGAACTCCATTATTAAGCTAATCGATGCAACTTTTCAATTTGCGCCATTAGTTGGCGTAGACGTTTGGCTCTGGTTGCCAACTGGATACCACGAGTATGAGCTCAAAAATGTTTGCGTCTGCTCATTGAGAAACGTCGAAAGACTTACAGACGTCCCGCCAGTAACCGGGATATCCGCGCTCGTAATACTACCGATCTTAACAGAGCTGGCGAGTGTGCGCGATGTTTCGCCCGCCGCAAGCGGTAGATTCGACGGTACAACCTCGGCCCCCATCATGATCGATGCGTCACTGTTTAGTGACTCAATTTGTAAGACAGTCGAGTTTGAATCCACTTGTACAGCCACTGCAGTTGCGATCGGCAAAGTTGTCGTTCGCACAGCTGCGACAAGCGGGCTCGCGCACGGTGCTCCCTGCCAAACATAGTTCTCGTTGTAAAACGCGAATTCATCGTTTACCCGAACGCCGGCAATCTGACCGGCGGGGATGACGTATTGTCCCTTACCTTGATCCTCGTACACCACACGACTCGACCAGCCCGGGTTTTTACCATTGAATGCGCTTCGCAAATTGCCGAGGCCGTTTTTAAGCGTGTTGGCAGTGAGCGTGCTAAGCGGCGTTTGGTAGAAATAACTGTCGTTTATGCCGATTTGCCAGATCCCTAAATTAAAGCTGAAATTGTTGCTGTTCATTGTCGCCTGCCCCTGCGAATCAGCAATCGACGTCGCCGGCGTCAGCGAACTTGCAATATGCAGATACATGGTCATTTGACCGCTTTTTGTATTGATACTGAGGCCAAACGCATTGAGTAAACCGCTCAGAAAACTAATGCCAAATGTGACATTGTTTTGATCGGTGATTTCAAAGTCGACCATTTGCTCATTTAATATATAGTCGGCATCATTGACGATGCATGCGGGGACGGACGACGCCACCACAGGCGGAGTGACCGCTTGTTCCGCCGTTGGCGAAATCGATTTGAATGTGTTGCCACCGCAACCCACGAGCCCGGCCATCACCACGATCCCGAACATCGCGCTTACTTTAGTCTTCATAAATCCCCCCAGACGTCTGTCGTACAAACCCACGTACGACTTTTGTCATAAAAGCAGTTCGGACCTTTGGGGGTATAACTTTAGGCCAAAAACTTTAGTCTGGATGGTTTGGCCGGCGACACGCGCGTGTCTATTTCTTCCTCATAATTTTACTAAAACTCGACCATGAGTTTTACGCGAAAGCATCTGTTGTGAAACAGCGAGCACGTCGTCAAGACCAACGTCTTGGCTCACAAATTCATCCAGGCCTTCGGTCTGGGTCGCGAGTTTTTGCCATAACTTCGCTCGCAATTCGTAAGGGCAATTGTTCGACGAAATACCGAGCAGACTCACGCCCCGTAAAATCATCGGCATGACGGTCGTATGAAGGTCAGTGCTCTCGGCCAGGCCGATACAGGCGACATTGCCCCACAGTTGAACGCGCGCAACGATGGACGCCAGCGTCTCGCCACCTAAATTGTCAACGGCGCCCCCGTATTGCACAGCTTCGAGGGGTCGCGATTTCAACGGAAATTCATCCGAAAGAAAAATTTTTTTCGCCCCCAACTTTTCGAGGCGCGCGCGCAAATCCGATTTGCCGGTGAGCGCGTGAACTTCAAAGCCGGCACGTGAAAACAGTTGAATCGCAAACTGGCCCACTCCGCCCGAAGCGCCGGTCACAAGAATCGGGCCTTTATCGGGCGTTTGGCCGTTTTGCTGCATACGCGCGAGCGCAAGTGCCGCGGTAAAGCCGGCGGTCCCATAGGTCATTGCTTGCCGTGAGGTCAAGCCCGTACGAGGCACGACATTGTTTTCAGATTCGGCCACAAATTCTTCATATCCACCGTCGTGCGTTTCGCCCAATCCGCATCCGGTCACGAGCACCGGATCGCCGACTTTAAAATTTTTCGAATGAGACATCGTGACAACTCCGGCCGCGTCGATGCCACCCACGATCGGGAATTTTTTAAAAATTCGGCCGACACCCGTCACGCCGAGCGCATCCTTGTAGTTGATACTCGAGTATTCGACTTTGATTTTGACTTCGCCGGCTTTGAGGCTCGGCTCCTTCATTTCGGTCAGCTCACTGACAATCCGGTCATTTTCAACAGTTGAGACGATGGCTTTCATGAGTTGGATTTTGAACAGTGTTTAAATCGATGACAAGCTTGTTGCTCACCGTCCCAACAGCTTGATATCGGCGCCGCTTTCTGGTTTTGTAGCCCTGGGGTAAGGGGAATGTCGGGGGAACGCTCATCCAAAATCACTCAGCCTGCGCTTCTTTTGGTGCTGGCACTGGCTTCGGGTCTTTGGTGGCCGATGTCGGCCTTGGCTTATCATCTCGACGATCACAAACGAATTGCTCTCGAATCGGTCGCTGAAATCAATCGCTGCTATCCGGGGCTCATCGATCATGCGCAATCGTACATTTTGTGGGCATCGGATCTCGACGAGGACACGAACCTGTTTCGCAAAGATTTTCTGTACTCGCATTTTTTTAATCCGTTCAAGCATCTCAATATGTGGCGATACGATTCGTCGGTTCGAATTTCGCGTTTAGAAAGCGCACTTCGCAAAGACGGGGCCGCCGGCAATTTCGACGGGTTTTTGGTCTACGCGCATCTTGGTCATGCAATACACCATCTGCAGGATATGACCGTGCCCGCCCACGTCGTGCCGGTCGAGCATTGGCTGCATGATGGCTTTGAAGTGTACGCGTTTAATGGCGACATTTCGTCGGGGCTCACGTGTGACGAATTGAAAAAAGCGCATGTCGAGCCAGATCTGAATTCTCTACTCGTCAGCGTCGCCAAAAAGACGCTTTCTCAAGTCGCCGCGCTCAATGTGAAAATTCTTCGAAACGGTGAGCCAGAAATACTTTCAGGCACGGCGTTTTGGCAACAATCAACGAACAACGATTTCGGCCAGTACGGCGTACTTGGCAATCATTTTGGGCAAGATACATTCACCGTTGGCGGCGTGACGTACACCGTGCCTCACGCGCAGGCCATTTATTCGCAATTTAAACAGCAGCAGATGAAAGCGGCGGTACGCGCCTCAGTGCTGGCTCTTGATTGGTTTCTCATCACCCATGGTGCCAATTCAGCGCAGCCGAAGCTCGCGCGATTGAACTCGCCAAAGACTTCTGTAAACTAACCGACACCGCAATTTGTCTCAAGTTGACTCCCGAAGGCGAGCCGACTAAGAGTCGTGCAACGCTAGGGGGATGATCATGAAATATATCGGCATTTTGCTTGTTGGTTTTTCCGCTCTGAATACGGCGGCTTTGGCTACGTCTTCGCCGACTTCACCGCTCGCGGCTAGCACCATTGTTTGCGGGATATTGAGTGCGCGCGCCGTACGGCCGGTTTGCCCACCTAATCAGATTTGCCCGCGCTACGAGTCGCTTCGTTTTTTCATCGATGATGGCGTCCGTGAAACCATCCTCGTACCGGCGACATCCAATGTGCTGCTATCTATGGATCAAATGACCGCAACAGCCGCCGGCAAGCCCGTTTGTGCCGAGGGCATCCCGCAACACGACACGAGTCTTGTGGTTGAACAGATTTACCTCGAGCCATTTGCAGGGGCCGGGCACTGATTGGCCCCGCACCTGGCGCGCCCATGTGCCGAGGCTTGGTCCTCGGCGAGCGGGCTCTGCGCAGGATTCGGCCAGCGGCGCCACACGCACCGCCCGCTACAATAACATTGATATTTTTCAAGATTTTTGGTTCTTTAGCTTATTACAAGATTGAGCGCTCCAGCGCGCCGACGTAGCTCAGCTGGTAGAGCAACGCATTCGTAATGCGTAGGTCGCCGGTTCGATTCCGGCCGTCGGCTCCAGTTTCGCGCGCGCAAATCATTTTTGATTTCATGAAGTTGGCTCCGACCTACGCACAACTCTGTGAGAGTTTATTTTGAAACATGCGACGTTTCAAACTTGAAACAAACCCGTTTCAAATCTGAAACCAAAAGTGGAACGGAGAGTGTTACAAAGTCGAAATTAAGGTCCGCTACGGGATATCGAGCAAAACGATTCTCTTTTCGAATGAGCCGCGTTCGAGTGCCTTCCTTTGACTTGCGGCTACAACATCTTCAATCGACCAAGCCCGTAATTTGATAATTGCAAGCATGACGTCATACAAGTCCGCGAGTTCTTCAAGTTTACCAGATTCTTGAAACTCCAATGCTTCTTCTACAAGCTTTGCAGCAATTAGTGCTGGCATCTCCTCAAGTTTGGCTGTCCTAAATGATCTGTTCTTTGCGATCTCTGGGATCTTATCGCGAACTAGTTTTTGCATATTTTGTCCCTTAAATCAGGCATACTTATACATTTTACGTGTACTGATTATCTCTTTAATGCTTTTTAACAGAAATTCAATCTCATCCTCGTTGTTGAAATCACCAAATGAGAATCTAACCGTGTCTGACCCTACCTGGATTTTTCGTCCGCTTTCATTTTGAGCCGTCCAGTGTCAAATTTCATTCTTAAACTCGTCCTCAAACTGCTGTGGCGTTTTCATTCCCAGAGAGCCGCGTGGTCGTTCTTCGTTGTACAGCTTTCTCCAACGCTCAATTTTCGTTCTCGCGTCCTCTAAATGTAAAAACATCTCTTCATTCAAGCATTCGTCTCTGAATCGAGAATTAAACGATTCAATGTATGCATTCTGAATCGGTTTACCTGGCTCTATGTATTCTATCTCAATATTTTTTCGTCTTGCCCAGTCCATAAAATCTCTCGAACTCATTTCTGGTCCGTTGTCGCACCGAAGTCTTCGGGGTAATTTTGGCAGATCCCCGAAGAAATTAATCATGTCTCGCGAGGTGATCGAATAATCGGCAAGCAAACCAGGGCTTCGCTTTGAACAGTCGTCAACGATTGTTAAACACTTTAATCGTCGCTCGGTCTCGATATAGTCATGAACAAAATCAAATGACCAAATTTAGTTTGGCCTTTTGGCCTTCTCAAATGGCACACGAACTACACGGTAAGGCTCAAGCTACAAGTGGCCCAAAATTTTCAGGTAGGGTCATGCACGCCAAAGTTTTGGCCAACCGACTCCGGGCCATGATGACTAACCCGCCTCAGTTTTTCTGCAATTCTAAAAAGAAACCATCGTAGTAGGTCATTCCCAATTTATCTTTTGACAACAAGATGAGTCGTGAATTTCCCGCTGCCGCTGGGCCCAAATTACCTTTTGTACATTCAATTTCACAAGCCTTATACTTCGCCGCCGCTGCATCTTTAATACCAAAATCCTCCGGAGCGCTGCCGGTGTACTTATCAAAAAAATCGCTCAAGCTAACTAATTTTTCTAAACATTTAGGATCGCTACAAGTCTCTTTAATAAATCGAATGGACTTTTTTGACATCGCTAAAATTCTGTTGTGCCATGACTGACCTTCGCCCGGATCGGTTTGGGCGCCAGAGCTACTTTCGAGCACCGAATTCACACGCCATTTACCAAAAAAATCATCGCAACTATATTGTTACTACGACAACGAAAAAGATTGCACAAATGAAGCGAAACACAAAAGCATAAACGACTCCATCCGAATTTTTGTTTTCGGTAATAACCCCGACGTCGCGTTTGTCTGAAATTGGGCGGACACTAATCATCTATTTGTCATCGGCAAAAAAGGCGCGCGAAATTAGGTGTTTAGGCCTGGTCGCGAGACTATACGACAATAGTCGAGGCGAGCCAGGAGTCGATTGAATTACGGCCGTCGGCTATCACCATCAACCGTGAAGACCTCCAGTTTTTTACTGACGCGTGCCAATTGCGTTGTATTTCAATATGAAAAGATCCTTGATCCCGGTGAGCGGTGAACCATTCAAGTTTCCATTCGTGTTTCCGACAACAAAGACATCTTGAGTCGAGTCAACCCCCACACCAAAGCCATCCGTACTCGCAGAATAAATTCCATCCTGTCTGACCCAAATATTGTTGCCCGCTGAATCGTACTGAGCCACAAACACATCTTCGCTTCCGTTAAGAACATTGCCATTTATGCCACCGGTGGTAATGCCACCGACATACAGCCGACCATTTTGGTCAGTCACCGCAGAATCGGCCGACGTATAGGCATTGGCTGCGCCGAGCTCTTGGCTCCATTGTTTGTTTCCCAAACTGTCGAATTTCACAATGAACATATCTCCCAGTCCGATGGATGAATGACCGTCAAAACCGAGAGCGGTTTTACCGACAACATACACACTGTCGTCCGGCGCCGTCGCAACGCTTTCACCTTCGACAATTTGAGGGAAGGTTCCCATCTGACGAGTCCACTGTAACGCGCCAGACGAATTGTACTTAGATAAAAACATTTGCATAGACATCAGTTGAGTATTGCC
>DAIDIG010000008.1 GCA_027459485.1 Bdellovibrionales bacterium | reverse complement strand
GATATTCGACGGGTTGAGAATCACGGCATCGATTTCGTTTCGCCAACAGGCATCGCGCACCAGATGTTCGGCTTTTCGTTTGGTTTCGAAATAGCCGAGGTGGAGCGGCTCAAGGTTATACGGCGAATCTTCGTTGAGTGGCGTGTGACCGTCGAAGCTCGCCCCAACCGCCGCCACGGAGCTGAAGTGAACGAGCCTTCGCACTTTTGCTTTTTTGCACGCTTCGATGACATTCGCCGTGCCAGTGACGTTCACTTGCTCCATCTTCTCGCGCTCGCTCTTTTTGTAACCGATAAAGCCCGCAAGGTGAAACACGACGCTCATGCCTCGAAACGCGTGTTCGAGTGCCGCGCTGTCGAGGACGTCAATGCGCTCCGCATGCACCTCGTGCCCCTGTTGGGTGAGCGCTTTTACGAGCCACTCACCCACGAATCCGCTTGCGCCTGTGACCAGAACTTTCATTTGGATGGGGTTACCATAACAAGCCCCGCTTGGCTTTCATTTTTGCTTGAGGGCTGGCATAATGAACGGCATGAAACGCCACGATGGGCTCAAGCGAGTTCTGCTAAAGACATAAATGGCGTCTCGACGTGCAGGCGCCCTTTAGAAAATGGGTTTTTAAGAGATCCGACGATTTGCCTCGAAACCGACGGATTTAGACGCTCAGAGAAATACGTCAGGCTTTTAGATACCTGCCCATCCGCAAATTTAGCCTCGACAAGTTCGCGCAATTGGCCATCTTCTATAATCGCGAAATCGACCTCGCGCCCGTCTTTATCACGAATATAATAAAGCTCCCGGCGGACCCCGTCTCGGTCTTCGAGAAAATTCAGTTTTTTCAGAAGGTGACACGCAACGAGGTTTTCAAACCGGGCGCCTTCGTCCCCAATGACGTCGCCGCTGTCAAAAAAATAAACTTTCGGTGGCTTTTGCAAACTACGTGGGATGTTTTTTGTCCAGGGCCGTAATACAAACAAAAGATACATTCGTTCAAGCGCTTCAAGCCACTTCTTTAAAGTGACCGGCGAAACCTGAAGATCTTGGGCGATATTCGACAAAACGATCTCGCTCCCGACCCTTTTTCGGAGCGCATCGACAAACAGCGAAAGTGTTTGAATATTTTTGATCGACTCTAGGTCTCGGATGTCTTCTTTTAGAATGCGATCAAAACGCTCACGACGCCACCGGCGCGCTTCAGTCTCATCATTATCGAGAAATGGTTCAGGAAACCCGCCCACCGTCATGAGCCTTCGGTACGCGTCATGCGGCGCAACCCCTTTCGGTGTTTCAGATAACGTGAAAGGGTGAAGACGCCAGTAGTGATACCTGCCTAAAAGGGAATCGCCGCCGCGCCGATAAACATCAAGCCGCGCACTGCCCGTTACTAGAAACTGATGGCGATCACATTGAGTGTCGTAAAGGCCTTTGACCCAATTCTTCCAGCGAGGGAATTTATGAATTTCATCGAAAACCAAAAGCTTGTCGGAGTCATGCCATTTCTTTTCGAGGATATTGCGGCGGTCCTCGTCAAGGTCCCAGTTAAAGTAGCGTCCGCTGTGCCCATCGAAAAGGTTTTTAGCTAAAGTGGTTTTACCAACCTGGCGCGGGCCGCCCAGAAATACCATCTTTTTCTTTAAATCTTTTTGTATAAATGGAGTTAAGTATCGCATGCGACTATTTTACAGTGAACTAAAAATTGGTCAAGACCATTTTTTATCTCACTGTAAAATGGTCGTGTCTCCAGTAATACAATTCTTCGCTCGGGTGAATGTAGTCGAGATAACTTTTCAACTCGTGGGCCATATATATTTCAAACGCGTCGCCCAAGTCAGGGGATGACAGTTTCACGCGATCTCTTTTTTGCAGGGCGCGAGCCACGCCCGTACGACATAGTTGTCTATTATCATGATAATAGACGGAATACCCGTCTTTTATATCCGGCCTAACTTGACGTATTACTGCGCTGATTTTTCAGTCGCATATAGAGCCCGTTAAACGCTTTGAATTTTCGCAAGCCCTGCAGCGGGAGCGCGAGCCAAAACCACCGAAGCGATTCATAGATAAGTTCACGGGCGGTCGGCCGCTCGTGCGCCTTGCGGTAATAGTAGAGCGCCAACTCCAGCGCCGGCGATTTTTTAATTGGCTCGGCTTCGTTTTCGAATTCAGCTTCGATCTTTTGAATTTCGTTGACCAGCGCCGCTTCTTTTTCGGTTTTCGAGATTTTTTTCAGTTCGCTGAGTGAGTAAACGTACTGGCACGCGCGCAGGTCGGGCCGCTGGAGTAGAAACGTCGTAAAAAGCCGCTCGATAAAAAAGGCAAAGTACGTGGCGTTCGTTCGTTTATCGCAACGAGAAAAAACCTGTTTGCGCTCGGATTCGGATAAGCGCTCGAAAATATAATCCCAAAACGGCAGGCAAAACTGCATGTAGGCATCCCAAAACTTTTTGTTGCCCGCCCAAAAATTGCAAAAGCCGCTCGTGCGCAAGTTGGCCGGCAGCTCGGTGAGCCGATAGTCGGCATTTGGGTGAGCGCCGTCAAAAAGTTTTCGCGCAAGATCGAGTAAGCCCGGGTGGTGGGCTTCGCCTTGTTGCCACACATTGCCGTAACAAATATCGAGCGGGAAGGGGTTGATGAAATAGACATCATAGCCCGGGTTAGCTTCGCAAAATTCGATGAATTTCTGGCCCGATATGCCGGTCTTTTCACCGAACTTCCACGAAACGTAGCCCGTGTACGCATCGGCGTCGATATTGCCGGCGAGGTGTTCTTTTCTGAAAACATAAAACTCGTAGGCATCGGGGTTCGGGCTTTGCGAATTGTCGTACGGCGTGAAGGCCGGGTCGAGCCGTTCAAGCTGAGCAGGCTCAAAGTAAATCTGATGTAATTTAATTTCCATGCAGTCGCTAGGCCAGCCCTGCGGCCTCAGCCCTCTCCGTCATTGTATTTTTATAGCGAACCTTGCGCAGAAACGGAAGCACGATGCGCCCACAAATCCGCTTGCGCCTGTTAGCAGAACTTTCATTTATAACCTCAACTGTAGCCTTCACTAGCATGCGCGGCTTGATTTTGCTACATTCGTTACCAGTGAAATACTACGAGATTATCGGGCTCAAACCCGAATTACCTGATGCGAAACGAGTGACCATTACCGCCTACAGCAAAGACTGGGACCTGCCGCTATTTGACATACCGTTTTACCGTTATTCGGATGAACGCTGGATCGGCGGCGTGCCCGAGTCGGAAGTCGCAAACATTGAATTTAAACTTCCAACCTCAAACGGGAACCAGTCTCTCGAAGCGACCGAAATCCGGCTTCGGTCTTATCGCTTCATGTTTCTTGTGCGCCGAGCACTTGACCGGAGTACGCGGGTCGCGGACATCATATTTTTGTTGATCAAACCGCGCAGCACCCTCGCGCGAATGCTTGCCCGCAGGCAATTTGCGTATAAGCATTTTTATTCCGACTTGCCTGAGCGTTTTTTGGCGGCAACAAAACGCTCGCCATCGGGGTCTTTTGAGCGATTTCGCGCGGGCGAGCGCATTTGTTATTTTTCACATTTTGATCCCAAAGGCGAAATTCAAGATTACTGTAAGACGTATCTTTCGCATCTTAGAGAATGTGGATTTGAAATTCTTATGATTACCACAAGCAATTTGACTGCGGCTGCGCAGGTCTGGCTCTCCGAGGCAAAAATTGTTTGGTTGAGCCGCGCTAATTTCGGTCGAGATTTTGGTTCATGGCAGTTCGGTCTTAGGGCATACTGGCCGGCCTCATCAAATAAGTGGGTGCTCATCGCAAACGACTCTGTGTTCGGGCCGATTTATGATTTAAGACCATCTTTCGCGCGCGCCGAATCGCTTGGCGTGCCCGTAGTAGGAGCCACGGACTCATATGAGCTATGCCATCATTTGCAAAGTTACTTTTTGTATATACGCGCGGAGCTTTTCGAGAAGGATTGGATGCGGCGATTTTGGGAGCGAGTTCCTTATTCGGTCGACAAGCGTGCAGTAATTAATGACGGCGAACTTGGTTTTTCGCGATCGGTGGCCGCTGCTGGCCTACCGTTTCTGGCCCTCTGGGGTCACCACTCCGACATCGATAATAAGAACCCGCTTCACCATTCATGGCTAGAACTAATCGAAAACAATAACTTCCCATTCATAAAGCGCGAACTCGTTAAAAATAATCCTAAAAAGTTCGCTCGCCTTAGCTTCTTAGATAAAATCTTGTCGCCTAATTCTGCAGTACAATTTATCGATAACCCTAAACCTAAGCAGACCTTGTAGGGGCAGCAGGTGCCAGCACCGCTTCAAAAAATTATAGGTGAGACCACGGGCCGCCGGTCGCAGATTTGCCAGCTTGTAATAATGCATTGCTAGATCCAACGCTTTGTAGTTTTTAAGAGCCTCGACGTCAGACTGATTTCGTATACATATTTGTAGTATCTCAGAGGCTAATGCAACCTCCATTGGCTTGGCGTGGGGAATCGCCATTGTCGTATAGAACAAATGCAGGGCCTATTTCCTGATTGGGCCTGAATCGGATTTGGTGTACTTTAAAATCCATCTTCTATGTTTGACTTGGCCTACTGGTGACGCTTTTTCGAATGTGATTCGCTTTGAGCGCCAGTGTCCTTAGCCCCTTAAGCAGGGCTGGCGACATCGACTCCATCTTATTGGCGATACCGTCGGCTACTTTGTAGCGAAATCTCGACGGTGGGGTCTCGCGCAAAAGCTTCGCTAATCTGAGTCGTCTTTTAAGGGCTTGGGTCGCAGGCGGCGTTCTGGAGTATAGCTCCAACAAACCTTTTTCGAATTTCGGATGCTGAAGGTTCCAATCAAATTCAATCGCGGTCTTGCGGCCATTCGCAGCCAATTGCTTCCGAAGATCGGAATCCGAAACCAAGCGGCGGAGAGCTTCCACGCCCGCTTTCACGTCGCCAATAGGTATAACAATGGCGTTATGACCGTTACGTATATATTCGTCGTGCCCAGTTACATTCGAGACTATGCATGTACCGCCTGTAGCCAACATCTCCAGCGGGGGGCCGAAGAACCCCTCGACCGCGGATACCTTTATAAGAATATCGCACGACCTGTAGATGGCGGGCATGTCCGTAAATGGCACTGAAACGAAAAGTTTTTCGTATAACCAGTTAGGTTTTACTACCCCGTCAGAGCAAACATACCACACCTCGACTTCCGGTACTTCGCCAGTTATCGCAAAGGCATCGTGGACGCGCTTGAAGTCAACGGCACCGGGGCCCTCAATAAGTACGCGAAGCCTATTCCCCTTTTCAGCCAGCGGTTTAACGTCTGGAGAGAACAATTTCGTATCTACGCCATTAGGCGCGTATACTGCGCGTAGATCGAACTCATCCGACATCAAATTCTTTATCCACTTCGCCTCAGTAATTATACCAATTTCAGGGAACGAATACGTCATTTCCACCCAGGCTCTAGTAAGCGCGTCCTCTTTTGGGTAAAACCGCCGCTCGTCGCTTTGTACAAAGTAAAAATATTTTGTCGCTGATATATTGGGCAACTCAAAAAATGTTCCCCACCAGGTTGCGATAGCCACATCGAACGTTGTGCCCTGCGGAATCTCTGAGATGTGCATTGGGTTCACATCGAAATCTTTAAAATGCCTAAGTTTGTCGATGCCAGATTTTATCGTGCAGAAAATTATTGTTACGTCGTGACCAGCGGCCCGAAGAGCCCTGGCCTGGAGATAAACAATGAAGTTGCCACCGGCGATCCCATTCACCGGTAAGACAAACGCTATGTTTAATTTCTCTTTTTGGAGTTGGCTTACTGTGGTCATGTTTCTAGTAGGTCAGCAGCGCTCCCAATCCCCGCCCAGCCGCTTTACGATAAGCTATAACCAACGCCTTGATAGGTCGCGGCGCTTGACCTTCAACAATTCCTTCCATTAGATTATCCTTTGGTCACGGCTTACCATAGGGGTAATAATTTTTCTACTTTTATTGATTGTGCAGTGTTTTTAAATAGGGCGAGATGTACCAAATTAGTTCAAACCATAAAAGCATCGATCAAATAGTTGACTCCTTTGGTGGCGAAGGGTGCCTAAAACTCGATCTTGGTTGCGGCTATTCTAAGCGGCCCGGGTTTATTGGGTTAGACAACCTCATTGGCGCGGCCGCACAGATCGAGAACAGGGACAACGTGCCTGATATTTTAATGGACCTGAACGTACATTCACTCCCCTTTCGAGATAACAGTGCCGAGAAAATTGTATCGTCCCATTTTCTTGAGCACTCACACCTCGATCACGTGATCAACGAGTCGTACCGAGTCCTAAAACCTCGGGGCCAATTTGATTTTACAGTGCCATATGCAAATTCCGCCGAGGGTATGTATCCCGGCCACAATATTTTTCTCACAGAAAAGTGGTTTAAAGAAAATCTTAACTTCCAAAAGAAATTTGAAATCGTAGCGGAGAGATACGACGCAAGCCCCGATTGGAGGTCTTTACCCCTTATTGTACGGCTTATTCTCCCGTTTGGGTTTGCACGTAGGTTCCTTTACAATGCGTGCAATCAGATGACCGTACGCTGCAGAAGCAGAAAGGTTTAGGGGCTATTTCGAGTGAATGTCATGGTCGCGGGCGGTGCGGGGTATATAGGCTCTCATACCGCCTATCAGCTGTTAGAACATGATCATATCGTTACCGTAGTCGACAATTTGTGTAACGGCTTTCGTTGGGCCGTGCCGAAAAGAGCTCAGTTCTTTGTCGGTGATGTTATGGATTCGAACTTTATCGCTCAGGTTGTCGCAAAAAATAAGATCGAAGCCGTTATTTATTTTGCAGCGCATCTCGATGCGGCCGAGTCTGTGCTCAATCCAGTGAAATATTACAAGAACAACGTATCAACTTTTATTCACTTTTTTGAAACCTGCGCCAATGCTGGGATCAAAAACTTTATTTTTTCATCTAGCGCTGCTGTCTACGGAAACGTGGATGGCGCCGCAACCGAAGAGTCCACGATCGACCCGATCAATCCATACGGCCGCACTAAGGCGATGGCCGAATCGATCCTTAAAGATTTGAGTTCGGCAATGAATTTTAGCTTCGTCATTCTGCGGTACTTTAACGTGGCAGGCGCGCATCCTGACGGCCTGACCGGTCAATCGACACCGAATGCCACCCACCTGATTAAGGTTGCCTGCGAAGCTGCAGTTGGACTGCGAAAAGGTGTAACAATTTTCGGTACCGATTACCCGACGCCAGATGGCACGGGCGTTCGCGATTATATTCACGTCCACGATCTTGCCCAAGTGCACTGTTTGTCCTTGGAATATCTGGCCGCGGGTAAAAATTCCGATGTTTTTAATTGTGGTTACGGGCAGGGGTATTCCGCGCGTCAGGTTGTAAACACAATCAGACGCATTTCTGGCCAGGACTTCATGGTATGCGATGGCCCCAGAAGGGGGGGCGACGCCGCAATGGTGATTGCAGATCCGAGCAAATTAAAACGCAGGTTAGGCTGGGTGCCAGAATTAAATGACATTGAGCTAATTTGTAAGCATTCATTGCTCTGGGAAATAAACGGAGCACGGCCGTCAAATGGAAGGGATTTCGTCCGTGTAGCCGATTCTTTTCATAAACGTGTTGATGTCAAAGACGCTTAAATCTGTCGAATAATTTCCAAATTCGCTCCATTTATTGTTCGAAATTAGATCATGCGCAACGCGGCTCAAATCTTCCGGGGTTCTTACCTCGATGTAATCTTGCCCCGCCTTGAGGATATTCCAAATTAAAGGGTCCGAAATAAGCGGTCGTTTGCATAGTAGGGCCTGTACGACTCTCGTCTCGAAATTCAGATAATCGAGATTGTGTATGTTCAATACAATTTTTGATTTGCTCATTATTTCGTTCGCGGCCTCGTCGTTCATCCCGTGCGCCACGTGGATCAAATTGAATCTTGCCTTTAAATCCCAAAGAAAACTCTCGCGATACGGCGTGCTTCTGCCGAGAAAGCAAAAGTCGTATGTTTTATCCGTTTCGTTAGGGTAAAAAAGTCGCCGGCTGACCGGGATCGGCCAGCAGATCAATGGACCAAAATTTAATTGGGTTAACGCCTCACGAGACAGTTCATCATAGTGAACGAAGAGGTCATAGTCTAGCGTCAGAGCCTGCAAGAGGTTTAGAAGACGACTGACTTGGTCTAAGTGAGTTTCTTTACCATCCAACCGGCGAACGACCGGTTCAGTTGAAAAGCCAACCACTTTTACGTTCATCGATTTTAGGTCGCTGAATTCTTTTCTATACTTCGCGAACCACTCCGGGCGAAAGATTATGCAGGTTTTGATTCCATGCTTTTTGCAAAAGCTGGGAAGTGCGCGAAGTTCACAATGATCAAACGAATTTAGGTCGAATGCGAAATGTTGTCCGGTTGACGTCCAATCATAATAGGCTTGCCTAAAATATTCCTTCTGACCGACGAAGGCCACAGGCCCACGGAGCTCCGGCGCACCGGAATGCTTGCGCCGCACATATCGTCGCGCGAACCTACGCGCGTGCCTGAGGTGATAGCTTGCGCGCCTATTGTCTATGAAGTGTTCATAGCCGCGGACCGATTTCATAGCTAAGCGGCCAGCAATCCTTCTAACGCCCATTTAATTCCCCTTCAGCCGGTCCATTTAGCTTAGGCGTAATAGTCCGTCAATCGCAACGGCTTGTCCGTACGTTACGCTCGCGCCCCGTGTCCTTTGGACTTTCATCATGTGAACTACGCCATATTTTATTGTTAACTCCGCGAGCCCTTCTCGCCGATTCATTTCGGATGGGATTCGAAAATCAAACTTCACAAGTAGCTTAGTACGGCAGCGCCAGGGGCCTAAAGCCATATGGCAATTTCCGACCGATTTGGAGTTAGACTTAATGAGAAAAATTATTCTCCTTTTTCTGGCGTTGTTCGATCGCCCAATTTTTGTAGATATCAAATTAGGTCATTCCGACGCCGCTCATATATTGTAATGGCCCTTGCTCATGGGCGGTTAGATTTCAGTTGAAATTATGGCGTTTTTGACTAATTTTGTCTCAAGCGACTGCGCTTCGCGCGAGGTTATTTACAGTGCCAAGTTTAGAAGAAGTTCGACTCATAGAGTTCCCTAAGGTACATGACCAGCGCGGAAATCTGTCATTCATTGAAAGCGCCGTCCATGTGCCGTTCGACATAAAAAGAGTTTACTATTTGTACGATATTCCCGGTGGCGCCGAGCGGGCCGGTCACGCGCATATCGAGCTCAAGCAAATTCTGTTAGCAATAGCCGGCAGTTTCGAAGTTGTTCTGACGGATGGCACGAGCGAGCGAGCGTTCACCCTCAACCGCTCAAACATTGGTCTTTATGTTCCTCCGGGGGTGTGGCGGGTTCTCACTAATTTTTCATACGGGTCTGTCTGCCTGGCATTAGCTTCGGAATACTTCAAAGAATCCGACTATATTCGCGATTATGACGTCTATTTGAACAGTGTAAAAAGATGAAGGTGCCTTATTTGCCGTTAGCCATTTTGAATGGCGAAGAGTACTGCCCGGGCCTTTCAGATACGGTCTTAAGCACAATAAACAGTGACTCTTATATCTTAGGTAGAGCTGTCACGAAGTTTGAGTCTGACTTTGCAAGTTATTGCGGAACGAAATTTTGCGTCGGCGTCGGCAACGGCTTAGATGCGATCAGTTTAGCTCTTCGAGCCGTCGGCGTGGGCCCGGGCGATGAAGTTATCGTGCCATCCATGACCTTTATTGCCACCTGGCTCGCTGTTACTCAGCTTGGTGCGCGCGCCGTGCCCGTGGACATTTCGCCAGATGATTTCAATATCGATCCGAACCAACTCGCGACTAGGATATCAAAGCGGACAAAAGCCATTGTAGCCGTTCACCTTTACGGACGGCCCTGCCGAATGGATCAATTGAGGGACGCCATACCGAAAGGCATTCCGATTATCGAAGATGCGGCACAGGCCCATGGGGCTACATACAATGGAAAAAAGGCCGGAAATCTAGGAGAAATGGCTTCGTTTAGCTTCTATCCTTCAAAGAATTTAGGCGCATTGGGTGATGCCGGCGCTATAACTACGAGTATCCCCGAGTTTAATGAGCACACCCGTCTCTTGAGAAATTACGGCAGCGAAGAAAAATATCATCATGAGGTTGCCGGGGTTAACAGCCGGCTCGATACAATTCAAGCGAGCGTACTGCAGCTGAAACTTAAACAACTCGACAAGTGGAACGAGACACGTTCAAGACTTGCAACCCGATATTTAAACGAGATCTCGAATTCTGCCGTGCGACTTCCTCTTGCGTCAGACGACTCGGTAAAGCCATCATGGTACGTCTTTCCGCTCCTATGTGAGAACCGACCGGATTTCCAAGAATATCTTGAACAACGCGGCATCGGCACGATCATACATTATCCAGTCCCGCCGCATCAAAGTGCTGTTTATCGACAGAGTTATTCGATAAATAATTTTCCGGTTGCGAACAGGGTGGCTGACCAGGTGATAAGCATCCCACTTCACCCGGCTCTTAAAGAATCCGAGCAGAACTACATTATCGAGACAATCAATGACTTTAGGTAAGCGGTAAACGCACTAACTTTTTGCCAAAGTTTCGAAGAGCTCTCGCCGGCGCAAGAGCAATTTGGCCGGTTCTGAAGGCCCTAGAATTGCATATTCGTTTTATCTCGACGGCACCGAAAGTGTCTGCTTGTGCACAAATCCGATTAAACTCTTTAATTAAGTCCGTGTACTGCGGGTTCAGACTAAAGAATTTTGCGATGAACTGGATCGCGCTGGGGTACAGAAACTTTGTGTTGGGCAACATTGCCAATTTAAAAACTAAAAACTCAATTGGCCATTCCTGACTCGGGTCGACGCCATTACGCCGAAGCTCTTCGCATAAATCGAGCTTATCCGCATACAAGCAGGTTATTCTCAATAAATCGGGCGCAATAAAATTCCATTCGTTGTAGCCGCGCAGCTCGTTAGCTGGCGAACTCAGGTTACCGCCGCCCAAATAGACTCTGTAATTGACGAGCTTATCTTCGAGTAAATGGATTTCGTAAAATTCGAGCGCTCGCACTATCAAAATAAAGTCTTGTGCCTGTAGTGAAGCTGGATGAAAGGGGCCAGTTTTCTCAAACACTTCTTTTCTTACAAGCGCAGTCGGAGAGGCTAGGTAGTTGCCGTGCCGCAGGAAATGCAATAACATTTTCGACCTTGTTCGATTAGGGTGATTTAAGAGGCCGCCCCACCACCCTAACGAATTAAGAACTGGCTTTGAATCTTCGTCTATAAAAGAAACGTGTGTGCAGACTATACCGACTTGCGGATTTTGCTGTAGGTAAGTTAAAGTTTTGCCGATCCTATCGGGGCAGGAGACATCATCATTCGACGACAGTGCTATAAAATCACCTTCGGCAATGCCTATGCCGCGAGAGGCGGCTATACTTGGCCCTCGATTTTCCTGAAATATGTATTTTATTTTATCCGGATATCGCGCTGCAAATCTTTGAATCACTTCGCGAGAATTATCCGTAGATCCATCGTCAACGATAATGATTTCAAGGTTTGAGTAATTTTGTGCGAGGAATGAGTCTATTGTCTCACCTAGCAAATTGCCTCTATTGTAAGAGGTTATAACAGCTGAAATTTTAGGATTACATTTCATAAAATCACCACAAATCACCACTTCAAAACTGGTTCTTACCCAGCCCAGGCAGAGGATGCAAAATAAATTCAGCATCCTCCAGTTTCCCGAAAAATTTTCGCTGCGATGCCCTTTGGGGCTATAGAGGCAAGCCGTGACAACGGCGCTCAAAATCGAGTATCTTCACTAGTAATGTCTAAACGTCAAAGGCGATGGCGCGTCTTAATTTTTCCCGGCGGCACAGAGAATGGGCTTGAAATAAAAAGGTCACTTCAAGACGCCAAAGAAGTAGAGGTACTTTCTGCGTCAAGCCCCGTCGAAAATCAGGGTCCCTACTCATATCGACATCACTTTACCGTATCACACCTTTCTGAGCCAAACTGGTGGCGCGAACTGAATGACCTCATTCATAAACACGACATCGACGTACTATTCCCCAGTAATTCCAGGGTGATTATTGGCCTGGACACGGTTAGAGACAAAATTGACTGCGACATTATCATGCCGCCTCGGGAAGTATTGCAAATTTTGACTTCAAAGCGCGAAACTTTGCGAATCTTGAAGGGCCATATTCCGATACCACATGTTTATGACATCACACCCCCCGAAGGAGCATTCCCTCTTTTTGGTAAACCGAGTGTAGGCTATGGCGGCCAAGGCGCGGTAAAAATTGAAAATCTTCAGCACTACGAGCTCCTCAGATCGTCGATGTGCGGCGACTTTTTAGTTCAGGAATATCTACCGGGCAGAGAATTCACCGTAGATTGTTTTTCGAGTTCATCTGGCAAATTACTGTTTTGCTCAGGCCGCGAGCGCAAACGCATTCGGATGGGCACTGCAATGCACTCTAGAAGTGTAAGCAGTGAATTGAACAAGTTCTTCAACGAAATTGGCCAGACAATACTAAGAATAACTGGCATCGCGGGCGCATGGTTTTTTCAAATGAAGGAGAGCGCAAGTGGGACATTAAAGCTACTTGAAGTAGACCCGAGAATCGCCGGCACAATGGCACTTCACCGCGTTCAAGGCGTGAATTTTCCGTTGTTAAGCTTGTATGAATTCTATGGCCTTCCATATACAATTATGCAGAACCCGGGCCAATATACTATTGATCGCTGCCTAATGAACCGTTATTCACATCCGTTCAAGTTCAATACAGTTTATATTGATCTTGACGATACGATTATAACTAATGATCGAATAAATCTAACTGTGATCCAGTTTTTGTTCCAATGCATAAATGACGGCAAAAAAATTGTGCTTTTATCTAAGTCCAATGCCCGGGACAGGATTGAGTTCCTAAAGCGGTACCGGATACAGGACCTGTTTGACGAAACCATCTGGTTACGCGAGTCGGATAGCAAGGCTGCTTATATTAAGGACAATGATGCTATTTTCATCGACGACTCTTTCTCTCAACGCAGAGAGGTTTCAGAAAAAATTGGTATCGCGACTTTTGACCTTAGCATGATTGAGGTCCTGTTGAACGAAAGAGTATGAAAGTAATTAAAAAAGAATTCCTGATAAACCCTAAAAAAATCTCTCATTGGTGGCAAAGCCACGCTATGGCGCCTACAGCGGTATTGATTGATCCGAACACGATTCGAATATTTGTTGGCGCCTGGGATGACAAGGGCATCTCGAGAATCGGTTATATCGACATTTGCGCCAATAGCCTGAAAGAGATAAAAGCGATATCGTCAGCTCCAGTTATAGATATCGGAGCACCCGGCACATTCGATGACAATGGCGTGTTTCCCGGTCATGCATACATTCACAACGGGACTGTGTTTCTATATTACACTGGATTTCAATTGAGCGACAAAATACGCCATTTCAATTTCGGCGGATTAGCGACGAGCACTAATGGTGTTAATTTTAAAAAGGAAAGCGCCGCCCCCATACTAGATCGAGCAGACGAAGGCCTTCACGTGCGAGCGGGGCAGTCCATCTTATTCGATGGAAGGAGATTTTTAACCACCTATTCGGCCGGATCAGATTGGCAGATGGCAGGGGGGAAGCTGCGTCCAGTATATGATGTTTTTTTTCAAACATCAGACAATCCGAGAATGTTCGGCAAAACCGGACGTCGAATTATTGCGTGTGACTTGGCGGTAGAACATGGCCTCGGGCGCCCGCAGATTTGTACAATAGGCAGTGACACATTGGTATTTTATACACGCCGCTTGCTTAGCATGAAATATTCGTTTGGTTGTGCGAGAAAAACAAAAGGTGAGGAGTGGGTTCGTCTTGACCGTGATTTTGATATCCCCTTTGGCCGGCCTGGCGAGTTTGATAGTTCGATGGTTTATTTTCCAAGCTTCTTAAACGTTAACGGTCGGAATCTAATATTCTATTCCGGAAACGACTTTGGTAAGGCCGGCATTGGGGTCCTTGAATTTGAATATTGAAGTTGTAAGGTACACTAAATCGCATGAAAGATTGTGGAATGATTTCGTTTCAGAGACGAATACGCACTTCTTTTTTAATCGCGCCTATATGGAGTATCATAAGGATCGATTCCAAGATCACTCCCTTCTTTTTTTTTCCGGACCGAAAATAATAGGCCTCCTGCCAGCAAACGAGGACTCTCAAAGCCAAACTATTTGGAGCCATCAAGGCTTAACTTACGGTGGGTTTATCTGGAGGCCAAGAATCAGCCTAATTGATGCGCTCGATTGCTCAACGGCTCTTTTACAGTACTTAAAAAATCAAGGCTTCTCGCGATTAGTGTATAAGGCGCTCCCCGAGCTGTATTGCGAGACACCAAGCCAAGAGGCGATGTATTGCTTGCATAGGCTTGAGGCGAAAGTCGTTAGGTGCGAGCCGAACACTGTAATAGACCTCAGCCGTGGTCTTCACATGACGAGTGGAAAAAAATACGGCGCAAACGTCGCACGCAAAGCTGGAGTAAGAATTGAATGCGTTAGAGATCTAGACCAATTCTACGCAGTACTTGCCGAGCGCCTGGCTGAGCGCTACTCAGTCCGGCCCGTACACTCAGCGAGCGAGATCCGCCTTCTTGCTGAGCTTTTCCCTGATAACGTTAGGCTAATAGGCTCTTATCTCAACAATGACCTTATAGCAGGCGCGGTTGTCTTTTTGAACACGCGCGTACTGCACATTCAGTATTTAACGACGTCACAGACTGGGAGGAAACTCCGTGCTCTGGACCATTTGGTTATCGACGGAATTATCCCCCTTGCTAAAACTCAACGATTTGTAAGCTTTGGAATTTCATCCGAAAACGGCGGTGCCGTCTTAAATGAGGGCCTTCTAAAGCAAAAGGAGGAATACGGCGGTCAAACGTTTGTTCATTTGACCTTTGAGGTTAGCGTTTAACTGGTCGTTTTGAAATTGTATATACGCCTATCAGGCTTCTCAGCGGCGCAGTAGTTTTCCCGCTCTTCGAATTTAAAACATAACGAACCTGGTCGTCGACTTCCTTGAATTTGCGGAGTCTATTACAATGCTCCGGATCCTCATCGTCGTTCTGCGGGAGATTCGCCACGCAAGTGTCAAACAATAATTTCGCGGTTTTAAAGGCGGAAGGATGCATAGTAACCCCTGCTTAATTCGCGTCTAAAGGTAACCCCCCTATTGTTGTAGAATTCGCGCAAACCAGAGAGGTGCGCGAAATGACCGAAGCCGAGCAATTAATTTTTGAGATCAAACAAATTCGCGAGCAGTATATCGACGAAGTTGGTGAAGGCCGGCGGCCGTGGCCAAAATCGATTATCGATAGAATACTAAAGCTTGGTGATTTGGGGATTAAACCAAAAGCAATTTCAAGCTCGACACTTGTGCCCTACGAGACGGTCTGTCAGTGGAAGTATAACCGGAATCAACGACTTAAAAAATTTCACAATTTAACCGTGACAGTACCGGCAAAAAGTTTGGTTGCGAAATCCTCGTCTGCAACCGTGACGGTTGCAGAAAAGTCAAAAAATGTAACGGTGACGGTTACTACACCTGATGGATATTTAATCGAGGGGTTGCCGGCTGACATGGTCGTCGAAGTTATAAGGGCAAGGGGCGGAAATGTTTTTTGATAAGCGTGGGATGAGGGTATTTGTTTACCGCGACATGATCGATATGCGAGCGGGTTTTGAAAAGTTACTGAGCTATTGTGTTCATCAGATGAAGGCCGAGATGAACCAGGGACATGTGTACATCTTTTTTGGCAAAAACCGAAGACGGCTGAAGTTATTAATTTACGATGGTTCGGGACTTGTGCTCATTGCCAAGCGAATCGAGCGTGGAAGCTTCATGGCGCACGCGGAACTTTTAGGCCGCACTGAAATCAGTTTACAAGAGTTAAAGCTTATCGTTCACGGAAGTGTTTTGCGCGGTCCGCTTATTGATCGTTCATTTGTCGCACAAAATTTAGTGACGCAACGGGAGTCGTTTGCACTTCCGACGGGAGCTCGTCAACATCATGAGTATGTTGACCGAGCGTGAGCGCGAACTTCTAGAGAACGAAAAAGATCCGAGAGTATTACGTGCTCTCATCGCTGATCTTGCAAGCGATAATTTGAAGCTCAGAAAACTCATCGAAAAAATCGAGAGCGAGAATGCCAAGGCTGATCAAATGGCATTAAATCTTGAAAACTTCGATGAGCGGCTAAAACTTTTACGCCGCCAAATGTTTGGCAAGAGTTCTGAAAAGCGCACTGAAGCAAGTGATCGGCCGCGCGACAAGAGTCAAGTTGAGGCGCAGGTGTTCTCGCAGGCGGCATTCCCGGCGATTGACACACGTGAATCTCAACAAAAAGGCAAATTAAAAGGCGCGGTGCTAGAAGAGGTTATAATCGATGAGCGGCCAACAGACGAGGATCTTAAAACTGAAAGTGAAGCGCGCGGCATAAGTGACCCGTCGGCCGCACAGTGGATAGACACCGGTCTTTATGACGAGTCGACGAAGATCACGATCATTGAGCGGCGCTATGTCAAAGAGGTCCATCGCAAATACAAATTTAAACTTAAAGCTAAATTTAACCCAAGCTCCGAAAAAGAAGTGATCGTGACGGCAAACGGCTCTGCTGAACTGCTGCCTGGCATGAACTACACGATAGATTTTGTGGCGGCGGTGATTGCTGATAAATACATCTCGCACATGCCACTTGAGCGGCAAACGCGCGAGATGGAAAGTCTGGGACTCACGGGCATGAAAAACAGCACGCTCTCTCGAATGGCAGCACTTGGGGCCGCGAGCTTAGAGCCGATGCAGGACGCAATTTTGCACGAAGATCTTCTAACAAGTGATCTTGCACTTCATCTTGGTGAGACACCCTGGAAGATACAAAATAAGACTGAAAAAGGCGGCTTTATGTGGGTTATCTCGAATCGCTATGGGAGTTATTATTTTTTTAAACCAACTCGATCGGGCCAGGTGTTAAAAGATAAGCTTGGGGGCTACGGTGGCCCAGTTCTCACTGACGGTTTTAGTGGTTACAATATTTTATCTGAGCTTAAAATCCCGCAGGGATATTGTTGGGCGCACGTGAGGCGAGAATTTTTTCCGCTTGAGAGTCATGATCCGAGCGTGAAACCGATTTTAGATCTGATTGACGAGCTTTTTGCAATCGAGCGCGAAGCAAAAACACTCGCTGATGTCGGAAAGCTTCGAGAGCTAAAAAGTAAATCCGTTGCCGAGCGGTTGAAGAATGTTTTAATCGAGGAGTTCCCAAAATCGCGGCCCGGTAGTCAAAAGCGAAAAGCCATTGAGTATGTGCTCAAACGTTGGGATGGGCTCACGCTCTTTTTAACTGAGTCAAAACTTCCGCTATCAAATAACGAAGCGGAACGAACGATCCGCCACGCGGTCGTTGGGCGCAAAAATTATTACGGCTCGGGCAATCACACGGGCGCTGAAACGGCGGCGACGCTATTTACTGTTATTGAAACGTGCAAGAAAAACGACATCGATCCGCGCACGTTTTTGATCATGAGTCTGCACAAAGCCGCTCGCGGTGAAAAACTCGAAACCCCACTCGCGTACGCCCGCCGCACCCGATCAGGTCAACCCGCGAATTAAGCAGGGGTTACGATGCATAAGAGGCGAAGAGCATTTTATAGGTGAAATTTAACCCTATTTTGCTAAAGATGGTTCTAACTGGGGGAACTATGATAGCACCCGAACTATCTCTAAGACGGCGAATTGCAAGGCGGCTACCCGCGCCACTTAAGATTCTAATTAAGCAGGTCCGTTACACCGTATTGCCGAAGGGGCCCGGTCTGCCGCGTCCGCGGAACGCTACGAACGAGTACATTGTCAAAACACCGTCGGCCGAAAATGCGATTTCACTTTTTGCCGGGGAGTGGTCGTCAAAGCTCCCGGGCTTTGAATCGATAACCGGACCGACCGATTTATATGACGACCATCGAGTGACTTGGTTCAATGAGCTCGCGCCCTTTAAAGATAAGACCGTACTTGAGCTCGGGCCGCTCGAGGCGGGGCACACACGCCAAATGTCGCAACTTGGCGCGAAAAAAGTCACGGCCGTCGAAGCAAACTCCCGCGCGTATCTCAAGTGCCTGATCGCGAAAGAAATATACGGCATCGAGCGCGCAGAATTTCTTCTAGGTAGCTTCGATAAATTTCTCGAAGACACTCCCCAAGACATGCGGTGGGACTCTATCTTTGCTTGCGGCGTTTTGTACCACTCGCAAGACCCACTCCATCTACTCGACCTGATTTCACAACACACAGACCGCGTATTTATTTGGACGCACTTTTACGACCGCGCGGCGCTCAAAAAGTCGCCCGATTTTTCGCGCCGGTTTTCGAGCGAGACCGAATACGAAGTGCGCGGCTTTAAGACGACGTATTACAAACAGCACTACAACGCGAACCTTTTCAGCAAGGGGTTCACCGGCGGAGTTGGACGCACCAGCTACTGGGTCACGCGCGACGCCATCGTCGGCTTTCTCAAACACGTGGGCTTTTCGCGCATCGAGCTCGGTTCCGTGGCGCCGAACCACAAAAACGGCCCCTGCTTCTCGCTCGCCGCGTTTCGATAAAAGGCATGATCCAACCGTTTTTTCACCGGCCGACCGGCACGATGACCTACCTGATCGCGAGCGGCGGCGATGCTGTGGTGATTGACCCGTGTCTTGATTACGATGCGGCGACGAGACACATTGGCCGTGGGGCTCTGGAGCCGGTGATCGCCTCCATCCGGTCGCAAAAGCTCAAACTTCATTGGATTCTTGAGACTCACATCCACGCCGACCATTTATCCGGTGCGGACGTTCTGCGCGACGAATTCCAGGGCGCGCGGGTCGCGATCAGCGGCAAAATCACCATTGTGGCCGAAACATTGGCGCCACTTCTCGGCAGAGAGTCGGCACGCAATGGCCCGTGCAATTCGCGGGCAATGGCCAAACATTTCGATCGCCTGCTCGACGATGGCGATGCAATCGAGGGTGGCCGCATCCGACTGAAGGCGATGGCGACGCCGGGGCATACTCCCGCATGCATGAGTTATGTGTGCGACGCTGAAGGCGCGGTTTTCACGGGCGATAGTCTTTTTATGCCCGAGCTCGGCACGGGCCGATGCGACTTCCCCGGCGGGAGCGCCACTCACCTCTACAATTCGATTCAGCGGCTTTACGAACTGCCGCCGCACACGACCGTTTATGTGGGCCACACCTACCCGCCAGACGGGCAGGAGCCGAAGTTTCAAACGACGATCGAGGCGGAGCGCGCATCGAACACGCACGTGAACGCGGCCGTGACACTCGAAGATTTCATTCGATTTCGCGAGGCGCGCGACAAAACGCTCGCACTCCCCAAGTTGTTCGAGCCCAGCCTGAAATGGAATTTGTTCGGCGCGCTTAAATAGTCTCGCGTAGCAGTTAAGCGAGTTCGACGAGCCTGTAGGCGTTTAATTTGTTTTTAAACGAGTTGAAATGTCATGCTGGAATTCTTCAAGCGCGTCGACTCGCTTCGCGAGTGCGTCTTGCCGTTCACGCACGGATTCGCCGCCTTCATACGAGGCCTTGTTTCTTGAATTCTGCTCTTCGATAAGCGCCAGCATCCGATTGTTTGTGGCTTCCATCTTCTCAAGAGTCGAGTTTACTTTGGCGATCTCGGCGCCCATATCCGACATCTGGGCACGTATGCCAGAAATTTGCGAGTACAGCTCGGCTCGCAACTCAGCAGTTTGGCCACCCAGTTCGGCACGTACCTCAGCTATTTGCCCACTCAGTTCGGCACGTACGCCGGCAATCTGCGAATCCAGTTCAGCGCGCAACTCTGCAATTTGGCCGCCCAATTCAGCGCGCACACTAGCTATTTGGCCGCCTAGCTCGGCGAAGCGCGCATCCATTCTGTCGAATCGGGCGTCGACAGTTTTAAATCCCGCTCTCGTTTCTTCGCGAACGGCGGAGATATCACTTTTTAGTTCCGATCGAAATTTGTAAAGAGCCGCATAGGTCGCGGGAATGTCATTCGGCCCGCGTGCGGTTTTTTTGCCGCTCCGTTTGGTGGCGGTCTTTTTGTCGCCTTTTCGCACTCGAACTCCCCCGACAGAGTATCGAAGCTCTTACCACATCAAGTCGTGATTTTTCAAGGAGCCTTCTTTGTAAGCCGGCAGCTGCAAGTTTCTTCGCACTGCGCGCTGGCACACAACCTGCACATTAACTCCAGCTGTTAAGCAGCGGGGGAATAAAATGCAGACTGGCGAAGTAACTTCCGGGTTTTCGAATTTGTTGTCCGAATTTAAGCGCAGAACACGGACGCCTACGGACGTAGATAGGATTCGGCTCCTGTTCCGAACGTCGCATGACTTTTACCTTTACACTGTCGAAGAAGGCACGCCGTTTATAATGATGCTGGCGGTTTACAACCCCGGTCACAACAAGTGGACGTATTTTTTAATGTCTGGCACTCCTGCGCGCAAATTGGTTGAAGAACTTTGTGAAAAACATGGGTTTGAAGCTGTCACTGATTTTCTGAATGCGAAAATGCAAAGCGGATAAAATGATAGCTGTCGTCTACGACCAAGGTCGAATCGAGTATTTTTGCTATTTTGCCGACACATCACCCATGGAACTCGAAGACCTAGCGGATAAGCCTTATGACGAAATGCGGCTCATTGGTACAATTATCAAGACTGTTCGATCCAATCACAAAAAATATAAAAAGATCAGCTTTGGCTTAAAGTTTGATCTGGCCGGTGAAAATTCAGTTCGAATCTCGCTGGTCAAACGATTCGACAAAATAACCGGCTATTTCGATTTTTTCGGTGCCATCGACATAATCCCGATGACGGCAATTGTCTTTTTTTTCAAAACGAACTATCAGCTAGTTTGGTCGGGCCCAAAGGCTTCTACGATCGTGCTTTTCAATCAAGATCATGTGGGTCATTTCTATTCGCAAAGTTACGATGAAATAGAGAACCTCAAGCTTAGTGAAAAGGAATTGATCCGCGAAGGCCTCGCCGATTTATCAAAGGTCTTTTCTGCAAGTAAACGGTCAGGGGCGGCATAATTTGGTTAGGTCGTTTCAGACGGCAAGAACCCGCCGCAATTGAACGCGCTAAAACAGCCGCCTTATAAAATCAGCCTAATGTCGAAAACTCGCCCGTCTCTTCGTTAAGTTCGAGCATTTCGCCTTGTTCGATATCGAAATACATCCCGAGCAGTTGCAATTTGCCGGCGCGCTCGAGCTTGGCGACAAACGTGAACGTGCGTAAATTTTCAATCGAGGTTTTGATGCTTTCGAGTTCGCAGCACCGCCAAAGCACGTCGGGCTTGGCTCCTTTAGGTGCGAACGCTTTAAGCGCACGCTCTTTCGCGGGCTCGGCCATTTTCACCCATTGCTGAACGAACCCGTTCGGCTCAGCTACTTCGGGGAATAACAATGCACGGATGCCGCCGCACTGGCGATGCCCCAGCACAATAATGTTCTCGACTTTTAAATTGACGACGGCAAATTCAATCGCCGCGCTCACCCCGTGGTGGCCGCCATCTGGCTCATAGGGTGGCACAAGGTTGGCGATGTTGCGCACAACAAATAGCTCGCCGGGCCCGGCCGACGCCAAAACGGCGGGGTCAACTCGCGAATCGCAACAGCCGATGAGAAGCGTCTTCGGCCCCTGCCAGCCGGTTGCAAACTGCCGATACGGCGAATCTTCGCTCGTGTAGAACTTGTCGCGAAATTGTTGAAACCCACGCATGATGCGGGCGATCTCTTTTTTTGGCATGGTAGAACCTCGTCAGTTTTGACGCGCTCGCGTTTAGTTCGCTCGCACGCGGCTCTGCCAGTATTGAACGCGGGCGCGAACTACTTTCATTTGCGCATTGTAATCCGCTTCGAACTTTTGCATTTGGGTCGCGTCGTGTATCCCATCCGGTTTACTAAATGATAGATCATTTGTCGCGGCCATTTCGACTTGATTCCAAATTTGCGGGGCCATTGAAGGGTCCATCGTGAATTGGATGTTCGTGATATTGGGTCCGCCGCTGACCGGGTAACCGTTCGGCTCTAAAAACGTCAGGCTGAACTGAAGCCTTTTAACGTATGGGAGTTGCGCGATGCGATCGACCGCGCTCGCGTAAGTGACGGCGTGTTTCAAATCCCCAATCGTAGCAAATACTTGGTACGTGGAAGAGTTCGCAAGCAAATTCTGAATAAAAAACGCGCGAAGAGCTAAGACTGAAAATGTGTCATTCTCGTATTGACCACCCTCGACAATTTCTCGCTGCATTAATTGCGTCACGGTGTCTTCTGGCAAGTTGCCGGCGACCGTCATAAGCGCGGATAGCCGACCAAACCGCGTTGTATCGGCTTCGTAAAGTTCAGCTGCAGTAGGTGGCAGAAGTCTGCCATTCGTGTCGACGGTTTGGACCGGCCCAATTGCATTGGCTTGGTTGAGCCATAAGTCCGCAAGCCCGACAAACTGATCGACCGAGATGACGTTTCCTAATAAATTCCCCCAACTCAAAAGCTTTAGCGGCAGCGGATCTAGAACGCTGTAGTTGTCGTAATTCTCAAGTTGCGGAATGGCATTGATCGCGACCGTGCCCGACGCCATTTGGTTCATGGTCGCGCCCATATTGTTGAGCCCCTTATTTGTCGCGCTCAATTTGTTGTTCATGTCGGGGATCGCGTAAATCATATCCTTGAGGGCGCAACTCGACAGCGCCCCCGCGAGGACAGCCCCGCCCACAATAACTGTAAGAAATTTTCGCGCGCTCATTTAAAACTCCTGTTTAGATTAAGGGGTCGCCTTCCAGTTCATCCACTGAGTTTTCAAAGCTGCGATATATTGATCAGCGGGTACGCCGAGCCAAATCGAATAAATTTTATGTAAAAAGCCGGGGCCACCCGCGACATGCCCGACGTATCCATTGCCATTGTCGTAGGTAAGCGTTTCTGTGCCGTTTGCCTCACGCACCATGAGGAGTGTCACCGTTTGATTTGTGCCGGCGCTGCCTGCTTGATTGACGATATCTAAGAAACCTGTGTGGTTCGTTTGATCAAGAAGCGTGATGTCTTTCGTCGGGTCGATATTGTTCGCTCTGAACGCATCTTGATACGCGCTGTAAATCGAACTTTCCGGGACATACCAATACACGAACGACATCGTGATCGCGCCGACTTTTATATGGTCAGATGAGGCGAGCAGATCAGCGGGGGTTTTCACAAGAATACTTGGGTCATTGACCATCAACTGGCCGACGTAAATGTCTTTGTTGCTCCAAACGACTTTGGCCTGGCGAATGCCGGCCGCAACCGTTGTTAAATTCACAGCTTGATTGTCGACTGTCGCGGTCGCACCTTTAGCGACATTCACCCCGTCAAGAGTTTGCGCGCCGGGCACGAACTTTAGAGTTTGAGCTTTGGCCTGAAATGCAAATGCAGCGGCCATTGCAAGTAATAGAGCTTTCATAATACCCCCCTCATGAGTTGTTGAACTTCTAATTGAACAATCACTGAGTTGTCACTGAGGTATTATTACCGAGTGCCGGCCTGATAAATGTTATACGGCAAAAAAGCCGCGACAGCTAACCTACGCTCGTCGCGGCTCAAAAGAAGGCTTCCCGCCCCTGGCTATCTGAAACGCCCCCCGGCATTTCAGATATCGGTTTTCAAATATCGTCCGCAGGTCAATTCGGAATAGAGGTGACGCCCGTCTCGTGTGGAGAGGTCGAGTGCGCCCATCACTTCTTGTCCGTCTTTGAGTCCGCTTCTTCTATAATTAAAATAGATATTGAGCGTCACCGTCGAAAGATTCGAAATCGGTTCGTTCAAAATCGATTTTTCTTTTCTAATGTTTTTATAACGGAGGTCCACATAGCCGACGTATTTTAGATATTGTCCGTCGTGTGGAGTGCTCCACAAATTGCCCTGCTCGGATGAAAAAACCGCGAGCGTTCGCGTGCCAGATTCTGTGGCCGGATTTGAAACGATCATGCGCGCGGCATTTCGTGTGCCAAGATTTCTGTGAACATGGTCGAATACTTTAACCGCGAGGTTACCGTCAGGCGAGGCGCAATAAAAACCATCGGCTTTGCCGATTGATGCCATAGCCATCGCTACAATTAGTGTCGTGATTGCTAGTTTCATGTGATGACTCCCTTCATCTGGACTTCTGTCTGGGAGGCATTTAGCCGCGGCCTCCGTCATTTGTGAAATGAAAGATAGGCTATTTATTATGCGTAAATAGCATGGTATCAGAAATTGATCAACCGAACCGCTGCCTTGCTTATCCTAGACCCCTTTGCTACGAAGAGTTTCGGGCCACAAAAACGAGGGGTAAAACACCATGGTCTTATTGTTCGTGCTCATCACGCTCGCCGTCGTGATCTGGCTCTACTTTAGAGCGAACCCTCTTGCGCACGGTTCGTGGTTCATGATGCGACGATTTATCAACTGGTTCCCGCTCGGCATGTCGTACGCGTTTCTCTATATCGCGCGATTCAATGTCATCGCTTCGAAACAGCCACTTGCCATGTCGAATCAAACGTTCGGCATGATTTTCGGCGCTGGCGCTTTGACCTACGCAATCTCTCTTATAATTAACGGCCCCGTGGTTGATAAAATCGGCGGCCGTCGCGGCATCATGATTTCGGTTTTCGGCTCGGGGATCGCCGATGCGGCTCTCGGTTACATCAGTTACGTGTGGCTAGTTGAGAAGCCTTCGGGCACGAACATGGCTCTACTTTTTGCGATTGTTTATTCGGTCAATATGTACTTTCAAAGCTTCGGTTCCGTTTCGATTATAAAAGTTAAATCGTATTGGTTTCACGTACGAGAGCGCGGCGTCTTCGGGGCGATTTTCGGCACACTCATCTCTCTAGGAGTTTACCTCGGCTTCGACTGGGGCCAAGGTATCGTGAATGCGGCCGAAGCGCACCCCGCTCACCCAACTTTTCTTCATTCAGTTTTTGTCTCGCTGTTCAATGTACAGGCGAGTAAAACCCCTAACGCCGTTTGGCTCGTTTATTTCATCCCGGCGGCATTGCTTATTGTTTGGGGCGTAATTGATTATTTCACCATCAAAGATACCCCCTCACATGCGGGCCTTGAGGATTTCGATACCCACGACGCCTCGTCGGGTGAAATGCACAAAGAATTTACTTTGGTTGATTTGATCAGACGCGTGTTTCTAAACCCCGTTATGCTGATGATTGGGCTTGTCGAATTTTTTAGCGGAGTCGTTCGTAATGCCGTTATTCAATGGTACAAACCGTTCGTTGAGCAGATGCACCAAATGGGAGCGGCTCATTTTTTCTACAATCACCTTGGTTTTCTCTTAATGATCTCGGGGATCGGCGGGGGCTGGTTCGGCGGCTACGTTTCGGATAAATACTTTCACTCGCGGCGCGCGCCACCGACCGCTATGGCGGCGGGGCTACTAATTGTATTTTTGAGTCTCATGGCGGTGTTTCTATTCAACACAGAGCTCGTCGTCGGCTTGAGCGTCGTCGGCATCGGCTTTTTCACAATCACAATCACGGCACTGATGTCCGGTACTGCCGCATCCGACTTTGGTGGCCGCAAAGCCACTGCGACAGCCGCAGGCGTAACCGACGCGTTTGTCTACCTCGGCGCCTCTGTTGAATCGTTCAGCATGGGTGGCATCATTAAACACGGCTGGATTTACTGGCCGCTCTTTTTAATTCCGTTTGCATTGGCCGGCATGCTGATCGCGCTTAAAATGTGGAATTACTTACCCGAAGCGACACGCCGCTATCTTCATATGGTTGAAAAAGTGAATATGCCAAGTCCCGAATCAAGCTCTAGCAGCTCGTCGGGAATATTAAAAGTCGAACAAGCCCCGACAACATAGGGCATGGCTAACATGGCGGCGACCTTACTTTGCATTCTCGAGGACACGAAATTTGTGCGCGAACATCTACGCCGGGCACCGATACATCGGCGGTCGCGGCCCGCTTGAGCGCCAGCCTGAGCGTTTTTTGTTTTACACTTGCCGATATTCGGCACCGAAAAACAACCGACCAGCCGCCGAAGCCGGTTTTATCCGACCATTTTCGCAGTTTTCAGTGGCATGTTGTCTGCACGTTCCCGGAATGGATCAAGCTTTCTGACTGAAAGGAACTCTGTATGCTAGGCCGAATTTTCTACATTCGAATGTCAATTTTTTTGACAGCGTTCTCGTTTATGTTGAGTGCGTGTTCAAAAAGCGGCGGCACTGCGACTACGCCGAATCAACAGAATCCGCTGAATAAAACGCTCAACCAAACAACTCCTGCAAGTCAGGGAGCGTTCGCGAGCGGCGGAAAATTCAAAATCATAAACCCGGCAGCCGGCAATATAGTGCCAAAAGAAAATCTTCATAAAGATCCGCCGCCGAGTGACAGCAAATCGAATTCGGCTGGAGTGGATAAAGTGGTAGGTACTGCGCCGGTTGCTCAGGTCGCCCCTATCGCTCAACCTTCTACATCTGTCAAATCGGGCGGACTAGCAGCACCCGCACCTCTTGTGGCAGCTTACCCGGCACAAACGAAAACAAGTGCGCCGACTGAACAGGCGACAACCCCAATGAATCGCACGGCGGCTGTTACGACTCGCTGGATGGCGCCGAGACCTTCATTTGAAAAAATGCCGAGTGTGGCGACCGCGCGCGCGGCCATTCAGCCGCCGAGATTGCCGAATCCGTCGCTTTCGAAGATGCCGGTTAATATGGTTCAACCGCTAGTCCCATCTTTCAGTGTAATGCCGCCGGCGACACCGGGCACGCGAGTCGTCAGTACGACGCGCTCGCACGCGACGCAGGTCAAGGATTCCATTAAAGTGACGATGCACGATCAAAATAATAAGAAAGAAGTCTTGCGGCGTATTCCCGCGAAGACCGCAATTCGGGGCCATGTACCGGCTGTTAAAACCCGCACGGTTGCTAAACGATCGATCGGCAAAAAAACGGCGAAGCGACGAGTGGTCGTCATGAGAGATGACGGCGGCACGGTTGACCCTGCGCTTGTGCAGCGGCTCGATAGCCTGCCCGTGGCTGTGTATTCAGTGCTGGGGCTCCGTCGAGATCAAATCGGCGATCTTTATGGTACAACGTTAGACATTGGCGAATTGAATGTGAACACCTCGCATGGCGCCGCGATCACAACGAACGCCGACTACGGCACAAAATTATCGGAATACGGTGAATATGTTCCGCTCGGCGTATATTATCTCTTCTCGGCAAGCCCGAAAAACCATTATGTCGGGAATAACGTTTGCGACGTAACGGTTAAAATAGGTTCATACGATTATCATAATGCCCCTTGTGTTGTTTTTCAAAAAGACAGCATAAACGGCACCGTTCGCGAAACGGCTTACAATCTGTATGTGCAACGCCGCCCTGACAACTCAGTCAGACGAATAGTACGCCTAAATGATTCGAATCTCAGAGAAGACATGCCGTACATCCGACGGTTTTTAGCGGGTATGCACGATGGAATTTACATTGTCTCGTTTGAAAAGAATTTGCCAGGGCAAGAATAACGTTTGTGTCGCATTCGAAACCAGACCGCAACTGCATATAAGAATGCGACGCTGACTATTAATAAGATAAAACCGAACATTTCTTTGTGCACGACGTTCATCATATTTTGGGGCGAACTCAAAAGCTCCGGATGACGCCCCAGAATTTTTTTGCCCCAAAATATTAGCAACGCACAATACGCTCCCGAACCGAAAAGCGTGGCGAGTACAAAATCGCGAAGTCGCATCTGAAACATCCCCGCCGGGATTGAAACGAGCTGGCGAAACACCGGCAATAGGCGTGCAAAGAAAACACCTGGCGCGCCAAAGTCACGAACCCATGACTCGGCCGAGCGAAGTTTTTTTTCGGCGATAATTTTTCGGTTTAGAAGCGGAGAGAGAAACCGCTCACGCGTCCAGTAAAAGAATGCATACATTAGCAGCGCTCCCAATACATTACCCAAAATGCCGCAGGTCAAAATGCCAGTAAGCGAAAGCTGCCCTTGCGCGGCCCAATACGCGGCCGGCGGCAACACTAACTCGGCGGGAACTGGAACAATCGTCGATTCTAGCGCCATGAGAAAAAAAATCCCGACATAACCGCCGCTTTTTACCCAAGAAAACCACAATACGATGAGCTGATGCATAGCCTCCACACTTTCTTCGATCTCGACCCTTATGTCACGCCCGGAATGTACCGACAAACCCTTGTCAGACAATAATAAGGAGGAATTAAAATGAAATCATCGTTCATAAAAGCAGCGTGTCTCACAGTGACTGTTGCGTGGCTGTGCGGATGCGGCGGCAGCCCATCGAGCATTTTCAAAAATGCGACGTTTCAGGCTTTTCCGCAAAACGGGGACCTCTACCTACAACTAGAAACCGACGTTAGCTCGCAAAACGTCGTGTTCACTGGCGTGACGATTCCGTTTTCATCTAACGGCAAAATCATCGGGGATGTCGCCGTTAGCTCGAACCTTTCAACTGGCACGAGCGCGATGGTTGTCCAGCTCGATCTGAGTAGCGTCATTCATATGTCGAACCTTACTTATAGCGGGAACCTACCCAATGGCCTTGCTTGGCCGCTGACCGGCGTCGACCTGACGAAAATGATGGCGTTCAACGTCGGGAGCGATGGCTCAAAAGTCTATCTGTATTATGATGCCGCGACAAAGAAGGCCTTACTCGGTACTGCTCTTACAGTTTCGAAATTGTCGACGGGTACACCCGTGCTTCTATTCGCCCCGTTCTCATCCAATGGCTTCAACGGCGATGTTGGTCTATATACAGGGCCGCAAGCTAACATGAGTGGAGTTGCGTTTATTGCCGACGTGAGCTCGAAATTACCGAGCTGGCCGACGCTCACTCCCACTTTAACGACAAATGTTGCAAGCCGCAAAGTTCAGCGTGTAACTCCATCGAAGGTTCAATTCTTGGCGGTTTCACCTGATCAAACGAATCGCGACAAAATCGATTGGGAACTTTATAAAATGAACGCGCACCACGAGCGTATCACTCTACACTGATCCACCGTTTAAGACGCGCTCGCAACTCTGCGGGCGCGTTTTACATAGTGAACGACAAACGGCACGATAGCCGCGAGCCCAAGATAAGTGTGAAGGTTCGAAAATATCGCTCGCAACTTTTCGCTTCCTAAATAATACAGGCCAGGCACGGTTAGGCACAGAACTAAAACCGCCACGAGCATCGTGAGCCCGCTCGTTTTGCGCGCGCGACCGCGAAGCCCCGGGCGAATATGTGTCGCCCACAAGTAACCGAACAATGACAAAAAAACGAGACCGACCATCCCGTGCAGGTGAAGAATGAGCGCTTGATAAGGGCTTTGATCGCTGCCGAAATCTGTCGCGACACGAACGAAATGCTCGAAATAAAAATACGCGACACCCGATACATAAAGAGCGATGCACGCGGTAAAAAAGATAATCTTAAAATCGAGACTCATGCGCATTTTCAAGCAACAAGCTCTCCGTTTTCATCAAAGAGCCTCGCGACCGCTGAAAACTCTTGGCAGCACATCTCAAGGCGTTTTCGCGGAGCAAACAGCGCCACCTTCGTCAACGCGTCGGCAACCGCCGCGCAATTTGCCTCTACGACGGCCGCATGCGCTCGCGGATATTTTTCAAAAAAAACTCGTTCGTTAAACGAAAACGGAGATGATGTGGCAACGCATGGACGTGAAAGTTTCAGCTTGCGACCGACGGCTCGTTCGGCTGTGCCAAGCCTCAAAATTACAATTTTTGGGCTCGCCGCCCGGCCAGGTTCCGTCGAAGAAAAAAAACGAAGATCGCCGCCGGCGTTTACTGAGCCATAAATGGCTGAGGGGGCCAACGTGCCGTCGCGATCGGCCGGCGCAAAGTGCGCGATTAGCCATTCGACAGCCTTGTCGACAATGAAACCTTTTGCTATTCCGCTCAAATCGAGCCGGCCGTCGCGAATCGGGTTAAAAAACCCGCCTGACAATTTTGTGACATTGTCGCTTAGGTGAAGCAGTTCGCGAAACTCATGCGTCGCTTCAATGATTCGAGCGCGCTCCGCTTCGCTTGCGTTATTAAATTGCGAAAGAACGCTCGCGGGGTCGTGAAAGTTAAACAGTTTTTCAAGCCGGCCGATCTCTTCAAAGGCCCTCGTGACAAGATCTTGACTCGCGCCGTAAGTTTCAATTCGAACAATTGTGCCGAGATGCGGCCTTGCTCTTACCACGAGCTCAGGGCTTGTGACGCTCATGAAGCACCTCATTGGTCACGGCCAGACGTCGCACTCCGTTTGTAATATGAAGAGATGATAGCGTCGCGCCTGAAATATTTTGAATATCTTTGCCCAGTTTCAGCGCATTTCTCACGGTTTTGCCTGTGAACTGACCGCGCCATGCCGGCCGGCGGACTTCGCTGCCGTAGGTCTCGCGATACTCCAAAACCTCAATGCCTTTAATTTTGCCGTCACCGGTAAAGCCCACGGCAATTGTGATGAATTCATGCTTACCAAGCACTTGATCGATGTAGACGACATTGCCATCTGAATCGCGCCAAAGGTGAAGCTTTTTACTAAGGACTTCTTCGTTCGCGCGCTTTTGAATTTCGCTCACCTCGCTATCGGTGAGTGTGACCGTCGACGAGGTCATGTTCGCATTCGGAAAAATCGCCTTCACCGCCTGCGTCGGCGACATGTACACTTCGGCGTGCGCCGTGAACGCGACGGTCGGCCCGAGAAGGGCAAGAAGAGCCAAATCGTATGTCGGTTTCATATTAAAATGGAACCCCCACTTTCAAACGAATGCCATCCCACGCCGCGTGTTCATCGCCGTAAAGAAGCCCGCGGTACACTTCGTCGCTTTGATCTTGCACGTATGTCATCGCACCCAACTGTCGAAGAACCGTAAACGTCGCATACCACTTCTCAGTTGCGTAATGAATGTTCGGGCCCAAGAAAAAGGCGGCGTGATCTTGCTGCGACTGCGCAAGTGAGTAACCGCGAAATTCATTGTGGTTTCGCCCTTCGATGCCGATCGACCAGTTCGGTCTAAATCGGTACGAGGCGCCGAGATCAATTTCGGCATACGTGGCGTCTGACCACGAGCCATCGGGCGGAGAATTATCGGTAATAGGGTCGACGAGGTTACTGTTTTGCTCGCGCTCAGGTTCGACCCATATATTGCCGGCCAAAACGAGCATGTCGTCTAAATAGTTTTTCTGTACGATCACACGATACTCAACGCCTTGTTCATAATAGCCGTACTCGGGCTCGACATAAACCGCGAGCCCGACGGGGTCGAGAAAAGGATTAAGAAATCGGTACATGAGCTCGAGCGAAAATCCGTCAAATCGACCGGCTGTGTAGCGGTTATTCGGATTGTGATACCAGGGGATTTCAATGCCTTCGGTGAGGCCGCGCACACTGTTGTGGTATTCGTCGGCGTACATGTAATTGGCGTAAATCCCGACTTGAAAGTTGTTCGTGACACCGTACTCAAGCTCGGTGTTCATATCTATGTGGTGAAAAAATCCGTGGGCTTGCCCTTCGCGGTCTGTCGTCCACTGCTCAAGTTCAAATTTGCCTTTCGGCATCATGTCTGTCGTGTAAACATAACCGAAAATGTCCTCACCCGCTTGCGCGCGAGCCGCCGGCAAGAGTGTGCTGGCGATCAAAACCGCGCAAACTGCCCAACTGAATTGTTCTACTTTTCTCATTATGCCGTTGAACTTCGAACGTCAGCGCACAGTTCGTCAACTGCGCGGCCCAACTGCCTGCTAAATGAACATCAATTGCAAACTACTACTCCATGATCGTGTGGGCGCTTTCGGGAGCGGCCGAACTCGGCACGCGAGCCGGCAATAATAGCGCAAAGGTGATGGCGAGCAGTACGGCCGCCGCCCCCGCGATAAATGAATCCTGATAGCCGGCAACGGAGCCTGTCTCAATGACGTGCTTGATCAGCATGGCTCGTACCACGGCAAAACTCTCGGCGGGTGAATACCCCATCCGCATCGCGTGAAAGTAAATGTCGTGCATGGCTGTGTGAACAGCCGGCTGATTGGCATTTAAGGCTGAACCGATGGCCAATAAATGAAACTTCGTGCGAATGCTGAGAATCGTCCCGAGAAATGCAATCCCGGTCGACCCCGCGACCTGTTGCACAAGATTGAGCATTACACTCGCTTGCCCTGTTTGCCCTCGCGACACGGAGTTCAGAGCTGTCGCCATGACGGGTGCCACAAGAAGCCCGATGCCGACGCCACGAATGAGTGTTGGGTAAATTACTCCCCAAAGCGACGTGTTAATGTCGACGGAACGGTACGCGAACATCGACCAAGCGATGCCCAACAGGCCCGCGATCGATGTCGCTCGAACACCGAACTTGTCGGCGAGTTTCGGCGCAAGCGGCATCATAAAGCCGATGAGAACAGCCCCCGGCAAAAGCACAAGGCCACTTCGAATTTCGTCAAATCCCATGAAAATTTGCATAAAGAGCGGCAGCAAAAAAGTTCCGCCGAATAGCCCGATGGAGCGGCCGGTGGTGACAAGAACCGCCGAAGTGAAGACTTTGTTCTTAAACATTTTGAGATCCAGAATCGGGTGCGGAATCTGTGTTTCAACCGTGAGAAACCCGATGAGGCTCAAAACGGCGATGCCCGCGCAGGTCATGATGTAGGTCGACGTCCACCCTTCGCGATCGCCTTTGTTGAGCGCCAGAAGAAAAGACACCAAAAATCCAGCCAAAAAAATGAAACCGAAAAAATCAAACGGGCGGCCACTGATATCTTCTTTCTTATCGGCGCGAATAAGAATAAATGACAAAATTGTCGCGATAATCCCGATCGGCAGATTCACCATAAAAATGGCGCGCCAACTGATGTGGTAGGTAAGATACCCGCCGAGGGTTGGGCCGATCGCGGGGCCGACAATGACGCCCACCCCCCAGTACGAGAGAGCCTTTGCGCGCTCGTGCGGCTTGAACACGTCGGAGATCATCGCCATAGCGGTCGGGTTGATCGCCCCGCCGCCGATCGCCTGAATCACGCGCGCCGTGATGAGCGACGGCAAATTCCATGCGACTCCGCACAATACGGAGCCCGCGGTGAAAATCGCGAGGCTTGCGACAAAAAGGCGTTTGTTACCGACGATATCGCGCATCCATCCGGTGAGTGAAATGAGGCTCGCGAACGTGAGCATGTAGCCCGTCACCACCCACTCGATCTGGTCGACCGAAGCGCCGAAATCGGCCATGATCGACGGCAGTGACACGTTCACGATACTCGCGTCGAGTGTCGCCATGAATGAGCCGAGAAGAATGATAGAAAGTAGAAGCCACTTATAGGTGGCGTCGTCTTCTTGTGCCGCCGCGAGCGTGACCACGTTACCTCACGCGAATTTTGATTTCGACCGATTCACCCGTGCGAAGCTGTCGGTTGGGGTGCGGATCGAGCGCGATTTTGATCGGAATCCGTTGCACAAGCTTCGTAAAATTGCCCGACGGATTTTCGGCCGGGATGAGCGCAAACTGCGCCGCCGTTGAGGCGCGAATTTCTGAAACATGCCCCGTGAGTTCGCCGCCTTCATCCACCGTGATTGAAACCGGCTGGCCGATTTTTAAAAGCCCGACGTCCGTTTCTTCAATGTTGGCTGAAACCCAGGCGTTGTCGATGTCGGCCACCGTGAGAAGAGTTTGCCCTGTTTGCACGACGTCGCCCACTTCGACGACTTTTTGTACAACAATGCCGTTGATCGGGCTGATGAGGGTCGTGTCTTCGTTTGCGACCTGCGCGAGTTCGAGTTGCGCTTGTGATTTGTCGGCCGCGTCTTGCGCTTCATCGAGTGACTTTTGCGGCAAACCACCCTGCCGCACCAGTCGTGAAATTCGCGCGAGATCGCGTTTGGCGTAATCGGCCTGTGCCTGGGCGTCTTTTAACCTGGCGGCGGCGTTTCGGTGATCGAGTTCCACTAGCACGTCGCCCTGTTTGACCCGCGAGCCAACGTCGACGTTGAGCTTGATGATTCGACCGCCCACTCCTTCAGGAGCGACCCTCACAAGAGTCGCAGCAATTCGCGCGTCATCGGTCGAAACGTACGGGTATATAAAAAAGAACCACCAGATAAGTAAAATCGCGGCACAAATGGCGACGATACCTGCAACTTGCTTGGTTCGTTTGCTTTTAATCCAGTTGCTCATGGTGATCTCTGTCCTGGTATCGGATATCTGATATCACGATATCCGATATCCGACTGATTCTGGCGGAGAGACCGGGATTCGAACCCGGGGTACGGGTTTTAGCCCGTACGGTTGTTTAGCAAACAACTGGTTTCAGCCACTCACCCATCTCTCCGAAATTTGCTGAATGCCCGACTCTACAATTTGTCGCAGGCTCGGACAAGCCCAACCTGCAAGCCGCCGCATTAACGATAGTTTTCTGGGAAAAGCTCCCGCTCCACCGTCTCAATAACCGTATGAAGTAGCTTGATATGAACTTCTTGAATTCGATCGCTGGTTTCAGCGGGCACCACAATCGCGAGATCCGCGATATCCTTGAGTTTGCCGCCGCCCTTGCCGAGAAGCGCCACCGTTTTGATGCCTTTTTGGCGCGCCACTTGAAACGCATTGATGACGTTTTGCGAATTCCCGCTCGTCGAGAGGCCGATCAGCAAATCGCCCGGGCGGCCAAGACCCTCGAGTTGCCGACTGAAAATGTGCTCAAACCCATAATCGTTTGAAACGCACGTCACGTGGCTCGAGTCGCCGAGCGCCAGCGCGCCGATCGCGCGGCGGTCTTTGCGATAGCGGCCTGTGAATTCTTCGGCAAAGTGCATGGCATCGCAGTGCGAACCGCCGTTGCCACAGCTAAACAAATTACCACCTTCGCGGATCGTGCCGAGCAAAAGTTCGGTGAATCGGCCGCACTTTTCGAGCTGTGCGGGGTCGTTCATGAATTTTTCGAGCACCGTTTTTGCGTCTTGAAACGACGTCTGCCAGGTCTCTAAAGATTTCACCATGGGCTTACTCCTCGAGTTTTAGTGCTCAACCTAGCGAAATTGCTGCCCGAAGTCACTTTTTGGCTTGCGGAGCGTAGGCCCTTTCGCTAAAAACAGGCGGTCTTAGCGTCACTTTTCGGTGCGGCCGTAGCTCAGTTGGATAGAGTACTTGACTACGAATCAAGTGGTCGGTGGTTCGAATCCTCCCGGCCGCGCCATTTTCATTTCAAGCAGTGACTCAGAGCCGCAAATCTTTTGGCCACAGATAGAGTAGCGCCGGCAAAAAGATGAGATCGCCCAGGATGCCGCCGTTCAGAGAAATGAGCATGCAGCGGCCGAACGTTTGATTGAGCGAAAAGTAAGAAAATAAAAAGACCGAAAATCCTATGAGAACAATGCCGGTTGAAATCAGACACGGGTTGCCTTCAAGTATAAAAGCGCGAAGAACCTCTTCGCGCGTGATGACGCCGCTTGCGTTTTTAAAAGCACGGAGCCGATTGAGAAGATAGACCGTATTGTTGAACGCGAGGCCGAGCGCGATTGAAAAAATGATCGCGACACCCGGCTTGATCGCCGTGTGCGTGAGCGAGAGATACCCGAGAAGAACAATTGGCGGCACAAGGTTCGGTAGCGCCGCAATGAGAGCCGTACGGAGCGAACGAAAAATAAAAGCCAAAATGATCACGATGAGAAGAAGCGCCTGCCAAAAGCCGTAAATCAGCTCGACTGAAATTTCATCCTGGATGAGGTGCACGATGGCGCCCATGCCCCCGACTTCGACTTTGTCGTGGGGGAACTGCTCCTGCACGGTGTGCTTTAACTTTTTTACCAGCACCTGCGCTTGATCAGATGGCAAATCGCGAATGCGCATATCGATGCGCGTGATTTTTTGGTCGGACGACAGGTAGCTATCGAGCGGGTCGGGGTCGGACATCGAATAGAGAAAATAAATCTCTGAAACAGCGGCGCGTGAAATCGGCAATATCGGTTTTGGTATTTCGGCGAGCGCGTGAAAAAAATCGGGGATGCCTCGGGCCGTGCCCACGCCATTTATTTTTCGCAGTTGAACGAGAAGAGATTTGAGCTCGTTCAACCGGACGGGGTCTGTCCAGGCTGAATTCTCACTCGACGAAATTGCGACGTCGAGCGGGATCACTCCCCCGAGGGTTTTATCCATTCGTTCGGTCGACTCGCGCGCCGGCTGCCCTTTCGGCAAGTCATCAAACAAACGAGCCCGCCAATACAATTGCCGCGATGTCAGGATGAGAATAGCGCAAAAAATAGCGACGGCGTACGCCGTGAATTTCGCTCGGCTTGTGACCCATAGGATCCACCCCGCCGGGCGCCTCACCCACGTGCGGGGTACAGGGTGCGGAAACAAGATGAGAAGCGGAACGATTCCGATACTTGTGAAAAGCCAAGACAGCATGACGGCGCCTGCGACTTCGACGCCAAAACTTCGAATGAGAGGAACTTGCGCCCCTAGCAGAGTCAAAAAGCCGATGCAGGTCGTAAGCGCCCCGAGTAAGTTGGGCAGCCAAATGTCTTTGTTTAATTCTCGAATGACGCTCCACCGCGAGATGGGGCCCTTGTGTCTCTCGGCATCTTCGCTGTAGCGAAAAATCGTATGCACAGAGAGCGAAACGACCGTGATAAATATTAAAATAGGGATGGTCGCCGATAACACCGTAAAAGGCTGCCCCGTCCATGCCATTAAGGCAAAAACCATGATGTTAGCAACAGCTGTAAATATGAGCGGGATGAACATTGTCGAAATGGTTCGAAAAATCATCAGAAGAGTTAGAACACACGCCAAAATCGTCAACGCAATAAAATTTCTCAACTCTTTGCTGAGCAAGAGCCCGAGTTCCGTCTGAACAGCCGGCACACCACCGACATCCGCTTGAGCGCGCGGAAAATACTTTTTTAAGTCTCGCTGAAATGCCAGATAAAAATTAAGTAAAAGATGAACGCCGGCATCTTTCAACTGCACATAGACGAGAATGGTACGAAAATCTTTTGAAACGAGCATCGGTACAAGAAGCGGATCGCCGCCAATTCGCTCGCGCCACTTTTGCGACGGCGTCACTTGCAGAAGTTCGCCGACACCCAGCTCGCCGTTTTTTACAGCCGCAGCGTTGACGTTTGTCAGGCTCAACACTTGCGCCACGTCGTCGCGCGATTGAATTGTCTTGGTCAGCGCCCTAATTTGCTCGACCCGGTTGGTTTGCAACCAGATACCGCGCTGGTTGGCGTTTAGCGTGATAAGGCCGACGAATGTCGGCAAATCTTGTATATGAAAATAGCCGCGAACACGCGCATCCATTTGAATTGCGGGATGGTGATCGGGCAGAAATTGCATGATCGAATATTTTGTCTGAAGTTTACGCGCACCGAAGACGCCGATAGCCGTAAGAAGAATCAACAAGGTAATCGCGCAGTACGCATATATTTTATCGCGGCGACTCACTGTCAGTTGAAGCGGATGATTCTCTTTCATGGCCGATCATTTTCTAAGTTTAGAATTGAAATAAAAATGCGTTTAGGACTTAAGTCCAGTAGCATTTTGCCCCTTAAAACAGCTTAACAGTTGCGCCTGTTGCACGCGAGCTACATTTGATGAGTTTTGGTCAGATCCCGACGAAAAAAGTGGAGAACCTAAAAAGATTCGCTAATAATTCATACCGGGAGATCGGGGGGAAATTGATTACATTTGCAGTCCTGAGTATTTTGACAGCCATGCTACTTCTGGTCGTCGCCGCACGCACCCACATCTTCAATAAATCAGTGACTATGTTGCGCGATTTGTCCGATCAATTGTCCACAAAACGACAAGACGGAGTTTGGCCCGCTGTTAGCATAGTTGTACCGGCGTGCAATGAAGCGACTACTATCGAGGCGGCGGCAGAATCCTTACTCTCGCTCGATTATCCCAATTTAGAGGTGGTTTTCGTCAATGACCGCTCCACCGATCAAACCGGCGAAATCATAGACCGTATAGCGGCCCGCGACCGGCGCTTTAAAACCGTGCACATTTCTGAGCTACCGCATGGCTGGCTCGGCAAGACCCACGCGATGGCAAAGGGTATTGAAGCCGTTTCAGGTGATTATATTTTGTTAACTGATGCGGACGTACACTTTTCACCGCGCGCACTTCGAAAAGCCGTGAGTTACTGCATTGAGGAGCAACTTGATTTTTTAACCGTGATTCCGGACCTCATCGCTAAGTCGCTTTTTTTGCAAGTCATGATGGCGCAACTTTATCACGTCGCTTCGCTCTTTTTTGACATTAGAAAGTTGAATGATCCCCGTAAAAAAGTTTGTTACGGTCAAGGCGCTTTTCTCTTGTTGCGACGAACAACGTATGCACGTTCTGAAGGTCTCGATTGGCTAAAAATGGATGTAATTGACGATTCGGGGACCGCTCTGCTTATGCGCCGGGCGGGAGCCAAAATGGGGGCCGTCGCAGGCCGCGATGAAATCAGCCTCGAATGGTACCCGAGCTTACGCACGATGATTCGCGGGCTTGAAAAAAACGGATTTGCGATATGCCAATACTCTCTCGCCGTCATCGTAACCACGCTCGCCGTCACGACAGTTGTTGGCGCGGGGCTTTGGGTTTTTCCGTTTCTAACGAAATCCCCCTATCTAATTGGCCTTACTTTCGTAAGCCTTATTGTTTACCTATCGGTGGTGGGTCGGCAGATTCATCTCCTCATGCCCGTTCGCCGACGAAGCATCGTGTTTATGTCGATTGCTTTTATGTTTTTACCTTTTATATTTTTGCGGGCCGGAATTTTAGCGAAAATCCGCCGCGGCATCTATTGGCGTGGCACCTTTTATCCGCTATCCGACCTAAAGGTGAATCAGCGAATGAAATTTGTGAATTTGGTGTTTCCGGAGCGAACAGCGGGAGCCACCTCTGAATCGGTTAGAATGAATGAAGCTATTTAAAGCCCCGCTTCTTTTTATTTGTATATTCGGTTGCCTGAGCTTTGCGGCCAAACCGGCGGTGGCTGATCAAGTTCATGTCGGCCTTTTTGCCCCCTGGTCGTTTTTTCACAGCGCAATTCGAAAATACGTCGTGAGCGTCGCGAATTATCACAATGCTATGCTAGCCGATCAAATATGGCCGATCGACCAACTCAACTGGCACATTCAGGGGATTAAATTAAATTCTTCGGTGACACTGTCACAAGACAATCTCACCCTTTCGTCGTACGAAATGAAAGCCGATCATGTCGCCATTCAGATGAATATCGGCAAAATTTGGGTGGATCAAACCATTCAAAAAACGATCAGCGGTGTTGTATTCAACATTCATATTTCAGCAACCTGCGGCCCGATTTCTCTAACTCAGTCGAATGCGAAAGCCGATCTCAAAATTGACTATCGTCTTTTGCCGGCGTCAGTCGCGGCGAGTATTTCTTCGCTTAACCTCAACTGGCAACCCTCAAGTTGGGCGATCGCACCCATTTCATGCCAAGGCCCAAAGGGGTTTTCGACGACTCTCACTCAAGCTCTCGAACAAGAGCTCAACAGCCCCGCACTTATCGAAAATTTTGCGACACAGAAATTAACGGCTCTGTTGAATAAACAGCTTCAGTTAATAAATAGTCGTATCGGGACCGCAATTCCACTCCAAATCCCTTCGGTGCCATTGCCTTTGACCTACACGCTTTCGCATTTTCAAAATGTAAAATCCGGTGTTTTAATTTCGACGGCACTCACCTGGCCGAATACTGGCTCGAATTATCAGGGGCCCCAGTTGCCGATCGCACAATTGCCGACTGCGAATTTGCGTCAGCCCGAAATATTCTCTCTAAAGCAGGACTGGCCTCACATGCTTCAGGGGATCTTAAGCGCCTTGCCCGCGCAGGCGCCACTTGATTTAAATAAATCAAACGCCTTTGAGGGGTTACTATCCTCGAGATTTGAGGAGTTTTTCATTTGGCCCGATTTAGTCAATTATCATTCGTGGGCTCCGTTCTCACTTACGCTTTCGCGACTTCATCTCGATTCTTTTCGCTGGCAGAATAATGTGGATTTCAATGCTTCGGCCGATGGAGTCGGATGGGTTCGAGCCTTTCGCGATGGCCAATATTGGCAATATGTCGACTTTAGCGGAGCCGCGAAATTCGACTGCTCGCCGAAAATTCTCGGCGGGGTGTTGTCACTGCAGGTGAATGTGCACGATGGGCGACTGTCGCATGAGTACGCCGCCGCTTATTCGAATCACTACGATGGTTTAGATCCGTATATTAACGACGATTATCTGCTTTACTCGGCAGAGAACTGGTCATCCCCGTACAATGAAATTGTCCCGCTCTTTTCTTTAAATCTGGGAGTACTCGGTCTGGCGCAATTTGCCGGGTTGAAGGCTGAACCGCCGAATTTAATTGCGCTCCCACTTGAAATCAACTCGCCCTAAAAGCCATACGTAGTGGTGAAGGTTCCACAGCTTTGGTTCTTCCACAACCCAAAAAGCGAATCGGGCGGGCCGCCGAGCACTTCAGCGGCGAGTGAAACCGATAAATGATCGCCGATCGAATCTTCGAGACTCAATTCATCGTAATAAGAGTGAAATTGAAAGTCGTTAAGGCCTGAATAGACAAGCAATAGATTGTCGCTGAGCGGATAGCGTAGGCCCCAGATCAAAGAGCTTTGAAAAGGGTCAGATAGATTTAAAAAACTCGAGGGGTAGTTCGGCATCACGCCCGCCGCATATTGAAGCGATAAAATCATCGTGCGATCGCGAACGGTGATCGTGCGCTCGACACCGCCGACAAACTGTTCCGACCAGCCCGGTAAGAGCGGATCATTGCCGATCGGCTGATCGTACCGGCCAGAAATGCGAAAAATCCATGGGTTCGAATTGTACACGAATAAAGCTGAAACGGTCTGGCGCAAATATTCAACGGGCTGAAGATTCACCGGATCTGACATCTGATAGACATTCATTGGATACGTCTCGATAAGGTTGCCGTAGGTCGTTGGCCGAAATACTGGAATTTGGGATTGGCCTTGAAACCCGGCTAAAGCCGCATCCCATGAGTCACCATGAAATTGCAGGCGCGCGCCGAAATTATTTTCATCGGCATTATTTAAGATCTGCGGTGAGTTTATCGCGTACTCGATTTGCCCGGGTAAAAGCACTTGCGTGCCGTTCTGATCGAGAGGCAGCGAGGCACTTCGCGGCCACCAACCCGAATAGCCAAGGGGCATGATTGCCGGCGTTTGCCAGGGGACGTAAAAGGCCTCCCACGACCATGCAGTGCTTGTATGCGATGTGACCGAAATTCCCCACGAACCCAAGCTGTCTGAATGAATAGGATCACGGTAGGTTTTGATCGTGGCGATATCCATGGGGTTAATGCCGTCGGTGCCTTCCCACTCTTTAACAAAACTGCCGAACTCAAAATACAGGTCGTTGGTCCGCATTTTAAAATTCGTATCTCGAGAATTGAAATCCGCGGCGAAGGTGCCGGATGCGGGCGCATCGAAGAGCCTCACATCCGGTTGAAATTGAAAGAGCCAATTGTTAGGAAGCGGCGTTTTGCTTTCGTACTGTAATGTGACCTCGCTATCGCTTTGCGGGACTGGGTTCGGTTGCTCGTTCAAGTATACATTTTCGCGGAGCCTGATACGCCCCGAAGACGCAAACGCCGGCACGACGAAGATCGAGATAAAAATAAAACTGAGCGGCTTCATGACACTTTCTGTACCCAAGCCGGATATTTTTCCATTGATTGATGCAGCTTGAGAACTTTATTTTGATTAAATGGGCTTAGCGTCGCGAAAATTTTATTTATTGGTTGTACTATTCGGTTGTTGTTTCACCTCCTTAGGCGCCGTCGCGTTAGGGGTCGACCGATCTCATGATATTTTGGAGCGCGCCCGTCGCAAGCTGGAGTCAAAAAGTGACCAAGCGCACATCGTTCTTCAAATTATCAAAGCAAGCGGCGAGACAAAAACTCTTGAAATGAACATACAAACGCTCATCACAAAGGGCGGCTTTCGCGCCATCGTTCGGATGACCGCTCCCGCAGGCGACAAAGGAACATCGCTTTTAACAATTGTACATGGCGCAAAAACGAAACAATGGCTCTATTTACCCGCAAGTAATCAAATACGCCGCATTGCCGTGGCCAATAAATCAGCAGGCGTACTTGGCTCGGAGCTCGCGCCTGAAGATCTAAACCCCGCCGCAATTACCGGCGCTCGCGCAAAGCTGATCAGTTCGAATACCAAAATAGCGGCGATCGAAATTACTCCTAAAGCAAGGACGAGCATTTACTCTCGTGCCGTTATTTATCTCACTTTGCCGAGTTACCTGCCGGCAAAAACCGAATACTATATCGGCAAAGTTTTGCAGAAGACCGTGCAATTTGAGAACTACGGAGTTTTTTCGGGCCACGTATACCGCGCCCGCTTGATTAAAATTTGGAACTCAGTAAAAAAACGCGGTACAAACGTTCAACTTTCGAAAATTATCGTGAATGGCAAATTGACTCGCAGAGACTTCACTCCCGACGCCTTACAAAATACGTGGTGAAACATGTTTAACGGTATCTACATCGGGTTTTTACTCGTCCTTTCTTACTTCTTCGCCAAAGTGGAAGTGCAGATCGAAGGCACCGAAGGCTGGGCGAAAAATCTGCCCACTTGGCGAATCGAAAAGCACTGGCTTCTTGACGTGTTTTTTGGTGGGCGACCGATGACCGGTTACCACGCTTGGGTTTTGGGTTTTGTTATTCTATTTTTTCACATCCCGTTTTTCTTTTTTCATCGCTGGAGCTCGTGGCAAGAGGCTCGGGTCATTGGCGGGTTTATTATATTTTGGATTGTCGAAGATTTTTTATGGTTCGTCATTAACCCCGGCTACGGTATTAAGAAATTCAAGAAGAAGTACATCCCCTGGCACCCGAGATGGTTTTTGGTTGCCCCTATCGAATACTGGATTTTTTTACCCATCGGTTGTGCCTTAATTTTTTTGTAATTGCAGTAATCGGCGAAATTCTACAGCCGACGTCCAATATGTTCTCGCTGCACTGCTAAACACTTTCGCCCGAATCGCAAATTGTGTAAGCGGTTTTTCGACTTTGGTGGCTTTGCGGCGAAAAGGCTGCGGCTTTTAATTAGTTTTTTTGGCATTTAACAGAACCGAAACTTGCAAAACGATGAACCTAATGATTCCGCCGAGGGCGACCATGATTGAAATTCTCAAACGTTTCACCGTAACGGCCTTGTTTGTAGCCCTGAACTCGCCGACTGCAAAGGCCGAATTCGCTCACGCGTATTGCAGTAGCATTTTGACCAGTCGGTTGACGCTGAATGTAGGCAATTTGAGCGACGAAGAATATCGCGAACTTTTGGTCGCCGGCTTCGATGCCCTAAATAAAAAATACGGCCAGATCACAATTAAGATTTTCAAGAGACATAACCAGGAGGCCGATAAAATTTTAACCGAAGCGCTCGGCATGCCGATGACGACCAACCAATTTTATGAGCTCCTGCCGCACACACTATTCCCGATGCCGGAGGTTTATAGGCGCTTAAAGGCGGGGACGTTATCTCCACGGTACAGAATGAGAGTTAACCCTCCTAAACTTAAACCGCTCGTCGCGCCCGCTTCGGAGCCAACCGAGGCAATTCAAGGCCTCAGAACTTTTGCGCCCGTGAGCCCGCCCGAAGTGACGCCGCCAACTACCACGACGCAAAAAACGCAACTGCAGAAGTCCGCGGCAAATCCGCGTGTTAAATTTGAGACACAATATGCGAGCACAGATCAGGAGCAGCGAGAATTTGTAAAGCGCATTCTTACTAATCTCTATCAGGCCGGCAAAAAGCCGAACATGGCCTACCTTTATACTCTCGAGACGCGGCCTGACCCCGATCTCGGCTCAAAAGTCATCAACGGCGTTATGTATGGTTACAACGGAAGCCTCTATGACGCTCTTGTCGACGCAAAAATTAACCCGCGGCAGGTACTCGATTTGATTCAAGCCAACCGTCAGCCTTCGCCTGACACACTGATGTTCAGGGCGCGCCAGGTACAAACTTTTCGAAAACCGACTGAGTTGCTCAAGCAAACCGCCCAGGCCATAAGCATGGAATTTACCTACAGGGATCTCGCGCCTGCGCGTGTCCTCGTCTACGAATTGTTACAGCACCCGAGCCTGACAACAGAGCAACTTTACGCTGCGTGTGAAGAATTCACCCGGCAGCCGCTTGCTCCGGCTGAGTTCAACCGAATTCTTCGCGCTGTTTCGCGCAATTACACGCTCAACACATTCTTGAACAATTTAGCGCGCAGTAAATAAGCGGCGATCACGTGTATTCACTCCACGTAAAGGCACGACTACTTTATTCATTCGTTAACTCGAAATGGTCGATCACGACTGTAAACTTCGATTTCGTGTCGTCGCCGTCAATGCTCAACCAAATTGCGGCGGATTTGATCGGCGGCGACAATTTATAGTGATAGTCAAACGGTCCGGGCTTATTGACCACAGCGAAAACCTTTTCATGAATCAATTTAGACGATGAGCTTACGCGAACCTCGCCGAGTTGCGAACGGTCTTGTGCCACATCGAAAAACTGAATGTAGTCGAGGCCAACTCCCTTCGGGAGTTCGCTATACAAATGTTTAACCCAGTCGGCGGCAAAAAATCGCTTTATACCCGTAAGAGTCTTTGATCCCGGCACAACGAACCCAACGCGCAAAGCGTAGTCATCGAAATCTTTCTTACCCTGCTTTGAAACATCAGAAAAGTGCGGCAACCCTTGAAACTCGCCTGAAACTCGAAAAGCCGCAACCCGAACGGGAGAATCAAGTTTGTAAATGAGCGGACTTGCGGAGCTTGCAACTTTAATCGTCAAGCCCGCTTTGTTCGCGGTCACGGCGTTCGGTTTGATGTGACTGAATTTTTCGAGCCGCCAACCCGAAAGCGAATGAGTTGGAATAACAATCGCTGCAATGAGAATCGTTCGAAAGGGTCGCGCTGACATCTCTGTGAGATTAATTGATATTTACAATGATTGTCACCGGCAACGGCTGTGCTGCCGATTTCGCGTGCGGCTTCTTCACCAGCTCGTAACGGTATAACCGCCTTTTTGATCAGCCGTCATAAAAAGTACGTTAGTCCCGATGAGATTTGCGCCAAGAATGTACCCAGATTGTGAGTTGGCGGTTTGCCAGGTTGCACCGCAATCGGAAGTTCGCAAAAGCGTCGCGGCAAAACCAGTCGGATTAGATGGCGCCTGTTCAGCACTGTAAAGCAGGTCATAGTGGCATGCGGAAGTGCTTGCGAGAACATTGATATCAAGCTGCTGCGGCACAAATGGACCGGCGATGTTCTCGGACTGCCACTGCCCCGCTCCTATACGTTTCGCAAACGTGAGGTAGAAATTTTTAAGGTCGACGGTACTCATTCCGACGAAGTAGACATTGTTATCCGCGCTTAACATTTTTAACACGAAGAACTCCTGCCCGACCGTGGCTGAGTCCGTCGTATCTTGGGTCCATGTACTGCCGGCATCACATGACTGCATTACCATGTAGTCGTGGACCCCAGATGAGTTTGTCCTATTGCCACCGGCATAAATGCAATTATCGGCACCAACGGTGGCGTCGAGGATCTCCCCGCCATATGTTCCGGCGTTAAAGATAGTAGGGGGATGAACCAGAAAAGCAGCGCTCATCGTGCCCACGCAAGGTTCCGGAACAGTACTTGTCTTGCACGTGCCCGCAAGCAAGTACCCATTAGACGGCGAGATTAGATTGACACTCGGAACGGCCAAATATCCGAGCGACCCAATATCTACAGATTGCCAAATTGACGATTGAGGCGTGCGGTAAAGTAAATAGCTATTAGCCGGCGTGTTACCATTTGTTGTATTTAGCGAATCAAAAAGGGTACCGTTTAGGTTAATCACCGGCAAAAAATCGCCGCCTGCGATTTTAGTGCCAAAATTACTGGTCGAGATCTGACTTTGCTGCCATGAAACACCGCCATCGTAAGTGTCTTTGAAAACAACGTTTTTCGTCGGGCAATCAAATCCCAACAAAGATATTTGCGAAGCCGAATAAAAATATGCCTCGACGGACCACATACCCACTGCGCTGTTTAATGTCGCAGTTGACGCGCCAGTGCAGTAGGGTGAACTAAATGCGGCCGTCGACGCACTGGTCGACGATGCCGGGCTAAATCCGCTGCAGTTTTGAAAACACAATGCGATCCCACCCGCAAGTAGTGCATATCGAACCGGAGCGCGCCGTATTGACGCCAAAGCCGCATCAAAGAATTTCGCCATCTACAATTTATCGGCAAAAGTCTCTCTGACCTACAACCGGCAAATCGTATCAATGTGAGGCAACGACAAAAATCATTGGCTTTCTTTTGCTGCGACATAATCACAAATAACTGAATTGTTTGATAGGTCCACTGAATGGCTCATTAACTGCTGCTCAAACGCCTTCTCTTTACCTTCAGGGTTAATTGACGTTGGATATTGTTGAAACTGCTTTCGGTATAATTCTATTTTCGGCCGACCGGGTGAGTTGGGCAACTGAAGCGTTATGATACGCCGCCGATTTCGGCCTCGCCGACGCCAAGCCGAGTGGTTTTTGGTCGGCCCGGCTGGTCAGATAGTGGCTGCAACTTGGTGACGGCTACGCAAATCACAGGAGCCAGGCCGGCTGAATTGTCTCAAGTTGACCCTACTTTCGGCCGATAAGCGAAGAGCTCAGTTGAATTCGGTTGGGGGTACGTGATGTCTCAAATTGGCGCGCTGAAGGCCTCGCTCCGTTACAATTTTCGAAGAAGGCTCAGAATATTCAAGCGCCACTGGCTTTGAGTCGTGCGTTCTAAGTAAGTGTACGACCGGTTATAATTTGCAAAATGGTGTTTGTGTCGCTGACCTATGTTCGCCCGAATCACCAAAAAATTGTACGGCTAACAACGGCAGTGGAAACATGACTTGCAATTCGACCGGCACCGGCTGGAGCGCATGTAATTTAACCGAATGTAGCCCCGACTACCATTTTGTCGGAACGTCGTGCGTTCAAGATGCTTGTGTGCCAGGGGCGACATTGTCCTGCACCGGTAATAATGGGGCCGGAATCGAAACATGTAATGCACAAGGCAGCGGATACGGCTCGTGTGTGTTGAACAAATGTACTGGCGGCTTCATTTTACAGAATGGCATTTGTGTCGTGCCAACTTGCCCTGCCGGGTCTATCTTTAATTCTACTCAAGGTAAATGCGTGAGCACCTATGATTGCACTTGCCAATATGACACGCAAACCGTCACGACTGTTACTTATCCTGGCGGTCAGCAATTTTCAACGGTTCAAGCTACAGATCATGTGGTCTGCCCAAACAGTATAGATGTGACAGTCAATTTTGGTTCCGCCAATGGCACCTGCGATTTGTCGACTTTTCCTGGCTCTAACCCGTGCCTCAACAATATTTATATTGAGAAATACGCTGCACTCAATGGCGCGACATTCACTGATACGAGTTGCAGTTACACGATATCGAGTGGTTTTCCTTCGGGAGCGTTCATCTTCCCTGAAAATGACAACTGATCGATTCGGTATAGCCAAGGTTTTGAAACTCATCATCTGTATTTAGTAACCTTATAATCGTCACCCATCATGCGATTAGTTTCATTTTTGCGAACGCGCTTTCTACGGTTTTAAACAAACCTAAAAATACAAAACATCAAATGCGAAAAAATTAATTAGAGCCGACTGTTTTTCGAGGATAAGACAAATAAAACGATTTTTGGCGGGTTTACGCAGGCGTCCGGTGCAAGCGGCACTAGCTCGGCGAGCGGCGGCGTTGGTGCCGAGGTTGGAGTCGGATATATGGCGGAGAGAGTGGGATTCGAACCCACGAAGGCCGTAAGACCTTGCCAGTTTTCAAGACTGGTGCTTTCAACCGCTCAGCCATCTCTCCGTCGGTCAATTTATTGGGCGGCTGACACGCGGTCAATGCAAAATCAGGTCGGTTTTATAACATCGACGCCGACGTAGCGGCGAAGCGCGGAGGGCACAGTTACGCTGCCATCCTCGTTTTGGTAATTTTCAAGGATGGCGATCAAGGTTCGACCGACGGCGAGCCCCGACCCATTGAGGGTGTGCACAAAAAGAGGCTTGTCTTTGGGCCCTTCGCGAAAACGAATGTTGGCGCGCCTGGCCTGAAAGTCGCCGCAGTTCGAACATGAGCTGATTTCGCGGTAGGCGTTTTGCCCCGGCAGCCAGACCTCGATGTCGTAGCACTTCATCGCACTAAAGCCGATATCACCCGAGCATAGAGCCATCACGCGATATGGGAGCTCCAACTGCCGCAAAATCTCTTCAGCGTCGTTCGTTAATTTTTCATGTGCCGATTCGGATTCACCGGGCCGCGTGAACTTCACGAGCTCGACTTTATTAAACTGATGCTGGCGGATAAGCCCTTTCGTATCTTTGCCGTAGCTGCCGGCTTCAGAGCGAAAGCACGGGGAGTACGCGACAAAAGATTTCGGCAGATCGGAGCCGTCGAGAATTTCGCCAGCGAAATAATTAGTGACGGGCACTTCCGCCGTTGGCACGAGATAATATTCGGGGTTTGTGATCCAAAAAACATCATCGCGAAATTTGGGGAATTGCCCCGTACCACGCAAACTGTTCGCATTTACGATAAACGGCGGAATGATCTCTTCGTAGCCCCGCGCGGAGTGAACATCCATCATGAACTGTATGAGTGAGCGCTCGATTCGCGCCGCCGCGCCTTTTAAAAAAGCAAAACGCGCGCCCGAAACTTTGCCGGCACGGTCGAAATCGAGAATGCCCAACGCTTCGCCGACGGTAACGTGGTCCTTCGGCTGAAACGAAAACGTGCGCGGCTCGCCCACGCGCCGAACCTCTTGATTTTGTTCGGCCGCCGAACCGACGGGAGTTGTATGGTGCAAAAAATTCGGCATTTGCAGAAGCGTGTCTGTTACCTTTTGATCGGCTTCAGAAGCTTTGACTTCCATTGCGCGAACGTCCTGGCTGAGCGCCTGCATCTCTTTGAGAAGTGCATCAGCGCTTTGCCCGGCCCGTTTCATCTTCGCGATTTCACCGCTTACTTTGTTCTGCTTTGCCTTAGCCGTCTCGACTTCGGTGAGAAGTGCCTTGCGCGATTTATTCAGTTCAAGAACTTCGTCGACCGCACTTGCGGTATAGCCGCGATTTTTGAGCGAAGACCGGTAACCGGTCTCGTAGGGTTGGCCCATGAAACTGTTGGGTTCATTTTTTTCAAGTGCGCGCAGATCTATCATAGTTGGGCTCCTTATGCTCCGGGAGCTACCACGATATACATCCTCAATGAGATGCCAAGCAACACGCAGATGAGGGCGAACGAGAGAACACCCCAGAATCGCCAGTTTTTCGAAAGCCTCGCAAAGAGCATCGTTGTCGCAACTACGACAAGCGTAAACGAAAAATCGCCGTAATTGGCGATTTGTTGGCCGATAAGCGCGAACGTCAGGCCAAGCGCCAAGCCGATAAGGAGCTTGAACGAAAATAGTAAAAAACTCCCGGACGACGTTTTGATTCTATAATGGAGATCTTCTACAAATTGACCCATAGGCGCTCCTAGCTAGAGCGTACCTAATCTCATCTTATTGTGACAACTGATTGATCCGCGCCTGGACCTGATCGCGATCGGGGGCATTTGGCGCTAGCACGATGTACTGATTGTAAGCCTCTATTGCCTTTTGGCGATCGCCGCGAGTGTCGTAAATGGCGCCTTGCTCCTTCCACACCTCGGGGTTACCCGATTCTTGATCGTGGGCCACGTTTATCATCGACAATGCGGCGTCAAGGTCGCCAGCGAGCCGGTAACACCGCGCCATTTTCACGTACATTTCAGCTCCCTGCGGGCGCAATTTCACAGCCATTTGATATTCGCCCGCACAGAGGCTGTACTGCTTCATTGCGGTGTAGGCGTCGGCCGCCAGAATATACGGATCGGCCAGATTCGGATTTTTTTCTTTTTCGATTTTTGCCTGCTCGAGTGCTTCTTCTGGAGCGTTCAACATTAAAGCCGCACGACCGATTTCATAATTCACGAGCGGAAAATCTTTATTGACCTTGAGAACTCGCTGAAATTCGTTTTGCGCATCGGTGGGCTTATGCGCTGCCAGATACAACATACCCGCCAAGAACAACGGCTCCGCATCAGCGGGGTCCAGCTCCGCAGCATTGAAATAGGCGGTGATTGCCTCCTCATACTTACCCTGGGCTTCTAGCGCTTTGCCGAGATTGATTTGGCCTTTTTTCGAGTTGTCTTGCATGGCGATCACCTGCTCATATTGTTTTTGCGCCATCGGGTAATTTTGATCGACCATGTACATGTCACCAAGAGCCAAGCGATATTCTGAGATCGACGGATAAGTCATCACGAGTTGATTTAAATAATTGATGCCCGCTTCACTGCCGCGAGCGCCCCCGAGAGCTCGGGCGTAAGCAACCTGCGCCTCACGATTGTTCATATCCAGTTCGATGGCGTGACTTGCCGATTCAAAGGCCTTGGGATATTGCCCAAGGCCCAGTTCTGCCCGTGTCAAAATCACAAAACCCGTGACGTCGCCGGGGTAAAGTAAGACAGCCTTCTTCGCAAACTCAGCAGCGCCTTTGTCATCGTGCCGCCTCAGCTCGACGAGAGCGAAGCCGTCCATAACCTTGTAACTTTTTGGCGAAACATGAAGGGCATCGTTGAGTACGCGCCCGGCCGCTTCGTAATCGTACCTTTGCGAAAAGTAATCAGAAAGTTGCGTGTAGGCATCGATGAACTTCGGTTCGGCGTGAATGGCTTTATTCAGCCAGTCGATCGCTTCGGATGACAAACTTAACTGCCACAAGCAAACAGCCGCCTTCATTGCCGCGATGCCATTTTTGGGATTTTCTTTAAAGGCCTCTTTGTAATGCGCCTGTGCGGAGTTGAGGTCGCCTTCGCCGGCCAATTCATCGCCTTCGTAGACCAGTTGCAAATCTTGCACGTGGGTATCTTTTAGCGTCTTTTCGCCGCCCAATTGCAAAATGATTTCTTTCGCTCGCGCGCTCAGCGAATTGAGCACATACGCTTTTTGCGCGAACCGCAGAGCTGTGGCTTTTTCACCTGAGCGAAGCGCCAATTCAGCAAGTGCCAGATAGCCGCTTGAATTCACCTCAGATGGAGCGCGCTCGGATGATTCGAGAGCTCGCTCGATCAGCGGCTTACCGTCGAGAGGGTCGTTAAGATCAAGCACTTCGAGCACACCGAGCCCGATTTGTGCGACCTTATGGTTCGGATTTGTTTTTAAAATTTCGTGAAATCTATTGGCCGCTGCTTGGTAGTTTTTTGCTTCGGCCTGTAATTCCGCTTCAAATGTAAAGAGCCCGAGCCACTGGGGCCACTGCTGCTCAGCGGTTTGAACATAATTGATCGCCGAAATCGGGTCACGATCGGCATCGAGGAGCTTTGCCTTTAAAAAGTAAAACGCAACTGATGGCTGCGCCGCGCCTCCACCAAACGAATCGAGTGCTGATTCAACCAAATTTTTTGCTTCGGTGTAGCGCCCGCGTGCAATGAGATCGACTGTTCGGCAAGTGGTAACGTCGTTACTGGCAGGGTCGATGGCACTTGCACCCTGAACGGCTCGATTTATTGCCGAATAATCTTGCGAGTCTTGTTGGGCATACGGCCAAAGCTCTAAATAGTTCAAACAGAGCAGTGCAATGGCGCCCGAATTTTTCGGGTCACCCTCTAGAACTTCAACCAGGTGCTCTTCGGCTTGAATGTAAGTTGAGAAATTGTCTTGATCGAATTCTTGGACTGCTAAAGTTTGCAGGTTTTTAACCTGTGCCGCCGGTATGGATGGTTGGCCCGAGCGTGGGGTCAGTAAGTGAATGCGCCCATTCGCGCCCGTGTTGTCGGATTTCATCAACATGAATATCGTAGCGATCGCGGCAAGGCCGATCACCGCCGCAAGACGGATATTTTTTGAGAGCAATTTCTTAGTTATGGCTTCGCGACGTGCAAGTTCGATGATTTGTGGGCTGACCGGCGGCTCATTGTTCTTTACGTTTTCTCGCGGTTTTGCCTGCGGCCGCACGGTATCGGCTGCTTCGCCGAATTTTGTGTACCGAACTCGCTCCACTCGATTCTTAGGCTTCGGTATTTCAATCACGGGTTGCGGTGTCGGGTCAGCGTCAGCTAAAACTGATTCGTTTTTTTTCGGCTCGGTGGCTGGGGTAACTCGATCCGCTTCTAACAGTTCGAGCAAACGATCATAAAACTCTGGGTCTTGGCTGATGGGGATCCACTCCGTTCCAGGATAAAGCGCCACCTGCTCGTCGCCGGTCAGCTCAGTGTTCGAAATCTTGCTGAGCACCTCATCAGTTGAAAATGGGCCCCGAACGTGCCCATCTGAATTCTTAACTAACCATCGCCGTTGATTCGTGCCCGCCACGACATCCTTCTTGCAGTTCCACTTTGGTGCTGGCTCCAAAAAGAGGACCCAAAACAGAACCATGTAATTCATTTATGCTAAGCATTAAAGTGCCAGAAATTCAATAAGTTAGATCTGAGCAAATTTTATAATTGGCATTGTATTTGCTTATACGAATTGCATAACCGTCCGTTTGTCTAGTTGTTCGGACTGTAAAAGGGGGAAACATGAAACCATCAATCCTATTTCTTCTCGTGATTTCGATGATCGTCACCTGGGCGACTATCTCTTTTGCTGCAATGCTACCTGCCAATAACAACGTCATCGTTCAAAACGCACAGTTTAGCTATAACCCGCAGTCGATGATCGTTAACGTTTCGGGCCGATTGCCCAACCCTTGCGTAGCCTCGCCTCACCCGATCTTGGTGCGAACGGCGCAACCAAATACTTTGATGCTTGAAATTCAAGCTCAACGCGAAGGCAATATGTGCATTCAAATGCTTGGCGGCTATTATCAGCTTGGTTTTGATGCCCGCGCTTTAAAGTTTAATATCGCAAATCTTCAGCTCAATCCAAATGCAGATTACACGATTGTGACGAACAGTGGTCTTTCGCTTAATATCGATTTTGCGAAAATTCAGTTCACGCGCCCTTTTGCCACGACTGTTGTGCCGCAAGGCTATCTGACGGTTCAAGCGGGGAATATGATTGTCACAGCTGCAAACGGAAGTCAGTTCGTGGTCGACAGCCCCCTGATAAATTTGCAGAAATTCGTCGGTCAAACAGTTGAATTAGAGGGTCACGTCATCAACGTGGACCGCCCGGTATTTTCTTTGACTGATGCATCAGCGAATGAACCTTCGTTGATGTTGGTTACAGGTTTAAGCAACGCTTCGAACTAATCGCCCTCCCCAAAAACGATTTGTTTGAAGTGAATTATACACCCGAGCTAGCGGGCCCCTCCGATAGCTCGGGTTTTTTTTCAGGCTCACAATAGGCGAGCTTTGTTCTACTGATCCGTGCGCCGGACCTCGGCACCAAGGCTTTGTAGTTTCACCTCGAGGCGCTCGTACCCCCGATCGAGGTGGTATATGCGATTCACTTGCGTCTCTCCTTTAGCCACAAGCCCGGCCAGTACAAGAGAAGCACTCGCTCTTAAGTCAGTGGCCATAACTGGCGCACCGGTAAGCCCGCCGCGGTGACCGCGCACGACGGCGACCCGCGTTTTGGGTGTGATATTCGCGCCTAAACGAACGAGTTCTTGCACATGCATAAAGCGATTTTCAAAAATGGTCTCGGTAATAACACTTGTGCCTTCGGCCTGAGTCATCAGAGCCATGAACTGTGCTTGCAAATCAGTGGGGAATGCGGGGTGCGGTGCCGTCGTCACATCGACGCCCTTCCATGCCGGAGTTTTTTCGATCGTAATGGCGGTATCCTCGAGCGTCAGCCGAAAGCCGGCTTCTCTCATTTTTTCGATAACCGACAGCAAATGATCTGGCCGCGCTTTTTTCACCGTAACGCAACCACCAGTGATCGCGCCGGCAATGAGAAGTGTGCCGACTTCAATTCGATCGGGGATGATTTCGTGTTCGGCCGGTTTAAGCGAATTCACGCCTTCAATTGTGATAATGCTCGTACCTGCTCCTGAAATCTTGGCGCCCATTTTGTTTAAGTAATCGGCGAGATCTACGATTTCAGGTTCTTTCGCGGCGTTTTCGATGCGCGTGGTCCCATCTGCAAGCACGGCTGCCATCATAATGTTTTCTGTGCCGCCAACGGTTGTCGTTTCAAATAGGATATTGGCCCCCGTCAGTTTCTTTGCTCGCGCGACGACGTAGCCGTTTTCCATAGAGACCTCGGCACCGAGTGCCTTGATCCCTTCGAGGTGTAAGTCGATCGGTCGCGTGCCGATTGCGCATCCGCCGGGTAAACTCACTTGCGCCTCGCCGTAGCGACTCACAAGCGGGCCGAGACACAGAATGCTGGCACGCATTTTTCGCACGACATCATAATGCGCCTCGAGTGATTTGAGTGCCTTCACTTTCACTCGAAGCACATGCCCGTCATGCTGAGTTTCGCATCCGAATAGATCGAGCAGCTTGCACGCCGATTGGATGTCGTTCAGTTTCGGGGTGTTGTGAAAAACGTGTTCGCCGCTTGCCAGAAGCGTTGAAAATAAAAGCGGAAGTGCGGAGTTTTTGGCGCCGCTCGCTTCAACTTCACCGTTTAACACGCGACCGCCGCGTACAATCATGGCATCCATTTTGTCGTCCCCCAAATATGTCGTTCGTGATCAGCGTAATCTTTTATTATTTCTATCTTATCAAAAAGGCCGTTGTTTTGAAAAAGACTCGTCATCTCGCCAGCCTGATTATAGCCGAATTCAAAACCCGCAGCCGAGCGATTGGGCTTTAAAATATTTGGGAGCTCGTTCACCCATTGTGCCGGGATATCCATGCCTTTTTCGCCGGGTGAAAACACAGCACCTTCAGGTTCAAATCGCCAAACTGAGTCCTCCACATGGGGATCAGTTAAATCTACATAAGGCGGGTTTGCTAAAACAAGATCAAATACCTGCCCGCCGAGAACGCGGCTTGCAAATTGCGCATTCGCTTCGATAAGCCGCAATCGATCGGCGACATCGTATCGGCGCGCATTTTCGCTCGCAATTTTTAAGGCCCCAGGTGAAATATCGAGCGCTGTCGCTTTTAATTCGGGGATAAGATGCAGCAGCGTCACCGAAATGCAGCCGCTACCCACACCGAGCTCCAAAAGTTCAGGTGAACTGCCTTTTACAAAATGATCTTTTGCCCACTCAAACGCCTGTTCAACCAGAAGCTCGGTCTCGGGACGGGGAATCAAGACATCCCGCGAAACTTTGAATTTTAAGCCGAAAAATTCCTTTTCGCCTAAAATATAGGCGAGCGGTTCACCACTCAAACGACGCTCGAGTATCAATTCGATTTTTTGCATTTCGTCGATCGTGACGGCTCTATCAGGGCGCTGGATACGCTCAAGCGTCGATATGCCGAGCACGTTTTCAATCGTCCATTCGGCTTCGAGATCACATGCAACGACCCCGGCGTTTCTCAATTTGTCGCGCAGGTAGTAAAAAGTTTCGGCGAGCTTCATAGCCGTCACGTGGCAGATTGCTCTTTCAGTGCCTCAGCCCTGAAATGGGTCATGACTGGATCAATCACAAGTTGAAATTGTCCGTCCATAACGTCGCTTAATTGATGGGTCGTAAAACCAATTCGGTGATCAGTAATCCGCGATTGCGGAAAGTTGTAAGTTCGAATGCGCTCTGAACGATCGCCGGTACCGATCTGCGCGAGTCGCGCATCGGACGCTTCTTTGCGCGATTTCTCCTCTTCTATCGCGAGGAGTTTCGCGTAAAGAATTCGCATCGCACGCTCGCGGTTATCGAGCTGAGACTTCGCTTCTTGACAGGCGACAAAAATCCCCGTCGGCAAATGGGTGATTCGAACGGCTGATTCCGTTCGATTTACCGATTGCCCGCCCGCGCCGCTTGCGCGCATGACATCGATGCGAAGGTCGGTCGGATTGATGTGGACGTCCACCTCATCAGCCTCTGGCAAAACGGCCACGGTCACTGTCGATGTGTGGATTCGACCTTGGGCTTCGGTTTTCGGAACTCGCTGCACGCGGTGAACGCCGCTTTCAAATTTTAAAAAACTAAAAACTTTTTCGCCCTGAATGGTGGCGATAATCTCTTTGAATCCCCCGACATTACCAGGCGAGGTCGAAACGAGTGTGACCTTCCAGCCCTTGTGGTCGGCGAAAATTGAATAGGCGCGAAAGAGCTCTTCGGCAAAAAGGCTCGCCTCATCGCCACCCGCGCCAGCCCGAATTTCAACCACCACGTTTTTCTCGTCATTCGGGTCTTGTGGAATTAAAAGCTGCTTCAGATTTTCTTCGAGATCTAACCGTTCCTTTTCTAGCTCATTCAAATCGGAGCGGATCAGTTTTCTCATCTCCTCGTCTTTTTCTATAGTTAGAAGCTCTTTGTTTTCTTCGATGTTTTTCTCTACAGCCTTGAATTTACGAAACGCAGAGACGATTTTTTCAAGATCGGCATATTCTTTCATCATTGCGCGATAGGATTTTTGGTTGTTCGCAACCCCGGGAGCTTGCAGATCAGCTCCTAATTTCTCGAATTTCTTCTCAACTTCTAAAAGCTTATTAAACATAGTTACTTACACTCAATATCCACAGAGTTATGCACAAAGGCACCAGAGGCTTGCCTATATTTTAAGCAACCTGCTCGTGCCCCTAAAATAGATCTAAAACTTAGCTATTTCATGGGTTTATTGGCCGCCCATTCCCTTTAAGAAGTCGGCGTTGGATTTTGTGCCCTTAAGCTTGTCGATCAAAAACTCCATGCTATCCACAACGTTCATGGGCGCTAATACTTTTCGCAAAATCCAGAGCCGGTTGAGATCTTCTTTGCGCATGAGCAGATCTTCTTTACGTGTGCCGGACTTATTGATGTCCATACACGGGAATATCCGCTTTTCCATTAATTTGCGATCAAGATGAATCTCTGAGTTACCGGTCCCTTTGAATTCCTCGAAAATTACCTCATCCATACGCGAGCCCGTGTCGATCAAGGCTGTCGCGATAATCGTAAGGCTGCCACCTTCTTCGATATTTCGGGCCGCGCCGAAAAACCGCTTCGGCTTGTGGAGTGCGTTCGAATCCACACCACCAGACAAAATTTTACCGGATGGAGGCACAACCGTATTGTACGCGCGCGCGAGACGCGTGATCGAATCGAGTAAAATCACAACGTCGTGCTTGTGTTCGACCAGGCGCTTTGCTTTTTCGATCACCATCTCGGCGACTTGCACGTGCCGCGTAGGCGGTTCGTCAAATGTTGAACTTATGACCTCGCCTTTAACCGATCTCGCCATGTCGGTTACTTCTTCGGGGCGCTCGTCAATCAGAAGCACGATGAGCTTCACTTCAGGATGGTTCTTCGAAATCGCGTTTGCGATATTCTGCATGAGAACCGTTTTACCGGTTCGCGGTGGCGCAACTATCAAAGCCCTTTGGCCTTTGCCGAGTGGCGCCATCATATCCACTACTCGGGTTGTCCATTCGTTTGGTTCCCACTCGAGCGTCAGGCGCTTATTCGGATAAAGCGGCGTCAGGTTATCGAATAAAATTTTATTCTTCGAGTTTTCTGGCGGCTCGAAATTAAGCGCATCCACCTTCAGGAGTGCGAAATACCGTTCGCCTTCTTTCGGCGGACGGACAGTACCCGTGACCGTGTCGCCCGTGCGAAGACCAAATCGGCGAATTTGTGACGGGCTGACGTAGATATCGTCTGGTCCCCAAAGGTAGTTATAGTCTGGCGATCTTAAAAACCCGTACCCGTCAGGGAGTATTTCAAGCACGCCATTACCGTATATATCGCCAAGCAAAGCGGCTCGTTTTAAAATTTCGAAAATAATGTCTTGCCGTCGCATGCCCGCGGCATTTTCGATCTTCAATTTTTCGGCGAGGCTAATAATATATTGGATGTCCTTTGATTTGAGATCTTTGCTAGAAAGGGCTTTTTTCTCTTCATCGGTGAGATTGATGTCGGCGAGGTCGGCAGCCGTCACGGGCGTGAGTGGCGGTGCGGTTTGACCGCCCGGCTCGTCATCGAAGCCCCTCGATTGCTGGCGACCTTGATTGTTTTGGCGATCTCGATACCCGTTTTGCCCACGATTCATCCCGTTTCGTGGGCCGCCACGTTGCTGATAGCTTGGCTTTGGCCCGCGGCCTTTGAAGCGGTCGCGACGGGGTTCGCCACCACCACCGTCGTCGTCACCGGCTCCATCGCTGTGAGAGCGCTCGGGAACCGGCGCCGCTTTTGTTTCACTGGCCTCTGAAGACGGATTTGGCGTACTTGCTTTCACTTCACTCGAGTCTGAACTGTCTGCCATTGTACTCTCTGTTTATTATTTGTTTTTATGTATAGAGCGTAAGTCTTTCGGAGCTTAAGCTCGAAACTACACGTGGCTTTTGGGTGGATATCTTCTTTGTCTAACGAGATCATTATAGCATTGTCAACATGATAATTCCATGTCTCAATTTGGGCCACAATAGGCGCTAAACTTTTAGCCTAATCTGCCGATAAGAAGGCTATGAACGATCCGAATCTCGCGACACCCGCCCGGCGCATACCTCTGCAAATAGACGTCGAATATCGGCGTTCGTACGCTCGTCGAAGCGATAAAGGCTGCCTCAAGAATATTAGTTTAACCGGTGCTTTTCTTGAAACTCCTATTAGCCGCATCTTGGCTCCAAACGATAAAGTGACAATTACGTTGCTCGTAAGCGGCCGACAGCGTCAGATCGCGGCACATGTTGTTTGGCATTCTGAGCGCGGATGCGGGGTTCGGTTTCAACCAACTAATCAGCGTGATGTGCAGATTGTCGATGACCTTATGTATTTTGTTGAATCATCGCGCGAAACTCAGCGCACTGTCCTGGATGACATCTTTAAAAAAGTGTCATAAAAAAATTTAGTCTTGATCTGAATGCGCTGGCTCGACGCCAACCACAGCGAATACTACGAAATATTTCGATTTGAGCCCTTGCCCCTAAAGGGGGGCCGGCTAATCAATTTGAGTATGCGTGGCCGTTTGAAAGTCGATGTTTCGCTTCGAACGACGCTTACGAATAATGATGAACATCGCAATCGCTGCGAGCAGCAGAATCGCACCCACACCAATCAACATGGTTTGGTTCGGGTCATCAAACATCCCGTTCGCGTTGTCGTTCACCGGTACGCGATGGCGCGCCATTGGTGGTGGCGGAGCCATTTGCGGCGGTGGCGGCGGCGGAACAGGAGCCGGAGCAGCTGCGGCTGGTGGTGGTGGCGGCGGTGGCGGTGTGGGGTTTGCGCCAGCGACTGTCGCAGCCGCAGAACCGTCGGCCTTTTTCTGATCTTGATCTGGCCCATTCGGGGGTTGGCCGGCTCCAGCCGGATTTGCCGAAGCATCCGGAGCCTTGTCTGCCATGTCAGGTGCAGAAGGAGCCCCTGGCGCTTGCGCCGAAGCATCGGAGCCAGCCGCCGGATTTGAGTTGTCGGCTAGCGTGTTTGTTGCCGCTGATGCATCCGTCGGCCAGTAGCGTAGTTTTGTGCCCTCAGGTAAATCGCCTTTTGACTCAAGGTCAGAGTTTGTGGCCCAAATTTCTTTCCAACTATTTTTGTTACCTAAGAGATTTTTAGCTACAGTTCGAATGTTGTCGCCTGGCTGTGACTCATAAATTTGCGGCGCGAGCCCTTGGTCTTCATAATAAGTTAAAAGTTGGGTGTCGTCGGTCGGGCGCTTGGGCGAATTGTAATAAACTTTGTCGCCCACACGTAGGTTTCGGTGTCTATATAAGGGGTTTGCCTTTTTGAGTTCCGCGACCTTTTTAGCGCCGTAAATCTTTTGCGAAACCGATGCGAGCGTATCGCCGGGCCGTGCTATATATACGGCATTCAGCAAAATTCCGTGACGCTTAAACGGCGCCGACGCAATTTTTTGTAACGGAATAACGTGGTGGGGCGCTGGAGCTGCCGACGGTAAGCCGGCGTCATCCGCCCCGCTCGGAGCCGACGCATCCGCTGGGGCCGGATTATTTGCCCCGGTATCTGCTGCATTTTGGCTCGCAGATTGATCGTTTGAGGCGAGATCGGGAGAGGCACTCGCATTACCTCCCTGATCTGGTGGAGTTGCGCTAGCATTTTGATCGGGCGCCGAACCGTTGGCGCCAGCTCCATTATCAGCCAGCGCGGCGTTACTGTCAGCGCCGCTATTATCGGTTGCACCGGGCCCGGCCGCTTGATTGTCACCCGCCGCACCGGGGGTGGCCGCATTACTTGCGTCTGTGCTTGCGCCTTGGTTTGCACTGCCGCTGCTATTATCTGAACTCAAATCATCGAGACCGGATAAATCATCGGATGAATTCGCCGCTTGGTCAGATGATCCGCTTGCCGCTTGGCTGTTGCCACTTGCATCAGCTGATTTTTGCGAACTCCCGCTATCATCGCCGAAGTCATCAGACAAATCTTGCGACTTTGCCGAACTATCACCCGCGGCCGCTTTACTACCATCGCTCGAGGCTTGCGCATTTGCACTGTTGTCCGCAGTTGAATCCGCTCCGTTATCAGCTAGTGCGCTGTCGTCACTGCCGCCTGTCAACTCGGCTGCATCCATTTTATCTTGAGCGGCCGTCTTCTTAGACGTGCATCCATTAGTCGCGAGAAATACACCTAAGCAGAAGCAGTACAGGAAAACTTGGTTTTTTTTCATTTTGCAAGCCCTTGCGTTGATTGTGAGAATCCGTCCTCTTACAGATTTAACCACAGGTTGAAAATTCGTGAAAAGAATTCCCTGCGTGGCCTCGCCTAAGGTCCTATTTGCCTCGACGAAGATTGAGTTTTTCTAACGATGTCGGCGCATCACCGGCTTGGGGTTCATCGCGGCCTTTCGTAACGTGAAAACGGCACCCGTCTGAACGTGATGCCTTTTAAACCATCCCTTACTCACTTCGAGAGCGTACATCGCCGGAGCACGACTTTGGTAGATAGGCGGATTGGTTTCAATCTCGCTCGTCGGCGCCATTTCTTGTATGTCGATGAGCTTTCGATTCTTGTCGAAAAAACCTATTGCCAATGGGATGTATGTATTCTTCATCCAAAAATTAAGCGGCTGCTCATGCGCAAACACGAAGAGCATGCCTTCGTTGTCTGCAAGTTTCTGGCGATACATAAGACCGTGCTCTTGCTCAGCCGGCGTCATGGCCATTTCAACGGTTAGGTGTTGCCCACTGATGATCAGCGTACGCTTTACGAAATTAAGATCTGACTTATTGCTGCCGGCAGAAAAGCCGACGCTCGGTAAACAGACTATGCCTATTAGAAAACTCAGAACGAGCGCTTTACCCGCGCGCCGCATGAAGTGCAATGCCATATCGAACTCCTCGTGTTGAAACAGACATCGACACAGCACCGAGCGCGTTCATCGCTGAAAGTAAAATCGCACTGCCCGCGACTATGACATCGGCCCGTTTCGTATCCATACCTGTTGTGTGGATTCGCTCCTCGAGGCTCATCGCCGCAAGTCGGTGTATCCACTGCTCCAATGTTTTCTTTTCAATTCTAAACCCATGCACGGCGCCTTCACTATAGTTTTTATTTTGCAACACCGCCGCCAGCGTTGTGGGCGTGCCTGCGACGGCAATCACTTCGCGCAGCGGCGGCTGGGGCAATTGCGCTTGCGCCTTTCTGAAACTGTCGCTGGCATATTCGAGAAGTTTCATCACTTCGTTTTCAGGTGTGGGCATTTTTGTTACGAACATTTCCGTTAGCCGAACACTGCCGACGTTTACGCTCGCGCCGGTTATTTTAGAGTTGCGACACGCCACTACTTCAGTTGAACCGCCGCCGACATCAATCACGCAAAGCCCGTCTTTTGCTTCATGCTCAAAAGTCGCGCCCTGGAATGTGATTTGTGCTTCCATCTCGCCCGGGATCACCTGAATCGGGATGTTGTATTTGTCGCCGATCGCAAAAAGCTCTTTGGCATTGCTCACGTCGCGCGCCGCGCTCGTCGCCATCGCTAGCACTCGCCCCGGCATTTCTTCTTTAATTATTTTCGCATAGCGGTTCAGGCACTCGTCCATCCGCAAAAGAGCAGCCGGGTGAAACCGGCCGCTCGAGGCCACGTCTTGCCCCATTCGCGTGACAACGATTTCGTCGCGATACACGTTCGTCACGGCGCCATTGACGACGTCTGCTATTAAAAGAAGAGTCGTGTTCGTGCCGCAATCGATCGCCGCTACTTTCATTTCTTGAGCTTTTCTTTGAGCAGCTGATTCACTAGATCAGGATTAGCCTGGCCTTTTGAAACTTTCATGATTTGGCCGACGAAAAAGCCGAATAGCTTATCTTTACCGGCGCGATACTCGTTCACTTGATTTGGGTTTGCATGGATCACGTCATCCACCCATTTTTCAATCGACGATTTGTCTGTGACCTGAACAAGACCCTTTGTTTTCACGATCTCACCAGGCTGCCCCCCTTGGGCCCACATTTCAGCGAATACGGTCTTCGCAATCTTGCCCGAAATTGTGCCCTTATCGATCAACTGAATAAGTTCGGCGAGACGCTCAGCTGAAATTTTTTGTTCTTCGATCGACTTTTCAGATTCTTTGAGTTCGCGCATGAGCTCAACCATAATCCAATTTGAAGATGCCTTCGCGTTGCCGCTCAAGTTCGCGACCTTTTCGAAATATTCAGCTACCGCGCGTTCCTGGGTCAGAACCAGTGCATCATATTCGGGGAGCCCATACTGCGCCTGAAATCGCTTCGCCTTTTCAAGAGGCAGCTCAGGCAATGTCTTTCGGATTTGCTCGACCCACGCCTGCTCAAATTCGAGCGGAAGCAAATCAGGGTCTGGAAAATAACGGTAGTCGTGAGCCTCTTCTTTGCTGCGCATCGAATACGTGCGATTTTTCGTCGAGTCGTAAAGTCGCGTCTCTTGCATGATGCGTTCACCCGATTCAATGCTCGAAATTTGCCGGGCGATTTCATAATCGATCGCCTTTTCAACAAAGCGAAACGAGTTGATGTTTTTCAGTTCCACTTTTGTGCCGAATTTGCTTTCGCCGACTTTACGAACCGATACGTTACAATCGCAGCGCATCGAGCCCTCTTCGAGGTTGCCGTCGCACACTCCCAAATACCGAAGGATATTGCGCACGGTGCGCGCATATTCAGCGGCCTCTTGCGCCGTTCGTATATCGGGCTCTGACACAATCTCGAGCAGTGGCACGCCCGCTCGATTGAGATTAATGAGAGAATAATCGCCGTGGTGGGTGGATTTACCCGCGTCTTCTTCAAGATGGGCGCGAGTCACTCCGATACGCTTCGGCTGGCCGTCGAGATAGATATCGACGTAGCCCTTTTCGCAAATCGGCTCGTCGAACTGCGAGATTTGATAACCCTTCGGCAAGTCCGGATAAAAATAATTTTTTCGTGAAAAGATCGAGCGGGTTCGAATATTACAATTGAGCGCAAGCCCCATGCGAATGGCATATTCGATACCGCGCCGATTGATCGTCGGCAGAGCGCCCGGCATGCCGAGACTCACCGGGCTTGTGTATTCGTTATCCGCCCCGCCGAACGCGGCCGAATCGGCGCTGAACATTTTGCTTTCGGTTAGAAGCTGCGCGTGAATTTCGAGGCCGATGACGGCTTCCCAATTACTAGTGGAGCTCATGCGGGACCTCCGCCGTAAGTTTGAGATTTTCTTCAATTGCAAAAGCGGCGTTGAGCATCTTTTGCTCTTCGAAATGTGCGGCAAGAAGTTGCACGCCGATCGGGAGCTTTTCGCGGCTGAAGCCACCCGGAACACTCATGCCCGGGATGCCGGCAAGATTAGCCGAAGTCGTGTAAATATCATTGAGATACATTTCGAGTGGATTATCAATTCGCTCACCTATTTTAAATGCGGTAGTGGGGCTGGCCGGGCTCAAGATGACATCGCATTTCTTAAAAGCCTCGATAAAATCTTGGCGAAGTAAGCGGCGCACTTGGCAGGCCTTTTTGTAATAGGCGTCATAGTACCCACTCGAAAGCGCATACGTGCCCAGCACTATTCGGCGCTTCACCTCGGAGCCAAAACCCTCGCCACGATTGCGGCTGTAAAATTCTTCGAGATCCGCCGCCGCTTGCGTTGAAAAATCGGCGCGATAGCCGTAGCGAACCCCGTCATAGCGCGCGAGATTGCTCGAAGCTTCACAAGTTGCCACAAGATAGTATATCGGCACTGCAAATTTTGTAAGCGGCAACGACAGCTCAACGAGCTCGGCGCCTTGGCTTTTTAAAATATCCGCCGAACGCATGACAACTGCTCGTACATCGTCTGAAATCCCGCGATCGAAATATTCTTTGGGCATGCCGACTTTCATGCCGCGAAGGTTCGATGAGAGGTTTTGACCCCATGCGGGGACGGCCTTTGTCGCCGAGGTAGTATCTCGCTCGTCGCGTCCGCTTATCACTTCAAGAACGAGTGCGGCGTCTCGCACTGTGCGCGTCATGGGCCCGGCTTGATCGAGGCTTGAAGCAAAGGCCACAATGCCATAGCGGCTCACGCGCCCATAAGTCGGTTTGACCCCAACCAAATGGCAAAAATTCGCCGGCTGCCGAATCGACCCGCCGGTATCGGTGCCGATAGCGGCAACTGACATGCGCGCCGCTACGGCCGCAGCCGAACCGCCGCTTGAACCTCCGGGTACGTACGAAAAATTCCACGGATTGCGGCATGCACCGAAGTAAGAGGTTTCAGTGCTCGAACCCATTGCGAACTCATCTTGATTGGCTTTGCCCATGACAATGGCGCCTTCGGCTTCAAGCCTCTCGACAACAGTGGCCGAATACGTCGGCACAAAATTATGGAGCATCTTCGAGCCCGCGGTCGTACGAAGCCCCTTCGTGCAAAGCATATCTTTGATAGCAACAGGCGCACCAGCAAGCCGACCGGCGTTTTCGCCGTTAGAAATTTTGCGATCCATTTCGCGCGCGCGCTCAACCGCATTGTCATTTACTGTGATAAATGCGTTTACATGGGCGTTGTGCTTTTCGATCTGACCCTTGAATTTTGTGGCAACAATTTCGGCGGTCAATTCGCGTCTTTTGACCCGCTCAACGATGCTGGCGAGATCAAGTTCCAAAATATTTTCGCTCATATACACCTACACAACCGGGGGGACTCTAAACAAGTTACCCGAACGCTCGGGCGCATTTTTCATTGCCTCTTCAGCTGATTGAAACGCTTGCTTTTTGTCTTCACGAAAGACAAGCGTCATGTCGGTGGGAGTGATCAGCGGCACCACACCGTGTGTGTCGACAGCTTCAACTTCTGAAAACCGCTGCACAACTGAGTTCAACTGCGCAGCAAAGGCCGATTCTTCGTCTGCAGTCAGGGCCAGTCGAGCCAGATGGGCGACCGATTGTACGTCTATCACGGGTTTTCTCCTTGAGTGGTACAAAGTTAACTTCTATATCAAGCGGGGTGAAGGACGTCAAAGCACGCATACAAGAACTACGCGATCTTATTCGAACGCACGATTACAATTACTACGTGCTCGATAAGCCCCAAATAACCGATTTTGAATACGACAAGTTCTTCGCTGAGCTCAGTGAACTTGAGGGCAAGTACCCAGAGTTTGTGACGGGCGATTCGCCGACGCAACGGGTGGGTGGTGAGCCGCTCGCGGCCTTCAAAAAGGCCAAACACCGGTTGCCGATGTTGTCATTGCAAAACTCATATTCGACCCACGAAATTCGCGAATTCGATGAGCGCGTTAAACGCTTTTTGGGTTCAGCGGGCTCTGTTGAGTACTTTTGCGAACCGAAATTCGACGGGCTTGCTATTGAGCTTGTCTATGAACGCGGTCACCTCGTTCGCGCTCTCACGCGCGGTGATGGCGAGACCGGCGAAGACGTCACTTTGAATGTGCGTACTATCCGCGCCATTCCGCTTGTGCTATCAAAAGAAGCCCGAAATATTCCCCTTCTCGAGATTCGCGGCGAGATACTCATGTTCAAAGAAGACTTTCGTGCCTTGAACGAATCGCAACAAGAAGAAGGGCTCGCCCCGTTTGCCAACCCACGAAACGCAGCGGCGGGTTCGGTGCGCCAACTCGACCCGAAAATTACGGCTGCGCGTCCGCTCCGCATGTATTGTTATGCTTTCGGCGCGCTCGAGGGAGTTCGGTTCCGTTCGCAGGCCGAGTTCAATGACCAAATCGCTGAATGGGGTTTGCCGACCGCGCGCCTTCACCAAGTTTGCAAGAACGCCGATTGCGCCGTTGAATTTTATAATGACACCCTCAAAAGGCGACATGCGCTGCCATTTGACATTGACGGGGTTGTGGTCAAAGTAAACAGCCTCAACCTGCAAGACGAGCTTGGGTTTATCGCCCGCAGCCCGCGATGGGCTACCGCCGCGAAATTTCAGCCGGAGCAAGGGCAAACAATTGTTAAAGACATCGCCGTTCAGGTTGGCCGTACCGGCGCTCTGACGCCCGTCGCGATTATGGAGCCCGTTCGTGTCGGCGGCGTAACTATCACTCATGCAACATTGCACAACCAAGACGAAATCGACCGAAAGGATGTTCGCATCGGTGACACAGTCATCATTCAGCGTGCCGGGGATGTGATCCCTGAAATTGTACGCGTGGTAAGCGAAAAGCGCCCGACTCATACGAAACCGTTTCGTCTGTCGCGCAATTGCCCCGCTTGCGATAATCCAGTTGAGAAAATTGAGGGCGAAGTCGTTCTTCGTTGTGCCAATCCGCTTTGCCCCGCAGTCGTGCGAGAGTCTCTCAAACATTTCGTCAGCCGACGGGCCATGGATATCGACAAAGTGGGTGATCGCACTATCGATCAAATGGTGGATGCCGGGCTTGTCACCCGCTTTTCAGATTTTTATAAATTGACCCTGAACGATGTGCTCTCGCTTGAGCGCCAAGGAGAAAAATCGGCGCAAAATATTATCGAAAGTATCGAAAAAGGCCGGCATACGACTTTGCCTAGATTCATTTATGCACTCGGCATCCGATTTGTCGGCGAGCAAACAGCTAAAATTCTCGCTTCGCACTTTCGCTCGATCGAAAAACTGATTGCGGCGACTGAAGAAGAACTCGATCAAATAGCCGGGATCGGTGAGCGCGTCGCACACTCCATTTACTCCTCGCTCAAGCAGAAAGCTCTGCAAAAAGAAATTGATGTCCTTCAAAAGCTTGGGGTCGAAATTGAAAATCCGAAGTCGATAAAAGCCAGCGCCACCTTGGCAGGGCTCACGTTCGTCGTGACTGGAACACTCCCGATAGAAAGAAATGCCGTCAAAGACTTGATTGAACAAAACGGCGGTAAAACAAGTTCTTCAGTCAGCAAAAAAACGAATTACGTGCTCGCGGGTGATTCGCCTGGGAGTAAAATTGAAAAGGCGCAAGAACTTGGCATCCCAGTCATTGACTGGGGCGAGTTCCAGCGCCTCGTTAAGAGCTGAAATAATCTTTAGAGGTGTTCAGTGACGATGTCGCGAGCCATAACCGTTTTGCGGCCATCGGCTTTTGCATTCTCGATGCCTTTTCGGCACAGCTTTTCAACAGCTTCGCTTAACGTCGCGATTGTCTCAGCCGACGTATTGCAGCCACCTGCTTCTTTAATGAATTTTTTAACTTTGCTAGTCACTACGAGTACTTCTGCCATTTGATGTCCCCTTTCGAATCTCGTGTTGCACTATCGGTAACTACTATCCGCTAGTTTCGCTCCGGTTGTACATACAAAACATTTATCGGTGGAAAAATTAAAGATGCAATTCAAAACACCGCGCGTTTGCGTTTTGACACGGCGCTCAGCCGCTCGCTAGCTGTTCTCGGTCGGCTTTTCCGCCCGAAGCCGCGCCGAAAACCTCACTCACGACTCCGTTTTGGATTTGATAGACGCGGGCTTCACGTAGGCCATTTGCTCCCGGTTGAATCCACACAAAGGTTTTTTGACCGATGGGCTTTTCACATTCGACGTCAAGAAAGGCTGGTGACCAAGTCCCGCTGTTTAAGTGTTCGATGGGGCCAATCATTTCATGCCGCACGACGTGCGTGTGACCGTAAACGACTCGAGTTACGTTCGCTATAAGCCCGGTCAGTGTAAGCACGCGCTCGCGCGGTTCTTTGAACTCTTGAACTTCTGATTTTACAGAGCGCGCATAAAATAAAAAAAACGGGACGAACAAACAAATCGGTATAAAGAGCCAATAAAATGAAATGCGAAATAAATTGTCGAGCTGCAAGAAAACCAAATAGAGCATCAGAAATGTAACCAGCAGCAAGAAGGCGCGATCGAGCCAAAGCTCGCGCAGAATGAGCGACGGGTAGCTGGCCGCTGGGGCAACAAAAATTTCTTTGAGTTGCCGCACGACTCGGGGGTTCGCATTGGCCTTTTTTGCAATCCATTCAACACGGTCCTCGATCCCAAGCGGATTTGCAATGGCGGGGCGAAGTCGATCAAAGAACGATTGTACGAGAATCACAACCGAACCCCAAAACCATGTCAGGATCAATTCCGGTTGCGCGCGAAGCATGTAGCGCAAAAAGAACTTCACGTATTCTTTGGGGCTCATGATAAAATTGGAGTCGAGATGGGGATTAAAAAACCCCATCCCGTTGATCAAATATCGTGTTGTGAGGTTGCCAAACGGCAGGCGGACTTCGACCCGATTGAATCTCACGATAAATGGTCGAACCGGGTCTTGAGTCATACAATACGGGTCGTACTGATTGCCGTGTTCGATCAGCGTGTCTCCGTTTGAAATGTAAAACCATTCGCAAAATCGCACGTTCGCCCGCAAATTTTCAGGTAAGTTGAGCGCTTCAACGATGGCATTTTGCACGGCTCGAAAATGAAGTTCCAAGTCGTGATTGCCGATCGTAAAAATCGCAAAATGGCCCTTCAGCAGAAATGCCCGCAAACCATCGATCCATTCTTTATGGGCTGCCAGTATCGTTTTTATTTTAAATTCGCTTTTTTCTTCTTGCGGATGAAGGCCGCGTCGGGCCTCAAGCCAGCTGATGTAATAGGGTGGCAATTCTGGTAGTGTCACCACGCTGTCAAAATCAAAGATGTCTCCGTTTAATACCAGCTCAATGGGCGCACCACCCGCCATTTCTTGAATGCGCCCCAAAAAGCGACAAAATTCATCGTCGAAAAAGAATCGACGGGTTTTATATTTCTTCCAGAGCGGGAACTTTTTGTTCTCCACTTGTTCGTCAGAGAGATGCAGATCACTCACGACTGCCGTGAAATGTGCCTCTGAAAAACTCGAAATCTCTTTTTCATCGGTTGCCATTTTTTGACCTGCTCCCGATAAAAATTATCCGCCAGTTGTCGAAATAGTAGACGATCTCATATCTGTACATTGGCCCTATCTATTTGAAAAGACAAGCCATTATCAAAGTGATCCAGGCCCAATTTCTGGCATCGCGTTTGCTCATTAGTTATGCGTATGGCTTTAATAAGCGGAAATCTCAAAATAAAACGTGCGCTTCACCTTGGGTTAGTCGTTGGTTTAGCGTTGCCCGCGCAAGTCGGTACCGCGAATAACGCGCCGATTTCATTGAAGCCTGCGCCGGCTTTGCCAAGCCTTCCCGCCATGGCTCCGGCCGCCGATAAATCGAACGACAAGGCGTTTGATAAGAGGGCCGATAAAGATACCGCAAATTTTAATCCCTATTCCGCTCTTAATGACCCCGACCATCGGATCTCAAAAGACTTCGTGGTTCCTCGCTCGCTCCGGCTTCGCACACGCTTTTGGTTTTCTATCTATACTAAATACGGTTCGCATGAGTTTGTGATTCATCACGCTCTTTACCCGTGGATCATCTTTAAAGTCGTCAACACCTCAAAGATTTTCGATAATGCTCATATCAACAAATGGAAGAAATACGCGCTCGAAAAGAAAATCGTTCACAACGATTACGTGAAAATTCATCGAGCACTTGTCCAATTGGCGCATGTCCGAAGTCAACGGCACTTAACTGGACTTGAGCGCCAGCTCGCCTACGATTTGTCACACTTGCGCGGCCCGCGAAGAAGCGTCTACCAAGCGGCCGCTGACAACATACGCATCCAGCTTGGTCAGCGCGACTTTTTTGTCTCAGGGTTAACTGAAAGCGGACGCTATCTTCCTTTTATGGAAAAGGAATTTTCAGCCAACGGTTTGCCCGTTGAGCTCACGCGCTTACCCTTTGTCGAGAGCAGCTTCAACATTCATGCTGAAAGTAAAGTCGGGGCGAGCGGTATTTGGCAGTTGATGCCGCATACCGGTCGGGAATTCATTCTCGTCAATGACCAGATTGACGAACGGAATTCTCCGTTTAAGTCATCGCTTGTCGCGATTGAATTGTTCAAACAAAACTACCGAAAATTCAAGTCTTGGCCGCTGGCAATCACCGCCTATAATCACGGTTGGGAGGGTTTAAAAGACGGCATGAAAAAGACTCACTCAAAAACCCTTGCCGGGCTGATTCGTCGTTACCATAAAGGCACTTTCAAGTTCGCTAGCGCGAATTTTTACACTTGCTTTTTGGCCGCCTTGCACGCGCAAGAATACCACAATGAAATTTTCAAGGGTCTTGGCACGACTGAGCCGCCAGCTGCCTTTAATGTTGTGACGCTTGAACGTCGAACACGCTCAAAAACGTTAATTAAGCGCTTAGGCATCACGAAAGATGATCTTCTCACTTATAACTTCGACCTTAAACACGCTGTCGCCGCAAATGCATTTTTGCCGAAGGGCTATTTTTTGATTTTACCTAGCTGGTACAATACAGCGCTCGAGCAAATGCTCTCTAAAAAGCGGCATCCATTCCGTGAGGCGGAGCTCCACGTGAGCCAACACCGCTCAGCCGGTTGATCGCCGCAAGTTCTCAGGCAATATTTTAGCGCCGCTTTAGTACCCCAAATTCACACTTGAAACAGCGACCGCATAATCGTCAGCGTACACAAGTCGCGTGACGACTTTTTTGGTATGACTTGAACTCATCGTGATCGTTTGAAAACCACGCGGCAACCCAAACACAATAAAACCGCCATCAATGGTTGGTTTTGCTGAAAATTGCCCTTTCGAATTAAAGTACGCGATTTTTTGCCCCGGATGTGCGCCGCCTGAGCCGATTGTAACGTCGTAGTCATCGCCCGTTACGAAAAATAGCGCGCTAACGTCGTTGTTCGGCAGTTTTACAGCTGCGGATTTCTGAATCATGTATCGAAGCCATGCGTTTCTTAAAAATGGAAACGTGAGCCTCGTTTGATTTGAATGAAGAACTCGTCTTGTAACGGCATGTTGGTTATCAGTTTTTGCCTCAAGAAGCGTCATTCCTTTTACCGTTTGCAATGCCTTTTGATGGCTGCCTTGCTCGGGTACGAAAAACTCGTCCGACGTACCAAGCGGCACGACAGCAGCTCTTTTGGGAGCATTTGAAAAAGCTTCGGCCGCACTGAAATCTACATCACGAGGGGGGGAGATTCTCAAATCGGCATAGCTGACTGTGTGTGGCTGAATCGGCAGTAAAACGGGCCAAAACGATTTTTTACCTAATGACACTTGAACCGCTGTTTCAACGGGGTTCAAAGACGAAAACGCAAATTCGCCTGAGAGCGACGTTGTTTTTCGCGCAAGGTCAGGAATGAATCCCGTAAAATAAACCGGCGCATGGGCGTTTTCACCAACAAGGCTGACCTTTGCGCCTTCAATCGGCTCGCCCTGCATTGTGACCTTACCCCAAATAAGGCCCATGTTCTCGGCATCTCGAGCCGCATATTTGTCGAGAGTGAGCTGAAGAAAACTCTCAAGAAATTGATTCTGAAAAAGCTGCGTCTGAAATTTCTCACCACTCTCTGCCAGTGCTAAAGACGGCCAATAGTCTCGATGCGTCGCCTCGACAATATAATTGGATGGCTGAACGAGAAGATCATCGAGATACGCTTTTGCACGCGAAATATAAGGGACGATCCGCTCAATTCCTCGAATAATCAGAGTTGCATCAGGGATGGCCTTTGGTCGACTGCCCAAGGCATTGGTTGAAACGACTTCGCCCGCAGTACCGGAAAACACGGGCAGAACCGAAATATTTACCGACTTGTTGTTGTTCTTCGGTAGATCAACGGCACCTTGCGCTAACAGCTGCCCGTGCGCGTCTCTAACTTCGGCGACTATTTGACCACTAAGATCGTCGGTGTTGATGGCAAAGCGGCCGCTGGTCGGATCAAGCGTTCCGCTATTGTGCGTGAGCCCATTGACCACATGATGAATAAGGATCTGTTGGTCACCCGCAACGTAACCCGCACCGCCGGCCATTGTTATAGTGCCAGCAACATGAAACTGCTTTGAAGGCAAAAGCGGCATCGCGAGTGGGCGGTTGAGATCCGCCGGTGCACGCACAGAATTTTGCGCGATGAGAAGGCCGTTGGTTGTTGCTTCCCTCGTTGGCAATAGGGCCCGCAAATTATCTGACGCGCGGGCAACCAATATCGGCGTTCCATACTGACCCTTGATAGTCTCTTCACCATTTATTTGAGACTTACGCCGGGCCAATTCTTTTTGGACTAAATAATTCGCGTATTGATCGAGCGACATATTCGCCGGTGAAGCAGCTGCACGACTTGGAGTCGGATCGTTCTCGGTCGCTGAACTCTCGACCATCGCAGTGAGATGATCTGTCGGTAATTTGCGAGAAATAACGAGTGCCGGTAACTGAATGGCAACAGGTTGTGGGCGGGTTTTGAGCTTTATATATTTAATTGATCGGTCGGCGAGCCCTGTTTCTGTATTATAGTTGGAAAACTGTGCGTTAGCTCTCTCAGCCTCTATCGCTGCGAAAGCCGGCGATGAGCGATTGATAGCGATCGTGAGCGGTCGAAATGAATTTCGAAAGTCTGAGGTGTGGGATTGCCGAGGGGTTAACCACGCCGTCAGAAATATCAAAGAAGAAAGACCCGTTAAGCGCACATCCATGGCTACTCATGGATAGTCTATTTAGAATGCGCGGAAATCGTCAATGTTCCCGTGATGTTCTCGACGTTCGTGGAGCGTTTTTTGAATACGCCTTAGAATGACCATTGCCATGGCTTTGTCATAGCGAACGGTCGCGTAATTTCCGCTGCTGTCACGCTCCTCGACCGCCACCATTATAATCAGGTCGTAAGGTCTCTCGTCGCCCAAAATCTTCGCGCGAGCCTGATATCGAACGGTGTCGTTTTCAGCCTGCTGAAATCGGCCATTTCGACCGATTTTAAAGTAGTCCGAGTAAAATTCGCGCCCGTTTGTGCTGACTCTTCGGCTCCGAATGGGCATATCGAGATGTGCGGCTGTTTGCAAATCAACGAGCGGGATATTTAGATGGTTGTACTCAACACTTTCACTTGCACAGCCACACACCACAAAAACGCTAAACATAAGGGCCGCGAGCGCATATTTGTTCATTTCGCTATTGTGGCACCTTTTGCGCGTCCTTCAAGAATTGAGCTAGACCTTTGTCGGTGAGAGGATGATTCGTGAGCGACTTCATCACGTTAAACGGCATGGTGGCAATGTGCGCACCGACTAAGGCGGACTCGAGCACATGAATGGGATGACGAATACTCGCCACTAGAACTTGAGTATTCAAATCGTAGTTTTGATAAATCTGAATAATTTGACTAACCAAATTCATGCCATTTGCGCCGGTGTCGTCCACACGGCCGACGAATGGTGACACGATCGTTGCCCCGGCCTTCGCCGCCATCAGCGCTTGAATCGGCGAAAACACGAGCGTGACGTTCGTCTTGATACGTTCAGCCGTTAGCTTTTTAACCGTTATGAGCCCTTCTTCGATCATCGGCACTTTGACAACCACGTTGTCTGCGAGTTTTGCAAGCTCCAACCCTTCTTTAAACATGGTCTCAGATTCGGTGCTTACAACCTCGGCGGAAACCAATCCGTCCACCTCACGACAAATATCTTTGATCACCTCATGATGCCGCCGCCCGGTTTTTGCGACGAGGCTAGGATTGGTAGTGACGCCGTCAACCCAACCTCGGCGGTTCGCTTGGCGAATTTCTTCAATGTCAGCAGTGTCTATATAAAATTTCATTTTATTGCTCCTCGATTTTACCTCATACCGCTCTGTTACGAATCAAGCAATGGGCGCCCCTGCGCAAAAAAATCGCCCCATTCTACCCCTTCGTATTGCTGTGCAAGCTTTGCCAAATTCTCGTTTAAAACAGGATGCCGAAATTCGCCGGCCACTTCTGTCGAAAGGACTATTTCTTCAGGCCGCAAATGCATTTCAGGGTGGGGAATCGACAATCCTGGCAACATAACGACACTTTCACCGTACATCAAAAGATTAATGCTGACTGAGCGGTGAAGATATTCTTTCTGATGACGTCGTTCGACGTCTTGCAACTCCCCAAGCAGGTCACGGGGTTCAACCGTTGCGTTAGCCATAAAGACCAGCGCATAACACCCCAGATATTCTTCTTTTCGAATGTCACGAAGACTCACTAAACTCTCGGCCGGTCGATCTACCCTGTATATAGACGATACTTTTTTAATTTCTAAAAATTGACTCGTCGACCGAAGTACGGACCTCATCACGCTGAGATTTTGATCAGAAAAAGTCTTTATCGATACCAACACCGTATTTGCCGGTTTCATTTTAATAAATCCCGGTAAGCGTAAAGCGCCGGCCTTTTATTCGATAGCCAAACCGCAGCCTCTATAGCGCCCTCTGCGAAGACTTTTCTATTGAGTGCCGTATGCTCGATCGTTAACACTTCGCTTTCGCTCATGGCCCAGAGTTTATGGATACCAAAAATTCCTCCGCCACGAATGGATATCGGAGCTGGCACCTTTCGGCCCGTGGCGTCGCAAAGTGATGTTTGCAAAAGCCGCGCCGTGCCGCTTGGCCGATCTTTTTTACGTTTGTGATGAGCCTCTTCGACTTGAACGTCGAAATCGCCAAGGATGTGGCCAAACTCGCGAATGATTTCATTCATTATGTTTACGCCGCGGCTCATGTTGGGCGACCACAAGACGGGAACTTTCTTAGCCGCCGCTTTAAGTGCTCGATGGTGTCTATCAGATATCCCCGTCGTGCCGCTTACAATTGGAACTCTGTGCTTCTCGCACCATTTCAAGCACTCTAATAGCCCGGTCGGCGACGAAAAATCAATCAGCACACAGCCTTTACCGCCCCCAACGATTTGCAATTCACGAATCGATTCGTGCGTGCCCCGACCGCGATGGTCGATCGTGGCAATTATTTCGGCCCGTCGCGTTTCAAGAAGATGGACGATTTCTTGACCCATCCGCCCGGCAGCGCCAGAGATGATAAACCCCCGTCTCATTTCGACCTCGAGAGGCGCGAGAATTTTTTAAGCTCCTCCGCGACTTGCGCTCTGTACTCGGGCGCAAGCGGGACTAACGGCAACCGCAGTTCGGGTGAGTCAATCAGCCCCTGAAGATAAAGCGCCATTTTAACCGGTATCGGATTTGCTTCGACACCCATCAAATCAATCAAGTTTCTATATTTTGCGAATTCGTCGCGGGCTGATTCGTCGCCCTTTCGCGCGCGATCTATCAACGCACTCATAGCGGCGGGGATCACATGCGACACAACCGAAATCACGCCATCGCCGCCGGCGAGCACAAAGTCGATGCAGCTGGCGTCATCTCCGCTCGCCAATAAAAACCCTTCTTTCGTTTGTGCTCTCAGCGCCGGCACGAGACCGACTTGCCCCGAAGCTTCTTTGACTCCCACAACGTTTTTCGTTTTCGAAAGTTCGACAATTGTCTCAGCCGTAAGACTCACGACCGTGCGGCCGGGTACGTTATACAAAATGATTTTCGTCTTGGGCGACGCTTTTGCAACCGCCTGAAAATGGGCGATCAGACCGCGCTGCGGCGGCTTATTGTAATACGGCGTGACCACGAGCGCGGCGTCCGCCTTCCACACCGCGGCCTTTTTTGTTTTCAAAATTGCCGCGCTTGTACTGTTCGAGCCGGTACCTAATACTACCGAGACTTTTCCCTTGGCCGCTTTCTTAACGAATCGAAATATTTTTTCTACCTCTGAATCCGTCAGATTCGGGCTTTCACCGGTTGTACCGTTCACCACAAACCCGTTTATGCCATTTTCGATTTGATGCTGTACGAGTCGGCGAAGAGAGGTAAAATCCACGCGCCCGTTTTTGAATGGCGTTACAAGTGCGGTTAGAACGCCTTTGAATTTAGTTGTCTGAGTTGTCGTCATTGTCGTCGTCCTGCGTATCCGCTTTCGATTTTTTATATACACGCTTAACGGTTGGGTGCCCGTTGCCGATGACGGGTGGAATTTCGGGCGCTACGGGATCTCCCTTGACCCCGCAATGCGCGAGAAAAAAAGCCGCGAGCGGCAGCAATAGCATTAAAAATTTATGCACCCTCATGTTTTTGTGCCTCCGCATTTTGCACGTATTGCTCAGCTTCGTCGACCTGAGTACAGAGCATGGGTTCATAATTATAGCGCCGCCGGGTTTGAGCGCTCAAACCCTTACACAGGTAAAGAAACCTCTGTGCGTCGTCAACACCACGGCCGTCCGCCTGCTCAGCCTTATAGGCCCAGTAGTAACTCTCCGGGAATTTGTCATCGATCTTTATGGCTGCCCGGGCGAACTCAAGGGCACTTTGCACGTCGCCGCGGTCGAACTCTTCTTCAGAGCGAGCCACTTTTCGGTAAATGGCAGAAAATTTATCGGCGTCGAGCGCAAGGTCATTTTTCGTCGTCAAAGCACTCGGGTCGGCGCACAACTGCGCGCGAAAGGTGAGATAACGTAGCTCCGGCATGTTCGGATCGCTCTCTTGAATTTCCGCAGCTTCGTCCAGTGCCTTTCGACACTCTTTTTTCGCTATCAGCCCCAACACATACCCGGCCATGATTCGGGTATTTCCTGGTTCTAACTTGAGCGCATCATCGTAGATGGAAAGGTAATCAGGCCCGCCCGAATGTCGATCCGATTCAGCAAGCTCAAATTTTTTCTGACCGTCGTTTGTGAGAAACAACTCGCTCAAGTGGGTCACTTCGTTTTGTAGACGTGTCATTCGCGCCGGGTCTTTTTCGTTTAGCAAAGCCGCTTTCAATATTTGCAGCGCGGCGACACGATCACCGTCGAGAATTTTTTGGCGGGCCGCCGCGATGGCGCGCGACGCGCGCGCTGGCACGACTTTGTTTTGAGCCGCAAAGAGGGAACCTGCTAATAATGCTATGCTTATGAAAACATTAAATGACCGCATGCCTCGCCGTGAAGCTTATGCTTTGCCCGGCCGTTCAGCAAGCGGTCACTTGAGCTCGTTAACTAAAACCTGTCGTTTTTTACTGCCGTTGGCGGGGCCGACAACCCCTTGATTTTCTAAGACTTCCATCAACCGAGCCGCTCTCGGGTAACCGAGGCGAAATCGTGTTTGGATATGAGACGCACTCACTTCTTTTAAAGTTGAAACATACGCAAGTATTTCGTCATAGCGCTCATCGAATTCTCCGTCCATGGCATCGCCTTCAAATCCGTCTGAGCTCTCACCGTCTGGAGAAGGCCCAGAGCCGGCCGAACCTTCTAGAGCTCGCATCGCTGTTGGGTCAAACTCGGGCTCGGCCTGCGACGTCCAAAACTGGCAAACGCTTTGAATTTCAGCATCGGTCACCCACGGCCCGTGGTGCCGAAGCGGTTTCGAAACGCCGGGGGCAAGAAAAAGCATATCGCCACGAGACAAAAGCCGTTCGGCTCCGCTCTCATCTAAAATGATTCGTGAATCCATTTTACTCGCGACTTTAAAACTCACCCGGCCGGGGATGTTCGTTTTGATAAGACCCGTGACCACATCCTTACGCGGGCTTTGCATAGCCAAAATCAAGTGAATGCCGCAAGCGCGAGCCATTTGCGCCAGGCGCACGACGCCCGTTTCAACATTGCTTTTATCTACGGCCATCAAATCGCCGAACTCCTCAACAACAATAATCGTGTAGGGTTGTGCCGAATAATAATAGGTTTGCGCAGTCTGCAGCGCGCCTTCGTACTCCTGGTTGATACGTTCGTGTTCGGCGATATCCGACGCGTTTAATTTGCCGACGGTTTTGTTAAACGATTCGATGTCGCGCGCGCCGAATTTTGCCATTGAACGGTAGCGTTTTTCCATCTCGCGGATGGACCACCGAAGCGCATTGATCGCCTTTTTGGGTTCGCGAATCGGCGGCATCGCAAGGTGCGGGACCCGCGAAAATGAGGCGAGATCCACCTGCTTTGGGTCAATCAAAATGAGTTTCAATGTTTTGGGAGAATGCCGAAAAAGAAGACCCGTCAAAAGCGACACGACAAAAACCGATTTGCCTGAGCCGGTTGTGCCGGCGACGAGCAGGTGAGGCATCTTTCTTAAGTCGACCACTTTCTGTGAGCCGTCGGCCTCGCACCCGAGCGCCAACGGCAGCGCGATTTTTTCATCCCAAAATTCTTCGCTGGCGAGTATTTCTTTTAAATAGACAGTTTCGCGACTTGAATTCGAAGTTTCAATCCCCACGACGTCGCGGCCGGGGATGGGCGCGATGATCCTGACCGATTCGCTGCTGAGTTCTAGAGACAAATCATCGGCTAGATCGGTGATCCGGCTGATTTTGACATCGGCATTCGGCTTATACTCGAACATCGTGACCGCCGGCCCCGGCTTGGCGCCGACGACCTCACCCGTAATACCAAAATGTTTGAGCTTATTGAGAAGCCGTTGCGCTTTGTCGCGAATTTCACGCTCCTCTATCTTTTTGCGATTAAACGGCGGATCTTCGAGCATCGAAAGTTTGGGCAGCTCCCAATTTTCAATGCGCGTTTGAATCGGCTTTTTTAAACTGATGGCTCGCTTTTTTGGGGCTTCTTCGACTTTTTCACTATCATCCGCAGGTTCGATGTTTATTTCACCAAAATTTGGTTTATTTCGCTCATCAATCGTGAAAAATTGCGGCGACTGGCTTTTCTGTGCGCTCCGCGGCTCGATCAGGGCGTTGTGCTGTGCTGACGATGAGTCGGCATTCGCGATTAGAATTTGCGGGCTTTCAAATGCACTTGCTAGTTTGGGAGCGAGGCGACCCCAAATCTTGCGAGCATTCGCTAGAGAGACAGCAATAGGCCCACTGATTTTGTTTGCCCCTTTGAGCATTTCGCCCAATGTTTTTTCGGTGTAAAACACAAGCCAAATAAGAGACGACGTCCATAGGATGATGGCCACGCCGGTAGGGTTGAAAACGCGAACGAGAGCGCGCTCAATCATGGCACCGAGCATCCCGCTTGCAAGTACCTGGCCGGAAAAGTACCGGTGGTTGGGCAGATAGAGCGCAAAGAGGCTCGCTGCGGTTAACAGAAAAAGACAAACCCATAGCCCGCCGAGACGGGATTTTTTACCTTCGCCGCCCCGAAAACTTTTCCATGCCAGCTTGAACTGACTCAAAACGATGAGCCACGCGCTGAAACCCACAAGCTGAAAGAGAATGTCGGCAAGAAATGACCCGAAGTACCCGCAGGCATTATGTACTCTTACACTATGACTACTGATTGAATTCAGCGAGGGGTCTGTCGGATGGTATGTGGCCAGGGCCAATGCTAAAAAAATACCCGTGGACAGCCAAATGAGCCCGATGATATCCCTGCTGAAACGCTTAAAAAGTTGACTCATGGGTTTAGTTTACTGATTCAAACCAACGATTAGTAGTCTGGGCGCGAATGAAAATTAACGAGATTTTTTTCAGCATTCAGGGTGAATCGACTTTAGTCGGGTGCCCGACGATATTCGTTCGCACCTCAGGTTGTCACCTGCGCTGCACCTATTGCGATACAAAATACGCCTACCATGAGGGTCGCCAAATGACGGTCCCTGAGGTTTTAAGCGCGATCGCCGCTTACCCGTCAAAGCGAGTCTGCTTAACCGGCGGCGAACCGCTTTTGCAAAAGGAATCTTTCGAGCTTTTAACTCATCTCTGCGATCAAAACTACGCGGTGTCGGTTGAAACGAGCGGGGATATCAGTTGTCTTGCCGTCGACGCGCGCGTTCGATGCGTTATCGACGTTAAAACTCCAAGCAGCGGCGAACTCGGGCGGTTTAAGCTCCAAAATCTGACCCGACCTAACAGTGAATTTAAATTTGTCATCGGATCGGACGAAGATTTTTTTTGGTCCGAAGCATTCGTCAAGCAGTATTGCATCGCTGAAAAAAATGTCGTGCTCTATAGCCCAAGCTTCGAAATAATTGACCCTCGCTGGCTCGCCGAAAAAATTTTGCAGCAAAAATCAACTGCACGGTTGCAATTGCAACTTCATAAGTATATCTGGTCTCCTTCAGTTCGCGGTGTGTGAAAAAATTTTTTGGAGGTTGAACCTTGGCGACTTCACCCAGCTCCGGTACCCAACACAATCCCCCACCCTATAACAACCCGTCTCATAACAATTCCGATCATTTGTTTGTGGCAAATTTGCAATCGGTGAGTTTAGAAAAACTTGTGAAGAGCAAGCTTGAGGTGTTATTTCAGCAGCAAACGGCGGCCCAAGTTGAGATCAGCGGCTTGTACAACATTGTCATGGAGCAAGTCGAAAAGCCGTTGATTGAACTCACCCTGCAAAGTTGCCGCGGTAACCAACTTCGTGCGGCTCAACTCCTTGGCATCAATCGCAACACTTTAAAGAAAAAGATTGATACTTATAAAATTAGGGCTAGAAATAAACGCAGCTCTATTTAACTTCGACATCAGCGGGTCATCTGGTTTTACGTCTTAGCATAGCCCCGCAAACTCAGCGTGCGATTTGGGCGTACGCTTTTCTTTACTGACTTTGGGGGGCTAAATGGGCATATCCGAGGCCAATTCGCGTGTGCCTCCGCAAAATATTCCGGCTGAGCAATCCGTGCTCGGCGGACTTATGCTCGAACAAGACGCGTGGGACAACGTCTCAGATATTTTGACCGAGAACGACTTCTATAAACCAAGCCACCGGACCATATTCACAGCCGTTCGCGAATTGAATCGGCGCGGTCAACCGACTGACCTTGTTACGATCTCTAATTTTCTAATGCAGAACAACCAGCTCGACACCGTTGGCGGTCCGACCTATCTCGCAGAGATGATGGATCAAACGCCGTCCATCGTGAACATTAAAAGTTATGCTCAAATTGTGCGTGAAAAATCGATCCTTCGCCAAATTATTCAGGTGAGCCAAGAATTCGCTGAGCGCTCGTACACTCAAGAGTATCCGGATCTCGACGGCTTTCTAAACGAGCTCGAAGCCGCTATTTTTAAAATTGCTGAAGAGAATCAGTCGGGTGATCTAGTCGACGCCTCTAAGCTGGTGAAGTTGAGTCTAGAGAAATTGGAGCAACTCTATGCTCTCAAAGGCGACGTCACCGGAATTGGTTCCGGCTTTTTTGACCTTGATAGAATGACGGCCGGGTTTCAGCCTGGTGAACTTATTATTGTCGCCGCACGTCCGTCCATGGGCAAAACGGCTTTTAGCCTTAACCTCGCCATGAATGCGTCCCTCCGAGAGCGAAAAACAGTCGCATATTTTTCTGTTGAGATGGCCAAAGAGCAGGTGATGATGCGCATGCTTTCGAGTGAAGCGCGCATTCCGGCAGGGCAACTGAGAAGCGGCAGTATTGACGAGTACGCATGGCCGAAGCTCATCAATACCGCCGCACGAATGAGCGAGGCCCCACTTTTTATTGATGATACCTCGGCGATCAGCCCTTTTGATATTCGCGCAAAAGCGAGAAGAATGAAGGCCCGACATGGTCTTGATCTTTTGATCGTAGATTACCTCCAGATGATGAGTCTCAAACAAAAGGTCGAGAGTCGTGAACGCGAAGTCTCTGAAATATCGAAACTTTTAAAAGGTATCGCCCGTGAATTAAAAATCCCCGTCATTGCTCTCGCCCAGCTCAATCGAGGGGTTGAAGGCCGCTCGGATCGCCGCCCCATGCTTTCAGACTTGCGTGAATCGGGTTCGATCGAGCAGGACGCTGATGTTATAATGATGCTTTATCGCGAAGATTACTACGATCGCGATACACCAGAGATAAAAGGCCTTGCCGAAGTGATTATCGGCAAGCAAAGAAACGGCCCGACTGGCACTGTGAAGCTACGCTGGGTACCCGAGTATGGCCTTTTTGAAAACAATATCGAATCAACTGGCGGACCCGCTCCCACGCCTCCGCAGCCATCCGGCGGCAATAACCGCGTCACTCACTTGCAGCCTGTCACCAGTAAGCCCAAGAATTTCGCACCAACGCTTTAAGAGCCAAATAGGTTTAGCCCCGGCAGCAGTCCAGATTTAAAATAATTGGCTATAAACCGAAGGTCTAGGCCGGGTCGGCCTATTTGAAAAATACCTAACCTTTTGTTGTACTGACTCTGTCCATTGTATGTCGGCATGGAGCCGATTCACAGTTTGCCATGAAGGCTGAAATGACGAAGACAGGTCAAGAGTTAGTTTCAAATATCGTATCGGCAACCGGGTTGCCCCAGGGCCCTGCTGAAACCGAACTGTCGCGGATATTAAATGAAGCGGGCCTTGACCCCGCACGCGCAACACTCGACGAAATCCGCACAGTTATGGCGAACTACCTACAAGATGTTTTATCGTCAGTTTGCGATTTAAGCCTTTTCGACTACGACAGTGAGGTCGGCGCTTAACCCTTCGCCAAAGGCAACTGTCACTTTATGCTGGCCAAGTGATTTAATTGGCTCGAAGTGAATGTCACGACGATCCACTGAGAAACCTTTCATTTCCAGCTCTCGAGAGACATCATGCGCCGTTACGGAACCGAAAATTTTTTCCTTTTCACCCGCCGACATTTTAAATTCCAGTGTCACACCCTCGAGCTTTTCAAGAAGAGTCTTTCTCTCTGCCAATGCTTTTTTCTTCTTAGCTTCAGAAACTGCCTTCAAATGTTCCCACATCCGAACTTTGCTTTCATCAGCTACCGTCGCCAGCTTTCTCGGGAAGAGAAAGTTTCGCGCGTACCCTTGGGCAACGTTAACCACGTCGCCAACCTTGCCTACATTCTTTACGTCTTTTTGTAGAATCACTTTCATAATAACTCCTAAACTCGTTTCTTTTTTAACTGTGCCGCTTTTTTCATAAACAGCCGGCGGAATTCCAGCCAATAATCGACAACTCCAACGGCGCTCAAAACAATAGGCAGCTGGATGACCAGAATGACTATCCACACGAGCCGCCACAAAAATCCTGTTTGAAAAGTTTCAAAATAGCTACCGAGAACACCGAGCCCTTGAAAAAAGTATGCAAGAATTGAAATATTCAGAACATTAAGCGACACCTCTTGTATGGGCCGCGTTGCAGAATTCAAAAAAGTACCGAGAAGCGAAAGTATCAATATCCAAATGAAAAAATCAGGATTCGTATAGTCTGCGAGCTTTTTGTTCGGCTTTTGGATCGTGCCCATCCAGCGAGAAATCGGTCGATCCAAAATGAGTGCAAATGCCAAAGATAAAATTAAAAAGATCACGAGACCGGAGGGCAGTTGGTAAACCAGCACTTCCGGCTTCAAGCCTTGAAACAGAGGAATTTTCATGGCAGCCGCGCGCTTTAAGAACTCGGCTATCCATCCGGTGAAAATCTCAAATAGATTTTTCTTTTCAAAAGCACCCCACAAGAAAAACGCGGATGCTGATGCCAGCGAAGCAACAAATACAGAGAGAATTGCGGACTGACGCAATGATAAACCGTGCTCTTCAAACTCACTATAAGCTGCAATCAGCACGGTCTGAGCGCCAAAGACAAAAGCGAGAGCATAAAAGTGAAGAATAAAAAAGGATGTGCAGAGTGCAAAGCCAATGACGCAAAACACGCCTTGGCCGACGGCTGTTCGCGCAGCTTTGAGCGGGGCTGCGCTCAAAAAGGCCGTGAAAACTGCCAATACCAAGGACCACAGAATTAAAACTGGTACTTTTAGCGTGTTATTCTGCAACTAAATTTCCTCGCCCGACTCTTCATCTTCGCCCGGCATTTCAGCAGACCCACCGCGCTTCGGACCATAATTGACCTCTCGTGGGCCTCGCGAGCCAAACCCGCCCCCACCACCACCGGCTTGAGCCGCGCGGCGTGCTTGTGCTTTGGCTTCTTTTTCTTGTTCGCGCTTGTGAGCTTCGGCCAAAGTGCGATGAAAGTCTTCGACGTGTTGACTCAAGCTCTTTCGCTCATCTAACCGGACGTGAATAAAGCGCAAAACGCGTTCATCAATCCGCATAAGGCGCTCAAGTTCGGCTACGCATTCGCCTTTGGCTTCAAATGTCGTATGAAAATAGGTACCTAGACGCAATTTTTCAATTGGGTTACCGAGCCGGCGCTTGCCCCATGTGTCAATGTGGTGAATTGAGCCACCAAATTTTTGGATTGTAGACTGATTTCTCTTAAAGAAGTTCTTTTGCTCGGCTTCGGGTACATCTGGGTGGAGAATGATCACCGATTCATAATGGCGTACAGAAGTTTCGTTTTGAGCCTCAGACATCGAGGTATCCTTTCGGTTAAAGCCCCCGAACACATAGCCGCAGGAGCAAGGACGATAAAATTATTGGCGTGTTTCTAACATGTTCATCGGGACCGTTCAAGCTTTCAGTATTTTAAGATATAACGATGGGATGCGCTTACAGCTAATAATTCGATCGGGGCCTGCCACAGGCCAAGCATTTGACGTAATTGAAGGCGCCGTCATTGGGCGGGCGAGCACAGCCCAAATTTCATTTCCCGACTCTAAGTTGTCGGGCCGCCACGCAAGAATTGAACGTAATCAGAGTGGGCAGCTCATTTTAACGGATCTCGGCTCAACAAACGGTATTCGACTAGAAAAGCGCCGCGTGGCCCATATCGAGCTCACTAAGGGCGTTGTCTTTCGCGCCGGTAATACTACAATCGAGGTGATTTCTGCCCCCGACGCACAGCCAGGCTTGCACGAGTCGATTAAAGCGATCGAACCGCCGCCTCCGCCGAAGCGTAAGACGCCACTTACATGGGATGAATACTTGGCCGGATTTGCAAAACGGGCCTTAAGTAAAGTTAAAAATCAGCCAATTCCATTGATACCGTTTGACCCGCTTTTGATCCTAACTGTGGTGCGCGGTGACCAGATCGGAACGCAATGGGTTATGGGTTATGGACCTCGTGAAATCGGTCAGGACACGCTTGAATTTCACGTGCTCGATTCACCACCCCTGGCCTTTAGGGTCACTCCTCGAGATGGGCTTGCGTTGTACGAGACGCCTCATCCAAAACAAGTTAAACTTAATGGCGCCCCCGCTGCGACCGAGACGTTACATGCGGGAGATGAAATTCAGATTTCGAATACTATTATCAAGGTCAGTTATAAAGAATGAGTGACTTGCGAGCGCCTGTCATTAAACGAACCGGGTATTTTAAAAGTTTCGACGGAACCCGAATTTACTACGAAGTTCGTTGCCCCTCTGATGATCCGAATAATACCGCAAAACCGCTCGTATTCGCCTACGGAATCGGCTGCCTCATCAATCATTGGCAGTATCAGATAAAAGCCTTTTCCGGTTCTTACAAAACTATTGTTTTTGATTACCGGGGCCACCATAAGAGCGACCTGCCGGTTGACCGAGAATCCATGACCATCGACGGTCTCGCCCGCGACTTAAACCTTCTCATGGATCACCTTGAACTCGAGCGCGCGAGTTTTTGGGGCCATTCATTTGGAGCGCAAGTTCTTATACGTGCTTACGACTTGGCCCCTCAATATTTTGATAATTTGGTTTTTATTAACGGTTTTGCGTCGGACCCAATTACTGGGATGTTCGGTAACGGCGTAGCGAGTCAGCTCTTTCGCTATTTCAAAACGGGATTTGATTACGCACCCGAAACGCTTACGTATTTGTGGGAAAAGGGCACTGCCAATCCCTTCTCCGTGCAACTCGCTGCGCTTCTCGGCGGCTTCAACATTCATCTCACGTCACTTAAAGATATTGAGATCTATTTGCGCGGAGTGAGCGCCCTCGATATGGCGGCTTTTTTGCGACTATTTCAAGATATGATGGATTATGACGGCCGGCCCGTTTACGAGCGGATTGAAGTACCGACACTTATAATTAGCGGCGCGAAAGATTCAATTACGCCGCAAAAGTATCAGGAAGATATGAATAAAAAAATTAAAGGCAGCGAATTTCAACTCGTGCCATATGGTTCACATTGCACTCAGCTCGATATGCCCGACTTCGTCAATTTGCGCGTTGAGAGATTTCTCGAATCATCCGGATATTCTCCGAACAAATCTAGCTGCTCTCCGATTTTGTAGTCGCGTTTTTTTTCGCGCTTAGTTTCAATTGATGGGATTTCATAGATGTTGGCGGTTTGATCCGCCGCTTTGGCCAGATGTTTCAAAAATGCGATATGCGCTTCTCGAGGAGCGTCTTTGTTGAACCCTAATTCTTTTAATATTTCGCCAACCGACTTCATACCCATAGGAGACACCCCCGAAATCCTTATGGGTTACCTGTTCGGCAATAATTTTTAATAAGTTTAGGGGGATTCTGTTAAAGCTTTGTGTTTCGGTTCTTTGGCAACTGCGCATAAGTAATCGCGATTCATTTGCGCAATCACATCGACACTTATTTCTTTTGGGCACGCTGCAGAACATGCGCTTGTATTGGTACACGAACCGAAGCCTTCGGCATCCATTTGTGCCACCATAGCAAGTGCTCGCCGGTCGCGCTCCGGTTGGCCTTGGGGTAACCGCGCGAGGTGGGCGATTTTGGCTCCCACAAAAAGACTGGCAGATGCGTTTTTGCAGGCCGCAACACAAGCACCGCATCCGATACAAGTCGCCGCATCAAAGGCGGCGTCCGAATCTGTTTTGTTAACGGGTAGCGCATTGGCGTCCTGCGCGTTGCCCGTATTTGCCGAAATAAAGCCGCCGGCCTGTTGGATGCGATCAAAAGCGCTTCGATCGACCACGAGATCGCGCACAACTGAAAATGAGTGGGCGACGAACGGCTCAATATAAATAACGTCGCCGTTTTTAAAATGCCGCATGTGAAGCTGACATGTCGTTGTGCCCAGCTGCGGACCATGCGGGTTGCCGTTAATCACGAGCGAGCAGGCGCCGCAAATCCCTTCGCGACAGTCGTGGTCGAATTCAACAGGAGTTTTGCCCTGTCGAATCAAGTCATTGTTCATCACATCTAGCATTTCTAGAAACGACATGTCGGTCGAAATGTCTTTCGCTTCATAGTCCATGAAGTGGCCGGGTTCTTTCGGCCCGTTTTGTCGCCAAACTTTTAATTTCAAGTTGAGTTTGTTTTTTGATCCGTGCTCCATTATTCCGTCCTCTATTTGTAGCTGCGCGTAGCAAGGTGTACATGTTCAAATTCGAGCGGTTCCTTTTCGAGCTGCCAGCTCGATTTTGCGCCCGATACGTGCTCCCAAGCCGACACGAAACAGAAGTGTTCGTCGTCGCGTTTCGCCTCGTTTTCGGGGGTCTGATATTCTTCACGAAAATGGCCGCCACAGGATTCTTCGCGCGTCAATGCATCGAGCGCGAGAAGCTCGCCGAGCTCAAGAAAATCGGCGACGCGACCCGCTTTTTCGAGATCCTCGTTTTTATAAGTGGGTTCGCCTGATACGTGCACATCCTGCCAATACTCTTCACGCAACTTTTGAATCTCACTGATCGCCTCTTTGAGCCCCTTCGCGTTGCGCGACATGCCGACTTTATCCCACATGATTTTACCCAGGTGCCGATGAAACTCGTCGACCGTGCGAGAACCCTTCATGTGAAGAAGCTTATCAATTCGTGCTGTCACATCGGCCCGACTTTCTTTAAATGCCGAATGATCGGTCGTGACCTTTTCGAGTTTGCTAGATGCAAGGTAGCTGCCAAGCGTATAGGGGATGACGAAATACCCATCGGCAAGGCCCTGCATGAGAGCCGAAGCGCCGAGTCTGTTGGCCCCGTGATCTGAAAAGTTCGCTTCACCTAAAACATGAAGCCCCGGGATCGTACTCATAAGGTTGTAATCAACCCACAAACCACCCATCGTGTAATGGACCGCCGGGTAAATCCGCATTGGCACTTTGTACGGATTTTCGCCCGTGATTTTTTCGTACATTTGAAAAAGATTTCCGTACTTTTCCGCGATCCCTTCTTCGCCGAGGCGCTTAATCGCGTCACGAAAATCAAGGTATACAGCGACGCCCGTGTCGCCTACTCCGCGCCCTTCGTCCACGCGAAATTTAGCCTGTCTCGAGGCGACATCGCGAGGTACAAGGTTGCCAAAGCTTGGATAAATTCGCTCTAAATAATAATCACGATCCTCATTGGGAATGTCTTGCGGAGACCGTTTGTCGCCTTTTTGCTTTGGCACCCATACCCGCCCGTCATTACGAAGCGACTCGGACATCAGCGTCAATTTCGATTGATAGTCGCCCGAAACCGGGATGCATGTCGGGTGAATCTGTGTAAAACAGGGATTTGCAAAGAGCGCGCCCTTTTTGTGGCAGCGCCAGCTCGCCGTGACGTTCGAATTTTTTGCGTTCGTTGAGAGAAAAAATATGTTGCCATAACCGCCGGTCGCGAGCACCACGGCATGCCCTTCATGAGATTCAATTTCACCCGTGATCAGGTTACGACACGTGATCCCGCGCGCTTTGCCGTCGACGACTACAAGGTCAAGCATTTCTCGGCGCGGATAAAGTCTGACTTTGCCGAGGCCTACTTGGCGCATGAGGGAGGAGTAGGCTCCCAGTAGAAGTTGCTGCCCCGTTTGGCCGCGGGCATAAAACGTGCGCGAAACTTGCGCGCCGCCAAATGACCGGTTCGATAAAAGCCCGCCGTATTCGCGCGCAAAGGGGACACCTAGGGCGACGCAATGATCGATAATGTGGTTCGAAATTTGAGCGAGGCGATAGACATTCGCTTCGCGCGATCTGAAATCGCCGCCCTTGACCGTGTCATAAAAAAGCCGATAAATCGAGTCACCGTCGTTCGGGTAATTTTTCGCGGCGTTGATGCCGCCCTGGGCAGCAATTGAATGCGCACGTCTCGGGGAATCATGGATGCAAAAACTCTTTACGTTGTATCCGAGCTCAGCTAATGAGGCCGCTGCCGAAGCGCCAGCAAGCCCCGTACCGACAACAATGATGTCGAATTTGCGCTTGTTGGCTGGATTGACGAGCTTCATATCAAAGCGGTGGTTATCCCACTTTTCTTCGATCGGGCCGCCAGGTACTTTTGCGTCGAGTTTTGTCGCCATGATTTATCCCTTATAAAAAAGCAACATGTAGAGGGGTTGCGCTGCGAACATGCCACAGACCAAAACTCCGAAGGCGACCGAGAGCGCCTGGCTCATCGGCCGATACCGGTCGTTTTGCATGCCGAGAGTTTGCAGTGCGGAGTAAAAGCCGTGCGCGAGGTGAAAGCATAAAATCGTGACCGCTAACAAATACCAGCCGACATAAAGAGGATTTTGAAACGTTTGATGAACGAGGCGGAATAAATCTCTCATTTGCTCACCGTTGTAGACGACGGTGTATTCCGGCCCGTATTTGAATTCGCGCAAGTGAAGAATGACAAATACCAAAATGATCAGCCCTTGCAAAATCATGGTCCGCTTGTTGAGCGAGGTCCCTTTCGCCCCGTTAGATCGTACGGCGTAGCCGGGTTTGCGCGCGTTGCGGTTGCGAAATGTGACAACAATACCCTGCACGATGTGCGCCAAAAAGAAGAATACGAGGCCGGCTTCAGCGACATAAATCAAATGGTTCGTGATCAAATCGTTGCTATAACGGTTGTACGCTTCGGAGCTTTTAAAAAGGAGCATGTTGCCTGCGGCATGGACCAAAACAAAAAGACAAAGGCCGAGACCAGCGATTGCCATTATTTGTTTTCTGCCGATTGTCGATGAAAAATACGCCTTCGTGGACACGTCAAACCTCAACTTTTTTAGAACAAATTAGTCGCCTTGGCGAAAAAATCCGAGTACAGTCAATTTAATGCGCATTGCGGTTTGTATCAAGCAGGTCCCCGACACGGAGACCAAAATAAAACTTAAGCCCGATCAGTCGGGTATCGAGCCGACAGGTGTCAAATGGGTGATTAACCCATATGACGAACACGCCATCGAAGAGGGCATCAAAATTCGCGACTCCAACGCCGGTTCAAGCGTGCTTGTTTTTTGTCTCGGCCCCAAAGGACGATGCTCCGAAGCACTTCGTACCGCCCTTGCCATGGGGGCCGATGAGGCTGTTGTCATCGACGCTCCTGAATTTTTAGACACCTCTTTGACCGGTCGTGCTCTGGCGGCTGCTTTGAAAAAAGAAGGCGCGTTTGACCTCGTGCTGACGGGCCGACACGCAATCGATGACAACGCCGCGAGTGTCGGCCAAATCTTAGCCGGTGAACTTGGCATCCCTCACGCCACAGTTATTTCGAAGCTGACATTGAATGGCGGCGTCGCAACCGTTGAGCGCGAAATTGAAGGCGGCACCAAAGAAATTTTTGAAATTTCGTTGCCGGCTTTGTTGGCGGCAAACAAGGGCCTTAATACTCCGCGATACGCAAGCCTGCCTGGCATCATGAAGGCAAAGAAAAAGACGATTAAAGAAGTGAGCTTGAATGATCTCGGAGTCGATCCGGCTAAAGGTGCATTTCGCTATGCCGAATTTCGGCTGCCGCCAGAAAAGCCGGCGGTGAAAATCCTGGCCGGCGACGTCAAAACGCAGAGCCATGAGCTTGCGCGTCTCTTGCGCGAAGAGGCAAAGGTTCTATGATTTTAATTTTCGCTGAACATTCAGGCCAAGAATTTAAACGCGGAACACTCGAACTGTTAACGGCTGCTCAGCAATCGGGCCTTGAAACAAAAGCTGTCGTTTTAGGAGCTGAAGCCGAATCGCTTGCCGGCCAATTGGGGGCCTGGGGTGTCGGCGAAGTGTATGTCTGCGGAGATCCTCTTCTTAAAGATTATAACCCGGAACTTTATTTTAGCATTATGGCCGCCGCAATAAGCGAAGCAAAGCCTGATTACGTACTGGCCGCTTCGTCAATGTTGGGGCGCGATCTCTTCCCGCGAGTGGCACAAAAAATCGGGGGAGCGGTTGCGAGCGATTGCACCGAGCTCAGCTTTTCGGGTGGTGCCGCAGTTGTTAGAAAGCCGCTTTATGCCGGCAGGTGTTCGGCGCGCGTCGAGTTCCAGACAGCCGCAACAAAAATTATTCTCATGCGGGCTAATCAGCTGCCGATCGGTCAGCCGATTAAAAACACGACAGCCAACATAAGAAAGCTCGCCCTTTCGCCGGTTGATTTAAAAACCCGAATTAAAGAGATCGTCAAAGGCGCGTCAGAAAAGCTCGATCTAACCGAAGCCAACATTATCGTTTCGGGCGGTCGTGGCATGAAAGGCCCCGAGCATTTTAAATTGCTCGAAGATTTAGCGACTGTTTTGGGCGCCACGGTTGGCGCGTCTCGGGCGGTGGTGGATGCGGGTTGGGTTCCGCACTCGATGCAAGTCGGCCAAACGGGTAAAACTGTCGCGCCGACTTTGTACATCGCGTGCGGGATTTCAGGCGCGATCCAACATCTCGCCGGGATGAGCGGAAGCAAGGTTATTGTCGCGATCAATAAAGATCCAGACGCGCCTATCTTTCAAAAGGCGACTTACGGAATTGTCGGCGATGTTTTTGAGATCGTTCCGTCTCTGACCGAAGAATTTAAAAAACTCCTTCAGTGAACTGGCTCATTTATTTTGTCTACCGCCTGCTTGTTGCTTCGTGGCGCATTCAAGTCGTCGAAGCGCCCGGCCTTAAAAAGTACCTTGCCGAAAAAAAGCCCGTTATCTTCGCGCATTGGCATGGCGACGAACTTGCTCTTATCTATTTGGTGAAACGGTACGGCCTTTCAACCATGACTTCGACCAGCAAGGACGGCGCCATCGTGGACTTTGCTATACGAAAGTTTGGCGGCTTTACGGCTCGTGGGTCATCCACTCGAGGGGGAGCCGGCGCACTCAAAGGCCTCATTAGGCTCGTCAAGTCTGGGCATAATGCTTCAATTGCAGTCGACGGGCCGCGCGGTCCGATTTACGAGCCGAAAGCCGGGGTGTTTGAACTCTCGAGACTTTGCCAAGTGCCCATTGTGCCGACTGGAGTGGCCGCCTCTCCCACACGTGTTTTTGAAAAATCATGGAACAAAACGTATCTACCACTGCCCTTTGCTCGCGTTATTGTTGTACTGGACGAACCTTTACCCCCGCTCCAAACCCGACCCGACTCGACCACAGAAGTTTCCGCTCATCTGAAAGCTTGCATTGACGCCGCTCGGCACCAGGCGGGCAAAATTATTGCTGCACGATGACCACGATGTTAGCGTTTTAAGTAGAGGTCTGACATGACTAAAGAAATCGTTATTGCCCTGTTTTTTGCCGCACTGGCCCAACAGACTCATGCCCAGGTCCTGGCCCGCGTTGGCGACAAAAATATAACCGTTCAATACTTCAATCAGCGTTACGCCGAAGTGAAAAAAGAGACGATCAACCCGCCAACTCCGCAAGCTTTTTTGTCCGACTTAATCCGCTTCGAAATGGGCGTGCAAGAGGCAAAGCGGCGCCACATACAAGACGAGCCCGAAGTTCGCGAAGCGATTCGAAAAGATATATATAAGGGTTTGCTAGATAAAGTTTTAGGAGACAAAATTCAGCAAATTCGTGTTACCGAAGCGGAAATGCGAAACTACTACGAAAAAAATCCGGAGATTCGCTCGAGCCACATCCTCATTGAATTTAAACCCGACGCAACTCCTGAACAAATCGCAGCCGCCCGAAAGCGCGCATACGAGATATACAATGACGTTCGCCAAAGCCGTCGCCCGTTCGCCGAGTTGGTTCGCCTCTATTCCGATGACAATTTGAGTAAGCCTGCGGGTGGTGATATCGGATATCAAAATCGCATCACCGTGGTGCCAACTTATTACGATGCTCTTTTAAAATTAAAGCTTGGGCAAATTTCAGCACCGGTTCGAACTCAATACGGATTTCATATTATTAAAATGACCGGCCGCCGGAGCTATCGCGATGCCAACAAAGATCAGATCCGTGCCGCCGTATTTGACGAAAAACGGAAGGTTTTTTTCGATCAATACTTCAACAGCATCAGGTCTCGATACCGAGTGACTAAGAACGAGAAATTAGTTAAGTCACTTAGATGATCTTTAAAAAAGCTTTTGCCTCGGGCTGGGTGCTTGTGGCGCTCGCTTCGCCGTTGGTTATTGCCGCGGGATGCACTCGAACAGCACGCGATATTCGTCAGCTCCCGGTTATAAAAGTGAATGAAACAGTCATGACTGCCGGCGAATTTTCAGACCGGCTCGCGGACCGACTCAAACTATTTGACGATCTCTCGGCCAAAGATTCAAACGTTTTAAAGCGGACCAAAAAATTGATCGTTCAGGACTTCATCGTTCAGTCGGTGACTCAGCATTGGGCCAAAAGGCATCAGATTTTTGTGCGCAAAGAAGACCTCGACTCTGAAGTGAACAAAATTAGAAAAGAATACCCCGACGATATTGCTTTTCGAAAATCATTAGCGGATCAAGGGCTGACCTTCGACGCGTGGGAAGAGCGTCTACGCGTGACTCTTCTTCAGGAGCTCGTACAAGAAACGCTGATGAAGGGCGTGGCTCGCCCCAGTTCGGATGAAATGAAGACATACTATTCCGCGCACCGCTCGGAACTTCAATTGCCGGCGGCGCTGCATATTCGACAAATCGTTGTGGCAAATGAAGCCGATGCTGATCGAATTCGCGCGGCGTTGAAGGCTGGCAAAAGCTTTGCTGCCTTAGCCAAGAAATTTTCGATTACACCCGAGGGCGCAAACGGCGGTGACCTTGGTTGGGTCGAGAAAACTCCACAAAATGTGTTCAGCGCAAAACCATATCCGCTCAAACAATGGCAAGTCGTGAAAAGCGCTTATGGGTATCAAATTTTTCAAATCCTCGAAAAGCGAAGTGGGCGCCCTCTTACATTTGAAGAAGCCAAAAAACGTATTGAGCGACAACTGCTTGCTGAGAGCGAGCAAACTGTGTACTCAGACTGGCTGGAGAAACAGGTGTTAAAGTCTCACATTTATAAAAACGATAGCTTAATTGACCATATTTATGTGCAAGATCGGAGTGAAAATTGATGTGCCGAAGCGTTTTCGTGGCGGCGCTCTTAGTATTCAGTGTTTCAGTTCAAGCGGAGCTTGTCGATCGAATCGTCGCCGTTGTAAACGACGATGCCATCACTCAATCGGATGTCGATCACTTTAAACACGACCTTAAAAATCACGGACTTTTGGATCAAGGCCTCCTGAGTCTTTACGACGTTTCAAAACTTCAGACCGATGATAAAGCCGTGATGAATTTTTTAATTGACCAGAATTTGATCGATGACGCGGTCAAGAAACAAGGGATCATCACCCCGATAGAGCAGGTTGATTCTGAGATCGGCAGCATCGCACAGGGCAAAGGATTGAGTCTAGATGATTTGAAAAACGCGCTCAAAGCGCAAGGTGTAACGTACGCTAAGTATCAGGATTTCATTCGAACAAGTATGGAGCGTCAAACGCTTTTGCAAAAAGAGGTGAGCTCAAAAATCAAGATTTCAGACGATCAAATCAACGCTTTTTATTCCTCTCAAAAACACGTGAAGAATCCGCTGGTTTTCGAATACACGTTATCTCATATTTTTTTCGCCGACTCGAACGGTGGAGTGGACGCGGCCAAATTGCGCGCTGAAGATGTGAAGAAGAAACTCGACGAGGGCTTGCCGTTTGACACTCTCGTTTCACAATATTCTGAAGACAAGGAGTACAGCCAAAACGGCGGCAGCTTCGGAACATTCCACTTGAGTGATTTGAATCCGCAGCTGCGACAAGTGCTCGCGCCGCTATCGGCTGGAGATGTCTCATCGGTGGTTCAAATGCCCGATGGTTTTCATATTTTCAAAGTTGTAAAAAAGGTTTTGGTTCCTTCTCCCGATCTCGAGGCGAAACGAGAAGAGATTCGCCGATACCTCACCTCTATCGAATTCAAAAGGCAGTTTCACGCTTGGCTCGCAAAGAAACGAGCCGAGTCGTTCATTCACTTTCATGATCAAAAAGCCGGCTGATTTGAAACTCATTCTAACAACTGGTGACACTGACGGGATCGGGGACGAGATCGTCTGCAAAGCACTTCTTCGTTTGCCCGTCGTTAAAGGCGTACAATTCATCATTATGACCGCGCCGACTAGACATAACCTGGTCAAACGTCTTCGCGGTCAGCTATTAAAAGAATACGCCGGCAAAACCGTCGGGTCTCTTGATGACGCGCTATCATCGCGGGAGCACGCGCGAGCACTAGTGGTTGAAAGTCCGTTGCATCCACCAATTTGGATCGAGCAGAGCGCCCGCGCGTGCCTGGAGGGTCGTGCCGGTGGGTTAGCAACAGGTCCGCTTTCAAAAACACTGATTCGTGAGTCGGGGTTTTCAGATATCGGGCATACGGACATTTTGGCTCGGATTTGCGGCGTTGAAAAAACGCGAGTTCGCATGGCTTTTCTCGGAGGTAAATTCAGCGTTGTTCTCGCCACTGGGCATGTTCCAATCAGAGCCGTTGCAAAGCGCCTTTCTTACGAGAACCTATACGAGACCATTACTTTGGCTGATCAGTTTCGCCGGATATTGCCAAAGGCGAAGGCCGCTCTACCGATTGCGCTTGTGGCATTAAACCCACACGCCAGCGATGGCGGGATTATCGGCGACGAAGAATCGACTGTTTTTAAGAGAGCACTCGCTGAAGCCAGGATGTCTCGGTTGAAGATAGATGGCCCCCTGGTACCAGATGCAGCCTTTTTGCCAAATAATTGGCGCAATTATTCGCTTTACGTTTGCCCTTATCACGATCAGGGGTTAATCCCCTTTAAAGCGGTTCATGGGCAGCAATCCGGCGCCCACGTTACACTTGGTTTACCCATCATTCGGACAAGCGTCGACCATGGGACCGCAAAAGACATATTTGGTAAAAACAAGGCCAATCCGGGCTCGATGATCGAAGCCATACGTTTGGCTCTGCGCTTGTGTCGAGCGCGCCACAATTAACTGGGGGAGTTTACATGGCCCATCAACCGGTCATTTTTCGCGAATACGATATTCGAGGCGTATACAATGAACAGTTCGACTTGGACTTTGCAGAAAAGTTAGGACGCGGGCTAGTTACCTATTTTGCGAGCGTGAAAAACAATCGCACACCGAAAATTGCTTTGGGTAGAGACGCTCGTCTTTCGAGCCCGGATATCGTAAGAGCGCTCACCCGCGGTATTTTAAAAAGTGGTGGATCCGTCGTTCACCTGGGCCTTGTCACGACCCCGATCGCATATTACGCGACATTCGCTTTGAACGATGTTCACGGCAGCGTCATGGTGACCGGCAGCCACAATCCACCCAACTATAACGGATTCAAAATTTCAGTCGGTCAATCGACGATATTCGGCAAAGAAATACAAGCGCTCGGAACGTTGATAGCCGAAAATGATTTTATTACAGCCTCTGTAAGTGGAACAGAAACCACGATCAATATACTGCCGCAATACATCGAACGCTATGCCAAAGAATTCGGTCAACTTAAGCCCGTTCCCGTTGTTCTCGATTGCGGTAATGGCGCCGCCGGATGTGTTGTTCGCGAGCTCTTCGCGTCAGTCGGCCTCAAGCCGAAAATTCTGTTCGAAAAACCCGACGGAACATTTCCAAATCATCACCCCGACCCCACGGTTGAGGAGAATCTTATTGCGTTGAGCGCGGCGGTTAAAGAGTCGCGCGCGACGGTCGGGATCGGTTTTGACGGTGATGCAGATCGCATCGGACTTGTTGATGAGCACGGCAAACAAATTTTGGGAGATGAACTGATCGCGCTTTGCGGACGATTCGTGTTGGATAAAAACCCCGGCTCCAAAATTATTGGTGACGTGAAGTGCTCCGATCGCATCTACGATTATATTAGAAAATACGGCGGCGAGCCGATCATGTGGAAGACGGGCCACAGCTTGATCAAAGAAAAGGTGAAAGCCGAGCACGCGCCGTTTGGGGGTGAATTGAGCGGCCATGTTTTTTTTGCCGACCGTAATTACGGCTATGACGACGCTCTCTACGCGGCTCTGCGGGTTGTGGAAATTATTTCGAACACGGGCAAAACGGTTCGTGAACTCTTGAGCGACCTACCCACCACCTATAATACTCCCGAGATTCGCATCGATACGACCGAAGAAAAAAAGGTGAGTATCGTCGAGGCAATTCGTCGGCATTATTCAAAGAACACGGAGGGGTATAAGGTCAACCTTATCGACGGCATTCGCATTAGTTTTTCTGACGGCTGGGCGCTAGCGCGCCCGTCCAATACTCAACCGGTTTTGGTTCTGCGCTTTGAATCGCTCACAGAATCCGGTTTACAGCGAATTCGCAATCAAATTGAATCGATCGTGACGCCGTTACTGTAAGCTTAGGCTGCTTTGTTTGACCGTTTAGGTGGGTTATAAAACGCCTCGAATGTTTTATTTTTTCGCAATACAGCTCGATACATATTCGCATCGTTCTTATTGATAAATAATTTTGATTTTTCCGATATGAGTCGAAGCTTTTGTTTTTCAGAGATTCGGCTGCGTGGCTTCAAATATAAATAATGTTTGTTGTTTTTTTCGAGGTATAAAAAAACCGCGACACCAACCGCCGCGTTGGGCACCAGGTCATTCGGATCTATTTCTGCCTTAAATCCTGCACCTGTCGAGCGAACTTGCGCTTCGTGGGCTGCCTCTTCTATAAACTTAATTAGAATTTCTCCGGCTCCATTTTTCACCCTAAAAGTTTTTAGCTCGCCGGCGATTGGCTCTTGGGTCGAGAACAGTTCAAATTCAATTCGTTGGCTTTCTCCAACCTCTAAACCTGGAAACTCTATCGTCAGGTCGTTTTTCATGCGCGGTATAAACAGGGAGCAAAAGTGGAGTTCTTCTTCTACGGCGCCCAGGCCGGCTAGAACTAAATACGTGTTTGTTCCAGATTTTCGGATTGGAATAGTTATGATTTCAGAAATGGTTTCGTGAACCGCTGACGGTGTCGCTTCCGGCAACACGCAGGCCTTCGCAATCTCTAAAACTTTAGCAAAAATGTCGCCACTGCTCGCGATATTTGGGACCGGTGCGGCGTCGTGAGTCGCAGGCGCCTCTGCAGTGGCCGTCTTTTCATGTTTACCGCTTTCGCTATTGTGCCGTTCGAGGTCCGCAGGCATACGCTCCGACTCTTTTGCTCTCGCAGGTCCATTGGCGACGTTGTCGTTAGGCTGTGCATGGGGATTTGCATCCTCTTCGGCCGATAACTCTGGTTTAAGGTCATTCTCGCGCCCGACTATGACATTTGACGGGAACCCGCTTCCGTCATCCTCTGAACCTTCATCCGCGCGGCCGGCCGTGCTGAGTCTCGTACGATCCGTTGATACATCGGGCTTCTTCAATTCCAAATCTTCGCTACTCTCCTCATCCGGCAACTCCGCCTCTTGAAAACTTGCCGCAAGGGCCATCAGTTCGTCGCCCGCGCTCTCGGGGCCCGACCCTATGTCGCTGTCGCTTGATAACCGGTTGTCTCGTGCACCCATTTCTTTGCCCATGTGAAACATGGTGCTATTTGAATTCGCTGACCCTGAAAGCGTCGCACCTTTTTGGATTATGGTTCCGCCATCCATTTTGAATGTTGAGTTTTCACCCGAGGCAATAGACCCCTTGATCACGACAGCGTCAGGGCCATCACCTTTTGTATCACCCGAGTTTCTCTTTTCGACGGCTGCCTTTGGCTGATGAATTTCTTGCAAAATCTGTTTGACTCGACGGTGGACAGACGGTCCGCTAGCAGAGCCCATGATTTTATACGAAGCCTCAATGGTTTGGAGAAGCTTCATCGACTTTGCGTCTGACGTCTCGCAAAATAATATGGTATTAGCCTTGAATGTCTGCGTAATAACCATCGGAAGTTGTGCAATTTTCGGTGTCGGAACGTTGACGCTGACAAGTACAAAGTCAGGTTTGAATACTGATATCGTTTTAAACGCTTCTTTAATGCTCGTCGAAATCGTGGTTTCCCACCCTCGTCGAATTAGATAATTGGCGACGCCTTCAAACTGATTCTTTGATTTACAAATGATCAGGAGACGGATTTTGAGCTGATCGATATTAACGGAAGCGTCCACGCTGTTCCTCTAACATATTGAAAACCGATCAATAATGTATCGGAACAGCGGGCGGCAAAAATTAGTGAATCTTACCTTGCAACATGAATGCAATTACCAGCGCATAAATTACAAGTGACTCGATTAGAGCCAAGCCTACAATCATCGGCACAAACATAACGTTAGATGCTTGTGGGTTGCGTGCAATACCATCCATCGCAGATGCGCCAACTCGACCTTGGCCGAGTGCACCGCCAAGTGCCGCAATACCAATTGCGATACCTGCGCCAAGTGCGAAGTAAGCGTTATCCGAGATGCCTGAGGCTGCGGCTGCGCCCGTGGCGTCTGCAGCTGCCGCCATCATAGGTGCGAGCAAGACTGCGGCGCTGACGAGAAGTGATTTCTTCATATTGTGTCTCCCTTGTTAGTGATCGTGTGATATGGCCATTGATACGTAAATCATGCTGAGAATTGTGAACACAAACGCTTGGATGAAGCAGACGAAAAGTCCAAGGCCGTAAAAAATTACCGGTAAAAGATAGTAGGGGACCAAGTTAAGAAAAATTCCGAGAACCGTGTGATCGCCAACCATGTTACCAAAAAGACGTAACCCTAGGCTAAAAGGTCGAACAAGGTGCGACACAAGTTCGATCACGAACATAAGCGGCGCCAAAGCAATCATCGGCCCCATAAATTGCTTAATGTAACCGAAGCCGTGCTCACGAATGCCCAAATAATTGTAGTAAAAAAACACAAAGACACCGAGCGCAAAAGTCGTGTTTACATTGTCCGTGGGTGGCGTAAACCCCGGCAATAGACCCATCAAATTGCTTATAAAAATGAAAAAGAAAAGTGTCGCGAAAAAGGGGACAAACTTTTCTCCCTCTTCACCGATAACCATTTCACACATCGAAACTATAAATTCGACGGTACCTTCAAATATGGCTTTAAAACCAAAACGGTTTGCTGGCAAAATAGATTCTTCGCCGCGCCCGAGAGCAAAGCGCCCGGCAACAGCAAGCAGAATCATAATCACTGCGGCGATCAAAAGCGTCGCGACGTGAATATTTTCGCCAACACCGGGGATTAATTCTGTCCAGTTAAAATGAACCATCTTTTATACCTGTATGCTATAAACCCAAGCGTCGGGAACAGTGCAGCAATGCCAGCGACGAACCCTAAATCCATCCGCCAGCCGAAGTGCTCTAGCAAAAGCAGTATTCCTAACAAAAGGGCGTATTTAATTACAATTACGAAAGTCACCAAAGCAACGGATTTTTTTAAAAAAAGCCGCTGCAGGGTCCAAGCAATCAACCCCAGGTTAAGCCCGACAAGAAAACCTGCGAATAGGCTATTCCAAGCGTATTGCGTGGCATTAATGGCAAAGAAAAGCCCAGCAATGAGTGCCATCGCGGTAAAATGAATAAGGATAGTGGCGGTTATCTCAGTATTTTTCGTCACGATCGTCCACCTTCGTCATAAACTGTTTGAGTAAAACGATGAGGTGATACATCCAGCTGGTCATTACGACAACCACGAAAAGCGCCACTCCGTACCCATTCCACCCGAAATGTTTGTCAACAGCTTGGCCGACAAAAAGGGCTCCGAGCATAAGGCCGAGAAGCTCAAACCCCATGCCCATGAAAATCAGTCCTTTTTTCATCATCGCTTTAAGCCCCGAGCCCCCGGCATATTGGCTTTGCGCTCCTTGAGTCGTTTTATCTTGAGTGCAATAAACTCGGGGTCTTTATAGGTTGATTCGATGCTTTGTAGCTCCGATATGGCGTTGTCGAATTTTTCTTCTTCTTCGTAGCAAACACTTTCATTAAGCGCGAGATTCTCGCTTTTCGCCTTTTTTGGGTATTTGCTTTCAAGAGCTTGATAGATCTCGAGGGCCTTGGGGACTTGCTTCATGTTGAAATAGATGCTGGCAAGAAACATTTTGAGCTCAAACGTGCGATCCGGTTTTTTTGAAATTTTCAGCGCTTGCTCAATTTCGTTCTTCGAATCGAAGAAACGATTGAGGTAGAAGTAGCTACGCGCCAGGTTAAATCGGTATTTTACTATTTGCCGCGGGTCAGTCTCTACCATCAAAAGTTTATTATAAGCTTCGATGGACCGCGGGTAATCGCTCAAATTATCAAAATAAATACTGGCAATCCGCCGCTGAGAATTAACCCGCTCGTTTTGATCGCGCGAGTACTCGACAAGATAAGTATAGAAATCTATGGCCTGATTATAGTTCTTTGTATCAAAAAACGCGGCCCGCGCGGCTTGCCTAGCTGAATCCAGGGCCCATTTCGACTCAGGCGCGCGATTCATTATTTTTCTGAATAGGCTTAACGCGTCTTTATAATCTTTTGATTTTAGCTCATTTTGGGCGCGCCGGTACTCCATTGGAGTGAATGAAAAACTGCAACCGGAAAGCGAAATGGCCAAAGCGGCCCCTAGAGAAATCAAAAGCGCGCGCGTTCGAATAATCATTGCAGGGGCGGTTTTTCGCTATCGCTTTCAACCTCGTCATCGCGGCCCTCCGCGATGAGCGCAAGGCCCGTCACAAACTCACCGGTGTTTAGATCTATGAGTTTTACCCCTTGGGTGTTGCGACCTAACAACGATATATCTGTTACTTTCATTCGTATGGATTGCCCGCGATCTGTCGTGATCATCAATTGGTCCGTATCGCTTACAAGCTTAACAGACACGACCGCGCCGACCTTATCGGTAATCTTTTGTGTGATCGTCCCGACGCCACCGCGACCCTGGAGGCGATACTCCTCGACACTCGTGCGCTTGCCAAAACCGTTTTTCGTTACGACGAGAATCGCATCTTTACAATCCGGCGGGATGACATCGACACCGACCACCCGGTCAGTGTCAGAACCCATTGTCATCCCTTTCACGCCACGAGCGGTTCGCCCCATGGCTCGAACATCGTCTTGATCGAACCGAATCGACATTCCTTCACTCGTGCTAATAAATATATGGCAGCCTTCTTCGCATAGTTTTGCATCCATTAGATTGTCGTTCAAATCAGTTGTGAGTGCGATAATCCCAGAGGGACGAGGATTTGAAAACGCTTCAAGGCTCGTCTTTTTAATCGTGCCTTTTTCGGTAATCATGACCACGTATTTCTTTGGATCAAATTCCGTTACAGGCAAAATAGCTCGGATGTTCTCGCCATTTGCCAGATTCAACACATTCGCGATGGCTTTACCTTTTGACGTTCTCGAGCCTTCGGGGATGCGATGCACTTTGAGCCAGTACAGGCGGCCGCGATCCGAAATTGCGAGCATGGTGGTGAGTGTGTTGGCGGTCAGTATCTTCGAAACGTAGTCTTCTTCGCGAGTTTCAGCACCCTTCAGGCCTTTGCCGCCCCGCCGCTGAATACGATACTCGTCGATCGGGATTCTTTTGATGTAGCCCGAGTTTGTGACACAAACAATGACATCTTCGCTCTTAATTAAATCTTCGTCTTCGATTTCGGTCGAATCCGTTTCGATTTTAGTGAGCCGGGGGTTACCGTACTTCTTTTTTATTTCCGTCAGTTCTTCAGTGATGATGCGATATATTTCGTGCTCGTCGCCTAAAACTTTTTTAAGCCATTCTATGTGTTGTCTCGCCTCGTCCAGGTCGGCTGTGATCTTATCGCGCTCAAGACCTGTGATGCGCTGAAGTCGCATGTCTAAAATTGCCTGAGCTTGCTTTTCGCTGAATGCAAACTTGGTTATCAGGTTTGCTTTGGCAATTTCACCTTCGCGAGATGTTTTAATTGTTTGAATGATTTCATCGATGCTATCGAGCGCCTTTTTCAATCCCTCTAAAATGTGCGCCCGGGCTTCGGTTTTCTTTAAATCGTAAATACATCGGCGAGTGACGATGTCTTTACGGTGATCGATAAAAGCCGCGAGCATTTCTTTTAGATTCCACACTCTCGGCTGATTTCGCGCGTCTAGCGCCAGAAGAATAATGCCGAAGCTGATTTGCATCTGAGTAAACTTGTAAAGCCGGTTAAGAAGTACTTGCGCATTCTCACCTCGTTTAACCGTGATGACAATTCGCATGCCTTCGCGCGAAGATTCATCACGAATATCCGAGATGCCCTCGATTTTTTTCTCTTTTACAAGTTCAGCAATGCTTTCTATGAGCTTGGCCTTGTTCACTTGGTAGGGGATTTGGGTCACGAGGATATAATCGCGGTCTTTTTTTGTGACGATTTCAGATACAGCCTTGAGCGTGATCACCCCGCGGCCAGTGCGGTATGCTTGAACAATGCCGCTGGTGCCAGAAATTACTCCCGCGGTAGGGAAGTCCGGCCCTGGAATCATTCGAAAGAGATCTTCGACTCGGCTGTTTGGATTTTTTATTAGCTCGAGACACCCGTCAATTACCTCGCCCAAATTGTGGGGCGGTATATTTGTGGCCATCCCGACCGCAATGCCGGACGTTCCGTTGACAAGCATATTCGGGAACTTTGCCGGCATCACGAGCGGTATCTGCAAAGAATCATCGTAGTTCGGCCCCCACGGCACCGTCTCTTTGTCGATGTCTTCGAGGATCTCTTCGGCGAGCTTCGTCATGCGCACTTCGGTATAACGTTGTGCTGCCGGCGAATCGCCGTCGATTGAACCGAAATTGCCTTGGCCGTCTACAAGCGGATAGCGCAACGAAAAATCCTGAGCCATACGTACTATTGTGTCGTACACAGCCATGTCGCCATGTGGGTGGTATTTACCGATTACATCCCCCACGACGCGAGCCGATTTTTTGTACGGCTTGTCGTGCGTGTTGCTGAGTTCGTGCATGGCATACAGCACGCGTCGATGGACAGGCTTCAACCCATCTCGAACATCGGGGAGCGCTCGGCCAACAATTACGCTCATCGAATACTGGAGATAGGCCTCCTGCATTTCTTTTGAAATATCGACATCAGTAACTTGCTTCGGAGTGTTGTTAGTTGTGTCCATCGCTCACCTAAACATCCAGCTCTCCCGCAAGGAGAGCGTTGTCTTCTATAAATTTTCGCCGAGGCTCGACGAGATCCCCCATCAATATGCTAAATGTTTCATCTGCGCCCATGGCATCGTCGATTGTGACACGAAGTAAATTTCGGTTATCAGGGTTGAGTGTCGTCTCCCACAACTGCTCGGGGTTCATTTCCCCAAGGCCTTTGTAGCGTTGTATATAGACCCCCTTCTTACTTGTCTCCATCACGTAATTGTAAAAATCGGTGTAGTCGCTGAATTCCGGCTCAATGCCCTCTTCGCCTTTTACTTTTATCGGCAGCGGTAAAAGCGTATTAAACGAAGACCATAATCTGCGAAGCTCCTTCCATTCAGGCGAAGCGCAAAAATTTTGATCAAAGACACTCGCTGTTTTAAGTCCGAATCGCGTGACGGAGATCGTAAATTTATGGCTGTTGTATTCTTGGTCTTTTTCAATCTTTATCGCCGCATCCGAAATTCCGCTCAGCGGATTTGCTGCGATCCATTTCTGCAAATCTGCAAATGCCGCTTGAATGTCCGCATCGGAATTCAGTATTTTTGAAAGTTCCGCCTGGCTTCGTAGGAACTGAACAAGAATATCTCGATCGTATCGGTTCGAAATTGTTTTTAAAATATCCTCGAGCTTTTTAATATCTAGAACCGCGCCCTTAAGGTTGGCTTCGCTCGCGCCGGTTTTTATGTTTTCAATTTTTATTTCGCGCAGACTTGATGAAAGCAGATATTCTAAAAGCGCGGTCTCGTCTTTTAGGTATACTTCGGATTTGCCGCGTTTGACTTTGTAGAGCGGCGGCTGCGCTATATAGACGTAACCGCGCTCGATCAGTTCCGGTAATTGCCGGTAAAAAAAGGTGAGAATTAAAGTTCTAATGTGCGAGCCGTCCACGTCGGCGTCTGTCATGATAATAATTTTATGATATCTGGCTTTATCAATGTTTGTATTTTCGCGCCCGATACCTGTCCCCAGAGCCGAAATCATCGTCTTGATTTCTTCATTCGAAAGCATTTTATCAAAGCGTGCTTTTTCAACATTTAAAATTTTACCGCGCAAAGGCAAAACGGCCTGTGTCTTTCGATCACGAGCTTGCTTGGCCGAGCCGCCGGCCGAATCCCCTTCCACCAGGTACAGTTCGCATAATGCTGGATCTGACTCTTGGCAATCAGCCATTTTTCCAGGCAGAGCCCCAGAATCGAGTGCTGTTTTTCGGCGGGCCATGTCACGTGCTTTTCGCGCCGCCAAACGGGCGCGGGCTGCTTCGACACATTTCCCGATGATGGTTTTAGCGAGACTTGGATTGCGATCGAACCAATCCGCCAGGCGATCGTTCGTTACTGTTTCAACGATACTTTTCACTTCGGCATTGCCGAGTTTCGTTTTTGTTTGGCCTTCAAACTGGGGTTCACGGACTTTGACGCTGATGACGGCACATAACCCTTCGCGAATATCTTCGCCCTCAAGCGAGCCATCTAGATCTTTGATCAATTTGCTTTCGAGGGCATAGGCATTGGCAGTTCGAGTTAGCGCCGAGCGAAATCCGACGAGGTGTGTGCCGCCTTCGACAGTGTTGATGTTATTGCAATATGTATAAATGGACTCGGTATACGAATCATTCCATTGCATAGCGATTTCAGCTTCAACGCCGTCACGTTCAGCTTTGAAGTATATGATTTCAGGGTGAATCGTCTTCTTCGATTCGTTCATGTGGGCGATAAACTCGACGATTCCCTTGTTGTAATGGAGTTCTTCTTTTTTTCCGATGCGTTCATCGCTGAGAACGAATCGCAAGCCAGCATTCAAAAATGCTAGCTCGCGAAAGCGTTTGGCAAGAACCGAAAAATCGAATTTCATGTTCTCGCCTTTAAAAATCAGAGGATCCGGTTTGAATGTTGTTTTCGTACCCGTCGCGGTCGTCTCACCGATTTTTTCGACCGGGCCTTGCGGAATTCCCTTTTCGTAAGTCTGACGATAAATCGCACCGCCGCGTTTAACCTCAACGGTGCACAATTCAGAAAGTGCGTTGACCACTGAAGCGCCTACTCCGTGAAGGCCGCCTGAAACTTTATACGTTGAATGATCGAATTTGCCGCCGGCGTGTAGAACAGTCATGACCACTTCGAGCGCGGATTTGCCGTTTGAATGGATATCCGTAGGAATTCCACGGCCGTCATCTTCAACTGAAATCGCACCGTTTGCGTGAATCGTTACAAGTATGTTTTTACAAAAACCGGCCAGCGCTTCGTCGACTGAATTGTCAACGACTTCAGATACGAGGTGGTGATAGCCGCGAAGTTCTGTGTCACCGATATACATACCGGGACGCTTTCGAACAGCCTCCAATCCCTCGAGAATTTGGATTGAACCGGCATCGTAATTTTTTTGCGTTGTATTCACTGCTTGATTTTCTGACACTAGATCCATCCTACTAAATCACTTGCCCCTTGCTCACATGAAAAACCGACATATCGGAACCAAACTGGTTGGATGGCGCCGAATCGTCAATTGCGGTCAAAACCATTTGTCCCCGGCGCTCTCGCAGAACTGCTAAAAGCTGTTCTCTGCGAACCGAATCGAGCTCCGAGAATACATCATCAAGCAAAAGAATCGGCTCATTTCCTCGGCACTCATCATGTAGTCGCGCTTGAGCCACTTTGAAAGCTAAAGCAATCGACCGTTGCTGCCCTTGTGAGCAATAAATGCGCGCGTCTTTGCCGTTTGCCAAAAATCGCACATCGTGTTTGTGCGGGCCAGACAAGCTGATGCCAGCTTGAGTTTCGGCCCCTCGTAATTCTTTTAACCTTGATGCCAAAAGATCATAAACCTGATTCTTTTCCCAATCAATTGTACTGTGATTCGAGACGACATACTCTACTTGTAAATTGGTTGCCGTGCTTTTGAGCAGCGTCACGTACACCTCGTTCGCGGTTAGGATGGCTTGGCGAGTTGCCTGAATTCGGCCATACGTTACCTCGACAGCTAAAGGCAAAAACGAGTCGTTCAGACTATCAAGGATCTGACCTTGTTCGTTTGCATTTAAACTCCCGTCGAGACCGGCTCTGAGTACTTTGTTTTTTGACGCTAGACACCTATGAAAGTCCGCTAAAATCTCATGGGCAAACGGTGAAAATGTGCACCATAAGTCGTCAAGTAACTGGCGTCGTTCACCAGGACCACCTTTAACCATCGCTAAGCTTTCAGGAGTAAATACGACCGTGCTTCGAAAGGGATTTAACGATTTGGAATTGACGCCCTTTCCATTGACAGTAAAGCGGCGCTTTTGGTCGGTTATTTGAGTAGTCAAAAGATCTTTTATCGTGTCCCGACAAACCGTCATATTCAATCGAGCGAACGGGGATGGGCTTAACGTATCGTTATCGCGATAAATCAGGTCATTCAAGTTTGAAAATCGGATGGGCGTACCCGTTAGGCCAAATTGAATAGCTTCAAGGAGGTTTGTTTTCCCCTCACCGTTTTTGCCAAGAATGACATTCACTTTTGCATTTAGCGTGAGATTGAGAAAGCGATAATTTCTGAAATTTTCAAGCTCTATTTTTTCGACGTACATTCACTTCACGATAGAATCCGCCAACGCTCAAATTCGCATTGGCATAATTACGCAGGTATAATCCTTGTTTGCCTTCGGCCGCATGACTCCAGGCGAGAGTTGATCTTTGAGATCGAGAGATACTTCATCTTCATCGATACTGGTCAGAACGTCCATGATGTACTTAGCATTGAAGCCGATTTTCAGTCCACTACCGCGATAATTTACTTCGATTTCTTCTTTAGCATCACCTAGTTCTGGGTTGTTTGATGTTATTTCAAGCTTTCCGGATGAAAAATTGAGCGTCACCCCTTTTGATTTTTGATTCGACAATAATGAAACTCGGCGCAATGAAGCTAATAATTCATGGCGCCGCACTTCAACGTGCTCATTTAAGTTTTGCGGAATCAACTGACGATAATTGGGATATTTTCCCTCTATCAAGCGCACCATTAAAAGAGCATTTTTATATGCAACAACCAGCTGCGGACCTTCGACAGCCATCTTGAAAACCCCGTCCGCATTTTCAAGAAGCTTATAAATTTCTGTCAGTCCCTTGCGAGGAATAATTACGCCTTCTCCGCTCCGCGATTCAAGCGCCTGCTCCGATTTATTGACGAGGCTAAGGCGATGACCGTCGGTGGCAACCATGAGAAGACCTGGTCCAGATGCTGTTTCACGCTTTTCAAAATAGACTCCGTTAAGATGATAACGGGTCTCATCGTTTGAAATGCTGTAAATAGTTTTGCCGATCATATCTGCCAAAACGTGAGCTTCAATTTCTATGAATTCTCTCGGGGATTCTGCCGGGAAGACCGGATACTCGTCAGCGCTTATCCCCACTAAATTAAAGATAGATTTACCTTGCGTCACTTTTAACCAGTTATTCTCTTGCTTAGCGAGAGTGACTTCTTCGGTGTCGTTAAGTTCTTTGATGATTTCAAACAAGTTTTTTGTGCTAACGGCGACTCGCCCCGGGATCTGAACAACAGCTGGAATTTCATCAGTGAGGCTGACCTCCAAATTGGTCGCATAAACTTTTAGCCGATCGCTTTGAGCTTCAAGAAGAACGTTAATCAAAATTGGCATTGTATTACGCCGCTCAACAATGTTTTGTGTCTTGCCAATTAAAGAGATGAGGTCTGATTTTTTTGCTCTTATCTTCATTGATCTTCGCCCCCCAAGCTTAATTACTAAAACACTCTATATAATTACTAGTAGTAGTATTAGGAGTGTTGATAACTCTAAATTTCTTATAAAGCATTAAAATCATTGCTTGATTGTTGTGGATAAAACGACGAATTCCCAAACAAAAACAAGCAAAAATCCGGTTATTACCGCTATCCACAAACAAACCCACAATCAAATCCATAAAGTTATCCACATCAGTTATTCACACCCCTGTTAAATTGTGGATAACCGTCTCTAACTCATTGAAATCACTTTTAATGTCTGGGTTTGTGGAGAGTTGATCTTCAACTCTTTTGATGGCGTTAATAACAGTGGAGTGATCCTTTCCACCGAAAGCTCGCCCGATTTCGACGAGCGACTTATCGAGATGTTTTTTAATCAAGTACATTGAAATCTGACGCGCTATCACTAAAGGTTGGGTTCGAGACCGTGTCTTAAGATCGACGACACGAACTTTGAAGTGTTCCGCGACCAGCTTTTGAACGTCATCCATTGTTAAATTGCGAGTATCATCGTGCGTTGCTAGAACTTTTTTAGCGAGTTCAAGTGAAATGGGCATACCTTGAAGCTCGGCAAACATTTTAATTTTATTGAGGTTACCCTCAAGCTGCCGGATCGATGTCTTTGAAATGCGGGCAATGTATCCCACGACATCCGAAGGCAGCTGTATCGCCCGCATTTCGGCTTTATAGCGCAAAATAGCGACTCGCGTTTCAAGGTCGGGCATTTGGATATCGGCAATTAGGCCCCACTCCAACCGAGTGCGGATTCGATCTTCAAGACCATCGATATCTTTCGGCATCCGGTCGCTCGCAACTATAACCTGCTGGCGCTTTTCGAAGAAATGATTGAGAGTGTGAAAGAACTCTTCTTGGACGGCCTGACCTTTATTTAGGACCTGTACGTCATCCATCAGCAAGACTTGGAAATTTTCTCGATACTTTTTTCTGAACTTATACATTTCGTTACGCCGAATGCTGGAGATGCATTCGTTTAGAAAACGTTCAGCCGAGCAGTAACAAATCGTGAGATTCGAAAAATGCTCCTTCAAATGGTTACCAACGGCATTTAAGAGATGGGTTTTACCCATCCCTGTCGGCCCGTAAATAAAGAGGGGGTTGTAATTTTCGGCACCGGGGTTTTTGGCTATACTGTACGAAACTGCATGGGCAAATTCGTTATTTCGGCCCACTACAAAGGTAGAAAAGGTGTATTCAGGGTTAAGCGAATCTCGAGCGGGCGCGAGAACCGGAGTGGGCCTCGACAGCTTATCTTCCTCCCGCGAATCATTCGTGGGACTATCGTTTGCCTGAAGAGCAGTGGCGTCCTGTTTAATAACCACAAGCTCGATATGAAAAGAAAACGAACAATACAACGCCAATTCGCCCGTTATTATTTCGAGCAAATTCTGTGAAATCCAATACTGGTGGAGCGCGGTCGGTACACTCACCTTAAAAACATAACCATCGTTTTGTGGTACGACGTCTTCAAGGTTAGTTGGGTTAAACCACATAATAAGGGGCTGATTATGTGAATTCTTTGCAATGATAGATTGCTTAATCTGTTGCCAGATCTCCTGAAAATTCAAAGGCCCCCCTAAAAGCCGCTGACGGTAATCCGGGGGGTTTTATCATGGTGCAAATCATAGTTCAATGGCTTGACGGGGCACAGTGGCCTATGGTTCTATGCGAGCACAAATTTTCAAATGGAGACGTAGATGGCGAAAAGAACTTATCAACCCAGCCGCATACGCCGTAAAAGAGTTCATGGATTTAGATCAAGAATGGCCACCAAAAACGGTCGTCAAGTTCTGGCTCGTCGGCGAAAAAAGGGTCGCAAGCGCCTCGTCGTAAATATCGGTGGGAAATGAATTAAAACGGACGCGTTTACGCGGCCGGCAAGATTTTGAGCGCATTCAACGCCACGGTCGATCATATCGCATTAACGAGTGGCTTCTTTTATCCTGTTTGAAACGGGATGCTGATATTTTTCGGGTTGGCTGGACAGTTCCACGTTACGTCGGGACGGCAGTGATACGAAATCGACTTAAGCGTTGGTTACGCGAAAGTCTGAAAATTAATCAACTCCATAAAAAGATCTCCGGATTAGACGTGAATTTTGTTTTTCTCAACCGCGGCCAGATTTTTTACAAAGGCTTAAGCTATGAAAAGGTTAATCAATCTATTCTTCGTTCCGTTAAAAACTTTGATGCGATTGGCTGTTTCGACACCTAAAGTTGTCGCACTGATGGCCGTACGTTCGTACCAGGTAACTTTAGGCGTGTTTTTAGGTGGAAATTGTCGTTATTACCCATCTTGTTCCGAATACTCTGCGGAGTGTTTTGAACAACTGCCTTTTAATAGGGCCCTCGCTTTATCGGTTCGCCGCGTTTTGTCTTGTCGCCCTTTCGGCGGCTATGGATTTGATCCCATACCCAAAAACCAAGGGCATAATTAATCATGGAACAACAAAACCCTACATTTGATTCTCGCTTTATATTGACCATCGTTTTAGTCGGCGTTGTGTGGATGGGCTGGCAGTCTTACCTAGAAAAGAAGTACCCAAGTAAAGTTCCATCGGCACCGACAAAGGCGGCCGAAGAAAAAGCGACGGCTAAGAATTCTGTGAAAGGCAACGATTCTGCGGAGTCGACACCGGAAGCACCCGCTGAAACAGCTGAAACCGTGCTTAATTTTTCAAACCCAACCTGGAGCTTTGTTGTTTCATCGCGCGGCATGGCGATTCGTGACGTCGTATTAAGTAAGTACACAACTCGCACTGATAAAAATGTGACCTTCGCCAATGGATCCAGTTACGGGCTGTTCAGCACGTGGATTCTTGGGCAAAACAGCCCGATCAACTTCGATATTCGCCAAGATAGCGCGGATTCATTCGTCGGCGAAGCTAGAATTGGCACAATGGTTGTTACAAAACGTATTCAGGTGGACACGTCCAAGTACACATTTAAGACGGAAATCGATGTGGCAAATCCGAATTCAGGATTTAAAGGGCTTGTTACAGAAATAGCAGATAAAATCCCGCCGGCGGCCTCAGGGTTTCTAAAAGGACGATTTAATCGACAGGAATTTTTCATCAATCATGATGGTAAAACTAGCCGTACGCTGTTTACTCCAACAAAAAGCGTGAGCGAAAACTATTCAAAAACGATTGTTGCGGGTTACGGGTCACAATACTTTGCGACGGCGATTTTGGATCGTTCTCAGATAATGCCCGACCTTCAGATTCATTCTGAGCTCGGTGTCGAGCCGACGGCAATTGGGACGCTCACCTATCAGATGTTTAATCCGGCGCAAATTTTTAAAATTTCTTACACGGGGTTCGCCGGCCCAAAATCGTATGATCTACTAAATAGTATTTCACCCGATATGACTGGATTGGTGAATTTCGGGTTTTTTCAAACGATCGGCAAATGGATTTTTTGGCTGATGAAACTCATTCACTCGGTCATACCGAATTGGGGCTGGGTGATTATTGTTCTGACATTTATAGTCCGGCTTGCCGTCGCGCCTTTTACCATATTGAGTTACAAGCAGATGAAGGCTATGGCACGCATCCAGCCGCAGATCAAAGCGCTTCGCGAGAGATATAAAGACGACTCGCAACGACTAAATCAAGAAATGCTTCAGCTCATGAAGGCGAACAAGGCCAACCCGGTGGGCGGATGTTTACCTATGTTTTTGCAAATCCCGATATTTTTCGCATTATATGAGGTGATTGGTCAAAGTATCGAATTATACAAAGCCCCTTTTATATTTTGGATTCATGATCTCAGCGCGAAAGACCCATATTATATTATCCCCGTATTAATGGGTGTCGCGATGTGGGCACAGCAAAAGATCACGCCGAACACGATGGACCCATCGCAACAAAAACTGATGATGTTTATGCCGATTATTTTTACAGCCATGTGTGTGCAGCTGCCGAGCGGATTAACGCTTTATATTTTTGTCAGCTCGTTATTTGGGTTCGTGCAGCAGTATTTTACTATGAAAGAAAATAAGCAATTGTCTGTCGTTCATGCCTAACAAGGAGAGGTTATATGTCGGGTTTTTTTGGCAAACTGTTCGGAAAAAAAGCGGAAGAGAAGCCGAGTGAGGCTTGGGAGATCGTTCAAGACTGCCTGCAAGGGCTTGTTGAGACGTCCGGGCTCCAATTTGATTATCAAGTGAATCGCGAAGGTGAAGAGAGCATTCGAGTCGAAGTGAGCGGAGAAGACGAAGAAATGTTTTATTCTCGCGACGGGCAACTTCTCGATGCTCTTCAGTTGTTCTTGACTCGAGTCGTGCAACACCAATTGCCTGAATCGCGCGTGAGTATTCACGTCGATAGCGCAGGATTTCGCGAGCAAGCGAATCAAGAATTGACCGATCTCGCTGAAAAGCTCAAGAACGTCGCGCTTGAAAAGGGCCGACCGGTTTATTTTCGCGCCCTCCCGCCGCGTGATCGAAAAGTGATCCATCAATATTTGGCGGAAGACAGCCGGGTCAAGAGTCGATCGGTTGGTGACGGGTTCTTTAAGAAAATAAAAATTTACGCAGTCAAGGGTGGCGAAACATTCGAAGAGCCGGGACTCGAAGAATCGCCGCAATAAAACATGTTCAGATCGGACCAAGATGTGATTTGCGCCCTGGCAACACCCGCAGGAGTTTCTGCTTTAGCGGTGATTCGGTTGAGTGGAGCGGGGGCTGAGGGCGTCATAAGAAAGATCTCGCCAGCTCTCAGCGAAAAGCTGGAAGGGCATCATGCCTATCATACCTTTTTGCGCGATCCGTCCGATGCTTCGATTTTGGATGAGGTCATTGTAACTTACTTTGCGAAGGGTCGCTCTTATACCGGCGAGGCAAGCTTTGAGATTAGCTGTCACGGGAGTCAAGCCGTAACTGAAAATATTCTGCGGGCACTGGTTGCTGCGGGTTCGCGAATGGCCGAGCGTGGCGAGTTTACGTATCGGGCTTTTTTAAATGGACGAATTGATCTTATTCAGGCCGAGAGCATTTTAGATTTGATTGAAAGCCAAAGCCTTCAGGCGGCGAAATTGTCGATGAGGGGGTTACGTGGCGAATTGTCTAGTCAGTTGCAGGCCATAGAGAATGACATTACCTGGATCCTTGCTCAACTAGAAGCGAACATCGACTTCTCGAGTGAGGACATCACCTTTACTCCACACGAAGAAATCATCTCCAGAGCAAAGAGAGTGAAAGCCGAATTGCAAAGGCTCAGGGCAAGTTATGAATCTGGGCGAGAAATCAAAGAAGGCCTCACGGTTGTATTGGTGGGAAAGCCAAATGTAGGCAAATCGAGTCTATTTAATCGACTTGCCGGCGAGGAACGGGCAATCGTATCGACTCAACCGGGTACGACCCGCGATACCATCGACTTCGCAAAGAACATTTGCGGCCACAGAGTACGATTTATTGATTGCGCCGGGGTACGTTCCACAAACGATGAGGTTGAACAGCTTGGGATTGAACGATCCAAGAAGGCGATCGAGACTGCGGACGTAATACTAAAAATTATTGAAGCATCTGACCAGCAGACGCAGTTCGAGCTAGAAGATCAAGACGGAGATTGTCATATTATTACAGTCGGCAATAAATCGGATCTTATCCGGCAAAATCTTGAAATTGAAGTCGACGTGTTGGTGAGTGCGCATACAGGTTTCGGAATTGATCAACTGATCGCCATGATTTTAAAGCGTGCCAGAAGAACAATTGTAGATGCAGAGGCGCCGATTCAGAACGCGAGACAATACGAGGGGATTTCGTCCGCGCTCAGTTACGTTAACACCGCCGAGCAAGCGTTGCTTAACAATGAAAGCCCTGAATTTGTAGCCTCCGACTTGTATGCCGGGCTGCAAGAACTTTTGAAGCTTAGAGGAACGCAGTTAACCGATGAGGTCACGGATCGAGTTTTTCGTGATTTCTGCATAGGTAAATGACGATGGAGAACTTTGACGTCATTGTGATAGGCGCGGGGCACGCCGGAATTGAAGCAAGCCTTGTTGCGAGCCGCCTGGGCCTTTCGACATTATTGTTAACTAATAATTTGAGCAGAATTGGTTATATGAGTTGCAATCCATCCATCGGTGGCTTGGCCAAAGGTCACATGGTGAAAGAGATTGATATTCTTGGCGGAGAAATGGGGATTGCCGCCGACAAAAATTGTATTCAGTTTAGACGTTTGAATGCGAGCCGCGGGCCAGCCGTGCGAGGCTCTCGGGCTCAATGCGACAAGGACCGGTATTGTGACTATATGCGAGAGCGGGTTCAGTCGTGCGAAAACTTATCGGTTCGTGAACTGGAAGCTCGCGAGCTAATAATTGATAAATCGGTTTGTCGCGGGATTGTCACAAGTGACGGCACAAAGATTTTTTCAAAAACAGTCGTTTTATGTGCGGGCACTTTTATGAATGCCGTTATGCATTTCGGCCTCAAACAGGTGCCGGGTGGTCGAATCGGCGACCAAGCAACGATTGGTATTTCGAATCAGCTTTCGTCGCTTGGTTTTAAAGTCTCGCGACTGAAAACAGGCACGCCGGCGCGGGCGCTTAAATCGAGCATTGATTTTTCAAAAACAAAGGCTCAAGTCGGAGATGACCGATTCATTCCATTTAGCTTTCGTAGTACGAGTAAAATGAACCTGCCTCAAGTGCCTTGCTTTATTACTTATACGAACGAGAAGACGCATGAGATTATTCGTAAGAATCTTGATAAGTCGCCGATGTTTTGCGGAGTCATTCAGGGTGTGGGGCCAAGATATTGTCCTAGCATAGAAGATAAGGTGACCCGCTTTGCCGATAAATTGAATCATCAAAGCTTTTTAGAACCGGAAGGCCTCGATTCTGAATTAATTTACATTCAGGGCATGTCGACGAGTTTGCCGGAGCCGGTTCAGTACGATTTTTTGCGGACTATGCCTGGGCTTGAATGCGTGAAGCTGGTTCGTGCGGGATATGCCGTTGAATATGATTTCTTTGAGCCGACCCAACTTCTTCCGACTCTTGAGACCAAAGGGGTAACGGGTTTATTTTTTGCCGGCCAAATCAATGGGACTAGTGGCTACGAAGAAGCGGCAGCCCAGGGTTTAATGGCTGGTATCAACGCCGCTATGAAATGCCGAGAAAATGAACCTGTGATATTAGGGCGAGATCAGGCGTATATTGGGGTATTAATTGATGATTTGGTTACTAAGGGTACCAAAGAACCATATCGCATGATGACTTCTCGAGCGGAGCATCGCCTGGTACTTAGAGAAGATAATGTTCTTGATAGGTTGTTTAAGGTGAGCTTGGACAATGGTCTGGTGGCGGATGATTTATTGCGGGATTATGAGCGCGTATTGTCAGCGCGGGATTTAGTAAGAAGAGAATTGCAAGATCGCAGCGTCGTGCCGTCGCCAGAGACCCAGAAGATTTTGTCTGAATTGAACTCGCCTGTTTTACAAAAGCCTTTGAAGTTTAAAGAGTTATTGCGCCGGGATGAGTTTAGTTGTTTGAAGCTTCGAGCTTTTGGATTTGGTGCTAATTACGACTTCGATAAGGTTTTGGAGCCTGTGGAGATTGAGATCAAATACGAAGGGTACATAGAGCGGCAGAGGCGTTTAGTCGAACAGGCCAAGGCGATCGATAATATTTTGCTCCCACAAGGACTCGATTTTGAGAGGATTCATGGTTTGTCGCGCGAAGAGCGCGAGAAGCTTAAGAAAGTTGCGCCAAGGAGCTTGGGGCAGGCTAGCCGCATTAGTGGAGTGAATCCAAGCGCTGTTCAAGCTATAATGGTTCATTTAAAGGCAGCCGAGAGAGCAACATGACAAGCGACACAAGTAATTCCGGAAATCTGGCATGGCGAGTGCCGGAGTGGTTTCCGCATCTCAATGAAAACACTTTATCTAAGTTGCAGAGCTACCATGCCGAGATTTTGCATTTTAATAAACGAATAAACCTTATTTCGCCGAGGACCGAAGCGGACTCGGATGCGACTCATATTGCAGATGCGATTTTCGCCAGTGAGATTTTGTTGAAGACAAGCGACAAGCGAGAGATTTACGACATCGGGTCTGGCAATGGAATTCCAGGGATCGTGCTGGCTATTTTGGCACCTGATAGAGTCGTTCGCCTTTTAGATTCGGATACCCGGAAGATTGAATTCCTCAAACATTCGATCAGCAAGCTCGGGCTCAAAAATTGTTTTCCGACCCACGCTCGAGCTGAGGGCTTAGGCGACGAGGTTCTGACGTGTGGTATTTGCCGTGGGTTTGCGTCTCTTGCCAAGACCCTATTAGCATTGAGAAGAATAGCGGCCCCAGGTTGTGAGTTATTTCATATGAAGGGTGAGAGTTGGCCTGGTGAGGTTGCGGAGATCCCGGCGCAGATTTTAGCCTCCTGGGAACCGAATTTAGTCGGCGGTTACGTATTGCCGGTAACTGGAAGTAAGCTTTCGGTGATTTTGAGTATTCGAAAATGACTACTCTTGAATAAATTGATTAATCAATTGTTCCACGTGGAACATTACTTTTCGTGCTTCGGCGGGCTACTCCAGCTTTCTGATACAGAATTTAATTTTTTACTTAGCAAATAGCGCTTATATTCTTCAGGATCTGGCCACTCTTTACCTTTTAAAAATGCTATTTTATAGTCCCGACGGCCTTCAACTCGGCGTCTTTCAGTTCGAATTTTTGCGTATTCAACCTCTTGTATCAGTTTTTGGTACAACTTCTCTTCGCGGCGCAGGGCCATCTTATCCTCGGCGCGCTCTGAGGTTCGTGGCTGAGAGTCTGCGATCGATTTTTTAAGTGATTCAACTTGCTTTTGAGCATCGTCTCGAGCTGCGGTCTTTTCCTGTAGGTCGTGCAACAAATCTTCGTAAATTGGGTCTCGTAGCTCTGGATACGGATCTTCGCGGTGACACGCGGAGAATGCGAACAAAACGAGGAGCAATAATAGAGTTTTCACGAAATGTTCCACGTGGAACAATCGTCTTTTTTTCTCAAACAATTGAGCAAAACCCTTTGATTTTATCTAAGACCATTGGCTAAATTATTACAAGCACAGGGGGAAGAAATGGCTTACACAATTTGCGTGGCTAATCAAAAGGGCGGCGTCGGAAAAACGACGACGACCGTTAATCTGGCAGCAGCATTAAGTCAAATCGGCCGTGCCGTGCTGATTGTCGATATGGATCCTCAGGGTAACGCCTCAAGCGGCCTCGGCATCAAAAAATACGAAAATCAAGACAACAATATTTATCATGTGCTCGTTGGGCAGAAGCTGATTAGTCAAGTTATTCAGACTACTCAAGTTCAAGGACTAAAAGTCGCAACGGCAAATCCCGATCTTGTAGGGGCAGAAATCGAACTCGTCGACACCGAGCAAAGAGAATATAAATTGCGCAGCGCGTTATATGAAGTTTCGGCAGATTTTGATTATGTTCTAATTGATTGCCCGCCATCGCTTGGTCTTCTAACCGTAAATGCGCTTTGTTCTGCTGATAGTTTTTTGGTCCCGCTTCAGTGTGAATACTACGCGCTTGAAGGCTTAAGTCAGCTTCTCAACACGGCGGGCCTCATTAAAAAAAACCTAAATCCTGAGCTGAAAATCGAAGGGATTGTTCTGACCATGTTCGATGCCAGAAATAACCTGAGCCACCAAGTTGTAAGCGAAATTCAAACACATTTTGGCGAAAAAGTTTTTCGTTCAATTATACCTCGAAACGTTCGCTTGAGTGAGGCGCCCAGCCACGGCCAATCGATCTTCACATATGATCCGAAGTCAGTCGGCGCCAAAAAATATCTGGAACTTGCGATTGAACTCGATCAACGACTTTTTAAGCCAGTTGAAAATTTCAACGGCGAGCACATTGAACACACACAGGATCACGCCCATGTCTGAAGAATTACAATCTGTTCGCAAATTGAATAACAAAAGAGGATTGGGCCGAGGCCTCGGGAGCTTGCTTGGTGAAATTAGTGCATCCAACGAGCAAGCCAATGCCCTCCCCGCGGCAGAAAAGATCGAAACGAAGCAAATTGTGGCTTCGCCTGCCGATTCATCAACGCGAGTATGGAAGGTTGCCATCGAGAAGGTGCGGCCTAACGCCAACCAGCCGCGCAAGCATTTTGACTCGGTCAAGCTAAATGAACTGGCGCAATCGATTAAGCAAAACGGTATTATTCTGCCGATCGTCACGCGGTCCTTGCCCGGTGGCGAACATGAAATTATCGCGGGTGAGCGTCGATGGCGCGCAGCCCAACTCGCGGGGTTAAAAGAAATACCTATTATTATTCGTACCGCCGAAAACAAAGAGACACTCGAGCTTGCGCTTGTTGAAAATGTGCAACGGCATGATTTAAATGCACTCGAAGAGGCGGAAGCGTACGCCGTTCTCGCGAATAAATACGCGCTCACTCAACAACAAATCGCCGAAAAGGTTGGCAAAGATCGCGCCACGGTTGCAAACCTTTTGCGACTTATGCAGTTGACGCCACAAGTGAAAGACTTGGTAAAAGCGGGCGACCTTCAGCTCGGGCAAGCTAAGGTTTTATTAAGCGTCACTGATCCAAAACTACAAATTCAGCTTGCCAGAAAAACCGTGCAACTGAGGCTATCGGTCCGGGCTGTAGAAAAGCTTGTTGCTAAAGCTCAGGGTGCAGAAAAAGATATCGAAGGTGCAGCTGAACTCACAGCCGTAAAGCAGCTAGTCCAAGAAATGCAACAGCTTGTAGGCACGAAGGTGGCAATCCAATCAGTGGGTAAAACCCGCACCATGACCTTCACCTTTTATTCGGACGATGAACTCAACCAGTTTGTAGAAAAACTAAGGAAGTCAGCAAGATGAGCGACGTACAAATTCTAGCGAGTAATGAGATATCCCAGCTATCAGTCGCGCCTGGGCAAGTCACCGCGCTATTAGATCAGGGCTGCACATTCGACGGTCGACTCACCTTTGAGGGAACGGTTCGAATTGGCGGGCAATTTCGCGGGGAAATCTTCACCAATGATACGCTCGTCATCAACCAGGGCGCCAAAGTCGATGCCCAAATTGAAGCCGAGACGGTCATAATTTGCGGATCGGTCAAAGGGAATATTTTTGCGAGGCGAAAAGTGGTCATGCACCCACCCGCCAGCTTCATGGGGACGGTTACTACGCCTAGCCTCCGAATCGATGAGGGTGTTGTCTTTGAGGGTGCTTCTTATATGCCCAAAGGGTAGTCACCTAATTCGGGCTTGACCTGATCATGTAATAGAGGATACTCCCTACGCGAAATTCGACATTTCAACTTTTTAATGAAGGCCTATGAGCACGGTTGTTGATATCCTTCGCCAACTTGGCGTTAACGAAACATTGTTCATTCAACTTGCGACATTTATTGTCGTCTTTTTGGTCTTGCGAGCTCTCGTATTTAAACCTTATTTCGCGGCTTACGAAAAAAGAAAAGGCGCGACTGAAGGCAATACAGAGGCTGCCGAAAAACTCGCTAAAGATGCGACTGATCTTGAAGCGGCTTATCAGCAAAAAGCGCGCGAGCTTGCGACCTCTGTAAAAGCACAATTTGAAAAGGCGCGCCTCGAGGCTCAGGTCGAAGCCGATAAAATACTGTCGGAATCGCGCGAGAACACACACCGCATTTTAGAAAAAGCGCGACTCCACGTGCAAGAAGAAGCTGGGCGTACTCGAGAACAACTCTCGCGCGAGACACCTGAGCTTGGCGCTGCAATTGCCGATCGACTTCTCGGACCAGGAGGCGCGGCGCTATGACTGAAATACCCTGGAAGGCTCTGGTTTTACCACAATTATTTAACTTCATCCTTTTTGTCGGAGTTCTAATTTACTTTGCCCGCAAGCCGATAAACGAACTTCTCGAAAGAAATGCGAATAAATTTTCTGAGAATCGCAAAAAGGCGGAACGAGAAAGGGCGGAAGTCGAGACCCGGCTGCACGAAATTAAGAATAAATTGCGGGAGTTTGAGAAGACCACCGGAGCCGCTGTCAGCGCAGCTGAAAAAGAGGCCAGAACGCTAGGTCTTCAGATGATAGAAGAGGCAAAAAAAACGGCTGAACGACAATCAGCTGATGCGGAAGCTATGGCGCAGTACGAATTTGTGCGCGCGGCAAACGATTTGCGAATTGAGGTTGTTCAAGCTGCCACTGAATATGCGGGTACTCTTCTTAAAACGCGAACTGACGATAATTTAAAGTCAAAATTAAACAGTGAATTTATAAGGAAAGTAAAAGCCACGTGAGTCATTCTGAGCTCCCCTCGAGATATGCGTCGGCGCTTTTTTTATCGGCAAATGATGCCGAGACGAGAGCCACATTTCTTTCGCTTTTGGTTGAACTTGAAAAAGCGCTCCACGTAGACGCTGAAATCGATCGCTTTGTTGAAACGCCGTTAATTTCGCCAGAAAAGAAAGAACGAGTCTTGGGCGAAGCGCTTAAAGCTCTTCAGGCTCCGGCCACGTTCATTGATTTCATCCGACTGTTGGCTGACAAGGGCCGAATTTCACTGGTGGGCGAAATCGCGAAAGCATATCAGGCTAAAGTCGACGAGCAAAATCACATGGTGCGTGGACGCGTGCGTTCGGCGGGCCCACTGAGTGAAAAAGAGCGAGCCGATGTTCAATTGGCCGTTGAAAAACATTGCGGTGGTAAAGTCGCGCTTGATTTTTCGCAAGATGAGTCGCTGTTCGGCGGCCTAACGGTCCAGGTCGGCAGCCTCACGTTCGACGACAGTTTGTCGTCGCACTTAAATCAAATCAAAGAAGAATTAACTAGAGGAGTGATGAATCAATGAACATCTCGATCCGCGCTGACGAAATCAGCCGTGTACTTAAGGAACAAATTAAGAATTACTCCAAATCGCTCGAGGTTACGGAAACCGGCACGGTCCTCTCCATCGGTGACGGGGTTGCTAGAATATACGGGCTTGATCACGCCATGGCCGGAGAGCTTGTTGAATTTCCGGGCCCTGTTTACGGCATGGTGCTCAACCTTGAACAAGACTCAGTCGGTGTCGTGGTTTTTGGTGAAGACCGAGATATTAAAGAAGGCGATGTCGTAAAGCGAACAAAACGGATTGTTCAAGTCCCGGCCGGGGAAGCGGTGATTGGGCGCGTGGTCGATGCGTTAGGCAATCCGATTGACGGGAAGGGCCCTATCGACGCGAAAGAATTTCGAGTCGTTGATGTCAAAGCCCCCGGTATTATTAAACGTCAGCCAGTTCACGAACCCATGCAAACCGGTATAAAGGCGATCGACTCGATGATCCCGATTGGCCGTGGCCAGCGCGAACTGATTATCGGTGACCGGCAAACCGGTAAAACCGCAATTGCGATTGACACTATTATTAACCAGCACGACCAGAATGTTCACTGCTTCTATGTTGCTATTGGCCAGAAGAAATCTACGGTCGCGCAGGTTGTTGAGAAACTTAGAAACGCCGGCGCCATGAAATACACGACGGTTATTGCCGCATCGGCATCTGATCCCGCGCCCTTACAATTTCTTGCGCCGTTTTCGGGTTGCGCTATGGCCGAGTATTTTCGTGACAATGGTAAACATGCACTGATCATTTACGATGATTTGACAAAGCAAGCCCAGGCATATCGACAATTGTCGCTACTCCTAAGACGACCGCCGGGGCGCGAAGCGTTCCCGGGTGACGTGTTTTACCTTCACTCGCGACTTCTTGAGCGGGCAGCGAAGATGAGCCCAGAAACCGGCGGAGGTTCACTGACGGCTCTGCCGATCATTGAGACGCAGGCCGGTGATATTTCAGCGTACATCCCGACCAACGTGATCTCCATTACAGACGGTCAGATTTTTCTTCTCGCCGACCTTTTTTATAAAGGGATTCGGCCTGCGGTCGATGTGGGCAAATCGGTTTCACGGGTCGGTGGCGCAGCGCAAATTAAAGCCATGAAGCAGGTCGCCGGCACGTTGAAGCTTGAGCTTGCGCAGTTTCGTGAACTCGAAGCGTTTTCGGCTTTTGCGTCGGATCTCGACGCGGCCACTCAAGCGCAATTGGCGCGTGGGCGGCGGCTGGTCGAGGTTCTTAAACAACCGCAATACTCCCCGTTTCGAGTTGAGAACCAAGTGCTTTTGATTTTTGCAGCGACTAACGGATATCTCGATAAGTACCCGGAAAGCGATGTTCAGCGCTATGAAAAGGAACTTCTCGAATACATGCAGCAGAAATTCAAAAACGTGGTCGCAAAGATCGTTGAGGATAAAGCGATTAAAGACGAAACAAAGCCGCTCTTAAAGGCGGCGCTTGATGAATTTAAAGCAGTATTCAAGCCGTCAAACGAGCAGTGACGAGAGGGTAGAGAATGCCAAGCTTACGGGACATGCGAAGTCGAATTGCGAGTGTCAAAAACACTCAGCAAATCACGCGCGCCATGAAAATGGTGTCGGCCGCGAAGCTTCGCCGCGCGCAAGAGCAAATCGTGAACATGCGGCCGTACGCACAGCGAATCCTTCAAGTCGTGACTGATGTGGCGCTCACTCGGCAGGTGGAGCATCCGCTTCTCAAGACACCCAGCAAAGCCAATCGCGTACTCATGATTGTGATTACCTCGGATCGTGGACTATGCGGCGGATTTAATAATGCCGTCTGCCGATTCACAGAAAAATACATTCGCGATTACAAAGACGCGCACGAAAAAATGGATTTCATTTTTATAGGTCGTAAGGGCGCCGATTATTTCAGGCGCCGCGGGATACAGGCTCGCCAAGTGATTTTGAATCTGGCGCGAGAAATATCCTACAACATGGCTTCGAAAATGGCTGAAACATGCATGAATGAGTTTACAGCCGGCGACTACGATGAAATTCGTTTTATTTATAATGAGTTTAAGTCGGCAATTTCGCAAAAGCTCGTAAGCGAACGAATTCTGCCGATCGAACTAGTTGAGACACCGGCCGAGCCCGCTAACCTGAAGACCGCCGCCTCACCGACTATGATTTTTGAGCCAGAGCCCAAGTTCATCATCGAACAATTACTCGCGCAGCATTTTTCGACTCAAGTATTTCGTTGCATGGCCGAGAGTGTGGCAGCTGAACACGCGGCACGAATGACTTCGATGGAAAACGCGACAAAAAACGCGAAAGAAATGATATCGAAATTGACACTGACTTATAACAAATTACGACAAGCTTCGATTACAAAAGAACTCATCGAAATTTGCTCGGGCGCCGAAGCCGTCAGCGATTAAGAAGGAGATAGATTTATGCAACAACAGCAAACCACCGTCGGCAAAGTGAAACAGGTCATGGGGCCTGTGGTGGACGTGGAATTCGCGGGCGGCACCCTCCCGCAGATTTTGAATGCGCTTACAGTGACAAACCCGGCGATTGACACGCGTGAAGATAACCTCGTTCTCGAGGTGGCGCAGCACCTGGGCGATCAAGTCGTTCGCACAATTGCCATGGATTCAACCGACGGGCTCACGCGAGGTATGTCGGTCAAAGATACGGGCACGACAATATCGGCGCCTGTCGGTCGTGAAACGCTCGGACGAATTATCAATGTAGTGGGTCAACCCGTTGATGAAAGCGGACCTGTAAAAGCAAAAGAATACTGGTCGATTCACCGAGCTGCGCCCAATTTCGAAGATCAGTCCACACAAGTCGAAATGCTCATGACAGGCATCAAAGTTATCGATCTTCTCGCGCCTTATTCGAAAGGCGGTAAGGTTGGTCTGTTCGGTGGTGCGGGTGTGGGCAAAACTGTTTTGATTCAAGAACTCATCCGAAATATCGCGACCGAGCATGGCGGTTTTTCAGTTTTTGCCGGTGTTGGTGAAAGAACGCGTGAAGGCAATGACCTTTATCGTGAAATGAAAGAGTCGGGCGTTATTGAAAAAACGGCTCTCGTGTTCGGCCAAATGAATGAACCACCGGGAGCGAGAGCGCGAGTTGCATTAACGGCCCTGACGCAAGCCGAATTCTTTCGTGATCGCGAAGGCCAAGACGTGCTGCTCTTTATCGATAATATTTTTCGATTCACGCAGGCGGGCGCGGAAGTTTCGGCGCTTCTCGGTCGTATCCCGTCGGCTGTCGGTTATCAGCCCACACTCGGCACTGAAATGGGGACTCTGCAAGAGCGTATTACGTCGACCAAAAAAGGTTCAATCACATCCGTGCAGGCGGTTTATGTTCCGGCCGATGATTACACCGATCCGGCTCCGGCGACGACCTTCACTCACTTGGATGCGACGACGAACCTCGATCGTGACATCGCAGCCCTTGGTATTTACCCGGCGGTTCATCCACTTCAATCAACATCGCGAATTCTCGACCCGCAAATTGTCGGGCACGATCACTATAAAACGGCGCGCGACGTTCAGGCGCTCTTACAAAGATATCGTGAACTTCAAGATATTATCGCCATTCTTGGCATGGACGAGCTCAGCGAAGAAGATAAGCTTGTGGTTGTGCGTGCACGTAAAGTTCAGAGATTTTTGAGTCAGCCGTTCTTCGTCGCCGAACAATTCACCGGCATGAAGGGTAAATACGTCGATATCAAAGACACCATCCGAGGGTTTAGAGAGATTTTGGATGGTAAACACGACGACATCCCCGAGCAGGCGTTTTATCTCGTGGGCACCATTGAAGACGCTCTTGAGAAGGCCAAAAAATTATGAAGCTAACGCTCGTAACACCGCAGAAAAAAATGTTGAGCGACGTGGAGATCGACGAGTTGATCGTGCCCGCTGACCGTGGCGAGCTTGATATACTCCCTGGCCATGCTTCGCTTATGACAACACTGCGCGCCGGCGTTTTGCGAGTGAGGCTCAAGGGCAAATCGGAACTTCGTTCCGCGGCCATCAGTTGGGGCTATCTTGAGGTGGGGCCCACCGGCGCCACTGTTCTTGCAGATACAGCCGAATGGCCTGAAGAAATTGATAAACTTCGAGCCGAAGAGCAGTATCGGCTGGCCATGACACGGCTTCAAGACGCTGGTCTAGCCCCCGATGACCAAATTCTTATGCAGAACAAAGTCTTGAAAGAAAGCGCCCGTCTAGCTCTGGTAAAGTAGCTGCCGATATAATACATGAATGAGAAAAGGCGCGATTACGGCCGCGGCGATGGCTTTGTTTCTCATTTCTAGCGGCATGGTTTTAGCAGATCAAGCTGAGACCGATTTAAATCCACAGCACTATCATGCTACCGGCGAGTCGCGCGAACAAATCATTCAAAAAATTAAAGTTGAACAAGAAAATTATTGGAAGAAGCCTCTCAGCTACGAAGACCTTGCGAAAAGGCAATTGGTCGAAAAAGTTCCAAACATGGTTTTGCCTGGCAATAATTCGATCGGTTATCGTTTGGTGCCATACCGTATCCGACGAAATCACTGGGATAATCAAATTACATTTACCGCCAGCGAGTATAGCCCTACCAATTACCAAACCGATTTTCTAAACCCAAATCAAGCGAGCTTTAGCGACATTTACGGGACATCAGGGTTGCCACTTCTTGAGGGTTCTTACATGCTTCGTTACAACTTTGCCCTTGGCGCTCTCGGTATAGAGGGTGCTTACGGCTACTACAAAACAAACACGACGGCACCCGGTGAAATGGGCAATGCCCAACTTTCAGCTATGGAAGATCGACTGGGCTTACGCTACATCATGGATACAATTTGGCGCGAGCCCGCGATCGCGCCCTACATTATGGGTGGAGCTTACCAGTTTCAATACACCGAAGCTCAGGGTAATGCGAAGCTCAATGGCCGAACAACATTTGCGCCATATTGGGGCGCGGGCTGCTTTCTTCAGCTCAACTGGATTGACGCCAATGCCACAATGGACGGCTACGAAGAAGGCGGAATAGAAAATTGGTATGTTTTTGCTGAAGGGCGCGAGTACATGAGCTCCGGACAAAGTAATGAGCGTGATTTCTCGAGCCCTTTTAGTCTTTCAGTCGGCCTCAGCATCGAACTCTAATTATCTCGGGCACATATTCAACAACGAGTGAAGTTCGTCGACTACGCGTGGCCAAGTTACTTCACTCATTCGTATTTTGAGACGCTGATCCGGAGTCAGCTGAAATTTCTTATTTTCTCTTGTCGTGATCCGAATCACATCTTGCGGCGGCAGACGGGTTCGCTCGGTAAAAGCCAGAGTCAGAGCGGTTTGGCTCGCGCTGACGTCGCGCACGCCGAGTTCGCGGCAAAGATGCCTGATGTACATCAGGCCCAGCAAATTGACGACCTGTTCAGGTGGCGCACCGAACTGATCGCGCAACTCATTCTCTATTCGGTCGATATCCTCTTCGCTTCGAACCTGAGATAAAATTTTATAATAGTACAAGCGCATGCGGATATCGGGGATGTACGAATCTGGAAACAGTGCCGAAACACGTAGATTGATCTCCGGCTCGACGTCTTTATCGGTCTCGGCCTCACCTTTTTGCGCGCGCACGGCCTCTTCGAGAAGCTCAAGATAAAGTTCATACCCCACCGCATTGATACGGCCCGACTGATCTTCGCCGAGAATATCACCCGCACCGCGCAACTCGAGATCATATTGAGCGACGCGAATGCCACTGCCGAGAGCCGTGTTCTCTTGAATTATCTTGAGGCGTTCTTGCGCCGTTTGATCGATTCGTTTATCGGGCGGCAGAAGCAAATAGCAATAGGCGCGCTCTTTGCTTCGGCCTACGCGCCCCCGAAGTTGATAAAGTTGGCTGACTCCAAAAGTATGGGCATTGTCGATTAGTATTGTGTTGGCGCTCGGGATATCCATGCCGGATTCAATGATGGCGGTACAAATTAATACGTCGATTTCGTGATGAAAAACTTTGAGCATTGTTTTCTCTAGATTCTCTTCGTCCATTTGCCCGTGAGCCACGGCGAGCCGCGCCTTTGGCACAAGAGCGCGGATTCGGGCGGCGACCTCGTCGATCGTTTGCACCCGGTTATGCAGAAAAAACACCTGCCCGCCTCGCGCGATTTCACCGTCGATTGCTTTCGCAATGGTTGCATCATCGGATTTCACGACAAAGGTTCGAGTCGGCAAGCGATCTTCGGGTGGAGTGTTGATCAAGCTCATATCGCGAATACCCACGAGAGCCATGTTCAGCGTGCGTGGGATCGGCGTCGCCGACATTGCGAGAGTGTCGACATTTTCGCGTAAGTGACGGAGCCGCTCTTTGTGAGTGACGCCAAACTTCTGCTCTTCATCAATAACAAGAAGGCCGAGGTCTTTAAACGCGACATCGCGACTTAGAAGACGATGCGTGCCAATAATCATGTCGACTTTGCCGGTGCGCAAATCTTCGAGAGTCTTCTTGATCTCGGCGCGAGAAACGAATCGATTGAGTTCGCGGATTTCAACCGGCCAGCCAGAAAAACGCCTTTTGAAATTTTCAAAATGTTGAAAAGTCAAAATCGTAGTGGGTGCAATAATGGCGACTTGCTTGTGGTTCTGAACCACTTTAAATGCGGCGCGCATGGCCACTTCAGTTTTACCAAAGCCGACGTCACCGCAAATGAGTCGATCCATCGGGCGATTCATTTGGAGGTCATCCAAAATATCAGAAATCGCGCGAAGCTGATCTGTGGTTTCGTCGTAGGGGAACAAATTTTCGAACTCTAAAAAGTCAGCGTCTGGCGGCGGCAAAGGCGGGCGCTCAATTTGCGCACGTTTGGCATAAAGCGCTAGAAGCTTAGACGCCACATCGCGGAGCTCACCGCGAACTTTCGTTTTGGCCTTATTCCACCCGGTGCCGCCGAGTTTATCGATCATGTGATCGCCCGACGGGCCGACATATTTATGAAGCTGAGCAATTCTATATACGGGTAAATAAAGACGGTCGCCATCGCGATAATGAAGCTCGATGAATTCGGCCTCGGCCTTTTCGATTTGCATCACCTTAAGGCCTTCGTAGCGAGCCACGCCATGCACGCGGTGGACAACCAGATCACCAGGTTTAAGATCGCCAAAACTTAATGCTTGTGATCGCTCAAGCCCTTCTTCGTTGCTTGGTTCGCGAGCCTCGCGGCGAAGCCGGCGGCGACCCCAGATATCTTCGTCTCGCAAAAACACGATCCGCTCGCCGGGCAGCCGAAACGTATCGGGCAAGCGACGGGCCACAATGCCAACTCTCGTTGTTTGAGCCAGATTTTCAAGAGTCTGCGACCATAAGTAATTCGATTCGCGAATAAGTTCAGACGAAACTTCGGCCTTTTGAAGTAGCGACTGCACGCGTTCGACAGAGGTTTGTGTTCCGCACGAAATAAACACGCGGTAGTCATTCGATTGCCACTCATGAATTTTCGATTTCACAAACTGGGCGAGTTGATCGGGCTCGGTGACCAATGCGCTTGCTCCGTTCGAAAAATCTTGCAAAGAAAAAGATGTAAACTCTATCGTCTTTTCGGCGGTGTCGTCGGTTTCGTCAGCGGCACCCAGCACCGTTGGGTTGACGTAGATGCGTGCCGAATCCGGTGCGACGTCGAGAGATTCAAAAGGTGTATAGAGCCTTTCGACCGGCACCTGAATCGGCGACGCGGAGGCTTCAACGTATCCATTCTTGAGTCGAACGAGCACTTCATCAGCGGCGCGAAGGGTGTCGAGTTGATTAAAAACCCAGTAGTCGATGGCGCCTGAGAAATAGCTTAGCGGCGTATCGGGTGAATCGTAAAAATAAGGGATCAGATAGTCGATGCCGTAAAAGGGTTGAGCTTGTGTCACGGCCCGAATAATTTCTTGTAAATCCGCCTTATGAATGGGGCGCCCGTCCGCCGCGCGCGACAAGGCTTGGGCAATCTTTTGCCGGTTTTCGTCGTCGTACAGAACTTCGCGGGCCGGCACGAGGATGAACTTTGTGTCACCGTGGCCATCCGTTGCTTCGACGCTCAGTTGGGTGGCGGGGTCGAAGAAGCGTATCGAATCGACAATGTCGCCGAATAGTTCAAGGCGAACGGGTCGCGTATGAGCCGGCGAAAATATATCGATCACGCCACCGCGAACGGAGTAGGTACCGAAATCTTCAACAGTTGGCGCGGCGATGTAGCCCAGCATTGAAAGTTCGTTTGCAAGATTCGAGGGGAGTTCGGAATTTCGAGAAATGACAAGGCGTCTGCCCGTAAACACCGAGTAAGGCAGTGTCTTTTGCATAAAGGCCTCGGCTGAGCCGATAAAAATCTCACCTGGTAGAGCTTGCGCCGCATGCTCGAGCCAATTGAGCCGAGAGGCGATCACCCGAGGGCTTGGGTAAAGACCGCTGTATGGGTCCACGTCGAAACTCGGCAAAACATGAATCGGGCGGGTGGGGTCAAAAAACGCGATCGATTGTTGAAGCCTTTCGGCGCTCTCGTGATCGGGCGTCACCACAACAATCGGGCGCTCAGACAGGCGACCCTCAAGAGTTTGCGATAAAAGCAGGGCCAAAGCGGCGCACGAGTGCACTCCCGCCAGATGGATCGGCGGGGGGTTAACAATTAGGGCGCGCGAAAGACGACCGATAGTCTCGAGCCGAAAAGGCTCGACTTCAGCGGTGGCCTGATTTTTAGGTTCCAACACGTAAGCCGCAAGCTAACAAAAAATAGCCCACCGCGCAAAATCATTCTGTTGGAGAAGCGGCGCCACGTTTGTATAACTGGAAAGACAAAATAACAGCGAGAGATTCAACATGATGCCTTTGTTTGCAGCTTTGGCCCTATTATTTTTTGTTGCCATATTCGGCGCAGCCCTTCTTCTTGTCGCGAAACTTTTGAGCACTCGGTCAAAACCCAGCAAAGTGAAATCCGAGGCGTACGAGTGCGGTCTGCCTGAACAGTCGACTGGCAACACAAAAATTCCCGTCAAATTTTATCTCACTGCGATTCTCTTTATATTGTTCGACATCGAAATCATTTTTATGTACCCGTGGGCCGTTTCGTTTCGCGACTTTGCGGCGCGTGGGGCCGGCTTCTACGCCTTCGGCGTGATGGGCATTTTTCTGCTCATTTTTATTTTTGGTTTGTTTTGGGAAGTCAAATCACGCGCGCTTGAATGGGAATAGATTAAATCTATGGGACACGACGTCTTCGAAATCACCATCAACTCCGTCAAAATGCTCGTGATCTTTCTTCTCATGGTGCAATTGGTGCCAGTGTTGGTTTGGGTTGAACGTCGCGGTTCAGCCTTCATCCAATCGCGACTCGGGCCGAATCGCGTTGGGCCCTTGGGGCTCACGCAACTTCTCGCCGACGCCGTCAAGTTTTTGCAGAAAGAAGAGTTTTTGCCCGAGCACGGTTATGGTCTGATATTTTACGCGGCTCCGATTCTTGCGCTGATCCCGGCTGCACTTGCGTTTGCTTCAATACCGTTATCAGCGCCGATACATATCAATCAATTCTTGTGGAATGGTCACAGCTTCGGCCCCTACGATTTCGAATTTCAAAGCTTTCACTTCGGCGTCGGCATTGTGTACGTCCTCGGCGTTTCATCTCTGGGAGCGTACTCGCTTCTTATGGCGGGGTGGGGGTCGTCGAACAAGTACTCGCTAATGGGCGCCCTTCGCGCCAGCGCGCAAACAATCAGTTACGAGTTGGCGCTCGGCCTTTCGCTCGTTGGCGCGATCATGGTCTTCGGCACGTTTGATTTTTCAGAGATGATTCATTTTCAGAGCCAGCCGCTCACATCCTTGCTCGGCGTCCATTTTAATATTCCGGCTCTAAACTGGGGGATATTCTACCAACCTCTCGGCGCGATCTTATACTTTGCCGCGACGTTTGCCGAAACGAATCGACTACCGTTTGATTTACCCGAAGCTGAAGGCGAACTTGTCGCCGGTTATCACACCGAATACGGCGGCCTTAAAATGCTCATGTTTTACATCGGCGAATACGGGCACATGATGGTGGGCTCGGCCCTCATGGTGACGTTTTACTTCGGCGGTTACCTGATCCCCGGCATGACGGTTGAACAAGTCCACAATCTTTTGGGGACGTGGCTTCATATCGGCGCAAACCCCCTTGCCATCGTCACGGCTCTCGTTCTACACGTCGTGTTTTTTATAAAAGTTCTCTTTTTCTTGTGGGTTTTCGTTTGGGTCCGCTGGACGCTCCCACGGTTTCGCTACGACCAGCTCATGGATTTGGGCTGGAAGACAATGCTGCCTTGGGCACTTGCGAATGTGATCATCACAGCCGGCTGGATGCTCTTTAAAGGAATGCACTGATGGATTTATCGACACTTTTATTTCTTGTCCTATCTTTTTTGATCGTCGTTTTCTCCGCAGCGGTCGTGATTTTGCCGAACCCGATCTATGCGGCACTTTCGCTCGCCGTCACAATGATCAGTCTTGGATTCATGTACTTTCTGCTCCAAGCCTACTTTATTGCGGGCGTGCAACTCATAGTTTATGCCGGCGCAGTTATGGTTTTGTTTGTCATGGTGCTGATGCTCTTTGATTTACGAAAAGAAATAGCGGCGTTTTCAGGCGGCAAATTTGCCGGACTTTTAAAAATTCTCTGTGGTCTTTTTTTCAGCGGCGCCCTGGTGCTTGCGATTCGACAGGGCGTAATTGCTCTCAATGTTTCACCGGGCGAGCCGACGCCGGCCGAGCAAATTGAAATGGTAAAGAGCCTCGCGATGCGGCTTTTTACCCAATATGTTTTAGCGTTTGAAGCACTGGGGATTTTACTGTTGGTCGTAGCCGTTGGTGTTGTTGCGGTCGCTCGGTCGCGCGGAGGCACACATGCCAGCCATAACTAGCGCGGTTGGCGCGGTTACAATTGTAACGCTCAATCACTATCTCGCACTTTCGGGGGTGGTTTTTGCAATTGGTATGGTTGCAGTCCTCATCAGACGAAATGTTATAGTCATGTTAATGGGCATTGAACTCATGCTCAATGCAGTCAACCTAGCCATGGTGGCTTTTGCGCACTATCGGCAAGATGTCAGCGGCAACATTCTCGCATTTTTTGTTATGACTGTGGCTGCGGCTGAGGCCGGCGTGGGGCTTGGTTTGGCCGTGAATATTTTTAAGCGGTTTAAAGAAGTAAACATCAAGTCATTTGAGCACTTGAAGGGTTAATACGAGGAGAGCATGCCGAACTGCGCTTTATTTTTAATATTGCTCTGTGCGCCACTCGTCGGCGCGATTTTCAACGGAGTGCGATTTCGCAGCCACAACGCGCGTCTCGCCGGCGCGGTCGCAAGCGGTGCCGTCGTCGTCTCGTTTTTGACCGCATGTTTTCTCGTGATGAAATTGGCCGCACTCCCAGTGGATGCGCGCGCGATCACCGTCGAGTTTTACAATTGGATCACAGTCGGCGGTTTTCACGCGAAGGCCGGTTTTGTTCTCGACCCGATCAGCGCCGTGATGATTCTCATTATCACAGGCGTCGGCTCGCTCATTCACATTTTCAGCATCGGATATATGGCGCACGATGAGCGCCCATCGAAGTATTTTGCCTACCTCAATTTCTTCATCTTCAACATGCTACTTCTCGTCTTGGGCGAGAATTTGCTGGTGATGTTTGTCGGGTGGGAGGGCGTCGGCCTTTGCTCGTATTTGCTCATAGGGTTCTGGTTTGAAGATCAGGAAAAAGCTTCGGCTGGTATGAAGGCGTTTATTACAAATCGTATCGGCGATGCGGGCTTTTTACTCGGGATTTTTCTTCTCTATGTGACGTTCGGCACGGTTAATTTTGCTGAGCTTAATCAGCTTGTCCCGGCCGCGGCTGAGGTGGGATGGCTCGGACCAATCACGCTCTCATGCCTATTCTTATTTATTGGCGCGACGGGCAAGTCGGCGCAAATTCCGCTCTATGTCTGGCTACCTGATGCGATGGCGGGGCCAACTCCCGTCTCTGCTCTTATTCATGCGGCAACGATGGTGACGGCCGGCGTTTATATGATTGTACGCCTCAGCCATGTTTTTATATTGGCGCCAAATGCGATGCTCGTCGTGGCGGCGGTCGGCGCCGTGACGGCGCTATTTGCCGCAACCATGGGGCTCACGCAGTGGGATATCAAAAAGGTTCTTGCGTACTCCACGATTTCGCAACTTGGGTACATGTTTCTCGGTGTCGGCGTCGGGGCATTTAGTTCAGGGCTCTTTCACGTGATGACCCACGCTTTTTTTAAAGCGCTGATGTTTCTCGGCGCGGGTTCGGTTATCCACGCGCTCGACGGCGAACAAGATATGCGAAAAATGGGCGGTCTTGCGAAGAAGCTACCGATTACTCACCTCACATTTTTGTGCGTCTATCTCGCGATTATTGGGCTACCGCCATTTGCGGGCTTTTTCAGTAAAGACGAAATTCTTTGGTATACCTACATTAGCCCACATGGTGGGTTTGTTCTATGGCTCATCGGCTTGATCGGTGCCGTTTTTACCGCGTTTTATATGACGAGGCTTATGGCTCTCACCTTTTGGGGCAAATCGCGTGTTGCTTCTTCGGTTCATCCACACGAATCTCCCGCCAGCATGGCCATTCCGCTTATCGTGCTTGGGGTCGCTTCGGTCGTCGGCGGATGGCTCGGGATGCCCGAAAGCATTCGGGGGTTGTTGCCACTGCACGCGCCGGATGTCTTTCACAATTGGCTAAATCCGGCTGTGGCGCTCGTGAAATGGCCCGAAGTATCTCCAGTACTTGAATGGTCGCTCATGGGCATCTCGGTGGCACTCGTTGGTGCAACGGTTGTGTTTGCGTACTACGCCTATATTAAAGAGCCCGAACTTTCGGCAAAGATGGCCAAAGATCTCGGTCCCGTTTATGAAGTTGTCGCCAATAAGTACTACGTGGATGAACTTTATTTCGGCCGCGTGATCAACCCGCTCGTTGATCTTGCCAAAGGGCTTTGGGCTTATATCGACGTGAACTTCATAGACAACATCACGTATTTTCTTTCGGATTGGGTCGAAAGTGCCGGCGGCGGATTGCGCGCGTTGCAAACCGGGAGTCTTCAACAATATGCGCTTTACCTCGTACTTGGCGTCGTGGTCATAATTTTTACGATTGTGGTGATCTAAATGTTATTATCGATAATCACTTTCTTGCCGGCCGTCTTCGCGCTTGTCGTATGGGGCGTCGCTAGCGAAAAAACGGCAAAAAAATGGACGCTTGCGTTTACGATCGTTGAATTCATCGCAAGCCTCTTGATGTTTGCCCACTTCAAACCGGGCGTGGCGGGTTTGCAGCTCGTTGAACACCGCTCGTGGATACCCGCCATCGGCGTTGATTACTTTCTCGGCGTTGACGGTCTTTCATTTTGGCTCATTTTACTCACGACGCTTCTAACCCCGTTAGCACTTGTCGGCGCGTGGACAAGCGTCAATAAGCGCGAAAAGACATTCTGCCTCACCGTACTTTTTCTTGAAAGCACGATGGTCGGTACGTTTGTCGCGATGAACTCGATTTTGTTCTACTGTTTTTTCGAGGCCTCGCTTGTCCCGATGTACTTCATGATAGGCATATGGGGCGGCCCGCGCCGAATTTACGCCACAGTTAAATTCTTTATTTATACGATGGCCGGCTCGATTTTCATGCTTCTCGGGATCATCGCGCTCATGCTCATCTACGCAAAAACGCACGACGGCCAAATCAGCGCGAACATCACCGACTTTTACAAATTGCACGGGCAGTTGCCATTTGTTGCCGGCACTTTTTTAAATACGCAAACGCTTCTCTTCTTCGCGTTCTCACTCGCGTTCGCAATTAAGGTCCCGGTGTTTCCGTTTCACACGTGGCTGCCAGATGCGCACGTTGAGGCGCCGACACCGGGCTCTGTAATATTGGCTGGCGTGCTCCTTAAAATGGGCACCTACGGTTTTTTACGATTTTCAATTCCGATCTTCCCCGAAGCGGCGGAGCACTGGGCCTGGGTATTTTTTCTGATCGGCGCGTTCGGCATCATTTACGGCGCGCTCGTCGCGATGGTTCAGCCCGATATGAAAAAGCTCGTTGCCTACTCATCAGTCTCGCACATGGGTTACGTGATGATCGGGCTTTTTGCCATGAACCCTCAGGGGATTATGGGCGCACTCTATCAAATGCTCAACCATGGCGTGAGCACGGGCGCTTTGTTCCTATTGGTCGGTATGATCTATGAACGAACGCATTCGCGTGAGATTAAAGACTACGGAGGCCTTGCCTCAATTGCGCCGCTATTTACCATTGCGTTTTTAATTGTGACGATGTCGAGCATTGCAGTGCCCATGACAAACGGCTTTGTCGGCGAATTTCTAATTCTGCTCGGCACGTTTGAAGCGAATAGATTCGTTGCGGCGTTTTCCGTTCTCGGCGTGATCCTGGGAGCGTCATACATGCTCTGGATGGTGAAGAAGATATTTTTCGGCAAACCCAAAGGGGTTGTGGTCGAAAAGCACGAGCATGGCCTTGACCTTTTGCCGCGAGAAATCGCCATTCTCGTCCCACTCGTCATTTTGATTTTTTGGATGGGTTTATTTCCGAATACATTCTTGCGATATTCGGAGGCCAGTGTTGAGAATTTAGTGCAACATCACGGGCAATATGAAGTTCAAGCGCCGAAAGTTTTAGCGCCTCATTTGCGAGTTGCCGCGCGCGAGGGAGTACGATGACAACCGCGTTTCAAATCCCGATCGAAGACTATATTTGTATTAGTCCGCTCATCTTTTTGTTTATCGGCAGTCTCATCCCGCTCACTTTGAAGGTTCTTCGCGGTAATCGTGAGCCGAATCCGTCCGTCACTCTGTGTCTGGCATTACTGGGCGTGGTCGCGGCACTAGCAGTTTCGTGCAGTCTCTTCCCCAAAATGACCCCATATTACGCATTTTCGAACGCACTGGTATTTGACGGAATATCTGTTTTGTCGGCAATACTCGTCTGCATCGTGACCGCGGTAGCGGCAGTCACCGCCCGAGAGAATGGCGCCACAACCGGCCCGCAGTTTACCGAATTTTTGTTTCTGCTTCTCAATTCGGCGGTTGGCATGCTTCTCGTCGCGTGGTCGAACGACCTGATCGTGACCTTTATCGCGATCGAAATCATGTCACTTTGTTTGTACTTGTTGATCGCCCTTAGCCACGAAGAATTGCTTTCAAAAGAGGCGGCATTTAAATATTTCGTTCTGGGTAGTTTCGCTTCAGCCGTGTTTCTTTACGGAATTGCCTTCGTTTATGGTTTGGCAGGCTCCACCTACATCAATATTGTCGCGCAATACACGGCGACGCTCGCTCACCAAAATTCTTTGTTCTTGGTCGCTCTCGTTCTGACGCTGATCGGGTTTTGTTTTAAAGTCGCGATTGTGCCGTTTCATGCGTGGGCACCCGATGTTTATGAAGGAGCGCCCACCCCCGTCACCGGGTTTATGGCGACGGGTGTGAAAATCGTCGTTTTTGTCGCGTTTTTGCGTTTCATCCATTTAGATTTTCTTCTATCTGATAAATCGGGGCATCTTTTGCCGGTTGTGGAATGGCTCGCCGTACTGACGATGACCGTCGGTAACATTGCCGCCATTATGCAATCAAGCCTCAAACGTATGCTTGCCTATTCGAGCGTCGCGCATAGTGGCTACGTCATGATTGGCCTTATCGCCGCCGGTCTCGGCGAACACGCGCGAGGCGGCAACGAAGCTGTTATGTACTATGTACTCGCCTACACGATTATGACTTTGGGAGCGTTCGGCATTCTCACATTGTTTGAAAAAAGCGAAAAAGATATTTCGCAAATTGACGACATTCGGGGCCTCAGTCGTCGCAACCCATGGGCCGCCGTCATGCTTGCGGTCTTTCTGATGTCGCTTGCCGGGATTCCACCGACAATCGGTTTCTTTGCGAAGTTTTTTGTATTTAAAGCGGCGATTACTCAGGGTCTCTATTGGCTCGCAGTTTGGGGGGCAATCAACGCCGTCATCGCGGCCTACTATTACCTTCGGCCCATCGTGTACATGTTTATGCGCGACGAAGACGGTGTGGTTGTCGCCGATCGCTACAACCTGACTTGGGTTGTGACCGCGATCATGGCGCTACTGACGGTGGGGTTGGGGATTGCCACGCAACCTTTATACGAAGCCGTCAAACTCGCCGCCCGCTCATTGCTCTAGTTCTGCTTTGTCACGAGCGCATCTGCTTTGTTGCTCCTTCTTCTCTTCGCTGCGACGTATGACATACATACGCCTCGCTCGTTCAGGCGTCGCGCCTCGCATCTGCATATCGTGACAGCGCAGAACGCTTGAGCCGCTGTTAAAATTGGCACGAGATCGGATTTCACACGTGTTGTGAGCCGCTAGGGGCTGCCCTTCCGGGTTAAAAACATCTGATTTAAATCATTTCTCTAAGTCAAAAAAGTCAAGGGTGAGGCAGCACATAGTTTCTTCCTCTGACTCCTGCACAATTGAATTGAATGCATCGATTTCCTTTACGAGTCGTGATTTTATCTCAAGAGCATCTTCTTGCGACAAACTTACTACCGACGTGTAGTGCAAATCATCTTCAGACTCCCGATCGAAGGAATTCATTGCTTGCAAACGCCAATTGGTATGATGCTTTGAGATCAATGCTGAATTTTGCCCTAAATGAATTCGTGCATTGCCTATAACAAATTGATTTGGTTGTATCTGAGCTACGAGACCAGTTGACATCAAAAACTTGAGTGCTTTTTGCACTTTGATTTTGGGTAGCTTAAAAAACTCGGCTAAAGCTTCTTCTGAACCGAGTGTTGGTATCGTGACTGCAATGTGGATCGCGGCATACGTCCAGTCGCTGTAATACTGTGTCTGATTTTCGAGCGACAATGCATCTTTAATTTTGAATCTCTCCTTTAAATTGAGCTGTCGTTGAATGTATTCGTTCATAAGCTCAAGAAAATGACCTCGCAATTCCGTAGTTCCCGCTCGTGCAAATTCAACAAGCAAAATGAAAAACCTAGATTCATCTTTGTTGTGTAATAATAAGCGATTAATCGCCTGCGCTTGCTCAAGACTAAAATTGGCACCACTGTTTAAAACTTGAGATATATATGCCGTCTGACAATTGGCCCAACGAGCGAGTTCTGCCCTAAATCCCCGCCCTTTTTTCGGACGCCCACTCTCAACATATTTGAGATAAGCTTTGTAATTTTTAAATTCAAAAATAGATTTTATGTCCATATTTTGAATAGTTATCGGCTAATACATAGTTATACTTAATATTACGCATGTTATTTTAGTTAGTTAATCTATGAGGTTTCAAGTTTGCTAAGTATATTTATTGCACCGAGTCAATAATGGCTCGATAAAACAAAAGGAACGTTTATGAAAAAGCTCATTATCTTAATCGCTGCTTGCCTGGCAATTTCGAGCCTCGCATTCGCCGGTAATATGCCTGTTCTTCACCAGATTAAGCAGGTCACTCTGTCGGCCCCATATGGCTGTAATGGTAGTTACGCACAGTCTGCTCTCTTTCTGTCCAGCTATTCAAAAACTGTGAATGGTCCAGACCTTCTCTATAACGGAGCCTGCGGTAGCCAAGACTATGTCGAAGCCTCAATAGCAGGTGACGACTTTACTCTTATTACGGATCTCGGAAACGTAAAACTTGAGAATGTAACCGCTTCAAAAGCTTTCAACTGGAATGACACGGTTGGTGAAGACAACAGCTTCAAGCAAACACAGCCGGTGATTCTAAATCATACTTACGCAGTGTTAATTTCTAAATCGGACATTCGTGCGCTTTACGCATTTAAGGTTGTATCTCAACAACAGGATGGTCCCATGAAAATCCGATACGCCGTACTTTCTTATTCTGTACAGCAATCAACCTCTGAATCACCGGGGTTTGGTTGGGATCAGAATAACAAATAGGATGATAGTGAATATTGTAAGCATGGGAGAACAAATGAAACTTAAAATAATCGTAACTATTGTTAGCTCACTTCTAATCGTGAATTTTTCTCCCAAAGCTTTCGCCGGTGGCAACTCGGCCATGTCCCAGGTTTAGTTGAAATTTAAAGGTTGAGTGGCTCAACCCTTTCGTGTTTTCAATAAGTTACAACAC
>DAIDIG010000007.1 GCA_027459485.1 Bdellovibrionales bacterium | reverse complement strand
GTACCGGGGCTTGTCGTGCCACCAGTACCGGGGCTTGTCGTGCCACCAGTAGTACCGGGGCTAATATATGTCGTCGTCCCAGGGCTCGTGACCCCCGGGCTTACATAAGTAGTGACGTATTCACCGTTATAGTACAGACCACTACCCGTGATACCGTATGCGAGACCGGTGTTACAATAATTGTTTACAAAGTCACAGAATTCAACGCCCGAATAATAGCCCCAATAACCGTTGTGAACGACAATGACCGGTAGAAAACGACCGCCGCCGCCGCCGCCGCCACCGCACGCCGCGAGAACCAACGCGGCGACTCCGAGCCCGGTCGCGACACCGATTTTCTTTAAACCCATTTTCATTTACTCCCCCTTGTTGTTTGAATTCTTTTTTGCCCCTTTAACCCCGAATTCGTTTTTTGCATAAACTTCAGAGGGCAGCAACCGTGCAAAATGTAAATGAATCACAACCCTTACAAGAAAAATAAAAAAAGAAAGGGCCGCCGATTGGCAGCCCCTTCACATGTCGTTTTTGCTCTAAATCTGTATCTACTGCGGAACTTGCACGCCAAGAGTCGGCAAGATTTGATCACGTACAACCGGCATTTCGTCATCCGAGAGTCCCACGTTGTGCGCATACTTGAGCTCAACATTGGTGAGAGCCGACTTATCACCATTTGCGAATTTTGCAAGGGCGTCGCTCACATCAGCTTTGCTCACGCCACCAACAGCCAATGCCGCCGTCGCGATTGCATCGCGATCGTCGCTCGTCAGTTGATTGTTCTGCTGAAGGATTTGCATTTTATCCGACAATTGCACCAATTGGCGCGCCGATTCGAAGCTCATCGGGAACTGGTTCACAAGCGAGCTCGCTTGAGAGTTGACCTGGTCCATGCTCGCCATTGCGCGCATGAGATTTACGTCGGTCGTCGAGTTTTCGATACCCGCTGTGCCGTTTGTTGTACCAGAGCTGGTTGTACCAGTGCCTGAGCCTGTTCCCGTGCTAGTCGTACCACCGATTGTCGTGCCACCAGTGCCGGGGCTTGTCGCTCCGCCAATTGTAGTACCGCCGCCAGTACCAGGGCTCGTCGTCCCGCCGGTGCCGCCAGTGCCGGGGCTTGTCGTCCCGCCAGTGCCGCCAGTGCCGGGGCTTGTTGTACCGCCAGTGCCCGGGCTTGTTGTGCCGCTCGTATAATAAACGCCGTTGTAGTACAAGCCACCGCTGGTGATGCCATAGTTCAAGCCGGTGTTACAGTAGTCATTGGACCAATCGCACCAACCACCGTTGTAGTAGTATCCCCAATATCCGTTGTGCACGATGATCACGGGAGTCCAAACGCTGCTACCGCCACCTCCGCCGCCGCATGCCGACAGAGCGAGAGCCGCAACTCCAAGCCCCGCCGTCACCCACATTTTTTTAAACCCTTTCATCTAATCCCCCTTTCGCGCGTGAACTCAATGCTTTCGCCGATCCGCGCTGCTATACTGTTATGAAGTTTGACTCTATTCAAACCAGCAAATTGTCACGAGCCCCTACTCGCAGATTATTGTTTTGCATATTGTTCATTCAAATACAATCGAGTGACAAGTAAAAGACTCACATCCGTTACATCGGTAAGGTTGGGAAGTGCCGCGTTAGTGTATCGGTACTGTTACGAGGCGCGACACGGTTATTTTGCGTCGCACCGGTTGAGTTGGGTTATGATCCAGCGGTTGAAGATTTCGCCATGAATGGTGTCGTAAGTAAAACGAATCTTATAGGGAGTTCTCGGGTTCTGAACTGCAAGACGGGCCAGATAGTAGGCGATCGAATTCACCCCCAAAGGATGAACGTAAAGTCTCGTTTCTTGCAAAAATGGATCGCGGAGCAATTTTGATAACTCGACATAATTTTTCGCCAAATCACCAGAGAGCCCTGAAGTAATTCTTAGCGCCAGCGGCATACCGCTCGTCGGGAATGGGTTGCCGTTCACCTTCACAAGGCCCCGCAAATACGCGCGCCCCGCAGGACCAATTTCACTTTGAATTTGTTCGGCCAGTTGCCAAATTTTGATTAGGTTCGCATCGAAACCTTTTATGCCGCCCATGGATTGCAGAGCCCGAACGGCATTGTCACCAATATTGTCGATTATAAAATTCTCGGCTTGATTGTTTAAGTCATCTAGAAATTTTGGGCCGTTAACGTGTTCAATTTCACCCATTGACCCGATCAGCGCCTGCGGCCCGAGCGACGCCCGCGCAAGCCCCGACCAATCGTACATGATCTGCCCGTCGGGACCTTCGAAAGTTTCAGCCGTGTACTTGCCCATCAAAACGCTGGTTGATTTGTACTCGTCAGGGCCAATATAAAACCGCGCATTTAACACTGGGCTCTCGCTGTTAGGCCTCCACGGATAATCGCCAAACGCCGCAGCCGTTTGCGAGCCAAACACGCGATCTATGGCTAGATATTCAGCAATGTCGACCGCCATATTGCAATCGGCAAGCACAGGCTCATATTGCAACTCTTCAATTGCCTGTGAAACATGACCTTGCTCGGGCATATAGCAGATATTCGACCCACCATTACCGTGCGGAGTCACACAGCCAACGCGATGCCAATACATCGATGAAATCCAAATATCTTTGTTTGTCCAGAGCGGAAATTGAAACAGATGATCCGAACTCAACCACCCGATCGCGCTTCGCACAGCACGGTTGTATTTTTGCTGGAACAGACAGCGGCTCCCGTCAGCGTGAAGGGCTAAATCAAGCGCCTCTACTCCGTCGAGCACGGCGGGGCCATACGAATTGGTCTTGACCTTGCCGCCGAGCTGGGCCATTTGAGCCGGCGATAAAACCAACACGTTGTGCGGGCGCCATGTCGTGGACTGGGTAGCTTGATAACAAGCGGGGTCATGTGAAAGCTGCGGCTCTATAGCATTCGGATTCACTCGAATCGACCATCCGAGTTTGCGCAAAACTTTCATCTTGCATGCGACTGAATAACGATCAATTGGATTCACCCAATGGAGCGCGCGGTCGGCAAAAGCCTGAGATGATCCGGTCAGAACCGCACAAATCGTCAAAACTGACAAAAACTTTGACAGACAAAAGGTGGCCAGATGCTGCTCTGATTCTTTTAAAAACATTCTGATCCGCAAGTGCAAACCCGGCTCCAGTTTTTAAACCCAATTACCCCATGAAAAAATTCACCGGCCTGTTAAATTTTTAACAGTCGAAAATTTTTGTGAAATTCTGTACCATTCGGTCCAAATTCCACAAAGGAAAAAATAAATGCTCGACCGATTCACACGAGACATTCTTGTGTTTCTCATTTTGCTGATCACTTGGCCGGCTTTGGGTCACAACGGTGCGAAACCAGATGGCGGCAACTCCAGCGGATCCGGCGCTCCCCCACCTATTACTTCGCATACAGGCATGTTCACGCGCAGCTATGATAATTATCGCACTAACTTCGACCCAAACGAAATAATTCTGACTCACCAAAACGTGCAGGCGGCGACTTTCGGCAAAATCACCGAATTCCCAACTGACGCGTATGTGTACGCCCAGCCTCTTTATGTTACCAATGTGCTAGTCCCCGGCTCTGCCCAGCCGCTGAACATGATCTACGTTTCGACTGAAGGTGATTCTGTCTACGCGTACGATGCATCGGGGCCCCAAGTACAGGGTCAGGCACCTTCTCCGATTTGGGTGGATCACTTCACTCAGACTCTGACCGCTTACGGCACATGGCAACCGAACCCTCACAGCCAGGCCCTGACGGGCATGGGGCCCTCGGGCCAAGGCGCGAGCACGGCGGACGTGCAGTGCCCTGACATCGCGCCATACCCGGGTAGCACGATCGGCATCAACTCCACACCCGTGATAGACCCGACGACCGACACGCTTTACGTCGTGACGGTAACGAAAGACACGACGGTGAATCTACCTCAAAATCCGACCGAAGCTGAACTCAATTTGAAATACAGACTGATGCTTCACGCTCTTGATATTAAGACCGGAACCGAAAAATTCGGCGGCCCCGTGCAAATTCAGCTGCCGCAAGGCTTAGATGCCCTGCACTCGACACAGCATGAAGGCTTGGCGCTTGAGACCGATGCCAACGGCAATGCGCAAGTGATCATTCCCTTTTCTTCCAGTTGCGACGAAGGCCCTTATAGCGGTTTACTGCTAGTTTATTCCGTTCAGAACAATAAACTTGTTCAAACTGGTTCACACGAAACCACTCAGACCGGTGGCCAAGCCGGCATATGGGCGCTCGGTGGCGCTCCGGCGATCGGGCCGAACGGCAACATTTACGTCTCGACCGGCAACGGCGCCTTCGACGGCCAATTGAATTTCGGCTGCAGCATTTTGAAATTCGCTCTTTCGGGCGGCGATTTACAACAAACGAGTTTTTTTACACCGTTTGATCAAATCAATATGAACACGATTCAAATTGACCTCGATGTAGGCTCGGGTGGGGTAATGGTGATCCCCGATCAGCCAGGAATCACCCACCTTCTTGTGGCCGGTGGTAAAAGCGGGCAAGTTTATTTGCTCAATCGCGATCGTTTGGGCGGGTACAACGCGCTGGCAAGTCATTTTCAAAACATCGTGCAATCTTTTAACTTAAACGGCCAACCGTATGCACAAAATGGAATTTTCAACAATGGCAATGATGGGATTTATTCGAGCCCCGCCTATTATAACGGCCGCATCTATTATGCGCCCGTCGGCGATCACATTCGCTCGTACCAATTGACGAATGGCCAAGTTGTGCCTCCCTCATATACTCCGACGACAGCGAATATCCTGCAGCCAGCGGATCGCTCGAACTGGCTATTCGGTTGGCCGGGCGGCACGCCGACAATTTCAGCGAATACAAAACCGGGAGCTTACCCGAACGCGATTTTGTGGTTTGTTGACACGAACCGCGAATTTGCCCCGAGCGGCCAAGATGAAGCCATTTTGTACGCGTTCGATGCTAACCATATGTACTACGACCCGAATTATGTCGACAAAAGCGGATATCATGATAACGGCTTTTTGTTCAGCAGCGACAAAACCGCAGGCGACTGCACGGCAAACCCGAGCGATCAAGCGAATGGCGCGACCAAGCACGTAAGCCCCGTCGTATTCAATGGTAACGTTTACTTCGGCACGAAGACCGGCGTTGATATGTACGGTCTGTGCGACCCCAACAACAATGGTGGCAATCGCTGCTTGCGCGGCAGCGCCCCGACTTGCGCTAATTTTACTCCGACCGACGTGGCGACGCCAGCCCCGACGGCTGGCGCGAATGTCGTGATGACGTACGACGCTCAGAAATCGAATTGTAACGTGACAAATTCGGCGGGAGCGATCACCAGCAGTTTCACTCCTACGGGTACGTACAACTTCATGATCCAACTTTGCGGCGGCGCGAATTATCCGGCCTGCGCGAGTTCAGATACCGCTACCAATACGGTCAGCTATCTGGACCAATTCATGAACTTGACCGCGAATACGCTCACGAGCCCGGGTGCCACGCCGACGCCCGATCAAGTCGGCCTCATGCCGAGCGCGAACGACGGTTCTTCGTATGAAATCTTGCCAGGTAACAACTCGATTAGTTTACCGGGAGCAACGGGCACGCCGACATTGTTTGTCGAAGAACCCGTCCAGTTCAACGTAACGGCCGGTGCATTTACGACCGTGAATGCTAAATTCTATTGCCAGTTGCAGTAGCTTTTTCGAAGATCATTGAGTTATAGGGCGTAGATCTCGGTCCGTGCCAACCTGACGAAGAACCCCTGACTACATATTGAGGAGCAACGAAGTATGCGGGGGGATTTTCGGTTGGTCCGACCGGCGGGATTTGAACCCACGACCTCTTGCACCCCAAGCAAGCGCTCTACCGGGCTGAGCCACGGTCGGAAAATTTGTATCTGACGCGCTATTGTTACCAAAAAGCGTCGGTGGCGGGGGCCCCCGCTCGCCCCTTTTAGCACTGCCCTCGGGGGCTGACCAGCTGTTTCAGGGTGGCCACATGCAAAATTAGATCTTCGAGCATCGGGCGAATTTCATGGAGGCGGTCGGCCCCATTTGCCGGGTCTATGGCGTGCGCCTCGTCGATACCTGTCGACTTGATATGTTTCAAATCGCGCTTCAAGCGGCTCAATGCAACCCGCGCTCCTTCGATTGAAAATCGATCGCGGTATAACAGCTTTTTTATCATGAGCACAATTTCGACGTCGCGTTTCAAGTAGACGCGCTGGTTTTTACTAGATTTTTGCGGAGCCAACTGATCGAACTCCGTCTCCCAATATCGTAAAACGTAGGCTTTAACTCCCGCGATGTCGGCGACTTCACCGATTTTAAACGCAAGCTTGTCGGGGATGCCGGCAAGTTCGCGCTGCAATTGATTATCAAAAAGCGTGGCCGAAAAATCGCACAGCGACGGAGCAAATCTTTTTTCGTTAAAGACTTCGAAAACTGAATCTTCGCTCATTCGTCGTCTTCCTTGATATTCGAAATATCTTCGCCGTTCAAAATGCCTTTGAGGACTTGGCTCGGCCGAAACGTCAGCACACGACGGGCTGAAATCTTGATTTGCTCACCTGTCTGCGGGTTGCGCCCGACACGCTCGTTCTTTGCTCGCACCAGAAAATTGCCGAAGCCCGAAATCTTGACTTTCTCGCCCGCGATCAATGTGTTTTTGAGTTGATCAAAAACCATCTCCACAAGCTCCGACGCCTCTTTTTTTGAAAATCCGATTTTTTGATAAACTTTTTCTACTATATCGGCTTTTGTTACGGTCGATTTTTCAGCCGCCGCCTTTTCGTTCGCCATAATGGCCCCCCGCTGTCACGTCAATGTGACACATAATAGGCTATCAAGTCCGTACTTTGGCGTCAAATTTTTGGCCAAGTCGCTGCAAAACCGTCTGCGTAGTCGTTTTCAAGGTCTCTTCGGTCAAGGTTGCATTCAAATCCTGAAGTACAAGGCGAATCGAAACCGATTGACATCCTTCCGGTACTCCTGCCCCGCGAAACACGTCAAAGACTTCAACCGCTTGCAGGAGCGGCCCCACCGCCTTTTCCGCTTCTTTGACAAGCTCACCGGCGGTAACCGAATCGCGCACAACCAAAGAAAAATCGCGTTCAACAGACGGGAATTTCGAAATCGATTTGATCTTCGCGACCCGCGGCTGCCCGCGCATGAGGGCGGTGACATCGAGCTCGGCGATCGCGGCATCCGAACGGATTTTGTGAAGCTCGCGCAGCATCGGATGAAGGCTGCCCAGAAAGCCGATCGTACGCCCTTCGTAAAACACGGTGGCGGTTTGGCCCGGGTGCAAAAACGCCGGCGGATTCGCCTCACCCTGCCATTTTTGAATTTCAACCCGACCATTCAGATGACCGATGAGCGATTCAATCGCCGCTTTCAGATCAAAAACCGCCGGGTGATCCGACTTCTGCCAAAGTCCACGCTCGTAGCCCCACGCAAGCATTGCCAAGCGGTGCGGCTCGCGAAACCCCGCGAGCGATTCGACATCGGCAGCCTTGGCGTCGGCTGATTTCACGAACACGCGACCTATTTCAAATAGGCGGCCGTGAGAAACTCCCCGATGTTCATTGTGAAGCAAATTGTGTATCAAACCCGGAATCAAACTCATGCGCATGACGCTTGTTTCTTCGCTGAGCGGATTGCGCACGTTCACCGGTTCGCCGTCAAGTGCGAGCCCCATTTTACCGAACCGGGCGACATCGACAAATTCGCTTTGCCACCTGGGATTTAAAAAAGCGTAATTGCGCGCCTCAAAAAACCCTTCGCGCACCAATTGTTCGCGCACGACGAATTCGCTCCGATAGCTTTTAGCATGATCGGTCGGGCGCTCGCATAAGACCGGAAATGTCTCGGGGATTTTGTCGTAACCGTTCAACCGCCCGTACTCTTCAACGATGTCCATTTCAATTTCGAGATCGACGCGAAACGACGGCGGCTCAACCGTTATTTCATTTTGCCCCTTTTCTTTAACCGTACACTGAAGTCGTTCGAGAATTTTGCCCAAATCGGCTTTGTCGACGGAGTAACCGAGACGCTGCGACAGGTTTTCATACCGTACAACAATCGAAGGGCGCCTCGCCGGGTTCGGGTAAACATCGACAAAATCGGAAGAAGGCGTGCCACCCGCTAAATCGTGAAACAGATCACACGCGCGATTCATCGCTTCGAGCGTGGCTTCGATATCGACCCCCCGAGCGAAGCGGTACGACGAATCCGTCTCAAGCGCGTGCGCACGCGAGGTGCGTCGCACGCCTTTCGGCGAAAAATATGCGGCTTCGAGAAAAACGTCTTGGGTCGTCTCGCTCACGCCGGAGTTCGGGCCGCCGATGACACCTGCGAGGGCGACAGCGCGATCGGCATCGCGAATGGTCAGCTCCTCGCCCGTTAACGTCAATTCCGTTCCGTCGAAGGTTTTGAATTTTTCGCCGCTTTGCGCGCGCGTCACGATTATCTGAGGTGAACCCGTTTTTTCGCCTCGTAGACAAGCCAAATCAAACGCGTGCAACGGCTGGCCACGTTCGAGCATCACGTAATTGGTCACGTCGACCACGTTATTGACGGAGTTCACCCCGAGCGACTCGAGGCGGCGCTTCATCCACGCCGGGCTCGGGCCGACTTTGACACCGAAAACGGACCGGCCGCAGTAGCGCTGGCAGAGATTTGAATCGCGAACGTTGACCGCCACCGCATTTTTTCTCGCCTTAGCCGCGGCGTCATGCGCGGATTTAGCGGCCGCCCTTTTAGATTCAGATGCCGACCGAAGCGGACGATTGAGCACGCACGCGATTTCGCGAGCCAAACCCAAGTGACTTAAACAATCGGCGCGGTTGGGAGTGATTGAAATCTCGAATACGACGTCGTCGAGCCCCCAATATTTTGCGAAGGGTTCACCGATCGGAGCATCGGCCGGTAAAATAAGAATGCCTTCGCTTTTTTCTTTAAAAGCCAGCTCGGATTCAGAGCACAGCATCCCCTGACTTTCGACATCGCGAATTTTTGAAATTTTAATCGCGAAGTCGCCTGGCAGCACGGCCCCCGGGATCGCGACGACCACTTTGTCACCTTGTTTGTGATTCTTAGCTCCGCAGACGATCTGCCGGCGCATTTTTTCACCGGTGTCGACTTGGCAAAGCGTCAATTTATCCGCGTTAGGATGGCGGCCTAGTTCAACGATATGGCCGACGACCACATGATGAAACCCCTCGCCGGGATTGTCGATTTGCTCAACCTCAAGGCCTGCCGCCACTAGCGCGTCGGCCAACTCTCGCGGTTTTGCAAAGTAGTCTGTGATGTCGACAAATTCATTGACCCAATTCAGCGATATTTTCATTGGAATTGCTCCAGAAATCTCAAGTCGTTTTCGCTGAACAGCCGAATATCATCGACTGCGTACTTGATAATCGCCATTCGCTCGACACCGAAACCAAAGGCGAAACCTTGCCACTCATCAGGGTTAAGACCACACGCTTGAATCACTTTCGGATTTACAAGACCCGAGCCGCCGATTTCGATCCAACCCGACTGTTTGCACATGCGACAGCCCTTGCCTCGGCATATTGGGCACGAGCAATCGACTTCAGCCGACGGCTCAGTGAACGGAAAAAAACTCGGGCGAAATCGTTTTTTCAGACCCGGCCCGAAAAATTCATCGACGAAATACGAAATGGTGCCGCGCAAATCCGCCATTGAAACCTTCTGGTCGATGAGAAGACCTTCGATTTGATGAAAATTCGGCGAATGTGAAGCATCGCTGTCACAGCGAAAAACGGAGCCCGGGGCGAGGATTCGAAGCGGCGGTTTTTCATTTTCCATCGTGCGCACTTGTACGGGACTGGTGTGGGTTCGTAGGACATGCCGATCGTCGATATAAAATGTGTCTTGTAAATCTCGCGACGGGTGGTCTTCGGGGATGTTGAGCGCCGTAAAATTATGGCGATCGCTTTCGATCAGCGGCCCCTGCCGCACGCTGTAACCGATGCGCCCGAGTATCTCAACGATTTGCGAGATGACGAGCGAAATTGGGTGCGCGGCGCCCGACGCGATTTTAGGCCCAGGCAAAGTGAGATCGAGCTTTTCACGCTCAATCGCGGCGTTCACTTCTTGCGTTTTTAGTTCCGTTTCGCGCCTAGCGTAGGCGTCTTCTAGTCGATTTTTCACTTCGTTGAACATCTGCCCGACGGCGGGGCGATCGCCGGCGCCCAGTTTACCGAGCTCTCGCATCAACATTGAAAGGGCGCCCTGCTTGCCGAGATATTTCACCTTTAAATCGTACAGGTCGCGACTGCTTGGTGCGTTCGAAAACTCGGTGATCGCCTGCTTTTCGATGCTTTTGGCCGATTGTACGATTTCGGATTTTTCCATGTGCGATATTGTGGCCGATTTTCTGAATGAAAACAACTGGTTTTGGCACCGCGTGGGTTGGGGTTTACGCCCCCAAGCGCGCAAAGCAAACTCGATGCATTTTGCTTTGCTTGAACATTGAGGATAACGCTTTAATAAACCGACACAAAGGGCAAGGGTACGGTTTGATTTGTTCGAGCTAAAGAAATAAAAGATTTATGATCTCATCACTGAAGGACCAATGAAAAACATCACAAGCTCAGACAACCCAACCTATCGCCGGCTCCTGACGTTACTCGAAGCCAGCGGAGTGAGAAAGCACGGCGAATATTTGCTTGCGGGGCGAAAACTCGTGCCGGAATTTCTCGAGCAGCCGGCGGGTGAAGTGAAAGCCCTGATCTCGACCGAAGCCTATCGCGATGCGTGCGAACAAATTCTTGTCGCGGCTCAAAACGGCGCGAGCAACATCAACGTCATTGAATTACCAAATTCACTGTTCAAACAGTTGGACGCGCATGGCACGCACTTTCCGCTCCTTTGGGGGGCTGCGCCTGAATTGCCGGTAGCGAACCTCAGCCAACCGCCGCAAAATTTAGAACTGCTCCTAGCGCTTGCGAACCCTCTCAATTTGGGAGCGGCGTTGCGATCCGCCGAAGCGTTTTCAGTCGAACACGTCGTATTGCTAAAGGAGTGTGCAAATCCTTTCTTGTCGAAAGTTCTGCGCGCTTCGAGCGGCTCGGCACTTCGATTGCGGCTTTCGATTGGGCCGTCAATTGAAGAACTCGCCAACGGGCCGCAGTCTGCTTTCTGGGCGCTCGACAAACGTGGCGGCGATATTTCAAAGCATAGATTCACGCGCGACTTTCGGCTTTTGATCGGAGAAGAAGGGCTCGGCATCCCCGACGCTGTTGCGAACGAACGCTGCCTCGCGATACCAATGAAGCCCGGGATGGACTCGCTCAACGCAGTTGCCGCCACGAGTATTGCCCTGTACGCCTACCGCGCACAATGGCCTATTTGACGGGCACGCGACACATAAACCAATCCGTTGCCTATTAAATCTGCTTGTCGGTCGAGAGGAGTTCCTCGAGTTGACGATGAGCTTCACGGCCGGCCGAAAAAAACAGATCTTCGTGCCGGCGCACGCGAAACTGTTCCCGCAAAACTTGTTCGTCGTGCTGGCGAAACACCTTCATCATGCGTTCGACGCGATCACCGTCGAAACCGAGTTGCAAAAACATTACTTCGGCCATTTCAAGACTCGAGGCCAGAGTCTCTCGATAAATGAGTTCAACCTTTTTCTCCATTAGATCGAGTGCGTGCCTGCGATTGCGGGCGCGCGCGATGATGCGCAAATGCGGAAAATTCCTCTGCACGATGTCAACAATCCGCATGGATGCGTCGTAGTCGCCAACCGCTAGAAAAAAGACCTGGGCGGTTCGGGCGCCGGCGCTCTCGAGAAGATCGAGCCTCGAAGCGTCGCCGTAAAAAATCGTGGCGCCAAAGCGGCGAATTAAAGTGACCTGGTCCGGATTCAATTCGAGCGCGGTGAAAGGAACTTTGCTTACGCGTAAGAGTCGGCCGGCGATTTGCCCGACTCGACCGAACCCGGCCACAATAACACGCGGAGCCGCTTCATCTGGTGTTTTATCAAATTCCGGCCGCATCGGGGCGTGCTCGCGAAAAAGCCAGTGATTGAGTCGCCACAAAATCGGCGCCAGCAACATCGAAGCTGAAATCGACACAATATAAAAGTCGGCTGTTCGCTGTGGGATCAAGGCGAGCGCCGCCGCCTGCGCGAAAATAACAAACGCAAACTCCCCGCCTTCGACCGTGGCAAACGCCAAATTGCGCGCCGACCGCCCGCTCATCTTGGCCAATCGCCCGACCAGATACGTACCGACAAATTTCGTTACGATGACCCCGCCCGTGATGCCAATCACGATGTACGGATGTTGCCATACGAGCGGCAATTGCACGCTCATGCCGATTGCGATAAAAAACAAGCCGAGAAGAATGCCCTTGAACGGTTCGATATCCATCTCGAGTTCGTGACGATATTCGGAGTCGGCAAACAGCACACCCGCCATGAATGCGCCGAGCCCCATTGAAAGGCCGCCCCACTCCATCACACTGGCTACGCCGATGATGATCAAAAGACTCGCCATTGTGAAGAGTTCTTTCGAGCGCTCGCGGGCGATAACTCGAAAAAATGGCCGCAGAAAATAGCGCCCGCCGACGATGACCGCCGCAATCAGACCGACCGAGTAAGCGCCTGACAGCCAGTTAAATGAGCCCACCCCTTTCGAAAAAAGCGGTAGAATCGCCAAAAGCGGTACCGCGACAAGATCCTGAAATAGTAGGACCGAAAACGCCGCTTCACCATATTCAGTTTTCAGTTCGTTCGACGCCTTAAGGAGTTGCAAAGTGAAAGCCGTTGATGAAAAAGCGAGCGTCACGCCGACGATCACCGAAACCGCAGCTGTTGTACCGTGCGCGGCCGATATGAAAGCGAGACACGTGCCACATACGAGAACCTGACCGCCGCCCACAAGCAACACCGCGCGCCGAAGTCTCCACAGTCGCGAAAAATCGAGACTCAACCCGATTATAAATAACATGAGGACGACACCGACTTGTGACACAGATAAAATTAATTTTGGATCGTGTACAAGCGCAAAAACATGCGGCCCGATAAGAACGCCGCCGATCAGATAACCGAATTCAGAGCCGAGACCGGCCCGCCGCGCGATCGGCACGAGCACAACGGCCGAGGCGAATATAACAATCGTTTCAATCAGAAAAACGTGCATCGGTCGATACTAGGTTCAATCGAGGTCCGATGCACGTATTTTCTAGAACTAGGCCGCGCGGCGAGTGTAAGCCACCTCGCGTGGGCTCCATTCGCGCTTCATTCGTTGAAAAGTCTTAACATTTTTGTTGAATTCGCGATGAAAGTTTTTTGTATGTTGGCCAAAGCACCGGTTGAGAAAATCGTAATAGTGTTTATAGAGAGTGTTGCTCACGAACTTCCAATGAAAGCGCGTGGGTTCGGCATTCCAGCCTTGAAATTTGCGGCTGAACCGGTGAATTTCTTTGCCCATTAAATTGTACCAGTTCGTGGCTTCATTCGCGTGAATGAAATTGCCCACAAAGAGAGTTTTTGTGCCGTGGCAAACACCCACTTCGTAACCTTTGCCCGCAGTTTTGTAGTAAGCTTTCAGCTTCTTACCCGCATAATTGAACGTGCGTGACTTCACCTAGAACCTCCGATTTTGTTGCGCCACGAATCAGCGACACCCTATGCGCCGCCGATTTTTTCGGCGATTACTTGTCGTCGGTTGCGGTTAGAAACTTAATGAAGTCGCCAATTTTTTCGAGGTGCGCGTAATGAGCGGCATCGGTGAAATTTAAGACGTTGTCCTTCTTGATCAGTTGGCTCCAAAACGAGGCGCCCATCGCGTCATCGAGATAAGGGTCGGCACTGCCCAGACATACCTTCGTCATATCGCCGGTTAATGCTAATTTTGTTCTTGAAAGCGCTGGCTCATGATTACTGATGTAATCAGAAAGCACGTTTTGCCAAGTTGTCAAATCGACAGCGCGATAGGCGCGCGCATTTTGGGCAAATGTTAGAAACGCCTGGTCGCTATACCAAAATAACCGCCCTACATTCGGATAGCCGTAGATAGTAAAAACGAGGTCCCATAAAACTTGACGTTCGCCCCGTGAAGTTGAAAGGGCACGCAACTTTTCGATGATGGTCTGGCGCAAATCTGCCTTCATGTCTTTTTGCTTTGCAGAACAACGCGCCAAATTTTCAAAGGCAGAGATGAGATTGGGTATTGGCGCCACTAAAATTACCGGCACGCGCAACCCAATTTTAGCTTGTTGGTTCGCCAAATTCATCGCGAGATCGCAACCAAAACTGTGACCGACAATCCCTAGGCACTTATGAGTCGCTACAAACCGGGCGAACTCCGACGTAACGGCTTCGTTCAGCTCGTCAAAAGTTCGTGCCGCTGGTTGATCCCAAAAATGCAATCTCACCGACGCGTTCTTGAAGTACGCGCGTTCGGCATCGCAATTACCTCCGGGGCCATAATGCAGAAAAAAATAGGCCCCGTTCATGCCGCCAAAACCTTTCGCTCATTTTCGATTAGCTCCGCCAAACGACGATGCGCGGCCCTCGTTTTTTTAAAACGGTCGTGACCTTCGGCTTTGGATATAAAAGGCGCTAAGACATCCATCGTAACCAGCTGAGGGAGTTGCCCCGTCGACACAAACTTAATCATATACGGTGTCACCATTGCGGACAATTGAAAGCAGGCACACGCGAGCTGACAAGCGCTCTCTTGAGGACTTTCAAATAGGCGAACAAGCTCTTCGGCAATTTCGAGCGGCAATTCGTCAATTGACGCGAACCCTTCAATTAATGCCGCCAAGGGGTGCCGGCAGGCCCGCGCTCGAGCTAAACGCCCCTTCAACACATCTTCATTCATATGGTAATTGTAACTCTGTAACCATTGTGTAAAGCCCAAGTCGAGCGCCGAACCAGTCGGTATATTTTTTTCATGAAGCACTTCATGTAAGCGCAATTTCATCGCCATTCCACTCTTCGTTGTCACATCAACGGCATCAAAGACAAAATCGCATTCTGTCACAAACTCATAGACATTATTCAATGTCAGCCCTTCTTCCCATACTCGAATGCTTGACTGCGGGTTCAAGGCCAAAATCCGTTTCTTGTGAGTAACCGCCTTATTCACATTGAGGTCGCCGAGAAATACGAACTGCCGGTTCAAATTGTTGAGTTCATACGAGCCGGTATCGGTCAGGTGATAATGTTGAATCCCCAACCTGAGCAGTCCATCTATAAATGCGCCGCCGGTTGAGCCACATCCAGCGACCGCAACGCGAAGCTGGCTGAACTTTTCTTGCAAATTGTGCGGGATCATCGGCCAATTACGTTTATAGGTTTCTGTATAGTTTTTGGTCATATGGCTTTTTTTCGTCACTTCCTTTGCAAATCTTTAGATAAACTTACTCAATTTAATATTCACTGAACGGTGACACTCGAAAAGAAAAGCTGCCTAAAGATGTTCTATTGCGTCAGCATGCACCATAGAGTATATTAGGCTTCAAAATATCAACAACCACAACAAAGGAAGGCAATTAACATGAGACATTCTTTATTGGCAGAAATGCTTGGCTCGTACATTCTCGAGCGTCGACGTAGTATCAATATGACTCAAACGACACTTGCCAAGAGCTTGCGCTGCTCGGCTCAGTTTTTGGGCAAAATCGAAAAAGGGCACGTCATGATGCCCGAGCCAATGCTGATTAAAACTATTGGTATCTTGAGTTTAGATCAAAATCGCTTTCGCAAGATTTACCGGTTGAGCGCCGAAGACGATGTTGAGCGACTTTTTAAATCCGTGAAGCATCATCGCCGGGCTGTTTAGGAAATTTTATGGAAACAAGGCGCGACCTCAATCTCGGCCTGCGCCGTCTCACCCTTGAGCACGGAGTGCCACTTAGAAAATTGGCCGAGAAACTAGACATTTCATATGCCGAGTGTCTGGATTGGTGGTCGGATCGTAGCCTCTCGCTACCCCTTTCGAAAATACGAAATCTCGTGTGGACCGTAGGAGCATCGGATGACGATCTCGTCTACGGTCGCATTTTGAAATCTACGGTCGACACGGGCATCATGGATTACCCCGAGCGCATTAACCCAAAATACCTCGAATCGCCTTTAAGCTATACGATGTCGTCCAAGCATATCGTTGAGTTTTTAGAATTGCGCTACGGGGCCTTTTTAACAAAGGGTATTTTGTTTAAATTGGGTGTTCACCCTGACTATTTTCGAAGTACGCAAAACAGAATCAGCATTTTGTTCTTTGAAGATCTTTTGCGCGAATATATCGCCTTGGGCAATTCTGTAGACAACATTCGAATTTTGTCGAAATGCATGTTTCTGACAACGGAAGAAGACCCGAATGGCCGACGCCTATTTCACAAATGCAATCGATATAAAGATGCGTTTCAAGTTATCGCCGAGTCGACTGCGTCGTTTGATGAAAATTTCACGTATAAATTTGAGATCTATCCTGACAAAGTTCGCATCATATCAAAACCGACGGAAAAACTCATCGAAGCAACCAAAGACCCGCACTACGGTTCAAAAGAACTTTACCACTACCGGTCAAAAGTGTTCGGCGACATGGTGACTCTATGCGGTTTACCGCCGCTTGAAATGCAGGTGTTACAATGCATACAGAGCGGTTACGATTCATCTGTGTATGAAGCCGAATACAGCGAGAATCTCCACTTAAGCAGCTGCTTTTAGAAGCCCATGTTTATCATCGATGAGCCTGTTGGCTTCTGCGACAGATATTACTGTTTCCTTATTCGGATACTCTAGGGGCAAAATCTCCAGGCGATCGCTAATGACGTCGGCGTATCGTTGCGAACAATCCCAAAGCCAGTCGTAATTGAGCGTTTCCATTAATAGAAGCTTATGCGGATCCTGTACAAGCGGATGGGTAAAAATCATGCCATCTTGGCTCGTACCTGTCAGCTGGGCCCATCGAGACGCTTTGAACTTTTCGTTCGTGGCGCCAACCCAATGATCAAAACCCTTTCTGACTATGAATTGCACCAGAGCAAAGTATAGCATTTCGGTGATTTTGACGCCGGTTTTTGCAAACGTATAATCGGGGTCGGCAAACCCGGCATTGACATCGACGAGTGTCGGCCGCTCCGCCCGAAATCTTTCAAAGGATTTGCGGTATTCGATGGGGGCGGAGGTAATGTAATCTTCAATGGGCAGACGAAGTCTATGATAGCGCGCCCTGTTGCCCCAGCACGCGCGAATGCCACCGACGATTTTTGGCGTATACAATTCACTTTGATCGTACATTAAACAATGGGTGCTGATCATATCGAGCGGACCCATGCTCACGTACGTCTCTGACGCTCGTTCAAAGTTCTGCTGCTTCGCTAGAGTTAAATCACTGAAAATCTTACGAACGACTTCGCGATTGAGGACGAGCTTCGGATAATCCAGCACAACCAGTCTTAAGTCCATAGACTAATATCGGATAAAACCTAAAAATATTTAGTAATATAAATGACAAATATTTTTTGTCTCAGAACGGATCGAGCTGAAACGGCCCGCTCTGAACAATTAAAACGGCCGCTTGATCATTGTGTCGCGAAAGACAGATAGATACGGATAAAACCACTTATACTTATTAAGATGGGTCGTCGGGATCGGATCGCCTTGAGACAAGTACTTGTGTAAATCCCGAACTTCGGGCAATGCGAATTGAGCGAACATTTCGACATCCGTGGCCGGCAATATTTGAATAAAGCGCGATGTTTCACCGAAATATATGTTGGAGAGCACGTCTGTCTTTTTATCAAATTGCCGCGCCGATAGCTTCACAATGCGACTCGGTAGACAATTGTAGGCCACGCCAAAAACATCGCAAGTACCGGCAAACACCTCATGCACAGCCAGCGACACATCCTGATGGTGGGGATGACCGTATTCGCCGATTGGACCATGGGTGTAAACCGTGCGTATGCCATAATGTTCGCGCCAACGATTTAACCGCTCGCGCAATATTTCTTGCTTCAAGCGCATTTCGTACCGATCGGGTAAATCGAAAAAATCAAAATGTTTGACGCCAAAAGCCTCGCAGGCGCGTGCGAATTGTTCATGTCGATCAATACCACGGCCGTCGGCGTTGCCGTCGGTTACACAAATCACGTGCCAGCCATGGCGCCGTTCGGCCATTAGTAATCCACCGAAGAAAATGGTTTCATCGTCCGGGTGAGCAACCACGACTAAATTCGTTTTTTTTGCCGCGCGACTTTTTAAAACTTTTCGTTTCACGTAGGATTATTTTACGCATGAAGCTTTTTGCCTGCAAAGATGAAAACGAATGGGTCGCGCGAGCTGATGAATGGCTCAATGAGCAAAGCCGTCGCTTTCGCAATTCGCAAAGCATTCGCCTTTTTGTGCCGGCGGGCGAAACCCCTCGACCTCTGTACAGGTCGTGGCGTAAAAATCCGTCTCGATTGGACTCTCGCCTTCGATTCATTCAGGTCGACGAAGTTTTGGCCAATGGAATGTTTCGCCGTTTTTTTTGCGACGAACTGCCCACGTTTCAGTCTCGATTTGAATTCATTGAAGACGCATCCGGCGGCGGCGATTTGGCTTTTTTAGGCCTTGGGCTCAATGGGCATGTCGCATTTCATGAGCCGAGTCTGCCGCGCCAATTCTACTCGGGTTGTCTAAAACTTGACTCTGAAACGTGCAGCCGCCTGAAGTTACCTGCAGGTTCTCGTGCGGTGTCGTACGGCGTAGATGCATTTTTAAAAACCCGCGCCATCGCGCTCCTCGTGCGCGGCCCACAAAAAAAGTCGATCCTGCAGGATGTGCTGGAGCGGCGCCGACCACTCCCCGCGAGCTGGCTTCTCGACCACCCGGACCTCACGGTGTTTACGGATTTTGAAATCGATTAGTAGGCCCAGTACGGGCCGGTGCCGACCGGTGATGTCGTGTGTTCAAGACCCACAAATACCGTTTTACCATAGAAAAACGGCATACCGAGATCGCTGTAGTTCGATTGGCCGGGCGAGGCTGAATCTCCCCCCAAATTCATGAGTGCATAAACGCTGTAGTTGAAAAGCACGTCGGCATCACCTATCTGATATTCAAAAGTGCGAGACGATCCATTCAACCCGGTTGTTGTACCCGTTGTCGTAAACGGCGATGTCGGGCACAGCCAGCCGCTATTTTTGCTATCTGTGCAATCGGGATAGTTCGAATTGGCCGGGATAAAATATCCGTTCGACCCACTGTCTATAAAGGCCGACATGCTTTCGCCGTTTAAATCGGCGGTGAATTCTCCGGCCGTGTCGTCAGCCGTCAATGTTGTCGTGCCGGCAGGCACGTTATTGGCCTGAGTGCCGATCCCGAGCAACAAGTAACCTGATGTTGAAAAGGCCCCGTTAAAAGCGACGGTCGGCATTTCAATCTTAATTCCGTTATTGTCGACCGCAAGCGAGGCGATCGGATTGGGGACTTGCTTTGAAAGCGGCAGACTAATACCGGCGCATGTACTGCCGCTACAGGTGTAATACGTGCCGTTGTTGGAAGTCGTCACACATGTCGAACCGCAATCCTGCGTAAAAAATCCGACGCCTAAAATGCCGTTAAAACCCGCGCTCGACGGGTTGATGTCCGGACTACCGCAGGCAGATGGCACTTTCGCATAGGTCGAGTCAATGACTTGAATCGGCACTGTCACCTGTTGCTCTTGACCGAGAATTACGCCCGCCATTTTGATCGGACCCCAATCCGAACCCGTACCAAATTGTGCACATTCAGCGATTGGTTGGCCCGACGAATCGTTCTCTTGAGTGAGCGGCACGCTCAATACAGACGAAAATACGCGCAACCCATAGCTGCCGGTATCGACGAGAATATTATTAATTGTTTGACAGTTGGGTGTGTTGGGCGAGCAAATGGTCACGGATGTGCACGGTTCATTCGTGTAACTGTCGGTGTTGCACGCGCCTGTTTCGCCGACATCGATGCGCATGACATTCACACCTGTAACGTACGGTAGCGTACCGTTGGAGTCCACGATGCCACTCACGCTGTTCGCCTGAAAGCCTTTTCCGCAATTGTTAAATACAGCCAGAACGAGTGCGGTAATTGCTATAAAAAGTAGAATGACATTTCGATTCCATTTATTTGCAGCGTCCATTCACATTGGCCCTTTACTGGATATCTCGAACGGTTACTCCCGACGGAAAGAGCGTCTGGTCATACGCACGCCCGCGCAAATTGCGCATATGACCGCCGTGTTCAACGACAAGATTACGGGCGTTGACTCGGCTGAAACGTGCGCCTTTCATCCGGCCAGGTTGCGCTCGCATCTGGATTTTATAATCAGCATAGTACCGACCCAATAATGCCGACAAATCAGGATGACTAAGCCCGTCCCACGCGATCGCAAATACGATGCCGTTTGCATTCGCGTACTCTCGCACGCGCGTCCCACCGTAGGTAAATTCATGCACGGTAAATTGCGCGTGGCTCATGGTGCGCATGGATTTACCCCTCAGCACCAGGCTGTCAGAAGCGATGCTGTCGACTGTTCCCCCAAGGGTTGCAAAAACGGGTGCCGCGAAGGTCATTAGCAGTGCGAAAAAAATGATTTTGTTCATCTATCAAATGGTGGCATCGGCATTTGTTTTCGGCAAGGCTTTACCAGTCAAGTGAGCCGCCGTGGCCCCTATTTGTGGCGAGCTTACTCGCCCTCAATCCTATTACGCCCCGCCTGCTTCGCTTTATACAAAGCGCGGTCGGCAAAACGAACCAGATCGCGGGCGTCACGCGGGTCGCTCGTGCCGCCGATCGAATAGCCCATACTGGCAGTGAGTTGCACAATCTTGCCGTTAAACTGAAAAGTCTCGGCCGCAATCATGGTGCGCAGGCGTTCAGAAAATGATTGCACTCCTTGAGGAGTTGTCTCAGTGAGCACGACCAAAAATTCGTCGCCGCCATAGCGCGCGGCAAAGTCGACGTCTCGCGTGGCCTTTCGAATGAGAGAACCCACGACTTTGATGACGTGGCTGCCGAACAAATGATCGTGTTGATCGTTGATTTGCTTGAAGTGGTCGAGATCGACCATCAAACAGCCGACATAGCGGCCGAATCGGCGCGCGCGTTTGATCTCTAAATCGATTTTCTCGTACATCGAGCGCATATTGTAGAGTCCCGTCAGATCGTCGTGCTCGACGAGCTCGAGCAACTTTTGATTAGCCTCGAGAAGCTCGCGATGAACTTCATTCACGCGCATGGCGACTTCGACCCGCGCCAACAATTCATCTAGCTTAAACGGTTTCGCGATAAAATCGTCGGCACCCGCGCGCAGTATGTGCGCGATTAATTTGGGGTCGGTTTTACCCGAAACGAATAAAACCGTGACGTAGTTTTGTTGCGTGCGCAACTCCCGCAGCATTTCAAGGCCCGTCAAATCCGGCATTTCGTGATCAGTTAGGACTAAATTGGGAAGAAAAGTCGCCATTTTTGCTAGAGCGTCTTTGCCGTCCACTGCCCGCTCGGTGAGGTACCCAACTTGCTTCAAAGCTTCGTCGATAACGGCGCGAATTGAGGGGTCATCCTCAACAATCAGAACCCGCTTTTCATGATTTTTGGCCATTGCCCACCGGACGCTCTCAACCGAACTTCACGCTTAAATGAGGCGAAAGTAATACCGTAGAGCCAAGATTAAAAACAAAATCGACGAGCCGATACCGACCAGGTTGCGTTCATTAGGGAGCAGGACACCCATCGTGATCACGATACCCGAACATAACAAAATCAGAGAAGGAAAACGCAGCTTTCGTATCTCGAGTTCAAGAGTTTCAAATATGTTTGGACCAGCATGCGGGCGCGAACCGCGACTGCGTGTTTCGAATCGCACGCTCTCGATGGCTTCGATTTGCTTTTGCGCGCGCAGAGCCAATTCGTCTGTCGGGCAGGCTTCAAGAATGAGCGCGTATTGTTTGGCGGCATATTCGAGACAATTCTCTACCTGGGCCGAGTAAATAAATTTTTGATGAACGTCAAACTTGTCGAATTGTTCGATGACGTCGTCCCACGCCGCTTTGACCGTCGCTGGCGCACTGATACCGTCGAATTCATTTGAAGCGGGCGCCAAATTCTTCGCGGCCACTTTTTCAATATATTTTGCGAAAATAAGCCCGCACTTCGAACATTGATTCTGGGCAGCCGTGTAGGGCTCGGTGCATTTCGGGCACGAGTAAATGCGATCCACCAAAACTTGAGCTGGCTTATCCGATTCCAGCCATTCGAGTGGGAACCCCATGATCTCTTCGACGTCATTTGGCGAGAGCGCGGTTGTGATCCAAAATTTTTCATGACAATCGCGACATTGAAACTTCGGGCGCGAATCTTGTATCCCGGCCGTGTCAACCGAATAAAGCTTCAAGCATTTGGGGCAGCGAATTCTAAGGTGGGCGTGCTGTTGAATTTCCATTTTCTATTATTTTGCTTTAAACTTGATCACAATGTCCATCAGAAAAATGGGTGAGACCTATTGGTTTTACCAACCGGCGCTTCTGACCGGTGTCTTTATTGGGTTCAGTTACATACCCTTTCCGCCTTGGGCGAGTCTTTTTGCCTTCGTGCCGCTGTGGTGGCTATGGTTGCGCGCCAAAAATTGGCGCCAAGTGGTGATCGCCGGTTGGCTCGCGCAGTTTATGCTGACGGTGATCGGTTTTGACTGGATCATGCACACCATTCATGAGTTCGGTTTGCTCCCCTGGTCGGTTTCGGCGGCGGGGTTTTTCGGCTACTGCTCGTTTGCCAACTTGGATGTACCGATCGCCGGCTTACTTTGGTGGGTGCTGGCACATAAAATTTTGCGCATCGAAGTGAATCATCGCACGCGCCCCATTCACCTGTTTCTGATCGCGCTTTGCACGTTATTCGCCAAAGATTTGTACCCGACCATTTTTGCATGGAATTACGGCTACCCGCTTTTATGGATGCACTGGCCGGTCGCGCAAGTGGCGGAACTCATCGGCTTTAAAGGGCTCAGCGACATCGTGATTTTATTCAACGGCTTGAGTTTTCTCATCATCTTCAACTGGCGCGAGAAATCGGGCCGCCGGGCCTTACTCGCTCTGATCACGGTGATTGTGTCTTTTAATATCGCAGGGGTAGCTCTGCTCCGCTCATTACCTAGGCCGGATGCCAAGCTCAATGCCTTGGTCGTTCAAGCCAATATCGGCGACATCGATAAAATTTACGCTGAAAAAGGTCTCGGCTTTCAGCAATTTATTTTGCAGAAGTACAAAGAGATCACGCAAAACGGTCTGCTCGAGGCAAAAAAACGCAACCTCGCGGTTGATTTTGTCGTTTGGCCCGAAACCGCCTATCCGTACGAAATGGATCAGCGGATGTGGGATCGCCAACCGACCTACCCACCCGTCGCTCAACCGCTCATTCAGCTCGCGCGGCAATGGTCAACGCAACTTTTGATCGGCGGCTACGGCTATTCGCCAAAAGACAACAAGCCGACTAACACGTTCTACATCGTGCAAAGTAACGGCCAAATACAGCCCGACCCCTATTACAAAACGATCTTACTCGCATTCGGCGAGTACATCCCGTTCGGCGATGAGTTCCCGAAACTTTATCAGTGGGTGCCAGCCGGCAATTTCAGCCGCGGGCCGGGGCCTGTCGTTAAAACCGTGCCGCTTGTAAAAAATGATCATGTTGCCAAAGGCACTGACTTGAAAATCGGGCCCATCATCTGCTACGAAGGTTTGTTCGCATCGTTCGCGCGCGGCGAGGCGAATAAAGGAGCCAAAATCTTCGTCAATTTGACAAACGATTCGTGGTACGGCGACTGGCAAGAGCCCTACCAACACCTCTACAACACTCTCGCCCGGGCCGTTGAATTCCGCCGGCCTTTTGTGCGCTCAACTAATTCAGGCATTTCAGCCGTGATGCTGGCCGATGGTTCGATTCTGAATCCATCCCCCATCTACAAAGAATGGTACGGAATTTACCAAATCCCGTACCGCAAAAAACCCGAGCCCACGACCTATCAGCGCGCGCCTTGGGCCCTGCATGCCGTACTTCTTTTACTTTTTGGTCTGGTCGTCGTTCGCCGCGGCAGTTACATGGCGCCGCCAACAGCGGATCTACCGTCATGAACCCCAGCTCGCTTTCGATCGACGAATCGATGAGCCTAGACTGGCATGAACTTCTCGCGCGATTGGCGACATTTGCGACATCCGACCTCACTCGTGAACAGTTGAAAAAACTCGACGCCGTTTCAACCCCCGACGACGCCGTTCGCTCAATGGTTGACATAGAAGATTGGTCGACGCTCTTAAAACAGAACCTTCGCCCGCAGATGACGAGCCTTGACCTTTTCGGCCATTGGCACCAGCGCCTGGCACGCAACGCCGTTTTACGAACACTCGAACTTAAAGATGTAAGAAACTTTTGCCAAGAGGTTGTGGCTCTGCGCGAGATCCTTGAAGACCTGCCGATTTCGCACGCGCTTCGCAAAATTTATGACAACTTGATGCCGGCGGACGAACCGCTGGCGGCCATCGATCAAATAATGACCCCCGCTGGCGACATCCGCACCGATGCCAGCGAGCGACTTTACCAATTGAATAACGAAAAAACTCAGTTGGCCCGGCAAGTGCAACTCATCCTTGATAAGTTAGTCAAGAGTTTCCGAATCGAACATCTCGTGCAAGATCGCTATGTCACCACGCGCGAGGGGCGGTGGGTCCTGCCGATTAAAAGCGGAATGCAACACGGCTTCGAGGGTATTATTCACGACTCGAGCCAAACAAAGCAAACCGTTTTTATGGAGCCTCAAGAGACCATCCCGATCAACAATCGCCTGCGCGAGATCGAAATTGCCATCGAAGAAGAAGTCGAACGATTGTTGGCGGAACTTTCAAAGTATCTTTCAGCTCAACGATTTCAGTTTGAAGAGTCGAAGCAGGTGCTGATGCAGGCCGATGCGAGACTCGCCCAAGCCAAGTTAGCTTTATTGTTACGAGCCACTCCCGTCGAGATAAGCAATTCGGCCGAGTTCGTATTGCGCGATTTGCGGCATCCGCTACTCGTATTGAATGCTCCACCATCGCACGACATCGTAGCGAACACCGTCGAACTCATCGGTCACCGTCGAATTTTGCTTTTGTCTGGGCCGAATGCCGGCGGCAAAACGGTTTTACTTAAAGCGATCGGCCTCGCCGCCCAAATGGCTCGGTGCGGGCTGCCGATTTGCGCCGCGAGCGGTTCGCGATTACCGTTATTCACTCAGATGGTAGTGGCCCTTGGCGACTCGCAAAGTGTCGATGCCAACTTGAGCACATTCGCGGCGCATCTTCGTGCGCTCGAGCGAGCGGTGAACGTTCACGGTGAAAATTCGCTCATACTGATCGACGAAATTTGCGGTTCGACAGACCCCGAAGAAGGGGCCGCGCTCGCCCGCAGTTTTATCGAGACATACCAAGAAAACGGGTCATTCGGCGTCATCACTTCGCACCTGGGCGCGCTCAAGCGCGGGTGGGAGGCGAACTCATCCGTTGTCAATGGCAGTTTAGAATTCAACAAAAACAGCGGCCCGACCTATCGCTTTATTCTGGGAGTGCCGGGCCCTTCACTCGCCATCCAAGCCGCCGAACGAATTGGCATTGCTGCGGCAATCATCCAGAAGGCGAAGAAATATTTATCCCCCGAGGCGAGACGGTATCAAGAAGCTCTGGGTGAAATTGATCAAATGAAAAAGGACTTGCTCGCCTTGCGGGATGAAGCTCGCCAAGAAAAGATCGCGGCGGAGAAGGCACGGATTGAACATGAACACGCACGCGATGAATTCGAACGCGAAAAGGAGACTCGCCTTACAAAAGAACTGAAGAACGTTGAGCGCCAGGTCGAAGAGCTCTTGCAAGAAGCCAAAGCCCAAGAAATTTTTCAAAAGCATGATCGCTTGATGCAAATCAAACGCGAATTGCCGCAAATCGTAAAGGCCGGTGGCGAACGGCCGAATCGCGTGAGCCGAGGGGCGTCCGGCGAAATTCAGACCGCCGATGACTTTGTTCGCGTCTGCCCCCCGGGCACAAGCGTGTACATTCAAAGTCTTGACCGGACGGGCATTGTTCAAGGTCGCCCCAATTCGCGAGATGAAGTGCCGGTGCTTTCGAATTCGATGCGACTCATGCTATCGTGGCGCGACCTCCGCCGGTCCGATGCGGCCGCATCGCCGAATCTTTTGCGCAAATTCACCCGAGTCGCAACGTCAGTCAAAGACGGTGACCGCGTTGTGGATTTACGGGGCCTCTCGGTCGAAGATGCCGTGAGCCGACTCGAACAAGAATTTGACGCGGCTGCCATGGCGAGCGCGGATCGAATTAAAATCATTCATGGTCATGGCACGACCGATGCGCTTAAACGCGGCGTACGAACGTACCTTTCGCGAAGCCCTTATGTGAAACATTGGAATGCCGGCACGAAAGAAACTGGCGGTGACGGCATTACATGGGTGGAGCTGAATTGACTTCGGCGCTCGCAATTCGACCCACTCGCCGATCAACCGGCGCCGCAAGCGGAATTGTAAAACCAAACGTGGTTCGCCCGATTTCGTCGGAATGAACGAAAACGTGCCCTCCGTGGGCCTCGATGAATTCGCGTACGATAAATAGACCGAGCCCCGTCCCCTTTTGTTGCTCGGTATGCCGCCTATAATATTTTGCAAACAGTTGATCGAGATCACTTTTAGGTATAACGGGGCCTTCGCTAGCGACCGTCACCTTTGCAAATCCGTCGACTTCCGCTAACTCGACCACGACGTGACATTCTGGATATGAATATTTGCCGGCATTGCTGAGAAGATTCACCATCACCTGTTCAACGCGCTCTTTGTCGATGGGTGCGACGATATTAACAGCGGGCAGGCGAACCGATAAAACGCGTTGGCCCAACATCGGCAACAGTTGCTGACTTACATTTGAAATTACGGCACCTACATTTTCATCTTTCAAATTAAGAGCGAATTTATGAAGCTCAATCAAAGTTAAATCGAACATTTGCGAAATCAAACTTAATGCCAGCTTCACATTCGAACGGATACCGGTCACGAGCCGGCGCGAAAAATCGTCAAGCCTGGATAGCACATCGGGCCGCGATAACAATTCGCTCGACATGCTGATAGTCCCCAAAATGCTGCGAATGTCATGAGCCATGAGCGAGGCAAATTCCTCACGCATTTTTCGCGAAGTCAAATCGAAACGAGCCAGTTCAACGATAAATGCGTAGGATAATGAAATTGCCAGCCCCAGCGCAATCGCTGCCCGAATCGCGATGACTGTTGCTGTAACGGACATCCCGTGTTCGGGGTGATTTGCGACCGGAGCCGCACCCATCATCAACAGACAGACTGCGACACCATAAATAAAAAATATAGCAGCGGATATCTTCAAAGAACGGACAAGCCGCTCTCGGCCCCGTGCCGCAAGACAATCCGCTGCCAGCCAAAGTGCGTAACCCGAGATCAGCCCGCTTGGTAAAGCAATAAAATAATGAGTGAGCAATTCAAGACGATAGGGCCAGCCGTAATTGATTGGCGCAATTGCCGAGCTGGGGATGATTGCCAGCAAGCCAACCGCCACCGGCAATATGGCATAGACCAGACGATAACGCGACCGCATTGCTTTGTACCCGATCAGCAGCTCCATACCAAATGCGAACAACAGCATAAAACAGACCGGCAGCAAAACATTAGTGATGTAATTGGTAAGAGTCGTCGAAACTTCGCTGAGCCCCGCAATTTGCAAAGCCTGGAACAACTCTTGAAATTCGATATAGGAGTGCAATATCGCATAGCTCATCAGCAGCAATATAGGCAACTTCGGTAGAATTCGTATCGATGAGAAGTATTGAAAGGCCAACGCGACCGCCAAAATCAAAAACGACAATCCGTAGATCACGTAGATGGCCAACATGTCGGTTCATTTAACAAATAATTTTCGATGCGTAAATCGTCGAGCGGGAGGAACTCCTGATGACTCAACATAATCGCGAACAATGTGGCCGTGGCCCATCAAGATAAATTGATGAGTGACCAAACCCTCGACGCCGACCGGTCCGCGCGCGTGTATTTTATTGGTAGAAATTCCAACTTCAGCACCCATGCCGAAGCGATACCCATCGGCAAAACGCGTCGACGCATTGACTGTCAAAGTAGCGGAATCAACGGCTGATAAAAACGCCTCTTGCGCCCGTTTGTCATTTGTCAAAATTCCATCGGTATGATGTGAACCAAATTTATTGATATGGGCAATGGCTTCATCAATTGATTTGACAACCCGCACAGCTAATGAAAGATCGCCGTATTCAGTGTGCCAATCTTTCACCCGGGGTGCCGTGATCTCGCCATCCCCGAATATGCGGACTCCCCGATCTTTGAGCTCAACGATTAGCCGGTCCAATTCTTTCAAACGAGAGCGATGAACAATCAGAGTTTCTAAAGCATTGCAGACGGCGGGATATTGGGTTTTTGCGTCAATCACGACCTCGCGGACCACTGAAAAATCGGCCGACTTATCCCAATAAAGATGGCACACTCCATCGGCATGACCGAGCACCGGGATCTTAGTTTTGCGCTGAATTGTTTGTACCAGCTCATTCGAACCCCGCGGGATCACCAAATTTACGGATTCGTGATGGCGCAGAATCAGGTCAACGTCACGACGCTCGAAAAACAGTTGGGCCCAGGAATTCGGCAAAAATTTAAATTCGCGATTGAGCCGCTCAACAATTTTCAAAAAAGCCTGATTGGTGAATTGCGCTTCGCGCCCGCCTTTTAACAAAGCGACATTCCCGCTTTTTAAAATGAGCGACAGTACCTGCGGAATAACGTCGGGCCGCGATTCAAAAATTACGGCAATAACCCCGATCGGGACGGTCCGTTTCTCGAGCACAAGCCCGCGATCGAGTTCGAAACGATCGAGCACGCGATGCACGGGATCGGCAGCTTTCGCCAAATTGCGAAGGCCTTCACAAACCACGCGGACTTTTGCCTCGTCAAATTTGAGGCGTGCCAACATCGAACCTGAAAGTGTGCCTTCAGCTCGCCGCAAATCTTTAAAATTGGCGCGCAGCAAAGCTTCGCGCTCCGCCCAGATCAGCGCGGCGAATCGATTGAGCACACGCTTTTTCTGAACCGACGACAGCCCTGCCAGGACCCAAGCCGCCTCTTTAGCTCGCCGAATGTGGTCTTGCATTTGGCGATCCGTCATACTTTTGATCTCGAATCGGCGACGACCCAAGTACAAGGGGTATTCTCGTTCCATTCACGCGACGACAGAATTTGCTTCAGCACGCCGACTTGAAACCCGCTCGCTACAACGGCGTGAACTCCGTTTCGCGCGGCCAACTGCACCGCTTGAATTTTTGTGCGCACGCCGCCACGGCCGCCCGCCGAAGAATCGCCCGCTTCAATATGCTCCAATTGTCGAATGTCATCGATTCGCTTCAATTTCTCGGCTTGCGGGTCGACTTTTGGATTTGTCTTATAAAACCCATCGATGTCGGACAAAATCACCAATAAATCGGCTTGAACCTTCGTTGCGATGAGAGCCGACAGTCGGTCGTTATCGCCAAAGCTAATTTCGCTTTTTTGACCTTTGGTCTGCTCAAGTTCAGCTGTCGATACCGAATCATTTTCATTGATGATGGGGAATGCACCCGCCCGCAAAAGTTCATTCAAGGTCTCTGAAAAATTGTGAAACTTTTGAGGGTCGGCCAAATCTTCAGATGTGACCAGTATCTGAGCCGCACGAATTTTCTCTGAGCTGAGCAATCGATCGTATTCGTTGATAAGTCTCGATTGCCCCACCGCCGCGCAGGCTTGCTTTTGCGGCAGAGACAGGACTTGGCGAGGTTCCAATCCGAGTGCAGCTCGGCCGAGCCCCACCGCACCACTCGTAACGAGGATGCGCTCCTCACACCCACCCAAAAATTCATTTACAATCTGCGACACGCGTTCAGTGGCGAACCGAATCGAATTTTCAACAACAACTTGAGTGCCGAGTTTGACGACCACACGTCGCCAGCGGGGGGGCTTCATCCCCCCAGTTTGACGGTGCCGCCGCTAAATGGTCAAGGTCGAAGCACATTGCCAACCATGTCGAGTGTCGTTTTCATGAAGCCTTCTTCGCGTACCTCGTCTTTTAACTCGGCAAATTCGCGCCCCATCCGGTTTGCCTCTGATTCGGAGAACAAATCCATAGCGACCGGAAAAACTTGGGTCTCTTCTTCGCGAATATGGTGAGCCAGAGCGTCGCGCAATCGCTCGGCTACGTCGCGCCAATTCCCGTTCACCTTATCAACTAATTGAAGTTTGCGGAGGTGCGTTTCGGCCTCGAAGTGATCTTCAAAGGCGGATCGAATCATACCAGGGGGAGCCTCGCGTTGACGCCTGATCGCGTTGTAGAGGATTCGTTCTTCAGCTCGCGCATGGGGGATCAATTCATCCCGAATATCACGAATGAGGTTCGAGCGGTACTCCTCGTCGCTGTCGTCCGGTAGGTCCAAAAGTTCGTCGATGAGTCCAAGCACTTTTAAATGATCGGTGTGAAGCTCGTCGTAAATTAGCATGGGGTCTCCTTTCATTTTGATACTGACAATCGATACTGGACTTGTGCAATTCCAGTTCCACTCCATGTTCAGGGCATATCAAGGTTCTTTTACAGCGAAATGATGCCCAAGTGACTCGCAGTGATGCTAAAAGGCTCGCGAGGCACAACAGAAATGAAAGCGACTTGGATTTGTCTCCTACTTGCGGCGCTTGCGGCAATTATCACGGTTTCGAGCTCCGCACTGGCAGACTCGCCTGAATACATCATTCGAGATCCTGTCGAAAAATTCGACGATGGCTATCGAGCGACTATATATTTTCGGTATGATAAACAAGATTATCAATTGGGCGACCGCCCAGTCGCCGTGTTACCAGCGGACACTCGAGTTACCGGCGTGCGCCTTAAAATCACTTTACCTTACCGAATACTCTTTCTATATTTCACTAACGAAGGTGAGCACCCATTAGATTGGTGGGTGAATCTTGACACTAAATCTACGGGCTCAACAATCGATCAATTACGCGCTGAAATTCGCTCAGCCTACTCGACTCGAACAAACCTCACACCCGACACAGATTTCGTCGCAAGGCAATTGAATCAGACAGCGTTTCAGTTTCAGGTCGAATCGGTCTCATTAGATCCAACTACACGGGCTCTCGCGAAATTTAGACCCGCTGCGAACAAAATGCTGGCGCTTCGCATGGCACTCCCGCAAGCGGCAAATGCGTATGCGGGCTTTCATGGTGACATCGCCGATGATCCTCTCATTCACAGTAATACCCATATCGATAGCTTAACCCCTCCGAAGATCGGCTCCACGCGCGATCTTTTTATTAGCCAAATGTGGACCGACCGGCGGGGCAACTACGTCGCGGTTATCGGTTCGGACGACATGGTTACATCCACCACATTGACAGGTCGGCATCCGCTTTTTTTCGGCAATCTGGATCGCCCGGATATGTACCAGTTTTATTCAAAGCGCGAACAATCGAAGCAAATGAACTGTCGCTACAGTGAATTGAAACTCGATGTGTTTTCATCTGTACCTGAGGATCTCGATCGGATGGTGACGGTGCATTTGGACAAAAGCGGCGCATTGCACGTGAAATCCTCTAATATATCGAGCTGTTTGCGTGAGGCCAGCAGCCAAGAGCGCACCATTTTAACAAATCGCCTGCGCAACGGTACGGTCACGCTTCACTCAATGCCTGAAACTCGCCACGTGATTTACATTTATAAATTAGAAGGCGCGAATACATTTATCTATGTCGATGCGGCCATACTTTCGCGCTCGCCAGAAAGTTATCGCATGTTCATTGGCGCCCCGGGGCACCTGCAACCGGTTGACGTTTTGCAAGTCGAATCCATCGACGGGTTGCCCGGCGCTCGATACGAGGGCGGCGCGATCATTCATACCTCGCTCGGCACATTATATGCTATGACGAAAGGCGGCAGCTCCTATCGTCCGTTTTGGGAGACCACTTCAGGCAAAATATTTCTCGATCGCATCACTTTTAAGCAAGCGTCCAAGCTGGTTCACTTTCTCAAACAGCTAGGAGTCGATCTTAATCGTTTGCGCGAAAAACCGTACACTTCTCCATGCAACTATTTGCTAAGAAAGCAACCGGTTCTCCGCCTCGTGAGCTGATTTTGATCAGATTGCGTTATGTTCCGAGCGCCCCAATGTTCCATATCGCATGTCACGCCAGAACCATCCGAGCATCGGGTCTACGTCGATCGACTCCACAATTGAAATCTCACGTGGTTCAAGCGCTAACGAAACCGATCGCTCCAACTGGCCAGGACCGACATGCACAATCTTCGTCACACCCTTTTCATCAATGGCATGCTCAATCGCAGTCGCCAGTTTCAGTTCCGGTTCGTGAACGGCCATGAAATGCTCGTTCTCATCGTCACCGACAATCACTCGCTCGAACGTTTGATACCGTGGCAAAGCCTGACCGTTGAGCTGCATGACGCCGTCATCAGCGGCTTCCGGCATCCCCATTGCCGTGCTTGTCATGATCAACTGCGCGAGCGATTGCCGTCCGCATAGAACAAGCAGTGCCGAATCTCTTTGAACATTGCCAATGTAACAGTCCGGCGCTCGAAACAACCGTCGATATCTTTCGACAAGGCCCAGCTGCACGATCGACAAACATAGCGTTTTGAGCCCGACATTATTAAAAAACGTCTCGTCGTCGGACATCAAATACGTATGAAAGCAGAACGAATCGTCTCGATGGCGATCCCAAATTTGCTGTGCCTCTTGAAGTTTTAAGCTAACTTCTGGAATTCGTATGACGCCCAGACGAACGTCGATGAAATCCAGTGAATTGGCGCCCCCGAACACCAAAGCATTTCTCATGCTCCCCCCCCTTTTTCCCTAACCGCTATATACAGCAATTCTTGTGCCGTTCAACAATTCCTCTCGGGGACGATCATATTTTCAATCGAGCAAGAAATTTAAGGTGATTACAGTTTTTGTGCTGAAAAAAGTTTTCGGTGCGGTGAAATTAACGATTGTAGTCATAACGAAAATTTGGCTCTGCACAAACTTCGTTTGATGGAGTGAGCGGCCGATTTCAGCGCCGGCAACACGCCGAAAGTCGAGTCCCGATTTAGGTTTTGCTCGAGCCGAAAGCGGTCTGTTAGACTTTTTGCAGGGGCACACGTCGAATGAGCATCTTAGATAAAAGCCAAAAAGTTTTAGCCCGATTTCGTGGCGCGTCTGCGCGACCACCGCTTGAAAAATACTATGTCGCGGCGCTTTGCGCTTTGATCGGCTTATCCGTTGCCGATCTCGGCATCCTGGCGATTCGTCCCATGATGTTGCCCACAAAGCCTTTGCCCGCGCGACCTCCGCATGCCGCTTCGATGCCGACACAAAGCCTAGGCGACTATGATCCGATCATGAGCCACGACATCTTTAATGAGGATGGGCTCATCCCGCCCGAACTCGCGTCTGGTAAAAATAACAATTTTGAACGCCCCGCCGTGTTGTCGCAATTACCGCTTCAGCTGCTCGGCACCATTGTTCACTACGATGCGAAAAAATCGATCGCCACAATTAGCATCACCAGCAAAAATACTTCAAACTCATATATGGTCGACGACGTGATTGAAGGCATGGCCCGCGTCACGAAAATTGAACGCAAGCGAGTTACCTTTTTAAATCTCAACAATAACCGGATGGAGTATATCGAGATCCCCGACGACGCCATTCTTCAGTTCGGTGTCGAGACAGCTCCGGCGCCCGGTCAAGTCGTGCAGCAAAACGGCCAAAATAATTTCACTCTGCGACGTACCGACGTCAAGAATATGACCAAGAACCTCGCCTCACTTTTACAACAAGCGCGTGTTGAGCCAGTGTTTTCGCCCGACGGCATTAGCGTCGAAGGATTCAAGTTTGTCGGCATTCAACCCGGCAGCATTTACGAGAAGCTTGGGTTTAAAGTGGGTGACATGATCAAATCCGTTAACGGTGAACCGGTCAACAGCCCCACTAAAGCGATGGAAATGTACAATTTGTTGAAAAACTCGTCGTCGGTGCAATTAACAATTGAGCGTGACGGCCAAGAGCAGAATTTAAATTATACGGTCCAATAGAGTGCATGGTTGCTACTCATGACAGTTGGCTCGCAAAGGAGTGCTATGAAACGACAGAACTCACCCCAACCGATTGCCATTTTCCTCGCCGCGATCGCCTTTGCATTCGGCGCGGATTTCTTCACGACACCGGCCCACGCGCAGCGCCGGCGCCCGGCTCAAGTCGATAACCCGTCCGCACCGAATAACTCATTGCCACCGGGTACAAGCTTGAAATCCGCCAACGGCAAAGTCGATTTCGAACACGCCCAGCCTGAAGACATCACGAACAAGAACTTTCCGAATCTGATCGAAAGTTTTGACTATCCGAACGCCGATATCGCCGAAGTGGTGAAAGCCATAAGTAAACTGACCGGCAAGAATTTTATTCTTGAAAAAGGCGTGTCGGGTAAAATTTCGATCATTGCCCCGAGCCGCATCACCGTGGCCGAAGCGTACAAAGCGTTTCTCACAGCACTCGCCATGAACAATTACACGGTCGTCCCGGACGGCGATTTTCTGAAGATCCGAAGCTTGCAAGCGGCTTCGAAAGAAAACATTGATACGTATTCGGGCGCGTACTTTCCCCACACCGACCAGCTCATCACCCGCATCATCAAACTCAAATACATCAACGCCGATGACGTGCAAAAAACATTGCATGGGTTGATCAATCAAAATGGCGACATCACGCCGTATGCCCCGACCAACTCACTCATCATTACCGACATGGGCTCGAACATCGACCGAATTGAAAACATCATCAACCAGCTCGACGTGCCCGGGTTCGAAGAAAAATTAGTGGTGATGCCGATTCGATACGCCCGCGCCAAAGATATTTCTGACTTGATCAGTAAGATCATCAATAAGGGGCAAGATCAGCAAAACCAGTTCACGCCGGGCTTCCCGAGATTTCGCCCGTACGGTGCCCCGACCGGCAGCGGGACTTCAGGTGCCGCAAGTTATCAACTGGTCATCCCCGATTTACGTACGAACTCGATTATCGTTGTCGGCAATGACGCCGGCATTGCGCGCATTCGCGGTCTCGTAAATAAACTCGACTACCCGATGCGCACGTCGGCAGGTGCGGGCGTTTACGTTTATTACGTGCGCTTCGGTGAGGCCGAAAACATCGCCAAAGTGCTGAACGGCATCGCGCAAGAAAGTAAGAAAGAACAGCAAGCCGCCACTCAGCAGGCCACGACTCAACCAGCGTTCGGTGCGCCGGCGGCTGCCCCCGCCGCTCCGGTCGAACCGATTTTTGGTTCTGACGTCAAAGTCACCGCCGACAAAGAAACGAACAGCATCGTCGTAACAGCCGCTCGGCAGGATTGGGTTGTCGTTCGAGATATTTTGCAAAAACTCGACATACCTCGCGACCAAGTTTTTGTGAAAGCGATCATCATGGAGATGGACGCGCAAAAGGCCAACAATTGGGGCGTGAATTATTACAAGTTTCTACCGGGCACAAACGGCCTCGGCCGCTGGGACTTGGTCACGAATTCAAACCCCGTCAGTCTTCTTGATCCGACTCAGGATCAAGGTTTAAATCTGGGCTGGGGCGCGGGCTCAATGGTGACGGTTCAGTCGATGGCTTTAGAATCGATGATGGGCGGCATGGGCGGCGGTTACGGTGGGTACCCCGGCGTCGGCGGCGTACCCGGCCAGACGGGGATTAACCCGATGGCAGGCGCGTTTGCGGGCGGCGTTCAAGTGCCGAGCCTTTTATCGATGATCAACTTGATTAAAAAGACCACGAATTCGAATATTCTTTCGGCCCCAACGCTGACGGCGATCGACAACGAGAAAGCCACTATTGAAGTCGGTGAAAACGTACCGGTGTCGTCAAATGAATCGACGGCCAACAACGGGCAAACGACCAACAGTATCGATCGACACGACCTCACGTTGAAAATGGAGCTGACTCCTTACATCAGCCCTGATACCGACACCGTGCGATTGAAGATTCACAACAAGATCGAGCAGCTGGCGCCCACCCAAGTTGCGGCTTCGACTCTGAATAACAACGCCGTGTCGTACACTAAGCGCGATGTGAACACGCAGATTATCGTCAATAGCGGCGACACTTCGGTGATCGGCGGTCTGATGCAAGACAAAGACTCCGACACCGTGGCGAAAGTGCCGATATTGGGAGACATCCCGATTTTGGGTTGGCTGTTCAAATCCGATCAAAAAGCCAAAGAAAAAGACGATCTTCTCATTTTCATCACCCCCAGAATTATCCGAAACGCACAAGACAGCCACCAAGTGATGGATGACAAGCTCAGCGAACGCCTCGATTTCATCAAAAAATACGAAGACGGCCGCGATCCGTACGGCGCTCAGTTAGACAAGCTCCCTCGACGAGCCGATGCTTCATCGCCTAACTACGAGAAGAAATCCGGCAGTGCGGTGCCAGACGAGAATGCCGCACCAGGCACCGACCAACCGATCGATCAAGCGCCGCCAGACGACGTGGAGCCGGATAACTCATCGAGCGACTTAAACGGGCCCGGCGCATCGGTCGCGCCCAAAAGCGGAACAAACAATAGCAACGCCGATAACGGCGGTGCTGTTGAAGAAGGCGATTGATTTTAAGCCAGTTGACTCTGAAAGAATTTTTTCATCTGCGAGTCAGATGATTGCCCACATTGGCCCACGAGATCACTCGCACATTTGCATTTTTCGCCTGTGCTTCGACGAGATTTCGGATGAGCGCGCGGTGCAATTGGCGCGTCTTACCCAAGCATGCAAAGCCATCCTGACTTGCGCCACACTCTGATTCGAGTATAATACTTTCATGTCAGGCGCCACACTCGATTCGCTGATCGTAAAAGGTACGTCGATCAGCGAGGATGAACTCAAAACACTTCTGCAGCTGCCCGATAATCGCGGCGAAGCCATTGAACACGTGTTCAAAAATCGCATGTATACGACGGCTGAGGACGCTCTCGCCGATTTGAGCAAAGCGATTGGGTCGGAATTCATCAAAGACATTCCGTTTAACGACATCCCGGTCGATCTCGTGCGCGACATCCCGATCAACTACGCCAAAAATCAAGAAGTTCTGCCTTTTAAGATGGAAAATGACAAAGTGACGGTGCTCACCACAAACCCTCTTAACAATCGAGCGCTCACCGACATGCGGGTCCTTTTCAATAAAAAAATTCAACCTTTGCTGACAACAAGCGTGAAGCTGCAAGAGGCGATCAACCGCGTTTACGAAAAGAGCACGGCCGCGCTCGAAGGTCTCGACGAGATCGACAGCGAAGAGTACGATCTCGACGATCCGGTCATCGACCTTCTCGAAGCGGGTGATGATGAGGCACCGGTCATTAAGCTCGTCAACACGCTCTTATTTCGCGCCGTCAAAGAAAAGGCGTCGGATATTCACATCGAACCGTATGAAAAAGACATGGTCGTACGGTTTCGCATCGACGGTATTTTGTTCGATATTTTTCGCCCACCGAAAAAGCTGCAAAACGCCATTACGTCGCGTATTAAAGTCATGGGCAATTTGAACATCGCTGAAAAGCGTCTGCCGCAAGACGGTCGCATCCCGCTCAAGCTTGCGGGCAAAGACATCGATGTACGTCTTTCGACTGTGCCGACGGCGTTCGGCGAGCGCATCGTGTTGCGTTTACAAGACCGCTCGAATGTCACGCTTGAACTCGATCAACTCGGGTTTAGCCCAAAGAGTTTGCAAAAAATCGACGGCCTCTTACAAAACACGTACGGGATTATTCTTGTCACGGGCCCCACCGGCTCCGGTAAATCGACAACGCTTTACGCGGGCCTTTCGAAAATCAACAGTGTCGACAAAAACATCATCACGGTTGAAGACCCTGTCGAACAACGGATTCATGGTATTGGGCAAATTCAAGTGAACTCGAAAATCGGACTCACGTTTGCGAGCGGTTTGCGCTCCATACTTCGTCAAGACCCCGACATCATCATGATCGGTGAGATTCGCGACTTAGAAACGGCCGAAATCGCCATTAACGCTTCGTTGACAGGTCACTTGGTGCTTTCGACCATTCACACCAACGATTCGTCAGGCGTGTTCCCGCGTTTGATCGACATGGGCTGCGAACCGTTTTTGATCGCCACGTCTCTTTTGGGGGTGATCGCGCAACGTCTCGTGCGCAATCTCTGCCCCCACTGTAAGGAGCTTTACACCCCCACAGACGTGGAACTCGCGAGCCTCGAAATGAAACGGGAGCAATTGAAAAACGGCCAGTGCTATCGTGCGGTCGGCTGCAACGAATGTAATCAAAAAGGCTATTTAGGCCGGACTATTATTCAAGAAATGTTGCTCGTGAACGAAGACATTCGCAGCCTCATCATGCAGCGCCAAGATGCGGGCTCGATTAAAAAGGCCGCTTTGCAATTCGGCATGGAGACCATGCGCGATCACGGGATTCAAAAAGTCGTCTCGGGCGTCACCACTATCGAAGAAGTTCTGTCGAACACGCAATTAGATGACCAGGTCATGTAGTTGCTAACCCCCGAATAGTGCGCTTAAATATTTAAATCATGCCCATCTTTGAATACAGGGGCCTAAACGCCCAAGGCCGAAACATTAAAGGCACCATCGACAGCGACAGTGCGAAGACGGCGCGCGCGAAACTGAAAAAGGACGGCATTTACGTCGTCGATCTTGCTGATAAAACTAAGGTAGCAAAAAAAGTAAAAGGCACGGGCGCCCGCTCTACTCGTCGCGTGGGCGTGCAAGATCTTTCGATGATGACCCGTCAGCTCGCCACACTTCTCAAAGCGAACGTACCTCTTGTCGAAAGTTTGTCGGCGGTTGCGGAGCAAGTGCAAAACGAAACTCTGTCAGAGGCGATTTCGGATATCAAAGGCATGGTGAACGAAGGCGCCACCCTACACAAATCGATCGCGAAGTACCCTAAGATTTTCAACAAGATCTACATTTCGATGTGCGAAGCTGGTGAAACATCCGGTACGCTCGACGTGATTCTCATTCGTCTAGCGGAGTTCACCGAAGCACAAGCGGCACTCAACTCAAAAATTCGCGGCGCAATGGTGTATCCGGTTTTAATGCTGTTCATTTCTTCGGGCTTGCTCGCCGTATTGTTCACGTTTGTCATCCCCAAAGTGATGGCGATCTTTCAGTCAGAGCCGTCGCTCGTTTTACCCTGGTACAGCCAAGCCGTGTTTGCAATCAGCGATTTTATGCTGGCGTATTGGTACGTGCTATTGATTGCGATCGGCCTCGTCGTTTTTATTTTTTTGGCTTGGAAGCGCTCACCCGGCGGGTCCGTGCAGTGGGATGCCGTTTCGCTCAAATTCCCGATCTTCGGTAAGCTCGTGCGCACAGTCGCGGTTTCGCGTTTTACGCGCACGCTGGCAACGTTACTTGCCGGAGGCGTGCCGATGCTCGGCGCAATGGGCATTGTACGAAATGTCGTCAATAATGAAGTCATCGCCCGTGCCGTAGATGAAGCACGCGACAATATCAGCGAAGGGGAATCGATCGCCGGGCCGCTTAAAAAATCGGGCCAATTCCCACCACTTGTCATTCACATGATCAATATTGGCGAAAAGACCGGCGAGCTCGAAACCATGTTGACACAGGTGAGCGACTCGTACGATTTTCAAGTTAAAGTGGAGGTCGACTCCCTCGCGTCATTGATGGAACCTCTCATGATCGTCATTATGGGCGGCGTGATCGCCGTTATCGTTTTTTCGATTATGATGCCGATGTTTGAACTATTGAACTTGGGAGGCGGCTAGAATACAATCGAGTGGCTTGATAGGCCAGTTAAACTATCCGACAACAATGAGGGAAATAATGACCGAAAAAGTAAAAAACGAACGCGGTATGACACTGCTCGAAATCATGATCGTTGTGATCATCTTGGCGAGTCTTATGGCAATTCTCGGCCACGCAGTGCTAGGGCGTTTCAAATCGGCGAAACTGAAAGAGGCGCGCATTCAAATCGGTGAATTATCTAAAGCGCTCGATATGTATTATACGGACTGCGGCCATTATCCGACATCCGATCAGGGGCTAAATGCTCTGGCGCCCGGCGGCGACTCCACCTGCAAGAACTGGGGGCCGGATCCGTATATAGAAAAAAAAGATCCACTCGACCCCTGGGGCCATCCGTTCGTCTACCAATTGCAAGACAATGGCAATTACTTACTTGAATCCCTTGGCCCCACAGGTAAGGCCGGCGCGACGGGGCCGAACGGGGTTATTACCAATCAAGACCAGTAGTGGATCGCTGAAAGCGGGCATCAGCTTTGGCTTCACGCTGATTGAGCTGATGATCACGATCACGATCGTGGCATTCATTGTTGCGATCGCGTTGCCCCGAATCGCCGGCCACACCAATCAAACCAAGGCAATTATTCGCAAGCTCAGCACGCTCTCTCGCGAACTTCGCTTTCGCGCCAAACTTGAAAATGCCACGTACAGGATTGTCTTCGATATGGAAGAAGACGACAAAGGTAATCCCCTCGATAGCTATTGGGTGGAAAAGGGTCACGGCAGCATCTTGAATAACTATAATCCCGAATCACCACCGAAAAATCCAGCCGACGAGGCCCGAGCTCGCAAAGAAGCCAAAGACCACGACGAAAAACTGCCGCCGCCGCAGTTTACTATTGACCGGTCGATCACGCAAAAGCACGTCGTCTTTCCGAGCCAACTGATTCTTAAAAGCGTTGAACTAAGCACTCTCGACGAGCCCGTTACGAAAGGCGTGGTTTACATCCACTTTTTGCCGAGCGGCTTTTCGGATGAAGCGGCGGTGCATTTGAACTACGGTAAAATAAGATGGACGCTTGTCACTCAACCGCTCACCGGTCGTATGGTCATACTAACTGAGAACAAGAGCCTCAAGGACATTGAGGAGCTGCAAAAGAGATGAATCGACGTCAAGGTTTCACTTTACTTGAAGTGCTCATTGCTCTCATCGTCACTGTGGCGGCCGGAGTTTTGCTTTCGACCGCGTGGAGCGGCAACCTGCTTCGCGTGCGAAAGTCGACTTTGAACGACAACGTGGCCCAGCTTCTACAGAGAAAAATCGCTGAAATTAACGCTGAAAACAGCAAGAAAAAATTCAACGAGATTCACGACGAAGAAGGTAATTTCGGCGACGAATACCCGCAGTACCGTTGGACGTTCACGACGCAAAAATTTGTCTTGCCCGATCTGGGCGCAATTATGGCAGCCCAAGAAGGCGGTGCAAATCAAATGCTGGTTACCATGCTAACAAAAATGCGCGAAATTATGAATAAGGCCATACTTGAAGCAACGGTCACCGTGTATGCGAGAATTAAAAATAAACAGCTGTCGTATTCGGTGACGTATTACATCGTCGATTATGACGATCCAATTACTATCGGAATGTAGGAGCGATAAACGCAGCAATGGCAGCACGTGGTTTTACTCTTCTCGAAATTCTCATCGCGACGGTCATCATGGCCTTTATTTCAGTTTTTACGGCGCGCATGATTCAACAAGGTGTTCGCGCCCGTAAAAAAATCGACGATCGCATCGACCGCACGACAGCATTGCACGACGCGCTCGCGCTGATGAGGCAAGACATCGAGAAAGCTTTCAACTATCACGACATTAACATTGAATTATTCAACGAAGCCCAACAGGAGCGCCAACAGACGGCGCAACAACCGCCCGCGATGAACCCGAATCAACCGAATACGGCACTCCCTAATCAACCGCAACAGCAGCCAGCGTTGAACCCGCAGCAATATGCACTCAAGCAAGAACCGATTTACACCAGATTCATCGGTAAACACGACAAGCTGAATTTCACATCGCTTAACAACTATCGCAGCAAGCGTGACATCCAAGAGAGCGATCAATGCGAAGTGGGCTATTATGTCGCGAAATGCACAAGCCTCGAAGATCCGGATGCCAACATCGAGTGTCTATGGCGACGTGTGAGCCCCTACATCGATGATGATGTGACGGAGGGTGGCCATTCCACGCCGATTCTTGAAGACGTGAAAAGTTTGAAATTCCGTTATCTCGGGGTTGGCCACGAGAAAGAATGGGTTGATTCGTGGAACTCTGTCGACGGCGAGCAAGTCATGAAGGGGCATTTTCCCATGGCTGTCGAGGCCACCATCACTATTTATGACCGGCACACCGACCCACCACGCGAAGTGGCGATGACAATTGTGGCAAGCCCGCACTTTTTGAATGATCTGCCGCCCAATCCACAAAATCCGAATATGCCCGGCCAGCCGGGGGTGCCGGGACAGCCCGGTATGCCAGGCGTGCCCGGAATGCCTGGTACGATGCCCGGAATGCCTGGTACGATGCCCGGAATGCCACCCGGACCAGGAGGGATGTGATGGCAGCGAAATTGCTCACCAAATTTCTTAGTCACCTGCATAATCGCCGCGGCATCGCCATGCTCATCGCGATTTTCGCGATGATATTAACGATCACCATTGCCGTTGAAGTGTCATATGAAACATCAGTCGGGTACATTCAGTCGGCGCAAGAAATCAATCGACTGAAAGCCTACTATGCCGCCGAATCAGGAATCGAAATCAGCCTTTTTCGCATATTTCTTTATCGAAAAGTTCTGGCGCAATATGGCCAGCAATTGAGTGGACAGCAGAGCCTTCTCGACGAAATTTGGCAGCTGCCCTTTTCGTGGCCGCCGATGATGCCGCACATGTCGAAATCTATTCGCGATGACGTGAACAGTGTGGTGAAAGATTCGATGATGGATGCGCAATATTCGGTGACGATCGAAAGCGAAAGCGGCCGCATTGACCTCAATTCGCTCGGCAGCGGCAATGCGGCTCTTATTGCCGCGACTCGCGCGCAACTGCTTCAGCTTTTTCAGAACTCAATCAAAAGCGATCGAGCATTCAAGAAAAAATATCGTGATTACAATTTCAATGACCTCATCGATAACATTCAAGATTGGGTGAGCCCCGGCAACGTCGGCGTCGGCGGTCGCGACAAACAAAGCATGTACAAACAACCCGAGGATGCTCATAACTATCATCTGCCCCCCGATGCACCGTTCAAGACATTGGGCGAACTCCACATGGTCGCGGGCATGAAAGATGATTTTTACAACGTGCTAAAAGATCGCGTCACCGTCTACGGCGACATGGGTATAAATGTCAATTACGCCGATGCCGCCGTATTAAAGGCGCTCGACCCGCAAATTACTGACGCAATTGTGAAAAAAATCGAGGATCGCCGCGACAACCAACAGCTGGGTGGCCCGTTTCAAAACATGCAAGATTTTTATTCGTTTTTACAAGGGCTCGGTGTCAACACCGCCGTCATGGAGCGAAATCAAATGCCGCTTCTCTTTAACCCCGAATACAATTTTCGCATCACAAGCATCGGTACGTTTCGAAATGTCGAGCGTACGATCACCGCCGTAACATTCGACATGGATTCCGTCGCAAGCCGAGAAGCAGCAATTCTCAATCAGAATGTTCAACAGGCCACGGGTCAGCCGCAGAATGCCTTGCCACCTAACCAAACTATGCCGGGTCAACCGCCAGGTACGCCACCTGGTACGCCACCGACGAATCAATTGCCGCCGCCGACGGGTCGACCACGCATCGTTATGTGGGATGAGAGTTAAGTTTCATCAGCGGCATTGAGCGACGAGCTCACATGCACGAGATGAATTTCTGGTGTCGACTCGACAACTTGCTTTAAATCTTGCACGGTCGCCTCGAGGCTTAAATAACCGATCGAAAGTAGCGGATCGAATAACGAATGCACGACACGTACACCGTTGTCGTCCTGATCGATTTTAGCGACGATAGCTTTGAATTTCGCTTTGTCGTAACTCACAACGGTTTGAACCCGGATAACTCGATTCGATTGTATATTCATCCAACTCCAATATTTGATTTGATGAAGATCGATACGCGATTCGAAAGACGAGTCACCGCGCAAAATGTGCTGATCATCTTCGCGCCCGATCGCATCTACCGGCTCGATGCCGTCAGCCAATTCGATGAACGGGCGCAATGCCAACATTTCATCTTTGGTCACGCGAATATCCAGACGGCCCGTACCCCATGGGTTCAGTTTAGGCGATTGCCAGAATGACTTGAGTGGGGTGAACTCTTGCAAACCCTCTTGAATGAAATGCGCGTTGTTTTGCTTTAGTTTTTGACGAGCCCGTAAATAAGTCGAGCGCGCACCGGCGAATGTTAGCTTGAGAGCCACTGTATCGGTTGGCCCCATAGCTTGCACGAATTCCGAAAGGCGTCCCGCCACGACAGGTAACCCCCGACTGGCTGTCGAGCGCACAGTCATTGTCAACTCACGCAGCTGATCGGCGCATTCATTCGCGCGTGCGGCATTTTTATCCATATCCGCAACCCCGAAGAGAAAAGCACCCGCCGAAAGAAGCACCCGAAATCGTTTTGTCATTTTTTTTACTCCTGGGCTTGTGTCTCAAGCGCTGATTACCATCGCCTACAATGCCCAGCTAGTCTCGTTATGAACTCTGATTGAAGATGTTAAAGAACTTTTTTCTGTCGTTAGAGTTCAATTGCCGGGACTCAAGAAAGCCATTCAATTCGAGCAGGACCTATGTCGAGAATAGCAAGCTGCAACTTCGAGTTGACTATAAAATATGCTCTTGCCAGCCCCCTTGTAATTTCTCAAACTTAATTATATGGCCACCACCAGCGTCGGGATTGATATCGGAACCTACAGCGTCAAGGTCGCTAAAGTGCGCTCGACCAATAGAGGGTACGAGTGCATCGGGACATCGGAATATCCCCTCAGCCAAGATCCGAATAAAGACACCCAGATTGAAATCATTGAAATCCTGCGTGACGTTCACGCGCGCTACATTGAACCTGGCGCGAGCCTTGTCATCGGCGCACATCAATACGAAGTCAGTTGGCGCCGTCGTGAATTTCCATTTAAAGAACGACATAAAATTCTAAAAAGTTTGCCGTTCGAACTCGAGGACGACATACCGTTCTCATCCGAAAATTCAGTGTTCGACGCGAAGATCACGCACTTCATCGGCAACAAAGCCGAAGTATTGGCTGTGGCTTGCCCGAAGGAACACCTGATCAAAACTCTCAAGCGAGTTGAAGATGTCGGTCTCTCCGTCGATATCGTGAGCGTCGACGGTTTTGCTTTCTCGAACTTATTCGAGGAATGGCGTGAAGCCCCATGGGCCTATCCAGCACTGACAGAGGCGCCGGAAACTCCCGAACCCTCGCAAGTGGATCTTGCGATCAATATCGGTCATCGCAGCTCGACGGTGGCCATCATCAAAGACGGGTATCTGCTCGATGTGCGCCATATCGATTGGGGCGGCCGCGACCTCGCCGAACTCATCGCCCAAAGATACAGCATCCCGTATCTTGAAGCACTGAAGGAGCTGAAGAAAAAGGCTTACATCCTCATGAACAATGAAGGTGCAAGCCGTGAGCAAGTCGCGCTATCAGAAGTCATTAAATCGGCAGTCGATAACTTTGCACAAAAGCTTCAGCTGACACTTTTTGAACTGAAGAGTCTGTACAAAGTTCAGTACCGACAAGCGATCTTGGTCGGTGGAGTGTCCCAACTGCGCAACCTTGGTCCTTACCTCACGCAAAAAACTGAAGTGGCAATGAATCGACTTGCGAAGCTTGACATGATCCCGCAGCTCGATTTCGGCCATAGCCCGAACGGTGAAGTTGCGTTCGTGACCGCGATCGGCCTCGGCGTTGAAGGTATCAAACGGCCCAAAAACCCGCCGCTCAATTTGCTACGCGGCGAATTTGCTAAACAGAGCCAGTCGTTGCAAGTATTCTGGGATCGTTGGGGCCACTCGATGAAAGTGGCCAGCGCCGCGTTTTTAGTTCTCTGCATTTGGTCGTTTGTGCGCGACGATTTTACTTCATCAAACATTGACGCGAGTGCGGCGGCCCTCCACCAGCAAGCCGAAAATGTGATGGGCGCAAAAGGTCCGCGCGTCACCAATCGCGCCATTCACGATTTTATTCGCGATCAGAATGAAAAGGCGAAACTTCGCGACATGCTCGAGAGCCTGCAAAGCATGAACTCGGCGTTAGACGTTATGACGCGCCTGACGGCCGTTCAGCCGATGAGTAAATCATACGGGCCGCAGCATAATTTATCAGGCCTCAACATAGCGGATCTTCGCATCAACGGCGAAGATGTCGTGATGACAGGTCAAGCCGCGAGTTCGTCGATTATCGCGCACTTGGAGCAAGCCTTACGCGCTCTCGCCCGTGATGGCAAAATACATCGGCTGACGGTTCAGATGACGACAAAACGCGGATATCAGGCGTTTCGTTACCGCTTGCGCGTTTCGCGCCGGTCGGGAGGCTGACCATGGCCTTCGAAAATCTCAAAGATGAACTCAAAGAGAATGCCATTGAATTGTGGGGGCGAATTCAAGAGTCGCCCGCTTACAACAATGTGCGCGAGCGCTACGAAAATCTTTCGCCGAATGCTCAGCGCGGCCTTCTCGCCGCAATCGTCGTGCTGGCCGTGGCCGGTCTGATTATGTTCCCCTATTCTTATTTTTCTAGCTCATCGGATAACACCGACCAATACATCGCCAATCGCAATTTGATTCGTGAACTCCTACGCGCGAATCGCCTCGCCGGTGAATCGCTCAATATGCCCCGGACTGTCGATGCCGGCGATTTAAAAAGTCAGGTCAGTGAAATGCTGGCGGCCTACCCTCTCTTGCCGGAGCAAAACGGCGGCACAACAGACATCGATCTCAGCGATCTCGGCCCGGGCGTCGCTGCCGGTAAACTGCAAGTCACCGGAGTCGGCGTAAAACTAAAAAAATTAAACCTTAAACAGATCGTCGAGATTGGCACTGATCTTCAGAGCAAAAACCCCAATGTCAAACTCGTCGGGCTCGAGATGACAGCGAGCACACCCGATCCGCATTATTTCGATGTTCTCTATAAACTTGCGGTTTACAGTTTACCATCGGCTTTCGGCGGAGGCGGCAAACGCCCGATGCCGGGTGAGCCACCGAAATTTCGCAAAGAGCAAATGCAACATGGGCACCCGATGCATGTTAACCCGGGCGACATATCGCAATGAGGTATTGAATTGGGCGCAATTGCAGCGATATTTAGGCCGATTTTTTATGTTCTTCGCGAAAAGAAAAAACTGCTTCTTTTTATTCTCTTTTCGGCAATCTTTTTCGCGGTCCTCATTTTTCCTTACGACGATTTGTCCGATCTTGTGATGGCTAAAGCGGCAGAGCAAGGTGTGTATCTCGATTTTCGCAATATGGGGCTTAGCTTCTTCCCGCCTTCGCTTCGTCTCAATAAAGTGTCGGTGGATGTCGCGATGCTGCCGACTATCAATGCCGGCGAGATTTATTTGGCGCCAAACCTGATGGGGCTTCTGACTTTCAGCCCTGGTTTCAGCGCGTCGGTAGATGATTTTTTAAAAGGCTCGCTTTCTGTCAATTATCGGGTCGGCCATAAGACCAACAATGTCCGTTTGCAAACGGTTGCTTTATCGCTCGATGATTTGGACCTCAAAGGGCTTTCGGCTTTTGCACAACTTCCGATCAAAATAGATGGACGAATACAGGGGGATATCGACGGTAGTTTCGATCCCACGTTTGCTACGCAACCGAGCGGTACGGCGGCCATACAAATCGAAAAACTGCACATACCTTCGGGTATGGTGCCGGCCCTGATGGCACTGACGCTGCCGGATACACGCATTTCACAAGTCAACCTCGAAGCCCAGCTCGATGGCGGGCAGCTCGCTATCACGAATGGTATTATCGGCAAGGCCGGCGATAACGTGTTCGGGCGGATCAAAGGCACGATGCAACTGCAAATCAATAAAGAGGCGGGGTACACCTACACGACGGTTGGACCTTATCAGTTCAATATCGATCTGACCCTAGACCCGACGATCGAAAAAAATTTCGGCAGTATGTTAAGCTTACTCAATTTTGATCAATATAAGACTTTGACTGCCAGTGGCGCCCGTTATGCCCTTAAACTCACTGGCACAGGCGCTGGCAGCCCACCGACACCATCCCCGATTGACCCCAACGCGTTTTAGCGTTAGACAACCCCTGACATGGGAGGGATCAAATGTCAGGGATCAATAAGGTTATGCTCATCGGGCGCCTCGGCGCAGACCCGGAAATCAAAAACGTCTCAGCACAACAAACTGTTGCCCATTTGCGCCTAGCGACCAGCGAAAACTGGACGGACCGCGAAGGCAAAAAGCAGGAACGCACCGAATGGCACCGCGTTGTCGTTTGGGGCAAACTTGCTGAATTATGCGGCAAGTATCTCGCAAAAGGGCGCCAAGTTTACATTGAAGGCCGCCTGCAAACACGGTCTTGGGAAGACGCTCAAGGGCAAAAGCGCTACACCACCGAAGTGGTCGCACAAACCGTACAGTTCTTAGGCGGTGCGAACGAATCACGTGATGTGCAAAGCAATGCCTCATCATCTGAAAGCTTCGGCCCCGAACCGACATTCAATTCAGACGACGAACTGCCGTTTTAGCTGAACATGTATTGAGGGCAACACCCGCACGACTTGTGTCTAGACTTTATTTTTACGCATTTATTCCGTAGCATATTGAATATGCTACGGAATGTATTTCGGCGAACCCCCTACACCATTTTTTTATTTTGTCTTTTGACGGCTGTCGTTGTGACCGGTTGCTCGCTTTACGAATCCACCGGTAGAAAAGCTATCGAAGACAATGAAAACGATGTGGTGGGCACCTACAGCCTCAACGCCAATCGCACTCTTGCCTATCGCTGCGCAGTAACTACTCAATCTCCGAATTTTCTGCGCGAGCCGATGGAAGCCATCGCCACACCTTATGAGTCAGAAGACATCACCACGCTCATCGATGTTCGGTCGTCGCCCGTCATTCTCGCAATGGAAAAAGTGATGTTGAGCGGTCAATACGCCAGTTGCAGAATTCGTTTTTTAACTGTTCGTGCGTCAACCATCACGCCGCGTGACATCGCCAAGGCCGCACACCTCGGGCACGCGCAGATCCTCAACATCGAAGTCCAACACCAAAAAGGGGGAGTTGCTCATGGCCCGTCAACATAAATCGCTGAGTTTGTTTGTTGCGATTTTGCTGTTTTTGTTTTCAGCTTTTGCGGGAGCCGCTCAAGTTCGGGCTATCAAAGGCAACAAGTTACTGATTCAGCTCGACGGGTCGATGTTCAATGTCGGCGACATTTTAAAAATTCGCGATGCCAGCGGCCATGTACGGGCACTGGCCAAAGTTACGAAAGTCGCGGGCCGGTTTGCTGAAGCGGTTTACAAAGGACGACCCATGCAGGGGTACTCGGTTGTGCTCTTCCCGCACGATCAGTTCGAACGCTGGCGCATGGCCATGAAACAACGTCGCATGATGAACCGTCAGCGCCCTTACCAAGCTGAAAGCACCACAATGGGCCCCAAAAGCACGAGTTATGGTGTGATGCTCGGATACACGTCCTCAAGCGCTTCGGTCACGCTGAACAACAGTAGCAAAGTCTCTCTGAGCGGAACGGGGTTTCGTCTCATGGGTTACATGGACCACCCCCTGTTGAGCTGGTTTTCATTTCGCGGTGAGGCCGGGTTTGATCAATTCAATACCTCAGGTGCTACGAATAGCCTCTGTAACAATGCCGCGTGTACGGCGGAAATCACTTATTTATCAGCCGATCTTCTCGGGCGTTTCACCCTTAACAATTTATGGGGCGGCGTAGGTGTGGATTTGATGTTTCCGCTTTCTAAAACCTCGACCGCACTTTCTTCAAGTTCGATCTCCACGATCACGGCCTACGCTTTGGCGGCTGGTTATGACTTTCACTATCATGGAGTCGGCAACCCTTATATCCCCGTCGAGGTGCAATATTTAATTTACCCATCCTCATCAACGGTCACCGCGAGCGAACTTTCACTGAACGTCGGCTGGGGCAAAACGTTTTAACACGCCCCTTAGCGCTAGCATATGAACGTTCGAGCACATTCTAACGCGCTAATCGTTTTGTGAAGTTCGCGACACTTCAAGGATGCCGGCGATCTTTTGCAGATCGACCATGACGTCGTTCAATTGCCGCGCATCGCGAACGCGAATGTCGAACAACGTAACGGCCCGCATATCGCGCGACGTCCGCGCTTGAACATTGAGAATGTTCACTCCCCGAGACGCGAACACTTCACTCATGCTTTTTAGGAGCCCGGGTTTGTCTTGGCTCAAAATGCGGAGTCGCACCTGGCGTTCCGGTTTCGACTCGGCGGAAACATGAGCCCACTCAACGTCGACCGCACGCGCCTGATCCATTTCAAAAGCCTTTTCGCAGTCCGCCCGATGGACCGTAATACCGCGCCCACGCGATATAAAACCCAGAATCGGATCGCCCGGGATCGGCATACAACACTTCGCATATCGCACGAGCACATCGTTCATGCCGTCGACCTTGATGACAGACGAAGCTTTGCGCGAGCGATCGACCGCCGATTTGAACGCGCGCGCTAAGAAGTTATCGGACTTGCCCGTCGGCGCCGCTTCGGGCTTCGGCATTTTCTCGACCGGGACGATCGCTTCAATCACTCTTTGCGGAGTGATTTTACCGTACCCCACCCGGATGTATAAATCTTCAAGGCTCGTGCAACCTTCGTCTTTCAAAAGTTTATCAAAACGCGGGCCCTCGAAATATTTTTGAAGCGGGATACTCTCTTTGCGAAAGCTGCGCTCGAGAATCTCTTTGCCAAGTTCTTGGGCTCGGCGCCGCTGTTCGGTCTTTATAAAAGCACGGATTTTCGATTTTGCCCGCGAGGTGACGCAGATTTTCAGCCAATCCTTATTTGGGGTTTGATTCTTCGATGTGATTACTTCGACAGTGTCGCCGTTTCGAAGTTTATGCTTCAGCGTCACGATTCGACCGTTCACCCGCGCAGCCACCACGCGCATGCCGACGTCGGTATGAACCGAAAAGGCAAAATCGACGGGGGTCGCGCCCTCCGGCAATTCTTTCACGTCACCCTTCGGCGTGAAGACGTAAATTTCGCCTTCGAATAAATCCTGCTTGATGTTCTCGAGAAACTCATCGGAGCTGTTCGTACCTTGGTGCGATGACACGAGTTCACGCAGCCAATTGAATTTATCGACCGCCAGCTTTTCGATGTTGTTGTTGTTGGCCCGCGTCTCTTCTTTGTACTTCCAGTGCGCGGCGATACCCCACTCGGCGATGAGGTGCATTTCGTTGGTGCGAATTTGAATTTCGATGCGTTCACCGCCGGGGCCGACGACCGTGGTGTGCAAGCTTTGATAGTTGTTCGCCTTAGGCATGGCGATGAAATCTTTGAAACGGCCTGGGATCGGGCGAAAGATCGAGTGGACGACCCCCAAAATCTCGTAGCACTCGGGCACGGAATTCACGATGACTCGGAAGGCGAGAAGATCGTAAATTTGGTCGTAGTCGAGGCTACGCATCGTCATTTTTTTAAAAATTGAATAGAGGTGCTTCGAACGGCCCGAAATCTCAAACGGAAAGTTCGTGCGAGCCTTGATCTCTTTACTAAGAATGTCGCGCACGTCCTGAATATACGCATCGCGCTCTTTTTTCTTTTTCTGCACCGTTTGAACAAGGTCATAATATTGTTCTGGGTTCGTGTAGCGAAAGCCGAGATCTTCAAGCTCGGTTTTAACCGAGCTGATACCGAGGCGACCGGCAAGCGGTGAGTAGATATCAAGCGTTTCTTCAGCAATACGTCGCTGTTTCTCGGGCGGCATATGGTTGAGCGTGCGCATATTATGCAGTCGATCGGCAAGCTTAACCAAAATCACTCGCACGTCTTTGCCCATGGCAATGATCATTTTGCGAATATTCTCGCCTTGCTTTTCATGCGTGTGACGAAAATTCATTTGAGAGAGCTTGGTCACCCCGTCAACAAGACTGGCGATTGTTTTGCCAAAATCGCGTTCGATGTCGTCGAGGCTCACCGTCGTGTCTTCGACCACGTCGTGTAAGATTCCGGTCGCGAGGCTCGCGACGTCGAGATGGAGATCCGCCAAAATTCCTGCCACTCCAAGAGGATGAAGAATATAGGGTTCACCGCTTCGGCGGAGCTGCCCTTCATGTGCCTTTTGGGCAATCTCATAGGCGCGGTTCAATGTGGCGAAATCGGCCTGCGGGTTGTAAGCCCGAACACGAGCGATCAAATCTTCGATTGTCTCAGGGGATTTTTCGTCTATGGCTTCTGCAAAAATCTTCGCCGTTTGCATAGTTTGGTTCTGGACCTATCGGCGGATTTTGCACAAAAATGAAGCGCTATTCGTCTCGAAACGCGACCCTCAGCGATTCAAATCCGCTTCGATCTGTTTATCCGCATTTTCACTCAAAGCAGCGTCGTAATAAACTTTGCCAGCCGCAACCTCACGTAAAGACGTCACGATGTATTTGTTGCTCTTGGCGGTTACAACCGGCTCTACGCCCTTCAATAACTGTTTGGCTCTTTTCGCCACCAAAATAACCAGACCAAAACGGTTGTTTACTTTTTCGAGGCAATCTTCGACTGTGACTCGGGCCATACGACCCTCCTTACGATTAAAGGTAGCTAACCTACCGATTCTTCAGTATTTCTTCAATTAGTTTTTTAAATTGAACGTAGCAAAGCCCAAAATCCGCATTGACGATCTGAATATTGAACTGTTTTGCTTGAGCGAGCTCCTTACGCGCATTCTCTAGCCTTAAATCAAGTTCGCCTCCATCCATCTTGTCTCGCTTACTTATTCTTTGACGCAATTCGTCAAGCGAGGGCGGCAAGATAAAAATTGAAAATGCAGCCGGGTATTTTTCTTTAAAGGTGCGGGCTCCTTGGATATCGACGTCCATAATCACGACTCGACCCGACTGAATCGCGTCATCGATCTGATGTTTCGGCGTACCGTAGAGCTTGTTGTGAACGTGCGCCCATTCGATAAAAAAACCTTGCTCTATTAGCTCGCGAAATTTTTCTTCGCTCACAAAGTGATAGGGGTTGCCTTCACTCTCGCCTTTGCGCATCGCGCGGGTCGTATATGTCGTCGTGTCAAAAAGCTGGGAGAATTCAGCTTTGGCGCGATCAACGAGCGTCGATTTGCCGACGCCCGATGGGCCGACGACAATGATCATGTTGGTTCCGCCTGGGATGGTAACCGGATCACTCAACGTTTTGTACCTGCTCTTTAAATGCCTCAATCAAACTTTTGGCCTCGACAACAAGCTCGGTCAACTGGGCATGATTGGCCTTCGAGCCGATCGTGTTGACTTCGCGCAATAGCTCCTGACCGTAGAAATCAAGTTTCTTACCGCTCACTTCACCGCTTGAAACTGACTTCGCACATGTTTCTAAATGTTCTTCCAATCGCGTGAGCTCTTCACCGATGTCGCTTTTATCGAGATAGTACACCAGCTCATCGGCAAAACGTGCGGGCTCCGCCGTAAACTCTTTTGAAATTTTGCGTAGTCGTTCGCGCAACTTCGCTTCAAGGTCCCGATTTGCAGACTCGCGAAGGCGTTCCATCTGCGTCACCACTTTTTTCAGTTTTTGCAAGACCGACTCGAGATGGCGACAGAGAGAACGCCCTTCGCGGGCGCGCTCTTGTAAACACGAAGTCACAGCCGCACGAAATGCCTTGAGGACGGCTCGCACCTCGCTCTCGGCGATCTTCGCACGATCGCCGGTTTCAAATACTTGAGGTAAGCTCGAAATTTTTTCAGCTAGATTTTTCTCATTGAGCGGTAAGTGAAGGGCCTTTGCCATTTGGCGATGTGCTTTGATCCATTTTTTCGCATTTTGACTGTTAAACCTGACACTCAGGTCCCCCGAGCCGCGACGATACACGAACACGTCAACAGTACCGCGTTCTAATAGAGCCGCGATTTCTTTTTTAAACTGCGATTCGAGAGAGAAGTACTCACGCGGCAAATGAAAACGCGTTTCGAGAAAGCGACCGTTCACCGACTTAACCACGATAGAGAACTCCGCATCGGCGGCGTGACCCTCGACCGCACCATAACCCGTCATGCTTTTCATGGTAGCCAGTTTATTTCTTGGTCGCGACGAAACCAAGTCATTTGTTTTTTGGCAAGTCGCATAGTGCTTGTAACGATCGCGCTTTCGAGGTCCGCCCGTTGTAGCCGCCCCGCGAGATATTCTTTGCATTCAATGTATCCAACTGAATTAAACGGCTTTGCATCCTCATAGCCGCGGTCAATGAGAGATTTAACTTCATCGAGAAGCCCCCGCTCAAACATTTGCCGTGTTCGTTCAACAATTCTGTCTCGCAGCCGCTCGCGATCCGTTTGAATACCGATTTTTCGAATAGAAAAGCGCGCCGAAAGCCGATGAGGACTATGTTTGATTTCGCGCGACATTTCAGACCAAGGGCGCCCGGCCATGAGAGTCGCCTCAAGTGCCCGGCGCACACGATACGAGTCCTTTGCCGGCAATCGATCAGCCGAGGGTGGGTCCACTTTTTTTAATTGAGCCCACATTTCGCCCGACGATTCCCATTCGGCCACCCGCGCTCTGATCGTTTCGTCGATTTTGGGCACGTCATACATTCCGTTTTCGAGCGCCTGAAGGTAAAAACCGCTCCCCCCGACGATAAAAACTTCTCGGCGATCGGCCTCGCGCTCGAGCACGGCCAGCGCCTCGCGCCGGTACTCGCCGGCTGTAAAATCATCATCCGGAGAAACAATGTCGTAAAGTTCGTGGCGGACTCGCGCCCGGTCTTCAAGGGTCGGTTTTGCCGAGCCGATATCGAAGTAGCGGTACACTTGAACGCTATCGGCATTCAAAATAAGACCACCCGCGCGCTCCGCTTCGCGCATGGCCCAGGCCGATTTGCCGGCCCCTGTCGCTCCGACAACAAATGTGATCATACAATTCGACCGAAATCCCGCTCAAGCTTGTGAAATGGATACTCAACAAAAACCGGGCGCCCATGCGGGCAAAAACTTGAGAGCGGGAACTCGTCCATTTGCGCGAGCAGTGACCGCATCTCTTCGATACTCAACATTTGGCCGGCGCGAACGGCAGAATGGCAAGCCATGGTCGCAACCACGTCGCCAAGCGCTTTGTCTAGACGAAAGCTCCCGCCATGGCGCACATGCTCATCGGCTATCGATTCAAGTAGTGCCGGCAGTCGCTCGGTCGGCAAAATGGCCGGAGCCGCTTGAATGGCAATTCGCGTGGGGCCGGTCATTTCGAGCACAAACCCGAGCTTGTTCCAGTCTTCTGTCGCGTTCATGAGTTCATGAGCCAGCTCTTCTGAAAACTCCACCGTTTGAGGCAGCAAAAAATTCTGTACTTCAAGTGAACCGACCCTGACACCCACCATAATCCGCTCAAACAGTATCCTTTCATGGGCCGCATGTTGGTCGACAATGACGACCGCGGTTCTCGACTGAGTCAGAATGTAGGTCATCTTCGCCTGACCCAGAACCTCAAGCGCGGACCATGACACTGTTGGTTCGTGGGTTGTTGACTCCACCCGCCGCACTTGAGGCGAGTGCGCTGACACTAGTGACGTCGTAACTGGCGCAGAACTCAACGCAAAACTTTCTTGTTGGTCGCAAGCGGCCTCTGTCGCATCTACCGCAATTGGCGGCGCTGGTGTCAAAGGTGGGGTTATTGCGGTTGTAAGCAGATTCACCCGCCATGGGGCCTTTTCCAATACGTCACGCACGGCCCGATGGACCGCGCGAAACACCAAAGAAGCGTTTTGAAACTTCACTTGCGATTTGGTCGGGCTGACATTCACATCGACAAACTCTGGGTCGCATCTTAAGTCGATGGCGGCAATCGGGTATTCGCCATGCATGAGAAGTTGACGATAGGCATCGAGAACCGCCGCCTGCATGCCCCGATCTTGTACAAAGCGCTGTTGCACCAGTGTCCAGATTTGCCGCGAATTGCCGACCGTTCGATCGGGTGACGAAAGAACGGCGTGAACGTGAACTCCATCCAACTCGGCTCTCCCCTCATACAATTCGTCTTCATTTAAAATCTGTTTCACACGTTGGGCAAAATTCTCAACTGCCGGCCAATAAGCGGCAAACTCGCCGTCATGGCGGATGCGGACCGAAACATCGGGCCGCACGAGCGCCAAAGCTTTCATTTGGGTTTTGATGGCCGCGGCTTCACCAGTGTCAGATTTTAAAAATTTTAAACGTGCCGGCACGTTTTCAAATAGGCCTTCGATGGCGATACTCGTACCGATAGCCGCACCGATTGGTTGAACAGGCCCCACGTGACCGTATTCAGCAATGAGTCGATGCCCGACGTCTTCATGGCGAGTCCGAGAGGTCAAAGTCATTCGGCTGACCGCGGCGATACTCGCCAGCGCTTCGCCGCGAAACCCGTAAGATTGAATGCGCCAGATGTCATGAACGCTTTTGATTTTACTTGTCGCGTGCCTGGCGAGGGCGAGAGGCAATTCGGCTGCGACAATACCATGGCCATTGTCTTCAACCCGAACAGTACGACCGCCATTTTTGAAATCGACTGTTATTTCGGTGGCGCCGGCATCAAGAGCATTTTCGACAATTTCTTTAACCAAATGAGCTGGGCGCTCCACCACCTCGCCCGCTGCGATTTGATCAATGACTTGATTATCGAGAATTTGAATCGACATACGTATTCACTTTGTCTGGCAAATTAGGAGAAGTCTGGCAAGGTCTAATATTGATATAACAGCGCCGCGCCGATGCCCGCGTAGCGTTCTTTTTCATAAATATAGCGAGCGTCCGCGCGAAGAGCGAACTTTTTGTTAAGGCGGGCCGTCGCCGAGAGTTCGCCAAGCACGCCCATGGCCAATTCCTGCGAGTCAAATTTACCTAAATCAGGCCGGTTTTTGAGGAGTACCGACCAGTCGGAAAATCGCGCCATCAGACCGAACCCAACAGTGAATAAAAAACGCGAACTCTGCGTGATAGGCAAATTCGCCAACATATCGCCCATAAACATCATCCCCGATGTGCTGCTGGCAATGTCGTTATAAAATGAGGGCGGCACAGAGGTGAACAAAAGATCGAAGTCAAGCGGCAGCCCACCCATCAAATTTGTCGGACCTGTAAATTTGAAACCGTACATGGCCGTCGGCGCCGAACGCGCGCCTCCGCTTATTTTTTCCGAAAAATTGTAATTGTAATACGTCAGGCCGCCATAACGGCTGAGATAAAGGTCGGTAGAATCCTGATCTTTCTGATCGTCTGTGTCGAGTGGACCGTTTTTAACAACATCACCTGGAGCCGGGTGGCTAAGAATAATATCCGTGTCGGTGATATAGCCGAATCGATGATGCCCAACGTGAACTCGGTAAAAATCGCCGAGACCGCCGATGCCTGGATACATGATCTTTGAAACACGAATTCGTTTGCCGCTATCAAGATATCCCAAGACTGGAGCATCGAAATTCGGTGCGAAATAAATCGCCGCTCCGTCCGTTTTTACGACAGCATTTTGCCCAGTATCGCGCGGGCGACGTCGCATTACTTTTCCTTTGCTTTGCTCCTTTTGCGACAGCACATGATGCAGTTGCCCCGGCGATTGGTAAGGCGCAAAATCCCCTTGGGCCCACGCAGGACGAACGCACATCGCATACAATAAAAAAAGAACCGTCATGACCACACGTTAGCAATCGTTCAGCTAACACCCCTTCATGTTTATTATTGATTCTTTTCAGCGGGGTTGTCACCCAAAGGTGAACGCGCAAAAAATTTATCGTCAGCGCGAACTGCGGGCAAATTGGCTAAAGGGTTTTGCGACCGAAACAGAAAGTCATCGGATCGGCGGACCATATCTAGGCGGATTTTGACTCGCCGAGCAGCTTCATCCGGATTGCGTTTGTATAGAAGAGGGTCAAAGCCGCAATGCGGGCATGGCAACGCCATCCGCCAACGAATTCGTATGAAGATGTCCGCCATGGCCAAAAACAACACGAAAATGAAAATTCCGCGTGGGTCCCAAGTTTGCCAAAATGCAAAAGTCAAAATTGCGGAGGATAACAGCGCCAGCACGACATTCGTCCAGGTGATCCGCTTTTTCGTATATACTCGTCGCCCGAGACGGCAGAATGCGCAATAAATTTTTTCGCTCACACTCACGCCGCACCTCTTTAAAGACAAGGCCTCATTTTATTTTAAGAGGGAGCCATCCAAAAAAAAAGACGAGTTTTTGCGTTTCACCCTTTTTTTGTTACACTTGTGTCTGAAATACAGGAGTATGAAATGCGAATGAGCAATCAGGCGATTCGTCCAGTTTTGTTCACGTTGACAGTCATTTGCACGATTTCGTTCTCCTCGCTCAGCAGAGCCGACCAACAGTACACCGGCTACGATGCCATCGTAAAAGACCTCACCGGCGAGTCGACGACCGCAACACAACTTCATCCGGAGAGCGACCCTCTTGACAGCATTCAATTTCATGCCGGCTTTGGCGCCGTACTTTCGCATTTAAATTTGGCGTCAGCTCGTGGTTTACCTTCGAGCGCCGACCTTCACGGCTATCAAGTGAACTTGGGTATAGATCTGCTTTCACCCAGCTGGCAGGCCGTCGGCACTCTCACTTCGTTTGACCCGTACAACTCCAGCCAAGCCCAAATCGATATGAAAGAATTCGGCCTACTGGTGCAACACGAAATGCCGATTCAACGTTCGCTTGATTTCATTGTGGCTGCGGGGCTCACGGCTCGGTATTTGAACATTTCGGGCTCAGTGCCCACCGCCTATGCCGGCGAAAATACGACACCTGCGTCGTTGCTCGACGGCGGCTTGAATTTTGACGTAACATCTGGTTTCGGAATACGCGTGGATGCAGCGTACGAGGCTCCAATGGTACACACAACTGCGGACGCAGGGTCAGTTGACGGCACCTTGATGTTCGCCGGGAGTTTTTAGTTAAGTCTGGGACAACGAAACGTGCGGGCCGTTTTCCGCAGGCCCAACATCAGAGACGTGCAACATGGCGATGGACGAAAAATCTGAACAAATGGCTTCCGAACCCGAACTCGAAAAGCTCGGCCACTTAGTTCGCTATCTGTCGGGTTTTATTCGTAACCCGATTGTTTCCATTCAAAAAGTTCCCGATTGGGATTGGCAAGCTCTGGTCGTTTTCTACATTATCATGGCTGCTGGATGTGGCGCCCTTCGCGGGTTATTGAGCGGGCATATCACTCAATTTATTTCGGGCCTCATCGTGGCGCCGATCATGTCCGTGATCAGCGCGACGCTGGTTACCGGAATGGTTTACTACGTGCTAGTTTTCTTTTTTGATCGCGAACCACTAATTCGACGAATTTTCACTCTCGTACTTCTTGCCGCGGTGCCAGCAATGGCTCTTTCAATTGTCAGTCATTGGTTGCCCGTGATCACGCTCGCGGGTCTGTTCTTGAGCGGGCTTCTTCTCGTCGAGGGCGTTGCCGGCAATTTCAATGTAGACCGTAAGCGGTTCGGTAAAATGGTCGCTGCCATTTATTTGGTGTATTTATTGTTTTGGCTTTATTCGTCGTGGCACTTTCAGCACGAAAAAGACAAGTATAAAAGCAATTTAACTACGCCCGCTTCGCTTCAAGTGCTCAAGCAAGAGCTTGAGCACTAGCCTCGAAAGCCACACAGCCAAGTCGCACTAAGCCCGGCCAGTGCTGCCGAAACCGCCGCCGCCACGATTCGTTTCATCGAGTTGATCCACATGTTCAAACTGCATGCGCGATACCGTCGTCAATACAAGCTGGGCGATACGCTCCTGATCATTGATTTCGACGGGAGCCTGACCGTGATTGATCAAAACAATTTTAATTTCACCGCGATAGTCGGCATCGATCGTGCCGGGAGAATTCAACAACGTGATGCCGTCGCGAATGGCCCATCCACTGCGCGGACGCGCTTGGATTTCATACCCTGCCGGAATTGAAACGCTAATCCCCGTGGGGATAAGCGCCCGCTGCCCCGGCTGAAGCACGATAGGTTCATCAAGCTGAGCCCGTACATCCATACCCGCCGCAAGTTGCGACTGATAGGCCGGCAGGTCACCTTTGAAATGCTTGTGGGTTTTAAGCGCGACGCGAACCGCAGTTGTATCTATATCGAAATCGCTCGTCCGCTTCTGCAAAAGAGCCTCAAAGGCCAACGCCAACTTTTTCAAATTCTCGTCACGTTGTTCTTTTTCGATAAGGTTATGCTCGACAAATTTTTCGACTGCTTGTGCGACGGATCTGATTCGTTCTGTGAAACGCGTGGTTTCCATTTCTCAACTCCTTCTATCGCAACGAATTAATCGCCGCCGAGACTTCGGGTCAGATAATTCGACGCGCGGTCTTCATTTATATCGCCGATTAGGATAGCGCTCGCTCGCTGTATATCAAAGTGTTTTTTCAAGTACGCATTCATGCTCTCCACCGTAACCTTTTGCAGTTCTTGAATCGTTTGGTCAACCGTCCGGTTTTCACCAAAAATCATTTCGCTGTAGCCAATTGCATTCATACGGTTATCAATATCATCAGATTCTAAAACGAGTCCGCCGATGACCTGCGTTCGATAATAGTCAAGCTCCGCACGAGTGAGACCGCGCCGCGCGAGACTCTCGATTTCGCGAAAAATCACACTCAAAATTCTTTTCATATGCCGCGGCGAAGTCGCCGAATAAATCGTCTGAATGCCGGTGTCGTAAAACGGCTGAAGATAGCTATAAACAGTGTAAGCAATGCCGAGTTTTTCACGTACTTTCTGGTATAGACGCGACGTCATCCCCCCGCCAAGTGCGGCATTTGCCAGATACGATTCAAATCTTTGCTTATCTTTCACTGAGACGGACGGCAGAGCCACAAGCACATGAAGTTGCTCTGAAGATCGCGACAAAACTTTTTGGAATGTACGGTATGCCGGCCGCTTTCTCGGGGGTGCGAGAACCGTGCGCCGGCGCAGATTCAATGTGCGCGACATCAGCTGCACTACCTCTTCGTGATTCACGTGACCTGCCACGCAGACCAACATATTGTGACCTTGGTAACGTCTCGTATAAAAGTCCATCAGTTTGCGGCGAGTGATTTGCTCAAGAGTTTTAGGCGTACCCAGAATCGAACGGCCAAGCTCATGGCCCTTGTACGCGTTTTCAAAAACCAAATCGAAAATGTAATCGTCGTATTCGTCCTGCGACATATGTATTTCTTGAATGATCACGTCGCGTTCTTTTTTGAAGTCATTCGTTTCAAATTGCGCATTGCTCATGAGGTCGGAGAGGACGTCAAGACTTAGAGTGAGGTGCTCGCGCAAACTGGTCGCGTGAAAGCAGGTTTGCTCGCGCGTCGTATAAGCATTGAGCTCGCCGCCCACGGCTTCAAGGCTGCGCGCGATTTCGTACGCGTCGCGCGTCTCGGTGCCTTTAAAAACCATGTGCTCTACGAAATGCGCGGCGCCGATGATATCCTCAGGCTCGTCACGCGTGCCCTGGTCGACAAAAATCCCGGCACAAACCGCCCGGCTGGATGGATGGTGTTCGGTTAATATCCGAACACCGTTATCTAAAATCGATTTGTTAAAAAGAGGTTCAAACTCAAACGCTTTCACTTAATCTAGGCGTTCACATTCGCGCGTCCCAACAATGCCTTTCGCGAGAGTTTAATACGTCCCGAACGATCGACTTCAAGCACCTTGACGTCGACAGCGTCGCCTTCTTTTAAGACGTCTGTCACGCTGCGAATACGTTCGTGGGCGATTTCTGAAATATGAAGCAGTCCGCTCAAATTCGGCAGAATTTCGACAAACGCCCCAAAATCAGCGATTTTGACGACTTTACCGTGATAGGTTTTGCCGACTTCCGCCTCGGCACAAATGTCTTGAATCATCTTAATGGCTTTTTTCGTTGCTTCCGGGTCAGCTGCCGCAATGTGAACTTTGCCGTCGTCCTCGATATTTATCTTTACACCCGTCGCTTCGATAATCGCTTTAATTGTTTTGCCGCCCGCGCCAATCACTTCGCGAACTTTCTCAGGTTTCACCTGAATAGTCTCGATACGAGGCGCGTATTCGGAAATCTTACCGCGTGGAGCCCGAATGGTCTTTTCCATCTCATTTAAAATGTGATGACGACCCTCGCGGGCTTGGGCCAGCGCCTTCTCCATGATTTCAAAAGTCAGGCTATCAATTTTGATATCCATTTGGAGTGCCGTAATACCGTCGCGCGTGCCGGCGACTTTGAAATCCATATCGCCAAGATGATCTTCATCGCCTAAAATATCAGTCAAAATCGCGTATTTGCCACCATCGGTAATTAAGCCCATTGCGATACCGGCGACGTTACCCTTGACAGGGATACCAGCATCCAACATGGCCAATGTGCCGGCGCATACCGTGCCCATCGAACTCGAACCGTTTGATTCGAATACTTCGCTCACGACCCGCAAGACATAAGGGAATTTGTCATAATCGGGAGCCACCATTTTTAGTGCCCGCTCGGCCAAATTGCCGTGGCCGACTTCACGGCGACTTTGGCCCCCGAAGCGACCGGTTTCACCCACACAATAGGGTGGAAAGTTATAGTGGAGCATGAATCGCTTAAGCGTGAGCCCTTCAAGCGCATCGATTTTCTGTTCATCGTCGCCCGTGCCGAGAGTGACCGTACCCAAGACCTGCGTTTCACCGCGGGTGAAGAGCCCCGATCCGTGCGCGCGCGGGAGTAAACCAACCTCCGTACTGATCGGGCGCACGGTCTTCGTATCACGACCGTCGATACGGACGCCGTCAACTATGATCATTCGACGGGCCACATGATATTTCAGATCTTCGAAAATTTTGGTGAGTTCTTTCGTTCTTTGCTCTTGCAACTCGGCCGGCTGTTCCGGAATAAATTTTTCTTTCGCCGCGCGAATCGCTTCATCGAGTTGGCCGTATCGCACCTGCTTTTGTCGCTGCGAAAGAGCGCCTTCGACCAACGGTCGCAGATAGGCTTCGGTCATAGCGCGAAACTGAGGCTCAATTTCAACGGGTGTGAATTCACGCTTAGGCACCGAACCCGACTTTGCTCTCAATTCATCTTGAGCTTTTAAGATCGGTTGTAGCGACTCGTGCGCGAAACGAAGTGCCGCGAGAACGTCCGCTTCGGTTACAAATTTCGCTTCACCTTCAACCATCAAAATACCGTTTTTCGTACCGGCAACGGTGATGTCCAGGTCAGATTCGGCCATCTGTTGACGAGTGGGGTTCGCGATCCATTCACCTTTTACTCGGCCAACGGTCACAGTCGCAATTGGCCCGTTGAACGGAATATCGCTCACATGAAAGGCAGCCGATGCCGCGATGCTGGCCAAGTTATTGATCGGATACTGGCCGTCGTAGCTCAAAATCGTCGCAATTACCTGCGTGTCGGAGTTATATCCTTCAGGGAAGCACGGTCGCAGCGGACGATCAATCAAACGACAGTTCAAAATTGCATCCGTTGTCGGACGCCCTTCGCGCTTAAAATAGCCACCAGGCACCTTGCCGGTCGAATAAAAACGCTCGGCATATTCAACCGTCAGCGGAAAAAAGTCGGCATCGCCGCCCGATCGGTCGGAAACCGCAGTAACGAGCACCATATTATCACCGCACGTACACAAAACTGCGCCGTGCGCTTGTTTAGCCAACCGACCCGTTTCAAACGTAACGGTGCGCCCTTGGATTTCAAAAGATACAGTTTCTTTCATCGGGCGCTACTTTCTAAGACTGAGATCTTCAATAAGTTTGAGATATTTTTTAGAATCGTTTTTGCGAACGTAATTGAGGAGTTTGCGTCGCTGTGAAACCAACTTGAACATCCCGCGACGGCTGTGCTGGTCTTTGTCGTGAGTTTTGAAATGTTCAGTCAAGTGATTGATTCGCGTCGTCAACAGCGCGATTTGAACTTCTGAGCTACCTGTGTCGAGCTCACCTTTGCGGAATTGTTTAACTACCTTTTCCTTATCGGCTTTTGTTAACGCCATTTTAGCTCCTTATAGTGCCGCGACTTTACTGATTTTGCCGGCCCTCGACAAGCTTAAATATACGGCCGATTTTTAATCCACGACCAGGGGTAGCCTCGAGAAGCGCGACCATTTCACCGCTGTCACCATCCAAAATTTTAATCCGAACCGGTTGATTAGCTTGAACCGCCTGCCTTTTCTCGGGGAGCAAGCGGCGGTCGAGATCGAGCGGGATCTGCCCATTTAAAAGAAGCCGGAGATCCCGGCCCCTAACCGATACCGTACGCCAGTCGCGAAGGGTATTTCGTAACGGAATAACGGCAGGGCTATCAATTTCAGCGGCAGCCCGCAGCTGATCAGCCATTTGGGCCGCCTGCTCAAGCGTCAATGCTTGCCCAACTTGATAGGGCTCGCAGGCGGTACGCCTGAGAGACTCGAGCGCTCCACCGCACCCGAGGCGTTCGCCAAGTTCACTGGCCCATTTGCGAATGTAACTGCCCTTCGAACATGAAATGTTCGCACTGAGACCCTGATGGGTCACATCAAGGATTTCGAGCCCCCAAAAATTCATTTCTTTAAGTGGCAATTCGACCGGTTCTTGAGCCCGGGCCGCGTGATAGAGCTTTTGGCCGTTGACCTTAACCGCCGAAAAAGCGGGCACGGTCCACGTAAATGAACCCACTAGTTCTTGTGCGACAGAGCGAATGTCATCGGTCGACAATAACACATCTTCGTGAGTCAAAACTTGCCCGGTCATATCCAGGGTGTCCGTCCGTACGCCGAAACGCACGCCCAATCGATAGCTTTTATTTTCGTTTAAGACATGATCTGAAATTTTGGTGGCCTCACCCATGAGCAAGACAAGTAACCCCGAAGCCATAGGGTCGAGTGTGCCAGCATGACCCACTTCGCGCGTGCCGAAAACTTTGCGGATTTGATTGACTACATCATGGCTTGTGAGACCGGTTGGCTTGTCGATAAGCAGTAAACCATTAAACATGAGCGCTCGTCCTACTCTTCAGCTTGCTCGCGCGCTCGAGCGAGCTCACGGAGGGTCGCTTCGATTCGCAGTGTCTTTTCAAGTCCTTCATCAAGTAAAATCGAAACACGCGGGATGTTTTTCATTCGCAGATTTGTATTGATCTCATTTTGAATATCTTGAACATGTTCAGTCAAAGCCGCGATAGATTCTTCTTTGTCGGCGTCCGAACCCATAACGCTAACGAATACTTTCGCTGTACGCAATTTTTCGTTGGATTCGACCCGGGTGACTGAAACCAAACCACGCAAAGGGTACTTAAACCCTCTTAACAAGAAGTTCGCGACAATGTGCTGGAGCTCCTTTTCAACTCGACGAACCCGGCGGCCGTCTTTCATGGTGCGACCTGTTCGATAACGTACGCCTCGATCGCATCGCCGACTTTAATGTCGTTAAAGTTTTCTATGCCGATACCGCACTCAAAACCGGTCGCGACTTCGCGTACATCGTCTTTGAAGCGGCGCAAGCTTGCAAACTTGCCTTGGTAAACAATCGCGCCGTCGCGAATGACACGACAAAGATCGGATCGCGTGATCTTGCCATCGATAACCGAGCAACCGGCAATATTGCCGACCTTTGGTACGCTGAAAACTTCGCGCACTTCTGCACGGCCTTTCGCCACTTCTTTCGAGACCGGTTGCAACCGTCCGGCCATGGCTTTTTTCACGTCATCGAGCAGTTCGTAAATAATGGTGTACGTGCGGATGTCGACATTCAGCTCTTTCGCCATTCGCATAGCGGGTGTGTCGGGTCGCACGTTAAATCCCAAAACAACAGCTCCGGAAGTTGAAGCCAGAAGTACATCGGATTCGGTCACTCCGCCCACCTGGCTGTGCACAATCTTCACTTTCACTTCAGGGGTCGAAGCCTTATGTAACATTTCTCTGAGCGCCTCGACACTCCCGGCGACATCCGCTTTCAAAATGACATTGAATTCTTGTGCTTGGCCTTGTTGAATTTTTGCAAACAATTCTTCAAGCGACACAGCGGCCTTACCGGTCGCTTTCGGCGTTTCAAGCTCGGCTTTTCGCGCCAGGGCAATCTCGCGCGCGATGTTCTCGTCTTTGACGACGTCAATGCGCTCACCGGCACTCACCGCTTCGGGTAAACCCAAAACTTCAACCGGATCGCCTGGGATCGCCGTTTTAACGGACTCACCGCGATCATTAATCATGGCCCGAACACGGCCTGCAGCCACTCCGGCCACAATGTCGTCACCGACCGAGAAATGTCCGTCACGAACGAGGATGGTAGCGACGGGCCCGCGCCCTTTTTCAAGGCGGGATTCGATAATAATACCGGTGCCGGATCGATTGGGGTTCGCTTTGAGATCTTCAACTTCCGCAACCAGAAGAATTTGTTCCAACAACTCATGAATGCCGGTTTTCTTTAAAGCCGAAACTTCGCAGAATATATTCGAACCGCCCCATTCTTCTGAAACGATTTCTTGTTCCGTTAATTGTTGTTTGATGCGATTGACGTCTGCGCCGGGTTTATCGATTTTATTGACCGCAATGATGATCGGCACTTCAGCGGCCTTCGCATGCGAAATAGCTTCGACCGTCTGAGGCATAACGCCGTCATCAGCGGCAACCACAATCACCGCTATATCCGTTACATTCGCGCCTCGCGCCCGCATGGCCGTAAACGCTTCGTGACCGGGCGTATCCAAAAAAGTGATCTCTTTACCATTTTCAAGCTGCACTTTATAGGCGCCGATGTGTTGGGTGATGCCGCCAGCCTCGCCGCTGGCCACGTTCGTTTGCCGAATTGCATCCAGCAAAGATGTTTTACCGTGGTCGACATGGCCCATCACTGTGACAACTGGTGGCCTACCGGCAGCTTCGGCTTCTAAATCACCAAAGGCCGCTTCATCAAGGCGTTGTTCCACTGTTCGATAAACATTTTCAGCTTCAAAATTAAATTCGGGCACGATAAGGGCAATGGTATCGAAATCCAGTTCAGTGTTGATGTTGGCAGTGACCCCGTCTGTCATTAATTTTTTAATTAAGGCGGGGGCTTTTACTCCCATAGCAGCCGCAAGCTGGCCCACAGACATCGCCTTTTCGACATGGATCACTCGCTTCGAAGCTTTAGGGGTCGTGAGCTGCGTCTTCTTGATGTCACGCCCCACCGCGACTTTTTTCTTCTTTGGCTGAAAAATCACTTCGCGTTTACGAAAGTCCGATGCGTTGAAAATTTGAACTTCTTCTTCGCGATTGCCGGTGCGTTTTTTCTTTTCTTCGCGCTGCTTTTCTTCAAAGTCGACAGGCTGCTCAGTTATAGGCTGTTGGGCAAAGAATCCAGTTCTAATATTGCGAGGGCTTGTAACACCCGGTCGCATCACTCGATCTTGCAGGCCACTACCAGCCGCTGCGGCTGGATTTCGGGCCCGACTCAAATCCATACGCCCAACGATGTTACGCCTTTTTGCTTCAGTCGGTTGATTCTGTATTGCAGTACCTGTGGCCGAGCCTTCGCCTTCAGCCCCTTCGGCCGCCACCGGTATTGAACCAGATTCATCGACGCCGGCGGGGTTCATTTCTTCGGTCGAAGCAGGCGCCAGCGGGCTTGGTTCGCCGGCTTTACGGCGAATGACACCCACGGCTTTTTTAACGGTTGCTTTTTTGGCTGCGGCCTTCTTAGGTTTTTCAGCCTTTTCGCCTGTCTCTTGTTCGGTTGCAGCTCTGGCAACGACTGCCTTTGTGACGACAGTATCGTCTACGGCTTTGGACGATTTCGACGGTTTTGGCGCTTCGACAGCCGCTTTCTTCGTGGCGACCCGCTTGGTGGTTTTCGATTTGATTGCCTTAGCCGCGAGTTCTTCACCGAGTTTAGCGCGAATTTCATCCATCAATGGTTCGTCCAGCGTCGCCATGTGGCTTTTTACCGGAAGCTTCCATTGCCGGATTTTATCCATCAATGAGATCGTCTCGATCCCGATCTCTTTAGCAAACTCGAAAACCTTCATTTGCGTCAATTTTCACCCTCTTGATTTTTCAACTGCTCAAGCTCTTCTTTTAAGCGCTCTTCAGCTTGGCTTTTCGCATCGCCGCCAACCACGCTTTCAGTCGCCGCCGATTTGGTCGGAGCTTTCGGCAATTCTTTACCTTCTTCTTTGTACTTTTCAATCAAGGCGCGCGCTTCATCAATGAGTTTTTGCGCTTTGGCCTGCTCGTCATAGCCTGGAATATTCAAAACATCCTCGAGCTCGGCTTCAGCCAAGGCTTGCACCGAATTAAAGCCGGATTGATAGATATTTTGAGCCATTGTCTCGGTCATGTTCGGCAAAAGCATCAAATTAAAGATCGCCTCGGCCGTTCTTTGCGCGGCCGCCGTTTCAGATACGATGTCGAGCTTCCAGCCCGTCAATTTAGCCGCGAGGCGCACGTTTTGACCTTTGCGGCCAATAGCAAGACTCAACTGTTGATCGGGCACCACGACTTCCATCGACTTGTTCGATTCGTCCATGAAAACTTTTGAAATTTCGGCGGGAGCCAGCGCGTTGCACACAAAACGAGTCGGATCTTCTTCGTGGTTGATAATATCGATTTTTTCACCGCGCAGCTCCTGCACGATGTTTTGAACGCGTGAACCTTTCATGCCGACGCAAGCGCCGACCGGGTCCACCGCCGGGTCTTTCGAAACAACCGCGATTTTTGCCCGCTGACCGGGTTCACGAGTCGCCGCAATAATCTGCACAATTCCGTCATAAATTTCGGGCACTTCGATCTCAAACAATTTCATGAGATATCGCTCATCGGCGCGGGACATGATAATCTGCGGGCCACGTGTCGTCTGTCTCACATCGGCAATGTAGCCTTGGATGCGATCGCCCGGCTTATATTGTTCGCCCGGGATTTGTTCGCGCGGCGGAATGTAGGCTTCGGTGCGCCCTAGATCGACAACGATCGCGCCCCGCTCCACCCGACGGGCAATGCCGGATGCGATTTCGCCTTTTCTCTGTTCAAATTCGTTAAAAATAATGTCGCGTTCGGCATCACGCACGCGCTGAGTGATAATCTGCTTGGCCGTTTGCGCGGCGATGCGACCTAAATCGCCCGTCTCGAGTTTGATGCCGATAGAATCGCCCACTTGCGCTTCTGGATCAAGCTCCAAAGCGTCAGTCTGTTTGATTTCGACCTCTTCATCGATAAAATCCTCATCCTTAACAACTTCTTTGAACTCATATAGTTCAACATCGCCAAGTTCTTCGTTGTATTGAGCTTCGATGTCGCGGTAAGTCCCCCACTTTTTGCGAGCGGCTACCAGCATGCCTTGCACGACGGCGTCGATCACGACTTGCTTGTCGATGCCTTTGTCTTTGCCGACTTGTTCGATGATTCGGCTCAATTCTGAAAACATATTGACGTTGTCTGCCATATCTGACCTCTATCTTTGGTTAAACTCGTAAACCGTCCGCGCCCTCTTGATTTGTTTGTACGGGATCTCCCATTCATTATCGCGACCCTGCAATCGAATCGCACCTTCGGTCGCGCCTTTTAAAATTCCTTCTAATGAAACCCCTAACTTTTCAGCGCCGGCTAAGGGCGCTTCGAGCACGACACGAATCGTTTGCCCGATCGATTTCTCATAATGACGGGGCTCACGCAAGTGGCGCTCTAGCCCAGGGCTTGAAACTTCAAGCTCGTAAGGGCCGCCCGGCACGACATCTTCGACATCTAAAAGTAACCCAAGAGCCTGCGAGACATTGGCGCATTGCTCAATAGTTACGGGCACCTTGTCACCGTCGACGAACACACGAAGGATTCTGTGCTTGGCTGTTCCACCGATTTCCACGTCATAAAGCTCGCAGCCTTCACGGGCGCAGGCCTGCTGAGCCAGCGTTTTAATTTTTTCGACCGTTTCGGCGCCGAGCATACCAACCTTAAAAATACGTTGAGATCAAAAAAAATGAGGGCCGGTCAGGCCCTCATCGCGTCGAAATTTAACAAAAACAAAAGCTTAGCGCAAGCGTTTAAATTGATACACGAGCGCTTTGCCGCCATCCGAATAATAGCCCGGCCGTTCGCCGCTCAGCTCAAAACCTAGTGATTCGTAAAGCCCAATCGCCGGTAAATTGCCCGCGTGCACTTCTAGCCAAACTGACTCGTCGGCCGAAATGTTTTCAAGAAGAGACCTAATCAACGATCGCATAGCTCCTGTGCGGTGATAACGAGGTCGCGTGGCAACGAGCATAATTTCTTTACGTTCGGGGTATTGACGATATAAGCAAAACGCTTCAACTTCACCGTCGCTCTGGCAGGCCGCGAGCCCAAAATGCTCCCGAATTTCTTCGGCGATTTTCTCACGCGTCCAGTTGCCGCCAATGGGGTGCTCGTAGTGATTCGCAAGGTCCCGATAAAGTTGCCAGCAAGAATCAACGTGATGTTCGCTTAGCCCGACAAAAGAGATATCCGTCACGGTTGCGCCAAAAGGTTTCGGATGCGGTATTTCGATTGCAGAAAATCGAACCAATTTTTGAGTCGCGAATCGACGCGCTGTTTAGTGAGATACGCTTTTATTGTGTCTTTAAACTTTGAAAACGGCAGATTTTCAAATTTCAGGCGATTTGCATTAAAATAATCAAGAGCTTCTTGATCGGTGATCGGCACGGTCGCCGAATCGACTTTGAACTTTATGAAATCTTTCGCGCGCAATTTCGTCTCAACTATGTTTTTTATTTCTTCCGAGCTTGGCTTTAATTCGCGCCACTGGGCATTGCGCCGAAGCAAACGCCTGACCCGCTTTTCGCTGGAGTTCAAACGTTCGTTCGAAACCGGCACGACCCCAAAAGCGGCGGCCTCTTTAGCAATTGCCGTTTCGAGCAGATCTGAAGTCGTTTCATGAATAAACTCGCGGCTTTTAATCTGATTCGGATCGAGCTGAGTGTGACCTTCTTTAGGGTAAAGCGCCCCTTCAATGAGATGATTGAGCATTACTTCGCGGGTGGTGATCACCGTATCGCCGACACGCCCGGCGCTCGTCGAAATAAGCTCTTTCGCAAAAAGCCGGGACGAAAAAGAAACGAGCAACACGCTCGTCAAAAAGCCAAGAGCAACCACAGAGGTTGCTCTTCGAGTTTTAGGCCAGGTCATGAACTAGAACAAATAACGGATCACGAGAGATGTCAAATCGTAACCCTGCTGCTCGAGTGGAGTTGGCGCGCCGAACCCGTTGGACGATAAGTAGTTTCGGTACGCTTGTGTGTTCATCCAGTTTTGCCCTTCGTACTGATAACCGACATTCATCATGTAACGGTATTCAAGACCGATGAGAAAATTCTTCGATACGGCAAGATCGATATCGGCCACAACGCCAGCATCAACAGCGTCCGTCGTTTGTTGGTCGAGCGGACTGCCACCCGCCGAATAATACGTCCCTGTGGCGTCTTGAAGGCCCGAGTATTGCCGGCGTACGTAATCGACGGCACCGCCGAGGCTCGGCCGAATCATACCGTTGAAAAATACATACCGAGCAGTCAAACCCAAAGAATATTGCTGCATATTCTGAAACAAGAAATAGCTTTGATTCACGTTATTGTTTGAATAGCCGAAATCACCCGACACATCCCAGTTTGACGGAAATTCTTTACCGACGCTCAACGAAGCCGCGCCAAATGACGAAATGTCAGATGAGTGATAGTTGATTTGGCCGACGGAACCGCTCATGAAATAATGACCCGTTTCTTCATTCGGCTTGTTAATATTTGAAATATCTTCTTTCACCATTTCTTGAATTTGATCTTTTGAAGGAGCTGATTGCTGATTTTGCGCCGGTGATACCACGATTACCGAGGGTGGCTGCGGAGCCGTTGCAGGCTGAGCCGTAGCGGCCTGCGTAGAAGCAGCCGGTGTCAACGAGCTCATCGAGTTTAAGATCTGTTGTTGGCGCTCTTTTTCAGCGGCGATCCGTTCTTGCTCTAATTTTTCGGCAATCTTTTGTTCTGTTTGAACTTCAGTTTGCTCCTCAACTTTGCGCAAATCGTCAGCACTCGAAGTCGTCAGAGGCGCCGCTTCTATTACAGTTGTGGGTTGCTCTTGCATCACGGGTGCCGGCGCCGAAGCGGGAGGCGCTGCGATTGCGGTTGCTGTGACTGTTGTCGCTGCCGCCGGCGCAACAGGCGCTGCCGTTGCCGAAACTGACGCGACTGCTGGCGCCGAGGTGACTGTGGGTGCCGTTGGCTGGGGCGTAGAGGTTGGCGTTGTCTGAGATGCCGGGTCGGGAATCGCTGGTGCCGCTGACACGACTGTTGGAGCCGAAGACGTTGTCGTTGCAACGGTGTGAGTCACAGCAGGCGTGCTCGCTGCAACCGCAATTTTTGCGCCGCCAGCTTGCGCGGCTTGAGTGGCCTCCGTTGCAGCGGGACCCGTCAAGGTCGTGACCGTTACCCCGTTCGCCGTCACAGAGTTGGCGCCAGGCACCGCATCTGTAGGAGCCGTGTAGCCCATTGCCGAATACAATGTTGCAACTGCCAATATGACAATTAAACGACCTTGCAATTTCATCTTAATCTCCTTAAAAAAGCTTTCGTCGCATGGCATCATAACAGAATGTTGCGCCGTGCGTAATATGAAAAATATACATGCCCTCAACATTGGGGACCGGTGGCCTAGGCACTGATTTTTCCTTGGTTCTTGAGGGGTTAGCTGTTACAAGCATACTCTTCCTACTTCGGCTCTGTGGTGGAATTGGTAGACGCGCTGGACTCAAAATCCAGTGCCCGCAAGGGCGTGAGAGTTCAAGTCTCTCCGGAGCCACCAACTTGTTTGGACTGACTTTCAACATTATAGGCGCGCCTTTTTCGTGGCGCCGACTACAAGAAACTCCCAGCATTCTTTGGCGCGACGGCTTGTAAGAGCTCGCCGTGCCCCTTGCACAACTTTTTGCCATCGAGTCCGCATCTGGTTCACAAAACCTCTATATCCTCGACCGATTTGCACGCGGATCGGCTGATAGGTCACAAAGTAAGCGGTGATTCCGGTGAACGTCAGCCCATCGACAAAATCTTTGAAGGCTCCACTATTATGCCCAACCATAATCATCGGTCCGAGAAACGCCATGACGATCGCTCTCAACCATACCGCGCGTTGAGCCCATTTCACTTGATTCATTGGCGGATTTTCGAAATGCACCCAGCGATAATACGTCCGGCTCCACGGAAACGAGGAGAGGAAATTGCGTATGGCCGGCTTCAATACTTGCGACGTAACACCGAACCCCTTGTACAAATCCGTTGATAAAATTCCGTACGTCAACCAAGTCAAAAAACAGCTGGCTTCGTAATAGTGTTTTTCTGATCGCGTGATTCGGGTTAATCCTATTGACTCCAAAAAACGCTTGAAGCCGAGCGCTGACCAAAGTTTCTGCCCAAAATGGGTGGTCACATAATAGAGATTTGTCGTGTTAAACAAAAAAGTTAGGGCGAATGTTGTCGCTATGGCTTCTTCATCTGACGCCGGAGCCACATGATTGAGCAGATGAAGATAGACACAAGTTGAAATCCCGGTTCGCATGACTGTGTAAACCACGCCCTCTTTCAATTGCTGCTTTGGCAACCATTGAAGTTGGCTGTGCACAAGCACGGTGTGGTCGGCATTGTTGAGCATCGCCTGTTCGAGAGCCGGATGCTCATCAAGAAACGCCTGAGTGGCAGCCGGGCTGAGATCGGATTGCACAATAACGAGATCGGGCGCTTGGGCATGATCGGCTGGCGAAATAACTTCAGCTGCGTCCCCGACCACAGGATTAAAAGCACTACCCGCTTCAACCGTGATCTCACCCGGTTCGCCGTTCTTCGTTTCAAATGTGGCGTCGATACGGGTGGGCTCATTCAGTTGCGCGAGGGCACCCTCAATGACGGGTAACGGCGTCGGCATTGAAGACGCGCCCTGAACAAACGCACCGCCGGCGAATGCCGTCGAAACGGGCAACAATTGAACAGTGAAAAAAATCGTCACAAGTACGCGGGTCAGAAGTGCCCGCCGTGATTTGTCATCACTTTGAGAAAAGTTATATTTTAAAGATCTCGTAACCATATGCCGCCTCGAGGAAATTGCATCTCATGCGACTAAATGTTCAATCCCCGTGCCACAACGGCCCAACAGAAAATCATAAATTATTTTCTTGGCCGAGCGAGACAGCTCGGCTATTCTGCGATTCGCAATTAGTTTTCATCTACCCTTTATAGGAGGTCAACATGGTCAGCCGACGCGATTTCTTCAAGAAAGCATTCTTATTTGCCGGTGCAGGCGCAATTGTTCAGCTGTTCGGTAAGACAAACGCTTTTGCCGCTTTAAAGCCGGTGTTGAAAGACCCGGAATGTAAAGGTACGGCGGGCGGCCTAGGATACGTTGATAATCTTGCTTTGGCGCTTAAAAATAAAAAGATTCAGAAAAGCCTCCGTAAAGAACCGACAAAGACATGGAAGCCGCTCGATCAAAAGTGTTCGAATTGCATGTTTTTTGGGCAAAACATGGGCAAGCATGACAACTCATGCCAGCTAATACCCGGTTGCGCTGTAAACCCTCGCGGCTCTTGCAACTCCTGGACTCCTACAGGCTCGTAAAATACACTTGTAAGATCAACATGAGCGCGTAGCAACAGTTCGCCCACGCGCGGAGGAGACATCATGAATTCTGCAACGTTGGCCAAAGCCTGTGTGGGTTTAATCGCACTTGGATTGGTTGTTTGCCCCAATTTCGCGCGTGCAGGGGGAGTCCCCGAGGGACATAACGCCATCAACGCGGATCTCGGCTTTTCAAAAGGCGGCGCCGACCTCGGCTTTGATTACGAATACGGGTACGACCGAACATACAGCGTGGGCGGTTATCTTCGGGTCATCCCTGATAGTACAAGCAACGACGCTCTACAAAACGGTGTCACCACATTTGGCGTATTTGTACGGCCGCATTTTTCACGCGCGAACTGGGATTTTTATGTTTCACCTGGGTTCGGACTCATCTCGGAAAAGTACGTCGTGAACTCCTCGACCTATACAATGCTTGGCCCATCATTTGCGGTCGGCTTATTGTATGAATTAAACCCGAACATGTCGGTTGGAGCTGAGGAGATGGCCGTTTACGGATGGTTTAACAGCACGGCCGGTGGACTCACCAATGAAGACCTCACTGCCAAATTCCGTTTCATATTTTAATAGCCTAGGCTTTAAAGGCGGCTCGTTGCAATCGAGCCGTCCATGACGCGATCTTTTCTTTAATTGCCTCGTTAGTTTCCGCAAATTGCACACCGTATGATTTCTGCGCTTCACTCCAAACGATTCGACCTTCAACAGCAATGGACTCACGACCATCCGGGCTACGTATCGACATGGCGATGATCCCGCCCTGTTCGATGAGCGCATCGACATTCAGCTGAACGCCACCCATTGAAATTGAACTGATCGATCCAACCAATTCGCGGTCGCCGACTTTAACTCGTACGTCGGTATCGATTTTGAAGCGTTCGTGCACTCGACGCTGAACCGGTTTACGACGCAGGTATTGATACATCAAGATCGGTGCTGCGAACATCGCCAGGATAAAAAATATCGACCAACTTTCGGGGCCGAGACCATTAGACGGCCCCCCGCCTTTATCATCATGAATCACCTGCTTAATTAAACCGCAACCACTGGCTGCAAGGGACGATGCGAGCTGCCTATCTTGACTGCTGAAACTGTACGCTGGCTGCGTTGACTGCACGAGCGCGGCCTTGGTGGCGTCTATAGCCTTGAGAAAGTTCACACGACCTTGCGTAGCGACCTTGTCAGCAAGCAGATAGTTACCGCTGCTATCGACCGGCATATCAACTTGCTGATCGATGATTTGTTTAATTTGGTAGGACAGCATCTTAGGTGATTGCTCTTTGATTAACGCCGCAAGCCCTGAAATAAACGGCGTCGCCATGCTCGTCCCGGACATAGTGGCAAAGCCACCGCCCGGATAGGTACTCAATATTGACATGCCAGGGGCCGCTAAAGGAACACTCTGCTGGCCGAAATTTGAAAAGTAGGCCATCTGATCTTGATCGGTACTGGCCGCAACTGAAATGACATTTGGCACATTATAATTCGCCGGGTACATGGGGGTCGTGTCATTGTCGTCACTGTAATTACCAGCAGCTGCGACAAATACGACACCTGCATTGTATGCATACGCAATCGCCTCTTCGAGCGCCGCCGAATAATTGGGGCCACCCCACGAATTATTTATAACGCTCGCCCCATTATTGACGGCGTAATAGATCGCGCTAATGGCATTGGCGGTTGTGCCGCTCCCGGTGCTATCGAGAAACTTCAACGGCATAATTTTGATGAGCGAATTTGAATACGTGCCGTCATAAATATTTTCGCCCGTGCCGACAATTATGCCTGATACGTGCGTGCCATGGCCGTCGTCGTCGTACATAGCTCCACTGTTGGCGACAAAGTTATAACCATTTACATCGTCCACGTAGCCATTATTATCGTCGTCGATCTGGTTGTTGGGAATTTCGCCCGAGTTTGTCCAAATCGCATTCGCACCCGTGAACACAGGATGGGTGAGATCCAAACCCGTGTCGACAACCGCCACAACGACAGTGGCGTTCGGGGTGACATTGCCCCATGTGCTTGTCACCTCTATAGGGGCGCTCGTGGCCAGGTAAGTTGAACTCTGCGCCGTATTACCGCTGGACTGCGCCTGTACCGACATCGATTGTACATCCTGTGCGCTATAGTGCTCACTCGGCAGATCGATTGTTTCTTTTGTAAAAATATAATTCGGCTCGGCATATTGAACATCCGGGTCATTTTGCATTTGCGCTACAGCATCTTCAACTCGCATGCCGGTTGGCACCGCAAAGTGATACATATGAAGCTCACGAAATGAACGCTTTAAATGAAAGCCATTTCGGCTTTGTACACGCGACAAAAACGATTGTGCCCGCACGGCCATGCGGGCGCTTCCCATAGTCGACGAATCCGTTTTCAATTTAACTATGATTTCGCCGGGGACGTAGTTTTGCGACTGTACATATTGACTTTGGTGTACCGTGTATTGCGTCTGCCCGTGCGCGTACGACGCAAACGAGAGAAACAAGAGAAGGTAAATAGAGAGTTTCAATAGTGCACGGGCCATCCTCTAACTTATCGGACAAAGGTCTGGAATATTAAGGCTAAAACGTTAAAAAACTAACCAAGAATCGAAAATTTTCGCAATCACTTGTCTCGTACTGGGACGAGGTCAAATTAGCCCAATGAGCATCTCGATCTGAGACGCGAAAATGTCTATTTTAGAAACATTTGATTGATATGAATGCTGGCGTTTTTTGTTAAATTCATTACCCAAAGTTCGAGAATATCATTTCCGGTTTCATATTTGCGAAACGACGCCATCTGACCTTCGAGGCTTGGGTTTGAATCAACGACCGCCAACTTCGTCGTCTTCACTAGGTAGGCGTTTGGACCAGAGCGTAGCAAATCGCCATAAATATGCCCCGGCGGTGTTTGAAGGACCGCGAGCACGCCTTCGTCGCCCAAACCAAGTTTGGCCATATACGAGTCGCCGCCGGTCACCGATCCGCCATCTTGCCATTTCAGGTGATATTGCGCGAGGTCCGCATCTAATATTGAAGGGTGCTTCACGGCTTTTGCAAATTCAGCGGCAATCGCATCTTTCTTGGTATCGGCAATCATGCGCTTCGCAATTTGGCGCTCGACTTCGGCATATGGTTTCGCTGGCGTCGTTTTGTGCGATTCAACCAATATGAGGTGATACCCGAAGGGGCTTTTGATAGGGCCCACAACTGTGTTTGGCTTCGCCGCAAAGGCGGCGTCTTCGAATTCTTTAACCATTGTGTGGCGCCCAAACTCTCCGAGTTCGCCACCTTTGGACTTAGTGCCTTCGTCTTCAGAGTACTTTTTCGCCATTGCAGCAAAATTATGTGTGGTCACCTGCTTTTTAATGTTTTCAATTTTGCTCAATGCTTGCGCCGAGTCGCCTTTGATTAAAATATGGCGCGCACGGACCATTTCTTGCGGCTGATATTCTTGAATGTTCGATTGGTAATCGGCTTTCACGCGCAATTGATTTTCAGGTTTAGCCAAAAAAGCGCCGACATCCTTGGCTGTAACGGTCGACTGCGCGATCCCATCCGTGTCGATTTTAATAAATTGAAAGTCGGCCTTTGTGTTGCGCGCTTCATCTGTCAAACGATCAACAAGGCCAGACGGAGACCATGCGCTGACAATGATTTTATTCAGCTGATTAAGGACGATGTCATGACCAATTTTACGTTCAAAATCTCCGGCTGAAGTTTGCTCATTCTGGAGAAAACGATCGTAATACTCGCGGTCGAATCGACCGTTATTTTGAAATATCGGCACATTGACGATCAAATCCCGAATCGCTCCAACCGTCGCGAATATTTCGGCTCGCGTTGCTGCTTGATATAAAAGTTCAGAATGAACGAGCGTCTGCATGGCTCGCATCTCGGTTTGCTTGACCTCACTCTGCCGCTGAGCATCAGACATGCCATGCTCATTACCTTGGCGGTTCTCTAACTGCCGAATCGCCTCTTGAAAGTCGCGGGCAGGGATAATGGAGCCATTCACAGTGGCGGCGGTTCCGGCGCCTGAGACTCCCGCGCCGCGATTTCCGAGCCCGATGAATGCGAACAGCAAACACATAAAGCCGAAAATTGAATAGTTGATCCATTTTTTGAAGTCGTGACCCCGACCGGGTTTTCTTATTTTTTCAAACATCGCGACACAGATTCCACTGTTTTTTTAGGCGTTGCAAGAAAAATTGTGCACTTGCTGAATCGTCAAGGCCGACATAACCTAATGAAGTGAACTTTTTGAATCGTAAAACTATCATCGTGGCGGCGCTCATTGCGCTCCCCGTTTTTTCCGTTAATATGCAGGAGCGCTCCAAAAACACACCGTGGATTTTGGTGCCATTTTACTTTGCGAGTTCCGTGGTGCAAAGTTCGTACGCGACCTTCAGTTTTGGCGTGCGCAGTACAACTGACCTTTACCTGAATCTGATTAATATAAAAAAGGAAAACCGCGTGCTTCTTCAGAAGCTAGCGGAATTTGAAGCCCAGCAGGGTGCAAATACCGAGCTCAAACTTGAAAACGAGCGGCTCAACCGATTGTTGGATTTTCGGCAAAAAAGCAACATGAAGCTTCTTGCTGCGCGGATTATTGGCCGCGATCTGTTGACGGACTACAACACCATCACGATCGATCGCGGCAGCACGAGCGGGGTCAAGAAAGGCATGGGCGTCATCGCTATCAACGGCATCGTTGGATACGCAATTGAAGTTGCGCCGCGCACGTCGAAGATACTGCTGATCACCGATCGAAACGCGGTCGCCGACGCCATTGTTCAACGGTCGCGATCGCGCGGGATCTTGCAAGGGCTCAATAAAGACACGTGCCTCCTCACATTACTCAAAAGATCAGACGATGTGAAGGTCGGCGACACGATCATTACAAGCGGGATAGACAATTATTTCCCGAAGGGTTTTCCGATCGGCGTCGTGACTGCGGTTAATAAAGATGAGTACGGGATGGGTCAGAACGTGACGGTGCAACCGGTCGTTGACGCCGTAAACCTTGAAGAGGTGTTTGTCATCCTCAATGCCAACTATCAAGACCTAGAAAATCTCGCTGAAGGTAAATAGATGCGCGAAATCGGTTTTGTGGCGTTAAATTATCTTTTATTCGGCCTTCTGGCTGAGCTGCTGGCGGGATTTCAATCATCGCTTTGGCTTCACGTGTTCGGCTATTTTCCGAGCCCCTATATGTGGATCGCCGTATTAAATTATTGGATTCTCTATCGCTCGATTTACGAATCATTGATTATGAGCTACATCGTGGCTTTTGCTATGGCGACCATGACGGGCGCGCCTCTTGAGTCCGCCATGTGCATCAATCTCATCGTATGGGGTGTCATTTATTTATTGCGAAATCGGATTTTGTGGTCAGGGCCGAATTCGTACATGCTCGCGGCCGGCATTTCAGCCTTGGTGATACCAGTGGCGAGCTTCACGCTCTCGTTTTTTGTTGATAGCCGCCCAGCCGCCGAGTTTTATTTTTATGATTGGGTGCTGAGGGCATTGCTCACTTCAGCCTTCGCACTTCCGCTTTTTTATGTGTTCGGCTTCGTTGATCGCCTCACGCAACGCGAACCCCCGAAAGACACCGAATCGGAGGTCGTGTGAGCGAGTTTGACACTTCTGAAGATGACGTCCGCGATCTCGTTTCGCGCTTTCGCATCATCTACATTGTACTCGGCTTGACTCTCGCGATTATCTTCAGCCGTCTCTGGTATTTGCAAATCATTCAAGGGGATGAGCTCCACGAATACTCTGAAAAAAACCTTTTAAAAGAGACCAAAATCCATGCTCCTCGCGGTCTGATTTTGGATCGTGACGGCAATATTCTTGTCGACAACGTGATTGGGTTTAATGCAACGATCACTCCGCAATATGCGTCACGTCTTGTCGACACAGCCAACGTCGTCGGCAAAATTTTGGCGATTGAGCCCGAGAAGATTATTGAAGATGTGCGCGCGAGCCGTTGGAAGAACGGCCCCTTTATGCCCGTTATAATTAAACCGAATCTGACTCTCGATGAAGTGTTTCGTCTCAAACGCATCCGAATCGATCAACCCGGCCTCAATGTCGAAGAGGCGGTCATGCGCTATTACCCGCTTGGCCAAAACGGCGCCCAACTGTTCGGTTACGTCGGTGAAGTTTCGCAGCACGAAATCGAAAACTATCGGCAAAAATATCACACCAACCGATTTGTTCAACAGGGCGATTGGATCGGGCAAAACGGTCTCGAAGAGCAGTGGGATCCAGTTTTGCGCGGCCACGACGGTCTCAGTTACATCGAGGTCGATGCCCACGGGCGAGAGTCCACGGCTTTAAACAAGGCGATTTTGGATCTGAAGCCGGCGCCTCCGGTGCCCGGTGATAGTCTCGTGCTGACAATTGACAAGGATGTTCAGGAAGCGGCGATGAACGCCATGCTCCACCAGAATGATAAGATTGGCCCGCGTATCGGTGCGCTAGTCGCGATGAAAACGGATGGCGAAATTCTGGCTTGGGTGAGCACGCCTTCGTTTGACCCAAATCAATTTGCTCAAGGTGCGATCAATTCAGATACATGGCAATCGTTAGCCAAAGACCCCTACAAACCGTTCATGGATAAAGTCATTCAAGATCATTACGCGCCCGGTTCAACCGTCAAACCGATTGTCGCAATGGCGGCTCTGCAAGAAGGTATCGTAACACCTTATACGATCGTCAGCGCCCCCGGCAAAATGTGGTTTGGCGGCCGGTGGTATCACGATGCGGAGCGAGCTGGTCATGGCGATATTAACATCATGCAAGCGATTGAAGAATCCAGTAACGTTTTTTTCTACAAGATGGGAATTCAACTCGGTATCGACAATATAGCTAAATATGCAAAGGCCGTGGGCTTGGGTCAGAACACCGGCATTCAAGTTCCAGGCGAAACCCCGGGGGTGTTTCCGTCCAAAGCTTGGAAGTTAAAAACCTTTGATGAACCCTGGTTGCCTGGTGAAAATTTGTCGAACGCAATCGGACAAGGCTACGTGCTCACAACCCTACTACAAGAAGCGCTGGCCTACAGTACGATTGCCACCGACGGCAAATTATATAAACCTTTCCTGGTTAGTAAAATAGAGGATCAAAATCATAAAATTTTGAACGAATATAAGCCGCAGCTCGTGCGCGACATCACTCAACCGAACGATGCCGGAGTTCTCGTCAACAAAAAATATCTAGCGGTTGTACGCGAAGGCATGCGGCTCGTCGCCAACGGGGACAAGGGCACCGCGCACTGGTGGAAGATCCCGGGCATCGTCATGGCGGGCAAAACAGGCACGAGCCAATTCGTTTCTTTTTCGGCCGATCAGATTCACAAAAACTGCTTTAATCGTCCGTTTTGGCTACGCGACGACGGTATTTATTTGGCGTTTGCTCCGTTTGACCATCCTGAAATTGTTGTTGGTGTGCTTGCCGAGCACTCGTGTTGGGGTAATCTCGGTAGCACCCCCGTCGTGCGGGACGTGGTGCGCGCCTATTTTGAAAAGTATCACCCGAGCTGGATCAAACCCAACGGTCCGAAACCTCTTTTAACTGATACGAAGGTGACTGAATAATGGCAACTGATATGCAGGTTGAAGAGCGGACGTTCTTTCGTCGTCTGGATTGGAATTTCATCACCGTCATTTTCTCGCTCAACATCATCGGGCTCATCACGCTTTATAGCGCGACTCATGGGTTGACGGCTTCACTTTCACAAACGCGATTGTTTTGGCTGCAGGTGGTTTATCTCATTATGGGGTGGCTCGTTTTTTTTGGCACGACACTTATCGATTATCGGTTTTTCAATCGATCGGCGTACCTGTTTTACATTTTGAATCTGATGGCTCTCGGCTTAGTGCTGGTCATGGGGCGCAGTTCGCTTGGCGCGCGACGTTGGCTGGAACTTGGTTTTTTTCGCTACCAACCATCCGAAACGATGAAGCTGGTACTTGTTTTTATTTTAGCCAAAATTCTATCTAAACAAACGAAACCCGAGGGCATGGGTTTTTTGGATCTCATTTTGCCGACGATCATCACGCTCGTCCCGACGGCGTTGACAATTAAGCAGCCTGATCTCGGCACGGGCCTTATGCTCATGGCGGTTTTTGTAACCATGGTTCTTTTTGTGAAAGTTCGGACTTCGATTTTGGCTTTCTTTCTTGTCGTCGGGATGGTGGCCATACCTCTGATATGGACATTTGGGTTGAAGCCTTATCAAAAGTCGCGAGTGCTGACTTTCTTGTCGCCAAGCAAAGACCCGCGTGGCGCCGGCTACAACAGCTTACAATCGCGCATCGCCGTGGGTAGCGGTCGGATATTCGGCAAAGGCTTCCGCCGCGGTACACAGTCGCAAATGGAGTTTCTGCCTGAGCGACACACCGATTTTATTTTTTCGGTTCTCAGCGAAGAACACGGATTTATCGGCAGCATGACAACGGCCGGCCTGTTTATATTTTTACTGTTTATGTGCACGCGAATAGCGGCTCAAGCCCGCGACCGATTCGGCGTTTTGGTTGGAGTAGGCGCCGTATCGATTTTATTTTGGCACGTGATGGTCAACATATGCATGGTGATCGGCTTACTGCCGATTGTGGGTGTCCCCCTACCTCTCCTTTCATACGGCGGCTCGATGATGATCACTGCCATGGCTTGTCTTGGCATCATCTCGTCGGTCGCGTATCGAAAGTTTTTGTTCTAGAATCGCGCTCTCGCCTTTTGGCGCCCCGCGCTTTCAACCGCCTAATTGATCGAGGGCTTATCTCAAACCAGGACTACTATTCACTTCTCACCAAACCAGCAAAAGCCCTTGCAGGGCCGATCATGACAGAATCCGTCAAATGTGCTTGCGCAGCATCTCGATAATATGTTCTTTCGGTAAATTACCAAGCAGTTGATCGACCGGTTGGCCGCCTTTGAACAGTATCATTGTGGGAATACTTCGAATTCCAAATTTAGACGGAGTGGCTGGGTTCTCATCAATGTTTATTTTAAGTACCCGTATCTGGTTACCCAGCTCTTTCGCAATCTCTTCAAGCTTAGGGCCTAGTGCTCGGCAAGGGCCGCACCATTCCGCCCAAAAGTCGAGAAGGACTGGGGTGTTCGATTTCAAGACATCACCGTCGAAGCTCTGATCTGTTACGGCTTGAGCCGCCATTTTTTACCTCCGCTAAAGTCGTGCAAAAATTCGCATTTTCTTCAATATTCTAGCCGAAATTGCCGATCGTATAAAGGTGAAAAAGTCTGATATTCGAATCCTTGTGGTAGAAGACGACGAATCGCTTGGCCGAGCCATTGAAGAGGGCTTAAAGCGCTCAGGATTCAACCCAAAGCTCGTCGCGTCGCCGGCGGCCGCCGAGCAAACTCTCCGACTTGAAGAATGTCACGGAATGGTAATCGACTGCATGCTACCCCGTAAAAACGGTGTGGACTTTGCGACTGAAGTTCGCGCGAGTCACCCGCGAATCGAAATCGTGCTCACAAGCGGAATTTTTCGCGACAAATCCTACGCACGGGATGCCATTATTAAAACTAAAGCAAGGGAATTTTTCAATAAGCCGTTCGAATTGAGTAAACTCATTCAAACGTTCGATGACGCCTTCGCGCCCGTGCTCGAAGCCGAAATACACCCGCTATTTCAGCTTATGCAACGCAATCAATATTCGGCCGCCGAAAAAATCGACGCGATTCGGCTCACCCCCACGGTGCATGGTTTTGACTTACCGTGGATCTACTCTCTGCTTATGGATACTAACATCTCGGGCACCTTGCACGTCGCCTATCCCGATAAACTCGAGGCTGCTGTTACTTTTAGCAAGCGCCGAATTATCGATGTCCAATATGCCGATACAGAATCATACTTCGGCTTGCTTCTCGTTGAAATGGGGTTCTCTTCGCCTGAAGAAGTCGATCAAATTTTGTCAGAGAATACGGGCAAGCGAATCGGCGACCGCCTTGTCGACGAATCGTTCGTCTCGCCACACTCAATCGGAATTGTCCGTCGCGAGCAAATGGTGATCCGGCTATCCAAAACCATACAAGACACACCAGTCGAAATTCGATTTAAAACCGAAATTTGCGACTCAGACATTCACATCGACGGGTTAAAATTTACGCAACTGTTAAGTGATTGGGTCTGTTCAAAAGTCACAACGGAATGGCTCAAAACATTTTACCGCCAGTACCTGGCAAGCCCTCTGACCCCCGGCGCCAATTACAGTCAGGCAGGCATTGTCATTCATCTGCCGGCGGCCCGCGTGTTCGCGGACTTCGATTTAACATTAGCGTGGCCGCGAACGATCGACGACATTTGTGCCGGTCGCGCCAATCGTGAAAACGATTTGCTTCGGGCCGTCCACTTTTTCTTGGTTCAGCGCATACTGCGATTCGAACCCAAGGCCATTGAAAGCGAGCCGCTCGGTGCAATTCGCACACGACTCACACGCATCTGGCAAGACATGCAAGATCAGGATCATTTCGAAATTTTAGCCACGAACAAGCTCGCAAAGTTCTCGGATATCAACCGTAATTATCGCGAACTTGCAAAAATTCTCCATCCCGATCGGTTGCCACCGTCCGCTCCCGCTGATTTGCGACAACTCAATCAGGAAATTTTCGCGCGAATTACTGAAGCTCATTCGACATTGAGTGATGACACTAGAAGGCAGATGTACACAAAAGCACTTGAGCACGGTCATGCTGAAGAAATACTCCAAGCCGAGACGAAATTCGAAGAGGGCATGCGACTCCTGAGATCATCGCAATTTCACGATGCACGAAAAGCACTAGGTAAGGTGCTCAAAATGCACGGCCGCCGATCCGATGTTGGATTGTATTATTTGTGGGCATTGATCAAAGAAAAACGCCATCGCGCCGACCGAACTGAACTCTCCAATAAAGTTCGCGACGTATTGCAGACCATACCGCACGAAGATCGCCACAGTGCTCACTACTTTTTTGTCAAAGGTATGTATTTTGAACTCATTGGGCAGATCCAGAATTCTTACCAGTCATTCAAGCGCGCCTGTTCAATCGACCCCGAATTCACCGATGCCAAAAAGGAAATGACCTATATCAAACAGATCTACGGCAAAAAGAAAAATAAGTTCACCGACGAGCTCTCGATAGTGGTGACGAAAATTTTGGGTCGCAAAACCGGCTAACAGGCAAGTATGGTTACAAACATCGCCCGTCCTTTTTTTAAGTGGATAATTAACCTGGGTCTTGTTGTCCTGTTCTCGATCATGGCGTTTGAAAGCTGTATGCAATTTGCAGTGACACGAACTCCGAAAAGTCTGGGTTTGCTTACGATCAATACGCTTTTTCTCAGTCTGTATCTTTGGCGGCGACCGGCGAAATCCGAGACAAATTCGATTATTGATTGGCTGCTCGGAACTCTTGGCACCGCTCTTCCGCTATTGCTGCGCGCAACGCCACACGGCGACACTGTCGCGATTGGGGCGGCCATGCAACTCGTGGGAATGACACTGGTGGGACTTTCGATCATGTCAATAGGGCGCAGTTTTGCAGTCATCGCGGCCGACCGCGGAATACAGTATGGCGGCCTCTACATGTTGATTCGCCACCCGATGTATATTTCTGAACTGATATTCTTTTTTGGTTTTATAGTCGCAAATCCGAATTCTCGAAATCTAGCGATCTTTCTATGTGAGTGCTTCATTCAGTTTGCGAGAGCTAATCGAGAAGAACAAATCCTGAAAAGCGACCCCGAATATCGGGAATACTGCAAGAAGGTCCCTTTTCGCTTCATTCATGGGTTCTTCTAACAGGTGCCGTAGTTAGCCAAGTCGAATCGAACGAAATCTAAGGTTTGGTACGGCGAAATAGCGCTTTCACGAAGTTTTTTCGTTCGTCTTCAATTTGGTCAATATCCTCAATGACATTATTACGTCGAATTTTTTTATTGAAATCCAGAATGCGGTCGCGCACGAAATGTTTCGGCGGCAGCGGGCCGACCTTATTTGTCGCCCACAAGTCATATTTTTTTTCACGTTCAGTTTTTTCAGGCCTCTGTGATCGTTGCGCGGCTGTTTTAACTTCAGTCGGCATTTCACCAGTAACAAGCGATCCACCCGGGTTTGCCTTCATCCCAGCGGCACTGGCTGCGGAACCGTCCTGCCCACTTGCGCCACCCGGCCGGGCACCTGACCCGCGAGAATCCGCCGAATCGCCGCCCACGAATGTGTTATTGTTTGGCGTTTGATTGGCTGCTGAAGAAAACGAACCGTCTCCCGATGCGGACGATTGACCCGAAACATGCCCCGTTGCCACACTTCCTTGAGCGTCGCTGCCCACGAAAGTACTACCGCTCGCATTCTGGCTCGCACCAGACGTTGCACCAGCCGACTCAGCTTCTCCCACGCTGGCACCCTGCCGCAGCGGAAACCTCGGGTTTTCGCCGCCAGACTCGTTCGATAATCCGTGCCCCGACTCGGTCAAGTCATCAGACGCGTTGAGCGGAAAGCCAGGGATTCGTGTAATCGTCTCGATTGACTGCTTGACCTTTTGAACGGACTCCACCGGCTGCCCATTTTCATCGTAGGACGCTATGTAGCTTTGGTCGTCCGCCGCATTAGCCTCCTGCCCTTTGATCTTCGAATACTTCTCGAGAAGCGCCGTTTCGTCGATGCCGCCCAGATTGGCAATTGAAAGAATTAATTTGCGCGGGCTCACAGGACTGTCTAAAATTTCATCGACACCGGAATCGCGATAATCGTCGACATTGATAGCATAATCGTTCGACTTAAGCGCTATGACTTTTGGCAAACCGCGTTTGCGGTACAAACTTTGAGTCAATTGTAGCCCATCGACCTTCTTACCTTTGGCCGAGGTGATGAGAATGTGTGGATTGAAACCCAGACTCATGTCGGCGTATTTTTTTTGATTTTGAACGCCCTCTACGTCGAGTCCCAGCTTTTTTAGGAGTGATTGCAAATAGATCAATTCGTTATAATCATCTATGACTAAAAATACTCTTAGCATTTATCATTTTGTTATTTTTCTTTTGAAAACGTCAACCCGACGCCGGCGAAAGGGCCAGAATTGCAAGATTTGAAACGCGGCCTCCTGGCGATGAAATATATCGCCTTCGAATTGCTCCCGGTATTTCTGATCGGGCTTACCATATTTGTACTCGTTCTTTGTATGTTTCAGTCATTTCAACTGAGCGAGTACGTCATCGTACATGGAGCAAAACTCTCGATAATTCTTCAAATGGTGGCCTATGTAACGCTCGGCTTTTTGCCGATTCTTTTGCCGATCGCCTTGCTATTCGCCGTGCTTTTAACCTACGGTCGACTGAGCGGCGATTCAGAAATTGTAGCCATGAAGGCGCTAGGCTTAAGTACTTGGCATTTGCTGATACCAGCCCTCGTTGTCGGCGTATTTGTTTCGATCATATCGTTGCAAGTGTCGTTTCGCTTGGCCCCGTGGGGCAACAGGCAGATGAACACTCTTCTTACGCAACTAGCCGAAACTCGCCCGACAATCACAATTCGCGACGGCGTCTTCGCCGAAGGAGCGTTCGATCTCGTCATTTACGCCAACCACGTCGATTCGGCGAATAACTTGCTGCACGATGTTTTTATTTACGACGAACGCGACCCGAAAGCGCCGGTCACCATCATTGCAAAAGAAGGGAGAATGATTACTCACGCCACAAGCTCCGGACAGGCGGCTTATTTGCAGCTCACCGATGGCAACGTTCATAAATCTTCAAAAGCTTTTTACACGAAAATCGATTTTTCCACTTATGACATCAATCTGTTCGATCCAAACAAAGTGAAAAAAGAAAAAATCGGCCCCGAACAAATGAACATGCAAGAGCTTTACAACGCAATAAAGCACCAAAATTCGAAAGAGGACGCGCTCGATTACCTGCTCGAGTGGAACCGCCGCTGGGCGCTCTCCGCCACATGCTTGATCCTTGCGCTGGTCGGTATGGGGTTGGGTACGGTTACGAATCGACGAACATCTCGAAGCGGCGGCATGGTCATTTGTATAGCGTCAGTCGTCGTTTATTGGACTTTGCAGGTTGGCTTCGAAAGTTTCGCGCGCAATGGCCAGTTGCCCGTCGGGATCGCCGTGTGGATGACAAATTTTTTGTTTTTGAGTTTCGGCCTGTATCAATTCCACCGAGTTCGCCAAAACTAAGAGATCATTGGCATCGCGAATGGGGAATGCCCCGTCGTGGATAAGATCAAGGCCACCCAACCCGGGATCGGTGGGGAACGTCGGCAAAACAGCAAGCGTCTTGTCAAGACCGCGAGCGAACATCGCGGTTTTAAGAGTACCACTGCGCCTTTTGCATTCGACGACAAAGGTCAGCCCCGAAACCCCGGCAATGAGCCGATTACGCGCATGAAAGAAATCGCGTCGCATTCGGCTATTCGGCGCGAACTGACTAATGACCGCGCCGCCGCCTTCTATGATAGGGTCCACCCATTCCGTCAAGCTAGATGGATAAAGATTCATAAGCCCCGCAGGTACAAATACGACGGTTGGACGTCTATGTAACAGTGCCAGTTGATGCGCTTTCATATCAACGCCACGGGCGCCCCCGCTTACGATGACCAGATTTCGGATCGAAAAAAATGCAGAAAGCTCCGATTCCATCCAACGCAATGATTGCGATGACGGATTACGACTACCCACTATTGAAATGCAAAATTGCCGGTTCCAAACCGGCTCACCCCAATACGTCAGAAAATGTGGACGAACCGTCATTTTTTCAAAGAAGTGCGGGTAGTCCGCCGCACCTGGAAATGTAATTTTGACTTTCGTTTGTTCGCACCATTTCTTTTCATGATCGGAAAATAACTCAATCATGCAAATAAAAGAGTGCAAAAAACGCGCCCAACAATAAAACATTTTTTATTTCACACCGAGATTTTTTGCGTCCGGAAAAGTCCGCTTATTGTAAGTCGTCCGGATTTAAATCCGAACTGTCGGCGTCTTGCTTGCTCGTTTGATTCGCGCCGGTTGTACCGGCCGCGGCATTTTCGCTGATGTCTTTACTGACGAGTGGTCCGTAGCCCGTGAGATCGCCGGTCAGAACGTCAGACCAAGCTCGCACCACAAGCGCCGTTGCGAAATGCGGCGTGGTCTTCACCACTCGCAACCAACCGATCGGCCTCACGTCTTCAAGCACTTGCGTGTTGGAATTACGGACCGAACGATTGGCTCGGATCGGCAAAATGTCCCCGACTTTGAGGCCGTCATTCTCTCCGCGATTCAGATACGCGACCGATTCGTTGCCGTAGACTTGCCGCTTATTAAAAAAAGATCCACCGACAATTTGAGCGACGACTGAACTACGAGGACCCGCCTCACTCATTAAAACATTTTCGATATGGCCTTGCACAAGATCCGCGCCAACCGAAACCGGATTCACAATTCGCAAGACAAGCGCCCGAAACATCGGCCCAAGCTTTTGTTCATTTTTACTACGGACCTGTTCAATCAATTGGACTTCGCCCAAAATGTCGACGGCGTAACCGAGAAAACCTTTAATTGCCGGGTCCACGCTTTGGACGCGACCCCGGTTGGCTACGGCAAGAAGCGTTTCACCCACTTGCCCTTCGCCTGGCTTCATTCGCACATACACATATTGATAAGATGATGCGATCCGGTTGCCCGTTTCAATTTCAGCAATACGCCCATGTGAATCCGGCGGTGCTTCAGCAATATAACTGACGAGCGGAATTTGATCTTTGATTTCTAAAATTTTTCGTTTAACAAATTCCATGCCGAGCTCATCGTAATGCCCGAGCTGAGTGAGATCCTGCCATTCAGGCAGACTCGGCGGCAAATGCTTCACCACCGGTCGGCTTACGACCGACGGTGGCGGCAGCTCCGGCTGCTCGGGATTTTCGCTCGTTTGTCCACTCTGATCTTCATTCGCGGACCCGTTATCACTAATTGAAATATCAGGTGGATTTTCTTCGTCACCTTCGACGAATTTAATTGTGTCTTTTGGGTTGATATCGTGCGGATTTGTAATTGCACCGTTCAGCGACCAAACCTTCGGCCAGTAGTTGCCGTCACCAAAAAATGTTTTACTGATATTCCATAGATTATCGCCCCGACGAATTTCATATTGCTCAGCAGATTCTTTGCCACTGATGTCCTTCCATTTGTCGTCGGGTGTACGCTGGCTATTGTAATGTAAATAAATGTCGTGCAATTTGGCTTCGTATTGGAGATTCGGTTCATCGCCGCTTGCCGCCGACGGCTGCTCTTGTTGCGTCGTCACCTCTGGGGTGGCTGCTGGCGCAGATGAATTATCAGACGGCGACTCGGTGTCCGGTTGTTGTGGTGATTCTACCGATTGCTCGGGCGGTGGTGCATTAGCTGGCTCCAGCTGCGTCGGCTGATCTGATGGCGTCGACTCCGGCGGTTGCGCTTTTGCATCTGCCGCCGCCGGCTCGGCCGCTGGTGCGCTCGGAGGTGCTTGTGTTTCTAGAGTCGAGTTTGGAGCGACCGGCGAGGGAGCGGTTGCTGGTGGCGCCGGGGCGGTTGTCGATGGTGGCGGTTCTGAAGCATCCGGTGCTGATGTCGTCACCGGTTCCGGCGCTGAAGACGTAGCCGAAGGGCTGGAAGCTTCGGGCGCCGAAGATGCGTCCTTCGGCATGGTCGGGATCATCGAATCGTCTTGATTGAGCTCTTGATCTAGCTCGGAATCGTCTTGCGCATTTTGCTTGTCGTAATTCGCAGAGCTGCTCGCGGCTGGATCGTCCGCCCATGCATGGAGGGACATCGCTCCAGTCAAGACGAAGCATAAACATCCAAGAAAATAAAAACTGATCTTTCGGCGAATCAATTTAACGCTCGACATCCTTGTTGGCGTTCTGTCGCTACAGCCGCACTAATGCGCAGCCGCTATCATCTTTTCTTCTAAACTAGCTCTCATTACCTCAGGGCTACCGGGAAATTCCTTTTTCAACTGCCGGAGCACCTGTTCGGCGTAATTGTATAACTGCAAATTGCGGTAACAAACCGCTTTGCCGTAAAGTGCCGCAACATATTTTTTGCCGGTTGGATATTGCGCTATGATTCGTTCGAAATCCCGTAACGCTTCAGGAGTCATCCCCATTATCAACGACATTTCGCCGCGCAAATAAAGAGCACTGTCAGCAAAGACGCTTTGCGGGTAGCGATATACAAATTGCCCGACGTAATAATCGAGCGCGCCTAATTCGCGCAATTGATAAGCGCTGATCACGCGTGTGTACAACGATTCTTCAGTCAACGGGTTCGGTAGTGGGTACTCTCGCATCACTCGTGCGTGCTCCACACGGCGGGCATTCTTCAATACGCTTTGAAAGCTATTTCGTTCCGCCAGCTGCTCACGACGCTGATTGCGAAAATACATCTTCGTCAAATCATCCGACTGTTGGGCAGGCTTCTGTGCACAACTTGAAAGCATCGCAAGCCCGATACTAAACCCAATCAAAAATCTCAGCGTCCCCATAAGTAAAAGGTTAACCAATTCATTCGTTCTCCGCAAAAGTTATCCACAGGTTTTGTGGAGTAATTGTCCGACTCGACCATGGACCTATTGTCGGGCAAAGGTTAGAACGAATTGCGTAATTTATGCGCACTATTAAGTATTTGATATTACACGTATATTTGTAAAATTGTCGACTGTGTAAGATTTACCAAATTCACTTTCTTAAATAGTGCCTGCCCGAAATTCGGACATTCTCGGAAAAAATGAAATTTCCTGTCAAGTTTAACAGTAGATGGATTTGGCAAGGAAAATGCTTATTCCGCTTCGGTTATGTGGAAATACACGCTGGTACTCGCCATAATTTTGTTTTTTTCAAACACCTACCTGCACAATTTTTTATCAAAATTTTCAACTGTGTCCCATCGAGTTTGCGCCGAACGGTTTGAGTCAGTCGGCTCGACGGAAATGTATTATAAAATAGTCGTGTGCGGCGAATCGGCCAAATCTCGCAAGCGAAACAATTCCGACGTTCGCCTGATCATGGTTTCATCATTACAGATCGTCTGGCTCGAAATTTTACTCGCGCTTTATTTCAATCGACGATCGATTCTTGGCTCTATCATTATGCCGATCATGCTCATTCAATATTCATTGGCTACACAGTTGTGTCCGGCCATCGTTCGCACATGCCTTCAGCTATTCGTGCAAAAAACGGCCTGGAGTGAAAAGTGGGGGTGGCCACCGATTTACTCATCAACGGCCGCTGGTATTCTGACGATCATCGTCTTCCCCCAATTTGGCGCGTCGATTGGTTTTTTAATCGGGTGGATCGCAGCCACATGCGCCCGATGTGTGGCGTTTGGCCGGTGGCGACCCTGGTTATTCTTGCTGATGCTGTATCCGATCTTTTTTTGGAATGTTCAGTCTCCAGCCGCAATCGTTGAATGGCTGGCTCGACCGGTACTTATTGCCGTGTTGATCCCGCCCTGTTTTGCCGTCTTTATATTTCCCGTTCTTCACCGACTTATCGACCCGCTTTGGTGGGCATACGAATATTTTATTCGCACTCTGAACCGAGCGTTTGGCCCCGCTGATGCGACGGCGCACCCTTCGCTTATATTTCTTTGGCTCTACCTGATCGCGACGCTGGCATTCGGGCTTTGGTTTACCCGCCGCGCCCGCCGCTACGAGGTTTTCGCATGCGCAAACTCGTAGCGGCCATATTGATTGCCATTTCGTCGCCGATCGCGCCCGAGATTCATCCGTTCGCGGTCGTCTGGGATATCGGCCAAGGCCAATGGGTCACGGTTGTCACCAACAGTACGTGCCTGCATTTTGATATGGGAGGCGAACGGTGGCTGCCTCCCGTTTTGCGATTCTGCCGCAACAAAATCAATCGCGTTTATCTCTCTCACAGCGACATGGATCACATTAAATTTTTGCCGTGGGGCTCAAGGCACCTGCCGCACTTGTGCGATGCCGCTCCGCCACTCGATCCGATGAACCAAAGAAAAAAGCGGCTGGTCGCGAGTGTTCGGCGATGCCATGCAGACCTCGCCACAAACGAAGTGAAAGTTGTCGAGATCACTCCCCGAATCAATCGCAAATTTAGGGGGCACAATGAATTCAGTCGGGTGTTTGTAATCTATGGGCCCGATCGCGCCATTCTTATACCGGGTGACAGCACCGCTGATGCCGAAACCGTTTGGTCAAAGCGCCTGCTGAACCTGCCGCCGGTTCAGATTTTAGTCGCCGGTCACCACGGCAGCCGTACCAGCACGAGTGAAACGCTGCTCCGCCGTTTGCCGTCGCTCAAAATCGCGATCGCGTCAGCTCGTAAAGCTAAATATGGGCATCCACACCCCGAGGTTGTCGCGCGACTTCGGGCGAACGGTGTGCCCTGCGTACGAACTGAAATTTGGGGGAACATCGGTCTTCAGCTTTAAGTGCGCGGCTCAAATCTAAGGGTGCGAATTAAAAAGGACCGCCGCCGAGTGGTCGCTTAAGGTCACCGAGTTCACCATCGCATAACTGATTGTGCCGGCCTCTTGCCCGCTTGAATTGACCGTGAGAACTCCGTCGGGCGTTGTCTGTGCCAAATAATAAATGCCGCCGAGCGGGACATTAATCGAAGTAGCACTTGGATTCACCAGCACAAACCCGTTAGAGAAATTGCGCCGATAAACGCCGACCGTTGCATCAAAAAGATCTTGAATGGAACCCCCGGCGCTCTCGGTCGCAGCACCAATAGGAATATCGTATTCGGGGTACCATTCCGGCCCCATTGTATTATTGACGCTCAAATATGTTCGCGTGCCTTTTATGAGCAGGTAGCTGCCGACTGCGAACATTCTGTTTTTTTCAGACGACACGTAGGTTTGCCCGATGATCGCCTGATTGCGTGCTACAGCCATTAAAATACGGTTCATCTCGAGCTGCCAATCGCTTTCGGCGTAAGTTCCAGATTCATTCGGCAGGGCGAACTGTTCAACCATCATACCGTCCGCTGGGACGACAATATCGGTGTGGTCGCGTCCGGTTATCCACGAGCCAACATTCGGCACAAGGTAGACTCCAGGCAAATGTGCTTTGAGAAAAATCAGCCAGTTTTTCATCATCATGGCCCAATTGTCCTCGAACGAGGTATCTACAGTTGGCAAATTCGGCGAGAAGTTTGAAGAACCAAAAAAATTCGGGATGCTGAAGCTATCCATAAAAATTCCGTCGTCATTATTCGCCGCGAGTTGGGATCGAACTTGGCCGAGCCACCACGTTTCATAACTCGGGTTTGCAATATTCATAATGTACCAACCGTTCGTGCAACTGTAGACCCTAGGCGAACCATTAAAGCCAAAAAGCCATTGCGGTTGGACAATGCTGTCACCCGGCCACTCGGGGACCCAGTTGTTACCGACTAGGATTTGGATGTCGTGTCCATTCGGAGTACAGTTAGATGACGGCAGTTGATAGCCGAGACCGAGACCCAATCGATAATGAAGAACTAAAAAATTCGGATTAATTTTTCGAATCGTGGCAGCATCGTTTGCGGATATCTTCTGTACACCTGCGTAATGAGTGGCAATGAACTGAATCTGAGCCTGAGAAAAGTTCGCGAGATTCACTTGGTCGTGAAAAATGTGAATGCCGGACGTCGTGTCGGGCCACTGGCGCATTTGGTCCGAACCCGAACCTCCATTGCCGCCGTTTCCGTTGCCGCCGTTCGAACTACTCGATGAATTAAGTTGAGCTGAGACTGAGAATCCGCTGCTGCAGTTTTGAAATGAGACAAGTAGAACTGTCGAAATGGCTGACGCCGCAATTAATTTCAACAGACGAATCGGTTTACCTAGGTGATTAAACACAGCACACCCCCTTGCTCCCTAAAAGGAGCAAGGGCCATGCCATTCAACAGGTAAGAATCGTCTCATTTTGAGTACGGAACGATGGTCTATACTTTAAACGGCCGATACTCCATGCCGAGATCTCGTGCAACTGGCTCATAGGCGACATAACCATTGTACACGTTGAGACCGAGATACAGCGCATGGTCTTTTTTCACGGCTTCTTCGACGCCATAACGAGCAAGCATCGAACAATATTTGTAAGTCGCATTATTAAGTGCGTACGTCGACGTTCTCGCCACAGCTCCGGGCATATTCGGTACGGCGTAATGAATCACGCCATCCACTTCATACGTTGGTTGCAAGTGCGATGTCGGTCGGCAGGTCTCGATACAACCGCCTTGATCGACGGCCACATCCACTATGACGGAGCCCTTCATCATGCGCGAGACCATTTCTTTAGTTACAAGTTTCGGCGCGCGATGACCGGTGATCAAAACCCCGCCAATGACGAGATGCGAGCGAAATACCGATTGCTCAATGTTGTGCGTATTCGAATAAAGCGTATGGATTCGCCCCTGAAAGACATCGTCTAGATACTCGAGCCGCTTATGGTTCACGTCGAGTATCGTTACGTCGGCGCCGAGCCCGATCGCCATTTTCGCCGAGTTGATACCGACAACACCCCCACCCAAAATGGTGACGTGCGCGCGCTCAACACCGGTGACTCCGCCAAGAAGGACGCCCATTCCGCCGCGATCTTTTTGCAAATACGTCGCGCCGATTTGCGTGGCCATTCTGCCGGCGACTTCGCTCATCGGCGTGAGAAGTGGCAAGCTGCCATCCGGTAACTGAATGGTTTCGTAGGCAATCGCTTTTACTTTTTTATCGCAGAGAGCTTTGGTCAGCTTCGGCTCCGGCGCCAAATGCAAATATGTATAAAGAATAAGGCCGTCGCGCATGAGATCATATTCTTCGGGTAGAGGCTCTTTCACCTTCACGATCATCTGCGCTTCACCCCAGACGTCTTTGGCGGTCGGCAAGATTTTCGCGCCCACCTTTTCATAGGATTCATTCGAAATGTGGCTGCCGACGCCCGCATCCTTTTCGACATAGACTGTATGCCCTTCGAGCACCAGTTGTCGCACGGACGCGTCGGTAAGACCCACGCGATTTTCGCCAATTTTAATCTCTCTCGGTACGCCGATAATCATAATTGCTCCCCTTTCATGCGCCGGCAAAAAGCCTGCTTTAAGCATGATGTTCGGTTACTTTGCAGGGGGAGATACTATGCCCAAAGATATTGGTCTTCAAGCGGATTGTCAGGGAGGTCTGCTCCCAATTCAATGACACGGAAATGATCCGTCGAATTCAGAATTTTCGTTACGAGACGGTTCATCAGGTCATGACCCGCCTTATAAAGTACGACATGCCCCATTAGCGGAAGCCCCAGCGTGACTAGGTCGCCGAGCGCATCCAGTACTTTGTGACGCACAAACTCGTCATGAAACCGCAATCCTTCAGGATTCAAAATCGCCTCGGAGTCGAGAACAATCGCGTTCGCCATGCTGCCGCCTCGGGCTAGACCTTTGGCGCGCATTGCTTCAACTTCGCGCAAAAACCCAAAGGTGCGGGCAGGAGCAATATCGCGACCGAAGGATTGTTCATTGATATCGATATCCAGAGTTTGCCGGCCGATTTTCGGATGAGGGAATTCAATCGTCGACGAAATTCTCAAACCGTTATAGGGCGCAACGTAGGCGTACTTGCTGTCGTCGCCGAAATAAATGTTCTGATTGATGTAAATGTACTTTCGCGGCTGTTCTTGTTCGGTCATCCCCGCATTGACGAGAGCGTCGAGAAAAATTTTAGCGCTGCCGTCGCCGATCGGGATTTCAGGTCCATCCAGCTCAATAATCAAATTATCGATGCGAAACGCCGCTAACGTCGAAAGACAATGCTCAACAGTTGAAACTGAAAAGTAATCGCCGCCAAGAGTCGTGGCCAATTGGGTCGCGCGGACGTGATTGGCTTTCGCCGCTAGAGCCGGGCGTCCCGGCAAATCAGTCCGCACAAAATAAACGCCCGTGTTCACGGGGGCTGGACAAAAAGTCAGTCGAGTCGGTTGGCCGGTATGTAACCCGATCCCCTTCACCTCGGCTCGTCGACGTATGGTTCGTTGAAGAAACATTTAACTTATTAACCTATACAATTTCGATGCCAATCCCCGGGAGCGTTCAAAACCCGTTTTACCGTAATTAGATTTCAACAGTCCAGTTTCGGCTGTCGCCCAAAAGCAACAGGTGTGTGATACCGTCTACGCACTTAACTTTCAAGTGTCTCGTTCCGATACGTGTAATGATGAGAATTCGACACTGTTTGTTTTTCATCATGACGGCGGCAGGTTTGGCGGCATTTCTTTGCGGATGCGCCTCTGGCAATCAATACATGGATTCGGATTACCCCGGCGGACCGCGGACCAATCCGGCAGCCTATGTTGTCGATAGCTTTCCGGTCGATGAACCTTTACCGCAAGATAAAAAAGGCCCAAAAGTTCCTTTTTATTTTAAGCAATGTGAACAGGTGGGTCAGCGAGATTTTTATTCGCTGACATCTTACGAATGCAACTACCCGTACTGATAATCCATGATATAGCGAAATCGTGCGCACGCTGCCTTTATTATCATTATTCATTGTATTTTTCTTTGGCATCAGTGTTCTGGCGGTAACTGAAACTCCATTCGAACATTACGACTGCGCCGAGACTCTCACCCATTTTACGTCATTCGACATGTCGATCGAGCGGCCGCTAGAAGAAATTTTCGAAAAGCACGCCTTCGAAATTTTACCGCTCGGCTCGAAAAAAGTGGAGCCGGCGCGGCTCGCGAATTTTTACGACTTGATCAAGGCGGAGTTGCTTCGCTCCGACCGCCTTTCCATCCAACTCTCGAAATGGGTCTATCTTGAGCAGGCACTGGCCGACGACGAACGAATTGGGTATGCATCCGCTAGCCCCGCTGCAGATGTCATTCATGAAGCCGTGCAAGCATTTGTGGTGATCGCCGTAGCGAACGACCTCCTTCCGTATGTACGAAATCAAGAAACCCAATACAAGCTCGTGTTTGCCTCGCTTATCTTTTCGCAACGGGTGGACCCAACCAAGTGGAAAGTGAAGCTGCGCTTTGTGCTCGACCCTCGATCGCGCGCCTTCATTCGCACGATGGGGCTAACGCATTACCGGCTCTACTACTTTCTACAAAAAGGCCCTTGGACGGGCCGCCATGAAGTGCTGAGGCATGAGTTGGGCCTTCTGAAAGTGCGAACGACCAAAACCCTCAAAAAGACAACGGTCGACTCGCGCCTGCGCCCCTATGTCGAACAGATGCTCGGCGAGCACGCCGCTTATATTCGGTTTACGAACTCACCGTAAGCGTCGCGAGATGTTCAATTGCCAAACGCGTGATCACTCGGCCACGCGGGGTTTTTTGCAAAAGCCCCTCTTGAATCAGATACGGCTCGTAAACCTCTTCGATCGTGTCAGGTTCTTCACTGAGCGCCGAAGACAATGTTTCAATGCCGACAGGGCCACCATCAAACTTTTCTTTGATAAGCCAAAGAATCTTTCGATCCATTTGATCAAGGCCCAAACGATCAACCTCAAGCTCATCAAGAGACGTGCGGGCGAGATCCGGGGTAATGGTGCCGTTACCGCGAACTTCTGCGTAATCGCGAACCCGTCGGAGCAAACGGTTGGCGATGCGTGGCGTACCACGACTGCGCCGGGCAATCTCTTCCGCGCCTTCGGTGTTAAGCGATACTTTAAGTAGGCGCGCCGATCGGTCTAAAATCGACACCAACGATTTTCGATCATAAAAGTTCAGCCGTTCTAATATCCCGAACCGATCGCGAAACGGAGCTTTGAGCAATCCGGCTCGTGTCGTGGCCCCGATCAAGGTGAACGGAGCGAGCTGAAAGCGCATCGTGCGTGCGCCAAGCCCTTCGCCCGTCACAAGATCGAGGGCGAAATCTTCCATCGCACTGTAAAGATATTCTTCGATGTCTTTAGAAAGGCGATGGATCTCATCGATGAACAAGACGGCATTGGGGCGAAGGCTCGTCAAAATGGCAGCCAAATCGCCCTTTCTATTGAGGGCAGGGCCCGATGTAATTTTCAATTCGACGTCGAGGTGGTGGGCCACAATGTGCGCCAACGTCGTTTTGCCCAGCCCCGGCGGGCCGCAAAAAAGCGCATGATCGAGCGGCTCGCCACGGGCTTTGGCGGCCTGCACGAACACGAGTAATTTCTCCTTCACTTTATCTTGCCCTGGGAATTCCGAAAAACTTTTCGGCCGCAAACTCAAATCAAGTTGAAGATCGCCGTCTTTTTTTTCGCCGTGTACGATCCGTTGCGAGTCTTGTTGTACATCCATATTCTCTCCATTTAGCAGTTGCTGAGAGTCGCGAGCCCGAGCCTCACGCCGTCGGCAAAATTAGTCGACGGGTCCATTTGATCGACGGCTTTTTCAACGTCCGTCAGGCGAAAACCCAAATTTATCAGCGCCGAAACAATATCGGCCCGAGATGAAAACCCGATCGGCCGCGAACCTTCGCTTTCAAGTACGAGCTTACCTTTGAGCTCTAAAACAATCTGCTCAGCCGTTTTTTTGCCGACTTTCGGCAATTTCGAAAGACCACGCACGTCACCGTCGTCGATCATTTGGACAATCGAAGTGAGCGGCGCTCCCGAAATAATTTTCATCGCCACTTTGGGGCCGATCCCGCTCACTTTATTCAACGACATAAATAAATCCTTTTCAGCGCGAGAGGCGAAACCGAACAGTTGAAACGAATCTTCGCGAACATGCGTGTGAACCCAAAAATTCACGCTGGCGGAGTCTAAACTCGCAATTCGCGTGTGTTCAGAAACGAAGACTTCGTAACCGACGCCGTTGACGTCAACAATCACGGATTCATCACTGTTTGGAACCACTTGGCCTTTAAGGCGCGCTATCATCTCATCTGCTCCCTGAGTTTTGCCGAATTTAAAATTCGGGCCGTTTCAACTTCACGCGCGTGACAAACGGCCAAGGCCAGCGCATCCGTGGCGTCTAAACTTTCGGTGCGTAAAGAGAACAACTGCTCAATGACCCATTGGATTTGTTCCTTGCTGGCGGCCCCGTTCCCCGTCAGTGCTTTCTTGACATGGCGAGTGGCGTATTCGAAAACCGGCAAGCCAAACGAGCCCGCTATGGCGAGAATGACCCCTCGCGCGTGGCCGAGTTTGAATGCACTATCGGCATTTTTTGCCATAAAAACTTGCTCCACCGCCAAACATTCAGGCCGATACTGCTCAACTATGTCGCGAAAAGCAGCCAAAAGGCGACCCAATCGTTGTGGGAGCGGGTCAGTTTCACCCAATATGAGCACGCCATGGCCCAAATATACAGGTTCACCCGTATTCGAATTCGCACCAGGCTGGGAAATCACCCCCCAACCTGCATACCTTGAGCCTGGATCCACCCCCAAAATCACCATCTCGCCCATTTAACACTCTATTGAAAATGAATACAACAAATGCAAACATGACATCTGATGGATGAAATAAACGCTGAATTTGTTGAACGATATCAGCAATTATACGAGGCGGATCCGAAATCGCGCATCTTTGCGCCGCTAGCCGAGGCCTATCGAAAAATGGGCATGCTCAAAGAAGCCCGCGAGGTAGCGGAGGCGGGTGTCGGCCACAACCCACAATTTGCCGGCGGTCGCGTTGCGTTAGGGCGAATACTTTACGATCTGGGTCTCAACAAAGATGCGGCTCGCGAATTAAAAAAGGCCGCCGAACTTGCTCCTGAAAATGTGCTTGCGCATCAGATCCTGGCCGAGTGTTACCTGAAACTAAAGTTGCCGAAAGATGCGCTTAAGGCCTATAAAATGTTGCTTTTTTTAAGTCCCGACAATGAGAAGGCGCAAAATGCCGTGAAACGTCTCGAGTCTCTTACGGCTGACGAATACGAGGATGATGTCTTTGCGATGAAGCCTCTGAAGGAGGCCGTTCAATCTTGGTCGGATTTTGAGCTCGATTTTTCCGGTTCAAGCGATGGATCGATCGAACACGCGACGCAAACCGCGGGGCCGAAGAAGCAAAAATTTCTCGATCGTGTTCTCAGTTTGGCCGACGCCTATATTGTGCGAAATGACGCCGACAGAGCCATTGAGACTTTACAAGAGGCTGAGAGATTGTTGGGGCCTGATCCTGAAATTGTGAAGCGCCTTCGCCTGCTTCATAATAGGCAGCTCGATCAAGTGCCACAGCCGCGCCCGCAGGCGGCGACGGTCGAGAAAGTGACCAGTCGCGAGGAGCAAGTTCACACCGAAAAAATTGAGTTCTTGCAAGAATTGCTCACCCGGATTAAACGAAAGACCAAAGACAACGAGATTCAAAAATAAGGGAAATTTTGTATGCACGAAACCAGTGATTTTCGAAAAGGCCTGCATTTACTCATTGATAATGAACCCTATACGATCGTCGATTTTCAGCATGTTAAGCCTGGCAAAGGTAATCAATTTACGCGTACCAAACTGCGAAATTTGCTGACGGGGCAAAATCTCGAACGCACGTTCAAATCGGGCGAGAAGTTCGGCGTTCCTGATATCGTTTTCAAAGATATGGACTTTCTCTACAAAGATGAAAGCGGCTATAATTTCATGGATCCTTCGGATTACAATCAGGTGATGCTTAGCGAGGATGTGCTCGGTGATGCCTCCAAATATCTGTTGGACAACATGAAAGTGAAAGTATGCTTTTTTAATGACCGAGCGGTAGGCGTGGATTTGCCCATCACCGTGAATTTGCGCGTGACCCATACCGAACCGGGCTTCAAAGGCAACACCGTGACAGGTACATTCAAACCGGCGACTCTTGAAACCGGCCTTGTCGTCCAGGTACCGCTTCATACGAACGTCGGGGATTTGCTCAAGATCGACACTCGTACCGGCGAATACAAAGAGCGCGTCAACATCAAGTGAGGACTTTTGTCGGAAACCTTCGAACGCACAATTCGAGATTTGCTGCTGGATGAAGGGAATTCTGACCGGGTCGCTGATAACCTATTGCATCGTTTACGAATCGAGTCTCCTGGCTTAAAACAAAGAGAGACGTTTCTCGCTTTTATTGTCAACGCGGGATTCGCCAAATATGCCATGGAGCTCTATCAACTTTGGTTCACTGAGAAAAGAAGAATTCCATTTTATCCGCTTTGCCACATCCTCGAGCAAAGTGGATTTCAACCGCGATCTGAGTTTCTTAAACATCTACTAGAGGCGAATGCGTCGGCTGAAGAATCGTCGCCGATACCCTATTTCACCGCGTGGGAAGAACGCGAACCATCGTTCGTTCGCCTCAAGAAGGCGACGGCCGATCAAATCCGTCAAGAGGCTCACGAGCACTACAAACAACAGCTCGCAAAACTCGATTACTTGCGGGTCAATAGAATGATCGACGAAGAGCAAGCTTTACTCGATCAAATGCTGTTCGCCTACCCCGACGACTCGGATCTATTGCGGCAAAAAGAAAATTTGCAGTCGCGCTGGGCCGAAGCGGTCATTGCACGTCGAGCCGGTTTAACCCCTTTTGAAACTGGCTTTGAGAAGTCGGAACTTCAGCTCACGGCCATAGAACTGAAAGCACTTTCAGCGATCGCCGATGGCCTGCTTGCGGCGGTAAAAAAATATGCTGAAAATAAAAATTCTAAAATGCCGTACATGATCGCCGTCGCTCTTTACATGCTGGAGCTGTACAATCCCGCCATTGAAGCGCTGCAATCCGCAGAACGCAACGTCGCAACCGACTGGCTCATCGTGGAGTGTCTACTGAAATCTCGCCGATTCGTTGAAACGCTGGATGCCGTCATCACGATCGAGAGCAAATACAAGGATGATCCTGAAACGACCTTCGGCGCCACATACGCGCGCGCCCTGGCGCTTGAAGGGCTCGGCCAAAAGGCCGCGGCGGCGGAACTCGTGCAAAGTATATTGAATGTACGCCCGTCTTATCGCTCAGCCCAGGCTTTGCAGCGCCGGCTGCTCGGTCGAGGCTCCGCATGAACTGGATGCGCCGTCACAGCCGCACGATTAAATTCTCGCTTGCATGTGCGGGGCTATTTTTCATGCTCGGCTTTTTTTACAACTACCATCTGCCTCGCATTGAACAATGGCTGCTCGTCGAAGTGGAGCAGTTGAGCGAAACGCGTTCACCCGTTCGGATTTGGCCGGAGAGTTTGGAGCTCCGACTTTTCCCGATCGGCTTGACATTGAAAAACGTGCGGCTATTACCACAAAGAAATCTAACCGACTACATGACGCCGACCACAGTTGGTGAAGTCGAACTCCGCCTCAGTTTATTCGATCTTCTTGCCGGGCAGATTCATTTTAACAGAGTCACTATCGCGAATGCTGAATTCGATTTGCGCGTGGCCGAGCGCTTGACTCGCCCGCTCACGCAGCCGCACAAACAAGGGCGCTCTCGGGGCACGCCAGCTTTGTCGTTCGATCGAATCGGCTCTTGGCCGATCTCGGCCATTGAACTTAAAAACGTCACGATTAAGGCGAAATTCGAAAACCCATCCGTTCTCTTACAGATTGGCTCGATCAATTTGTTACTCGAAAGCCGGTACCGCTCAATTCGAGGCGATTTGAATTCGCGCGACATACAGATTCAAAAAATCGGCGACCCGGCTATTTATCGGGCCGATCTTGCGACTAATTTTTTATTCGACGAAGACGGCATCTATTTTTCAAATATTCAGTTATCAAGAAACAAATCGTTTCTCACCCTTGCGGGCGCGATAGAAGGCAACGTCATCGCCGGTAAAATTAAAAAGGTTCATGGCGAAGTCCGCTCGGACGTAAATCTGGATGACGTGACCCGCGTACTTGGCGAGGTATTGACCGTTCGTGGCGTGCCGCGCTTAAGAGGTAACGCCAAATTTGACGGGGATTTCAGTTTTGTACCGCCACGTACCCCCAACACCCGGGCCGGCGAAAAAATCCAAGCTCAATTCACTTTGCAAACCAAAGCTTTTGGCATCAATCAGTTTACTATTGGCGACGCAAAGTTCGGCGGCCAACTCGATCAGAATCATATTGTCATCAGGAAGTCGCGAATGACTGGCACTTTCGGGTACGTGAATATCCCAAACGCCGAACTTGCGTTTAATGCGAACAATGACTTTAAGCTCAACTTGAAAAGTGACCGCTTCGATCTGCAAGGGCTGTTTCAAGCGCTCGGTCTTCGCACGATTCCTGTTTACATCGGCCTCAGCGCTGATTTGCCATGCACGGGGCATCTCAAGGCTCCATTTGCCTTGACCTGCACCGGCAGTGTGACCGGCCGAAATTTTCGCGTCAATGATTCGATAAAAAAGGGGGCGCATGAAATCGTGCGCGTCAATGAATCGGCCGTGCAAGGTAGCGTGACGGTGACTCCTGCGGGAGTAACTTATAAATCCCATCTCTTGCTTGGGGCAATTAAGGGTCAAGCGAGCGCAGGCGATTCGAGCGGCACGATTTCGTTTCAAAACGGTTTCAAAATCGATTACTCATCGGATCGGCTGCAATTCAGCGACATCGCCGATTTGGCCGGGCTAAAACCCGAAGGCGTCATCGCCGTCAAAGGTACAACGCAAGGTGATTTGAATGCCGCGACAATTGACCTCATCGCTCATGGCGACAATATGTGGCTGTACGATTACAAGGTCGGCCGCGCCCGGTTTGAAATGCGTTATCGATCCGGCAAGTTGTTTTTCGACCACATTTCAGGTGAACTGAATCGTTCGCGTTATTTAGGTAGCTTGGCAATTGATTTGAAGCACAATCAAGTAAAGATGCACGCGTCAGTTCCTTTTCTCGACTCGGCGGACATTACGGGCGCGCTATCGCGCAAAGTGACTCTGCCACTCAAAGTTTCAGGTACCGGTACGGCCAATCTTGAGCTTTGGGGCCCGCTTAAGGTCAATGAACTTTCATACGATCTCGTTTCAAATTTATTTCGCGGGTCGATTCAAGATGAATCATTCGATCAACTCACTTTTGACGTCGGCTCACGCAATGGGCAGGTTCAAACCCGCAATGTCAACCTCGTAAAAGGCACCGGGACACTCACGCTGAACGGACACATGAGCCCGCAGGGCCAAGTCGATCTCCTAGCGAAAGGGACCGGATTTGCACTTGAGCAATCCGACGCTTTCGCTAAGTTAAAGCTCAACATGACAGGCAATGTCTCGTTACAATCTCATTTCACGGGGCCGATCAAGGACCCGACCGTCGATGCTCAGGGCACGCTCACTCAAACCACCGTCGGCGATCAACCGGCCGACGACTCTCATTTTCATTTCATGATGGACCCAAACGAAATCGACGCCGGCGGAGATTTTTTAGGCTCTACCTTAACCGGCAATTGGCACGCGCAGCGCGGCCCCGACGGCTCGAGTCGCCTGCAATTTCAAATTTCGGATTGGGATTTTGCTGAAGCTCTGGCGGGCTTTTCTGACTCCACCCGACTGGGTATGTTTCAAACAGCACTGTCGGGGAATGCCGATTTGAGTTTTCCGAATAAAGATTGGAAGCAATTCACCGGCCGGCTTGAGATCACGAAATTAGACGTTCAAAACGGCCAAACCGAAATGCGCGCTCTGAAGAAAATGGTATTGATCGCAAATAACGGCATTCTTGAAACTCATAATTTTGAGATCACGGGTAACGATCAAGGCTATGCCAGATTGAAATCATCAAGTTCGCGACCGGGTGAACTCGCCATGAGCTTAGATGGTAACATCAATATGGCTCTACTCAGTCTGTTCACGCCGTTTCTCGATGATCTGCGCGGCCGTGGTAAATTTTCGTTTCTTATCGCAGGCACCGTCGAAGAACCGCTTTTTTCCGGCGCGTTCGGGCTCGAAGACGGACTTATAAAACTCAAAGGTTTTCCGCATGCGTTCGAGCGAATGTCGGCCGACATCAGCTTTAACAAAAATAAAATTTCGGTAAACTCGGTCAAAGGGCGCCTCGCCAGCGGTTTACTGACGGCGAGCGGTCATATGTCCGTTACAAGCAGCGCCAGCGGCACAATTGTACCAGTCGACATCAAGGGCAATATCAAAGACGCGCGTTTTAACGTGCCGGACGGCTTTCACATTCGCGGCGGCGGCGATTTTTACGTGAAGGGCAATACCTTCCCGTACACAATAGGTGCGAATTTTATCGTCGATTCGGGTCACATCGAACCTAAGCAAACCGCAAGCGGTAAAACCGTTCGTGATGTAAAACCCAGCGTTTATTTGCCTAAATTTTTGAGTGCTCGTAGATTTATGCCGATCGCCCTCGCTCTCAACGTGGATGTGCCGAAAGACGTCCCAATTGATTTGCAAATCAGCCAAATGGAAATCGAATCGTCCATTACCGGGCAACTCCACATTAACGGCGACCCGCAGGCGCCTCTGCTCGACGGCAAAGTGTTAGTCGCAAAGGGCGGTAAAGTCGACTTTCGCAGTAACACATTCGACCTTTCGAGCGCCAGCGCAACATACAAGCAAGCCCCGCCGGATAATCCGGTACTCGACGTCCGCGGTACAACCAAGCTCACAGCGTATCTGAAAAACTCCGAAACGCGCGATTTCGATGTCGACCTGACGGTGCAGGGTAAGGCCAATAACCCCAAAATCATTTTGCACAGTCAACCGCCGCTGACGCAAACTGACCTCATTTCACTTCTGACTTTGGGGTTTATCAGCGAAACTCCAGAAGACTTCGTTCAGCAGCAAATCAACGTCACAGATCCGAATGCCCAAATGGCCAACTCGGGTGCCCAATTTGGCAGTGCGATGCTTTCGCAGTCGCTCGGCATCAGCAAAAAATTTGAGAAAAAGCTCGGTCTTCAGTTCGACGTGTCGTCGTCTTACGATTCGGTCGATCAAACGACAAAGCCGACAATCACGCTTCGAAAGCAGTGGACCCCGCGGTTCGGCACGACCGCGAGCCGCGAAATCGGGCAAACGACCGTGAACGATTTTTCCGCCGAATATCTCTTAAATCACAACGTTTCCGTTCTCGGCAGTTGGGAGGGCCGCCAATACACGACCGGCACAACGGACTCACTCATCGAGCAAGAAAACAACGATATTTTCGGTCTCGATCTTCAGTACAAGAAGGAGTTTAAGTGAAACTCCTTCTGCTGCTAAGCTCGGCGATCACGCTTCTCGCCTGTTCAGCCCAGGCGCGCGTGCTTTTTAACAACGTCATCCCCGCGGATCGCACCTTGGTTGAAGAGAAAATTCCATCACTAAGATCGGGTTCGCCGAGCCTAGCAGACTTGGATGAAGCGATTCGCGAATTAATGATGTTGAATACCTATCAATCCGTGTCAGTCGTGAAAGACAACGGCGCCTACGCCATCGAGGCGGTTATTTTGAAGCGCATCGGCGATATAAAAATCGGGGGCAATCACGCGATTTCAGACGGCGATATACGCCAGGCCATGCGGCTCAAGTTGGGGGCGCGGTTCGACATCACTCAGCTGCAAGACGCGGCCGAACGGGTTAAAGAACTATACGGCCGTCGCGGATATTTCAACGCCATAGTGGGTTTTGATTTTCAAAATATCTCGTCAACCGAGGTCCGGCTCCTGGTCAGTGTTCGAGAACGCCCGCCCTGTATCATCACAAGCGTGCGATTTCTATCCATTAACCCTGCCCTCAGTGTCAAACTAGAGAAGATTATAAAACACCACGAGAACTCACCTTTTTCTGAAGACACGGTCTTAGCGATCGAAGGTGACGCAAATGAATATTTGAAAGATCATCGGTATATCAATGCGGTGCTTTCGCAAAAAGATGTCACCTACAACGATGCGCACACCCAGGCCGTCCTCAATTATGAAATAAGCGACCCGTACCGCTATCAACTATTCATTTCAAGCCCGCAATTCGCCCGCAGTGACGATCAGTTTTTTATACACAATGCGAAGAGATTAACAGACCGGGACGTTCTGCGCGATCTCGATTTAAATAATTTCACTCGCGGCAGCCGCGACCCGGGGCTCGATATCGTGAATTCGATTCGAAGTAATTTTATTTCGAGGGGCTACCCGAACGTTCAAGTTGCATTGAAAGAAAAGGTGCTGAAAACCGAAATGATCAAGCGACTTTTGATCGACATCGACGAAGGCCAGCGCGTGCAGATACGAAATATTGAAATCCGCGGGCGCATATCACGACCGGCTTTTTATTATTCGTCGTTCATTCGGCAGCATAGCTCGAATACCGTAAGACGGAATTTCTATGTAAAAAAGGATCTCGAAAACGGCTACAAAAATTTGATTACCGAACTCAACAACCAAGGCTATCTGCGGGCCAAGGTTCAATCGAGCCGCGCTGTTTATAGCGACAAAAAAGATGCTGTCACCGTCATCGTTTCACTTGATGAAGGCCCGCTGACCGAATTATCTAAGATTGATTTTGAAGGAGTGCACGATTATACCCCAGCCCAGTTGACGGGCCAGCTCTCCATCCACCCGGATGCCCCGTTGCATCTCAATCATCTCGAAGAGAGCATTGAACGCTTGAAATCGTTTTACCACGACAATGGATATCTCGAGATGCGCCTGCTTAACGAAAACGAAAACATCGTCGATTACTCCCCCGACGGGCTTTCGGCCACTGTGCATTTTCAGATTTACGAGGGCCCGAAGATTTACGTCAAAGCGATCGAGATCGAAGGTAACACGTTCACAAAGACCTACGTCATCAGACGGCGGATGACGATCGAACCCGGCGATTTGTTGACACCTGAACTTCTCGAAGAAAACCGCCGCTTGATCGAAGAGACGAATTTGTTCTCGGATGTGAATATTCGCATGCTCGAGGCCGGCACCAATATTTCACAACGAACGTTAATTGTGGCCGTGACCGAACGAAACCCCGGGCTTTTTCAAATCGGCGCGGGTATGACAAACAAAAACGGCTTGACCGCTCGTGGCCGCGGCGGCGTTTCGTACAACAACATTGGCGGGACGGGGCGCGCGGCGAGTGTCTACAGCGTCGTCGAATCGAATATCAACAATCCGAACTGGCTCGAATACGAAATCGACCTTGCGTATAAGGAACCTTTTTTATTTAATTCAAAATGGCTTGGTCGCGTCGATGTCGGCCATTCCGAATACTTTCTCGACATCAGCAACACACAACTTCTCGCGACGGATTCGATGTCATTTTCGGCGGAGCGCGATCTCAGTTCACATACGAAGTTCACTTGGATTGGCTGGGGCCTCAGCGGCGAGTCGATTTACAACGTACCGAGTTTCGGTACGCGCACGCTCGACAACAGCGTTCGCATTGCGTACGCCGGGCCGATTCTCGATATGGATTACACCGATAACCGATTTTTACCCACGCGAGGCAACTTGTTTCGCATCGACGGACTTTATGCCGACCCCGGCATGGGGAGTTCCGCGAAAGTGAATTTTTATCGCAGTGAAATGACATTCGCGCATTACATTCCGCTTTTTGGCTCGTCCAAGTGGGTTTGGTCGAACGAAGTGCGCGGTGGCTACGAAAAAAATATCAACGACATCCCGGGTAGCGGGATCCCGCTCAGCTACGCGTTCTTTCTCGGCGGTTACGACACTCTTGAAGGCTACAGTGGTATCGGCAACGATCGTGACCCCAATGGCGTCGAATTCCCGGTCGACCCAACTCAACAAGTGTACATTATACCCGATTCAAGCGATTATTTTCTCGTGCGATCAGAACTGCGCTACCCGATTCACGATGCATTCGGAGGCGTGATTTTTTACGACGGCGGCGAAGTGGATATCGCCGGCCAAACCTTTCATGATCCGTTTCGCCAAAGCGCAGGTGTTGGCCTTCGGATCAACACGCCAGTCGGCCCCTTGAGTCTTGATTACGGCCGCAAAATCAACCAGCAGCCGGGTGAAGGCCCCGATGCCTGGCAGCTCTACATCGGGACGTTTTAAGGTTCGCGCACCTGGCGTTCAATCCGCACATAAATTTGGACGACAATTCATTTCGAACGCCGTAAAGCATTTTCTGTGTGATAGGCACATTGCCCGGCAAATTGGGGAAGTTGTCGGCGACAATTCGCTTTTTGGCCACAGTAGAGCCTCCTGTTCAACTAACGGCACCCTGCAGAACCACACAGAACGGCGACGGTAGTGCCCGAATTCGCCGCCCACATGTTGGCAACCGGTTGGCCTCGTACTTGCGCGCGAACGGTCAAGCCGCCGCTGTTGGTGGTGGAACCTGTGCCAGTAGATGCCGAACTCGAAGAATCCGTCGGCGCCGTGCTTGCGCTCGAGGTGCTGCCGGTATCGATCAGTTGATTGAAACCCCCGACAGCCGCATTAGAAGTGGAAGGTATGATCGTCGTATTGGTTAACGGGTTGGCAGCAATATTTGTCGATCCGGCCTGGTTCACAACTTTACCTTGAGTGAAAGCCTGGCAAAGCGGATCGTTTGGATAAGACGAACATTGGGTCGCAAGTTGGCTATTGGATAGTGACGTTAAACAACTTTGATCGTACGGGTTCGCTTGACACGAAGCGGGGCGAGTGGCCATCCACTGACAGGCCGGACTGCTGCCGCTGTAGCTTTGGCAGTACGTTGCCGCGGCCCCCGCTAAGCAATAGCTGGCATTCGAAGTCGAAAGCGCACAATAGCTGGATTGAAACGTCTGACAGCCCGTGCCGCCGGCGTGTTGCGTCTCTGTGCAATAGTGCATGAGCACGGGTTGACACGCTTCGGTTAGATAATTCTGCGCCGTCGTACAGTCAGTCGTCGTGCCATCGGCGTTGGTGAGAATCCCGTTGTTGTATGCGTTTGCTACTTTAGCGCGCCTGTTCGCGTCGTTGTGATGCTGAATGCCTTTGACGATCGCGACAACTCCGCCAACCGCGGCGAGACCCATGCCGACTCTGACGTCGTTCCAGGTTTTTTGGGCGCCGTACTGTTCGGTATAAGCTGCAAGCGTCATCTGAAATATTTCGTCGGAATAGTTTTTTGCTATATTCATGCAATCTGTGTGCAAATCTGAATCGGTGCAATTCACATCACAAAGTTTAAATCCTTTCTGCTCTGGTTGTCCCGTGCTTCGCGATTTAGCCTCGGGATTCTTCTTGGCACCAAAGGCTTTGGTGAAATCGGTACCGAGATCCCCGGCTTGCGTACTGAAATCTGTCGAGAGATCGGCCATATGTTTTGCAGAGCCTGCTGCGCCAACGGGGTTTATCCAAGAGCTCATCTGGTAGGCACAAATTTCTTTAGACAGGCTTTTATTCATGGTGTTGATTTTAGCTGTGACCTGATTGGCGCTTCTATGCACGAATCCCACACACTTATTTATTGTGGCTAACTCTGCTGGGTTACTCGTCTTACTAGCATCAGTTTGAGCGTCGTCATCAAATTTTTGCAAAGCTTTGTTTGTACGCTTTAGTGCCGTTACATCCTTCTGTGTGGCGGTGCACTCCTGAACAGAATCTAGAGAATTTGCTTCGGTGGAAGTCGCATCCGGCTGCTTCTGTTCGTCTTTCCCGGCGGCCGACCGACCTGGCAGTTTTATCAATATATAACCTGGCGGTGGTGTAACTGTTTGCCTATCACTCTGTCCCCACCCATTCACTCCGCTAAACAAAATCAATCCCAAAGCGAGTGGCGCGATCACGCGAAAAGTGATCGGCTTGGTTGAAATGAGCTTTGTCATTGATTCCCCCTTCGTATCGCCGCTTTGCCGGCGTTTCATCAGAACTTATCGGCACAAAGGACCAGCGGCTAAATTGAGTCCTACAGAAATGTAAAGCAAACCCAGTGCCAAAAAGCGGCCATCCAGCGTGCGCGGTCCAATTCGAGATGGGGCGCTCAAATCGCCAAACTCGCTCGGCAATCTCATTTTGAGACGCAAAGTTTTTAGACAGTCGTTTCGCGCGCCATTGACGGATGCAAATTGCATAGACAGTTTGAATTTGCAAATGCGCCAACCGCGAACAAGCTTTGCCGCAGAGCTTCGTCTCCAGAAAAGCTGGCAGAAACAAATAATATTTATTGACACGATTTTTTCTATCTAAATGCCCGCAGGTTACACGTCCGGGTGGAGGTGCACATCGCTGTACCAGCAATCGAAAATGTCTCGGCTAACGGTTGAACTGTTCGTTTCAAATACGTTCACGAGTGTCCGGATTAATTTTTCTTCGACGCAACCAATCGAGCGAAAACTCAAAATTTAAAAGCAATGGTAAAAGAATTTGCGCGCGAGAAAAAAGCCAAAAGAAAGGATTAAAATGAATTGTACGCTCCACGATTCCCTTCACGATGAAACCTTAAAACTCGTCAAAGAAGAGCGGCGGCTCACCGGTCTTGTGATTGAAAACTTGCAGAAAATTCAGGATGCGAATCTGCATCTCAAGATGGGTTATAGCTCGCTGTTTGAGTATGCCGTGAAAGCGCTCGGCTATTCGGAGTCGTGCGCCTACCGTAGGATTTCGGCTGTGAAGATGGCGCGGGTTTTGCCCGAAATAAAAGAGAAATTAAATTCGGGTGAACTGAATTTGACGAATCTTTCTATGGCGCAGAGCTTCTTCTCCAGAGAAAAAATCGATGTGCCGGAGCAAAAATCAGTGCTTGAGAAAATTGAAAATTGCTCGAAGCGCGAAACTGAAAAAATTCTCGTCCGCGAGTTTGGCGTGAGGGCACTCCCGCCTAAACGTGAAGTCGTTAAAGCCACCGCCGGTGACGAAGCGCTGCTTCATGTGAGATTAAAGCAGGTGACACTCGAGAAGCTTGATCGACTTAAAAATCTGCGCGCGCACAAAAATCCAAAAATGGCGTATGCCGATCTGATTGATGACATGTGTGAATATATGCTGAAGAAATTGGATCCAATGGCGAAGCATTCGGCGGAGGCGAAATTTGCGGCACCTATAAAAGGCCCACACATCAGAGGGCCATCGAGCAATCCCCGACATATCCCGTCACGCCTCAAACGGCAGATTTGGCAGCGTGATCAGGGCCAATGCACTTACGCCGACCCAACGACGGGCAGGCGCTGCGATTCACGACATCTTCTTCAAATCGATCACATCCACCCGGTTTGTTTGGGCGGCCCCGCGACAGAGAAAAACCTGCGGCTTTTGTGCCACGCGCATCATAGGCTGCGTGATGGCTAGGCAGTCTGCCAAGGCAGGCGCCAGTCCGGCGACGCAATTGCCGTGAGCAATCCGATCTGGTATTCATATGAGCCAGGCATTCAACAGGCATTCATTGATCAGAATATTGATCAGAACCAACCGATTTGGGAGAGCCATGAACACTCACGTCCTAAGCAAAAAGAATTCCGAAATCCACACGAAATCCCTCGCCACTGAACTTCTTCTTTGGGCGGTCGGCGTGATGTTTGTCGCGCTTCTTGCGCAGCTCACGATCCCGCTGCCGTGGACGCCCGTGCCGATCACCGGGCAAACGTTCGGCGTCGCACTGATGGCGCTTCTTTTCGGCCGCAATCGATCGCTAGCCGTAATGACGGCTTATTTGCTCATCGGGGGTTTGGGCGCGCCGGTTTTTTCGGCGGGTACGGCTGGCCTCGAGCTCGGCCCGACAGTCGGGTATTTATTTGGCATGTCGCTTGGCGCCTTGGTGATTGGCGAACTGGCCGATCGCGGTGCGCGCGCCTCATGGCTTGGCGCATTCTTCGCCGCCGCTTGCGGCAGTGTGATCACTTTCACATTCGGAGTCGCCGTGCTCGCGCTTTACCTCGAGCCAACATTTGGACTAACGAAATCCGGCGCGCATGGCCCGACACTCGGGGCTCTTATGACGATGGGAGTTTTACCGTTTTTGCCCGGTGACTTCTTGAAGAACGCCCTCGCCGCCACGATCGCTACGGGCAGCCAAACGTTCCGTCGCCGCAAACACGCCGAAGGTCAAAGCGACAGTCGCGAGAGTTGAGATCACAACGTTCGGGAAGAACGGCAGCGCCAAAGCGTAGCACTGGACAATCCCAGTCAATGACTTTTCGTACATGCCGCTCCAGAGCCACACGCCCAAATTGCTGAAAAAGAAAAACAGTATGGCCGTTGAAAGCCCCGACACCAAAATCGGCGCAGCACCGATTTTCTTACCACGTCGGCGAATCAAATAACCGAAGCCAAATGCCAAAGCGTAAGAAAGATAAACCAGAGAAATCCCGTCATAGAAACCGATGGCGAGATCGCTGACCACAAGCAGTACAACCATAAACGCGACCAGTAACGGATTGCGCCGGCTCATGTGACCGACGAAAATCGCGAGCCCCAAGATCGGCGTGAAGTTGACAGCGTGAGGTAGAAATCGCGAGGCGACACCCGCTAAAATTAGACCCAGTACGGAAATGAGTTCCCATCTTTTAAGTTCCATTTGACCTCCGCCTTAACTATATAACTATATTGAATTAACAGGAGTCATTATGAAGCACAAGCTCGTTCTGGTTCGTCACGGCGAAAGCACATGGAATCAAGAAAACAGATTCACCGGTTGGACAGACGTCGACCTCTCGCCCAAAGGGGTCGAAGAAGCCAAATCGGCGGCCAGATTAATAAAAGAAGCCGGGTACGAATTCGATTGTGTTTTTACGTCGGTTTTGAAGCGAGCGATTCGCACGATGTGGTATGTGCTCGACGAAACCGACCAAATGTGGCTACCGGTGACGCGCGCGTGGCAACTCAACGAGCGCCATTACGGAGCTTTACAAGGCCTTAACAAATCCGAAACAGCGGCGAAGTTCGGCGAAGATCAGGTTTTTATATGGCGTCGCAGTTACGACACTCCCCCCGAAAAATTAAAACGGTCGGACCCGCGCCATCCGTGCCATGACCGCCGCTACAGTGCGCTCAAGAAAACGGAACTGCCCGATACCGAATCGCTCAAATCCTGCCAAGCCCGCGTGTTGCCGTACTGGAAGACGAAAATTGTACCGACCATTAAGAAAAAACAACGTGTCTTGATCGTCGCTCACGGCAATTCTCTGCGCGCTTTGATTAAACATCTCGACGGAATTTCAGACGACGCGATCAGCGAGTTGAACATCCCGACCGGCATCCCGCTCGTTTACGAACTCAACGACAAAATGAAGCCCCTACGGCACTATTATTTGGGCGACGAAAAAGCCGCAGCCGAAGCCGCGGCTAAAGTTGCGGGCCAGGCGACGCTTAGACCGGCATCGCCCACGCATTAAACGTTACTAATTCGACGCTGTTTTATTTTTACGCTTCCATTTAGCGGCTGCGAGTTCGGTGTCGCAAACATCAAGTTTGGTTTGAAGTTGGTCTTCGCGCTTATCCAAAATCGATTTGTATTGTTCAAAGCGCGTGATGCGATCTTTTAAATATTCGGTCGTCAGACCGACGATGCGATTTTGGTCGTCAAGACCGATCGTGTAGTCTTTATCGGAGTGGACAACGAGATCGCGCGGCTCCGTCCACATCAAGTGACCATCGCCGCCCATGGCCGGGCTGACCAGTTTGGCGCGACATTTTCTTAATGCTCCCCACAGGCCTTCAGAACCGTAATCGCGATTGCCGTAAACGCGGTCTTGCAGACTGTAAACTTTGTTTTGCAAATCGCGCAATTGCTCACTCATCAATACCTTTTTTTGCACGACCAGGTCGCCGTTTTTAACTCCGACTTTTTCGTTGCCGGTAATCGGCTCAGCGTATTTCAAACTGGTGTCGATTTTTTCCGCTTTATTTTTGTCATGAGCGCACCCGATCAGACCTATACAAACGGCCATAGCAAACGCAGCCTTTGATTTTACGGTCATAATTCCCTCCTTCGGGAGATTGTTCAAAACTGTTCAAACATTATGAAGAACTCAGCGCGGCAGTGCTATTCATAATCACGGGCGTCATATATCGTTTTAAAGGCTGAAGGGAGTCATCGATGGATAAACCGGCGGAAAAACCTTGGTTAAAGCATTATCCAAAGGGCGTGCCCGAAACGATCGACACGAGTCGTTACAACTCCATCGTTGACTTATTTCAAGAAACAACTGAGCGCTACGCAAAACTCGCCGCTTTTAAGTGCATGGGGAGCACTCTCACCTATGACGAGCTCGCCGAGATGTCGCGCGATTTCGCCGCATTTTTGCAAAACCGCGGTCTGAAAAAGGGCGATCGCATAGCCATTCAAATGCCGAACGTCTTGCAATATCCGATCGTGCTGTTCGGCGCGCTGCAAGCGGGGCTTGTCATCGTCAATACGAACCCGCTCTACACAGCTCGCGAAATGAAACACCAGTTTCGCGACTCGGGTGCGAAGGCCATCGTGATTCTCGCCAACTTCGCCCACAATCTGCAAGACGTATTGCCAGACACGGATATCGACTTGGTGGTGGTCACGGAAGTCGGCGATCTGCTCGGCTTTCCGAAAAGTCTGATCGTCAACACGGTCGCGAAACATGTTAAAAAGATGGTCCCGCCGTTTGACATACCGAACTCCGTCAGTTTTTTCGAAGCGCTGGACGAAGGGGCTCTCAACGATCTCGCCGACCCGACACTCACCCCTGACGATCTGGCCTTTCTGCAGTACACCGGCGGCACCACGGGAGTCGCTAAAGGCGCGATGCTCACACACAAGAATATGATCGCCAATATGCTCCAGGTTGGCGAATGGATGGCTCCCCTATTGAAACTCGGAGAAGAAACCGTGGTGACGGCGCTGCCCCTCTATCACATTTTTTCGCTGACAGTAAATTGTCTGTCATTCATGCGTCGAGGCGCCACAAATCTCTTAATCACAAACCCGCGCGACATACCTGGCTTTGTCAAAACGCTGCGCAAAGAGCACTACACGGTTATGACCGGAGTGAATACACTTTACAACGCGCTGATGAACCACCCCAAATTCAAATCGATGGACTTTTCATCGCTTAAAATTTCGGTCGCGGGCGGGATGGCACTCCAAAATTCGGTCGCGGACAGGTGGGAAAAACTGACGGGTACGCCGATCATCGAAGGTTACGGCCTGACCGAAGCGGCGCCAGTTATTTCGTGCAGCCCGGTAGATGGCTCGCACCGAACGGGCACGATTGGACTGCCCGTCCCGTCGACCGACGTGAAGCTCGTTGACGACAACGGCGCCACCGTAGCGCTCGGGCAACCAGGCGAACTGTGCGCAAGCGGCCCGCAAGTGATGCAAGGGTATTGGAATCGCCCCGATGAAACAGCGAAAATTCTCATGCCCGACGGCTGGCTGCGGACCGGTGACATCGCGGTTATGGACTCGGATGGATTTTTTAAAATCGTCGATCGAAAAAAGGACATGATTTTAGTCTCGGGTTTCAATGTCTACCCAAACGAGATCGAAGATGTGGTCGCATCGATGGAGGCCATCGGAGAAGTCGCGGCCGTCGGCGTACCCGACGAACGATCAGGCGAAGTCGTGAAGATTTTCGTTGTGAAAAAGAGCCCGGTGACGGAGACGGAAATCATCGACTACTGTCGTAAAAACATGGTCGCTTATAAAGTCCCAAAATACGTTGAGTTTCGTAGCGAATTGCCGAAGACGAACGTCGGTAAAATTTTGCGGCGAGCTTTGCGCGAAACCTAAAGGCAGAAAACATGGCCGATTCACAGTCCGTATCTCAGACGACTCGCAACAAAGCGCTCGAGATCAACAAGTCGAATAACTTTTACGGCACCTTCGCCGAAATCGGCGCAGGGCAAGAAGTTGCACGACATTTTTTTCAAGCCGGACTCGCCTCGCAAACTATCGCCAAATCAATGTCGGCCTACGACAAATCGTTCAGCGATTCAATCTACGGCAAAGGCAGCCGGTTCGTCAGCGAAGAGCGGCTTTTAAAAATGCTCTCGCACGAATACGCTTTGCTCGAAGAACGATTGCCGGAGCGCAGGGCCTCGACCTGTTTTTTTGTCTTTGCCAATACCGTCGCAACGTCTTCACATGAAGAAATACCGAGCTGCCACGGCTGGATGGGGATTCGTTTTCAACAACGCCCCGGCGGCCCGACGAATGACATCGTCTTACACGTGCGCATGCGCGATCGATTGCGGCTACAACAGCAAGACGCGCTCGGCATTTTAGGGGTGAACCTCGTGTTCGCCGCCCGCCGTCACATCGAGCACGGCGGACCGGAATTGGTGAAGTCACTACTCGACAATCTGACGAATGATCGAATTGAAGTGAACTTCATTCGCTTCAGCGGGCCCGATGTGGAGCACATTGACAGCCGATTGATGTGTCTCGAACTCGTCCGGCAGGATCTTACTAGAATGGCACTTTTTAGCCCAAAGGGTGAAGTCCTCTCGATCGCCGACGCGCTATACAAAAGACCGGTGCTCGTTCAGCGCGGAACATTTCGACCAGTCACTTTGACCAACGAAAAAATCCTAGAAAACGGATTGCGCCAGGCGGAGCGCGATTTTCAAGTTAAGCGCAGCGATGTCACGGTCATGATGGAGCTCGCCATGTCGCAACTGCAGACTGGCGATGAGGTCGACAAAAAAGATTTTCTCGACCGCGTGGATACGTTATCGGCACTCGGTCATCACGTATTGATATCGAATTTTTCGCTGTTCGCCCAGCTTCGTCTAGAGCTGCGCCATCTCACCGACAACTATATTTGTTTGGTGATTGGCGCCGTCACGCTGAACGGTCTCTTCGATAAGAAGTTTTATGAAAAATACCCAGGCGGGATGCTCGGGGCGTTCGGGCACCTGTTTGACGACAAGACTCGCATGTATGTTTATCCGTATAAAACTGACCAGTCGTGCACAACGGCCGCCACTTTCAAACCGGAGCCTGGGGTTTTGCCATTGTACCGGTATTTGGTCGAGAATCGGCTAATGGCCGACATGCAAAATTGCGACGACGTCGATACAAGTCTGAGTTCCGAGGCCGTTCGTAAACTTCTCTCCGCCGGCAACCCGAAGTGGGAAGAGCTCGTCCCGACCGTGGTCCGGGACCTTATAAAAAAACGCAAACTTTTTGGCTATTCTGACCGATAAGTCACTTAAGATGAAATTTCGTTTTATCGCACCAGTGCTTATTGCAATCGGCGGCCTGCTTTTTATCCCAAGCGCAGGGGGCAGCGAGCCCACACATGTACGCGAGTGGTGCCGCCTCAAACATAATGTGCGAGTGGATACGATCAATCCGAACCCGCGAACCGACTTTGCCGTGCGGCAGTATCAGTTTAGCGGTTACATTCTCGAAGACAGCGTCGTCCCTTGCTCCCCAAATCGTTTCACTCGACCGACCTCACTGCCATCTTACCCTTGGATACGTGCGGTCAATGCTCTTGGTGATATTGCTCATCCAATGGTCAGCGTCTCTGATGAAGAATTTTCTTGGGTTTCGCTCAATGGACGCGGTACCAATCATACGGACGAGCCGGTTGAAGCGTTTGTCAGCCGTTATCGCGTGCATACCATCCCAACTTTTTCGATTAGCGATCCCTGCAAAAAGCATCACTCATATGACACATGCCAGACCCTGTCCGCAGATGGACGTTCTCATTTCTTAAATGTTCAATACCTAAAAAACGGTAATTCTGAAGTCACCTTGCACGGTCAGCCGATGCGCATGTTTGTAACCGATGCAGTGTGGAATGCGGGGATCTCAAAATCCGCCCTAAACGGCAAAGGCGGCGAGCTTTATTACAAAGTGGATCTCGTGCCCAATAAGAAAAGTGCCATCGAAAAATATCTGCACGGCGATAAAGCCGAAGCCGTATGGGCCTACGTGGATTCAGCCGGCCTCGGCGCCCGCCCCTTCGACGCAAAAAAAATGAGAATCTTCAGCGACGAGGACAAGCAAACCGAAGCGAAAATCAGTTGCTGTACGGAGGGGAGATCGCTTCTCGGTCAGTTTTTCAGCAACATGGAACGTGACCTGAAACTAAAAGATACCCAACCCATTCAGGTGTTGGTCGCCCGCAATCGATGCGAAGAATCACTAAACCCTTATCATTTGGAAAAAACAGCCCTACGCATTTGGCAAGGCCGTGTGGACCATTATATGCGCACAGCCTATCACCCGGTGTCGATGCGTACTCGCACGACCGCTCAGGATTTGGCGAACATCGACATGTTGGCACGGACTCTCTATGGCGAAATGCGCGGTTGCGAATCGCCGAAATATTTTAGAGATCGTTATACAAAACAATACATACAGACAGCTGATTCAGACAAGCGCTACTATTACGCGATCGCCGCCGTTATTATGAATCGGTTGCCCGGATGCAGCACAGCGAGCAAACAATTTTGCAACCCAGGTCATGCCGATTTGGCCGGCGTTTTAACGAAAAAAAATCAGTTCAACGTCTGGAAGCCGAGCGACTCACAATTCAAAAAAATCGTGTGCGTTGACACAAAAGATGAAAAGCACCGAATTGCATGGGACGACGCCGTAGCAGTTGCCAGCGAAGCCATTCTCAAACCAAACGAATTCAGAAAGGAACTCAGGCTGTTACCGGAGATTCGAAACGCGACGGCGTATTATTCTCCGATGTCCGAGCCGAATCAAATGAAACCGCGGTATTTGAAAGGCAAAAGGCACCTGCCATTTCCCCGTCACTGGGTCGGCAGTTGCCTCAAGCTCTACGCAACAACATCCCGATAAGAATTTGCAGCGTCTGTGCGTTTGAACCTTCAGCCATTGCGCCATCGCCTGAGTTGTTCCATGCCATGACGTCGAAATGCAGCCACGGGATTTCGCGCTCGGCTCGCGGGTCTTTGGCTCGAATGAATTTTTGCAAAAATAACGCCGCCGTAATGGCGCCGCCGAATCCGCTATCTGACGAATTTTTAAAATCAGCGAATTGTGAACTCAAAAACTTCTCGTATTTTTTAACAAGCGGCATGCGCCAAGCCAATTCGCCCATTTTTTGCGCGGCCTGTTCGGCCTCTGCCGCCAACTCGTCATCGTTTGAAAAGAAACCGGCGACATCGAGCCCCACCGCCACGCGCATGGCACCCGTTAAAGTTGAAACGTCGACCAAAGCTTCGGGAGCATCCGCTTTCGACTGGGTCAATGCCACGTCAAAGGCATCGGCCATGACTAGACGCCCTTCGGCGTCGGTATTGTCGATTTCGACGTAATGACCGGCGCGTGAAAGAAATACGTCACCCGGCCGCATAGCGCGGTCTGAAACGGAATTTTCAGCGAGCGGTAAGTAAAAGTCGCAGGGAGTATTCAATCGCGCCCGCGATACAAAATCGCACAGGCCCGCGACAATAGCCGCGCCCGAGACATCCTTTTTCATTAGCCGCATCCCTGACGCCGGTTTGATATCCAAACCGCCGGTGTCGAACGTCACACCTTTGCCAACAAACGCCAAGGGGCGCGTTTCGCTTGCGCGCCGACGAGACGAGCCTTTACCACCGGGCCGGTAGCGTAAATGGACAAGACGCGAACCCCATTGAGAGCCCTGCCCCACCGCGAGAAGCAAACCCATTTTTTCCTTTTGCAAACGGTCCACTCCCCAAACATCGACTGAGACACCTGGGCGCGCTCCGAAATATTTTTTAAAAAACTTTGCTAAGGCGTCGGGGTTGGCTACAGCGGCCGGCAAATTCGCGATATGCCGCGCGAGATTCATGCCGGTCGCGATCGCTTGCGCCGTATCGATCAGCTCACGTTCGATAGGCCCCTTGTCTTTTGAAATCGAAAGTTGAACTTGGGCATCTTTCTCATCGCGCTCGCGCACGAAATTGCGAAACGCGTAGGCGGCAAGGCCGATTCCGACCAGGGCACCGAGAATTTCTTCATCGCTCAACTCAACAAGGTGAACATGTACCGAACCGGTGGGTTTGTGCGAACGCCAGAATGAACCCGTCATGTCACGCACGCGGGCGTAGTCGGAGATAAGAAGACGTTTGTCGTGGCCGCGAGTTTCACTTCCGTCGGCCCGCTCAAAAGCGGCACGGGACACACACAGGGCTTGCCCGTCATCTCGGTTCTTCATTTTGTCAGAACCCGAAATAACAATTTGGTGACCGCGTTTCGTCGAGCTGCCAGCCACGTTCCAGCGCGTCCTGAGAAGCGGGTTTTCAAGAGCTCGACGGGTTGTTTGCTCCAAACTCAATTGCAACATAGAATGACCTTGTGTCAGATATTTCAAACAGCGAACAAAGATTACGCCTCGTCCAGTTCAACGTCGAGAATCTTTTTTTATTCCTCGATTTGTACCAGGGGCAAGACCTCTCGAAAGTGACCCAATCGGAATGGCAAAAGTTTTCAAGTTCAACCACCCCGAATAAGCCATTAGCAAAAGTCTGGCAGCTTGCCAGAGTGATTGAAGACATGGCGCCCGACATCTTGATGCTGAATGAAGTCGGCGGCGTCGAGTCGCTCGAGAACTTCAATCAACATTTTTTAAGCTCGCGCTACGCGGCGTATTTAAAAGAAGGCAATTCACATCGAGGTATCGACGTGGGGTACTTAGTCCGCCGCGATCTCGAGGACAAAGTCATCTTACTCAGCCATCGCGACCGTCCGCTGCATTTTCTTTATCCGCATGAGACGCAAACAGCGGCCGGGGGCAAATCCCATTATTTCTCGCGGGATGTCGCCGAATTGCGGCTCTTCAGGCCCGGCGAAAATTCACCGCGTTTAGTGATACTGCTCTCCCATTTAAAGTCGAAGCTCGACCCAGACGGGATAGACCCGGAAGGCAAATTGCGCCGTCGGGCCGAAACGAGAACGCTGATCGAACTCTACAATGAAGTTCGCCGCGAATTACCGGCGACCGTACCCGTCGTGGTGAGCGGTGATTTCAACGGCATCGCTTCTAAGAACAATACAGAACCGGAATTCGTGCAGCTCCACGAACAAACCGATCTTGCCGAAGCTCTTGATATTTTAGGGGTGCCTCACGAAGAACGATTCACACAAGTCCAAATCAACCCCCTTGGCCAGCAGACATTTTTACAGCTCGATTATATTTTTGTCTCACCCGCCTTGGCAGGTAGGGTTGCATCGGCGTCGGTTCACTATTTCAAAAATGAATTGGGCCACCGCGCCCAATGGCCACGCTCGCTTGAAGAGCGCGGCCAATTGCCATCCGATCATTACCCAGTCGTGGTGGATTTAAAACTTTCGTAAAAAGCGCAATCGCATTTTACGCTTGGTGATTTATTTATGTTTATGCTTCTTCGCGTGATGGCCAGCCTGGGCCGAAGCGCCCGAACCCGGCAATACTTTTAAAAGCTCAACAGTAAACAACAACACAGAATTGCCAGGTATGACGGAACTGCCTTGAGGGCCATAAGCGAGTTGCGGCGGGATAGCGAGTTCGTATTTCGAACCTGGCTTCATCAATTGCAAGGCTTCGCGCCAGCCTGGAATCACGGCATTCACTGGAAACGTCGCCGGCTGATGACGCTCGTATGAGCTATCGAACACTTTACCGTTGATCAGCTTGCCCTCGTAATTCACCTCGACATTGTCGTTGGCTGTGGGCTGTTTACCTGATCCGTCACGCACCATGTGATATTGCAATCCTGAGCTGGTCACCTTCCACCCCGGTTTAGACTTATTTTGCGCCAAGAATGCTTCTCCAGTTTTTTCGTTCTCTTGTGCCTTGGCCGCCTGCTTCATTTGCAGACCTTGAGTCATTTCGCGAAGCGCCGCCATTCTCTCGTCGTCGCTCAGGCGTGGCTTTTCACCCGCGTACATATCTTCGACGCCAGCAGCGAATGCCTTTGGGTCAAGATCAATGTTCTGCTGTTTCAAGTTTTTTCCGATCTGCACACCGATCGCATAACTATACTTGCTCTTCTTGCTGCTTAGATCCGCCTTCGTGCAGCCGGTCAGCGTCACTGCCAAAGCTCCAAGAAAAAAGGCTACCCCAAAATGTACATTTCGATTCGTTGTCATGAGTCCTCCGCATTACTGTTGTACGACAAGCCTAACCTAGGGTCGCAGTATGGGCAACACGGTTTTCTTTTTGTTTTGAAACTCGAGAAGATCTTTTGGCAGCGATCGCTGAATCGCCTCGGCAACAGCGGCCGTGGGTCGAGCCTTTAAATCATGCGCGCGGGTCACGATACTGACTTCTCGCGCTGGCTCCGGCGAATGAAACGGCCGAACGCGCCCCTTGTCCTTAGTATCGAGAAACTCATGGCAGGCAAACCAAGGGAGTAACGTGTAGCCGCCCACAATATCCACCAATGCTTTGAGCGTGTGTAAACTGCCTCCGGCAAAATCCAGCGAATTATGATCCCGCTGACCGGATAGAGTCTTGCGCGATTGGCGGTCGCGCGCGCGGCAAAGTTTTAACGCTTGATCGCGAAAACAGTGCCCATCGGCCAAAACATGCACCTCATTTCGATTCAGCTCGCTTGCCTGCACACGATTTTTTGCGCCGATCGGGTGCCCCGGCGAGTAGTAAAGATAAATTGGTTCATAAAAAACTGGTTGCTCGCTCAGCTTGGGCTCATCGTAGGGTGTGGCCATGATGCCGAGATCAAGTGCGCCACTCAATACCCTCTCGACGATCGTTTCAGTTTGAACCTCTTCGATATGTAATGTGAGAGCCGGGTGGATGTCGCGCAACGTGCGCACCAAGCGCGGCAATAAAAACGGCGCGAGTGTGGGGATAATCGCCAGGCGGACGTCTCCGCTCAACGTCGGGGTCGCCCCTTCGTCGATAATGCGCCTCATTGTCGCGGCTTCAGCCAGCACGCGTCGAGCCTGCGTCACCAGAGTTACGCCGGCTGGGGTCAGCTCCACGGGCTTTCTCGATCGATCGAATATTTTGGCGCCGAAAATGTCTTCAAGCTTTTTAATCTGCTGGCTTAAGGTAGGTTGGGTGACATGGCACTTTTCAGCCGCGCGATAAAAACTGCGCAATTCGGATACGGCTATTATGTATTCTAGTTGAGTCAGCGTCATCGTCCTGATTATAGTTAATAACTATATTTTAATCAATATTATCCATTTTATTTATATTCTATTAACCGCTATTCTTAAGAAACAAACAGGAGGATTTATTATGGCTCGAATTATGTCGGTTGGAGAGAAGTTCCCCGAATTTAAACTCAACTCGGTCGTCAGCCTCGAAAAAGGCCGCGAATTCAAAGAGGTTTCAAACTCCGACCTGAAAGGTAAATGGACGGTGGTGTTTTTTTGGCCGATGGATTTCACATTCGTTTGCCCGACCGAAATCGCCGAATTCAACCGGGCTCTGCCGGAATTTCGCGATCGCGAAGCACAAATTCTCGGGGCCAGCACCGATTCGCAATTCGTTCACCTCGCATGGCGACAGCATCATGAAGATTTAAAAGACCTCAAGTTCCCGATGCTTGCCGACAACAAGAAAGATCTCAGCGAAGCGCTCGGCATTTTACACCCGACAGAAAAGGTACCTTTGCGCGCGACGTTTATTGTCGACCCCGACGCAATCATTCGCTGGGTCAGCGTCAACGATCTGAACGTCGGTCGCAACATCAAAGAAGTTCTGCGCACTCTCGATGCTCTGCAGACAGATGAACTTTGCCCCTGTAACTGGCAAAAAGGCGAAGCGACTCTTAATCCGTGAGTTCACGGTCAGGGCCCGTAGCAGGGCTGACTTGCTGCGGCCTTGAACAAGGCCTAACAAAGGAGAACGATCGCATGGACACGCAATTTATCGAAGCGCTTTTTGAAGGGCGGGAGACGTCGATTGCGCGAGATCTAAAGATGAATATGAAACGGCTGGCTGAGGACTCCACCTTGGCCGGCGCGGATTACTCTTTACTGTTGCTATGCCTTTCTGTGTTGCGCGGTCATTCGCGATTCAAAGAGGTCGGCGTCGAACTTGTGCGTCTGAACGTCGGTGCGCCGGCCGGCATGGCCGATCTGGAGACTGCCGCTGAGATCATTCGCGAGGCGACCGAAATACCCGCCATCATGACTATGCTCAATTCATATTATAAGTTTCGGCGATTTTTACGAAACGCCGATTCGACAGCGGACGAAACTTACGGGGCCGCGAAACTCCGCATGCAATCGCTGGCACAACCCAAAATGGGACGTGAACGATTTGAGATATTGGCGCTCGCGGTGTCTATCGCCAACGGTTGTGAGCAATGCGTGACCTCGCACGTTGAGGCGCTCAAAAAACTTGGGGTTTCCGTCGAAAAAATCCACGACGTCGCCCGTTTGACCTCATCCGTTCTGGGGGCTCTGTCACTGTAATTTGAGCGAGATTCAATGAACCCATGTCGACACGGAGATTTTTCAACTACGGTGACGAATCACGTCACCGCTTCATGCTCCAAAAATGCAAAGCAAAGCCGGAAGATTTTTCAGGATTACTTACAATTTATGTCAGTAGCGGGTGGCCAGCCGGTCTGCTATATTTTTGCACGATGAGAACCCTTAGACTTGCTTTCGCTATTTTCGCAATCGCAACATTGTCGCTGCTACCGCAAAGCCCAGCGCACGCCGAAACAACTATTCAACCTGACGCATTCGCAATCGAGCCATCAATTTCGCCGTTGGCGGCCCATGTAAGCGAAGCGGCAGCTCAACCGAGCGAATCGTCAACGCCCAACGAGCAGTCGAGCAACGCCTCCCCTACTTGCTATGAACTTTTGCAGAGTGATTTGAAATCAGACACTCGATTTGACCCAGCTTCGAATCGTGAGCTTCAAAGTGCGCTGCAGAAGGCCACGACTTATTACCGGGTTCATGTGCTAAGCAAAGTCGTTGATGGGAAGACAAAATTTCTTGTTGTTATGACGCCCGGGCGCCAGGCCGATGACGCCGAAGCCGCCGATCAGTCCCTTACTTCTCTGATGGGCCATTTTGAACAAGTCGGCCTAACAGGCTACGGCTCCGCATTAGGCTCGATCATTCGCGAAAGAGTGTTGCGACGATGGCGCCGAAAATCAAAGGATCGAACGCAGCCGAAGAAATTTCGACTGGCCCAGCGGCTTGCCCGACGTATCATTTCGCGCTTTTACGGCAGCTACAGCCAGCTGGATGACCCCGGTGTACTAAAAATGTACAGCCAAGCTAAGAATCCGATAGCCGGACATGGCGCCGATGGATCTGAGAAAACAGTGGTGCTCGACGCGAATTATTCGCCCAGTGGTTGGGAACACCTCGATTCTATCGGGTCAACGGTAACTTGGGGACTGACGGCTTTATTTGTCGGAATATCAGGCCACGTGCCGCAAGACCTAACGTTGGGCGCCGAGTGGCTAATAACCGCCGCCTCGACATACCGATTCGCCATGCGCTATAGCCTGACCGCACCCAACTTAAAGTTAACGCCCTGGTATCAACGCGTCTTCCCACTCGGAGTCAGCTTCATTCGCGGCAAAAGCGCCGCAATCGCCAACAGTATCGAAGCTTCACTCGCCAATCACAAAAGCATGCTCGCCGTCGTGCCACAAAATCATATTGACGAGGTGGTGTCGCTCCTAGAAAACGTGGGCTATGAACAACGAAATTGAAACAGCCGCCCCCGCCGTAAACACCCGCGATTTTGAAGCCGAAGTTCTACAAGTTGGTGAACGTATTTTTCAAATGATCGAAAACGATTCGTCATCAATCTTCAATAAAGACTGGTGGTACGGCCGAATCATGGACTGGAGCATGAAAAATGAACAGTTCAAGACGCGCATGTTTCGTTTCGTGGATGTGCTGCCGTACCTGACGTCGAGCTCGGAAGTCGCCCGCCATCTGAAAGAATATTTCGCCGACCTCGGCGCCGACGCCGGAATTTTGAGTTTTGGTTTGGGTGTGGGTTCACTCGCCCCTGGCTTGATGGCTGGCGCGATTCGAAAAAATGTCACGCAGATGGCGAAGATGTTCATCACAGGCGAAAACCCCGATGCGGCGCTGCCGCTTCTCAGAAAGGCGCGCGAGAATTCTCTCTGCTTCACCGCCGACCTTCTCGGCGAAGCGACTTTGTCTGAAAAAGAAGCTCTCGAATATCAAACGCGCTACATGGATCTCATCCAAAAACTATGTCGAGACGCCGAAACTTGGAGGACAAACCCCCAAATCGACACGGATGATCAAGGGGCGATCCCGAAAGTGAATATTTCGGTCAAACTCACCGCGCTTTATTCGCAAGTTTCAGAAAAAGCTTGGGATGACTCGGTGGGCATTTTGAAAGAGCGACTGCGCCCCATATTTTCGCTCGCGCGCGAACGCGGCGTATTCGTCAATGTCGACATGGAGCAGTTTCGCTTCAAAGACATGACCCTTCAAGTGTTTCAAGAATTGCTTCTCGAGGACGAATTCCGTTCGTACCCGCATTTCGGCATCGTCGTACAGGCGTATCTGCGCTCAGCCCTCGCCGACACCGAAAATTTGATCGCATTCGCTAAACGGCGTGGCACTCCCATAACAATTCGCCTCGTGAAGGGCGCGTATTGGGATCAAGAGGTCTTATGGAGCGACCAGGCCGATTGGCCGATCCCCGTATTTACAAATAAGCACGAAAGCGACCACAATTACGAGCGTTGTGCCGAGCGCATGCTGACGAATCACAAATGGGTGCGCCTAGCCGCGGGCACGCACAATGTGCGATCGATGGCTTCGACGATCGTCATGGCCAAGCGGTTGGGCGTCGATTCTCGCGCATTTGAAATCCAAATGTTGTACGGGATGGCCGATCCGATAAAAAAAACGCTGGTCAAAGAAGGCTACCGGGTTCGCGAATATGCAACAATCGGAGAGTTGATCCCCGGCATGGCGTATCTCGTAAGACGCCTTCTCGAAAACACATCAAACGAGTCGTTCTTGCGTTCTAAATTTGCCGAAAACGCTTCATCCCAAAAATTATTGCAAAACCCGGCCGACATTATGGTGGTTTCGAAAGATAAGCCAGAGCGCGACCCCGGCCGCTTTTACAACGAACCGATGCTCGATTGGACGATCGCAAAAAATCGCCAGCAAATGGACGAAGCGCTGACAATGACCCGAGCTCAATCTCCCAAACGAATCGCGCGCCCAATCATAGAAGGCAAAGAGATTTCACCCAAATCTGTTGCGACTTTGAAACGCGAAAATCCGTCATCGCTCAATGAAACTGTCGGAGTCATCGAATTGGCCGGCAGCGAAGAAGCCGACCTCGCGGTTGAAGTTGCGGTTAAACATTTTTCGTCGTGGCGCTCGACTGCGGCGAATGAACGGGCACGAGTTTTACGAAATCTCGCCGAAATCTTTCGGCGCGAGCGTTTTTCGCTGATAGCTCTTGAAGTTTTAGAAGTCGGTAAAACTTGGTCAGAAGCCGACGGCGATGTGTGCGAAGCCATCGATTTTTGCGAATATTACGCCCGTGAGGCCGAACGGCTCAGCGCCGGAACCCGAATGAGTTTTGTTTTAGGCGAAGACAGCCGTCTCGAGCATGTTCCGCGCGGCCCCACTCTTGTACTGGCTCCGTGGAACTTTCCGCTCGCGATTCTTTGCGGCACGGTCGTGGCCTCGATTGTGACCGGCAATACATGCATCATGAAACCCGCCGAGCAAAGTTCGCTCATTGCCGCGCGACTTATGCGCCACTTACTAGAAGCCGGTTGCCCGAAGGGTGTGGTTTCATTTTTGCCGGGTCTTGGCGAAGACATCGGCGCGTATCTTGTGTCTCACCCCGCTATTCGCACGATTAGCTTTACCGGTTCGCGCACGGTCGGCCTTGAAATTGTTAAACAAGCCGCCGTTGTGCATCCCGGCCAAAAGTTCGTGAAACGCGCGATTATCGAAATGGGCGGCAAAAACGCGATTATCGTCGACTCCGACGCCGACCTTGACGAGGCAGTTGTCGGGGTCTTGTATTCCGCATTCGGATTTCAAGGCCAGAAATGTTCAGCTTGCAGTCGGGCGATCGTTCTAGAAGAAAATTACGATCGATTCGTGCATCGTTTAGTTGAGGCGGCCAAAAGTATCTACGTCAGAGATGCCGCTGATCCGCACGCGTATATGGGGCCGATTGTCGACGAAGAGGCCGCGTCGCGCATTCGTCGGGTGATCGAGAAATTTTCGAATGATCCGCTTCACGCTCGGCTTGTTTACCAAGGTGATGCGCCAACTGGAGGCCATTTCATCGGACCGCACATTTTCGCGGATGTCGATGCCAACTCTGATTTAGCTCAAGAAGAAATTTTCGGCCCCGTGCTCGCGGTCATCAAAGCGCGCGATCTCGACGACGCGATCGATATTGCCAATGGCACGGCCTTCGCACTCACCGGCGGGCTTTATTCGCGCTCACCTGCCAACATTGCGAAAGTGCGGGCGGAGTTTCAGTGCGGCAATCTCTACATCAACCGCGGTATCACCGGCTCACTCGTCGGGCGGCATCCGTTTGGTGGATTCAAAATGTCAGGACTTGGCAGCAAGGCCGGTGGCCCCGAATATCTTATCCAGTACATGGATGCGCGGGTGGTGACCGAAAATACGATTCGACGCGGTTTTGCTCCGAAATAGGCGTGTTAAGTCGAAGTGGTCGACGCCGCCTCAAACGAGTACCGCTCCGATAGAATCGGCAGCCCGCGGTACTTGCGGATGGCAATGAAGATGAGCGCCGCAAGAGCGCCGCAAAGCTCGCCGCCGAGATGAGCCGAGTACGCAATGCCCCCAAGTTCAGGTGGAGTCGACCAGAGCCCGGCTAAATCCGACAATAACCAGAGCACCATGGTGATCCACGCCGGTAAATATACAAGGCCGGTGTATCCCTTTTTGGGGATGAACAAAAAGTAAACGTAGCGAACACCCCGACGCCAAAACAAAACACAAAAAAACGCAACCAATCCGCTGATCGCACCGCTCGCACCGATCAGGGGAATGGCCGACGTGTCATTCATGGCCGTGAAGAAAATGGCGGCCGCAATGCCACATAACAAATACAGCGCCAATACCCCGAGACCGCCGATCACAGATTCAAGACTACAAGCGAAAATCAGAAAAAAAAGCATGTTGCCCGTAAAGTGCGCAATACCGCTATGGGCAAACTGATAGGTGATCCAATGTTCGAGATCGCAATTTTGCGTGGTGACACCGAGCTCATAACTCGGGTCGGAGTCACGGACTGTTTTGAATCTCGCAAGTTGATTGCGCCACCAGTTAAAGGCGACCGGGTCACCGATGTTATCTGACAGGTTGTCGGAGTGATTGATGAATTCATTGTCGCGCAAAGCGATGCCGCCCATCAAATCGCGGCGATCGAGCCCTGACGGTTGAACCGATTGATTCGCGAGCTGGACAACACTGGCGAGATAGCGGTCTTTGTGTTTTTGTACGTAGCGAGCGAACACGAGCCCCTGGGTTTCGCTGAAGGTCGAGTCACGCAAATAATTATCGAGTGCCACTTGCGATTGCTTCGCCTGCGTGAATGTCAAAACGAACACGGCAAAATTTAAAAAGAACAAACACCACGTCACGGGAGCTCGAAAAATAGATTGAAATCCGCTCAGTATCGGAAAAATCATCGGCCGCCTCGCGCCCCGCCGGACCTCAGACTTATGAGCTCTCTGGCAACCTCGGCAAACTTATCGACGCTCGCCGGCTGGCGAGAATCGCCCGCAAAAAGGGGAGATGGATATTTCGCCAAATAGACGGCGAGTTCCGCACGCGCTGGCCCGATTTGATGAGATCGATCGAGCGAAATGATTTGTAACGGCAGCAGGTGCCGATTGTACGCCGAACCGGTTGATAACAACTCACTCCCCACGCGTGCGCTCATCGCGTAATCGTGGAATTGGTAGTATTTATTGAAAAGCGCGACACCGACTTTTCGCCACGCGAGCGAAAGGTGCCGCGATTTAATTTCTTCTTGCCACATTTTTTGAGCACGTTCGAGCTCCGATGCTCCAGATATGCGATTGATCCAACGTCGAGTGGCTTCGGCCACCACCTCGGCAGCGAGTGTCTGATCTCTCCGCACGGCCTGCAGCGCATGCGCCCCCGGCTCACTCATCGCCCGCACAAGCACTTTAACATCGTCGCTCAACGGAGTGTCGTAAAGCCCTGCGTAATCGACGGCTCCTGCGCCGTGCGGGTTTTTCTTGCATTCGTACGCTCGCAAATAGGCGAGCGAAGCCGAATTTGAGGCGAGCGATTCGCTTGATTGAGATGTGATTTGTAAAAACGTTTGGCAAGACCGGCTCTTGAGCTGATCGCACGACGACCAAATATTTTCGTAGCACATAAAGCCGGCCACTTCGAAGCGCGCATCGTCGTTGAGCGATGAATAAGCCGCCGCGGCCGCGCCCCGAGATTCGGTCGCGCGCCCCAGTGCCCATAACAACTTCACACGCAGCGGAGTTGAAAAATCACTCAGCGCTTGTACATCCGGCAACTTGTTCAAGTATTTGAGCGCGAGCGAGTAATTGTTGTGTTCCATCGACTCGCGCACAGCCCATATGTAGGGGTAGATTTTTTTCGTCTTGCTCAAGCTTGCGAGATCGTCTTTTACCTTGTTCCAGTCGCCGCCGGTCACGCGGTCGATCCAGTGGCTCATCGCGCATTCCAATGTTTTCGGCGCCAGTGCGCAGACCCGCGCGAGATATTGATCGGAGAGTTCGGGAGTGTCAGCATAAACGAACGACTTCGCCAAGTTAAGCAGCGGCGCCTCACTTGATGAAAAGCGCAAATTTTCAACTTCGGCTTGCAGGCAATGTGGGTCGACCACTCCCGCCGAATAAAGTGCCATCGCGACACTCAACCGGCTCGGAGGATGTCCATTTTCGTCGGGCCATTCGGACTGCGCATCCGAGACTTGCGAGCACAAAATGTTTTGAGATTCGAGCTGTGCGATAAGGGCATCTTGGCTGCCGTAGTGACGAAATATTGAAAACCCCAGCGAAATCAAAACCAGAGCCAATATGCCGGCCATACCCCAAAATACGCCGCGCACGAGCGCCACTTCGCGAAAATTGCGGCTCGGCGCAGTGGCCGTTGCGCTTTTGATGTTTACGACCAGGGTGTCGGCAACACGATCGTGAAGTGGGCGACGAAACTCGTCACCGAGTATGGCGAGCAATGGCATGCCGATACAAGAGACATCGAAAATCCAAAAAAAGGATCGAAGAGCGGATTGACCGAAGCTCGGCTTAACAGGCCCCCACAACGAGCGAACTCGCAAACCCAGCAAAAGTTTACCGACCGTCGCTCCGTAGCGCCACACCATGAGACACTGGTAGAGAAAAATCATGAAAATAACGACAAACGCGGCGAAGGCCGTGATGAGGGGGACCTCCCAACTGCTCGCGACCGCCGAGTCAAAAATGGCCGATACTTTAAGAGCGCGCTGAAAAGGTGCAAGAACCAAATATATGACCGGCAACAATACGATCGCATAATCGATAACGCTGGCGGCGAGGCGATCGAGCGGCTGGGCAACCGAATGGTCGAAGCTCGGGTTCAGATTCGTCTTATCTTTGGGCGGGGTCGGCGAACTGTCCTCATCGCGAATCACCATAGTCAGACATCAATCGTCGTTTTTGACGTGTTCGATGTTGATAGATTCGAGAGTGCCGTCGTGAAAGTAGGTAAAATTCACCCGCGCAACGACCTGAGCATTGCGTAAGAGCATGAATACTTCATACGAGTGATTGGCATCATGAAAATGGCTGCCCTGTACATCATCGAATGGAACGCGAAACAGTTCGCCGTATTTCTTTAAAAACTGCTCGGAGTCACCGATCACGACCGCTTTGCCATTGGCGCCCGCATTGAAAGCGACAGATTTCAGTGCGTCCGCCGAGCTACAGTTTTCAGTAAATCGGCATTTGATCACGTAGCGGTTTTTCAAAGTGCCAAATCGTAAGTCGTCGAGAGCCGTGGGGATGTGCCCACCGCTTGCCGGCTCGCGCAATGATGTCTCATTCAGATGTTCGGCTGTCTTGATATCAGAGGCTAAGTCGGGCCGCGTATCAATTGATTGAGGTGATCGGCCCCTGCCTGAATGGTGCGAGAAAAACATCGCCACGACGAAAGCTGATAATAGCGAGACTACCAATGCGCGCCGCTTCTGTTCGGGCGTTTTGGGCTCGGCCGATTCGCCGTCTTTTTTCGGCGCAACTTCGCCCGGCTTTCTCGCCCGATGAAGCGGAAATTCCACCACTTTACCATCTGTGTCGTTTTTAGAATCTTGATCGGCCATAACTTGATTATTTATCGGAATCTCCGTTGCGCTTCTTGAAACAAATTTCTAGAATTGAGACGCGAGGAGGCCCATGCGAAGCGCTTGGCACCTAAGAAAGCTCTCGATTTTAGTCCTGATTTTAAGCTGTGTCTCATTGCGAGCAGAAGCCGCCCAATTTGCTTCGCTTCGGGCCCGCGAACAGTATGGCCTCAAGTTGATCGCTCAAAAATCGTACAAAAAAGCGATCAACGTACTTGCCCCCTACTCAAATGAAATATCAAACGAAGCCATGATGAACTTAGCCGGCGCTTACGAAAAGACCGGCGATTCAGCCAACCAAATCCGCATGCTCGAACAATTGGTCTCCCGAGATCCCGACCATTTTCGCCCCCATTACTTGCTCGGTGTTGCGTACCAACAGGCGGGCAAGACCGATAAGGCTGTCGAGAATTTGCGCATGTCCATCCGCCTTGCTCCTGAGCATAGACCGAGTTATGACGCCCTGCTTGATATTTTTCAGAAGGGCAAACAAGATTACGAAACCCGCACGCTGCTCGCGCAGATGGTTCAACAATTCGGCCCGCGAGGGGATCTACTTTCGCTCCAGTGCAAGCTCTTTTCAAATGACGGTTTTCTCAACCAAGCGATCAAAACTTGCCAGTCAGCAATTACTGCTGCTCACAGTTTACCCGATAACCGAATTTATCTGGCACAGGCCTATCTAAATAGCGACAAATTGCAAGCAGCAGAACGCGTTTTCATCGAGACCGCACGGCAATTTAAGCACTCCGAATTTGCCCAATACGCTACCGGTGAATTCTATTTTAGCCAAAAAAATTATCCAGCCGCCGTGAGGTATTTAACCCAAGCCGTTCACCTTGATGCGAAATCAGTTCGCTCGCAACTGAGTCTCGCCAAGTCGCTATTTGAGATTCAGAAATACAATGAGGCCTTGGTTCACTACAATATCGCCTGCAAATTAGATAAGAAGAAAGACAGTCTGACTGAATTCGAAAATGCGGCGGCCCGTTTGCGCAACTCCGGTCAAGATGCCTTGGCCGATAAATACGATGCCCGCACCGCCGTCTGCGAAGGCGGAATATAAAAAGTCCCCACCGTTACCCGATGAGGACTCTTGAACAATAGAAATTAGGCCGCTTTTTTGTTGTGCCGACGGGCTTGGGTCGGATCGATATTGTAGAGTTTTACTTTTCTGTAGAGTGTCGCTCGGCCGATACCGAGAGCTTTTGCCGCTTCGGTCAAATTGCCGCGATATTTTTCAATGGCGCTTTGAATGGCCACACTTTCCATCTGATAAATTGTCTGAACTTTGCCACCGACAACATGAGTGTGGCTGCTTGTGCCGCCACCGCCTTGTGGAAACTGCAAAATCTTAGCGCCTTCATTAGTTTGTGAACCCGAAACTAAAGGTGGAACTTCACCCATTGCCGTCCAGGTGAATCCCGATCGTCCCGATTGTTCGGCCCACTCCGACGGTGACATAACCTTCACCCAGCCGCCTTTGCCCTCGCAAAAAGACTTCGCCTGCACGACGAAATCGTTATCGTCGCTTACGATTATCACTTTACGTCCCATATTGATCCCCCTTCCAGAGCCGCGCGATACGCCGGCGCCTTGGTTCCGATTTGTCTTAAAACAAACCAATTATTGGCTTACAAATAGTTATCGGCGGATCATAACGAGATCATTAGGCAAAAATTGCCGTTTTTGGGGTGGACGGACGTAACCTTTTGAAACAACGTAATTTTTAACGGCGTCCCGACTTGATCTTAACCTGCATTTTGGCGATCAAGTGCACGGCCATTTTTTCTTGGACTTTGCACATTTTAAGCTCATCCCGACGGTATGAGCGCTGGCTCGGGGTCAATGTGCCAGTTTCGAGTTCCATTTCATAGTCGAGCTTATTGGCGCGAATGCCTTCTAATTCTTTAGTCTGCTGCTTGAATAGCTTACTGACGCCAGACAAAGGGGCTACATCCAACCAGGCTTCTTTTTGTTTGTACCAGGTCAGCATACGCAAAAAACGAGCCTTGTTCTTAGCCAGAGTAAATATCGGGAACTGATCTTCAGCTAAATTCAAGATGTTATCAATTCGATCAATGAGTAGAAGATCGTCTTCGGTATCCGCGATCAATTCAATTTTATTGCTGATTCGCGTAAGATCACGGACTTCATTTTGTTGGGGATTAAGCACGAAACCTCCTGATGCTTGGTAACTGTCTAATTTCTTTACACCTAAAATGCCATTTTTTCAAATCTTTTGACCAGTTAGGCCCCTTCACCCATCATGAACGTATGACTTTTTTCATCCTTGTTGTCGCATCTTTGCTACTCCCGACGCCACACGCTCATGCCCAAGCGGCAGGCGGGTCTTCGAAGCTAACCGTCTATAATGACGAACCTTATTATGTCTACGATGACGGATTTTATCGATTTATTTACCCCGCAAGCGATCGCCCGCTAATTCGTGATTTGGTTTTCTTCAATGAAAAAATTCGTCGAATTTATGAAAAGGATTTTGCCTGGCATTTCGACGAACATCCCACTCTCATTCTCGCCTCAGATCGTAACCAGATTGCCAACGGAGAGACAACCGTCTTGCCGCGACTTTATACGATCTTCTTTCCCGGTGGTGCGCAAAACCCGAACGCGTTTACAGCCGATTCATGGCTCGACATGCTTCTTTCTCACGAGACAAGCCACTTGTATCAGCTGGATCAAAAGAAACAGCTCGCCGCACTTATGAAACAGATGTTTGGTAACACCGGGTTGTCGCTTTCGGGTGAATTTCCGTTACCGATGTTGGATTACATGGAATACCCGAACATGTACTTGCCGACGTTTCTACTCGAAGGCAACGCCGTGCTCAATGAGAGTCAATTCGGCAACGGCGGCCGGTTATTTAACGGCGAAGTGCGTGCGACGGTGTTGGCACTTGCTAAAGCCGGTAAGGTGAATTCAACCCGGCTTATGAACAACCACCTTTATTTTCCGTTCACCCAAGAGAAGTATTGGGTCGGCGGTTATCTCGAAGCATCGCTCGCTGAACAATTCGGCATCGCGCAGGTCAATAAATATTATGGCTGGCACGCCTTCAATTTTATAAATCCGCTCAAAGTTGACGAGGCGTTTTATAAAACATTCGGATTCGGCTACGAGACGGCGATTTCGGATTTTTTGAAGACCTGGCAGCCACTTTTCAGCACACAGAAGTCGGATCCGAGCCCGACTCTGTTTCGCTCTGTTTTCAAAGGAGATTTTACGAAAGACGGCGATGACATTCGGTTTTTGACGACGGACGGTGAAACGTTACCTGTTCTTCATATCTACAATATCAAATCGAAAACATGGCAAAATCGTCGAATCGATTTGCCGATGGGGCGCGTTTTTCGCAATTCAAAAGGTCGCCTTGCCGCGTCCTCGTCGGCGCCAATCGACAATGAAAATATCAAGGCGGGTTTATTCTCTAATGGATATTCATTCGACCGTTCGAGCGAGGATAAGTATATCTATGATATGAGTGGCGATCACATTCTTTACGGTGATGCCAACAATTCATTTTTGCGCTTTTCGCTTTGGTCCGGAAGTCTGAATGGGAAGAACAAGCAAAATATCGGCGTCACCGCATCAACGGCAATCTTCGGCCCTGACTTACAACCGTATTATTTTCGGCAAGATAAAAGTCAGCGTGTCTTATATCGGGGTGACCAGGCGCTTTTTTCCTACGTGGGTTATTGGGGCTTCCCGGTCGATGTCGATGCGTCGGGCGCCGTGTATTTTATAGCGCCTGTCGAACGAGGCGCATCTTTATTTAAGTGGCAAAACGGTCAGTTCACTCGCATGACAAGCTCAGACGTCGTCGTTGATGCCGAACTGATCAACGATAAGTCCGCTTTTGTAGATGAAGTCTCAGACACCGGCTACAATTATAAAATCATCCCACTCAGCGAAACTTCAGAAGCCCCTTTCGAATACAAATACTCATTTGAGAAAAGCCCGAACTTTAATTTATTCGAGCAGGCCCAGGTGAACCCACCGAGTTCGCTTGCCTCAAATGCGGGGACTGCGAAAGCGCCAACTGAACCTGCGGCCGCACCCACGACTCAGCCGACGTCCGCAACGGCGACGCAAACAGCGACGGCGGCGCCGACGTTCGCTCCGCCACCGCTTGATCCCAAAAAAGAAACGAAATACAGCTCGTGGCATGACATGAGTTTTGCAGGTCTCGACCCAATGCTTTATTCGGTGTCGTCGGGTAATTCGGACGTAACAATTGGCGGGGCGACGATGAATTTTTCTGATCCCCTGCTGAATCAACAACTTTCTATCGGAGTGGCCGCCGGCACCGATGATTACGCCCAATCGACAATTGACTATTTAAATAGTGAGCACGTCTTAAACTGGACGGCTCTCGCCCAATACACACGAAATCTCTATCTCAACTCTCCGCTGTCGTCGAATGTCGGGGGCGGCAATACGTACGGGACATCTAACGGGACGAGCCGCTACGATTCGTGGCTCGGAGCCGCGGGCGTAATCTATCCGTTTTTTGTTCGGCCCGAATGGACGTCGACATTGTCAGAATATTTCGTTTATGAAAACGACAATAATCCTTACCCCGATATCAACACAAGACGCCGATTCACCGACCTCACTCAGTGGGTCACACAAAAGCGCGTCACCGAGCCGCTCGGCTACGACGATTATTTGCGCTACGGATTAGAACTTGATCATGAACTGATTCATAATGTTCCGTGGAGCGTGCAAGCCGCCGAATACTCAGGGCAAGCCTCGGCGCTTTGGGATCTCTGGCATCAGACTTACCTTTCAGCACAGTACCAAGAATCGTTCACGGATGGTCAAATCCCGGTTGCCGAACTGCGGGAGTTCGTCGATCCGTTCCCGATTTCAACGGCGGCAATTGTGTACCGTTTGCCCGACCCGAACGCATTCGAAGAAGCTGATTTTTACGATATTCGGCGCGAGAGCATCCAGCTCAAGCAGGCGATCGACTGGGGATTTTACTTCCCCGTATTCCCGATCAGTATGAGACGTTTCGCGCTTCTCGGTTTTTACAATGATTATCAAGGGGCCACTGACCCGCACGCCACCGATTTACAGTTGTTCAGTGAGACCGGCGGCGGCGTCGAGCTTGAGTTGCTTTTGGCTAACAGTTTGCCGGTTCGGTTGTCACTTCTCGAATACAAACCGAGCGACACCGGGCAAATGGATTTTCTCGCAACTTTCGGTGTGACGTCGACGTGGTAAAGAATTACCGCATGGGCAATTCGAACGCCTTTGCCATTTGATCGAGGGCCTGAGTGGCCGTTGAATGAGCATTCAAAAACTGCCGAATGCGCTCATTATAGAGATCTTTTTCGCGCCAATAATGCAAAATGCTGTCTCGCGCATCTCGAATTCGGGTATGCGCGCGCAGACAATACGAAAATGCCAGCTGTTCCATGACGTGTTTCGGGTAGGCCGTGTATAATTTCTCGGTAAGATACAAGACTTCGTCGAGATGCGGGGCAAAATGCTGGGAGAACCCGAGTACACCGGCATTCCACATGGCGATCCCCGAGGTGAGACCACGGCCGACTTCGTCATCCGGGCGCCAGGACTTCTGCAGAAAACGCGTCAATTTTTTTGAAATCGGATCACCGCCCAAATCAATGATATTTTCAAGTTCATGCATCACGCTGTTACGCGCGTCGATTTGCCCAAACATCGGCGAAGGGTCGCGTATAAAAATCGTGTCGCCGTCGACATAAAATACGACCGAGTCGCCGGTTTTTATCACGGCGTCGCGAAGCATTTCGATCTTCACGCGATGAACAAAATTGATCGCCCCCCGCCAACTCTTCACCCGTTCCGGTGATAAGTCTTCATACTGCACGTGAGCCCGCGCCCATTCGTGATTGAAAAATTTCTGAAATTGATCGGCCCGATCGGTGTAAACGAGCACGCGCGCGATTGCGTTGAGATCTGCCTGGTGGAGCAAACTCAACAAACACACCATGTTCTGGTGAATGATGGTGTCGGTGCCGTATGCTTGTAAAACAATTGTCGCTTGTTTCATTTCTCTAGGCACTAATGTGCCAGAAGGTGTATGAACGATAAATATGAGTCGCGTTAATATATTGGTGACAGGCGGGGCTGGGTATATCGGCAGCCATACGTGTAAAATGTTGCATGCGGCCGGTTGGGCGCCAGTCGTCTACGATAACCTTTCGCGTGGCCATCGTGAATTCGTCAAATGGGGCGAACTGATCGAAGGCGACCTGCACGACACCGAAAAGCTGACGGCAGTATTGAAAGAATTCAAACCCTCGGCTGTGCTTCACTTTGCGGCGCTGGCCTATGTCGGCGAATCCGTGCGCGATCCGCTCCGGTATTATGAAAACAACGTGGCTGGTACGTTGTCGCTGCTCTCGGCGATGAATGCGGCGGGAGTGCGAAATCTCGTTTTTTCGTCGACCTGCGCGACCTATGGCGTGCCGAATGTGCCTTTTATAAACGAAGACATCCCACAACAGCCGGTTAACCCGTACGGCCAGTCGAAGTGGATGGTCGAGCAAATTCTACGTGCGGCGACGGCCAATGGCTTTCGAAGCGTGGCGCTACGCTATTTCAACGCCGCCGGTGCCGACCCCGATCGTGAAATCGGCGAATGGCATGAACCAGAAACTCATCTGATCCCACTCGTGCTCGCGGCGACCGACGCGGGCCAACCGCTGCAAGTTTTTGGCGGCGATTACCCCACTCCCGACGGCACGTGTGTACGCGACTACATTCACGTGACCGATTTGGCCGATGCGCATGTGAAGGCCCTTGACTGGCTTTTAACGGATACTCGGCCCGCGTTCGAAGCGTTTAACCTTGGCACAGGTAACGGTTATTCTGTTCTTGAAATCATTCAAGCGGTTGAAAAGGCCGTTCGACGCCCGGTTCATCGTGCGATCAGTGAACGACGACCGGGTGATCCGCCTCGCCTTGTCGCCGACGCCCGACGCGCCAACGAAATTTTAAAGTGGCAGCCACTCCACTCGACTCTCGAGACAATTGTAAAGACCGCGCACGCCTGGGGGCCGCCTCATGCTCGGCAATAAATCGATCAAAAAGTTGCGCGTTCATCCGGGTACCGAGCTTCACTTGAAAAATGTGGAGACGAACTGGTGCCACGAATCGGCCTTCGAACAATCCGAAGACGAACTGAAAGATGAAGCTAAGAAACTGCTCAAGAAAAATGTGCAAGAACTCGAGGCCGCGCAAGAGCTGCTCTATGCGAGCGACGCAAGGGCCGTACTGATCATTCTGCAAGGGATGGACGCCGCCGGCAAAGACGGCACGATCAAGCACGTAATGTCGGGAGTCAACCCGCAAGGTTGCTCAGTTCACGGTTTCAAACAACCCTCCGCGCAAGAGCTCGGCCACACATTTCTTTGGCGGTACAGTTCTGCGACGCCCGAGCGGGGGCGTATCGCCATATTCAACCGTTCGTATTATGAAGACGTGGCGGCGGTGCGAGTTCACCCTGAATGGATCGCAAAGCAACATCTGAAAATCAAAAACGAAGAGAAATTTTGGCAATCGCGTTACGACGATATCAACGCTTTCGAAAGGCACCTCACTCGAAACGGCACAGTCATACTGAAGTTCTTTTTGCACATCTCAAAGGATGAACAAAAACGCCGGTTGCTGGCGCGTCTCGATGACACCGAAAAGCTGTGGAAGTTTTCAGCATCGGATTTGCGCGAACGCGGGTTTTGGAAGGAATATCGCCACGCCTACGAACAGGCCATCTCGGCGACCAGCACCGCGTGGGCACCATGGTATGTGATCCCGGCCGATTTTAAATGGGGTGCAAGAACTCTTGTGGCGGAGATCATCACGCACACGATTTCATCACTTAAGCTTGATTATCCGCCCGTCGATTCAGCGATGAAAAAGCAAGCCGCCGCCGCTCGTGCGGCCCTTAAATAAACGCCACGGTTTTGTTCAGACAAAAGCCAGCGATACGAACGTGGCGAGAGCCAAAACCACAAGCAAGATGAGCGCTTGCTTGCGGAGCGATCCGCGACCGGCCGCATAGGCGTAAATCCCTTTGATCAAATCGTTGCTTGCCGAAGCGATGACCACGCTCTTCGCCGCGAGCAAAAGCGGCGTAGCGGCGCCGGCACTTTGCGACAAACTCATCACAAACGGATCAATATCGGTAAGGCCTGTGACAAACGAAAGAACATATAACCCGTGTTGACCCGCGTGCAGCAATACAAGTTTCGTCAACACGGCCATGAAGACGAACAGCAGCGCAAACAGAAATGCCGATTTCAACTCAAGAGGGTTCTGCCGTTCAATCGCCTGGTGGGCCCCGTTCCCCGACGGACGCCATTTGGCCCACATCCAACCGGCCGCTGTGCCGATCACTCCCAAAACAATAAACGGGATCGCGAGCGCGCGGCCGAGAGCCGCATTGAAGATCGTCAAAAGAACAAGCAAGCGAAAATACATGAGGCCCGACGCGATCAGAATTGCACCCGCGAGTTTATTGGCGCTGGCTTCATCGCCCGAGCGGCGAGCGAGCGCGACCGTCGTAACGGTCGAAGAGTAAAGCCCGCCAAAGGCCGCCGACATCATAACGCCGAGCGATTGTCCGAGCAGCAAATCGAGCACGTACGCGAGATATGAAATACCGCTGATCGCAACGACGACCAGCCAGACGTGATACGGGTTGATCGCGAAATCGGTGAAATCCCGATTCGGAATGAGCGGTAATATGACCGCCGTCATCAAGAGAAACCGAGTGAACGTCAAAATCTCATCAGGCGGAATTTTTTTGGCCAACCGTTCGAGAGTCGTTTTGAGCTCGAGCAGTAAAAGCGCGACGACCGTGAGCGTGACGGCCTGCCAATAATTGCCGTGCGCGACGACGGCGCCGAGAAGATAAGTGAAGAGCGCCGAGACTTCGGATGTCATACCGGCCGATGCAACGGTCTGAATCTTTTTTTGATACGACAGCCACAGTAGAATCGAAAGGCCGAGAAACCCGAGGCCGAGCGGTATCGCATCGGCCGGTGATAAGCTGCTGACCATGTACCCGCAAAGACCAATAAGAGGGAATGTTCTCACTCCCCCGAAACTGTAGGCGTCGGTTCGGTGCCGCTCCTCACGCTCGAAGCCGATGAGAAACGAAAGCGCGAGAGTGATCGCGATCGGGACAAGAGACTGAGGGATAAAGTCTTGAAGCGTGGCCATGCCTCTACTTTATCTCCGTTTTGGATTATTTCAATTCGCTGATGAGTTCTTTCAATCTATTATTTTGGTCGCCCGCCGCACGGACCGATTGAGGATGTCTTCTACCCACCTCGGGCCGTACATATAGAGAAAACCCCAATGACCGCCGACGGGAGTGCCCAATGTGCCGACGTTGGCATTTTTGACCTCAGCCGTTTGCAGTCGTTCGAATTGACTGTACGGAATGATCGGGTCGTTCTCGGCATGAACAACAATCACGGGAACACGAATTTCGTCCAAGTCATTCATGACAATCGCCGAACTGGTCCGCACGTAGTCTTCAACCGATAACAATGAAACCATCGGGTTCCATGACGCCATCGACACCGGATTCATTGTGAGGTCTTCTCGGCGAGTTTCAAATTCGTTGTAAAAGTACTGGCCCAAGTTTTCCCACGGTGGGGGCACAGTGTCTTCACCTTTGAAGCGAAGAATGTCATTAAAATGGTCGACGGCCGCATCTAAAATAATCCGGCCGCCGGTCGACAAACGATCGCCAGACGGCAAACCTTTGAGAGGAGCGCCATAGGTCGTAAACACGGTTTGCGTCGACTCCTCTTCGTTGATGACGCCGCTGAATATCACCGCCGACGAAAATCGGCCGCCGCCAAGCCGCGCATCTTCGATCAGCGCTTGCAAGACGGCATTGCCGCCGAGGCTGACCCCCATGAGATGCAGAGACGAATAGGCGATACCTTGTTTGGCCAGCGCATTTACCAACTGAACCATCAATCGCCCTTCATCATAGCCGCCGATGCTGATCTCGCCGTTCACCAACAGAAACTGTGCGCTCGTGGCGCTCCCGATTATTAAGAAACTCGAGTGAATCAAATCGGGTTTAATAACCGAGTTTATGAAATCGCGTACGGGGTTGGCGCGATCGTCGGCCACGAGGCCAAAATTGATGATAACAAGCGGTTCCGCATTCGGCCGCGGGCCGGGAAAATAAAGCCCGGCCAACTTTGTGCCGTCGTCTAACGCGAAAACTCGAGCGCAGTTTACAAACTGATCTTCGGGTACGGCAAAAAGATTAGATAAGGCCGTTTGGGCGATTCCGCCGAGGTACCTCCCAATGCGAAAACGAGGCCGCGAGTTCGCCGGCATTTGCAGCACGTAGGCCGGTGCGCGCGCGCACCAAACAATAAGAATCGCGAACCCAAGTCGTCTGATCATCTCTGCCTAAATCTTTTGTGCCAGCATTTGAACAACCGAACTCATGCCATTGTGACCGACTCCTTCAGAAATTTGTCTTTCAGTCTCTTGGAGCTCGATGATTTTTAAGCCCGACAGTTCGACCTTTAGTGCCGCCGCCGTCATGACCCTGTCCAATTCTATGGGGCCGCCGGTGTTTTTGCCAATTTGATTGGGAGTGTACGCTTCAAGCAAAAAATGACCATTGGACTTCAAGGCGTCAGGCACGCGTGCATGCACAAGACGGCGTAGCTCGCTCGGCAAATGACACCAAACCGACACAATAATATCCCATTTGTTCTGGCCCATTTCATAGTGCCTGAGATTCGCACACGTCGTTTCAATCGTAACCGAATTTTCTGCCGCGAGTTTTTGCAATTTTTCAAGCCCGACTGCCGAGAAATCAACAGCGGTGACCTGACACCCCTGTTTTGCAATAAATACGGCATTTCGACCTTCGCCTTCGGCCAGGCACAACACTTTCTTGCCCGGCGTGAACAAAGCGGCCTTCGACTTCAAAAAATCATTTGCGTCGCGGCCGTAGTAGTAGCCGTCTTGTTGATATCGTTCGTTCCATCTTTGGTTTTGCTCCAATAAATCACCAGCTTTGCTCATACTTGCTCCTAAAAAGGGACAGCTATTGAGCCGATAGCGCGTTGACTATCGAATCATCGCGATCATAGGCCGCCGTTTCGCGAATATACGCAGTCTCATCGAAAAGACAAGAAATGGCTCAGGGTATACGGTTTGCAGTAACTTATTTCTAAAGAGGCAATAAATGAAAGCGAACCAATACATTGATTCAAAAGTGTCTAAGGTGGTGACACTGTTAGCAACCTCGACACTTCTTGTGTTTTCATTTCAAAACTGGAATGGCCCCCAATTCGACAGGGAGGAACGCCCGGCCATGGGGAGACGGCCGTGATCGTCGCCTTTCGCTCCGCGAAAGGAGCCCGCCTTTCGCTCCGCGAAAGGCGACAATCGGGCGGCGGATACAGTAGAAGTAATAGACCCGGCACCCGGAACAAGGTGGTCCCGTTACCAGCGGATCGTTCGCTCTAACCGCTACAACCCCCCGGGTTTGCCGGAGCGGACGAATTCCTTCGCCCCGGCTCTTGCCAGACGCAATTC
>DAIDIG010000006.1 GCA_027459485.1 Bdellovibrionales bacterium | reverse complement strand
CTCCCGGTCGTTCAACCTTTTGGATAACCGGTTGCCCCAACGACCCATCGCCCAGCATCCGTAACGCTTCACTGCAAACGCGTTCGACCTCACACACTTCTGGCGCTTCAAACCAAAGGATGCGGCTGCCAGCGGCTCGCGGGCCGGTCTCCCAAAACCGCAGAGATGCGAATGTAAGATTAAGGGTCGGAGTCTGAGTTAACGCGGCGATATGTTGGCCGACACTGTCGCAACCGATAAAAATTCGCGCGCCCCCGATAACATCAAATAGTTCAAAAACTCGAGTTTGTCCGACTCGATTGATGAGCCGTGGGTGCTGAAACCATTCGTCATCCCACTCGCCCGAAGCTCCGACAAGAGTCAGTGTTTCATGCGAACGATCGAGAAGTGCTTGAATGATCGCTATCCACCCCTCTCGCCCGAGCGTTTTATGAGATTGGCTCGCGCCGACTTGAACAACAAATCCATCGCGTGCCCGAACTTGATCCCGATCCGGCGAGCGAAAATCATCGTCGCACAACTCCACCCCTGCGACCATGGCGAATAGATCGTCTAAATGAATTCGGTTTGATCTATCGAGACCGACTTGAGCGTAAAAGTAGGCGCTTGGCTCATCGGGGATGGCCAAATACCCGTCCGTTTGCCGCGTGTACCCCGCAACTTCGGCACAACCAATGAGATCAACGAGATAGCTCGAAAGCGGAGAAAACGAAAGATTGATCACTCGGTCGAATGCCCGGAGGTCATTATCGTCAAGCCACCGCTCGACCTTCTCAAGCGCTCCGTCGATATCGGCTGAAAGCCAATCGCCGGTCGGCATTTCAATCACGCGATCGACAGCACTCAGCCCTGCGGCTGCGTCAGCGAAACGCGCCCGCACCAAAAGCTGAATATTGGCCGCAGGGTTTTGCCGTTTCAGCGCCCGCAATACGGGCCAAGTCTGATAAATGTCGCCAAATCTCGCGAGCTGTACGACAAGAATTTTCATTTCGCAGTTTGCTCCTTCACCAGTTCGAGCAACAGACGAAGCTTTTTTACTTGCCGCGTATAACCGTCTGACTTCGAGATCCTTTCAGCTCGCTCACTCAAGCGCCTTTTCGCTGTGGCGTAATCGTCGCGCAGGTTCATGGCAGCTCCCGAATCGTTTGACGAAAGGTTCGTAGCAGTTTCAGCTTTATTCTTTGATGGACAAGCGCGTCGTTGAGCGAGTCATGCAACCGACGCACGCGATATAAGCCAAGCTCCGGGCCCAATTTTAAACTCTCGCTTAGAAATGTACCGAGCTTCATTTGTGATTCGAGTTGCGTCAGCTCGTCGGTCATACCATCATCGATAAAATCCATTTGCGTTCGCATTCGACGATTCATTTCTTTGAGCAACCGGTCAAGTCGACGTTCGGTTTCACGGGTCGAATTCGCCCAACGGTCGAGATTCGGGAGCACCTTCGATTCAATAAATGAACCGGAGGCTTCCATCCAATTTTTCAAGCGAACACTTTCTGTGCCGTACGCCCCGAGCGCCTCTTCGTGTTGTCGGTTTAACAAAAAACGCCATGAAGCGAGATCCAGATAACCCGCGATTTGCTGCTCAACCGAATCGGCATCGAGGGCAATCGGCAACCAACATCCGCCAGGGTCGATCGTCGCGCGGGTGAACCTCATGTCGTCTTTGTATTCGTGCGCGAGAAGATGAATAGACGCCCAGTCCTTTTCAACATACTTCGCAATCGCAAGACCCACCGCTTGCGAATCCAATCTTTGCGCACAGGCATGACGATCGCGGTGGCAAGGGGCCGAATGCCGACATGGCACACAGTTTTCGCGACTCGAAATAATTAGCGAGCCGTCTTTGTATGCCCCCGTGCGCTCAATATCCGAACTGCCGAGTGCGATCTCGACGATACGAATCGAAGTCAGAGCGGCGAGATGTTTGATACTGGTGTCTCCGGTGACAAGGACGTCCGAGACCCGCATGAGCGACAGCACGCCTTCAAGGCTCATCGTAGCGATCTCGACAACGATCTTGGTCTCAGCTGCCAGTTTCCGAAATTGTTCAAGCAATGGACGTTCATTGGGAGCGCCGAGTGCGATAAGTTGGCTACCCGCGGCGGCTCGACCGCTGCGACGAAACGATTCGATAGCCTGTATCCATGCGGCCATTGACCAATTTTTCTTTTTGTCGCTGGTAAAAAGTTGCAGCAATATTTTAGTTCCGCTGCCGAACGAATGGTGTCTCAGCCATTCATCAAGCTCACGCTTGCCAGCTTCCGTTTCGTTCGCGGCAGCAGCGATAGACGGCCCAGCCTCGATATGACCGATGCTACCGAATTTAAAAATGTCGACGTAATGAAAGCCTCGCTCGGCGCCGGCACCGATCACACTGTTCAGATAGCGAAACCACGGCGACCCAAACGACGCCTGCCCGCGATGATTAATGACCATCCCTATTTTTTCGTTGGCTTCGACAGCGGCGGCTAAGTAGCCACTGAACTTTGTCTGAGTGAGATTGATCACTTTGTCGTATTTTTCTGACGAAAGGCGAGTAACCAGTGACTTTAGCCGATCGAGTGGTTCAAAAATAGGGCGATCGGCGCGCACAAGACCGTCCTGCAGCATCTCACGCGGCACCGTAAAGACGCGGCCGATATTCGGCAATAGCGGCGCGACATTTTCAACACCTTTATTGACGAGCAGATCGACCCGAGCCGACGGATATTTCGCCCGAATGGCTGCGATCGGCTCGGCGGCAAGCAGGGCGTCGCCGAGTCGCAATAGACTCAAAACCAGGATTTTCACGAAACCAACTCCGCCAGCGCACGAATGAGACAGGCGTCATCCGCTGATTCTGACGCCATAGATTGAATTAAGTTTTTTATCGAGATCCGCTTTTCACTTTGCCCTTTGACCGCCGAAAGCTCGGGGGTTGACGAAAATAGTGCGGCAATTTCGGGTCGGCATTTTAAAAGAGCGCGAAAGCCAACTTGAGTACGGCCGGATATCAAAGCTTCGATCTCATCGTAGAAATCGGGATCTGTAATTGTGGCAGGTGCAAAGCGCACAACCGTGTAACTGTGACGAAAGAAATCTAAAAGAACAGCTTGATTCAGAACATCAGCCGGCATTTCGGGCACAAGAACCGTCATCTCGGTCATTTCTAAGGCGTAATGCTCCAAAGCGACCTCGACGTTGTTCATCGACTTTTCTATGACCAAGATTTTGGATGGAGGGAAGACGTCGACAAGTTTCGCAATATGGTGCCCCGTGCCGCACCCTAGTACAATCAAGCGCGACATCCCTTTTAGCTGCGGCCCGACCCGTTTCAACCATTGCGCGACATCCATTTTTTTATGCGCTTCAGCCGGTTCAACCGTTTGCACGTCGTTTACAGAGTTCATCTTGAATGACGTTGAGGACATCCGTCGCCCCTTCCAACATTGGATCTAAATAAAGAGTCTTTTCAATTTCGACGAGAGCCGCTTCGAGTCGGCCCGAGAAATAGAGAAATTTCGAGTACCACATCGAGATGAGCGCGTTGTCCGGATGCCTTTGTAAGAATCGATCTACGTAACGAAGCGCGCGCTCTATCTCCATATCTTTCATCGCCCATTCGCATAGAAGACGGATGCCCGATTCGTTATCGCAATTGATATCGAGCGCTTTCTCGAGATTGGCCCACGCGAGTTCGACGTCGCCGTATTGCCGGTGAATCATCGACAGCCCGACCCATGCCTTGTCGTTTCGATCGTTGAGCGAGACAGCATCGCGAAACCGAGCGAGAGCACGATCCATATCGCCGCGATAAAGTTCAAGCGACCCGTAATTGGCAAGAAGCGCATCGGATTCGGAGTCAATCGTGTAGGCCTTATTATATGACTCTTCGGCGGCGTCGAGGTCGCCCAATCGCAACTGAACGTTGCCTAAATTTTTGTAAACGTGAAACAGAGTCGCTTCGTCAGAAACTCCATGTACGAGCGCTTGCATGTAAGCGCCTTGGGCTTCTTCGTTATATTCCAGTCCGTAAAACTCGTCGGCCAAAAACACAAAGTTGGCGGCGCTCGCGTGAGTGGCTACGAGCCGCTTCAAAACTTTCACAGCCTCGTCATGCTGACCAAGTTGGCGTGCGCATTCGGCGACGCCTCGAATAGCCAATTCGTTAGAACTGTCGATTTTCAAAATAGCGCGAAATAAATCATGCGCGAGTTGAAATTCCTTTTCTTTCATCAGCGCTCTTGCATTAAGGATCGTGTCAGCGACATCCACCCCAGCGCTGCGGCTCATTTCAAAGCGAGAGTCATTAGTTCGCTTTTGCTCGAGTACAAATTCGGCGTCGAATTCAGCTAACGCCTGTTTTTTCATGTTGATCGGTTTGGCCAATAATGACGGGCGCTTTAAAAAATCCCGCTCATCGACGACCTCATAAGAAAAATGACCTTGTTGTAAATCGCGATCTGCTTCACTCACGCTCCCGCCCTCCGTCTGGCTGGCCGTTCGACATGCGAGCGGCTCACTGAATTTAGAGAGCAACTCCGGTGCCAGGGTTCGAGCGACATCTGCGCGCGTACGAGAAGGTGAATCGTCGATTTATTGACTTAAATTGCGAAAGGGCCTGTCAGTATTTTGTCAGGCCTTTTCGTTAAGACGCGATTTGTTGCGGCCAGAATGATAGGCGCCGATCGCTTTTCGCGCGCTGCGCACTTGAGTCAGTTCTTTGATAATTTCCGACTTTGCGCTCTCAAGAACTGAAAGTATGCGCAGATCTTGCTCCAAAATTCTCGTGACGAGTTGATTTTTGAAGTCGAGCGCATTGAGCACTTCCTTTTTTGACTGCTCGCTTATGCTCGAAGGGTTGACTTCCGCACTTGTACGCTCGAGCATCTCATCCAACTTACGAACAATGTCGAGAATCCCTTCGCGTGATTTATAGAACTCGTCGAGGCCAGCAAAATCGCCAGCCGTGAACCGTTCGAGCTCCGCTTCGTTCAACCGATAAAACTTTTCAAGATGCGAATTCTTTTCGTTGATAATATCGATTGCTGACGTCATGCGCCCCCCTTAATTAAGCCGATTTCCCGATTTTGCCCTCTTTTTTCAGCTTTTCGATGGCCTGCGACCATCCCTGAAAGAGGATTTCGAGAATTCTCAAAGCATCATTTAAATGTTTTGCGTTACCAGATATATTGCCCTGAACGAGTTGATCCCCAACGAACATGTAGAGCTGTTCGAGGCTTTTGCCTAAGTCGGGGCTTATTTTATGATTGAGCGAACTGTTCAGCTCATTCACGATGTCGAATGCACGACCGATGTTGTATCCACGCTCCGAAATGTCTTTATTCTCGCACGCCTGAATGGCCTTCTTTGTAAATTTGATCGCGGCCTCAAACAGCATCAACAGTATTTTTTCACGGCTCGCCGATTGAATAGATTGGTCTTTGTACTTCTTGTACGCGTCGTTCATGCCTTATGTCTCTCCGTGTTTACTCATCGGTAAAACTCGCTTCCTCATGAGGAATGAAATTGACCACCGCTTAAATTTGGACCTTGATAAGCCGGGGCCATCGCCGCCAATGATGAGCCTTGTTGTTTTAACCGGCCCATAGTCTCTTCAAGTCGCGCAAATTTTTCTCTCAACATTTTTTCTTTTTGTGCGAGTTGCCGATTCTTATCGTCGATGTTTTGATCCATCCGCGATATTTCATCTTGCAAGGCTCGAAGTCGATTGGCGATCGGGCCGAAGCCAGGGTCATTTAGATTCATGACCATGGTATGAAGCTGCGGCCCCAAGCCCGTCTTGAATCCGTCGCCGACAAAGAATTTTCTCACGTCTTCAGGTGACTTGGCTAAAGCCGCCTTGAATTTGTCTTGGTCCAATTTCAAAATGCCATCGCGGGTTATTTGGATGCCAACTTGCCAAAGATATTTAATGTTGCCGACGCCGTACTGCGGATTTTGTATAAGGCTCGTCAGGCGGTCCTGGACCTCGCGCAAGAGTATGTCGCCGCCCAAAGTACGCGAAGTATCGGTGTGTTCATCCAAGTGGTTTTGCTGTTGAATGAATGATAAAACCGCGTTCATCGAGTCGACAAACGTTTTGATTTTCAAATTGATTTTCGCGTGGTCTTCTTTCACCGTAATGTTGACTTGATGCCCGGGCACCGCTTGCCGAATATTGAGTGTTACCCCTGGGATGATATCGTTCACGGTATTACTGGTCGTTTGAAATTCAAATCCATCGACTTTAATTACGCCGTTCTTTGCCGGCGTTTGTTTGTCGATGCGAATGTCTTGATCGCCGTCAAGAAAGTAGAGCGTGGGGTACTCAATTTTTTTAGCACCACCCACTCCGTCCCCTGTGAGCATTAGTTTGTACGGGGCCTTCGGGTTACTGTGGTCTTGAATCACGCTGGCACGAACTCCGATGCCGGCCGAATTGATCGCGCGTGCGGCGCCCTCGAGGGTATTGTTTTTGCTGTTGATGTAAACGCTCTTTTTGCCCGTCGGAGTTTGAAAGCGAAAGTACCCGGTGCCGATCTGAGTTTTGTTTTTATCCGGAAAGCCATTGGTCAAAGCCGCCGCTCTTTGTGCGAGGCTTTCGACTTCGACATTCCAACTCCCTTTGGGAGTATTGGTATCCGCCGTACCGGTGATAATATTTTTGTCACCGGTTTCGAGTTTGATATCGCTGAATCCGGTCACGGATGCCAAACTGCCGAGCGTGCCGTCGATTTTATTTACCATACCTTGAAGGCCTGAGACGAGCTTGAGGCGCTCTTCGGTTTTGGCTTTTTTCGCTTCCATCTGTTTGACAGGAATTTTTTCCGCCTCGATGAGTTGATCAACGAGATTCGGCGGCAAACCCGTATTGATTCCGCTGAATGTAATATGCGGCATATCACTATTTTCTTCGATTTCATGCAAAATATGTGAGTCAATAATCCGTCGTTGCGACTACGGGCTAGGCTCTAGACGGCGCGATCAAAGATTTGACCGACTTTTTTGTCTGATGACTCGATAAGCGCCCGCATTTCCCACTCGACGATTCGCCTGACAACATGGCCATCTTCATCTTTGATGACGAAAACCTGAAATTCACCGCTTGAATCCAACTCGATCGACAGACCGTTGGCTTTGAGGCCCGTCAGATTGTCGAGGTATTCGCGCGCCTGCTTCATCTCTTCGTCATTGAGGGGGCTTTTGTCTGGCTCGTCGTTGTGATCACGACGGCCGTTCGGGTCCCGGTCTTCGGAACTGACGTCCGTAACAACGCCGCGGGCATTGTGAATTTTTTCGACGGGCACAATTGGGTTTGAAATCGTTCTTATGTTCACGCTCATCTTTTCGTCGGATTAAATAAGAAATTCCATGGACTTTCGAATGAATTTGCGTCGGGGGAAAAGTAAAAAACCCTGGGGGTTAGTGGGGTTCCCCAGGGCGGGCTTAAAAGGAGCGACGTCTGAATCTTGATCCGCGGGCGACGGATCTCAAGCGTCGCCCCCGAGCTTAAGGAATCAGTTTTAATGCGGACATCGGATTCGTGTTCGCTTGCGCCAACGTCGCGATTGCAGCTTGATGCAAGATCTGCGCTTGCGTCAATTTCGCGCTTTCGTCGGCAACATCGGCATCCGCAATTCGTGACTTAGCCGCAGACAAATTTTCATATTGAATTTCGACGTTGTCGTTAACTGAATGCAAGCGGCTTTGCACGGCACCGAAGTCAGCGCGAATTTTACCGACTTTTTCGATTGCCTGGTCTACAGCGGATAACGTATCGCGTGCACTGTCTTTATCGGCCACCGATACACCGTCGATACCGATTGCGGAGTTTCGAGCGTCGCCTGTCACGCGCGCCTTTACAATATTCTCTTTGCCTGCGAACGCGCCGACTTGGAATTCCATCACTCCACCGTCGTCACCTGAGAGTAGCAATTTTCTACCGAATCGAGTGCTCATCGCAATGCGATTCGACTCCTGCTTTAGCTGTTGAGCTTCTTCATCTAAAAATTTTCGTTCGTGATCCGAAACCGTATCGCTCGATGCTTCGACACCCAACTCGCGTAGACGGATCAATATATTCGTAATTTCGTTGAGACCGCCTTCACTGACTTGCAACATCGATTGAGCGTTAAGTGCGTTTTGTTTGGCCATTTTTAAACCGGCGACTTGCCCTCGGATATTTTCACTGATTGCTAGACCGGCGGCATCGTCAGACGCGTGAATAATTCTGTGACCGGATGCCAGAGCTTCTTCAGCATGTTCCATTTTCGCTTGGTTTTTGAACAACTGCCTTTGAGCATCGATTGAGGCGATGTTCGTATTTATTCGTAAGCCCATTTGGTAGCCCTCCATTTGATTTTTTGTTGGAGAGCCTTACTGGCATTGCTCCAACGTGTTCAGGTTACTCATCGACGAAGGTCTAGTTTTCTTTAGACCTAGGTCTAGAAATAAAATGGAGCTACGCGTCTTGTTATTGAAATAAGGCTTAAAAATTGAGAAAAAATTTTCTATGAATGCATTGTGTCATTTGGACTTTGGTCCAGCTTGCGAGCGCAAATTAGGGATAAAAGTGGCAGCAGACGCTCAAGCATCTGCCGCCATTCAATCAGAAATTATTTGGTGAATTAGTAACGTCCGCCGCTGCGACCGCGACCGAACCCTCGGCCACCACCGCTCGAACGATTTTCTTGAGGTTTTGCCTCAGAAATATTGAGCGCGCGACCTTCAACTTCTTTACCGTTTAACTCGTTGATTGATTTCGAGGCTTCATCGGAATTCGACATTTCGACAAATCCGAAACCTTTGCTCCGCCCAGAATCACGATCCGTGATCACTCGGGCCGATTCGACAGATCCGTACGGCGCAAACATAGCGCCCAGATTTTCAGATGTGACCGAATACGCGAGATTACCGACATAAAGTTTGTTACCCATAATACCTCCTCAGGCTGGGGCCGCGATGGAGGCAAAGAACCGAATGCTCAAGGACTTCAATTGCGACGAACTTATGATGCTACGGATATAGCAGCTATAGATAACTAATCAAGCAATTTAAGGGTCGACTTCGGGTACGAATTCGCCTGTGCGAGTACAGACAGGCCCGCTTGATTGAGAATCTGGTTGCGCGTCAGCCGGCTTGTCTCTTCGGCAACGTCAACATCGGCAATCACCGATCTCGCGGATTCGACGTTTTCTTTCTGTACGGCTAATGTGTCGATCGCAAAATTGAACCGGCTTTGCGCGGCCCCCAGTTTAGCTCGCGCACCGGCAACTTTGTCGATTGCGTCGTCTATGGACGAGAGCGCGTCGCGCGCGTCGCCCTTATCGAGGACGTCAAGCCCGTCGATTCCGACCGCGCTTGCGCGCGTGTCGGAATCGAATTTAAATTTAATTTCGTTGGCCGGCCCTTTATCGACGCCCACCTGAAACGTATATTCCTCACTCGATCCAGCAAGGAGTTTCTTTGAACCAAATTGGGTTGAATGTGCGATCCGATCAAATTCGGCGAGTAGCTGCGAGAATTCGTCGTTTACATAGCCACGCTCTTTTTCACCAATTGTGTCGCTCGCCGCATTGACCGCGAGCTCGCGCATGCGAATCAAAATGTTGTTTTGTTCGTTGAGCGCGCCTTCGGCCGTTTGAATCATCGCTTGCGCGCTTTCAGAGTTACGGCGAGCTTGGCCGAGACTCGCAACTTGAGCTCGAAGTATTTCACTGATTGCAAAACCTGCCGCATCGTTCTCGGGTGAACTGATACGCGACCCTGAGGCAAGTGCTTTATAGGATGTGTTGATTTCTCGCTGGCTTTTATCCAGATATCGCTGCGCTGTCAGCGATGGTATATTCGAGCCAATCCGTAACGGCATAGAAGCACCCTCCCCCCAGCACCACGCTCGCACCCACTACAGTCGCGAACAGAGCCTGGACTAATATGCCCACGGATCGTTATGCATTGCGTTATATCTTATCGGCGCATTGCGTTATGGCTTTAGAGATTTATTGCTTTCCGCGTTAATTATTTGATCTCGTTGATAAATGTAGCGACTGAGCGCAATGGCAAGGCGTGTTTTTTTCTGGCCCTGTCTCTTTTTTAGATAGTCACTTAGGCGCACGATGGTGTCTTTAAGGCCCGAATCTTCAAATGAATCTATCGAGTCGTTTTGAGCCGTATTGTCTGTGCCTTCTACACTTTTTGATTCTTCAGTGAGTTCATCGAGAACTGAATCGAGTTCCTCAGCTGGCGGTGCGCCTAAAACATGCGGCTCAAGTTTCGATACACGCATCCCTGCAAACCTCCGCTCGTCTCATCGGAAGTCTAGTTCGAAAACTTAATGCACTGCATTATTTTAGTAAAAACAAGCTCTTGAGGCTGTCAGCTGTCTCAATTTGATGAATCGCTTTTTTGATCTCGGCTTCAATTTCATCGCGCTTTAAAGCCACCGCTTCGGCTTGAAGCTTTTTTGGCGCAACTCTCATCTCGCGCCAATTGAGTTCGTTCATGGCACTGTTCAGCCATTCGGCCAAAGGGTCAATCCCGGTGTTTTCAGTGGCCGAAATCGACAGCACCGACTTTTCAATTTGCGCTTCAATTTCGCGCCGAAGTGAATCGGCGCCAGGTCGATCACTTTTGTTCACGACAATGACGTCGGCAATTTCGGTAACCCCCGATTTCATTATTTGAATCGAATCGCCCGATTCCGGCACGAGAACCAATATCACAACATCTGCTACATTCATGACGTCAACTTCGACCTGCCCGACGCCGACCGTTTCAATGATTGTAATATCGAATTTGCATGCGTCAAAAGCACGCGCCAGCAAATAGGCGTGTGCCGCCAAACCACCCAAACTGCCCCTTGTACCGAGCGAGCGAATAAATATGTTTTGATTAAGTGTCGATTCCGTATAACGGATGCGATCACCCAGTACCGCACCGTTTGTAATAGGACTTGTGGGGTCAACCGCGATGACCCCCACGCGTTTTTGGCTAAACCGCTTTAAAATTTGCGCGATCAAAGTCGATTTACCCGCACCCGGCGGGCCGGTGATGCCGATTCGAAAAGACAAATGTTTCGGCATTAATATTTCTTCGAAGCGAAGTGCGCGTGGGCCTTCGCGCTCTACTGCAGAAAGCAATTTGCCTAACTTGGCTGAGCTTGGTTCGCGCGCGACTGCTGCTAAAAGCTCGCCAAGATCGTCACCACCCACATCATCTCCGTTCACTATTTAAGTTATTGAAAATCTTAGTTTTTTTAAATGAGCGTGTCCACAATGTCTCAAATGTAGACACGATTCGATAAATTGGATTGAAGAGTGACGCAAAGAACGCGTGTGATTTCAGCATTTTACGAGTGACCCGCGCGGCACGAATTCTGCCTTATCAACAGTTAATGGAACAGTCCCGCTCGACTCGATTCATTTTAATCATCCTTATTTTAGCGCTCGGGCTATTTGTTGAAGTGCTGAAAGGGATCCGTCGCGCCCACATGGCGGGCTCACGTCAGCCGCTGATCCTTGAGGATGCGGATGTTTCTCCGTTTCATATAAGCGACCAACAAATGATAGCCGACCGCATTGCTGCGCGCGAACGCGCGTTCGCAAATCGCGGCATGCATTTAATGGGCGAACCAGCCAAAACCCAATCGTATGATTTTAGCGGCGGACGAGTCGTGAAGAGCAAAGAAACGGCAAAGGTCACAAAGAAGAAAAAGGTGACCAAAATAAAGAAAAAACCGAAGAAAACAAACAATCAAATTTCAGAAATTCCCTACCAACAATACAATGCGCAGGCCACTCCAGGAGCCGATTCGAATCCGACACCGGCCGTGCCGGCAAATTCCGGCGTTCAAACAGGCGCTCCGACAGCTGGCAAAAGACCGACAGGCAGTGCTGTCGGCGGCATTGCCGGCAATAACGACACAAAGCAATCGGGTTACTCTCAATGGGCGGCCGAGTTGCTGCCGACGACGAACCAAGCCACCGTCATTCAATTCGTGCAATCGTATCAGCACAACTTGGTTTCCGAGGCTGATTTCTATGCTCTGCTCGACGCAATGTCAGCAGAGGCTGCTCCCAACGAACAACTGCTCGCTCTCTACGCCGCAAATGCGACACCAAGTGTTCAGAGCTTTTCATTTTTAGTTAGCGCCCTCAAAACCGATGCCGCTAACACGTCAGTGGTCAACGCCGCGGACCAATATTTGGATTCGTATAGTACGCTGAACCAAGTCCCGATATTGAAACAGGTTTTTAGCCAGTCCCTATCAGACGAGGCGACGATTCAAATCGCATCCGACGTTCTCAGTCTATCGACGACGACATATATAGGTTCGCGCACGCCCACTTCAGCCTCCGGCCAGGCCAATTTGAGCGCCGCTAACTTGGTCACGGCTTTCAGCGGCTTCATCCCCATTCTCGAACGGGCCATCACCGCTTATGCTAAAAATCCGACCATTTCGGCCAATCTACAAAAATCTCTCGACCTGATTAAGACGATTGAACCGCCCACGACGTCCGGATAATCTTATCTGGTGCACAAATTACGAATGCAGTTTCAGCCCCTATTGCCGGCCCTGGTTTTACTTTTCTTTGTTGCCCAACCTGCGTTCGCATGGCGCTTGCCCACAAATTTGAAAAATTCGGATTTGAACGAAATCACGCAGACTCTCGGCTACGGCACAAGTACAAAATTTTTAGATAACCCCTATCCGCTTGGCGGCCATTCAGGCTTTGAATTTTCACTATCTTCGCAATTTATCGACACGACGAGCGTGTCACGGCTCGGTTCGGGTAACGGCAACGAAACAAGCTTTCAGAACAATATTCTGTCCTTCGGCAAAGGTCTTTACCACAATGTCGACGTGTTTTTTAATTTTGTACCCTTTTCGAGCTCAAGCGATGTGTCGGAGTACGGCGGCTTGGTAAAATGGGCTTTTTACGAAGCGCAAAGCTTACCGGTCACGACATCCATACTTGCCCATTTTAATTCGATCGATATCGACGATCAGTTTACAAATCTCACGTCGGGTTGGGATTTAATGGCCGGTTGGAATTTAAAAAACTACGCCCTCTATTTTGGCGGCGGAATGCTTTACGGTGGCAGTCGTTTTATGAATGGTATTTTGGACTTGAGCGACCCCGGTAATGCTCCCGCCAATCCATCCAACAGCCCATCAAAAGGTTATCTCACAGAAAACGGAAATCGCGATCACGAATTTTTCGGAATGGAAGTCGAATTAAAGCCGTTCTTTGTCGCCGCCCAAGTCGACAGTTACGAAGAGCTCGTGTACAGCCTCAAGCTCGGTTATCGGATGTGAAACGTTCGCCTATTGTCACGATTCCCCTAAGCTGCACGTTGGTATAGTTCAAATACCCAACAGGCCTTCGCGAAACTTTTTGCCCGGCGGAGATTTTTTATTGATGAAAACGGATAAGAGGTTGCGACTGAGAGCGGCGTCCGTAATCGTCGCCTTCTTACCGTATGGACCGTTCGTGTCGACCTCAACTTTGTCTTTGTAAAAGGTGAGAACGCATTCGTTGCCTTTGCGAACTTCGACGATATAGGGAGCGAATTTAGCGAACTGATCTTCCTTTTTATCGCATGCGACAAAACATGAATTGTCATAGGCTGAATGAAACGCATCGAGAATCGGGTCGCGATCGACGGACCGCACATAGTGCATGACCAATCGCTTGACCCCGTCGCTGTTTAAAATTGCGTCCGAATCGGTCGATTTTTTCTCAAGATAAAGTGCGCCGACGTAGACGTTGATATCCAAGCCGAATTTTACAACGAATCGCATGCCCATACCGTTCAAAACCAGAGTATGGCCATCAACCGTGAGGGAGTCTGGCATCGTCACGTCTTTGAATGTACGCGCGCGTGCCGATAACGAGGTCAGGGATAATAACAAGCACAGAATTAGCGATCTCATGTTGCGGCTCCTCAATTTAGTTTTGCATCTTTTCGATAATGTTTGTTGTGGAATGCCCCGGAATAAATTGCAGCGACTTAACCTCGCCGCCGTAAGAGAGAACAAATTTCGCGCCGACAATTTTATCGATACTCCAGTCGCCGCCTTTCACGAGAATGTCGGGACGCACTATTTCGATGAGTTTTTCGGGAGTGTCCTCGTCGAAGATCGTGGCGAGATTCACACATTCAAGTGCCGCGATGATTTCAAGGCGGTCGCGTTCGTTTTGCAGCGGTCGCGACGGCCCCTTGATTCGTTTCACGCTCGCATCTGAATTGATGCCGACCACCAAATAATCGCCGAGCCGGCGCGCTTCTTGAAGATAGCGAACATGCCCGACGTGCAGGATGTCAAAGCAACCGTTTGTAAAGACAACTCGCCGAGTTGTTCTTTCATCGGCCAGAGTTTTAAGAAATTTTGTAATATCGGGCTGAAATCGACCCACGTTGTGAACGCTAATTCTTTCTATATAGCTGCAAACCGCACAGGCGGGCTGCCAAATCGCGATTAAATACCAACGAAAAAAGCGGCAACAACACGAGGCCGGTCAACAAGTTCATAAAAAACCGCCATAAAACCAAAACAGGATAATGTGCTTTTCGAATCTGCTTCTCATCGCCGAGTTGCAAGTCGAATGTCCACTCACCAATCGTTGAACCGAAAAAACTGCGGGCGACGATCGAGTAAATTGCAAACACAGTAAGATATAAAACGAACAAGCTGAGCTGGGTCGCAAACTCACCGCGCATGCTTTCGACGACGGACGGCAGTTTGATATTTGTCACGGCGATCAGGCAGACGAGAAATATTAGAGAAAGCGCGAAGACAACCAGGCTGTCCAAAATCATGGCCGGAATACTCACCGCGATCGGCGAAAGCGGTTTCACCATATTGTCATGGCCGCTGCGACGAACGCCGGTAGCCTCGGCGAGAGATTTTTCGGGAATTTGAAATTTGACCCGATTCAACGGATCGGGTTGACGATGCGGTTGCGGCTCAGGCTTCATCGGCCTAGAGGGTACGTCATCGATCTCTCTTGGCAGAATCGACGATAATTGAGCGGTTTTCGGCTTTACTTTTAAGGCACTATGAAGTTCATCGATGATTTCACGTGAAGACCGCGGCCGAGCCGGCTCGATCAATTCATTCGGCGGTGCCGACGGTAAACTACTCGCGGCTGCCGATCTTCGCACAGCTTGCTCCGCCAGCCCAACTTTCGAGATATGCTCTTTCAAACTCACAGATTTTTTATGAAAGCCAAGGCCCGCAGTCAGCGGTTTCATTTCAAAATCGTCAATTGAACTGTTAGAATCTAAATCCATATTCTTACCTCTGTATGCCCGTCATCCCGCCCGTTTCATACTTTATGACGCTCAATATGGCCATGCAAGCCGTTTCAGCGCGAAGGATCTGAGGGCCCATTGTGGCTGGTACGATCTTGTAGCTTTGAATCAGTTCGACTTCATCCTCGCTAAAACCGCCTTCGGAACCGACGAGCGCCCACACATTTGCGGGCTTTGCCTTTACGAGTTCAACGAGTGTTGTACGAAGATCTTGCGGGCAAACCCCCTCATAAGCGAATAGACACGCCGATGCACTGTCTCGGTGAATGGCACTCAGGTATTCTTTTAACGGTTTCGGCCGGAGTAACTCCATCAACCCCCCGCGCGCCGATTGAACCGTGGCCGATTGCACGATTCTCTGCCACCTCTCGAAACGGCCGTCGCTGATATCATTTGGCCTTTTAGCAAAACTGTTCGTCGTTAATAGCGGTTGGAATATCGCCACCCCAAGCTCAACGGATTTTTCTAGAACACTTTCGGTGACATCCCACTTGCTGACGGCAAAGGCGAGGTTAAGGTGCGTTAGCCCAGGCTTCGGCAGCGCGCGCGTGCTCACGACAACGGCGGTGGCTGATTTTTTATTCACTTTGGTCAATTTTAAGGCATAACCGGTTTCGGAACCGTTGATGCCCTCAAATGTATCGCCTACACCCAATCGAGTGACGTGGACGACGTGGTGAAAGGTTGAGCTCGGCAGTTCAAACTCGTCGCCGACATTTAACGAATTGGGCAGCTCGTTCGATTCCAGCCAAAAACGCCTCATTGTCGCGCCCTCATGTGAAAACCGACCCATTCGCCGAGCTGGGCGCGCTGCACGATCTCGAAATCACCGTGTTCAAAATTTCGCAAGAATTGTTTTTCGCGCTCTTCGAGAATGCCGGTCAGGACGAGGTGACCACGTGGCTCCACGCGACTTTTTAATTCGCGCTGAATCTGCACCAGCACGCCATCGATAATATTAGCCACAACCAGACCAAAACGGCCGTCGATTTTTTCGAGCGAATCGTCCACAATCTGCACTTCGCCGATCTGGTTGATTTCAAGATTTTCGCGCGCCACGCGCCGCGCTTCGGGGTCGATGTCATTACCGACGATGATTCGGTAGCCCAAGTGGGCCATGAGCATGGCGAGTATTCCCGTACCCGTCCCAACATCGAGAGCGCGCCTGTCGGTTGGCGACGAAGCTGCCTGGGCGATCAGTTTCGCCGCCAGCCGGGTGGTTTCATGCGTGCCCGTGCCGAACGCCATGCCGGGATCGATTCGAATGATCTTTTCGGCTTCAGGCGGAGCGGTTAACCAGCTCGGCACCACCCAGATATTTTTGTCTTCATCGAGCGGGAATGCGGTGAAACCCTTTTTCCATTCCGCGAGCCAGTCGCGATTTGCCTCAGCGCGTACGGAAAACCGCGCTTCGCTGAATTTCGCTTTCATTTCTTCAAGCCACGCGGCGGCTGGAGTCTCTTCGAAATAAACCTTGAGCGATTCGGTTTCACTCTCGAGAGTGACCGGCTCGTATTTTTCACCCGACTGAGTAAACGGCAAATCTTCGGATATGCCGCATGCGCCGGCCTCAAACGCGAGCGCCGAAAACAAATCGGCATCTCTCGCGGCCAAACCCTCAACCGTCAGGATGTAAAATTCTTGCTTTGCCATGCGGATGTCACGAAAGCCGCTGCGCGACTGTCATACCCTCGTAGGTGGGGATCATCGTCGAGCGAAAGTTCGGACTCTTAGCCAGCGTTTCGTTGAAAGCGCGCATCGACGCGATGGCGGCGTCGCTTGTTCGCTCACCGCGGTCTTCGCCGATGAGGTGACCGAATAAAAATGTGTTATCGCCGATGATAACTCCGCCCACTCGAACCGCGCTCATCGCCCACTCCAAATAAGCTTTGTAGCCGGGCTTGTCAGCATCGATAAAAACCATATCGGGTTTCACATTCATTGTTTTGACGATTTCTTTCGCATCGCCTTGACGAATCTCGACTCGACCGTCGAGATTTGCCATATGCACGTGTTCACGCGCAATTTCGGCGTGTTTCGGGTCGAATTCAAGGCTGATAATTTTAGCCGAAGGCGCAAGCGCGCGGGCTATCCACAATGTCGAATAACCGTAAAGCGTGCCGATCTCGACTACCAACTTCGGCGCGACGAGACCGACCAGCCACTGCAGGAGTTTACCCTCGACTGGGCTCACGTTGATGCCGTACTTGCCGTCATTGCTAAGACGGCCGGCGACCTCTTTTAGGACTTCGTCCTCACGGGCAAAATGCTCGACGATATAGGCTTCTGATTTGGAGTACGAATCACGCGACATAGCCTCAGAGATAACGTAGAATGCCCACGTGATCAAGCTTATCGTGTTTGACTTGGATGGCACGCTTTTCGACACTGCACCGGGCATTCGGCGCGCCGTCAATCGTCTCATGCGCGAGCGCGGCGAGGCCCCGCTCCCCGATGCGCAAATCGATTCATTCATCGGCTATGGCATCAAACCCCTCGTGGAGCAACTCGACAATGCCACCCAAAATAGTTTAGGTCCGCTCGATGAGTTGATCGCGGATTTCAGACGAAATTACAAACTGACTTTTTTAGAAGACACGGAGCCGTTCCCGGAAATCGTTGAATTTTTAGATAAATGGCCGCACGAGATCGCCGTCGTTAGCAACAAACACGACGATTACATTATTGAACTAATCGCACGATCGCCGCTCGCCCGATTTCATTGGCGTCATGTTTGCGGCGGTAACACGCACGCCCGCCCGAAACCGTATGCGCTCCCGCTTCTTGCTGCCATGAACGCAGCTAATGCGAAACCGCGAGAAACCCTCATGGTCGGCGACGGCCTGCCCGATATTTGGGCTGCGCGCAACGCCGGCACATTCTCGCTTGCCGTCGAATTCGGCTATACGCCAATAGAAGACCTGGTCAAAGCCGGCGCGCACGCGCGTCTAAGCCGATACAGCGAATTGTCAAAAACGCTTCAATTATTTGACTAAAACCCCCACCTCGTTGGATGTTGAACGACGGGGAAATAGCGCGGGGCTTCGGGAGTGATTCTTTAGCATTGCGCGGAGGGGGAAAGTTATGTCGGATCTTGTCCGCATTGAAGATCTTAAAATCGATTTTACTACGGACGAAGGTGTCGTGAATGCCGTTAAGGGCATTTCGTTTTCGATACCAAAAGGCAAAACGGTCGGCCTAGTTGGCGAATCCGGCTCTGGAAAAAGCGTCACATCGCTCGCGATCATGCGGCTCATTGCTTCGCCGCCAGGCAAAATCAGCGGCGGTAAAATCCTCTATAACGAACGGGATTTGTTGAAGCTGAAAGAAAATGAGATCCGCGGCATTCGCGGCAACAAAATTTCGATGATTTTTCAAGAACCCATGACAAGCTTGAACCCCGTCTTCACAATAGGAGATCAAATCGCCGAAGTGCTAATGCTGCACAAAGCGATGAACAAATCGCAAGCGCTCGAGCGCTCCGTTGAATTGTTGTCTCAGGTTGGCATTCCGAACCCGCAAACTCGGATCAATGCGTATCCGCACGAACTGAGCGGCGGCCAGCGCCAGCGCGTGATGATCGCAATGGCAATCGCGTGTGAACCCGAACTTTTGATCGCTGACGAACCGACGACCGCCCTTGATGTCACGATTCAAAAGCAAATTCTTGAACTGATCGCATCTTTGCAAAAAAAATACGGCATGAGCGTTCTGTTCATCACTCACGATTTGGGAGTGATCGGGGACATCGCCGATCAAGTCGTCGTCATGTACAAAGGCCGTATCGTTGAACAAGGCTCGAAGTCTGAGATGTTTCAAAGCGCCAAGCATCCCTATACGAAGGGGCTCATGGCCTGCCGACCGACACTTGAAAAGAACCCGCGCCGTTTGCCAACTGTCAGCGACTTTATGACCGATGATGGCCGAGAGCGCGAATTCGATCTTTCGGTTTTGAAGACTCCCAAAGTACAAAGGCCGATGACCGAGGCGAACCCGGTCATTCTTGAAATCAAAAACGTCAAAAAGCATTTTGTGCTTGATAAAACAGTCTTCGGCAAACCGAAATCATTTGTGAAAGCGGTGGACGGAGTGAACCTGCAAGTCCGCAAAGGTCGAACGCTCGGCTTGGTGGGAGAATCAGGCTGCGGCAAAACAACTCTCGGCCGTGCGATCGTTCGCCTGATCGAGACGACCGAAGGCGAAATTCTCTACCACGGCCGCGCCATCGGCGATTTGTCAGCCGACGAAATGCGAAAGCTTCGCCGTAAAATGCAAATCGTATTTCAAGACCCGTACGCGTCACTCAATCCGCGCATGACGGTTGGTGCTGCTATCATGGAGCCGATGATTATCCATAAGCTTGAACCAAGTCGCAAAAAGCGAGTTGACCGCGCGGCTGAGCTCCTCAAACGTGTGGGGCTTGACGCGTCTGTCATCAATCGTTATCCGCACGAATTTTCGGGTGGCCAGCGTCAGCGGATTTGTATTGCACGAGCTCTCGCAGTCGAACCCGAGTTCATCGTGTGCGACGAATCGGTTTCGGCACTCGACGTCTCGGTTCAGGCGCAAATTTTGAATTTGTTGCTCGACTTACAAGACGCATTCAACTTGTCATATGTGTTCATTTCGCACGATCTCGCCGTTGTGAACTACATCGCCGACGAAGTGGCGGTCATGTACAACGGTGTGATTGTTGAACAGGCCGATGCGGTCTCGATTTACAAGAGCCCGCAACACGATTACACGAGAAAATTATTGAGCGCGATACCAAAAGGCGTGCCGCTGCACATCTAGCTGCAACTAACTGAGCGCCAAAAGCGTCTTCACGGTCTTGCGGATGAGCGCTACGTCAAACGGTTTCTTGATGTAGTCATGCGCCCCGACTGCGAATCCTTTTTTCATGGATTGGATCGAGTCGTCACCCGAGATAAAAACGATCGGAACTTTGCACAGTTCGTTTTGCGCTTTCATCAATCTTGCGAGCTCAAACCCATCCAGCCACGGCAACCCGATGTCGAGAAAAATAAGATCGGGCGCCCCAAGTGTGAGGATCTGCTCGATTTCACTCGCACCCGCGGCCGAATGCACGACGTAACTGTCACCCTCGAAAATTCGGTTAAACGCCCGGCGGATCGAATTATCGTCATCAATTAACCATAACACCGGCCTCGGCTTCGTTTCGCGAATCGTGCGCAGATCGTTGAGCCTCACGACGGGGTCGGCTTTTACCTTATCTTCAATTTTGCGATGAATCTGGCTTATAAGGTCGCGACAGTCGATGCGCTTCATTTCAAACTCGAGCACCCAATTAAGGATTTAGCCGGCGGTCGATCAAAAGGGCCTAGATGCGAGGCGTGAGAAGCGAGTGACTGAGCTGTACTGTAACCGGTACGGCGCAAGAAGCGAGTGCCGAAACAACGAAGCAGATAGGCCGTTTTCATCGACTGCGCTCTAACCATCGCTCGGCGTCGATCGCCGCCATACACCCCGTCCCCGCCGCCGTCACCGCTTGTCGATAAACATGATCTTGCACGTCACCCGCCGCGAAAACGCCTGGCACTGATGTGTATGTCGACTTACCTTCGGTGACGATGTAGCCCGTTTCGTCAAGAGCGACTTGCCCCTTGAATACGTCGGTGTTGGGTTTGTGGCCGATCGCAACGAACACTCCTTCAAGCGCGATTTCTTTCTTCGAACCATCTTTTAAGTTTTTCAAACGAACGCCGGTGACGAGTTTATCGCCGAGCACATCGGCGATTTCGGAATTCCATATGACTTCGATTTTTGGATTCTTCAACACGCGTTCGGCCATAATTTTCGACGCGCGAAAGTGATCGCGTCGATGAATCACCAAAACTTTCGAGGCAAATCGGGTCAAAAAGTTTGCCTCTTCCATCGCCGTATCGCCGCCGCCTACAACCGCTACTGTTTGGTTACGAAAAAATGCACCGTCGCACGTTGCACACGCCGACACGCCGTGACCCAAAAGGCGTCGTTCATTCGGTAGCCCCAAATATTTCGCCGAGGCGCCCGTTGTGATAATAACGGATCGGGATTCATATAGATCGGCCCCGACCCAAACCTTAAACGGCCGCGTGGAAAAATCGACTTTTGTTACGTTTTTTGAAATGAGCCGAGTCCCAAATCGCGCGGCTTGTTCGCGCATTTGAGTCATGAGATCGGGCCCCATAATCCCTTTGGCAAAGCCCGGATAATTTTCGACTTCGGTCGTCGTCATTAGCTGCCCACCGACTTCTTCGCCTTCTATCATGAGCGGCTCGAGGTTGGCGCGCGCTGAATAAACCGCCGCCGTCAACCCTGCGGGGCCCGATCCAATGATGATTAAATTTTCAATTTTACCCATGTTGAGGACCTCCCAGCCAATTTGGCGTTTGCAGAAACAAGAGCATTCTTTTTGCTTCGTCTCTAGGATCTACGGCAAGCCCTTTTGCGCGAGGCCATGCATTCGCCGGCAACAAAGACGTATCCATATAACCTGGTTCGTACAATTTAACGTCAAACCACGGTGACTCGTGAGCAACCGACCCGACTAGCCCGCGAAGGGCATGCTTAGCAGCGGAGTAACTGGCCGCTAACGGATCAGGCGTATGACCAGCGATAGCCGAGCCGACGACCGCAAACTGTTGTACAGACGAGATCCTTGGGCGAGCATTGAGTGCCCAGTGAAGAAGCCGCAAGACCGCGAGATAATTCACTTCGGTCGCCCATAAGTGGGACTTTATGTCCTTTTCTGCAAATTTGCCGTGAGGGCCGCCGCCCGCAGTATATAGAATTTGCGTAGGTTGAAAAAGTTCGAGATCCTCAAAGAGACCCGCTTGTTCAGCGGGTTTGGCCAAATCGCGGCGAACCCAACTCGCGCTCAATGTTTTCAGAACCGCTGGTTCGGTTCGTGAAATGAGAAGAAATTCGCAAGCGGAGAACTGTTCGTGAATTTCCTCAGCCAGCGCTTGCCCCAATCCGCGACTTGCTCCCAAAATGGCAACTTTTCTCATATGTCCTATATATTAGCGCCGGCAATTCGAGTAAAGTGAGACTCGTGCCGCAGATCAATTTCATTAAAGATATACCGCCAATAGCCGTTGAAAAGGGGGCGAACCTGATGCATGCCCTGCTCGCGCACGGTCTGCCGGTCGCAAGTTCGTGTCACGGCGAAGGCGTCTGTTCAAAATGTCGCGTTCGCATACTTGCCGGTGCTGCTAACCTGAGCCCCGAATCCACTCTTGAGGGCGATTTAAAAAATCGAAATCGTATTGGGACTGATTTTCGCATCAGTTGCCAAGCTCGCGTTCTCAATGACATCGTCATCGACACAACGTACTGGTAAATCTGCTCCGACTATCGGCGCGGCACGATTGTTGCGTTAAGGCCTTCTTCAAATTCTAAAGGAGGCTCTATGCTAAACAATAAACAATTCATCGCGCTCGTGGGCGCGTTTGTCCTTGCCGGTGGACTGATTTCGTGTAATCCGGACAGAAATTTGTCCGGCAGCGTGGGATTAACCGGCATGCTGGTACACGAACCTGTGTTCGTCCGCCGCGACAGTACACGCGTCGCGCTCAGCCAATTTAAAAAGGCAGAGACTTTGAATCTCTACGACAAAATGAAACTCGCAGCCGTTCTTAATGGCGGCAAAGGGCTGAGCACGTTGACGGTTGAAAGTCATTGCCAAGCCGGCACAGTCGCGATTGGAGCGGATAGAGTGACGCTGCCCTATTCACCAAGCTACTCGATTGTGCAATTCTTCACCGAGAAAACTTTGCTCAGCAAAGCCGCTCCAGACGCGACGAATCTCGCCTGTTCAATGAAATTTACGGTGACTGCGGTAAATGGCTCGACTCATTCCTTTTCTGTTAAAAATGTTAACATTGCCACTGAAACCGCGGGAAAAACTTCGGTGCAAATCCTCGATAATGGCCTGGTCGCCTCAAACGACGATGGATTCATTCGAATGGATTTTAACGAAATGGGCCGCTATCGAATTGCCGTCGAGGGGGTTGATTTTGCACAAGCGGAGTTTATCTGCGAGATCGTTCATGCAACGGTTGATAAATCGTTGATCGGCAACCCGCTTTACAGTCTACGCTTTGCCCCCCGCACCGGGATGGAAAGCACTTATGCCGCAATCGATAAACCCGAACAGTATTGCCGCATTCTTTTTTACCGTAGTGACTCGACAGTAATCGCGGCTTCCAATTTAATTTTAATGACGATGGCTGAAGAGCAGTTCACGGTTCATCGCGTGCCATCCGCCTACCCTGATCAGATGCAAAGCAAAAATATATTCGATTACTCTTGGCGCGACTATGCCGTCGAAAATCACGGGCCGGCAACTCTGTTTTTTGCGATTCCTGCGACTAGTACGAGCACCGTCGACTACGAAAACTCGCATTCCGAATACACCTCAGGGCCAAATCTATGGATGCATCTGAAATTGCCGACGCAAATTGTGGTCAATACGCAATCGCATTCAGATAAGGGATTTCTCTTTTTTTCGGTGAATCCTGGCCAATCTGTCGATGTTAGAATCGGAGTTCAACCTCACGATTTTATCTGCGATCAATGGCGTATACCCGTCGAATATACCGTTGCAATCGACGACAATGAAATTCCGATCTATCAAATAGTCGACCCCGAAGATCCGATCGACCCGCAACACGTCCTTCACTCCGACGTCATTGAGAGACGTTTTGTCATGACCGTCACTGACGACATCTTCGGCAGCAATCAGGCTTACGGAAATCATTGTTATCGCACTAAGCCACTCGTGGGACCGCTCTATTGGAATGGTTGCGGCCCACAAATGGCTCCGGAACCCATGACTCCTCAAAATCGCGACGATGCGATGTGCGTGAAGGTGGATTAAGTTATACCGGCGCCAGACGGGACCGCCGTTCTATCTAACGGCGCTCAAAGCGCATGTAATAGATCGGCTGACCTTTTTGCATAAAAATTCGTTCGAAGTGGGTGACGTAGTTCATCGTGGCCCACTCCGACGAATGAAGATCTTCGGTGTACCGCTCGAGAATATAGTTTGTCCCTTCAAACTCCCGTTTCGCCCACTCAAAATAGTCGCGACTGTCGGTTTTGAATTCAAAAGTTGAACCAGCCCTCTGCAATTCATACAAACGGTTCAAGTATTCGCGCTTGATCAGCCTGTGTTTGTGTTTTCGCGGTCGCTCCCACGGGTCAGGATGATGCACGAAAATATCATTGATCTCGCCCGGCACGAATAAGTCATCGATGAAACCGGCGTGATAGCGCACGATTCTCGCGTTTCGACTTTCGTTCACAAGCGCCCGCCGGATCGACTGAACGAGCGGCTTAAATTTCAGTTCAACGCCGACAAGAAGCCGCGACGATTGGGTTGCCGCGCGATGCGCGAAAAAAAAGCCATTACCCGTTCCGATCTCAAGATCAAGCGGCATCGATTCGGGCGCACTTGAAAACGCCAGCTCGCGCCAGCGCCCTTTCATCGTAACAGCTTTGGTTTCAGCATACGCCCAGTCAGCGTATTCGCCGTGTAATGCCTGAATATAAGAATTCGGTTTGTCGATTTCGTGTGAGGGGCGAACACGCATTGAAACTATTTATAACGGTTCGTCGGTGGCTCGCAAATGTTCGAGCACAACCGGAAATTTCTTCACGAATTTCTCGACCCGCACCGGGCAATCCGGGTAATCGCAAGACGCGCAGTATTTTCGTTTGCACGGGTCGAGGTGAAAATTGGCATCACCACCATACTCATACGCGCTGAATACCGCGGCTTCAAACTGATCAAGCCGAGTATGCGACTGAGCGATCGTCCAAAACTCCGGCACGACAACATGGGCGTCGATGTGATGGAACCATCCCGATCGAATAATTCGCGCGTGATGAATTTGGATGATGCCGTCACCCGAGAATTTCTCAAACGCTTGCGCCAACTGTTCGAGAAGCTTTTTATCCTCGGCGTCGAGAAGCCCCGAAGCCGACTTTCGCACGAGTTGCAAGCCGATGTAAGCCATCCAAAGTCCGAGAATCGCGGCCACGACCCTATCCACCCATTCAAGGCCAGTCCATTTGACCAAGGCAATGCCAATGATCGCTCCTGCCGTCGTACCGCAATCGGTGAGAAGGTGCATGCCAGAGGCGTGGAGTGCCGGCGACGGATAGCGCTTACCGACAACGAGAAGGATGAGGCCCATCGCAGAATTAAAGATAATTGTAAAACCAACGAGCCACAGACCTGTGATGAGGGAGTACAAATGTTGACTATGCAATTGGGCGTGGATCGCGTCCGCAATGACAATAATCGCGGCGAATGTGATAAGTCCGCCTTCGAAGGCCGCAGAAACGTATTCGATTTTGCCATGACCATACGGATGGTCTTCATCGACAGGCTGGGAAGCAAAGGCAATGACCGCGATGCCCGTCACGGCGGTAATAACATTCACAATACTTTCAGCGGCGTCAGAGTAAACGGCCATCGAATGAGTGAGATGATAGGCCCAAAATTTAATCGCTAAGACGCAGAATCCGACCAAAAGCGTCGCAAATGCCGCTATTTTACGGATACTCGATTCGCGGGCCGAAAGATTTTGCCCTTCAATCATACAAAGCTCTATCCGGATTTTCGCCGAATCGCGCGCACATGAGCTGATTTTTTAATATTCGGCGCAAGGGATTGCCCCGGCAATTCCTTCTCGAAGTCAAACTTCACCACGCAATTGCGCCCGTTTTCTTTCGCCTGGTACAAGGCGCGATCCGCATAGCGCACGAGCGTTTTTGCATCGAGCCCTTTTTGTTCCGGCCCAACATAGGCGTAGCCGATGCTAACGGTCATCTTTCGCTCATGCTGATCGTTTTTAAACGAACGCGCTTCGACCAAACTTCGCAACCGGTCGCAAAATACGCTAGTACCTAAGGGGCTTGTTTCGGTCAAAATGACGAGAAATTCGTCGCCACCGTAGCGGGCGGCGAAATCGACTTTTCGAATATTCTCGCGGATGATTTGACCCACTTGTGACAAAACGAAGCTACCAAATAAATGATCGTGCTCGTCATTCACTGCCTTGAAGTGATCCATATCCATCATGATGGCGGAGACCGCACGGTCATAACGGGCGGCACGGTTGAGTTCAAAATCAAGCTTTTGATACAGTGAGCGCATATTGTAAAGCCCAGTCAGGTCGTCGATATCAACCAGCTCTTTGAGCTTGGCGTTGGCTGAATTGAGCTCATCGCGAATGTCTTTAATGCGAAGATGACAGCGGATACGCGCCAAGAGTTCAACCGGGTTGAATGGTTTACAAATATAATCATCCGCCCCGGCATCAAGGCCTCGAACGATGTCTTCGGTGTCAGATTTGCCTGAAACAAAAATGGTCGCGACGTAATCCGGGCTTTGCCTGAGAAGCGCCAAAGTCTCAAGGCCGTCAAGATCGGGCATATTGACATCCAATAAAACCAAGTTCGGGTGCCAATGCGCGATCTTTTCAATTGCTTCAAGCCCGGAAGTGGCGACTTCAATCTGATACCCCTCCCACTGCAAGGCTTTGCGGATGATTTTCAGACTTTCGGTGTCGTCGTCCACAGTCAAAATTTTTCGTTTTTCGTTTTGCGACTTTGATGACATGCTTCTAGAATAGCGAAAGTATGAATTTCAAGCACTTGGAAATCGAAAACAAATGGCAAAAGGTATGGGCCGACTCGCAATGTTTTGCGGCGCACCTGGACTCGAAGCGGCCGAAATTTTATGCGCTCGATATGTTTCCCTATCCTTCGGGAGCAGGACTTCACGTCGGCCATCTCGCTTCATATACACCGACGGACATTCTCGCGAGGTATAAACGAACGCGCGGATTTAACGTTTTGCATCCTATGGGTTACGACGCATTTGGGCTGCCGGCGGAACAGTACGCGATTCAAACCGGTATTCATCCTGCTATTACCACAAACAAGGCAATCTCGAATTTTCGCCGTCAGTTGCAATCGTTCGGCTACAGTTTCGATTGGAAGCGCGAAGTCTCGACTTGCGACCCGTCGTTCTATAAATGGACGCAATTTATTTTTCTTAAACTGTATGAGCGTGGTCTGGCCTATCAAAAAGAAGCACCCGTTAACTGGTGCCCGGAACTTCGCACCGTCCTCGCCAACGAAGAAGTCGTGGACGGCAAAAGCGAGCGTGGCGGCCATCCAGTCATTCGGGTGAACATGCGCCAATGGATGCTCAAAATTACGGCCTACGCCGAACGGCTTTTGCAAGGTCTAGATACGATCGACTGGCCAGAAGCGACTAAAGAAGCTCAACGCAATTGGATCGGCAAAAGCGAGGGCGCTCTTCTGCGTTTCGGAATTGACGGTGGCCAAGCCGGGTCGTCAATCGAGATTTTCACCACTCGCCCCGACACGATTTTCGGCGTTACGTTTATGGTACTTGCGCCGGAACATCCGCTTGTCGCGCAGTTAACGACAAAAGACCAGAAGAACGGCGTGCAGGCCTATGTTGAACGCTCAAAGCAGCGAAGCGAGATCGATCGCAAAGTCGCAGCTGAAAAGACAGGGGTTTTCACCGGCGGCTATGCACTTCATCCGTTTACGAAAGCGCGCATCCCCGTTTGGATCGCCGACTATGTTCTAATGGATTACGGCACAGGCGCCATCATGGCCGTGCCAGGTCACGACGCGCGCGATTTTGAATTCGCTAAAAAATTTAATTTACCGATCGAAAAAGTCGTCGAAGGTGGCGACGATCTGCCGTTCGAAGGCGACGGCATCGCCGTCAATTCTCAGTTTTTGAACGGGCTTGAGAAGAAAGCCGCCATATTGCGTGCTATCGATGAAATTGAGATACGTAAGCTGGGCGAGCGAAAAGTTCAGTACAAACTTCGCGACTGGCTCTTTAGTAGACAGCGCTACTGGGGCGAGCCGATTCCGATTTTGCATGAGCGAAACGGCCAAACACGACCACTGCCGTTTGAGGAATTGCCGCTGACACTCCCCGAGGTTGCGAATTACGAACCGAGCGAGAAAGGCGAACCGCCACTGGCACGCGTGAGTGATTTCGTCCACCACCGTAGTGGAGCCGAGCGTGACGTCAATACAATGCCGGGCTCGGCTGGTTCGAGCTGGTATTTCTTAAGATACACCGACCCTCATAACAGTGCGGCGCCATTTTCGTTTGATGCGCAAAAGTACTGGATGCCGGTCGATCTGTACCTCGGCGGCGCCGAACATACCGTCGGCCATCTTCTCTACTCCCGATTTTGGCACAAGGTTCTTTATGATTGCGGTCTTGTCTCGTGTGAGGAGCCGTTTCAAAAGCTCGTGCATCAGGGAGTCGTCATGGGTCCCGACGGTCAGCGGATGTCGAAGTCGCGCGGCAATGTTGTGAACCCCGATGACGTACGGGCGGAATATGGAGCTGACGCTTGCAGAGTGTATATTTCGTTTCTCGGGCCATTCGATAAAGACAAGCCGTGGGATACGAAAGGCATAGAAGGTGTGCGACGCTTTTTAGACCGCGTGTGGCGCCTGTGTTTCAATGAAAACGGAGAGTGTATTGCTGATGACTCGGTCGTGGTGCCCGACTCGCTCAATCGATTGCTCCATAAGACGATTAAAAAAGTCGGTGACGACATTGAATCGCTCAGTTTCAATACCGCCGTCTCGGCCATGATGATCTTGACGAACGAAGTTTACAAAGCCGACATCCGGCCGCGCACCGTCTTACAAAAATTGTCACAGCTTCTCGCCCCGTTCGCCCCGCATGTGGCAGAGGAGATTTGGAATCGATTAGGCGGCGAGGGATTGGTTTCAATCGCGCCTTGGCCGAGCTACGATCCTAAGCTGACTGTCGACGATACGATAGAGATGGGCGTGCAGGTGAACGGAAAGCATCGCGGGAGCATCCGGGTTACATTGGCGACGAGTGAAGAAGATGCGATACATTTGGCTCGAATGCAGAATACAGTTGCGAATGCCATAGGAAGTATGGCAATAACTAAGGTCATTTACAAAGCGGGAAAAATTTTAAACCTGATTGTGAAATGAGAGCAACGAACACAAGATGAGTTGGTCAGTCGAAAAAAGTGCCGAATTATACGGTATCAATAGTTGGGGCGGCGGATATTTTCATATCAATCAAGCCGGCAACGTCGAAGTCACAGCATTCAAAGGTAAACCTGGTCTCGACTTACATCGATTGATCCAGGACTTGCGCGATCGCGGCGTGCGGCCTCCGATTTTGATTCGCATTCCGAATATCGTGCAAACTCGTGTCGGTCTGATTTCTCAATGTTTTCTAAATGCCATTCGCGAAAGCGGCTATCAGGGTAACTACACCGGGGTTTACCCGATTAAAGTGAACCAGCAACGCCACCTTCTTGAAGAAATCGTCGACTTTGGCAAATCGAATAGCCTCGGGCTCGAGTGCGGCAGTAAACCCGAGCTCCTGATCGCTCTCGCATTCATGGATACCCCGAATGCTCATGTGATTTGCAACGGCTTTAAAGACGTCGAGTACATCGAGACGGCGCTTTTGTCGCAAAAGCTAGGGCGCAGCACTTTTATCGTGGTAGATCGCGTTGCCGAACTTCCGATCATTATCGCATCGTCTAAAAAACTGAACATCAGACCGAAGATCGGCTTTCGGGCTAAGCTCAATACCCAAGGCTCGGGCAAATGGGTTGAGTCTTCAGGAGCGCGCTCGAAATTCGGGCTCAGCCCATCTGAGATCGTTCGAGCCATCGAAGTATTAAAAGGCGAAAACATGCTTGATTGCCTGGAGCTTTTGCACTTTCATATCGGGTCGCAAGTTCCGTCGATTCAGGCGATCAAAGGTTCGATTAAAGAAGCGGCTCGGTTTTTCACCGAACTATTTGCCTTGGGCGCAACACCGAAGTTTATCGACGTCGGCGGTGGGCTCGGCGTCGATTATGACGGCACCGGTAAAACCGACAGTTCGACAAATTACAGCGAACAAGAATACGCGAACGACGTCGTTTCAATTTTGCAGGCGATCTGTGACGAGCGAAACGTACCGCATCCGAATATTATTTCAGAATCAGGTCGCGCCCTTGTTGCCCATAGTTCTCTTTTGATATTCGACGTGCTCGGGATGAACGAAGTGCAGAAGCACTCACTCCCCTTTACGATCGACAAAAAAGATTCATTGCTAGTTAAAGATCTTTACTACATCTACGAAAATGTGAATCTCAAAAATATCAACGAGTTCTATAACGACTTGATCGAAAAGAAGAACGACACACTTCAGCTCTTTTCATTTGGCGGATTGAGCCTTGAACAGCGAGCAAAGGCTGAAGACCTTTACTGGGCCATTTCAACAAAAATGACTAAGATCGCAAAGGATGTCGGGCCTGACGCCGAAGACATTTATTGGAATTTACAGAAAGAACTCTCCGACACTTACTTTTGTAATTTTTCGGTTTTTCAATCTTTGCCCGATTCGTGGGCTGTTCACCAGGTATTTCCAGTAATGCCAGTCCACCGCCTAAATGAGAGACCGGAGCGCAGGGCGACATTAGCCGATTTAACTTGTGACTCCGACGGCAAACTAGAACGCTTCATCGACACTGATTCAGGCAGCGAACAAGGTTTTATCGAGGTTCACGACTTGATCCCCGGGCAGCCGTACTATTTGGGCGCATTTCTGACAGGTGCGTACCAAGAGATTCTTGGCGACCTTCACAATCTTTTCGGCGACACGGATACCGTTCATATTTCGATCAATGAAAACGGCACTTATGTGGTCGATCACGTGCTCTACGGCGACACGGTGACCGAGGTTTTGAGTTACTTGGATTACAGCCGCTCTGAACTCGTGGAGCTCGTCCGAAAATCGACTGAACAGTCGATTTTATCCGGATCTCTGAGCCACACCGACGCGCGCCTGCTCATGAAACATTATGAGGAAGGTCTTGCGGGCTATACTTACCTAGAAGATTGAGTCTTCACGCGCTTCTGGATAAACCTACGGACCTTTTTCATAAACGCAAAACCGAAGATAAATGATGATCGCAGGCATTAAAGGCGACTATCCGACTTTGCGCGGGTCGAATGCCTCGCGCACTCCTTCACCGATTAGATTCAAAACGACGAGCGCGAAGAATAGTGCAAGTGACGGAAAAACTGCAAGCCACCAAGCGATCGTAAAATTCTTTTGTGCTTCGTTTAGAAGTTCACCCCAACTTGGCGTCGGCGGGGGTAAACCAAAACCTAGGTAATCAAGCGCGGCGAGTGAGGCGATAGAACCCGCGATAGTGAACGAGCTGAAAGTCACAATCGGACTCAAAGCGTTGGGCAAAATGTGCTTAAAAATCACTCGCAATCTCGACGAACCCAAGGCTCGCGCGCTTTCAACGAACTCCCGGCCACGAAGGCGCAAAAATTCAGCCCGCATATAAAGTGAAATCGTCATCCAGCCGAACACGGTCGTAAATACAATCAGAACCGGCAAAGTCGCGCTGAATATAGAAATCAAGGTGATCAGGAGAAGCATTGTCGGCATCGAATCAAAAACCTCTACGATTCGCTGCCCAACTAAATCCACATTGCCGCCCCAATATCCCATCACGGCACCGGCAAGGGTGCCGAGTAAGTAGGATGCAATCCAAACGAGCAAGGCGTACGAAATGCTGAATCTAAAGCCGTAAATCAGGCGGGCCAAGACATCCCGACCCTCGGCATCAGTCCCAAGCCAATTCGACGTCGTCGGTGGCGACGGAAAGTTCGCGACGTTTAAGTTGCTTTCGTAAGGGTCCCACCGAACCGGTGGCCAGATCGCCCAATCGTTGGATGTCAGCTTTATTTTTCGATAGTCAGTTACAAACGAGTCAGTTTGGCCGAACAATGTTGGGTAGTAGGTTTTAAAAACTGGCCAGTAGATTTGGCCATGATATTTCAAAATAATCGGTTTTGAATTGGCCCACATCTCGGCCGTCAAACTAAGGACGAGCATAAAAGCAAAAAGCCACGATGCCAGAACCGCACGCCGCATTTTTTTAAAACGCTTAATTCGTTTCAGAGTCAGTGGATCGTGTACAAATCGCTCAATCATTGATGTCACTACCCGTCGTTGCCGCTTTCAAAATGAATGCGCGGATCCACGACCACGTAAAGAAGGTCGCTGATCAGGCGGCCGAACAGTTCGACTAAACATGAAATGAATATAAGCGCCATCAGAACGTTATAATCGCGGCTTAATGCCGAGTTGTAACCGAGAAGGCCGATTCCATCGAGTGAAAAGATCTGCTCGATGATGATCGAGCCTGCGAGAAATACGCCGAGAAAACCACCCATGCCGGTGATGATCGGAATTAATGCATTTCGAAGCGCGTGTTTGTATACCACGACCTTTTCGCTCAACCCTTTGGCGCGAGCCGTGCGAATATATTCGAGCTTAATTTCGTCTAGAAGCGAATTCTTCATCAGAAAGGTGAGTGCGGTGAAGCTATTCACCATGTAGCAAATAAGCGGTAGAATGAAATGGTGGATGCGATCCCAGATCTTACCCATGGTTGTGAGCGTGTCGTAGTTATCAGACGAGATCCCGATGGCCGGGAACCAATGGTAGTAAGAACCGCCGGCGAAGTACACCATGAGCAAAACGCCCAGCATAAGCGGCGGCACCGAATAGAGAAGAAAAAGAATAAAACTCGAAATTGAATCAAATGGCGTGCCGTCGCGTACGGCCTTCATCACTCCTAAAGGAATGCATACGAGATAAGTCAAAATCAAAGAGGCAATACCGAACTGAAGAGAAACGGGGAATTTACTCAATATGAGCTGTGTCACCGGCTCGTCGTAAGAAAAGCTGTTACCGAAATTGAGCGTGGTGACGTTTTTTATCCAGATCCAAAACCGAACCATGAGGGGTTTATCGAAGCCATACTGCTTCTTTAGCGCGTCGATCACGTCTTGCGATATACCTGATTGACTATTGGCCAGCGCCTCACTGCCCGCCCGGCCGACACCTCCGCCGCCCCCCATACCTGAAAAGCGCAGTTGTTGAATTCGTTGTTCGATCGGCCCGCCGGGCGCCATATTGATTATCACAAACGACAAAAGGCAAATGCCAAACAATGTCGGGATCATTGCGAGCAAACGGCGGATGATATACCTGGTCATTGAGGTGAAACCGATGCCGACGGAGTGGTCCACCAAGTTTCTGTCCCAACACCGTACTTATAAGTGGGAACTTCCATCAACATGCGCTTGTCGTAAGCGTACAAACTATAATTCGGGCTCCACAAAAAGATATAAGGATAATCGTTCCGAATCAGCGAAAAGATTTTATGCATGAGCGGCAATCGCTTCTTTGTGTTGAGTTCGACACGCGCTTGATCAATCAAGCGATCTACCTCTGGGTTTGAATAGCTGATAAAATTAGAACCCGTTTTCGAGTTGCTGCTCGAAGACCAGATCTGTTTCGGATCATTGTAAACAACTCCGCCCCAGGCCAATGCGACGGCTTCAAATTTTCGCTCATCCATGCTCGTTTCGAATGAATTCCAATCTTCGACTTTGATTGCGACGTCGATACCGGCCTTTTTTAAATCCTGCTGATAAATCGTCAGGTAACGAGCCCAGGGGCCGCCGGCGTTGAGAATGGTGAATCGAAAATCGACTCGGTGCCCGTCGACCATTTTATCAAGTACGCCGTCATGGTTTGTATCGGCCCAACCGGCTTTTTTCAACAACTCGCGAGCGAGCTTCGGGTTGTACGCATAGGGCTTTGCTTTTGGGTCGGCATCGGGTGATTTGCTGTACCAAGGGCCACGCGCGACTTCATATTTGTCGTAAAAAAACTTTTGAATGAGGAGCGGTCGGTTAAACAGCAACGAAAGCGCCCGGCGCACTTGCCGATCTTTAAAAAGGGGATTTTTCAAATTAAAGCCGATGAATGCTTGACCTTGCGGCGCGGAATTTTTGACCTGTCGTTTAAAAATAGTCTGCCCCCATGGCGCTCCATCAGTTTTTTTGACGAATTGCTCGGGGCTGAGACCGAGAAAATCAAGATCGCCCCGCTTGAATGCTTCGAGTTTCGCATTTTCGTCGGTGATAATCTTGAATACAATTTTCTTAAATTTGTAGTATCCGCTGTTCTGCGGAGTCTTGAAGCCCCACCAATCGTCGTTTCGCACAAGCACGATCTGCTTACCTATTTCGTACCGTTCGAGTTTGTATGGCCCAGATCCGACGATTTCGTGAGCCATGTGATTGCTCGGGTTTCCGTAGGCAGTTTTGGGCAATATCGCCATGCCGCTAATAACATCCAAATTTAAAAAATACTTTTTCTTCACAACGAAGCGCACTTTATATGGGCCAAGCACATCGACGTGATCGATATTTTCAAAATATACTTTTTCCACCGCATCCGCTAAAGACGGGTTGTTAAAAGCATCAAAACTGAATTTCACATCCGCTGCTGTAATCGGTTCGCCATTTGTAAACTTCGCGTGTTTACGAAGATAAAATGTATAGGACTTCCCGTCCTTCGAGACTTCCCATTTTTCGGCCAAACTGGGCTCATAATCATACGTTTGAATGTTGTGTTGAAGAAGCGAATCAAAGCAGTATCCCTCTACTTGTTGGCCGTATCCGTCGGGAGTTCGCATCGGATTCAAGGATTGCGGTTGGGAGTCTAGTTGAATCGTAAATGTTCCGCCGACCGGCGCGATCGGATTTCCGATTTGCGGCTGATTCGATTTCACCGTATGCCGAGGATGCCGGAGCTGGTGAGCCGAGCTCAATATGCCAAAACAAACAGCTAGAATGACGATTGAAAACCGAATTTTCATGACGAACTCCCTTCGCTCTATTAAAACCTGTCTTCATGACGAAGCAAAGAAAATTGGACGGAATTTTTGGTCTGAGCGCCGACTTCGATACCTCACTCATCGCGCTCATCCCCGTGCCGTGGGAGGTGACGACTTCGTACGGCAGCGGCACCAGCCGCGGACCCGACGCCATTTTTCAAGCGAGCCCGCAAATCGACTTGTACGACGCGCGTTTCGGTGACGCCTATACCGCCGGTTATTTTTGGGCTGCTGACGACTCGACCGAGCGACTCCGCAAACAAAATGACAAGCTCAAACCGCTTGCGGCTCAAGTGATTGACGAATGGGACGAGAGCGGCGCCCTCGCTTCACGCGAAGTCATGAACAATTTAGAAGTGGTCAACGCCGGTTGTGCCGAAATGGTCACAAACGTGCACGCTCGAACGGCCGCGGTTCTTGCGAAAGGCAAGATCGCCGGTGTAGTCGGCGGAGATCATTCAACTCCCCTGGGCGCGATCCGAGCTATTTGCGAAAAATACGGCCCGAACAAAGTCGGCATATTACATATTGATGCGCATGCCGATTTGCGCCACGCTTACCAAGGTTTTCAATTCTCTCATGCCTCTATCATGCGAAATGTCTGCGAATTAAAAGTTCCGCCGAAAGCGCTTGTCCAGGTTGGGATTCGCGATTTCTGCCAAGAAGAATTCGATTTCATTCGAGCCAATTCAAATCGAATTCATACTCATTTCGACGCGGATATAAAACGCGAGCTTTTTTCAGGCAAAAGCTGGCTTTCGATCTGTGAGAAAATCGTCGGCGAATTGCCCGAACTCGTTTATTTTTCATTCGACATCGACGGGTTGTCGCCGGACTTATGCCCGCATACTGGCACGCCAGTACCAGGCGGCCTCAGTTTTGACGAGGCCTCATTTTTACTCGAAGTCATTGCACGATCCGGTCGGCGTATTGTTGGATTTGATCTTAATGAAGTGGCACCCGACCGGTCCGGAAGCGAATGGGACGGCAACGTCGGCGCGCGAATATTGTTTCAACTTTGCGGTTGGGCCGCGGTTACGAATCCGCGGCGCTGATTTCAAGAGGCTAGATTATCGAGCGTAGCGTTTCATTACAGATTCGCGAATCTCGGCACCTTCGATGCTCAAGCGAGTCCAGGGAATCGCAAGCAACCGGTCCGGTTCGATAGGTTCTTCGGTTTCTTCGCAAATGCCGTAAGTTCCGTTTTCAATCCGAGCCAAGGCCATTTCAATTTCGGCAAGCTGTGTACGGAGCCGTTCGTTGTTCGACAACGCTTCGCTTTCGGCCAGAGCTCGAACCGTTTGGTCGCCTTCATCACCGGCTTTGCCGTCTTCTGATGAATGAAGATCATTTCGAACGTCTCGAACACGGTTCAATATATCGGCTTTGGCCTCAAGAAGTGCGCGTTTACATTTCTCAACCAGATTTTTTGTAAGTGCCATTTCGCTACCCCCTATGTCGCTGATGGCTTTGGGCTTTTGACCCAAGTTTGTACTAGTTCCAATTTGGAACTGAACTATTTACACACAACGCGCCTTGTAAAGCAAGCGTAAAATCTTAAATCGCCTTAAATACTGTAATTTTTAGCTGGTAGATATGCAATTGTAACAACTTGAAACGGTTGAACTGTACGGCTGTAGAACCGTCAAAAGCTCACCCGCTGTATCTTTAAAGGTCGCCAAACAGCATTCTCATGAATCCAATATGTGTCGCCCCAACTTGCTAAGACTTTGTACCAATCACCCTGGTCATCTAACCGTTCGAAGGGAGTATATCGATCCACTTCGCGAATATCGGCGAGACTTGCGGTTGCACTCGGGCCCGTCCGAAGAACGGCGGACGTCACGCGCACTGACACACACTCCATATTATGTGTGACATCACCGCGCGGGATCCACTGTACGTCGCCATCCATATCTTGCACTTTGTACCAACCGTTCGAGGACGTGAGTTCAACTAATGGAGTGAATCGACCCGCACGCCAAGTCACGGCATATTTGTAACCGGGCCCCGCCCGCAACGTCGCCATCTTTCTCGTGATACACAGCGCATGCACGCTGAGAGAAGTCGAAAGCGCAGCTAATAAAACAAAAAGTTTCATGTGATTTAGATGGTATCTTATGATGGACCGTTCAAAAAGCTCTCAGACAAGGCGGCAAGATTTGAGCGCGGAGGCGTACTGTAACCGGTACGCCGCACAAGCGAAAATCGAAGCCAACGCAGTATGAGAGATTTTTCAACGGTCCAGTTCGCAGATGACGGGACAATGGTCCGACCCGGTGACATCCTCTAATATATCGCAACTTTTCACGCGGCCGATCAGACCTTTGCTCACACAAATGTGGTCGATCCGCCAGCCGCGATTGCCGGCCCGACCTTGGTCAAGATAGTTCCACCACGTGTAGCGAAATTTTTCATTCGGGTGAAAATGTCGAAAGACGTCGACAAAGCCCGTGCTCAGTAACTGTTTGAACCATTCGCGCTCTTCGGGCAAAAAACCCGACTCTTTTGAAAGTTTAACGGGATCATAGACATCGATTTCTTGAGGCGCGACGTTATAATCGCCGACCAATATCACTTCGCGTCCGTTTTCAAGCTGCTCCGACAGATGATCTTTGAAGCGCGCCAAAAAATCCTGTTTGAATAGATGGCGCTCTTCGCGGGACCCCCCGTTTGGAAAGTACACATTGTAGAGAAGAAAATCGTCATGTTCGGTAATAACGAAGCGCCCTTCGCAATCAAATTTCTTTACGCCGATCCCGCGGGAGATGGATTTCGGCGGCATTCGAAAGTACGTGAGAGTGCCCGAATACCCCGGTCGGTGACTACTGGACCAAGCGCTTTGGCGCCCGAACGGATTCAACAGTTCGGGCTCAACCTGGTCAGGATGAGCCTTGGATTCTTGAATGCAAAGAAGGTCGGGGTTCGATTTCGAAATGAATTCGAAAAAACCTTTCTTCATGACGGCGCGCACACCGTTTACATTCCACGTAATGATTCGCATTGCATTGCCGCTCCGGTCTTTTTGTGGCAGATAAAACTAGAACTGACAAGAAAGACGAAATAATTAATAGGAGGAGCTTTTATGCCCATGATCGGTCAACCAGCGCCACAATTCACCGCCCAGGCTGTCGTCGACGGTGGAGACTTCAAAGAAGTGAGCCTTTCGACATACCGAGGCAAATATGTCGTACTGTTTTTTTATCCGCTCGACTTCACTTTTGTTTGCCCGACTGAAATCACACAATTTCGCGATCACTTGAAGACATTCAAAGAAGCCGGCGCCGAAGTTCTCGGCTGTAGCGTCGATTCGGTACACTCCCACAAGCGTTGGCTCAAAGACGACCTCGGCAATCTCGGTTACCCGCTCATCGGCGACGTGACGAAACAAATCGCGCGCGATTACGGCGTTCTTTTGCAAGACAAAGGCGTCGCCACTCGTGGCACATTCATCATCGACCCTGAGGGAGTGATCCAATACATGGGCATTCACAACCTCGATGTCGGTCGTGATGCCAATGAAATTCTGCGCGTCGTGCAAGCGCTCAAATCGGGCGAACTTTGCGGCGCAGGCTGGAAGCCGGGTCAAAAACACGTACAGGTGAAATGATCTGCCAGCGGATCCGGTTGAACGAATAAAAAGTAGCTATCCCGCCTTACGTGAAGTGGGTAATTTGCGCGACCATTTGAAAAACATGGTCGCGTCGACTCATTTGACTCTGCCGCGCTCGGTGCTCAATCGAGCGCAGGTCGCAATTACCGACATTCACGCGTTCGCTCATTCTGCGGAGTGGTTGAACGAGCTTCGTTGTCGCCTCGACAATTCGCGACAGATCGAGGTTCTCGAGACGCCGGCTCCGGACTCATCGGTTCTCACTTCTTTTGATTTTCATTACGACATCGCGACCGACCAGCTTTCGCTGATCGAGATCAACACCAACGCTTCGATGTTTTTATTGGCAGCCGAACTGAGCGACGACTCGACACGCGAATCAGCTATTCGAAAATTGCGCGCTTCTTTTTTCGAAGAATGGACGAACCGCGCGCCCGATATCGTCGCCATCATCGACGACGATCCTCTAAATCAAAAGTCTTATTTTGAATTTTTGATGTACGGCGACTTATTTCGCGAATGGGGCGCGGGCAAAGTCACGATTTGCGACTCCGGCGATTTGGATGTCGAAAATATGTTACGCCAGCCCAGCTTCACGTACAACCGCTCCACTGATTTTTACCTAGAATCGCCTAAAGTCGATCGGCTTTGGCGCGCTTGGCATTCGGGCAAATTCGCGTTGTCCCCACATCCGCGCGAATATTTGCTATTAGCCGACAAGCAACGTTTGATCGATTTCTCTGATAGAAAAATTTCCGACGTATTAATACCGACTCGTCATATTCGATCGTTCGACGGGCCCGACGATGTTTGGGCGCAAAGAAAGAATTTGGTGTTTAAACCGCGCACTTCATTTGGCGGAAAAGGCGTTTTTCGAGGTGCCTCAGTTTCGAACAAAATATTTCAAGATATCTTGACCAAAGACTACATTGTTCAAGAGTTCCGCCCGGCGGGTGAATGGCAGGGGCAGAAATTCGATTTGCGGTTTTTTGTCTATAGATCAGACATTCAATTGATCTGTGCGCGACTTTACACCGGTCAGGTTACGAATTTTTCAGGCCCAAACGGCGGGATTGCATCCGTTCAAATTAAATAATGCTGACTTTACCGCACTAAGTGCGTCGGTCATTTGAATTTTCAAGCCAAAATGCCGATACGGTTCAAGAAATGGGTCGCATTACTACATCCGCCAGCATCCGCCTCAGTCCAACTTCGGATCCTTATGAAAGGTTCCGTGAGCTTGACGGTCAGCACGAATGGCAAGCGGCCATGCCTGACACGTATGTCCTCTATCCGGTGCGAAAGCTCGACGGCGGGCGCCTCGTTTATTTTAATTTCAATCTCGCCAAAGAGATGGGGTTGATTTCTCGCGCGCATCCTCATGCGATTAATAAAAAACTCGAACGAGCCATTTTGGATGCGTTTTGCATCCGTATTATCAATGAATACGACCAGAAACAAAACGTTCACTATATGCCGCAGGTTATGAAGCCGAATAAATTCATGGCCACTCGTTATTTGCAACTTCAACACTCGAATAAGCTGGGCAAAACATCGGGTGATGGACGTTCTATTTGGAACGGACAAATCACCCATGCGGGCGTCACGTGGGACGTCAGCAGTCGCGGCACTGGGGTCACTTGTCTTGCTCCGGGGTACGTGGAAGCTCAAAAGCCTCTCCGTTCAGGCTCAACCCGTTACGGTTACGGATGCGGTCTTGCCGATCTCGACGAACTGCTCGGCGCCGCAATTTTCTCCGAAATATTTCACCGAAATAAAATTGAAACCGAACGTGTGCTCGCCGTCATTGATACGGGCGCCGGTCACGGTATCGGCGTACGCGCAGCACCTAATCTCATGCGGCCTGCCCATATTTTCATGCATTTGAAACAAAATAATTTCGAAGCGCTTCGAAGCTCGATCGACTATCTTATCGACCGTGAATTTCGCAACGGCCGTCTGCTCTTTAACGCCCGACAAAGAAATCGCGATCAGCTCATGCTTAAAACTTTCGCAAAAAATTTCGGGCGTTTCGCCGCGAAATTGGACCGCAATTACATTTTTGCCTGGCTCGACTGGGACGGCGACAACGTTCTCACCTCGGCGGGCATAATCGACTACGGCAGCATCCGACAGTTCGGTCTTCGACACGATCAATACCGCTATGACGACGTCGAACGCTTTTCGACCACGCTCAATGAACAACGTTCGAAGGCGCGCTTACTTATCCAGACTTTTGCCCAAGTGTTCGATTTTTTGAAATACGGCAAGAAGAGAAGTTTCAATTGCTTTCAAAACCATTGGTCTCTGCAAATGTTCGATGTCGCGCTGGACGACGAAATCTTAAGACTTTTCTTGAGGCAAACGGGCTGCAACGAACGCCAAATTCGCAACCTAATGCACGACCACCGCAATCTGGTGGGGCGCGTTTACAAGGCGTTTTTGACTTTGGAGTCAGCGAAAACCCATCGAAAGACAAGAAAAGTCGCAGATGGCATCAACCGCCCGGCGATATTGAACATGCGCGCGGCATTGACGGAATTGGCCAAGCGCGCGGGCCCAATCCCGGATCGTCAACTGTTCAAACTAATACTTGCCGAATCGGCGCGCGGTCGGGACCGTAAGCCAAACGCGAAATTACTACAAAATGAGCGAAAATTTCAAAATCTGTATTTCTCACTTCGAAAGAAGCTGCAACATTTCTCGGCAAAGGAGTTCGCGCAAAACGCCGAACGGGCGAACCGGCAAGACAGAATCACCGGCGACGCTCTACTCTATATCGTCGACGAACTGATCGTGGGGTTACGCAAGCAAAAGCTTTCGATAGCGGATGTGCAGACATCGATTGAATCACTCGTGGACGCACAAACTGACAACGGACACTCCCGGCCCGAGAAGACGCCAGGCTATGACTTGCAAACCGTATTCGCCGAGATCATTGACGGTCATAAGGAATGCATCTAAAAAAAACTATGCTCGTAGTCACTGGCGCCAATGGTTTTATTGGGTCCGTTCTTGTCCGGCTTCTTAATGAACTCGGGCGCGACGATATAGTTTGCGTTGACACCGTGAATTTAATTGAAAGATCCGAGCCCCTCAGTAAAACCCGCTACCAGAAATTCTTCAATCCCTCTGATTTTTTGAATTGTCTTTTATCGCTTCCGGACACCAACGCACCCGAAGCCATTTTTCACATGGGCGCCATTTCAGCCACGACTGAAACAGATTGGGAGAAACTGGTAACGAACAATATAGATCTACCAAAAACGCTGTTCGGTTATTGCGCCGAAAAGAATATTCCTTTTATCTATGCCAGCAGTGGCGCCGTTTACGGCGGCGGTGAAAAAGGGTTTGACGATACAACGGACCCGAAAGCATTTTTGCCATTGAATTTATACGGCCGTTCGAAGCGTGATTTTGACGTGTGGGCGCTGGAGCAAGCCAAAGCGCCGACGCATTGGGCGGGTTTGCGATTTTTCAACGTCTATGGCCCGAACGAATACCATAAGGGCGAAATGGCGAGCGTCGTCTACAAAGCGTTTCTTCAAATCAAAAGCTCCGGTCGCTTGAGACTTTTTCGCTCCCACAGCCCCGAATACAAAGACGGAGAGCAGCTGCGTGATTTTGTCTACGTAAAGGATATCGCGCGCTGGATGGTCGAAATCTTTCAAAACAAATTGTTCGCTTCGGGCATTTACAATTTGGGATATGGCCGCGCGCGCACTTGGTTGAGCTTGGCCGAAGCTGTATTCAAAGAAATGGGTCAACCGGTGAATATAGACTGGATCGACGTGCCCACATCAATTCGCAACCAGTACCAATACTTCACTGAAGCTGTAATGAAAAAAGCCCAATTGCAGCGCCTTTCAGAGCCGCGCTTCAATCTCGAGGACGGCGTTGCCGACTACGTGAAAAGTTATCTGCTCGCGAGTGATCCGTATTATTGATTTTTCAGTTTACGCACAGTTTGTTGGACGATCGCCTCTAACACTCGAAGTTCTTTTGGGGTCGCGCGATTTGACAGCAAAATCCGCTTCATAATTTTGTAAGCGTCGGTGCGGCGGTCGCCAATTTCAAAGCCGAGTGTGGTGAGCCAGTTTTGGATAGCCTCGCTCGGGAAGAAAAAACGATCGTCGGAATGAGTTGGGCCGGCGACAGCTGTACTCCCCACGTCGGACACTTCGCTGTCGAGTCGCAACTGGGTCGATTGAAAAATATAGAGAGCCACCAAAACTGCGTGAGAAAGATTCAAGCTTTTGAAGGGGCCATAGATTGGCAGGGCGCAAATATAATGAGCGAATTCGACGTCCGCATTAGATAGGCCATGATCCTCCGGTCCGAAGATTAAATAATAGGGAGTGCCGATGTTGCGCTCGTCCGTCTGCAGTTCAATGAGCCGCCCTTCGAATGAAAGCGTGTCGGTCTCTTTCTTTTGTCGTGCGCTGAAGGCGATGCGAATTCCGTCTTTCTCTTGCGCGAAAAATTCACTCCATGAAGTATATCGGGTGGCGGTTAACAGATGGGTTTGTGCCCCGGCCGCGCCTTCACGCGCGTTCAGATCGTAATCGCATTTGCAATCGATTAAAATCAGCCGATTGGCCCCCATGTTTGCCATGGCACGTGAAACATAGCCGACATTTCGTGAGTACAGCGACCCGACGAGCACAACATTGAGGTCCAAATATATTCCCTGCCGATCCGAATTAGGCGCCTTTTTTCTTAAAAAAGCCTTTAATGACAGTGGAAATGTCACCCGTCAATATATCTTCTGTTGTGATCTGCTTTGGTGTTTTTGCCTTTATTGCGACCAACTCGCGACGCGCGTCCATTAAGTTGGCATCGAGCTCAAGCGCTTTTCGTACATAGTCCCCGGCGGATTTCAGGTCACCGCTTTGCAGCTTGAAAAGCCCGTACACGTAATGCCACAGGCCTGTATTGCGCATTCCAACAGATAGGCCCCGCAACTCCCTTTCAGTCTCCGGCAATTTTTCGCCGGGTATTTCCCCGTCTACCTTGAGTTTCGCCCAAATTAAATGGAGGCGACATCGCTCAGACGAATAGAGTTTTTCTGCCTTTTGTAACAATTGAAGGCCCTCAGAATAGCGGCCCTTATTTAAGGAATTGGCGGCAGCCGTCACAAGATCGTCGCTTTTTATTTGTAACTCGGCCTCAGCTTGCTTGAGCGTATTCAGGAATCCTGTCCGCTTTTCATCGTTACTCAAAATCTCATACGCGGCTGTCACTTTCGAAAAGAGCTCGTCATTCATTTTTTTGACAACCGGATCGATTTTGGACGGCAGAGTATCGGGGTGATTGGCTTTCGCGAATTCCTTATAGACCCGTGCTACGTCGGCGGCCTTCGGATTATCGGTCAAACCGAAATATTTGAATATCTGAAACGGATTTTTGCCATTTATTGCGTCAAACATCGATCGTATTCGATTGACTTGTTCGGCGACGTTTACAGTCTTACGGGTCTCTTTGAAGACAAACACGCGTCTGAGCATCAACATATGGAGCGCCTGAAAGAAAACGTCCTCGTTGACGATTTTGCCCGCCAACAGCTCGTCGATCGTAACGCCGTCTCTGATTGCCGGGATGAGTTTACTTGCCGACGTGAGCGTCGATAAGTTCATCAGACTTGCCAAGTCTTTAAAGCCCGGCCCCTGCTGAATTGGAAACCCCTGCCAAGGCGAATAGAAGGTCTTTAGCCAAGCCTTGGGGATTTTCGATTTAACAAGTTCATTCAGTTGATGAATCATCACGCCCATGTCAAGGTGTTTCGGATCCGGTTCAATTTTTCTATCGGGCACAAAGTTGATGCTGATTTTTTCAGGGCCGATGAGTTTCGTGATTTCATGAAAGATCGTTTCAGTCTGAATAAGCGTCGGAACATGCGGGCTCATGAGACCTTCGTTGATTAAGGCTTTCACAATATCGCGGTCCTTAGCTTTGAGTTCACTGAGCTCAAGTTCAGTGACAAACCCATGTTGAATTAGCAATTTTTTTGTCTGTAAGATCGTGTTTTCGCTGTCAATCTTGACGACGTTGCCCTGGCAGAATGTGATGCCCGAAATATTCTGCCTTTCGTCAACAATATTTAAATGACCTGAACTTTTCGAATCGGAGAGAATGCAGAATACAAACGGCAAATCAAAGCCGGAGATAGATTCAATATGATCGAGCGCCTTTCGCCGCTCGCGCTCGGAGGCGAACGGTAGGGCCAGCAGGCTATACAAATCGATATTTGGGACATCCACATAACTCAAAAGCTGCTTATCTATAGCTTTCAAAAGATCTTCGATGTTAAACGGCTTCAGAAAGAATTCAGCCGCACCGGTCTCTCGAATTGCCTCGGTGGCAAAAGATTTGTCGCGGTAAATTCCTGAAACAAAAAAGATAGTGGCACCTTCAAGCAAGTTTTCTTTGAGCCGCTTCACGAGATCGACGCCATTTTTGCCGGGCAACATGACGTCAACAATGAGAGCGTGAATCGGTTTGATTTTGATGACACTTTCAGCTTCGTCCGGTCGGGCAACCGGCACGGCCCGATATCCAAGGCGTTTCAATCCTTCAGCCAGGGCGGCCAGTAGCGACTTGTCATCTTCAACGATCAATACGTTGATTTCAGTTTTTTTCATATCCAATTCTATATCGGCAAATTTGCTATAATTATGGAGTGACTCAAGACCTTAGGCCTGCTTAATTTGGACGGCTCACGCGGCACTAGTTGGACGTAGGATGATGCTTTTTCCACGCCTCTTGTAGCCGCTTAGTCAGTGATTCAAGATTGAACGGTTTGACGATATAGGCGCTCACGCCCGACATGGCTGCTTGAATGACGGCCTGCTTTTCGCTTTCAGTTGTGATCAAAACAAAAGGGATGTCTTTGAACTTTTCAATTTCGCGAACTTGTTTCAAAAAATCGAGACCGGAAGGGCCCGGCATGTTGAGATCCGACAAAATGAGCGTAAATGGATTCGGTGTTTTAGAAAACGAAACAAGTTTACTAAAGGCTTCATTGGCGTCTGGGGCGGTCTCCATTCGCGAAAAACCGATGCGTTTCAAATTATCACAAATGATATTTCGAATATTGATTGAGTCGTCGACCACTAATATGTGCGATTCTTTAGGGAACACAAAAAACCTCGTACAATGGCCAGTTTAAGCAGCGGCCCTATAACTCGCAATATGTCGAACGTCTGGAACTTCAATAATAACCGCGGTGCCTTTACCCACGGCTGACTCGATACGCGCCGAGCCACCTAACGTCTCGGCTTCGACGGCAATTACATTCATGCCAACGCCACGTCCCGAAAACTCCCCGACTTCTTTGCGTGTGCTGAAACCAGACTCAAAAACCCGCGGTAGGATTTCAGGCGGGATACCAGCACCGTCGTCTGAAATTCGAATTCGCATCCATGCGTCATTACCGCGAGAAAATGGCTCAATCCGAATCTCGATGTGCCCATCTTCTGGTTTGCCCGCGGCTATACGAACTTCGGGTAATTCGATACCGTGATCGATACAATTGCGAAACAAATGAATAAACGAAGAAAAGAGATTTTTGTACGGTTCCGCGAACACACGGTGCTCACCACCGATAATTTTGAGCGGAGCTAATTTCTTTTCAAGTTTAGCCGACAAAAGTTGAAGTGCGCTCTCATAATGAGACAAAAGCCGCGCGACCGGCTCCTTCTCGAGCTGTTCAACTAAAACATCACGATATTTTTGCTCGAGACCCATTTTTTCAAATCGACGCAAAAGCATTTTAACTTCGCCACGAGATATTTCGATTTGTTCGTCGACCTCGAGCACGCCCAAACTGCGAAACAAGTTACGATTGGCTGAAAGAAACTGCTCATACTGAGCGCGCATTTCACTGAGCGATTTGTCAAACTCGGTTTTGTCGATGAGTTGCAAAGCTTGTTGGCACTTTCGCGCGCCAACCCAAAGTTCTTGCACGGAGTGGATACCGGCCTCCCCTTCAAGCGTGTGGAGGGTGCGGTAAAGCGCCTTTCGCTCTTCTTCGTCAAACGTAGTGGCGCGAATTTGATCAATAGATTGAGCCGCGCTTTTCAGAAACTGCGTGAATTGGCGTCGGTTCGTCACAAGTTTAACGATCATTTTCGCGAACTTCTTTTCGCGTTCGAGCGCTTGATTAGCTAAAACTTCAGACGTTCTATCCGTTGCGACAACGACAATATTTCGAATCGCACCCGCATCGTCGCGGATCGGGAAGTACTCCAGATGGATATGCCGACCTTGCGAGTGTTGAAATTGTGAGGGGCCCAACTCCCGCAACGAATCAAACGGCAAAGATTCTGAAAACACAGCCTTCATCCACATATTGAATGTCGGTCTTTCTTTGGTCGGGACTTTGAGCACATCCCAAACCTTTTGTTTCGCCGGCGCCGCTTCAAGAATATCACGACATGCCAGAGTGTAAAAATCAAGACAGTCGCCGTTCGAGTCAAAGCCGAAAAAACCCTGCCCGAGGCTGTTCATGATCGCGTTCAACATTACGTTTGCGCTTTTGACCTCGTGAGTCCGAGTTTCGACCATTTGCTCCAAATTTTTGGAGTAGTCTTCTAACTTTCTGCGCGCGTCTTGCAATTGTTGAATGTAACTTTCTTTTTCTTCGAGTTGCTTGTGATATTTCGCATGAAGGACTTCTTCAATCGTCACATCTCGCGCGATAACCACCCAACGTTTTTCACCCGACGGCTCCTTGAACGGTTGAATTGCCAACTGAACTTTGCCGCGCTTAGCGTTGGATTTGAGCGTGAACTCGATCTCTTGGTAGGGCGCCGGCTCGGTCAGCCCCACACTCCCCGCTGGCATGATAAACAAATTCTTATTCGAAAATTCGATGAAGTCGAAAATCGGTTTGCGCCGCGCGAGCCTCTTGACCGAAGAATCACACAGTTTAGCGGCGGCTTCGTTGCAATAGATCACCTCGCGGTCAGGTCCAACCACAAAAACCGAATCTATTAAGCCGTCGAAAAATGTGTATTCCATCACTTTTGCAAAAATTTAAAATATTTTGCCTCGATAACGTCCATTTCCATCGCTTCGCCCGAATCGTCTTTCACTTCACCGGGCGGGAAGAGTTCTTGCCCCTTAAACTCCTTACCCTCTGAAAACAGCACCATTTTCTCTGAACCGGAAGCATCCGAATAGTAGGGCACAAAGAATGACTCCACCTTGCCGTTGGTTGGTAAAAATCCCGAGACCATATTGATTTGGTCGACGATCACCTTCGGGCATTTTTTGTACACAAGCTGCGCTGATTCGGGAGCTGTCCGCACCCATTTGATCCACTCACGAATTCCGCAAGAATTAATAGCACTGACGCCTTCAAGCTCTAAAGTGATCTTACTTGCCCCATCCAACGTGAGGCCATTGAAAGTTGCATCTTCATCGATATGGCCAACCATGCGTATGACCACTTCTCCGCCATTTTGATTTTTTTCCGCTTTAAATTGTCCCATGTTGCTCCTTCATTTTGCTCATTTGTAAGACAAACAATGTAAGTTTTTGGCAATACTGAGTCGTGCCCGACTGCTCATGCGCAAAGGCGCCGTACAACAGATTGTCGTATGTGACCCGATTTTCACCTCCGCAAAATAACTGGCCGAGGAATTGAAAATTAAGTACGAGCCAATACCCGCGCCGCCCGCACCCGTTAGATTGATATTATCGCCAACCGATGTATCGTAGCAATTCTTGATGCGGGTGAATAATTTGTTGGCGTTTAATGTACCGAATAAATCTTTGCAGCCTACGACCACACGGTTTTTATCCAGCCCCATAAAAAGTCGGGCTGATTTTTCTGGTGCGGTTGCTATTTCGTCTTCACGCGCAGCTCCAGGCTGCGTGTTTTCTAGGTCGACAAACGGAGCGTTAAAGAGCGCGTTCGTAATGAGCTCGTCAGCCATAAGGACAATGTCGGCCGTCAGCGAGCCCGGTATGGAGTGCTGGCCTAACGTGGCTTCGACGTTTTGAAGTATCTGCGCCTTTTCACCTGAGGCGACAAATGACTGTTCGAAAATAGTCAGTTCGCCGTTACTTTTTTGCCCGTAATTTTCCGGAGCTAAAATTGCTGAGACGGGGAATTCTGAAAGTGCCGAATTATGCGTCGACACCAGGGCCGCCGTGTTTAAATCATGAGCAAAAAACGGATTTTTAGTCTGGATAATATGCGCGCGCGATTGATCGACCGCGAGCTTCAAAACATCGGAAGGGCCGATGGACTCAGATACATGAATGGAATCCCAGTCCACACCGTCGCGCAGAGATTTAGCGATCAAATCGCCGTACAGCGTTTGCATAGTCAGCACTCTTGCCTCAGTCATACGTCTAAATGACATATCGGCATGTTACATATCGGAATTGGCGCAAATTAAAAAATCTGGAGAAAAGTCTAACCAAGTAAACGGGCCCTAAAATCGCCCCGATAGTAAAACATCCGGCCCCATAGGTGTCCAAACGGGCCGCTTCATCGTCACTCGAGCGGCAAAAGTTAGGCTGGTCACGCTTTCGGTGAATGCCCGACCGGATCTGCGCCCTAAAATTTGCGGCGCAATAAACTGATATAAGCGGTGCGCGTGATTGTGCTCGATAAACTGCGAAATCAAGCGAGCTCCGCCTTCGACAAATACAGACATAAGGCCAGACGCATAAGCTTTCTTCAAAACAGAACTCAAATCGATCAGACCGTCGCGCTCAGGCAGGAGCCATATCTCGACGTCACTGCTCTTGTTTTTCAAAACAGACGCATTCGATTCACCGGCCGCTACGATAATCCGTCGCGGTTCATGACTTTGGTACAGGGCGGAGTCTTCAATCTTTTCTAAACAGCTCCCCGAAGTGTTGACGACAATGACGTGATTTTTTTTATTCTCAAACTTCGCATGCCTCACATTCAGCCGCGGATTATCATGGCGGAATGTTCCCGCTCCGATTATTACGGCATCGTGCAGACCCCTCAAATACTGCGCGTGGTCACGCGCCTCTTCGCTCGTGAGCCACTGACTCTCGCCCGATACGTGCGCCATGTTGCCATCGAGCGTGGTGGCCACTTTTACCGATGCAAAAGTCTTTCGCTCACGTTGATTGAAAAGAAAAACCTCAGCCAAATCTTCGAGGTCGTCGTTCACCGACGCGCTTGACTCTCCCACCAAGCTGGCGATCGATTGCACAATTTTGCCTGCGCTTTTCAAAATCTCGAGCCCTTTGCCTGCCACTAGAGGGTTAGGGTCAACCAGCCCGTATACGACTTTCGAAAGCGGTAGTTTCGCTAGCGCCTCAGCACATGGTGGAGTTTTACCGTGATGGGCGCATGGCTCTAACGTCACAAACAGTGTCGCGCCATCGAGAAGCTTTGGTTCACGCACCTCTTTAAGCGCATCGATTTCGGCGTGATCGCCGCCAAATTTGCGATGATGACCTTTAGCTAAAAAATTACCGCTTTTGTCGAGGATCACACACCCAACCGGCGGGTTTGGGCTCACATGACCCCAACCTTTTTTAGCCTCTAAAATCGCGAGTTGCATCGCCCCGAGAGCCGTCAGCATTTAGCGACCACTCGTGCAATTAAAATGCGCGCTCATTTAATCATCCACGACTGCCAATAATTCTCGAGCTCCACTCGAGAAATCGCCGGTTCGCGATTGAGCCGTAAACGTGAATCGACCATCACAGCGTATTCGTTCGTCTCTGTTTTATCTGATATCCCCTTCATCGCCTTGGGATGCGGACCGTGCGGAAAGCCAGAAGGGTGAAGCGAAAGCATACCCGCGTGCAAATTGTCACGGCTGAAAAAATTGCCGTCGTGATAGAAAATGATTTCGTCGTAATCGATATTCTGATGATAAAACGGCACTTTTAAAGCATCAGAATCTTTTTCAAGCGGTCGCGGCAAAAACGTGCAAACAACAAAATCGCGGGCGACCAAAGTTGAATGCGCCGAAGGTGGCAAATGCGCGCGATGAGACATCAGCGGCATCATGTCATCCATGTGGAGCGTGAACGGGAACAAATCGCCCTTCCATCCTACCACGTCGTAAATGGTATCATTGTACAAAAATCGCGTGGTTTGTTCTTCGTGCTTCACTTCGATTTCGCGGACAGGTTCATGAAGCTCGCGTAACCGGGCGTGCAATTTTTCGAGGTCGGGTTTGCCGATGGCGTTAATGTCGTAAACCGCCTGCCGCCCCACAATCCCGCGCGCGGGCTCTTCATAATGGCTGTTGAGATTCTCGACGACGAAAAAAATCGACGGCGACTTGGCGACGATCGTGTGCGCGATACATTTTGGCACATTGAGGTAGTGACCCGCTCGATACGTCAGCAAACCGTACTCGGTCAAAAACTCGCCTTCACCTTTATGGCAAAAATAAAGCAAGTCGCCATCGCTTGAGCGAAACGCCTTTAGCTGATCGGGCTGTGTCGGAACAGCCCACCACCAGTATACGTTAAGGGCTGAATTGTAGAACAGCCGTTGTCGACCGCCGTCAATTTTAGCAAGATCGAACATTCTTGGCTTCAGTTCACCTTCGATTTTCGACCAACGCGTGCTCGGCTGCTTGCGAATCAAATGCGACACGGGCCCAAAAAAACCTTTAAGTCCCTGCTCCTCTTCAAAGTGCCCGTCGGGGATCGCTTTATGAGCCTGCTTCGTCGATTTACCTTGCGCGTAGTGGTGCATGGGGATCTCCTTAACCGTGCTTAAGTTCTACATTGACAAACATTTACCGTCAAGTTATACCTTCGTTCACATGAACGAGAAATTGAATTTACTAAAAGACCGTAGGCAAACCGATTTTTTCTGTAAAACGTCTCGTTCGTATGGAGGCTCTCTTCTTACAAAACGGAAAAGTCGAAGGCACGGGCGGCCGCTATCCACCCGATACTCCATGCATTTCGTTATGCGGTCGACTCAGGCGCGTGGCGAGTGGTCGTTTTTTCGGCATAAACGATCTGTTCGTAGAATAATAGAGGCATTTGCGCTCAAATACGCGATTAGAGTTCGCTCGATGGCGAATGTCGGCAATCATATTCATCTTCACTTGCAACTCAATAACCGAAACGGATACAAACCGTTTATACGCGCGATCACGAGCGCGATTATGATGAAGGTGACGGGGGCGTCGCGGTGGAATCTCGAGCCAATCCATCGCTTGCGCGCGGCCGGCGATAAATTTTGGGATCGCCGCCCGTTCTCACGCATCATTGTCGGGTTCAAAGACGAGCTGACCATTCGTGATTACATAATGCTCAATCAGCTCGAAGCGCAGGGCCTGCCTCGACCGATTGCGCGAGTCATTTTAAAGGGCCCTAGCCCGCCCGAATGAATACGAATTATTTGCGCCTATACGCCGCTTTTCGGCACGCCGTCTAACAGTTGAACACCGATCTTTCGCGACTCAAATTATAGAGAGCCGCTCCACTTGGCATGTCTTTGCAATGGTTTCTTAAGTCTCGCGATTGCAGCGATTAGTCCGTTAGCTTGAGGAGTATGGCGTGAATCAGATTTTTCGTACTATCATTGTTTTGTCGGCCGCCACCTTTATCTTCGCCTGCGCCCCCAATACTCCAAATGATATCCCGCGACCGGCAGCAAACAACTCGCAAGGCGGCGTCGCCAACGGCCAAGCAAAAGGCCAATTGACACCAACTCCATCAAAGACCATCCCCTCGCCGAGCGGCTCGTCGAATGGTTCAGCCTCAAGATCCTCAGGCGTATCGACCAACAGTGGCTCACCTGGCGTTCCTCCCGCCGGCGGATCTTCTGGCGGATCGCCCGCAGCCAGTGGCTCGGTCGCTGGTGCCAGCACAACTGCATCGAGCGCTCGTGTAAGAAAAGAGTCCAGCGCAGCGACTCCACCCGCCGCGCCAAGCGAAAAGCCATCGCAGCTCAGCCAACTCAATGGCCGGTTCGAGTTAACCGATGTATTTATTTACGTTTCGGCGCGAGTTGCTTCCTCTGCCAAAAACAATGTTTCTGATCTATGGGAGTTGGACTTGAGCGTACCCGGCCAGATTTCCGGCTCGGATAAGGTGACTCAACAGGTTCAAGGCTCAACCCAATTTGACGACACGATTAACATAAATCTTTCGCCAGCTATTACCTTAAAAAATGGTAAAATTACTTTTGAACAACTCGGATTATTTCAAGCCGGACTATCATCGAACAAATCCGGTATCGCCCTGTTCTGGGCAAAACCTCAGTACCGATTGTTTACTTTTGTGACGGATAAAGTGCTACAGACAAAGCCGTTCTCTACCGGCGTTTATAAGCTCGATTACGAAGATCAAGTTCCGTTGATCGTTCAAGAAACGGTGGATAAAAAAACCGGCGATCTCACGCTTGCGGGGTCGCGATTGACCGCAGATGAAAACTTACAATTTCAACTTGTGTATCAACCGGCGAAATAAAGCTCTCTAGTGTGGACGACGATTCTACAAATACCCTCGGCGGCGCTGGTCTTCTTCGATCGAATCGAAAAGCGCTTGAAAGTTACCTTCGCCGAAACCCATGTGGTTTTTTCTTTGAATGACTTCGAAAAATATTGGCCCAATTAAATTCTTCGAAAATATTTGAAGCAGATAACCTTCTTCATCGCCATCCGCCAAAACTTTAAGTTCGCGAAGTTGATCGATGTCTTCGGTCACATTCGGCAAGCGTTTCGGCAGTAAATCGTAATACGTGTCGATGGTGTCAAGAAACTCGATATCGGCGCGCTTCAGCCCGCGAAGACTCGACATGATATCCGCCGTGAGGAGTGCGACGTGTTGAATACCTGAGCCGTGATACTCCTCAAGGTATTCTTGAATTTGCGACTTTTCGCCGACAGGTTCGTTGATCGGAATTATAATTTTGTTGCAGGGGCTGCGCATGACTTTCGAAAACAAACCCGTCTGCTTGCCTTTAATATCGAAATAGCGCACTTCGCGAAAATTAAAAATCTTCGAATAAAAGTCGCACCACTGCTGCATTGCCCCTTTGGGGACGTTGTTCGTCAAATGATCGATGGTCAGAAGCGTGTGCCCACGAACCGGGTCGTGCGTCGTCAAGTTGAAGTCGCTTTCGTACGCGCCGTACAATTTGGACTGCGAGTATTGATCGATAAAATAAATCACCGAGTCGCCGATGCCGTACACAGCCGGAAAGCTATGGTGCTTCGACGGCGGCACCGCTTTTGCTCCGCGTTTCACCGCTTCGCTCATCGCCTTTTCGGCGTTCTTCACGCGAAACCCGGTTGCGCAAATAGATGGCCCGTGCGCATTGCCGAACTGTTGGGCGAACGAATCAGTCTCGCGATTGACGATGAACCGAATCGAATTCTGTGCGTAAAGACTCACGTTTTTCTTCTTATGATCCCCGACCTTTTTAAAACCCCAGCGCTCGAACAGCCGTTCGAGCTGTGCACCGGGGTTCGGCGCGGTGAATTCAATAAACTCCATCCCGTCGAGACCGACCGGGTTTTCCAATTGCTTTTCGTGGCTTTGCGTCATTTCCATAGCGATAATATTATGGTAGATCCATGTCAATGTCCAAGATCCCGTTTCAGTCGCAAACAGCAAACCCGGCCAACCCGAATGTCATTGACGTTACGGTGGAAGATGTTTTTGCCTGCAAAGGCAAGGTCTGTATTGTCGATGTCCGCGAACCCCATGAATGGGTGGGCGAATACGGCCATATCGCCGAAGCCAAGCATATCGTTTTGAGCACGCTCCCGCAGAATTTGTCGCAAATTTCGCCCGACGATGTCGTGGTCTTTGTTTGCCGAAGCGGCGGCCGCTCAGCCCAAGCGACACAGTTTGCCAAACAAAACGGGTATGCCCACGCCTTCAATATGAAAGGCGGGATGATCGAGTGGACGAAAAGGAATCTCCCCACCGCTGACCGCCAAGCTTAGGTCCATTCATGCATCAAGTTTTTTGTAATCGTACCCTCAACATGAAACGCATCCACCATATCGGCCTCGATATGGATCACACGCTCGTCCGTTACAAAAGCGAAAATTTCGAAAAACTCGCGCACCTGATAATGCGCGAGAAATTGGTTGCCAAAAGAGGTTACCCGAACGCGATCATGCGCCTTAAATTCAATTTTAAGGGGGCGATTCGCGGCCTCATCATCGACAAGGCCAAAGGTAACGTTCTCAAGCTCTCGCGCCATACTGCGATCCGCCTCAGCAGCCATGGCACTGAGATGATCGATTTCGCGAAACAAAATCGCATTTACAAAAGTACCTACATCGACATCAAAGATAAAAGTTACGACAAAATCGACACGACGTTTTCTATATCGTTTGCGACGTTGTTCGCCCAATTGGTCGACCTCAAAGAAGGCGAGTGCAAGAGTTCACTGCCCGATTTCATGACGATCGCCGAGGACTTAAACGCCGTTCTCGACGAGGCCCACCGCGACGGCAGCCTCAAGGAGCACGTTCGCGACAACTTGGCTCAATATATCATCAAAGATCGCGATACGGTGAACGGTATCGAACGCTACATGAAACACAACAAGAAGTTTTTTATTATTACGAATTCGGATTATTCGTATGCGAAACTTCTTCTTGATTACGCGATATCGCCCTTCACGAAACGATCCGGCGGATGGCAGGATCTTTTTAACTACGTCATTGTTCGCGCCGGCAAACCCAATTTCTTCTTCGAAGATTCGCCGTTTGTAAAGATCGACGCCCACACAGGCGCCGCCGGCGCCGAGGTCGCGCAAAATGAGCTCCTTAGCCCGGGCGTTTACAGAGGTGGCAATGCCAATCGCTTCACCGCTGAATTGGGGCTCGAGGCGGATGAAGTTCTTTATATCGGTGATCATATTTACGGCGACGTCGTACGTATCAAAAAGGATTGCGCCTGGCGGACGGCACTCGTGGTCGAGGAGCTCGACAACGAAATCAAAGCCATCGAGCGGGCGGAGCCGATTGTTAAACAAATCAATAAGTGGATGGCGAAGAAACTCCCGCTTGAAACGCAGATCGATGATTTGATTTCGCGAAAAATCGAGACCGGCAAAAACACCGACGAAAAGAAAATCAACGCGCTCATTAAAAAGGCGATGGCGTTAGATAAAGAAATTTCGCCACTCATTCGTAAACAGCAGAAGCTCTTCAATCCGCAATGGGGCGAAGTCATGCGCGTCGGAATCGAAGAGAGTTATTTCGCCTATCAGGTCGAGCGTTTCGCTTGCATTTACACAGCCCGACTCGGGCATTTTCTCAAGATGTCGCCACGCACATATTATCGCTCAATGCGACGGCCGCTCCCGCACGAAGTCCCCGGCTGATTATTTCGTCGGCCCGTGCACGAAAAGTAAGATCACATTCGGATCGCGGTCGAGTCGCAATACGACGGCTGTCCATTGTTTCGGGTCGCGTCTTCGTAACCGCCCCTGATCGGCGGCGACGAGCGACAAGCAGGCGAACTGCGACTTTTCGCACGTGAGCTTCGCGCCCGTGCGCTCGGCTTGGGTGAGCGGAAGCCATGTTTCGAAAATTAAAAATGCGTTCGGCCGCTTTTGTCGCGCTTCTTTGAGTTCAGCCGGTGAACTTGCTACTACCAAATAAAAATGTTGAGCCGCCGGGTCTGGCGAATAATCGACACCTGAAGCCTGGGCGACCTCGCGAAACCCCGTCCAGACGCGCTGACTGTCGGGGTCTAATCCGCCCAACACCACCGTGGAGTGATCGCGAAGTTCGAGCCAAAACCGCCGGTACAAAACGGCGCCGATCTGCTCGGGCTTTGCAAACTGGGTGAGATCCATGACCGACGACACAGGCGTCTGAGTCGAAACTTCGAATACTTTTTTAACGGCCAGCGCCGTAAACAAGACGGCGACGCCCGCAATGAGCCAAAGCACAATTCGGTCTGATTTCTGAAACATGCCCACAGTTACCACGGCGGCGGTTCGCCGCGCAAATGGTGCGAAGACGTGACGACCGAACTCGATCTCGACATTTGCCATTGAACACCCACCCATGCTAGGGTCAGCCCATAGGACTTGATCTGAAAGAGGACAGGTACCCGTGAAAAATTACTTAATCGTCGGCGGCGGCCGATGCGCCCGACATTTCGATCATTATTTAAGCCTTCTTAACATTCCACATGCTTGTTGGAGCCGAAGCAGCCAAGAAGACCTTGCGGCCTTGGCAAAATCGGCCGATTGTATACTTCTTCTTATCAGCGATTCGGCAATCGCTGATTTTTTCGCAACCCACCCGTTTTTACCGGCTCGCAAAACGGTGCATTTTTCAGGTGCGCTCTCGCATCCACAAATCGCAGGCGCACATCCGCTTATGACATTTGGGCCCGAATTGTACGACCTTGAAACCTATATGCGCATACCGTTCGTATGCGAAAAGAACGCCGCGAACGAAATGGCCCGCCCGTTTGAAGAGATTTTGCTCGAGCTGCCGAATCCGCACCATCACATCGCCCGCGAAGAAAAATCATACTACCACGCACTCTGTTCGATGAGCGGCAATTTCACAACAATGTTATGGGAGATGGCCGCGCAAAAATTCGAATCTGAACTTAATTTGCCGCGTGAATTGCTTTTGCCTTATCTCGAGAGGACGTATCTAAACCTACAAGGCGCGCTCTCGACACCCGGCTCGGATGCGCCGAAATCGGTTTTGACCGGCCCCTTACAGCGCGGTGACAATAAGACACTCATTCAACATCTCGATGCCCTTCAGGGGCGCCCTGAACAATCGATTTACTATTCGTTCATGAATTATTTTTTTGCACAACACACAAACAGGCGGTCAATCGTCGATGAACATACTAGATTTTAAAAAACAGAAACAAGAGCGGCGAAAAATCGCAATGGTGACCGTGTACGATTACACAAGCGCGCGCATTGCGGCACATTCGGACGTCGACGTTCTTTTAATCGGCGACAGCGCGGCGATGACGATGCACGGACATCCGTCTACACTGCCCGCGACAATTGAAATGATGGAGCTTCACACTTCGGCCGTCGTTCGTGGCGCGCAAAGTGTCGCGCGTGAAATCAACGGTGAAAAGTTTGTCGTCGCGGATTTGCCGTTTTTATCTTACCGAAAAAATTTGAGCGAAAATGTTACGGCAGCTGAACGATTGATGCGCGCGGGAGCGCACGCGGTGAAACTCGAAGGCGCCAGCGGCAATATCGAATTTGTGCGACACCTCGTGGAGTCGGGCGTCCCCGTCATGGGTCACATCGGCCTCACTCCCCAATCCGTTAATCAATTGGGTGGTTTTCGCGTGCAAGGTCGCGACGTGAGCGATGCCGAAAAACTTTTGGCGGCGGCTCAAGCGCTCGATTCGGCCGGGGCATTTTGTGTCGTGCTCGAATGCGTGCCGAGCGCGCTTGCGCGACAGATCACACGGGCGCTCTCGGTACCGACTATCGGGATCGGCGCCGGCCCCGATACCGACGGCCAGGTGCTCGTGTGGCAAGACCTTCTGGGTCTTAACACGGAGTTTCGCCCGCGCTTTGTGAGGTCTTATTGCTCGGGCGCTCAAATTTTCACAGAAGCTTTGAACGCGTATGCGCGAGACGTCGCTGGCGGGGAATTCCCTTCGCTTCAGGAGAGCTACGAATGAAAATATTCGAAAACATGCGCGAGTGGCAAACGGCTCGCGCTGAATTCGCTCAAAACTTACGTGTCGGGTTTGTGCCGACAATGGGCGCGCTTCACGACGGACACTTGTCACTTGTCGATCGCTCGCGAGCTGAAAATAACGTGACGGTCGTGAGCATTTTCGTAAACCCAACTCAATTCAACAGTGCCGACGATCTAAAAAGCTATCCGCGTCACGTGAGTCGTGACGTTGAGCTATTGCAAGAGCGCGGGGTCGATTATGTGCTGCTCCCACATGAAAGTGAAATGTACGAAGATCGGTTTCAATACCAAGTGATTGAAAATTCTGAAAGTAAAATTCTTTGTGGAGCGTTTCGCCCCGGCCATTTTGAAGGTGTTCTCACCGTCGTGATGAAGCTTCTTCAATTGGCCCAAGCCGATCAATGCTACATGGGTGAAAAGGATTACCAGCAATTCCGTCTTGTGCAGACAATGGCGCGGGCGTTTTTTATGAAAACTGAAATTGTGGGGTGCCCCATCGTGAGAGAAAAAACGGGGCTTGCCATGAGCTCGCGCAATGAGCGGTTATCGACATTTGGTCGCGTCCAGGCCGCGAAACTATTTGAAGTTTTATCGACCGCGCGCGATACATCGACCGCGCGCCGTGAGCTCGAGAGCCTTGGTTTTCGGGTCGACTATGTCGAAGAACACTGGGGCCGCCGATTCGCTGCTGTTTGGCTTGAAGGCGTGCGACTTATCGACAACGTGAAATGCGCGGAGGTGGCGCAATGAAAATTCTTATCGGAGTAACGGGCTCAATCGCCGCATATAAGGCGGCTGATCTGATTTCGCGTCTTAAAAAGCGTGGGCATCAAATCGAAGTCATCGCAACGAACGGGGCGCTTCAGTTTATCGGTGAAGCCACCATTGAAGGCTTAGCTGGTCGGCCGGTCGCGAAAGATATATTTGAACCGGGCCGCATGATGGATCATGTCCGATTGGCCAGATGGGCCGATGCATTCGTCGTGGCCCCGCTGTCGGCTCATCACGTTTCAGCCCTCGCCCGCGGCGAAGCCAACGATCTATTGTCGGCTACGGCGCTTGCCTATGAGCGAGCCAAACCTTTTCTTGTTGCCCCCGCTATGAACGTCGAAATGTGGAGTCACCCAGCCACGCAAGAAAACATAAAGCTGCTTAAGCAATACGGCGCCCGCATTATCGAGCCGACTGAGGGCTTACTGGCTTGCGGCGAAGTGGGAGCAGGGCGAATGGCCGAGCCTGCGACGATTGAAAAGGCGATTGCTGAAGCGCTTCGCGTGCCAAAGAATATACCGGTTTTAATTACGTTCGGCGGCACGCGAGAGGTAATTGACGGTGTGCGCGCGATTACGAATAGCAGCACGGGGCAAACAGGCGCGGAGCTGTCGGATTTATTTCATGCCAGCGGCTTTGAAGTTTCAGCCATAGCCGCGACAAGTGCTGTGATGCCCATCGACGCGCAAGTCGTCGCGAAATTTGAGACTCACGCCGACTTAAACGATAAACTGCGTGATCATTTGCGCGCTCATCCGACACAGGCTGTGATTCATGTCGCGGCAGTCAGCGATTTTTCTGTCGACGCGATCGGCGTCGGCGAAAGGACGTTTTCGCCATCGGCCGAGGTAAAACTGTCGTCCGATAACCGCATGGTTTTGCATTTAAAACGCAACCCTAAGATCGTCAATCTTCTCAAAGAATATGCGCGCGATTTAAAGCTTAAGGTTATCGCCTTTAAGCTCACGAAGTCGGCGGATCCGAGAGAACGTGAAGAGGCTTCACTCAAGCTTCTCAATTCGCCGGGCGTTGATTACGTCGTGCATAATGATTTGAGCGGGGCTGAACAAGAAAGTCACAAGCGCCCGTTTACGATTTATTCGAAAGGGCAGCCGCCGCTCGCCGTGAAGGGGACGCAAGATCTGGCGAGCATATTGATGGCGCTCATCGCAGGCGAAAGCCCCCGTCCGCGTAGCGATTCTCGTGAGGGAGTGCGCAACCCGGAGGCTCGCCCATGACTCTTTGCCTGGACATTGGTAACAGCCAAATTTACGGCGGCGTTTTCAAAAAAGACGATCTTCTTTTTCAATTTCGCCGCTCATCGAAAACGGCCAGCAGCTCCGACGAAATCGGCGTTTTCTTGCGTTCGGTTTTGCGCGAGAATGATCTCGACCCAGATCAAATCAGCGGGATCGCCGTTTGCACGGTCGTACCCGAAGTCCTTCACTCGTTGAGAAACGCATGCCGCAAATACTTCAACAATCAGGAACCGTTTGTCTTGCAGGCGGGAGTGAAAACAGGGCTCAACATTCGCTACCGCAACCCGCTTGAACTCGGGTCGGATCGCATTGCCAACGCCATCGCCGCGGCTCACATGTACCCGAATGAAAATCTAATCATAATCGACATGGGGACGGCGACAACATTTTGCGCGATCAACGAACGGCGCGAATTTCTGGGCGGCGCGATTATGCCGGGGCTTCGCATTTCGATGAAGGCGCTTGTTTCAAACACGTCGAAACTCCCCGCGGTTGAAATTGTAAAGCCCGACGAGGCTCTCGGCCGATCAACCGTCGAAGGTATTCAATCGGGATTATTTTATGGCGCACTCGGCGCCATTCGTGAGCTCACTTCTCGATTACGACAAGAGGCGTTCGACGGTTCGCCGGCCCGCGTGATCGGGACTGGCGGATTTGCCAGCGTGTTTGAAAAAGCCGGAGTTTTTGACATTGAAATTTCTGATCTCGTATTGCGCGGGGTTTATCTGGCACTTCAACTGAACCTCGCGGCTTCATCAAAAAAATCTTCAGCATCTCAAGAGCGCAATGCGCACGAAAGGGGAGACCATGCAAATCAAAATGCTAAAATGTAAAATTCATCGGGCGACGGTCACAGATGCAGATCTCAATTACGAAGGCTCGGTCTCGATCGACCCTAAACTCTGCGATCTCGCGGGTCTGATGCCGTTTGAGGAGGTTCACATTTACAACTGCAATAACGGCGAGCGGTTCGCGACTTACGTGATTTACGGCAGCTCAGGTCAAATTTGCTTGAATGGCGCGGCGGCGCGAAAAGTCCACCGCGGCGATACGGTGATTATTTGCTCGTATGCTGGATACACGCCCGAAGAAGCCGCCGCTCATAAACCTCGTCTCGTTTACGTGAACAGCAAGAATGAGCCGGCGGAAAAGCCTGCGCCCGATCCTAAGTGACTCGCCTTTACCCTTGCACTTTTTAAAACATTCGGAAGCGGCGAACGCCTTCAATCACGGCGAGCGGGCGAAGGGCACTGGGCGATTCATCGTCGGTTACGACATTTTGCCACTTCAGCCACTTGCCCCAATTAGAAATTTCACTAGCATCTTTGAGCGGACCCCGCTGGCGTTGCGCCAGTCGAAGCGCCGATAAATTGAATTCCATAAATTGCGTTTCAGCATGATTGGTTAGGTACCGATCGAGGCCCACAGTGAGCGCGCGCGACCAATTCATGTCATCCGAAGCGCACTGGCGCACATACAATACCCGCTTTACGTTATCGTCCTCGCCAAAACGCAAAAGATTGTCGACTGAGGGGATATGGCACGAGACGTAGACGATTCGTCTGACATCGTGTCTTTTCAATAGCTCAGCGCGATCGAACCGATATGTGATATCGCCGGGGACGACGTATTGGCGAAGGCCATACTCCACCAGCGTGAGAATCGAAGGGCTAGGGAGAATACCTGTTTCAACTTGATCGATGGGGAAGACATCCAACGCAGAACGATCGATAACTATGTAGCGAACGGGGCTTGCGGCGGGCAGTGTGGCCGAGTTTATGACCGTGCTCACAATTGAAGGCTTCAACATCAAAGGCATCAGCCAGTTACGCATGAGCTCGGCAAATTGCGCATTCGCCTCGGTGAAAGTTTTCGCATGAGTGAGATCGGCGATAGTTTGATCTTCGGGCTCATCCAGAAAAAGTAGATCTTGCAGTAGCCGCTCTTTGCCCGCCAGATTCAAATGGGCATAGGCCCCTTCGAGACTTCGCACGAATATCGGCGCAAGCCCCCACGGGGTCGGGCCGAGTTTCGAATCGCTGATCGCACTATCACCATATTGGTTGTGAACGTCACAATAGGTTATGTGCGCAACGATCACACTATGGGAGTGGCAATAATTACCGAGCCCTTTCATGTGCTCAACCCACGAAGATGCTGCGCCCGCATCGGCAGAAGGCTCGGTCACTCCCCAAAGAGTTTCGTCGAGCAGAAATTCACTTTTGACGGCAGCCGCGAAATCCGATTCGTGCGAAAACTGCGCGAACATCAATGCCCGTTCAAAAAGCTTGGGCTTCATCAGAAAATCGGCGCTGATGTCGACCCGCCCGGGTGTGATTAATAGCTGGCGCTTCAAATGACGGGTTATATGCACCTCAATCGGTGTGACCTGCGTCAATAGCGGCACAATGCGCTGAAGGTTTTCGAGGCGCTCGGGCAGTCTCGCTTTCACCGCAATCGGGCTGATCTTCGCGCCGAATAGGCGAGCCGACGGCGAGCACTGTTGAACAGCAGTTTCGCCCGACGCAAGGACAACTTTACTCACTAAGCTGGAATTTATACACTGCACCGGCTGTAGCCAGCGGCATAAAACCCAGCTCAAAGTAAATAAACTGATGATTGAAGAGGTTAGCGCGAGAAAACGGCCCATCCGATTGTTTGACTAAGCAAAATACTCGCCAGGTTAAAGGAGCTATATGGTTTTCATAATTCTTTCATGGGCAATTGCTTTAGGAGGCTTGATGTCCTGCAGTCACATCCCCCGCCGACAAGACAGTACAGCCCAGGCAAGCGGCAAACAAAAAATGAGTTGTGATCAAATGATGAAATCGCCAGTTAGCCAACGCCTTCACGCCGCCGTCGATAGTTACACCCAGGCGGCTGAGCGGCTAGACCCGTTTTATGCGACTGTTTTCAACATTGAAGAAGATCTCAATAAATTCGGCGACTACCCGACTCATGCCTATTTCGCGCGCTCAAAGCAAATATACGTAGACGCACTCAATGGGTTAAAATCGGTCAATGTCAAAAGGCTCTCGAGCGATGATCAAAGCCTCTACCATTTGTTTAAAGAAGACATGACCGTTGGCCTCAACGGCTTCAGATACCCCAGCGAATATTTGGCATTTAATCAAATGGATAACCGTTTACTCGATTATATGAACGATTCGAGCGAAACGTTGACCTCGTTTCCGTTTGATTCGGTCAAACACTATGAGGATTTCGTCGAGCGCTCGAAGGGCTTCCCGCTCTATGTAGACAATCAAATCGCCCAACTGCGCGAAGGGTTGAAAAAAGGAATTGCTCTCAGCTGCGACATCGTCGCCGAAGTGCCGAATACCTACAAAGACGCGCTCGAGCCTGAAATCGAAAAGAACCCCTTTTGGCGGCCGATGACTTTCATGCCGAGCTCGTTTTCGGCAGCTGACCGAACTCGCCTTCAATCGGAATTTCACGAGATGATCCAATCTCGCATCGTACCCGGCTATCAAAAATTCGACCGATTCTTTAAATACGAATACGCGCCCCATTGCGGTAAAAGTTTTGGCCTCGCCGGCATGCCGAATGGCAAGCGCTGGTACCAATATGAAATATTGGCCAATACCAACTTGAACTTACCCGCTCCGGTCATCCACGAAACCGGGTTGAAAGAAGTCGCGCGCATCAAAAAAGAGGTCGAAAAAATTCGAAAGCAACTCGGGTTTCGCGGTACATACAAAGAATTTTTGGCGTCGCTCTTGCATGACCCGAAATATTTTTTCAAAAATCGCGATGAAATGTTTCACGCCTTCGAACGCGTGAAGGCCGAGACGGCGAGCCGGATCGACAATTATTTCAGCCTCAAACCAAAGGCCGACTTCAGAATCGTCGAGACCAGTAACCCCAATGACGCTGCCGGGGCATACAATCAGCCGACTGATCTCATCCCGTATGGCCGCTTCATCGTAAATACGAAGAATTTGCGATCCGTGCCGAAATACGAGGTGACGACGCTGATGCTTCACGAAACCGTGCCGGGGCACCATTTTCAGTTGGCGCTTCAATTTGAAATGAAAGGCAAACTCACCGAATACCAGCGCAAACTTTTTAATTCAAATTCGTTTGTCGAAGGATGGGCTCTTTACTCAGAATATTTGGGCAATGAAATGGGGATGTATGCCGATCCGCTGCAGCGGTTGGGCAATTTAAACGACGATATGCTGCGAGCTGTGCGTCTTGTTGTCGACACCGGCATTCACTACTACGGGTGGTCGCAGGCGAAAGCGCGAGCCTATATGCGAAAATATCTCGCGAATGACGAAGGCGATATCGACAACGAAGTGAATCGATACTCGGTTTGGCCGGGTCAAGCGCTCGCGTACAAACTCGGGCAACTCAAAATTCTTGAACTTCGTCACTTGGCGGAGCGCGAACTCGGGCCCAAGTTCGACCTCAAAGAATTTCATGCAGTCGTGATCGGCGAGGGTACCGTTTCGCTCACCGAACTCGAACGTCAAGTAAAAGCGTGGATCAAAGAGAAGAAGGGGTAGACGGCATCCCATTCCACTCGGTGCTGACCGTGCCCGCAGTGACTTCAAGTACCGTTTCTTGAGTGAGGCTTTGGGCGCTCGGTGTGCCGCTCGAAGTGAGCGCGTAGTCTGAAAACTGTAAAAACGAAAGCGCCCCACAATCGGTTTGAGACACCACGTTGTCACTTATGGTTGAACCAGCGTCGTTTGCATTGATGCATAGCCCGTTTGTGATCGCGGGAGCTGTCGAAATCCCCGCATTATCCGTCGAACAATAGCCGTTACTCGCGGCTGAACAGGTCGCAGCTCCGCTGGGGTCTTCATAATAGACGTTAAAATTTTTCGTGTCGCCGTAATCGGGAGTTGACGAGAGTGCAAATCGATAACCTATGCTCGCCGTCGTATCAAAAGCCGCTAAATCGAGTTGCATATTAGTCGCCGACTTCACGCCGTAGGCCCACATCGTGTACGTATCGCTGCCGTTGATAAATACCGACTCCACTTGAACGAAGGGGTTCGGCGTCGTCGACCCGACGTCGTATTGTACCTGCAATGCCGTTCCGCTTTGGCCGGTGAATAGCCCCGGTTCGGTGATGAGAAAGCCGTCGTTCACACCGCCGCCCGGGTCGTTACTAAAGGCAATGTAGTACGCTCTCTGAAAATTGGAAGTCTGACTGCAATCTGCAGTCGTCGTATCGCACTCCCAAACAAAGCCCTGGTAGGCATACCCGTGACTGTTGATGGTGACCGGCGAAAGCGAAAACTCGGCATGGATTTGATAATTGCCAAATGTCTTTGTGAAAGTGCCGAGGGCCGTGATGCCCATGTCTTTTTCCATATGACAAAAAAACGAATTCACGACGCCGACAACGCCACCGTACCCGTCGCAATTTTCTTGACTGACATCGTGAACACCATCTTCGCTAAGTGCTGTGTTTTCTTGATCGGGCGTGCCGAATAAAAACTGGTAGTATTGATTCAGGCCCGTACTTGCGTCTGTCGCATATGCGGGCAAACCAAAGATCAAGATCGCTGTACAAATAAAAACTATTTTCATATGCGATTGCTCCGTCAAAAGCCGATACGTGGCAGAAAATTGGTGGGCGGGCTACTCACAGCTCCACATCCCGACGCGAAATAAGCAAAAGTCCCAGCCGCCAGCGCGACCATGATAATAAATAACCACTTTCGGAACATACAGCCCTCCGAACTAAACCATCGGTACATTTTCGCCGGAAAATAAATTACGTTTTTGACGTTGCCACAGTAATCTTTATCAGGACTCGGCTAAGGTCGGGCTTCTAAATCGTATCTTCGAGTAGCCAAGGCCCTGCCCGGCCGACTCGAGACGGCAGTTCGCGGCCGAGTTTTTCTTCGACCATCTTTTTTATCGCCATGAGCTTATGGATGCTCGGAGAGGCGTGGTAACCCATACCTTTCAACAAATAAAGTAAATCTTCGGTCGCAAGGTTGCCGGTGGCTCCTTTTGCGTACGGGCAACCGCCAAGGCCGCCGACACTCGCATCGAACGTTTTGATGCCGAGGCGAAGGCTCGCGTAGACATTGGCAAGCGAGGTGCCGCGCGTGTCGTGGAAGTGCATGGCGATTTTTGAAAACGGAGCGACCCGCTTCACTTTCTTCAAAAGTGATTCGACTTGTTTTGGCGAAGCTACACCGATTGTGTCACCCAACGAAACTTCATAGACGCCCATTTTTACCAAAGCGCGCACGAGCCGCACGACTCGCGCCTCAGAGACACGACCCTCATACGGGCAGCCGAACACGGTTGAAAGATAGCCGCGCACGCGGATGCGATGGTAGCGGGCCATTTCCATAACTTGGCGAAACCGAATGAAGCTCTCGGCGATCGAACAATTGATGTTTTTTTTCGAAAAGGTCTCACTGCACGCGCCGAAAATAGCGACTTCGGTGACTCCTGATTTAAGAGCGTCTTCCATACCTCGCACGTTCGGCACGAGGCAAGAAAACTTTGTTTCGTCCGAAAATAATTTTGCCTCTCTCATCTTCATCACTTCACGCACCACATCGAGCGTGCCGGCCATTTGAGGCACCCATTTGGGCGAGACAAACGCGCCGATCTCAATCCGACGAAGCCCGGCATCGGCCAACTTTCGGATTAGATCGACCCGCGTCGGCACATCGAGCGGCTGCTTTTCATTTTGAAGTCCATCGCGCGGGCCAACCTCTACAATCTGAATTCTATCTTTCATGGCTCCACTGCCTCTAGCTCAATGAGGACTCGGTCGAGCTCGACTTGCGAGCCCTCTTGCGCGTTAACCTCTTTGACTCGCCCGGAACGCGATGCCGCCAAATTGTATTCCATCTTCATCGCTTCCATCACAATCAGAATCTGCTCGGCTTGTACCATATCACCGACCTTGACGTTCACCTTTTTCACTTTACCAGGCATCGGCGCCACAATACAGTTGCCCGACTCATGTCCAGTCATTGCGCCAGGCCCACGCGATCGATCAGCTCGTCTTTTGGCCTTTGTCGAATTCGCAGCGCTCAGAAAATAAGTTTCACCGTCGAAATGGAGCCACAACCCCTCCGATGTTCGCAAGCTACGAACACGATGAACGCGGCCATTTATCTCTAGTCGCAGCTCTCTCATCGCTCGCGCACTCCCGCCCAAGGGCTTGGATGAGAAGAGGCTTCTTCGGCCGCCGGCGATTTCAAAAGCATTTCAGCCACCGTTTCAATGTCTTCGGGGGACTCGCGAGGCGGCATGCCGTTTTTGAAATGCTTTTCGATGAATTGCGTAGTCATCGTGCCATCGACGAATTCAGAGTGCCGCAAAATTGTTTGCAGAAACGGAATATTCGTTTTTACTCCGAAGATCACGCATTCGCTCAGCGTCTCGCGCATTTTACGAATGGCGCGGGGGCGATTCTCGTCCCATACGATTACCTTGGCTATCATCGGGTCGTAGTATGGGGTCACCGCATCGCCCGACTCAAACCCAAACTCGAACCGTCGGCCTGGGCCGTGCGGCCAAGAAAGATAATGAAGCATGCCGGTGGAGGGCACCCCACCGCGATCGGGGTCTTCGGCGTAAATTCGGCATTCAATCGCGTGACCGCGCGGTTTGAGCTCTTCACCGGCCCACAACACCGCTGAACCGTCAGCTGTTAAAATTTGCGCTTTGACAAGATCGAGACCTAAAACTTCTTCGGTGACCGGGTGCTCGACCTGTAGGCGAGTGTTCATCTCCATAAAATAAAAGTCCTCGCCTTGAACGAGAAACTCGATTGTACCAGCCCCGCGGTATTTCGCCTCGCTCGCGATCAACACTGCGGCTTTCGCCATTTTTTCACGTAGCGGTTCAGGTAAACGCGCAGCGGTGGCTTCTTCGATAATTTTCTGGTGGCGTCGCTGTACCGAGCACTCTCGTTCGAACAAACTATGAACTCGACCGGATGAATCGCCGAAAATTTGAAATTCGATATGCTTTGCCCGGTCGAGATATTTTTCGACAAATAATTTTTCTGAATTAAACGCCGACTTCGCTTCGCGCCTGGCCGATTCGATCGCTTCTTTCGCGCCGGCCATGTCGCGCACCACACGTAGCCCTCGACCGCCGCCTCCACCCGCCGCTTTCACTATGCACGGCAGCCCAATGCGTTCGATTTCAGCCAAAAGTCGCGATTCGTTTTGGTCGTCACCGTTATAGCCGGGCACGATCGGAACGCGCACAGACTCCACCAGCTTTTTTGCCGAGATTTTGTCGCCGAAAAGACGGATCGACTCGGGCGAAGGGCCGACAAAAATCATACGCGCTTTTTCACACGCTTCGGCGAAATCATCGTTTTCAGAAAGAAAACCAAATCCCGGGTGAATTGCATCGGCGCCAGCCGCCTTTGCAGCGTCGATGTTGCGCGCGATATTTAGATACGATTCGCCGACCGGCGCGGGGCCGATCGCCATGCGCTCATCCGCCAATCTATAAGCTAGCGTTTCGGCGTCGACATCTGAATGGAGTAGAACGGTTTCTATCCCCATATCCTGGCACGCACGAATAATGCGAACCGCGACTTCGCCGCGATTTGCGATCGCCAATTTTCTTATTTTACCCATGCCGGCTTTCGCTTTTGCAAAAAGCTGTTCAAACCTTCTTGCCCCTCATCGCTCACACGCCGCTCAGAAATCACGCGAATCGATTCATCGCGATTTTCATTGAGCTTGTGATTGTGCACGTAATCGAGCAACCGCTTCGTCTCACGAACGGATTCAGGCCCGCAGTCGCGAACACATTTCAACGTCGATTGCACATACTCCGTAGCTTCAAGTTCTTTACCTACAAATTCGACAAGCCCGGCTTGCAATGCCGCCATTGCATCGAACGGCCGTGCCGTCAGCATGTACTCGCGTGATTTGTTGGGTTTCATTTTTCTCATCACAAACGAACTGATCACGGCCGGCACAAGACCGATTTTGCACTCGCTGAAGCAAAACATGGCGCTTTCTTCGGCGACGGCGACGTCACAAACAGCGACGAGCCCGAGCCCCCCGCCATAGGTGTTGCCCTCGATATATCCAATGACAGGTACTGGGCAGCTCGCCGCCGCAGCGTACATCTCGAAGAGATTTTCGGCGTCTTTTAAATTTTCTTCTAGCTTATATTTAATCGTGGAGCGCATCCACTCAAGATCGCCGCCCGAGCAGAAACTTGGGCCCGCTCCCGTCAACACAATGGCCCTTAGTTTCGGGTCGGACGACGCGTGCTTGAACGCCTCGGTCAGTTCACGAATCATGAGCGGTGTCATTGCATTGTGCCGCTCAGGCCGATTGAGTTTGATCGTGGTCACATCGTCTTCTTTTGTGATCATGACTTCTGACATACACCCTCCGCGCGAATGATCGACGCCGACTCGCTCTTACATTCGAAAAACGCCCTTGGCCGGTTGGCCCCACGGCCGATTGAAACTCGCGCTGATCCCGCGCGCCAATACCTTTCGCGTGTCAGCCGGGTCAATCACGCCGTCGTCCCAAATCCTGGCCGTTGAATAATACGCCGAGCTTTCGCGAGCGTATTTTTCAAGAATCGGGCGCTTGAATTCGGCTTCATCGGTCGGCGAGAGATCGGCCTTTACCGTTGCCAAAACATTTGCCGCCTGCTCGCCGCCCATGACTGAAATTCGCGCGTTCGGCCACATCCACAATTGCCGCGGTTGGTAGGCGCGCCCGCACATGCCGTAATTGCCGGCGCCGTACGAACCGCCGATCACGACCGTGAATTTCGGCACGCGCGTGTTCGAAACCGCCATGACCATCTTGGCACCGTGGCGGGCGATCCCCTCGTTTTCATATTTCTTGCCGACCATAAACCCGGTTATGTTTTGCAAAAACACGAGCGGGATGCCGCGCTGGTCGCAGAGTTCAATGAAGTGCGCGGCCTTGAGCGCCGACTCGCTGAATAGCACGCCGTTATTGGCGACGATGCCGACCGGGTAGCCCCAAATGTGAGCAAATCCGCACACGATCGTGGGAGCATAACGCGCCTTGAACTCATGAAACTCGCTGGCGTCGACGATCCGTTCAATCACGTCTCGCACGTCGTATGATATGCGCGGGTCTTTCGGGACCACGCCGTATATCGCGTCTCGCGCATGAAGCGGCTCGCGGACCGGCGCCAATTCAACCGGCGGCTGAATTTTCGGCCGATTGAGTCTCGCCGCGATATCGCGCGCGATTTCTAAGGCTTCTTCTTCATCTTCGGCAAAATGATCGACGAGACCGCTTTTTTGCGTGTGCACATCGGCGCCGCCCAACTCTTCAGCCGTGACATCTTCGCCTGTCGCGGCTTTCACAAGCGGCGGGCCGCCCAAAAAAATCGTGCCATTACCTTTTACGATGACGTTTTCATCGCTCATCGCGGGCACATACGCTCCACCCGCTGTGCACGAGCCAAGAACCACCGAAATTTGCGGGATGCCGGCAGCCGACATGCGCGCCTGCCGGTAAAAAATGCGGCCGAAATGATCGCGATCCGGAAAAACTTCGGCTTGAAGCGGCAAGTAGGCACCGCCACTATCAACGAGATAAAAACAGGGCAGGCCGTTTTCAGACGCGATTTCTTGGGCCCGAAGGTGCTTCTTCACAGTCATCGGAAAGTACGTGCCGCCTTTTACTGTGGCATCATTCGCTACAATGACACACTCATGCCCGTGGATGACGCCGATGCCGGTGACGATGCCGGCTCCCGGAGCTTCGCTGTCGTACATTTCATGGGCGGCCAGGGTCGAAAACTCGAGAAAATCGGTGCCTGAGTCGATCAATTTCTTGATTCGGTCCCGAACGAGAAATTTGCCCCGCTCGAGATGCCGCTTGCGCGTTGATTCGCTGCCACCGTGCTCGACTTGGCCGATTTTTTGGCGAAGGTCCTCGACAAGCGCCATCATCGATTGCCGATTCTCGTCGTAGCTGTTACTCATCGCAGGCTTGTTCATCGCGGGCTCCTTCGTTAGAATGGTAGCAGGCCCTTTTACCAGCGTCATCTAGGAGTTTTTCGATGCGCTATCTTAGCCTCATATTGATTGTTTTAGCCATGTGGTGGACGTGGTCCATCACGCATTCGCGAGCCGAAATTTCAGAATCCGAGCACGCCAACGTTCAACGCGAACTCAAAGACGTGATCCGAAATTACATCACGTCCCATTTGCCCTCGGCCAAAAACATCCAATTCGAGCGCTTTTGGACTGAAACATTGAAGCCGAACTCGATTCGTGCCAGCTTTGCCTATACATTCGACGATGAAGACACCGACCACACGGCCGCGCGGATCGGCATCGAGGGCAACGCCGTCCTGAACCGCCAAGTGTCGCAAACTCCCGATGCCGGCGACGTTTGGAGCCTCGACCAACTCAACGTCACGAACAATCACTATATTTTTCTAAATGGGTCAACCGTCGGAAAGTAGACACCGCGAAATGAAATCCATCCAAATCGACGAGGAAGGATATTTCGCATCATCGGGAATCCGCCTTCACGATGAAGAATACTGTCGCCAGCTTTTGTCGACGCTGACTTTGGATAACCGCGCGTTTTATATTGAAACGAATGGCGAGAAAATTCTTGTGGAGGCAGTTGACGATCCTCTCGTCGTGCGCCACGTCGAGCGAATTAATGACGGATATATTCTCGGCACGTTACCTTACAGCTCGGTCTGCACGTTCGATCTAAAAACGCTCCGCGCCGATTTGTGGGATCGTTTTCACGCCCGAACAGTCGCCAACCTACCGGCCGTACTATCGCGTTCAGCACAAATGGAACTCTTCGATATGGCCGATGGATTTGACGACGACTCGATTACATTCCACGGCGTGAGATATCCGGTTTTACCTCTCGGGCAAATCGCCCATGACAAATCCGAAAGCTCTTCGGTTAATTCTCCGTCGTTTTGGACCACCCACTACGACGAATGGCAATCGAGCGTACAAGACGGCGGCGACGCCACGAAAGAATACAAGGCCAAAAAGCCCGGATGGGAGCTCGGCGCACCAGCCGAACCACTGCGCTCGGTGTTACCGCAAATTAAACTGCCGAAATCGCGCATTTGCGTCTTAGGCAGCGGCTCCGGCCACGACGCCGCCTATTTCGCCGAGCAAGGCCATGTCGTCACGGGTGTTGATTTCAGCGAAACGGCGGTTACGTTGGCGCGCGCGAAATATACGGCCAACGTCGCCCACCCCAATTCCGAAACCGCGAATGGCAGCACTCCCCTGCAATTTGTCGAAGCGGACGCGTTTAATTTTTCTAAAAAGCATCGCGGCGACTTTGACGTTGTTTTTGAGCACACGTTTTTTTGCGCAATCGACCCGTTGAGACGCGCCGAGGCCGTTGAGACGTGGTCGCGACTTCTCGCGCCCGGCGGCCATTTGCTCGGCATATTTTTTATTTTGGATCGCGGCGCCAACGGCAACGACGGCCCGCCGTTTGGCGCAACCGAGTGGGAGATCCGCGAACTACTCAAACCGAAGTTCGAATTCTTGTACTGGACACGGTGGAAGCACTCAATCCCCTCGCGTGTGGGTAAGGAACTTGTCGTGTTTGCTAAAAAAAATGAGGCCGGCTCTCGGTAAAAGAGCCGGCCTCACAGTCAGCGATCACTCGGTAAGCCGGATTCTGTTCGACGCCGCCGAAACGGCACCGTGGCCACCATTCCTCTAGGAGTGCGATTGCTCGCACCCTCCAGCGATCTACCCGGGAGTCCGCGCGGGCCGCGCGTGAAACTCGGTTGCCCAAGTCTCGTGCTCCCCTATTTGATCTTGCTCCGCACAGAGTTTGGCTGTTTTCACTCCAGCAACTCCCCAAGAAGCTCCCGTGCCCGCTTCAAGGATCAATGCTCTGGACATTCTTTCTGTTCCACTGTTCCTCGTCTCGCGACGGAGGGACGTTATCCCTTGTGCTGCCCATACGGAGTCCGGACTTTCCTCGAATGGCTCATGATGAGACGCCACTCGCGATGACCTAAGTGAGCTGCGTAAAAGGTTATACCAAAATGGGATTTTTTACTCAAGCGGCTAAAGCCTGACCCCCCACCGCCCGATCCTATCAGTAGCAGGATGTGCATTGGGGGGCCTCATGCGAAAGCAAACCTTCATTTTTATCCTTTTATTGCTGGGTTCGCTCTTTCTGATCTATCAAAATTTTTCATTTCCAGGCCTCAACTAATTCAAGTCGCCTTTGATGTAAACTTTAGATTGGTCGTCGACATTCGGCCGATCTGATACCGATTCTTCAGATGCATCGCCCGCCACAAGCAACTGCCCGCCATTGAGTTTCATGGTGGTGAACGTATTTCGCGGAGTGTGCTTGATACCCGCGCACTTAGGGCCGAGCTGGCTCGCGTTTGTCAAATCGGTTTTCTGGCCGACGTCGAAGTGGGTGTCGCAATAACCGATGCTATTGAGAACATCCGCTACCGTCTTGTCTTTAACTTCGACTTCAACTTTCTTAAACGAGAAATCGGCAGGTGTGCCGTCTTTCACATCGCGCGTTTCGGGGAAGTTGATGTCTCCCTTTTCGATGCGAACGAACGACGGGCTTTGGCAGTTGCTCTCGCTAAAGAAGTAATGCCTTCGCTCAAACGTTCCGTCGACACTGAATTTATAAACTTCGCGGCCAGCTTTAAATTTCGGCACGATCGACTCGGGCTCGCAATTCGAAACCCAACTGCCTGATAATGCAAATTCGTTTTTTTTCTCGTTGGCTTTGTTCTGAATGCCTCTCACGACGTCCTTTGCCGACTGACCTTTACACCCAGTCGCACTGAATATCACAGTCATCGCAACGGCAGGCAAAAATATTAACCTATTCTTTGTTAGACTTTTCATCCGTCTCCTTTTCTTGTTGTTCTTCTCTCTTTGCTTTTTGCAAATCTGTTTTCGCGGTGTTGACCTCACACCCCTCTAAACGAAGCAACCTGCATGCCCCCGTGAGATGAAAATTGGACGGGACGTTCGGGTCAATCTGGCCCAGCGTCGCGGAATGATTGAACGCCGTTTTGTTGGGCCGAGGAGAAAAGGGCGTCTTATCAAGAGCGCGCTTTGGCCCGCCGATTGCTCTCGAAAGAAGTGTGGGCGTTCGTATTTCGCGTAGCACAAGATAAACATATTATTAAGGAGGACTGAGTTGCCTCGCTCGATTTGGACCGGCGCTATCAGCTTTGGCCTTATTAACATCCCGGTGTCGCTCGTCAGCTCAAAAGAGCCGATGGAAATTCGATTTCATCTACTCGATAAGCGCGATCAAAGCCGAATTGGTTACAAGTCTTATAACAAGACCACCGGACAAGAGGTCGAGCGAGACGAAGTCGTAAAAGCTTATGAATACTCAAAGAACCAATTTGTCATAGTCACTGACGAAGATTTCGAAGCGGCGAACCCGAAAGCCACACAATCGATCGATATCGAAGATTTCGTCGAGCTCGACGATATTCCGATCACTTATTATGAAAAACCCTATTATCTCATTCCGCAAAAGGGCGGCGAAAAAGGATATGAACTTCTCCGCCGGGTCATGGAAGAGATGAAAATGGTGGCCGTCGGGCGAATTGTCCTTCATAAGAAACAGCGACTTGTCGCCATTATGCCCGACTCCGATGTTTTACTTCTTGAAGTGTTGCGCTTTCAGCACGAAATCGCATCGCCTCGCGACGTTCGACCCGAGCTGCCTGGTAGGACCCATCAAAATATTTCAAAACGCGAAGTTGAAATGGCCCAAAAATTAGTCGAAGGCATGGCGACGAAATGGCAACCTGAAAGATACAAAGACACATACCGCGACGACATACTGAAAATGGTCGAGCGAAAAATCAAAACGGGTCACGCCGTGGCAGGGCGCGCGCCGCAGCCCGGCCGGCCTAATTCGAATGTCAGCGACCTCATGCCGCTTTTGCGAAAAAGCTTAGAAGCACGCGCGAAGAAAGGTCGCACGCATGCACGTTCATCCCAAACAAGAGATGCCCATGCCGCTCACTGAATATAAACGCAAACGAAATTTTAAGATCACGCCCGAGCCGACCGGCCCCAACGCGCAAGGCTCATCGGGGCAAATGTATGTTATTCAAGAACACCACGCGCGACGGCTGCACTACGATTTTAGATTGGAACTCGACGGCGTCTTGAAAAGCTGGGCCGTGCCGAAAGGGCCTTCGACCGACCCAGCCGTGAAGCGTTTAGCTGTCGAAGTCGAAGACCACCCGCTCGATTACGGTAATTTCGAAGGAGTGATACCGCCGGGGCAATACGGCGCCGGAACCGTCAGCATTTGGGACCACGGGACTTGGGCCCCAACAGCCGATCCAGTAAAAGCCTTAAAAAAAGGCCATTTGAATTTCAATCTTTATGGTGATCGCCTTCACGGTAATTGGAATCTCGTTCGCACGAAGCGGAAACAGAGCGGTAAAAACCAGTGGCTACTATTCAAAGGGCATGATGAGCCTGCCCAAAAGGCTGCGCGCGAAGCTCCACCGCTTGATGATGCCGCCAATCCCGGCTCGATTGGGTTTCAATTGTGCACGCTCGAGAAAAAGCCCCCGGCCGGCAAAAAATGGTTGCACGAAACAAAGTATGATGGGTACCGCGTTCTGTGTCTGATCGATGGTCAAGAGATTCATTTCTTCTCGCGCTCACTTCTCGATTGGTCCGAAAGGTACTCCGAACTGCAAAATGCGATTCGCGACTTCGCGCGTGCGGCAAAAATAAATCAGGGGCTTTTTGACGGAGAGGTCGTGGCGCTTGATTCGCGTGGCGTCAGCTCGTTCAACTTACTTCAAAGCCAATTAAAATACGGCGCACCCAAAAATCTTTTTCTTTACGTTTTCGACGTGCTCTTTCTCAACCGCGACGATGTTCGCGAAAGTCCGCTGAGCGCGCGGCGAAAAATTCTTGAATCGTTATTTAAAAAGGCGGGCAAAATAAAAAGTGTCAGATTGAGCCCGAGACTGAAGCTGACGGGAGAAGATGTATTAAAAGCGGCCTGCGCCGCCGGCGAAGAAGGCGTCGTTTCAAAAGATCTGACGAAACCATACAGCGCCACGCGCTCACGGGCTTGGATCAAATCTAAATGCCACTCGGGCCAAGAGTTCGTGATTGTCGGCTACACAGAACCCAGCGGCACACGCACCGGGTTTGGTGCCGTACTATTGGCGGCAAAAGATCAAGAGAATTGGAAATACGTCGGGCGAGTGGGCACAGGCTTTGATGAATCGTCGCTTCGCGATTTGCAGACGCGATTTAAAGTGCTCGCGAGCGCCAAAACCCCGTTTGACCGGCCGCCTGGGAATGCAAAAGGAGTTCATTGGCTCAAACCCAAACTCGTGGCCGAAGTGGAATTTCGCGGTTGGACGGGCGACGGGCTATTGCGGCAAGCGGCGTTTAAGGGCCTAAGGTCTGATAAGGCGCCCGATGAGATCGTCATCGAAAGGCCACGTGCTGATGGATGAGCTGACAAATCCTGACAAAATACTTCTGACAAAGCCGAATGTGACAAAGGGTGAGATCGCCGCCTATTACGAAACAGTTCAATCATTGATCTTACCCTACCTGAAAGATTGCCCATTGGCGCTCGTGCGCTGCCCAAACGGTTTGGATTCCTGCTTTTTTCAAAAAAATATCGACACTCCGTCACGTTCGTCTCGACATATTCACACGCAAAGTATCCTTGACCCCGAAGGCAAGCCCGTGACGTTTCTCTATATTGATAGCGCACACGGGCTCATGGAGCTTTGCCAGCTTGCCACACTTGAAATCCACCGATGGGGAACGCGCAGGCAACATCCACTCCACCCGAATGACATCGTTTTTGATATCGACCCGGCCCCCGATGTGCCGTGGCGCCAAACGGTCGACGGCGCGCTTGAACTCAAAGCCGTCCTAGAAAATCTGAATCTGATTTCGTTCATTAACCTCACCGGCGGTAAAGGTTTACACATTCACGTGCCGATCGCGCCGCAATACACGTGGCAAGAAATTAAAGATTTCTCGCACACGACGGCTCTTTATCTCGAGGAGCGATCACCCGGCCGTTACATATCAACGATGACGAAATCTCAACGCGGCGGCAAAATTTTTGTGGATTACTTACGTAACGGCTTCGGCGCCACAGCGATTGCCCCGTATTCGACAAGAGCCAGACAGGGCGGGCGTATCGCATTACCCATATCTTGGAACGAATTGCCGAATTTGAACCCCGACGAGTTCACGATTCCATGGGCGATTCATTCTATTCTGCGACGTCGTGATCCGTGGAAGGATTATTTTGCTGTTCAACAACGAATTGAAATTCTCGATCGAAACGGCGTAAAGAACCCTTGATTTGTACCCGCGACTGTGGACGATCGAAATGTGCGACTGTTAAACAGTTTGCCTCTATGACTTGGTTTTTTACAACCATGCTGGTGTTATCCAGTTTCAACCCACTTTTGCCGAAGCCGCAAGATTACAAGACGGCGACGAATGCTCAACTTGTCGAGGCGTACAGCCACGCGTGCCTTCAAATTCTCAGCCAGCCGGAATTTAAGAATCTCGATCTTTCGCTATTTTTGCAAAAGATGAAAGCTCCCGCGGTTGATGTGAAACCTGTCAGTGGATCATTGCACGGCGAACGCCTCGATCGAATCAACCCCGTGCTGCTCATTGCCTTTTATCAAAAGGTTTGCCGCTCTAAACCTGACCCGACGGCTCTCGACAATTACTCTCCCGACATCGCGAAAGCCGAGACGCTTTACGATGACATCGTTAAATCTTTGCCACCGGTCGGGAATTTGCACACGCTTAAACTCCCGCAGGCTGTGGATATTTTATCAACCGATAATCAGCGTGTCGGCGATCTTTATGAACCGCAGGGCCGACGGCATTCGATTTCGCTTTCAGATATGCCACCGGCGCTGCCCAAGACACTTGTGGCGGTCGAAGATCGGCGCTTCTACCAACACAATGGTATCGATCAAATCGGCATTCTTCGTGCATTTTTCAAAGGCGCTGCCGGCGGGCATCTCGAAGGCGCTTCGACTATCACTCAACAGCTCGCCCGCGACCTCTTTCTAAACGACCAGATTTCTTATCGGCGCAAGCTGAGTGAAATGCTTCTGGCGGGCGAAATCGAGCATCAGCTGACGAAGGATCAAATTCTCAATCTCTACCTGAACACGGTCTATTTCGGGCGTGGTTCATGGGGAATAGAAAAGGCCGCCGAAACGTATTTCGGTAAACAAGCGGCGGCACTTTCACCAATCGAAATCGCTTACCTTGTCGGGATCGTAAAAGGGCCCAATCTTTATCAATACCCCGATAGCCGCACGCAAGATCGGGTGCAGTTCGTGCTCGATCGAATGTACAGCGAAAGAATCATACCCCAGCCGATTCAAGTTAACGTAAGGGAGGACCTAAAATTTCTTTCTTACGGAGTTGCGCGAAACGCCAATCACGCGGCGTACTTTCGCGATTTCATCACTCAAGCTCTCGGAGCGGCCGGGGTAAAAGCTGCGCTTCAAAGCGGCAATCCAATTAAAACAACCCTCGTTGATTCGATTCAATCTATGGCAGAATCCGCCCTGCAAACTGGTCTCGAAAATTATGAAAAGCAAGCAGGCCAAACCGATTGGCGCGGGCCGCTCGTCAATATCTCGCAAGCCTTAGTCCGAGCATATGCCGTTTATGAAAAGTCGCAGCAACTCGCAAAGATTGAAGAAAAAAAATCAAGCGAGAGCCTTTGGGGTGCCAGTGTCAGCGCCGCACCGGCTTCGAGTGCCGCACCTAATACGCAACCTCAAGCGCCGGTTGCGCCCGACGTCGCCACTGAATTTTGGTTACGCCCGTTGCGCCAAACCATTGCCGACTACCCTGCAGCTTTACCCACGTGGCAGGTCGGCGTTGTTTTAAATCAGCCCATGCTTCATGTGGGGCTCGCCGATGGTTCGATCGTGGCTCTTGATCGCGCAAGTCGCGAGTGGGCCAAGCCGCTCCGTTATGGCGACATTGTCTATATCAGCCCCATCGATAAATCGACCGATTGGCAGATCGTGCAGCCGCCTGAAGTCAATGGCGCCGTAATTGTGATGGATGCGACATCCGGCAAAATTCTCGCCATGGTCGGCGGGTACAGCCATGTACTGAGTTCATGGAATCGGACTATCGCCGATCGGCAGCCGGGTTCGCTCGTCAAACCATTTACCTATATGGCCGCCCTTCAGGCCGGCTACCAACCGAATTTTCTTTTGAGTGACGGGCCCTTTATCTTCCCGGCCGTTGCGCGTGGAGGCCACCGCTGGATGCCCCACAACGACACATCGACAAATGAAGGTCAAAAGACGATGCGTTGGGCGTTCGAGCAATCGCGTAATACGATGACGGCCGATTTGATGAGCGACATCGGGCTTAACCCCATTCGCACTCTTTCAGTCGTGTTTGGCGTCTATTCTCATCCACAATTTAATTATCCGTTCATATTGGGCGACCAAGACACAAACCTATTGAGCTTGTGTCGGGCCTACGCCGGCATCGACACCGGCTATTTATCGCCAATTGAATTTCTAGAAACTCCGCCGGGGGATACACCTTCGCGAGCGGGTGAAATTATCACGCGCCAACCCGTTCAAGGGCTGGATGCGATCACGCTGTTTCAAATGCGTTACCTCATGCAAGGTGTGGTTGAACGCGGCACGGCCGCCGCAAGCATGCACGATCTTGCTCCTTACGTGGCCGGTAAAACCGGAACAACGGAACATTCGAACGACGCTTGGTTCATCGGGTTTACGCCGAGCTTGGTCGTGGGCGTACATGTCGGTTACGATCGCCCGCGACCGCTCGGCCATAATGCGTTCGGTGGAACAATTGCCGGCCCAATCGCCCATCAGATTTTCACACAGATCTTTCAATCATACGAAAAGCCGGTGCCATTTCCGCCCGCGCCTGCGGGAGTGATGTTTTTGCCAACCAATGAACTCACCGGCCAACTGCAATCACAACCCGGCCCCGATGTAGTCAATGAAGCGTACCGGTCATCACGCGTCGAGCAGACGTCACTTTAGGAGGTTTTATGACCCGATCCAACTGCCTCATCATTTGTCTATCGGTCTCGCTGGCCGCATGGGCCGCGACACCGGCAGCGCAACCAAGCGTTAAACTTCAACCGCTTGATTTCAGTCTGCACCATGCCCTACCCGAATCGTCGACGCCTTGGTACGGCTGGCAACTTTTTTCATGGAAGCATTGGATAATGCGCCCGTCATCCGGTCCGCTGCTTATCCCGCTACCCCCGAATCATCCGTCACTGAGCGTTTTTGAAGCCCGTTTTGCCGCAGTACTCAATCAACCGGTCACGAGATTCAGCGAAAGCTACCTTCACAATCTTTCGACGATCGAGCGCCTCGACCCGAGCAGTATCCACAGAGTCGTCAACAGCCCAAATGCATTTACCGTCGAAACATTTGTGCCCTTCCCCAACGAATGGGCGAACTTAATTGAGGCCGGCAAAATGGCGAAAGTATTGAGCACTAAATCGAGCGGCGAACTCGATATGGTCAGCCAATTCGGCTATTTTTCTCAAAGCCAAATTCAAAGCAATCGGGGCTTACAGAACATTGTTCGATTACTTGATGTGACGGGGAGAACTCCGTATGCCATCAACGTGCAAGGCATCACGACCATCAACGAAATCGCCCAGTTCGGGTCGATGATTACATTCTTTTATAAGCTCGACGATTCGCACACGCTTATGGTTTCGGACTTCGCACTCGCGCTCAAGAATAAAATACTAAAGCTCGGGTTCACTGGAGCCGGCTTGAATTTTACCGGCGAGAGCGTATTGCTTGGCGAAAATCATCTTCTCAACACGGCAAGCGGCATCGGTTCGGGCTTACCTAACTATACTGAGGAGCTTTTCTTAGACATGTACCGCGGTCTCAACCAACGGTGAGCCCTTCAACTGGCCCGCATTACCATGGGTAGTAGCGAAGACTTGTCATGACGATGTCTTCGCTAGTACTTGGGGCCACACCATTCGCGTCGGCGTAGGTGTTCAACACCGTGTGAGAATATTGCAGGCCGAGTTTTAAGACACCCATTTTATCTTTTTTAACAAGGCTATCCCACCCGCCGATGTTAAACTGCGAAATGTTTTTGATATTCGGGTTACAAGCGGTGCCGCTACCTAGAACATAACATTCGGCGTTGTTCACCGTGACGCCGTTGCCGTAACCGTATCCGGAGCCGGCCGCTGCGCTCACCGATTCTTCGCCGTAGGTTGCGTAGACATCGAGATTTTTATTCTCGTGCCAGGTCAGTTGCGCCAAGTATTGAGCGGCGTCCAATGGTTTTAATCGCCCGTCGGCGTCGAACGTGGCATCAGCCAGTTGTGTCGTGCCGTAGCGGCCCGTTCCGTCGCCCACAAGACCGCTGAGTGAGAGATCCAAAACTTTTGGCACGACTGGGATTGTAGCACCGGCGCCGAACGAATCCGTCCAAATATTTTGATGATTCGTTTGGGCCGACAGCGACGAGCCGCCGTACTCGCTCGAAAAATTGCGCGCGAGATTATAAATTTCGTAGTGGCCGAATGAAGACTCCCACGCGAATTTTGCAACCACATCAGGCAGCGTGTTGATAGACATTTGGTTAGACATAAGCCCGCCCCCGGTCGCCTGAAGATACCACGTGTTACCCGTACCCGAGGCGAGCGTTCCCTGAACATTCACGGTTTGCGGTTCTTCGAATGACAAACCGGCCCAATACTTTTTGTTCCAATCTTTCACGAGCCGAAGCTGCCACTGTCGCGACCAATCAAAACCAACGGCGTACTGCGCGTCGATCGTCGCCGGTATGACTTCTTGGCGGGGCGTAATCCCGTCACCGTTTAATGTCACAAGCGACCAGTTTTGCCCGGCCAATAAATGAAGACCCAAATCCTGCCAGTCGACTGTTAAGTACACATTTCGTGTTCGCGGAGTATACGAGTTACTTTCATTGCTGTTCGAAGTCGTCGCAGCACCTAAAAAGTCGAGTTCATAATAGCCGCTGATCTTGGTGGACGGGTCGAAGTCGCGCTCAATGAGCAGAGAAAAGCGCGATTGACGTGCTGACCCGCGAAATTCAGATGGTGCATAACCCATGCTATTTTCGAACGGAATTTTCGCAAATGGCGTGCCGATATCAGAGGCCATATTGTGATCGCGATACACCGTTTCTGAGGCGAGAAATCCACCGGCTTGAATATGAAAGCCGTCAATATCGGTGTCGGCAACAGCGGGTGCGGCGGCGGCGAGGATGAGAATGAGACAGACGAATCGAGTCATGGTGTGAGCTTCCCCTGTTAAAATTAGATTGTGTATGACTCGCATTTAAGCGGACCCAAAAAAAGCGGCAATGTTTAATTGACCGCTCTAACACGAATCTATAATAAAATCAGAGGCTCAAAGCGGAAAGACCCCTTGAGCAATTGTCGCGTAGACCCCAGCTGCCTGTCTGGGGTCGATCTTCGCCGCTGCACGAGCATCCGGTAAATAATCAAGCTGCACATAACTCAAGCGATGGTCGAGTCTTCCGATTGTGATCATAAAAGCGTCGCCATCTTTACTATAAGCCAAGTACCACACTTCAGAATGAAAAATGTCGCTGAATATTTCGATGATCCTATCGCCGCGTTTAGACGAGAACTTTCTATGATCGATCTGAATAGCGACTTCACCTCGTTTGATACGAGTGATGACGACCGGGAACGCTCGAAACCAAGGGATCTTGCCCTTCTTCATGGCCTGAATAATTTCGTTCGGCAAACCTTCTGCGCTGTAAAGCGTGCTTTTCAATAAAAATCGTCCTGTTGTTTTCGCCGGCAAAGGCCACCGCGATGAATTATTGAAACGCAGAAATGCGCGACACGGAGCGCCCACGATATTTTTTAGCGTACCGGCCACGCCCTTTGTACTGCCAACTTGTACGGCCAAAGTAGGCCAAGAAGCCAAGACCAAAAAAATTACTGCGGGCGCGAAAAAATTATTCCGCATGAATTCATGTGTCGCACGGGTGCAACGTATCGCCCAGTCAATATACCTTTATCGATGACGGTAAAGAATGCCATAGCCAATCGGGAGTATGAAAAGGGTCAAAAATGTGGATGTGATGAGACCTCCGATGACAGCGATGGCAAGCGGCTGCTCGAGTGCAGCGCCCGACCCGATACCGAACGCGAGCGGTGACAGGCCGAGGATTTCACTCAACGCCGTCATCAAAATCGGCCGCAGCCGAACTCGCGCGCCTTGTTCGATGGCCAGATCGATGGGCGTACCCGATCGCATGGCGGCATGGATGTAATCGACGAGTACGATGCCATTTCTAAGTACAACGCCTACGAGCATGACAAGGCCGATTAGCGACGACACGTTCAGTGTTTGATGAAATGCCCACAGAGCCAGACTCGCGCCGATTGTTGAAAGTGGGATCGTGAGCAACACAAGGAGCGTCTCTCTCAGAGATTGAAACTCCAGCCACAATATGACGGCCACAAGCAATATCGCCACAATCGCAATTGACGAAATGCCTTTCGTCGCATCCGATTGAGCTGCGAAACTGCCGCCGATCTCATATCGATAGCCTTCGGGCATATGCAGGCCGGCCATGATTTTTTTGATCGATCTCACGACGCTTTGATTGGTGGCGCCTGACACATTACACGACACAGTCACATAACGGCTCGCATGTTCATGCTCGATACGGCTAGGGATATCCACAAACCGCAATCGTGCGACCTGCGACAGCGGCACAAATCGACCGTCGGCCGTGCGAATCGGCGTGTGTTTCAATTCGTCTAAATGAAGAGTCGGTATGTTATCGTCAGTCCCTTCGTATCTAAGCATTAGCGGGATCTCTTTATAAAGCGCCTGAACTCGAGTGGCCTCGACCCCGTACGACATTGCCTGTACGGCATCATTCAAATCTTGCCGTGATACTCCCAATAAATTCGACGTATCTTTAATGAGTGAAATGTCGAGAGAAGGCACGGGGACGATCGAACTCGGGTGAAGATCCTGTACACCTCGAACCTTACTCAATTGCGCCGCGGTTTCGCCGGCCAACTTCTCGAGTATCGAGAGATCATCGCCAAAAATTTTAATCCCGATGGCAGCCGAAACGCCGCCAATCGCGTCATTGAGCTTATCTTGAAGAGGCATAGTAAAGTTGACGCTCACGCCCGGAAACGCGCGAGCGCGCTGACGAAAAAGCGTAAAGAGCTCATGGATCGATTTCTTTCGCTGACCGTGCGAAACCAATCGCGCAGTCACGTCGGCATGGTTCATTGTATCGGTATCTTGCATCCCAGGCGCATGACCGATCGTCGACACAACTGTCTGGATATCAGGGTCATGCAGCACCCGATCCAGCAAGAGATGAACCGTGCGCATGGTTTCACCAAGCGAATTTGACGCGGGACCATCGACATTCATCAGTATTGAACCTTCATCTAACAGCGGCAAAAACTCGCGATTCAATCGACTCAGAATCCAAAAGCTCGCCGCGCACAAAACGACAACAAGGCCCATGATCCAGCCGCGCGCTTTGAGCGATCGCCGTAAATATTTGGAGTACAGCTCTCCGAGCCGGCTGGAATGCGATTCGCTCGGCTGCCCGCGAATCAGATGCGGGCCCACGCTCGGTATCAGGGTAAAGGCAAATACAAGCGAGGCCGTCATCACGATCGAGACGATCACTCCCACAGGAGAAAACAAACGCCCGGCGAGACCTGTCAAAAAAATCAGCGGGACAAAAATCGCGACGGTCGTGATCGTCGACGACAAAACGGGGCCGGCGACCTCGCTGGCCGCGCGCAAAAATAGCTCAGGCACCGAGTCGTGCGGAGTGAGTTCCCGATGCCGAAAGAAATTCTCGATCACTACAATGGCATCGTCGATCACCATACCGGTCGCGATAGCCAACGCGCTCAAGCTCATCACGTTGAGTGACATGCCAAAATAGCGCATAAACACGATCGAACTCAGCAGCGAAGTCGGAATCGACGTAAATGCCACAAGAGACGCGCGCCAACTTCGCAAAAATAACAGAAGAATGAGCCCGACGAGCGCCGCCCCAAGAACGACGGCTTCTTCGACGCCGCGAACCGCCTCGTATACGACTTCAGACTGATCGTAATATTTTTTAATCGAAACCTTGGCGGGCAGTTTGAAGTCTTTTAAAAAAGTATCAACGCCGCGGGTGACATCTACCACATTGGCATTCGGCTGTTTGACAATTTGAATAGCAACGCTCGGAGTTTTGCCGTCTTCAGCCCCGCCTCGATACGGCAAATGCGTGAGACGGACGTTCGCAATGTCTTTGATCCTGACCGGCACGTTGCTTCGTACAGCGACGATGGTGTCTTCGATACTCTTGATGTCGGTCAGTCGGGTTCGCGGCATGATCCCGAAACTCTGGGCGCCGAGATCGAGCACGCCGCCGATTGTCGCGACGTTGTTGCGGGCAACGGCGTCGCGGACGTCACCGATCGACAAATCGAACTTTTGTAATTCTTCCGGGTCGAGAAAGACCGCGTATTCGGGGGCAAGCCCTCCAAAAATGAGAACTTGAAACACACCGTTTTGCTGCAGCAGCGCGGGCCGCAACCGATATTTAGCGAAGTCGTAGAGATCTAAAAGCGATGATCCGCCGGTGAGTACGAAACTCTCGACTTGCCCCAGCGTATTGCTGAGAGTCTCGACGCTGACGTCTGACCCTTTGGGCAGACCGCCTTGAATGGTCGCAAGTTTTTGAATCACCTGCTGTCTCGCGAACTCAACGTCGGCGCCCCATTTCAGCTGAATCGAAATTAACGAAATATTCGACACGCTCGTTGAGCGAATTCGCCGAACATTGTAAATGCCCGACATTGCCGACTCGACCGGTAATGCAACTTGCTTTTCGAGCTCTTTCGCTGTGAGGCCTTGATTTTCGACAACAACGCTTAAAGAAGGAAAATTCAAATTCGGCAAAAGACTCAGCGGCAGCGACGTATAAATCCATACGGCGAACAGCGACCACAATATCGAAAGCAAAACCAACAGCTTGGTGTTCTTTATTGAAAAACGAAGAATCGTTTCGCTAAAACCTTTCGAACTGGGGCTCAATCACCGTCTCCTTCGTCATCACCGCCGCCGCCGATTAGATTTTGATTCCATTCGGTTGCACCTTGAATGAGTACAGTGTCATTCAAATTCAGACCGCCTTTGACTTCTGTGAAATCGGGCGATTGCCGACCGACAGTAATTTCAGCCTTATCAAAATCACTTTCGCCGTCTTTTTTAAACACAAAATATTTGCCCTGCCCGATCAAGACGGCCGTCGTCGGTACGGCGAGGCTTGTGCGCGATGACAGTGTGATGTCGAGCGATACATACGTGCGCGCCCGTACCGGTGCCGCGCTGGGCATCGAGACCGTTACGATGCTTTGCTTGGTTTTAGGGTCGGCATTTCGCAAAATCGCACTCACGTGCCCTTTGATGAATTCGGATTTATTCACGCTATCGACGAGTTCGACTTGCGCGGCGGCGCCGATTTTTATTTTCGCTGTATCCTCAGCCGAAAAATAAGCCGCCACATGCCGATGGTCTTCAGAGATGGCACCGTAGCCTGTGGCAACCGAAGTGAAATTATGCTCGACGGGATGACCCGTCACAAACAGCGGTGATTGAGTCAGTTGATCATCAGCACTCCCCAACGACGCGGTCAGAAGTATAACGACAAAAATAAATGCCTGCACTCCGTTCAAATATATTTTCACGGCGCGGCCTTTTTGAGAGCCGCTTCATCTCCCAACACAAGTCGCAACTGAGTAAGCGCAATCTGATATTCAGCCAAAGCGCGCTCGCGATCGAGTCTCGATTCAATCAAAAGCGTGTGCGCGTCGCTGAGCTCCGTCATGGGCGCAAGTGCCGTGCGGTACCGCCGCAGCGACGAGGCGTACGCGCGTTTTGCGACCGGCAAATTTTCCAGTGAGGCTTTGTAGCCGGCCCACGCGATACGCACCCGTTCGAGTGTGTCGTAAACTTCAGTTCGAATTTTTAGGCGAAGAGCTTCGTCTCTATACTCTTCGATATTGAGCCTTGCGCGCGCGCGGCGCACGTCCGACGAAATGCCGCCAAAGTCAAAAAGCGGCATAGACACGGTCGCCGTTGTGCCCCAGCCGAGTGTCCACATGTCTTGCGGAGTTAAACCGCCGTAGCCGTAGTCCGCCTCAAGCGTCACTTTCGGCAGGCGCTCGCGCCGAGCACGCGCCACCTCTTCTTGCTGCGCCAATATGCGTGAATTCTCAGCCTGCACGTCTGGTCTATTCGCGTAGATGTTCGACATCACCTTTTCAACATCGATCTGCGGCGGTCGCGGTATTTCGTCGACGCCCGACAACTCCGTCGGTGGCTCGCCGCCCATCGCCGCGCCTAGAACATGTAGCTCATGGCCCAACGACGCGGTAGCTTTTAACTGCTCTTGCAAATACGAATGCAGAGAAATTCTAATTTTCGCGTAATCGTATTGCGGCACTTGGCCAACGGTGAATTTCGGCGCCATGAGTTTGAGAAGCCGCGAAAACTCCGCTTGAGCCGCCTTCCAATCGTTCACCTGCGCGTTCGCTGAAAGCCCGCGGTAAAAACTTTCTTTTACTGCCGCCAGAATTTCGAGGCGCTTCTGTTGCGCACTTGATTTCGCTGAATCTTCGAAATGCTCGAGCTTTCGAATCTCGGCTAACGTCTGCCCGCCGTTAAAGAGATTTTCGGTGATCATCACCATTGCGTTATTCGCGTCCGGCAGTTGCGTCGCCACATCGTCGCTTTGGCTGTTCTGGTACTGAACAGAAAGAAGCGGCAAGTCTTGAGCCTTCATCGAATTGGCCGCCGCAGCCGCATCGCGAACTGATGCTTTTGCGACTAATAGATCCGGATTAGCGGCCAGCGCTTTTGTAAGCGCGGCTTCAAGGCTGAGCTTTTCAGCTGCGCGAGATACGGGCGATACAAAAACTGTTAGCAAGAAAAATGAAGCGGATATCCATGGCGTTGTAAAATTGTAGCGAAAATTCCCCACCCTTATCATTTGTCCTTACAGTTCAAACCGCGAAGGCGCCTTAGTCAAATGGCAAAAAAAAACCTCGCTTTGGGGGAAAAGCGAGGTCTCGGGGGGATGGGTCCGTGATGACTGTCGGGGGGGACGACGTTGTCATCACTTGTTTAGATACTATTGCAAGCTGTGCCATCCTAAGGACGCAATAACCAGGAAGCCAAAACCGATCGCGTGCGCCGAATGTATCGAGGCGCCGTTTATCGGCTGACATCTGTCTAAACTTTAGTCAGGGCAATTGTCGCGGTGTGCGGCCCGTTAACAGCGCACCGATAAATGAGACAGCCGCGAGCACCAGGAATACAAAAAGTAAAATGCGACCGATTTCCATTGATATTCCCGCAATACCGTACGCGCCGAAAATAAAGGCTACGATCGCCAGTACGAAAAAAGAAATTGCGGCACGAATCATAGAATCCTCCTCATATTTTGTTTTTTTAACATCGGCTTCACGTAACATCGAGCCGCCGATGCGTTTTGCAATTAATAAGCAAGGACGATTCCACTCTCACTCGAATCACCGTTATCGTTTTATTTATCTCGGTGTAATTTACGTGCACAAAAGGTACGGAAGATTGTGAACAAAATGGACCTGTGGTAGTTATCGTTTCGCTCAAACAAAAAAATCGTGGAGCACGCACAATTGAATTCTGAGAAACAAAGTCAGATCCGCCACCTTGCCATCGTAGACGACGATCCGGATACGCTCGATTTGATTCGCGCATTTTTTCAACCAAAAGGGTTTCGCGTCACGGCCTTTTCTGACGCCGAAAGCGCGATGGCTGCCGTTCAAACTAAAAATGGCGACAATAATTGGGATGTCCTAATTACGGATTTGCAGCTGCCCAATATGTCGGGGTTTGAATTCATCGAACAGATGAAGCGGATCAAGCCGGATTTGCCGATAATTCTCATCACAGTTTCTAAATCCGTCGAAATCGCAGTGAACGCAATAAAGAAGGGCGCTTACGATTTTCTTGTGAAGCCGTTGCACTTTCCGCAGCTTTTAGTTTCGGTTGAACGGGCGCTTCATTTGAACTCTCTGAAAGAAAACATAACCGAATTGAGGCAGCACATTCGCAGCGGCGATGCAGCGGCTTATAGCAATATCATCGGGCGAAGCCCGAAGTTCTTGAATGCCTTGGATATTGCAAAGAAGGTGGCTCGCAGCACCGCCAATATTTTTATTTTCGGTGAAAGCGGGACGGGTAAAGAAGTGCTCGCACGGTTTGTTCATGCCGAAAGCCCGCGAAATGGCGGGCCGTTTGTGGCCATCAACTGTTCCGCCATACCCGAAAATCTTCTCGAATCGGAGCTTTTTGGCCACGCTAAAGGAGCGTTCACCGGCGCGCACGAAAAGAAAGCCGGCTTGTTTGAAGATGCCGAAGGCGGCACCCTGTTTCTCGATGAGATCGGCGACTTGAGTTTGCAGCTTCAGGCTAAACTATTACGCGTGTTACAAGAGAAGAAAATTCAGCGTGTGGGCGAAAACCAACTGAGATCCATCGATGTGCGAATAGTTTCCGCCACACACAAGAATTTGCTTCAAGAAATTGCGGCGGGCCAATTTCGAGAAGATCTTTATTATCGCCTCAATGTCATACCGATCTCTTTGCCGCCTTTACGTGAGCGCCCCGAAGATGTGCTCCCGCTAGCAGAATCTTTTTTAAAAAAATATGCGGTCATAAATGGCTCGCCCGCGCGCACGTTTTCGAAAGAGGCGATTAAGTTTATGCTTGAATACCCGTGGCGCGGGAATGTTCGCGAACTCGAAAACGCCGTCGAACGCGCCGTCGTGATGGCGGTCGAAAGCGAAGTGAAATACTCGAATTTTCTGATGGCCAACCCTGACCTCGTCGTGATGGAAGCCCCCGCCCCAACGACCGCTTCAAATTATGCCGAAGGCGATTTCGTAGTGAAGTACACAGGCACCCTGCTCAAACTGCAGGACGTCATTCAGAAATACGTTGAATACGCCGTTTCGAAAAACGCCGGTGCAAAAGACAAGACCGCGCGCGAACTCGGCATCGATCGCAAAACGCTTTATAAGCGGATGCGAATGTCCGAGCCAGATGCCCTTGCTCCTTAGAATTGCGCAATCTGCGGCGAAGGTCCTAATTGTTCGCGGGCGGATTTCAGCCAGTTCGCAAATTCCCGCACTAAAACTGAACCTTTTGTTTGCAGTTCACGTTCACCGATTTCTTCAATCTTGCGCGCTATACTTTCAAGATCAAAAAAGCCGAAAGTCGCGGCGTTACCTGAAACTTGATGACCGATGCGCGCAAATTCTGCGACGCGATTCTGCCGGAGCGACTCGCGCAATGTCGCGAGATCACGCTCCCGTCGCTTAAGATAGTTTAAAAACATCTCGTAAGTGATATTCACCCTGTCGAGACTCTCCTCTTGGTTGGAAGTTATACCGTTCGCACCTTAACAACCGACGACTGCACTGTAAATACGGTCATTTTTTATTTATCCCCGCCGGTTCGGCACAATCATTGCTGCTTCTTTTTTAACGACTGCTTCGTTCATGCAACGGACGCCGTCACGAAAACTTAATCAACAGAAGGAGAATCAACATGGCCATAATGAATGAAAACATCTCGAGCGGGAAGTGGGCCCAAGTCAAAGGCAAAATCAGAGAAGCGTGGGGAGAGTTAACCGAAGACGATCTTGAAAAAACGAAAGGCGATATTGGTCAGATTGCAGGCCTCGTGCAGCAGAAATACGGCGAAGCGCAAGAGGCGATTCGATCGAAGCTGAACTCATTGGTCAAAAACATCGGCTCGGAATCGAACAAAAGCGTGAAACATTAATCAGCAACTGTGAGGTCTCATCATGAACAATTTAAATCAACGTACCGGCAATCTCGGCACTCGCAGGTCGAGTCGCCTATCGCAAGACGATCACTCCTTCGGCGAAGAACGCAGTGAAAATCGCTCGAGCGACTCGCCGTCACAAATCGGTGAATTTTATTCGATGTTCGAAGATACAATTAAAGATATTTCATCGAGCGTGAGCACCGTGAAAGACGCGGCGACTTCGCTGCTGAAGCAGTACCCATTTTATGCGATTCTCGGGGCTCTGGCCGTCGGCTTTGCGGCCGGCACAGCTCTTAGATCGAAGCGAATAACGCACTAAACTCGGCTTGCGGGCTCAGTGCCCGATCGGGTGCCAAACTGTTTTGAATTCGACAAACCCGGCAAGACGGTCAAGGCTTGTCGGGTTGGCATCGGGTGCAAAGCAGATGACCCGTTTCATATTCTCAGCGCCTAGTGTCTTCAGCTTTTCTTGCGTCGTACGGTCTGAACCGACGTAGCATATGCTCTGGACTTCCATATGCGAAGCCAGGTGATCGAGCAATTCACTTTGATGCCCGGTCAACAGATTCACGACACCTTTCGGCAGGTCTGATGTGGCAAAAATTTCAGCGAGCGGCGCCAATTGGGCCGACACATTCGACGGCAGTAGCGCCGTGACTACATTGCCGCTTGCGATAACTGAAGCGAGTGTCGCGGCGACAATGGGCAGTGCCAAAATAGATTCGATGTTATCGTCAAAAATCGCCGCCACGCAGCCTACTGGTTCAGGCGTTGTGAAAGCGTGGTGCGGGCCGCTTACTGGATTCACGCATCCGCTCACTTGCGAAAACTTATCGGCAAAACCGGCGTAATAAACAAATGCTTCGATCGCCGCATCAACAGATTGATTGGCGTCCCCAGCTGACGCCGCGTTGATTTTTGTTAACAACGATACCATTTCTTCGCGGTGGCCTTCGGCCATTTCAGCCATTCGATAAAGAATTTGAGCCCGATTGTATGCTGAACGCTTTTCCCACTCACCGCGCGCGGCGAGCGAAGCGGCCACCGCATTTCTTAAATCTTTTCGTGAAGCCCGACACACGTGCGCGAATACTTTTTGCGAACCGTGTTCGTACAGCGAGATGTGCCGGCCCGACTCCGTCCGCGGGAATTCGCCGTTGATAAACAGCTTAATTGTCTTTGGAACATGCAGATTTTTTTCAATCGCCATTTTTACCTCACATCCAAATAGGCCGAAAGACCATGACGACCACCTTCGCGTCCCCAACCGCTTTCGTTGTACCCGCCGAACGGTGCCGATGGGTCGAATTTATTATATGTGTTCGCCCAAATAACACCGGCTTTAAGTTGACCGGCGACTTTATGAATTTTAGCGCCTTTTTCTGACCAAATCCCGGCCGCAAGCCCATAGGGTGTGTCATTCGCCTTTAACACGGCTTCTTGCGATGTGCGAAAGGTCGAAACCGCGAGCACCGGACCGAAGATCTCGACACGACTCAGAGTAAAAGATGACGACACATTCGAAAAAAAGCAGGGCCGTTGATAAAAGCCTTTATCCGGAATCGCGCAGGTCGGTTCAAAAAATTCACCGCCCTCGTCTTTACCGAGTTGAATCAGCTTTTTAATTTTTTTGAGCTCGCCGGCAGAATTGATCGCGCCGATATCCGTATTTTTATCAAGCGGATTGCCAACACGCAATTTCGCGACTCGCTTTTTTAACTTCGCAACAAATTCTTCTGCGATTGATTCTTCAAGAAGCAAACGTGAACCCGCGCAACAAACATGCCCTTGGTTAAAGTATATGCCGTTGATGACCCCTTCAAGCGCCTGATCGAGAGCTGCATCTTCAAAAATAATATGGGCCGACTTGCCCCCGAGCTCTAGCGTGAGTCGCTTTTTTGTGCCGGCGACAGCTCGCGCAATAATTTTGCCAACATCGGTTGAGCCGGTGAATGCGATTTTGTCGACATCCGGATGATTCACCAAGGCCGCACCCGTGGCCCCGGCACCCGTCACGATATTGACGACCCCATCGGGCAAACCGGCATCTTGAAATACTTGCGCTAGCAGCAAGGCTGATAGTGACGTCGTTTCAGCCGGCTTCAATACAACCGTGTTACCACACGCCAACGCGGGCGCGATCTTCCATGCCGCCATGAGTAGTGGAAAGTTCCACGGGATGATTTGCCCGACGACACCCAGAGGAGAAACATTTTGGCCCGGAAAAGCGTAATTCAGTTTATCGGCCCAGCCGGCGTGATAGAAAAAATGGGCCGCGACGAGCGGCACATCGACATCGCGCGATTCACGAATCGGTTTACCGTTATCCAAAGTTTCAAGAACGGCCAGTTCGCGTGAGCGCTCTTGAATAAGCCGCGCGATTCGAAACAAATAACGGCCGCGCTCTCGCCCGCTCATTTTTGACCAAACATTTTCATAAGTCTTGCGAGCGGTTCTGACGGCCAAATCGACATCGGCATCACCTGCTTCAGCGATATCCGCAAGGCGTTCGCCCGTAGCCGGGTTCATTGAGGTGAAGTACGCTTCGCTCGAAGGCTCGATGAATTTGCCGCCGATGAAAAGCCGATTGCGCTTTTCGATACGAACTATATCGGTGGATTCAAGCGAAGGAGCGTATTCGAATTTCATAGCGCCGGTCTTCGCTTGTTTCGGCAATTTCTCAACGGGTGCAATCTTCGCCGCTTGGGCTTTTGACTTCTTATCTAATGCGCGCTTTGTGGTCATTTTCATATTCCTCTAGTCGAGCGAAAAAACACGATCGTAATAATAACGGCCGGTCGCTTCTTTAAAGATCTGCTTTAAAATATCATTCACCATGGCACTTGCACCGAATCGGAATAAATCAGGAGTTAACCAATCACTCCCCATCGTTTCGTTCACCATGCAGAGATATTGGATCGCCTGCTTAGCCGTGCGAATGCCGCCGGCCGGTTTCATGCCGATTTTTTTGCCGGTTTTCATATAAAAATCTTGAATCGCCTGAAGCATAACTAAGGTCACCGGCAAAGTCGCGGCCGGTTGAATTTTGCCGGTCGATGTTTTGATAAAATCGGCGCCCGCGCGCATGGCAATCTCAGAGGCCAATCGAACGCGATCGAGCGAGCCAAGCTCTCCGGTTTCGAGAATCACTTTTAAATGCGCCTCACCGCACGCCTCTTTGGTCGCGGCGATTTCATCGAACACCAGCTGATAGTCACCGGACAAAAATGCTCCGCGATTGATTACCATGTCTATTTCATTCGCACCTTCAGAAACCGCGAATCGCGTATCGTCTAATTTCACCTTCAATGGCGCCTGCCCCGACGGGAAGGCCGTTGCCACGGACGCGACGTTGATCGCACTACCCGCGAGCGCTTTGACCGCCGTCGACACCATAGACGGATACACACACACAGCCGCGACAGACGGAATCGGAGGTAGATTTTTTTGCCCCGCAACAGATTGAAACACATCTGGCGGAACAGGATGTCGCGCTTTTTCGCACATCTGTCGAACCCGCCCCGGAGTATCGGCGCCCTCTAACGTCGTTAGATCGCACATCGAAATGGCGAGATAAAGCGCATGAATTTTCGATTCTTTTTTGATACTTCGTTTGGTGAAAAATTCCGCCCGTTCGGTCGCGCCGACTTCGTCAACCGGCGGTACAAGAAGCGCGAGCGTACGCCCGGCTTTGTCGGTCATTGAAACGCTACGCATATCGCTCCCCCAGCGTGGCTTTCATAGCTTATTACTCGAGCCACAGTTACGCCACACGCGGCGGGTTGTCAAACGACCTCGAGTTCGTTTGTGTCGTGCCCACCAGCCAGCCGTGCTTCTTGATAAAAGGTGATTAAATATCCGCTCGCAAGATGAGATTCAGGCTATTGTCATTGACGCTGAAGCTGCCGGCCTGAGTCCGATACCAATTGGCGAATTCGAGCGCTCCAGAGAATATTTTGTTTAACTGATAACTGACGCCGGGGATTTCTGTGATGTCATGGATGTCTTCATCATGGTAGAAGCCGTCGCTGTAATTAAAATACGCGACGTATTTGCCGAACTTGTAGCTTGTCCCCGCCCAATAATAGTCGATGTTTTTAGAAGGATTGTCTTCAAGCGGATAATCCGTCACCGTGTACCCTTGCTGGTGAACCCACTCAAAAAATACCGAGAAATTTAAATGCGAAAATGAGGTGTCGACTCCATAACGATTGACGTTAAATCGCCGCGGCAAAAGAGGCGATAAATCGGCGAGCAAATACTCGTAATTTAACCCGAACGTCAGAGTGTTGTGGTGAGATAGCGACCAAATTTGATTGAACCGCGCGATCGCTTCGTTACGTCGATGCGCACCCGGTATTGAAATTGAATCGCGACCCGACTGGCAGCCATAGATAAAATTGCCGTTACTGTTGATGCACGCGGGGTCGATCGGCGCTCCGTCGCCCGTTTCTTCGCCGTTGAGCCCGCCTTCACCCGTTTCACCAAACGGGTCGAGAGATCCGTTCGTCCCACCGTCGATCACAAAATATTGTAAGTAATAATTCGCTTGCCAACCATGTGAATTATGAAGCTGCCCTTCCCATGAAATGCCGTTGTCAGGATTGAGCAAAAGCCCGTCGTAGTACAACACATTGCCGTAATACGAGCCATCCCAGAACTTGCCAAAATGCGTATATTCTTTGCCGATTTTAAGAATGGAGTTTTGAAGTCGGTAATAGCCATACGCCTCTTGGTACCAAACATCGCCCTTGTAGTACCCACGGTATTTGGGGCTACTGAATCTTGCCTCGGCGTGAACGCCGTAGTTCTTGTATACTGCATCGAAGTCGACGTAGGTGAAATTGATATTAAAGTTTTCATCGATATAGGATTGATTCGGCCGGTAGTACCAAAGCACGGCACCGCCGTGAAAATCAAAATTGATATTGTCAATCGAGGCCGCCTTATCCGGGGCGTACTGAGGCAGTTCCTGCACCGGGATGAGACCTTGCGCAAATGTCCAACCACCCCATAATAAAGCCACGATACAAAATAGGTTTCTATATTTCAGTTTGGTACCCTCGATGCATTTTCGAATCGTAACGAGTCTCAGTCTCACTGACAATACCTAATGACAAACTCGTAACTTCTTCGTTTAATTAAGCACATGAAAACTAAAATTGTGACTTTGGCCGTTCTTATTACATTGTTTATCTCGTCCGTCGCGTTTGCGAAACTTGTCATCAATCCGCAATCCGATTTCGGTCAATATGAATCCTACGGGTTGTTTTTCGACCCGCAATCCGAACTCTACGGGCGAAGCGGCGGCAATGCGTGGGGGGCTCTGGGCGGCGCCGTCGCTCTTCTCGGGTTTCCCGACCTTAAGTATCCGGGTCAGTTGGTTATTCACGGCTCTGCCAACGCATCTTACAGATTACAGGACGCAAACGGAATGACCGAAACCAAATTCGAAACCATCGATGCGCGCGTCGGGCTCAGCTATGACATGGAATTCACCAAAACGTGGAGAATGGCGATTATCTGGACGCACGAATCCGGCCATATTTCTGACAACATCGCCGACCCGAGCCTGATGTACGTCGACGTGGGCAATGAATCACTCGATATGCGCGTCGTGCACGACATCGACCGGCGTTGGCGTTTGGGTGCGGGGCTTAAGCCATATTTCATGTCACACCCGAACATGAAATTTCTCTGGGCCGAACAATTTGCCGAATGGTACCCGCTCGGCGCGTCGCCGACTCCGCAGCAAATCCGACCTTATTTTGCGGCAAGCCTCGTCGAAGGCGGCGTCAAGGACATGAATATGACCGTGAACGTGCAAGCGGGTTTTGCCGCCGCCGATCACTTCAGCGAAGGGCATACCCAAGGCATGCGCGCCCTGATCGGATACTACAATGGCAATGACCCGCGAATGAAATACCTGCAGTACAAGTGCGCGACTCAACAGTTCGCCTACGCCGGCCTCGCGTTTGATTTGTAGCACTCGCGCCGCGCACTTGACTGCAGCTACAACGCGATTCGATGGTTCACGCAGTTTTCGACTTGCTCTCTCTTCAGCCATTTACGGCTCTCACGACGCGACCTTTCGTCCGACCAAGAATCATTCTCAGCGCGAAGTTTGGTGGCAAGGTCTGATAACGCCAGGCCTTCGACTGAGTCTCGCCAGATTTTTTTCGCACCTAAAATTTTAGCGGCACCCCAATTGGCGTTAAAAAAATCATACTCCACGTAAGAAGTCGTGGCCGCGTCCACACTCCTGATCAAAATAAATCCGTCGCTGGCCGTGATACGCGTAGGTTTGTATAACTGATAACGATAGAGCCGCGCCGAATTTTTCAGTTCACTGATGTGGTACAAAATTTCGTATTTGATATTCGGGATAATCGGCAGAGGCGCGGTTTGCTCCCAGTAAGTGAGAAGGTCAGCACCATTGCGGCTGACGACACGAACATCTTTGTAACCCGGAAACAAATGATCATAATTGTTGATATCGTCGAGAACTGCCTTCACCTTTTCAATTGCCGCATGAATCAAAAGAACTTGTTTGACGCCGATGTAGTACTTGTCTGACGGGTGACGGTAACAAGTCAGCTCGATAGATGACTGTGGTTTCGGGGCATCACCCGATTCGACCTGCGCGATGAGACTCGAGATGCGGGGCGTGTAGAAGCCTTTGACTCCACTGAGCCGGTTATCGCCCAAGCCCGCCTTCGCAATTGCCATTAGTAATGAGAATAATATGGCCTGAATGATCGACACTATTGTAATGTATTCGATCGACAGCTCATAATCAATTAAAGTAGAAGCTTTGACGTTGGAGAGTTTTTCGCTTGTCGGCCATTATCTACAGCTTAGACAAACAAACATTAGGCGTACTTGAAAGACTCTTACTTGATTTCGGTTACGGCCAAATTTTACCAGCTCGCTCGCTTGCCCATTTGCGCTATTATGTCGAGCGCGAAAAGAGCCGCCTTCAACTCGTCATCGCTTGTTTCGACCCGACGGATCCTAACCGTTTTCAGTTATTTTCAATATTTCGCAATAGGCCGGACGTCGATCTTGTGCCATTTGTATTTATAGCTGACGGAGCATTCGGGGGTGAAGTCGCTGCACGGGCGCCATCGGCCCGATTTCGCCGCATCGACTCCGTTGTCTCGCGCCCTCTCGGCGCCAAACAGCTCCACCAGGCGATTCAAAAAGCGAACGAACAGCGGGCGCGATTTCGAGACATTTTGGTTCTTGTCTCCACTCGCGGACACGCCGACGCTTTAGAGGCTTTGTTCGAAGCCGGACCCCGCTCGCATTGGCACGCCGTTGAGCAGGTCAAAAATACAATTGAACTCAAAACACTTTTAGAAAAGCACGGGGCCCGAATCGGCACGATATTGATATGTGAGGACTGCGCAACAGATGATATGGTCAATTGGGCTGCTAAATTTAAAAGGTCCCACCACGGTAGCTTGACCCCGATCGTATTTTTATCTCGAGATCCCGGCAAAACTCGAGCCTTGCGCCAATACAGCGAAATATTTTTCGATCTTCAGGGGTATTCAACAAACCTAGTTACGTGTTGGACGGCGCTGCTCAAGCTGACATCAAATCGTCTAATTAGTCGGTGGGCGGCTCGAGAGAAGGTCAGACAATTTCGCGATATCATAAAACACGGCAACATTAAATTCGCCAAATCCGACCTGCGGCGCGTGAAATTGATGTACCCGAATTTTTGGGAGGTTTCTGAAACTGTAGGGCACGCCTATGAAAAACTCGGTCTCGAAGGCGAAGCTTTTTCAGCTTATGAATCAGCTTTACGTTTAAACCCCTGCACCCCGGCCGCGCATCTTGGCCGAATCCGCATTAAAAGCAGCGATGAGATTTTCAAAGATGCTTTGAATTACTGCCCGATGCACCCGCAGATTCGAGAGATTTCTCAGCTTCATATTAGGGAGCCCATCGCTTGAGCCTTGATATGCGCGATCAACTCATCGATTTTTATTCGAAGTATGCAAGCGCTTCAACTGCGTTTCTCACTTTGTATCGAGACTACAAGCATTTCGAATGGTCCAACGGCCAAGACACTGCTGTTATTGCATATGTCGAAACGCCGACGGCGTGGATCGGCGCATCCGACCCAGTTGGCGATAAGAATCTATGGTTGCCGCTCATTGATGCTTTCGGTGTCGCCGCTCGGGCGAGGCGCAAAGACGCCGTTATATTACCGGTTTCACAAGAGCTTGCCGAGCAGTTGCGCGCGGGCGAAAAATTTGTCGTCCAAATTGGCACTGAGCCATGGTTTCATCTCGACGGGAGTATCACGCGCTCCGACCGATTGCGTGCTTTGCCAGTAGCACGTCAGCTCTCTCGGCGCGGAGCTAGAATTACCGAATTTCAACCGTCAAATTTAAGCGCCGACGAGTTTACAGAACTCGAGTCTCTTAACGCCAGGTGGCTCGGCTCACGACTTTCTGTTCCACTTGGTTTTCTAAACCGTCTCGACCCTTGGGCCCTCATGAAATTTAAGAAATATTTTATGCTAATGTTTGAGGGTCAAATTTATGGCTACCTTGCCGCGGTACCCACTCAACAACGAAAAGCTTGGTATTTGGTCGATCTCATTCGCGACCCGGAAGCGCCACTCGGCACGACTGAACTTTTAATCATCGAAGCGATTGCGCATCTCGAAAGGCAAGGCGTAACGAATATCACCCTCGGCATGGCACCGCTTGCCGGCCTGAGCGCCGCTGAACGATCCGCCCGACCGAAGTTATACAGCGCCCTTGATTTTATTTTTCGACGCGGAAATTCCGTATACGGCTTTCAGTCTTTGCATGCTTACAAAGAAAAATTCTCGCCGAACGAGTGGCGCCCGCTTTTTTTAGTATCGGCAACTGCGCGAGTCTCATGGCGGGCTTGGTATGGGTTATTTCGCGCTATTTATCCCGGTGGTTTCGCTCGAACGTTAACCGCCACCCTCGCTCATTCTTTGAAAAAGCCGAAATTGCGGCCCTTTGTCGAAAAGCTTTTGCCTAATGAATTGCTCGCCCGGCCGCTACCTTCGAATTGGCTCGAGGCCATTTCGCGTATGCCGATCACACTGGCTTTGATCGCAACCAATATCATGGTTTATGTGCTCACGATGAACAATCAGGGAAAAATTCGGTCTTACATCAAGTGGCGATACGTTTATTCTTGGAATCACATGTTCCACGCGCACTCGGCGCTGAACAGTCTCGCGACGTTGGTCTTACCAGGGCTTCTCCACTGGAATTTATTTCACCTTAGCTTCAACCTCGTCCTCTTATTTACCTTGGTTGCTTTTTGCGAAGTCATTATCGGATCAACCGTGACCTGTATCGCATTTTTGGCGGGTTCAATGTTTTCAAACGTTTTGACGTCGCTGGCGATGTTCCCGATGTTGAAGCTTTTTTGGCCCGCCGCCTTGCCCGCATTCTTGAACGAAGTCGACATCGGCTGTTCTCTCGGGATTTTCAGTTGCATCGGCGCAACGGCTTACATGACAAAATATCGCGGGATCTTAGCTAGCGCGGTGATCGTGTCGGCTCTTCTCGGATGCATCACAACCGGAGTCGCGCTCGAAATCAATCATGTCACCGCATTTGCGATCGGCTTTTTCATTGCCAGCCGTTTCATCACATAAAATGCCGGTAAACCGGTCGCAACAATCAAAAGACCCGCCATCGACTCTTTCGGTCTTTCAACAAGTGAATTGATTGTAAAGGCGATGGTAAACAAGATGTAAACGATCGGCAAAACCGGATACCACGGCACTTTATACGGCCGATCGTGCGCCGGCTTTGTCCGGCGTAACCACATCACCGCTGCGGCTGTGAGACCATAAAACATAAACCCGGCGAAAATCACGTAAGTGAAAAGCTGATCGTATGTGCCGCTCCACACAAGTAGGATACTCCATATCATTTGCAGTGTGAGGGCGCGATTCGGCGAGTGAGTTTTTGGGTTCACCACCGCCAATTTATGCGGCAGCACGTTGTCGTTCGCCATCGCGTAAATCACCCGAGCACCCGAAATAATCGTCGCATTCAGACACCCGATAACGGATACGATCACCACGATACCGAGTATTCGAACAGCCATATCGCCGCCCAAAATTTTGACAGCCTCGGCCGCCACGAACGACGAGTGCGCGATTTGCGCCGACGGCAGAACTTTGTAGTAGGCGTACGAGCACAAAACGTAGAGTGCGGTCGTGCCGATGATGGCGATAAGCGATGAAAGCGGAATATCGCGCGCCGGGTTTTTCATTTCTCCCGCTACGAAGGTGATGGCGTACCAACCGTCGAATGCCCAGAATGCGGCAAGCAGGGCGACGCCAAACGCTGAAAACGTCGAATTGCCCAACGAAAAGTGCATCGGCGAAACGGAGCCATGCGGGCTCCAGAATAAAACGTAAACAATCAACCCGAGAATCGCGACGACTTTGAACGAAGTCACCGCATCGAGCAGTTGAGCGCCGCGTTTGATGCCAACGAAATTCAATACCGTCAACACAATGATGATAATTGTCGCCGACGTTTCACGCCCGACTCGCACCATGGGGAAGAACGGCATCAGAAATTTAGAAAACGCCGCGGCGACGCCCGCAATCGTGCCGGCTTGAATGACAAAAATATTCGTCCAACCGTAAAGAAAAGACACAAGCGGATGGTACGCTTCGCGCAGAAACACATATTGACCGCCCGCGCGTGGGAACATCGTCCCCAATTCGGCAAACAGCAACGCTCCCGCTAACGAGATGGCCCCCGCCGCGAGCCAAACTAAAAGACCGACCATCGGCGAACTCAAAGCACTAGCAATGTCGGACGAAACCAGAAATACGCCGGAGCCGATTTCGCTGCCCATGCACATGAAAACGGCCGACCACAGACCGAGTTGTCGAGTGAGCGCCGTTGTTTCGGCCGCGCGTTCAACGTTGTGAACGTGAGACACAGATTCTGACATGAAGACTCCTTAAGTCATTGACTACTGTAAATGCGATTGGCCGAGGGCAATCCAATCTATTATTGTTTTCATTTCTTCAGGGGTGAGCTCATGACTCGGGTGCATAAGCTTATAAAGTGTCGGTGGCATGCGGTTGTGGCTGACGACTTTATCTAAGATCTTAAGATCTTTTTTTAGCGATGATTGGCCCCCGAACGGCACTCCATCCGTCATGTCAAAATGCTCGGTTGCGCCATGGAGATCGTCTTGAATCATGCCTTTAATAATGGGCAGACTCGCATACCACGGGAGTGTACGCCTCTTCGGCGCATGACAATCGAAACATTTCTTTTCAAAAATCGGTTTAATCTTGGCGTCATACACGGGCCTAAGAGCCATAAGGGCCGGCATCTCGCTAGGGAGCATACGATCGCTCAAGTTGGCGTTCGGTTGAGTATTCACTTCGCCGGCATGGCCCCACGCGCAAATCACAAACAAAAAACAGAATAGAGACAAATAGCCCTTCATATGTCGGCACCTATGCTACGACTGAGCGGGCGTTTGAGCAAAAAGAAAATGAAACCTGTGACGATTCCGATCCCCGCAAGCAGCTGAAAAAAATGATGCTTCGTCATCACATTGTAAAACATCCCGAGATCGCCACTGACCCAATCCCCGACAGCATAGGAGAAAAACCAGCAACCCATCATTGTATTTAGTAGCGGGCCTGGTGCCACTTTGGTGACAAGCGACAGCCCGGTTGGCGACAAGTACAGCTCACCCAAGGTAAAAATCACGGTTGTGCCGGTCAACCACATCACACTGCCACGCTCACTCGCTGGTACAAATTGCGCTGCCGCCATCATAATGAAATAAGACAAACCTAAAAGTAAGCAGCCAATTCCCATCTTGTATACAGTTGACGGTTCTTTCCCGCGCTTCGATTGCCAACCCCAATAAATATCGAGAAGCGGTGCAAACATGATGATAAATGCCGGGTTGAAACTCGCATACCATTCGGGCGGAATATTAAAAAACCAAAAATGCCAGTTCGTTCGCTGCGCCGACCACAGCATGAGCGTGTTACTCTGCTGCATGTACACGGCCCAAAATGCGATGTTAAACGCGCACAAAATGACAAGCGCCCAAATCTGGCGCCACTCCAAACTTGTCAGCGGTCGCTTGACCGGTCGCTCGAAGGCCGCGCTGTTTTGAATTTCACGGTCGATCCCTTTTTCGAGATCGGCTTTCGTTTTGGCCGGCTGACGTGGTACCAAACCAGACCCAAGGTAGTAAACGACAAGGCCAAGAAGCATCCCCACGCCCGCTGAGGCAAATCCATATCTCCAACCAACGACGTGCCTGAGTGTGCCGCAAATGAAAGGCGCCAAAACGGCTCCAATATTTATCCCCATGTAAAAAATTGTGAAGGCCCGATCGCGGCGCCCATCGCCTTTGGGGTACAAATTCCCAACCTGGGTCGAAATATTCGGCTTAATGGCGCCGCAACCTAGTACGAGAAACAAAAGTGCAAACAAAAAGCATCTTTCAAAAGCCATCAGAAAATGCCCGATGGCCATTAAAATTCCGCCCAGATAAACGCATTTATGCTGACCCCAAAGCTTGTCGGCTAACAATCCCCCAAAAAACGGCGTAACGTAAACGAAACAGGTATATAAGCCGTAAATTTGCGAACTCATCTGCTGAACACTGAGCTTGCTAAAATGCGCCCCGAAAAACGGGAGGGCGCTAAAAAACACAGTGATTAAGTGAGCAAGGGTGTCGTAACCAAAAACCTGGTGCGCTCGGGTTGCATTCGTCAGCAGATAGTCGTTCATGTACAGGACTAAAAGGGCGATCATGCCGTAGTATGAAAATCGCTCCCACATCTCGGTTAAAAATAAAACGTATAGACCGACTGGATGACCTAAGAACTCGCGGCCGCGAAGTTTGGCGGCGACTAGATCAGGCAAAGAAAAGCCGGAGGCTTCATTAGCCTCGGCGGCAACGGCTGCTGTTTTCATTTTTCCCCCCAAATCACATAGCTTTAGCATAGCGACGCACGGTTCTGTTAGCGACATTTAACTTTTCATCAAGCCACAACAGAGCTATGCTTGTTTTGCTTTCAAAAAACATAATATGGGCAACAGGCGCTATACTATCAAGAACGAAAAAATTGAGGAGTCATTTAATGTTAGACAATGCAACACAGCCCCCTACCGACAAGACCCCCTGTCACATCAGTGAGCAAGAACTCGACCTCGTTAAGAAAATGAAAACTGGTGGATCAAAGCGTGCCTTGTCGTCTATTCACTGCCCGGTTGAGCTTGCCATTCGCGTTATCGGCGGCAAATGGAAGCCGGTGATTATGTGGCATTTGCGAGAAAATAAGAAACGTTTCGGTGAGCTCAAGCGCGAAATCAAAGGCATCACAGTGAAAATGCTGGCCCAACAGTTGCGCGAGTTGGAGCAAGACGGCCTCATCGACCGAAAAATGTTTTACGAAGTTCCACCGCGGGTCGAGTATTCTCTCACAGACCTTGGCCGCAGCCTCGAGCCCGCGTTGAATGCTCTTTGCGAGTGGGGCCGAACTTTTCGAACCACTTTGATCGCAACTGCCAATCGTCGTGCCGAAGAAATGTCTTCTCTGCAGATATCTGCGGACCCGACCGAATCACCGTTAGAAGCGGCTGGCAAGTGACGGATTGGCCGAAACATCCACGCAAAGTTAAAATTTTAAATAAGTTCGGCGACCGGCGCGAAGATCCTTATTTTTGGCTACGCGCCCGCGATTCAAAACCTGTTCTAGAATTTTTGCGCGCTGAAAATCAATACACAGAGCGAAAGCTCCATTCGACGCGCAAACTTCAACAAATTTTATTTCGCGAGTTCAAGAGGCGCATCAAAGAAGACGACGTTTCAGCCCCCTACAGGATGGGAGATTTTTTCTATTATTCGAAATACAAAAAAGGTTTCGAATACCCTATTTATTGCCGAAAACGAGCGGTTCAAAATAAGCCGAAAGGCAAAGAAGTCGTCATCCTAAACGTCAATGTTATCGCGAAAGGGCATAAGTATTTCGATGTCAGTGATGTGTCTATATCGCATGATCAAAATTGGCTGCTTTATACGGCCGATACCGTTGGTCGACGCTTTTATACGATTCACTTTAAGAATTTAATCACCGGCGAAGTTTTGCGAGAAACTATTCCCGACACTACGGGCAATGCCGTTTGGCTCAATGACAATCGAACCATATTGTTCGGGCGGCAGAATCGGAAAACATTGCGTTTTGATCGAATCTTTCGCTATGAGATCGGTGGCGGTACGAAACCGGAATTAGTCTATATTGAAAAAGACGAAAAGTTTTTTGCGCATCTGAGCAAGAGCCTCACTCAAAACGAGGTTTATATCAACTCCGAAAGCAGCATGACTTCGGAGTGGCAAGTTGCCAGCGCATTCGACAGCCACCCTCATTTTCGAAATTTTTGCCGCCGACGCACCAGGCACGAGTATTCGGTTTTCGACGGGGGGGATGTCTATTTTATTCTTTCAAACAAACGGGCAAAAAATTTTCGGCTGTTAATAGCCGAAAAATCGAGTATCGCGCAGCGCTTTTGGCGGGAGTTGGTCGCACACCGAAAAAATGTACTCATCGAAGATGTTATCGTATTTAGCGACTGGGTCGTTCTTCTTGAACGAAAAGACGGATTACCGCAGATGTCCTATTTTTCGCGTAAAAACTCTCGAGCAGGCGCCCGACCGCGTTTGCGCTCAATCAGATTCCCCGACCCGACATACACAGTCGAGTTCGGTGCAAATGCCGAGTATGATTCCGCTGAAGTGCGCTATGTCTATGAATCTCCAAATCGCCCAGAAACTACCTACAGCTTTAATTTTAAAACACGGCATTCGGCCGAAATAAAAGTCGCTGAAGTGCCATCGTTCGATGCACGAAAGTACGTGTCGCGACGCCTATGGGCCACAAGTCACGATGGCGTTAAAGTGCCAGTTTCACTCGTTTACCGAAAAGACCGCGTGAAAACCTCGTCGGGGGGTGCGAGTTCAGACGGCAAAAATCCGTTGTTCGTTTACGGCTACGGCTCGTACGGGCTCAATAGCGACGCTTATTTCAGAAGAGCCGCGATCAGTCTTCTCGATCGAGGGTTTATTTTTGCAACCGCTCATATTCGAGGCGGCAGTGAAATGGGTCGACGTTGGTATGAAACCGGCAAACTGAAAAAGAAGAAGAATACGTTTTTAGATTTTATAGCGGTGACTCAGCACCTGCTTCTTTGCGGTTGGGGTCGACCCGGCCATGTTTATGCGATGGGCGGGAGTGCCGGCGGCCTACTTATGGGCGCTGTCGCCAATATGAAGCCTGAATTGTATAACGGTATAGTTTCGGCCGTACCTTTCGTCGACGCGCTCACAACTATGCTTGATGATTCGCTGCCGCTTACGACAAACGAATACGAAGAATGGGGCAATCCGAACCGTCGCGGCGATTACTTTTATATCAAATCCTATTCACCTTACGACAATATTGCGGCCAAACCATACCCGCACATCCTGATCACGACCGGGTATCACGACTCGCAAGTCCAATATTGGGAACCCGCCAAGTGGCTCGCCAAATTGCGCGACCATACGACACGACCCGATCGCTTACTCATACTTAAAACCGAAATGTCGGCTGGACATTCAGGCGTCACGGGGCGATATCAATCTTTGAAGGACACAGCACTAGCGTACGCGTTTGTGCTGCACCTTGAAAATTTGAACCGCTGAAGGAGTGACCATGGGCGCCCGCACGCGTATTGTTTCGACGGGGATGTTTGTCCCGCGCCGAATCGTGACGAATAAAGAACTCGAGTCGTACATGGATACGAGTGACGAATGGATTCAGCAGCGCTCCGGAATTAAGGAGCGTCGGTGGGTATCTCCCGGCGAAACCACATGTAGCATGGCCGTCGCCGCCGCCCGCCAGGCACTCGAACGTGCGAACCTCAAAGCCGACGATATCGATATGATAGTCTTCGGAGCCTTGATTACTGACTATCTATTCCCAGGTACGGGGGTGTTGCTTCAACGCGAACTGGGATTTTCAAAACCTGTTCCAGCATTAGATATTCGCAATCAGTGCTCCGGGTTCGTCTATGCGTTATCGCTCGCGGATGCCTGGGTTCGTTCCGGTCAATACAAACGCATTTTAATAGTGGGATCGGAAGTCCACTCCACGAGTCTTGATCTCACAACGCGCGGGCGTGATGTCTCCGTTCTTTTCGGCGACGGCGCCGGAGCTATGATTGTAGAAGCGTGCGACGAGAATTCTCCTCATATTTTCGACAGCTGCCTCCATAGCGAGGGCAAATTTGCTGAAGTTCTTACTGTGACGAAGCCGTCTTCGAACGATTTTCCGCGAATCTCCGACAAACTGTCGCTCGATACCGCGATTTACCCGCATATGGATGGCAAGCTGGTATTTAAAAACGCCGTCACTCGCATGTGCCAAGTTTTAATTGAACTGCTCGGCCGCAATAATATGAAGCCTTCAGATCTCAATTTCGTTGTCGCTCACCAAGCCAACATGCGGATTAACCAAATGGTCTTGAGCGAACTCGGCATTCCGTTTGAAAAAACGCACCACACACTCGATCGCTATGGCAATACGACGATGGCGACAATTCCGATTACCTTCGACGAAGCCGTACAGCTTGGCAAAATCAAACGCGGTGATCTAGTCGCTTTCGTCGCGTTCGGCGCCGGTTTTACCTGGGGAGCAAATTTACTTCGATTTTAGTGTCCGGCCCTGGGCCAAACATTAGCATTTGAGACACTTTGACCCGAGCGACGTTCGCCGCCAGATTTCATGACAAAACTTTAATGTCAGCTCAATTGTTATGCTATATTTGAGCCATGCCGGCATCCGCGCTTTTAATTAAGACTGTCGCACGGCTATCCGCCGCTGAGAACCTCGAATCGATCACTCGTGAGGTATCCGAGGCTGCTCGTCAAATTGCAGGTTCGGATGGTTCGACCTTTGTAATTCGGGACGGAGAACACGGAGAACTTTGCTACTATGTAGACGAAAACGCCATTTCTCCATTGTGGAGCGGGCGACGTTTTCCGCTCGAAAACTGCATCAGCGGCTGGTGCATGAACCATCAGGAAGTCGTGCGCATACCCGACATTTATAAAGATGCGCGAATACCGCACGACGCCTACCGTCCGACATTTGTTAAAAGCCTCTGCATGGTTCCGATTCGCGAAGACGCTCCTTTAGGGGCGATCGGCACCTATTGGGCTCGAGAATACACTCCGACTGATGACCAAATTAAGTTGCTACGGACTTTAGCGGATATCTCAGCCATCGCTATTGAGAACATGACGCTTAAGAAAAACATCCTTCACTGCTCAGCCGAGCGCGCTGAACTCTTAACCAGGCAAAAGCAGCTCGAAATTCAGCTTCATTCGCTTGCGCACGACATAAAAAATCCGCTATTCACGATGCTGGGCTTCGCCGAAATTTTGCAAACTGAAAATGGCCGCGCATTAGATGACAAAAGCCGGCAGTATTTGGAATCTATTTTACGCACGGGCAAAAAGCTGAATAAACAAGTGGAACGGATGCTGGCGTTTTTCCGCCTCAATCATCAATCGGTTTGCAAAAAAGTCGTGAATCTTTCAGCTATCGCTGAGGAGTTAATTGAAGACTATAAATTACGTAATCCGAATCGCCGAGTCGACGCGGTCGTAACACCGAATCTAAAAGCATTTGCTGATCCGGATCTTATTCGATTGGCGCTGGAAAACTTGATTTCCAATGCGTTTAAATACTCGAGTCGCAAGCCGAGCTCGCGCATCATTTTTGGTAAGCAAATCGATCATGGCAAAGAACACTACTTCGTCGAAGATAACGGAGACGGATTTGATCCCTCGCGATCGCCGGAGCTTTTTAAACCGCTCGGTCGCCTTCACAATCAATCGGATTTTTCAGGAACGGGACTCGGATTGGCTTCCGTCGCCACGATAATTGAAGCTCACGGCGGCAGCGTGTCGGCGATTGGCCGTCCAAAACAAGGCGCGCGATTTTCCTTCAATTTGCCAGAGTCCACTTAGCACGACACGTCCGTCGCTTATAAACTCGCCAAGCGCGAAACTCGACTGCCGAATAGGTACACCCCCCAAAGTCCGAACCCCTCGAAAATATCGTAGAGCACGTCGCTTGTGAGATAAACCTTGTCTATATGAAACTGCGTGATATTCGCCCAGACCGCTAAAAAGCAAAGCAGAAGGCCGACGACGCCGAAAAAATAAAATCGATTTTTCGCATGTCGCGCCCGCAAAACCGCGATAACAAACAGCACAACAGCGGCGGGGAAATACGAAAGAATCGCGGTGCTGAATCGCGGGTGGGACCACATCGCTGCCATGTACAATACGAAAAGGACACGAAAAATCCATCTCGCTACGCGAACGGATCGATCGCCGCCAAGGATGAGTTGCACATCAATCAACCACACGTTGTATGCGGCCACTCCAGCGAGCACCAAAACGGCCACCCCGGCGCGCAAAGACGCATGCGAGTGGAGCGGATAGGTATGGCGAAGGCCGCCTGCAATAGCCGCCAAAGCAGTTGCAATAAAAAGGCCGAAAAAGCTTTGATTGAGCCCTTTGCGGGTGGCGTGTTGACTCCAGAGCTTCCAACTAAAAATAAGGCAAGCCGCGGCCAGCGCAAAATCAGTAAGACCGGTTACGAGCGCATTCATCGAATTTAGAGTCGCTTCGACTTGCGGTTTTGTCACGCCGATTCTAAATAGAGATCGTGAAAAGAGGTCTGATCACTCCCAACGCTTTTAAGAAATGGCAAAGCGGCCACCCGTGGTTGACTGCGGCCGAAATCATTCGAAAAAAAGATTTGCCGGAGCGCCCGTCGCTCGTTTTTTTCGGCGACAACTGGTGGTTTTGTTCGCCAAAAAGTTTTTTACGTCTCAGGAGATTCGGCCCACAACAGTCGGGTTGGATGAAAAATTCACGTCTCGAAGTCATCACGAACGCTGATCAGTTTCGCGCCTATTTTGGCGATTGGCTGAAACTTCATCTCGCAAAAACGCTCGAGACGAAAATGGCCAAAGCGCTTAAGCCTGGCGACGATCTCGTGCTTCGCTGGATTTTTTCTGAAACGGATTTAGTGCCGGGTCTCACCGTTGACGTGTTCAAAGACACGCTCGTCTGCCAGATAACGACGGCCCCCGTCGAAACGTTTTGGTTTGCCATTCGCGATCTGCTCGCTGATGCATTCGGTGAAAAATTCGGGATCACCCCGCGCTTCACGTTAATGCGCAATTCGCCCGCGAGAAAAATGGAAGGGCTCGAAATCATCGACCCCCGTGCAATTCGCCGTCGATGGCCCACATTTTAAATTGGAATGGTTACAAGTGGCAGTTTCGGCCCGACTCGCCTAAGCAAAAAACGGGTGCCTATCTCGATCAGCGTGATAATCACCATCGGGCTGCCGAAATGGCCAAACAGTTGAATCTTAAAACGGCCTGGGACGTCTTTTGTTATCATGGAGGGTTCACCCTACCTCTTCTCGATCGCGGCCTGAGTGTCACAGCGGTGGACCAATCCCGCGATGCACTTGAAATTTTAACATTAAATATCGACTTAAACGCCTTAGCGAAGGAGCGAGTTACCATTGTACATGCGGATGCTTTCGAGTGGCTAAGCGAACAACAAAGACTCGGCCACACAGCCGACTTGATTATTCTCGACCCGCCGAGCTTTGTGCGATCACGAGAAGCCTTGCCCGCGGCAAGAAGGGGCTACCTTGAACTGAACCGCATGGCGGTTGAATGCCTCAACCCGCGCGGGTTACTGGTGTCTTGCGTTTGCTCACACCACATGCGACCGGAGGAATACAAGCAGTTGATCGAAAGCGCGGCTGGCTCAAGCAAAATTCAAATTTTGGCGCAATTTGGGCCGAGCGCCGACCATGCCCCTCTAGTTGGGTTCCCTGAAAGCGATTATCTTCACGCTTGGTTTGCGCAACGTGTTGTTGACTCAAAATGAAGTCCCCTTTATTTCTGAACGCCTCAGGGCCAACGGATTGCCTAAGCAGTTAAAAATATTAACGACTAACCAAAACACGAGGATTTTTCCCTATGCGTCTAATTCGAAGCATTTCTGCGTGGTGCACGCTTGCGCTTTTTTCTTCTTTTTTCGCCCTACCGGCGTTTGCCGGCGAAGCGGATCTTAAGATCCCAAGCTTGGATTTGAATTTCGACATTTTTCACCACACGATGTCGGGGCAAGGGCTTCTCACGATTTGTTTAGGAGTTGCAATCGCGGGGATTCTGTTCGGGCTTGTTGAATATGTCCGCGTGCGCAACTTGCCGGTTCATAAAAGCCTCAGCGACATCTCCGAGCTCATCTATGAAACTTGCAAGACTTATATGATCACGCAAGGCAAGTTTCTTATCGCACTCGAAGCCATCATCGCGGCATGTATCGTTTACTACTTTGGTTTTTTGCAAGGTCTCGTCGCATCGAAAGTTCTCGTCATTATCGGCTGGTCGGTTCTCGGAATTCTTGGCTCGTTCGGTGTGGCTTGGTTCGGTATGAGAATCAATAATTTCGCCAACAGCCGTACCGCGTTTTCGTCTTTGACCGGCAAACCTTACAATGTAATGGCAATTCCGCTCCAATCAGGAATGTCGATCGGCACACTCCTCTGCTGCGTTGAACTCACTCTTATGATCATCATTTTGAAATGGGTGCCGGGCGAAAGTGCGGGAGCCTGTTTCGTCGGATTCGCGATCGGCGAATCGTTAGGCGCAACGGCGCTTCGCATTTGCGGCGGTATTTTCACGAAAATCGCCGACATCGGTTCTGATTTAATGAAAATCGTCTTCAACATTAAAGAAGACGACGCGCGAAACCCGGGCGTGATCGCCGACTGTACAGGCGACAATGCCGGTGACTCGGTCGGCCCTACAGCCGATGGTTTTGAAACGTACGGCGTGACGGGCGTCGCTTTAATCAGCTTCATCGTGCTCGCGGTCGGTATGACTCGCGCAGCAAACGGCGATTTGCTCCCGCAAGGTAATGCGGCTGAACTGCAAGCTCAGCTTATCGTCTGGATTTTTGCGATGCGCGCCGTGATGGTGATCACTTCGGTACTTGCATACTGGATCAACGGCTTTTTCTCGCGCATTGCCTTTGGCGAAAAATCGAAATTTGACTTTGAAATTCCGCTTACAACCCTCGTTTGGTTGACCTCGATTATTTCAGTCGGCGTCACCTACTCGCTCAGTTATATTCTTTTAAACAATTTGGGCGATATGTGGTGGAAGCTCTCGACCATCATCAGCTGTGGTACGATCGCCGCCGCTTTGATCCCCGAACTGACGAAGGTTTTCACTTCAGCAAAGTCGATTCACGTCCGCGAGGTCGTCTCCGCATCGCGCGAAGGCGGAGCTTCACTCACGATTTTGTCGGGATTGGTAGCCGGTAATTTCTCCGCGTTTTGGAAGGGCATGACACTTGTCGGCCTCATGTTTATCGCGTACTTCACCAGCAATCTCGGTCTCGGCAGCTTCATGGTTTACCCTGCCGTATTTGCATTTGGTCTTGTCGCTTTCGGTTTCTTGGGGATGGGCCCCGTAACGATCGCGGTCGATAGCTACGGCCCCGTTACCGATAACGCTCAGTCCGTATTTGAATTGTCTCAAATCGAGCAAAATAAAACGGCTGCCGCTGAAATTGAGAAACAGCACGGGTTCAAGCCGGACTTCCATCACGGCAAAGCCTATCTCGAAGAAAACGATTCCGCAGGCAATACCTTTAAAGCGACGGCTAAACCGGTGCTGATTGGTACGGCCGTGATCGGTGCGACCACCATGATTTTCTCAATCATCTTGCTCATGCACTTGACGCTTGATCTACTTGATCCTCGCGTATTGCTTGGCCTCATCACTGGCGGCGCGATCGTTTACTGGTTCACTGGCGCATCGATGCAAGCGGTTACAACCGGTGCGTATCGCGCGGTTGAGTACATCAAACAAAACATCCGTCTTGATACCGCCGAAAAAGCTTCGGTTGAGTCGTCGAAAGAGGTGGTTCACATCTGCACACGCTACGCGCAAAGCGGAATGATCAACGTATTCGCGGTCATTTTCTCATTTGCATTGGCGTTCGCGTGCTTCGATGCCACCTTCTTTGCGAGCTACCTGATTTCGATTGCAGCGTTTGGTCTCTACCAAGCTATGTTCATGGCCAACGCCGGTGGAGCTTGGGATAACGCTAAAAAAGTGGTCGAAGTCGACCTTCGCGAAAAGGGTTCGCCACTCCACGCTGCGACGGTTGTCGGCGATACGGTTGGTGATCCGTTCAAAGACACGTCATCTGTCGCACTTAACCCCATTATCAAATTCACGACGTTGTTCGGCCTTCTCGCGGTTGAAATCGCGCACTCGGCACCGGGCAACCTCGCCATGTATTTGGGTGTGATTTTCTTGATTACGGGTCTTGTATTCGTGGCTCGCTCGTTCTACGGCATGCGCATCAGCAGCGAGGCTTCTAAAAGCAAAACCGCTGTTAAGGGCGTGGCTGCAAAGGCGTAGTTTGATATGAAGGCGGGAACAATCGCCCTTTTGGGCAACATTGCTCCCGCCCTTGTCTTCTACGTCGTTAATCACTTCTGGGGTTTAAGACCCGCCGTCGTCACGACGCTCGTCTTCACAGCTTTCGAAATCATTCGCCTTAAAAAAAGCGGCAAGCCCATCGGCAAGCTATTTATTTTCACGGTCGTCATGACTTTGGTCTTTTCGACTCTCGATTTGATTTTTGCCAAAGGTTTGTTTGTGCGCCTCGAACCCGTCGTTACAAACGTCATTAGCGCCGGCATGTTCGGATACATGGCCTATGACCCCAGTATGTTGATCGAAGCAATCGCTCAAATCGGCAAGGCCGACCAATTCGATCACCCCGATCGGCTATTTCTGGTTCGCGCCAACATGGTGTTATGGGCGATTTATTTAATTGGCAAAGCCGCCGTCTATTTTCAGTACAATATGCACCACTCGATCGAAAAGGATCTGGCGTTTCGCATGGTCGTCGGCAATGCCAGCCTAGCCGGCATGGTCGTAGTCTCGATTTTGTTTTCGCGCATCATCTATCGTGCCTTTTATCGCTTTGAACTCTTGCCATCACAAAGACTTAAATAGGAAGATTTTCTTAGATGGATTTCGACGCCGCTCAAGCCGACCCAGACCTCAAGCGTTTATTAGAAGTAGACAAGCGTCTATTCGCCATTGCCATTCAATTTAAAATTCTGACAATGATTGAATGGCCGAAAAACAAACAAGAGGAATTTCTTACGGCCTACAATAGAGGCGAGAAGATCATCCCGCATGTGGATTATCCCCAAAGGCGACACGGCGAACAACTGAAGGCACTCGATGAAATTATGGCCGCGACAACGGCACCGCACCCGCTCGCGCAATTTCTGAATCAGACCTCGCGCAGTTACTGGCTTGGCCATAAATTCGCTGAACATTTAGGCAAACCCGAAATGTTGAATTATTCGGTTGAACTCTACGGCCGGCCCGGCGATCTCGTTTCGGGCAGCAAATACTCCAATATAGACGCGGCGCGATTCTTCATCGAAATCGCCGACCAGTTCAACGACTACCACAATGTAGATGAACAAGATCTCTGCGTTCTGGCCGAAACAATAAAAGACCAACTCGAAAAGGAAATAGCCGAGGTCTTTACCGATGATAAAATCACCGTTAACGTCGATGAAAATCTCGTGCCGAAAGCGGCGGCGGGAGTCAGCCGTGTTCGCCTCAGATCCGGCACCTGCTTTTCGCCCTACGATTTTAAACAGCTCCTCGAGCACGAAATATTTGTGCACACGCTTACCGCCATCAACGGCAAATATCAAAAGCATCTCACCTGTTTAGGCGCGGGCTCACCTCGCACAACCGCAACACAAGAAGGCCTCGCGACTTTTGCGGAACTCATAACAGGCGCCATCGATCTCGGGCGCCTCAAACGGATCGCTCTACGCGTACTGGCTGTGAATATGGCGCTCGAAGGCGCGAACTTTATCGAAGTTTTTGAGTTTTTTTTAAGAAACGGCCAGAGCCAGCACGAAAGCTTCAGCTCGGCGCAAAGAATATTTCGCGGTGGCGACCCCAACGGTCGCTACGTTTTCACTAAAGATTCGGTCTATCTCGACGGCCTTCTTCGCGCGCATTCGTTTTTTCGTTGGGCCATGAAAAAGAAAAAGTTATGGCTCACCCGAATTTTATTTTCGGGTCGAATGACATTCGACGACGCCGAAAAACTCGCACCGCTTTATGATGCCGGTGTGATTTTGCCACCGAAGTATCTCCCGCCGTGGCTATCGCAAGTTCCCACTCTTGGTGGATATCTCGCGTTTTCTCTCTTCGCCAACAAAATTAGAGTGGGCACACTCGATAAGGAATTCGGCTCGCCCCAGTCGTCGTCCGATTAATAGTAACATTTTGACCCCAAAAACATTGGTATAGCTTTTGCTACTGTGTATTTGTGTGCAAGCAATGGGGCTTGCACAGGGCAGCGGGGGGGCCGCCGCCGTGGCTAAGGGGGGTAACATGAGTGGATCGCAGGAAAAAGGTCTTGGTAAGAAGCTAGCCGTACTCGCTAAGCTCAAAGGACTCACCCAAGATCAAATCGCAAAACGATGTTCGATGTCTCGTATCTCCGTCAATCGGTTCTTTTGCGAGCACACCGAAATCCGCGCGGGGGATCTCAACTCACTCCTGCAAACGCTCGGGATTAGCCTGGATGACCTTATCGATCGCGCCATCGAAGCGCAGATGAACGGCAGTCGCTCTGCCGAGGAGTCGCTTCGGTTTACCGTCCACAGCGCACGATTTGAAACCGACGTGCCCGACCGGCTCGTCGCCGGGCAGGTACTCATCCCACGGCTTGCCGCCAGTTAAGAAAAACCGCCTATAAGCGGACTCTCTGAGACCGCGACGTGAGGGGGAAGAGTTGGATGTTCAGTTGATAAACGCGTTCGCCCGGGGAGCGTTCGCGTTCGACAAGAGCGTCTTTTAAAATTCGCTTTCGCAAATGCCGAAGTTCAAAGCGCAATTTTTCAAATTCACTTTCAGTTAAACAAACCGTGAGCGTGCCGATTTCGCGCTCATTGGCTTGGCCGTTGAGCAGCGATTCCATACCAAGGTACATCAGTTCTGCCTGAATCTTTCGAATCATGTCGGATGGGATTTCTTCTTGGTTCGGCGGCACAACGCCTTTTTTCACCCGGCCCGTTTCGGCATCGAGTTGCAAGGCGCCGGTATCAAAAAGTCTCTGGAGTGCTTTTCGAATATCTTCGCCCGTCACTTTACCCTGCAAATGTTCGCGCAGGCCATCGAGTGAAAAGTCGGCTCCGGCCTGATCGGCGAGTGCATGAAGCACCCAGCTTACCCATCGCGGGGCCGTCTCGAGCTTTTCACTTGAGACTTCACCACTTTTCAGCCGTCGTTTCAGGCGAAATTCGCTCAGTTCGCGCAAATAACGATTGCGCTCAAGCGGATCAAGCGCTTGGCCGAACTGAACAAGTAACAAAAATTCGTCGGTCGATTCACGATCCAGCCCGATAGCGCGGGCGAATTTGCGCGCCGTCGCCGCCGACAAATTTCTTTCGCCGTCGATAATAAGCTTCAAATAATTCGGCGATTTGAGATCGGCCGCCGCGCTAAACGTTTTATAATTGTAACTGCCGAATGAATTGCGGTTCTGCCGCACTTTGAATTCATAAAAGTCTCGCAGATACAGCCGGAAGTCGGTATAACGGCCGAGAACTGGTTCGTGATTTTCGGTTTCTGGCATCGGGAGTGGCGTTTGAACTTCCATAGCTTAACATCATTTCATTGAGAAAAATTGAATGTCAAAAGAAGACTTTTACTCTTTGACGCCTGACGAAGTAATGAACGCGCTTGAGCAGGAGGGCTTCGTCCCGACGGGCCAATTCACCCAGCTCAACTCTTACGAAAACCGCGTTTTTGACATTCATCTCGAACCTGGCTCACCCAAAGCACCCCGCGTTGTGGTGAAGTTTTATCGCCCCGGCCGCTGGAGCGAGCAGGCGATCCTCGAAGAGCACGGCTTTATCGAAGACCTGGCGCAAGCGGGTCTTCCAGTTATTGCTCCGTTTGCGTTGCGCGACGGTAAAACAGTCAGCCTCGGTCACGGCATTTGGTTTGCCGTATTCCCCCGTGCCGTCGGTCGAATGGTCGACGAATTTCGAACCGAAGATTTCAGACGTCTCGGCCGAACGCTGGCGCACCTGCACAATGTGGGCGCAACCAAGAAGGCACCCCACAGGCCCGTGCTCACCACCGAAGCGTACGGCGACGAAAGCCTTCGTTATTTACAGGGCTGGATCGATCCGGACGTGATGGACCGCTACAACGCGGCGGCCGAGAGCATCTTGAATGCATGCCGGCCGCGGTTGGCACGAAACAAAAAAATGCGGATTCACGGCGACTGCCACAGAGGTAACATTTTGAAAACGGATTTTGTCGATCGCCCCTCTGAATTCTTTTTTGTCGACTTTGATGACTGTTGCACGGGGCCGGCTATTCAGGATTTTTGGATGCTTTTGTCTGAGCCTGAATCGTCTGAGATCGGCAAACAGGAGCTCGATTTACTTTTGAGCGGCTACGAAGAACTTCGTCACATGGACGATGATGAAATTCGAATGATCCCGCTGTTACGCGGCCTTCGCATATTGTATTACGCCGCTTGGATCGCAAGACGGTGGGAAGACCCGTCGTTTCCGCAGCTCTTCCCGCAGTTTCTCGAATACGATTATTGGGCGAACGAAGCCAAGGCGCTGGAGTTGATTGCGGCGCGGGTGTGAGGGCGCGCGGCCGGGGCTTGTGGGCATCACCGAATAATTTGGTCCGTCGTTTGCTTTGAGCAATGGGTATGCCGTGGATCAGTCGCGCACTGGGGCCACGAGATACATTATCAGATTTTGCGACCCAGGTAGATGCACTCTCAGTTAGGGATTGGATTAGCCGCAATTTGTTTGATTACCATAGAGACGGCTCGGCTGATCACTTTGATTCCGGATTTTCTCAGATGGTAATGCGATCATCACATCTACATTACAATCTGGATGTAATTTTAAACAATACTCATCGCCTTGAAAAGATGGAGCAAATATTCAATCGTTATTTTCACCTATTGAGTGTTGAACACAAAGCGGCGTCTTTCTACGGGCTCACGAATTTTCGCGGTTTCAACACCAAGAATCCGCCTGATTCGCCAACCTTTTCAGAGATGGAGCTTTTCGTAATTTTGTCCAATCGAACACTACTGGCCAAGACCCAGTTCTACCGGCGTCAAGATTCCCAATACGTTAAGATTCCGGTTGACGAAATAGTCGCGAGATTTTCATGGATGAAACGGATGTTTAGGGCGAATGGTCAAACCGCCTCGCAAAATTTTGAATTTGATCGTGCCGCCCTCAGTAATGAAACGAATACCTCGCCACGTTCGTCAAATGCGGTTTCAATAACTTTTATTGGCCTTGCGCATCGAGAATTAAAAATAATTTGACGACAGTTTTGACATTGCCCGATTGTCATTATGATCACTTCGCTTTTCGCATGTCGCCGGATCAGCGGTGAGACACGAGAGTTTATCCTAAGGCAATTTGGATGCTCACACGCACTCCCCAATCGAGTTATAAAAGCGCACGCGAAAAATGAAAAGCCGGCAAAAACGGGTTTCGAAAAACCGTGATATGAGAATGGTTAAATAAAGGGGGATCTCATGTCAGCACTACAAAGTCTGAACGACACGGAACTCACCGACAAAATTAAATCGCTTGCACGAGAGGAGCGCGAGCTTACGAGAAATATTATCGAGCACATTGCCGAGATCGACAGGCGCAAAACTTTTCTCGCCATGGCCTACTCTTCACTGTTTGAATATCTCACTAAAGAAATCGGCTATAGCGAAGGGGCGGCGCAACGTCGGATCGATGCGGCAAGACTGTTGCAACGTGTGCCCGAAGTCGCGGAAAAAATCGAAGTTGGAACTTTGAATCTCGCTCAGATTTCGAAACTGCAAAGAACAATGAGACTCGCAAAAAGAGACGGTCGCAAGATTGAGGTATCGGACCAGCGCGCGATTCTTGAGAAGTTAGAACACAGGAGTGGGGAGCAAACCGATTTAATATTGGCAAAAGAGTTTGCCCTGCCGGTTCAGATTGAAGAGCGAAAGCAAATCCAACGAGACGAATCGGTGCGGGTCGAGCTCACGTTTTCAAAAGAAGAAATGGCGCTCATCAATCAGGCTCGCGATATTTTGTCGAACAAAACGGGCGGCGGTCTAAAAAAGACAATGCTTGAGATGGCCGGCAAAATTGTGGCTGAACGGGCGGCCGCTGGCCGTACGCGGAAGGCTGTGATCGCGCGCGCGAGTTCTACCGCCACGGTGGCGGTGAAAATGCCGGCGCCGGTAAAAACGGCGCCGGCAGCGACGGCAACCGAGCGACCGCCAGTATCCGCGCCGCGAACGCTGACCCCTCGCCTACGCAAGGACATCTTGAACCGAGACCGCTGCTGCCAGTATCGAGATAAAACCACGGGACGAGTTTGTGGCTCGACCAGGTTCCTCGAGGTCGATCATGTTCAGCCGCGCTTTGCGGGAGGGTCAAACGCGACCGAAAACCTCAGAATCTTATGCAGAAATCACAACGGGTATCGCTACTGGGCGGAACAGCAAACGTAGGCGCCCGCCAGCTAAAAAAGCAGGCGACCTCGGGCCAAAATCGACCCAAAAGATATCCGTTTAAACCTTGCTGAAATTTAAGACAGCGCATATGTTGGAGCCCGGCCGGGCCCGCACAATGGCGGCCTCGACGAACCCCGCTAGGCCCGAAAGGGAGCAACGGTACTCGAAGCACCATGTGATGCGGTTCACCCGGCCACTTTTAGGCGAGGTTGAATCGGTTCATGGCGTATCAAGTGATCGCGCGCAAATGGCGCTCCCAAACATTCGACGAGCTCATCGGGCAGTCGCACATCAGCCAGACGCTCCTCAATTCGCTTCGCCACAACCGCCTGCCGCACGCGCTGCTATTCACCGGCCCGCGCGGTACCGGAAAAACCTCGACGGCGCGAATTTTAGCAAAAAGCCTGCGCTGCACGAAAACCAAAGATTTTGTGCCGTGTAACGCCTGCGACGACTGCCTTGAAATCGCCGAATCGCGAAATCTCGATGTGCTCGAAATCGACGGCGCGAGCAATAACGGCGTCGAGGCCATTCGCGAGCTGCGCGAGACGGTCGGCTTTATGCCGTCTTCTGGCAAACACAAAGTTTATATCATCGACGAAGTGCATATGCTGACGACGAGCGCGTTCAACGCACTCCTCAAGACGCTTGAAGAGCCGCCACCGCACGTCGTGTTTATCATGGCGACGACCGAGCCGCAGAAAATTCCCGATACGATTCTCTCGCGCTGCCAACGCTACGATTTCAGAAAAATCTCGACGAAGCTCGTCGCCGCGCATTTAAGTAAAATCTGCGAAGCTGAGGGAGTGCGAGCCGCCCCCGAAGCCATTTGGGCGATCGCGCGCGAAGGTGAAGGCTCGATGCGAGACTCGCAAAGTTTGCTCGATCAAGTCGTGAGTTTTTGTGGCGGCGACCTGTCGCTTGCCAAAGTGACCGAAGCTCTCGGTCTCACCGATCGCACGCTGCTCATGAAATCCGTGTCGACAATCGTGAAGGGCGGCGACGAGGCCACGGCGAAAATTCTCGAGTGCACGGCCGCGATTTTTGAAGCGGGGTATGATCCGCTGGTTTTTATGAAAGATTTTTTAGAGGAGTGGCGCCATCTTCTTCTCGCCAAAATCGGCGGCGAAAGGGCCGAAGCCATGCTCGATTTGCCGAAAGACGAGATCGACCATTTGCGCGCGCTCGCCGAGACCGTGACCGAAGAAGATATCCATATGCTGTTTGATATGGCGCTCAAAGGTACGGGCGATCTCTATCGCGCTCAAGACACGCGCGTCGTGCTCGAGATGATTTTACTCCGCATGTCGATTGCGCCGAAGTTTACTTCGCTCGACGAATGGGCGCAGAGTCGTGCCCCCGCGGTTGAGGCCATGCCGATCGGCGCACCGTCTCGCGCGACTGAGCCGAAGCTGGCCAGCGCATCGTCGCGCAAGTCCGAAGAAAGGCCGGCTCGAGAAATAGCGGCAGCGACACAAGCATCACCTGCCGCAACACAGGCACCATCTCCTGCACCGTCAGCTGCTCAAGCTCGCGGTTCGCTCGCCGAAAAATGGAGCGACTTCGTCGATCGTGTGCGAAAAGTAAACGGCCTCATCGCAGCCCAGCTCGACCAGCTCGAACTGTTAAGCTTAAACGGGCAAGAGGCGAAGATCGGCGTGTCAGAGAAGCATCAGTTTTTGCGCGAACAAGTGGCGGATTCGGCCTTTCTTAAAAAGATCGTCAATTATCTCAATACGTTTTGGGGCCCCGGCCATTCGGTCAAAGTCGAAACCGTAGACTCGGGCGAGCGCTTAAGCCCCGTCCAACTCCAAGAGAAAAAGAAAAAAGACGAGCAAGATGAGTTGCGACGAAAAATTGAAGAACACCCCCTTGTCAGAGAGGCGAAGTCGATCTTTAATAGCGAGATCAAATCTATACGGGAGAGTGAGTGATGAAAGGTTTCGGCGGTAACGGCAATAGCCTGCAAAAAATCATGCAGCAGGCCAATCAAATGCAGATGAAAATGAAAAAAGCGCAAGAGGAGCTCGCCACTCAAGAATTTGAAGGTTCTTCAGGCGGCGGTGCCGTGAGCGTAAAAGTGAATGGCGCCAACCGGCTTCTGGCTGTCACGATTAAACCCGATGTCATGAGCGCCGGAGATGTCGAGATGTTGCAAGATTTGATTGTCACAGCGGCGAACGAAGCTCTCAAAACCGCGAGTGAAACCTCGCAAGCGGAAATGTCAAAAATCACTGGGGGCGTTGGCATTCCAGGAATGTTTTAATGATTCAACACGTCCCCTCACTCGAGAAATTAGTCAACGAACTGGCCAAGTTGCCGGGGGTTGGGCCTAAAACAGCGCAGCGACTTGCCTATCACATCCTGAGAAGTCGATCTGACTATAACGACAACTTGCGCACGGCTCTCGAGGCTGTGAAAAGCTGCGTCCACGAGTGCCCGCGCTGCTTTTCTTTTACAGAAAACGACGGCCTCTGCCACTACTGCCTTGACCCGAAGCGGACTGACGAATCGATTTGTGTTGTCGAAGACCCCGCAGATATCGCCCGTATTGACACGTCTGGAGCCTTTCGAGGCCGCTACCATGTGCTTCACGGCACCCTTTCACCGCTCGACGGCGTAGGGCCGAAGGATATTCGCCTGCAACCGCTTCTAGATCGCGTGACTCACGAGCCAATTCGTGAAATCATTTTGGCATTGGATGCCGATCTTGAAGGCGACACCACCGCGCTCTATATCGCCAAACAGTTGCGCGGCTTGAGTGTGACGGCTCAAGACGGCAGCGTACGCGCGCTGCGCATCAGCCGGCTCGCGCACGGGATACCAATAGGGGGCGACATCGACTACATGGACTATCGAACGATCGGCCGGGCGCTTGAAAATCGGGTGGAAGTTTAATGTCGTTCATTAATTACAACGCCAAAGAAATCCACTGTAAGATTGTCTATTACGGCCCATCGCTCGGCGGTAAAACAACCAACCTGCAATGGATCTACCAAAAAAGCGTGGCCCAAGACCGCTCCGACCTGGTGGAGTTACCGACCGATGTCGAACGCACGCTTTTTTTCGATTTTTTGCCAATGGAAATCGGCGAGATTCGCGGCTTCAAAACACGGTTTCACCTCTATACAGTGCCCGGCCAAGTCGTCTACGATGCGAGCCGCCGATTGATCCTCAAGGGACTTGACGGGGTGGTATTTGTCGCCGACTCGCAAGCTGAGCGGATGGAAGAAAACCTGCAGTCGTTGCGCAATCTCGAGCTTAATCTTGAACAACAGGGTTATGACTTGCGCAATTTGCCGTTTGCCATACAGTACAACAAGCGCGACCTCCCCAATGCATTACCCATCGCCGAGCTTAGAAACGCGCTGAATTCTTACAATGCACCCGATTTTGAAGGCCGCGCCCGCGAGGGTGTTGGTGTTTTTGAAGCGCTTCGGACTGCATCAAAAGCGGTTATCACCACCTTGAAGGGCGGTGAAATTTAGGCGCTCGAGGTTACACGCAAAGATGCGCGAAGTTTATCGCGCGGAGGGGGGAAAATGAAAATCACGATCGTTATGGGCATCCTAATTGCATTGCCCGCATTTGCTTCACCTGGTTTTAAAAACGGCAACAATCTGCAAATTCTGCAGTTGAGCGGCACAGTCAATGTACAATGCCAAGCCGCGCTCGGTATCAACACACAGACTTACGTTTGCAATCAAGATGTGGCGTCTCCGAGCGGCGTTGATGTATTCACAGCCGGAAACGTGGACGCTGATCAAGTCGTTTTGGTCGCCACCCACCAAGACGGTAGCCAAGATACAAAAACCTCAAGCTATAACCCGAAAACAGGAGAAAGTGGTCAAATCGACTTGCTCGTCGATTCTCTTTTCGATAGACCCTTGCTCGCAATAGGTATGAACACCATCTCCTATACCTTAAATAAGGGTTCAAATCTCGTCACTCAAGGGTCATTCGTAAGTACTGTGACGAATGGTGGGGTTAAGCAATGCCCGTTCGGCACGATTACCGCTCAGTGTGCGGACTACAGTGGCGATTGTGATCTATACTTTCAGCAATATGGGCAGGCGTGCTTAAACAGCAAATGAGTGGTATAAAGGCGGCGTGAAAACGCTGATAGATGAGATCCGCAGCCTAAAAGTCGAACGAAATGCCCTCGTTCTCGCCCACTACTACGAAGACGGCGCCATTCAAGATTTAGCCGATTTTGTCGGCGACTCGCTGCAATTGGCTCAGTACAGCCAAAAAACAAATCATGCAGTCGTTCTCATGGCGGGGGTCGTATTCATGGCCGAGACGGTCAAAATTCTTTCTCCCGATAAAACCGTCATCGTACCGGACCCAAATGCCGGTTGTTCGCTAGTGACCCACTCCCCGATCGAGAAGTACAAAGCTTGGAAGGCCTCACACCCCGGCAGTGTTCTTGTCAGCTACGTCAATTGTTCGGCCGAGGCGAAAAGCATTTCGGATGTGATTTGCACATCGGCAAACGCCGAGGCGATTATTCGTTCGATTCCACAAAGCAAAACGATTTTATTTGGGCCCGATCGCAACCTTGGCTCGTATTTGCAGAAGAAGCTCAACCGCCCGATGGAACTCTGGCCGGGCGCCTGTGAGGTTCATGTTCTATTTTCGGCGAGAAAACTTTACGAACTCAAGAAAGCTCACCCGGGCGCGCCTATACTCGCCCACCCGGAGTGCCTCGATGCAGTTTTACAATATGCCGATGTAGTGGGGTCGACCTCACGCCTCTTAACCGAAGTGAAACAGAACCCTGCGAAGACTTTTATTGTGGCGACCGAACCGGGTATTTTTCATCAGATGAAAAAAGCGCGGCCCGATGCCGAGATCGTGCAAGCCCCGGCTGAAGGTAGTTGTGCTTGCAATGAATGCCCGTACATGAAAATGAATACGCTTGAAAAAATACGCGCGGCTTTGCACGATTTGTCGCCTGAAATTTCGGTGGCGTCGCAAATAATTGACAGAGCCCGCATGCCGCTTGAGCGAATGATGAAAATTACGGCCGGCGAATCGGTTCAATGGCACTGATCGGCGGCCAAGCGTCTAAGCGAATCCGCCTTCGAAGCACTTCAGTCGAATATTTTATTTCTTCAAATTGGCGGGCTGGCAAACGTCTCGAATTGAAGCAAGCCGTAGAAAAGGCCCTGTTAAGCCGCTCAAAGTTCAACTTTTGCAGCGTCTCGCACACGCGACATCTGGGGGGATTCGCCCTGTCGTCCCGCTCTGTCGGTTTTGATCTCGAACCGGCCGGTAGATCTATCTCACAATACGCCACCGCTCGATTTGCGACAGCCGAAGAGCTCCTCGACTTTCAAAACAATGCCTTGGCCGTATGGGTCTCAAAGGAAGCGGCGTTTAAAGCGCTACGTGGTGCCAGCCAACCTAAGACTGTCAGTGCTATCCGGTTGAAACTTCGATCGACCCGTACGCCAAATGAATGCACAGTTTTTCTGTTTAACTTTTATATTAACGGTTACACGGGCTTAACCTTCGCCGGCATAGGCCGCTGTGAAGTCTCCAACCGTACTATTATGGGATTTGCATTAATTAATCCTTAACTTTCGTCCAGGCCAGCCGATACGTAAATTAGGCAGCAATGCATTTCACCCCACCGAAAGGGAGTCAAATGAAAACGGATAGGCGAGTTGCTGGACGCAAAGAAGTCGAAGGCATTTTGATCAGTGATCTTACCTCTATCACAAATTATTCGGTTATCGCGAAATCAGGCCGAATCGTGAATGCGTCTACGAGTGGTTTTTTGGTCGAAATAAACCGAAAAGATTTGGTTCCCAAAACATTGCGGCAGAATCTCAACCTTGAGTCTTTGCTGGGTCAGCATGTGGCTTTATATTTACCCCAAATGAACCTCGACCTTGACGGCAGCGTCACTCGGGCCAACCACCTCGGTAAGGGGCGATTTGTTATCGGAGTCGACTTTTCGTATGAAGTCCCGGAATACTGGCGCGCCTGCCTGGTTGATTTACTGCCTGTGCCTGGCGAAATAACTTAAAGATTAGTGAATTTCGGTAACCCGGACTCGCTCAAAAGGGCGAGAGAATAATGTGCGGGCAAAAACCACGCCAGTGCCTCGAGAATGCCGCCGTGCTCATCTTGAGCTGGGTTGCCGAGCGACTCAATTGAAAAGCATAGGTCGTAATTTTTTTGATCCGTGCTCATCACTAAAACTCGGGGGTTTTCAACATTGTTGTCACGAAAAAAAGACCTTAAAATTGCTCGCACATACTCAGGTAGGTACTCTTCGCTCGGGCCGCCGACATGAGCTTTTTGCCCTTCATTCAATTCAAATTTCACCGGCTGAGGCGACTCGACAGTTTCGGTGTCATTTTCGGTCGTAAAAATACGGCCGGATTGCCGGTAGTTCCAAACCATACCGTATGTCAGAACGGCATCCGGCATATCTTTGTGAGGGTTGATCACTAGGCCGATTCCCCGTGTCGAAAGCCAGGACATCACATTTGCAAATGATTCATTCGAGCCAGGCTCCATCGCCGCTAGGAGGTATGGCCAGCCATCCGGGCCGGTGGCTGGAGCTTCATTTAAAATTTTCAACTTCGCGTTCGGCAAGCCCTTGAAAAAATCGACCTGCCACCCCCCGTCGCGTGTTGTGTGAGAGACTTGTGCTAGCTCATAGATAGATGCCATGACGGTCGTTTTGGAGTAAGCTGCCACTCATGTCAATCGATACCATGCGTTTCATAGACTATTATGTCGGAGTCCCGCTCTGCTTCTTCGCGGGCCTCTGGCTGAAATTCTTGAGCTTATTTCGGAGCAAAGTCACATCCGCCCACCCGCCGGTTCGGCGTGCCGTATTCTTACAGCTTTCAGAAATGGGCAGCGCTATTGTCGGCGATGCGGCTTTGCGCTGGCTGCGCGATCAAAAGGTCGAAGTTTTTTACGCTATCTTCGAGCGCAATGCCGCGAGTCTTCGCATGGTGGGCACCGTCCCCAAAGATCATGTTTATTTGATTCGAGAAAAAAATTTTCTTACGTTTGCGTTTGATAGTTTGAGGTTTTTCGTTTGGTGCCGTTTGCGGCGAATCGATGCGGTTATCGATTTTGAACTTTTCTCGCGCTACTCGGCGTTCCTCTCGGCTTTTAGCGGCGCGAGCGAGCGAGTGGGGTTTGATGCGTTTCATGCCGAAGGTCTCTTTCGCGGCTCTATCCTCACTCGACGGGTGTCATACAACCCGCATATTCATATCGCGAAGAATTTCATGGCTCTAGTAAAAAGCTTGTTGGCCAAAGAGCACGACATCCCTTATTACAAAGGCCCGATTTCTGACAGTGAAATTAAACCGCAAAGGCCGATCGTTTCTGAGGCAGCCAAAATGCGCGTGCGGTCAGCTCTCAATAAGCTCGGCCCGATCGATGACCGCGCGCAATGGGTTATCATGAACTGTGCGGGCGGTGAATTTTTACCGCAACGGCGCTGGCCACAGCTGCACTATGCGAAACTTGCGCAAATGATACTGGATGCACACCCCGATGCGCGCATACTGTTAACCGGAGCCCCTAGCGAGGCACTCGAAATCGACCCGATTCGAATTATGGCGTCGCGCGACCGCTGCTACAACTTCGCGGGTCGTGTGAGTTTTGAAGATCTCACCGGGCTATACTCTTTATGCAAAATGATGATTTCAAACGACTCGGGGCCGGCGCATTTTGCAAGTCTCACTGACATCCCGACTTACGTTTTTTTTGGCCCCGAGACGCCAAGTTTGTACGGTTCTCTCGGCAATTTCACGCCTCTTTATGCGAATTATTCATGCTCACCGTGTGTCAGCGCGTTCAATCACCGAAAAACCGCATGTCGAGACAACAAGTGTCTACAAGCAATCACTCCCGAAGACGTGTACCAAAAGGTTGCACACCACCTAACCTAATTTTAGTATCTTCACTCACGATTGAGCTCAAGTAGTTCATACTTCGGGGGAACTGAACGCCAAATTTTGTGAGCTTGCCAATGCTGAGCCGAAAGCCATGCCGGCAATGTCTCATCTGGGCGAGTGAGTAGATAAAAATGATGACCTCTCGGTTTTGACTCGGGGATGAACTCGTAAAACCCGACGCGATCAATACCGCGAAGTTTGTAAACCGGCCGTTTCATATAGTACGTAAGCGATGCAGCCCACTGGTGCGTTTGCGTGAAAAGCGGATCATAAGTCTTTAGCCTTTGCGCTAGCGCTTCATACTCAAACGTGTTCGTTACGTGACCGCTCCATACGCGTAATCGAGGCACTGCAAATACAGCGACCGCGAACAATAATGCCGCGCCGAACATAGTGACGTAAATGCGGGTGAAAGCGCGAATGCGCGGATGAAAAACCGCAATCGCCATCACGGCGGGGAACCCCACGATCGTCCAATTTGCCTCAACAAACGATTTGAGCGCTGAGAAAAAGAAGAACACAAATGGGAACCAAGCAAAATATATGAGCACTCGCCCTGAACGCGACGGCTTTGATCGCAAGGCCGCCCATACAGTCAGCGGGAACAACAAACCGATCTCTTGAAGTAGATAGTCATAAATCCACTCCGGCTTGTGTTCGGCGTTATGAAATCCGTGCGAGAGTTGAAAGCGAAACGAGATGAAGTCGTGCTGATAATTCCACAACAGCACCGGCAAACAGAATAGCAACCCGGCACCGATCGTGAGCGCGACGTAGCGCCATTTGATTTCGTTCCAGCGTCGCTCAAAAAGGATGTAAAATAGCAGCGCCGGTACGAATAAGACGGCGTTGTACTTTGAACAGAAACATAGGCCGAGGGTTGCACCCAAGGCAGCATATCCCAACGCGGTCGGTGATTTCTCAATTTTTATAAAAATGTAAAGCGCGAGAGACCAGAAGAACAAAAGCGGGATATCGGGGGTGACAATGATCGAACCCACACCGAGAAATGGTGAAAACAAGTAGAGGAGTGCGAAACACCATAGCCGTTCAGTCCGCCAATCGTCGTCCGGCAAAACTTCAGTCATGATGAGTAGCCACAGGGCAAATGTCAGATGACCGAGAATAACGGCGGGGTAGCGCACACAATTCGCGATTGGCTCGAGAAAATGCCCGAGCCAAAAAAGCCACGCCACCATCGCGGGATGGTCATAATAACTCAGCTGGAGGTGATGCGACCACACCCAATAATACGCCTCGTCGGCAAAGATCGGCACAAACGCCGCCAGCGCCAGCTTAACTGCCAAGCTTCCCCAAAATAACCGTTTCATGCGTTGGTTTGGACTTTACAAGGGGCCCAAGCTGATGTCATATTGCGCCTCGCAAAACGCAATCGCGGCACCGGAGCCAGTATGATTGCAAAGATAGGACGTTAGCTCAGTTGGTAGAGCGCCACCCTTACAAGGTGGATGTCGTGGGTTCGAATCCCTCACGTCCTACCAGCCCCCCCGGCTACGGCGACCAAAATAATTTTACAAAATTGCGGTTCTTCAGTTTGCACGAATAAATCGAACAATCATCACTTATCTCGACTGATTCGCACACTTGAGCATTATGATTTCATTACGTCTGGAGAACCGCACGCTTGAACTATGGTACTTAATCAATAGTGAAGTTCATCCGTATTGTTGTACTGCCATTGGCGATTCTGAGCTGTGCAATTGCGCAGGGTCGACAATATAGCCGCGTCGATTCCGCACTGGATGCGGGCGTTTGGCAGATGACGCGAACGGCTTGCACGGATAGAGCGAAATTAGCTCCCGAAATCGTCGACATACTGTCGACTATGACTTTGAGATTTAGCCGAAATAGAATGATTCAGCAGGCACAAACGCTCGTGTGTCACGCCACCGTCATCAGCAATTACCGTATCACGGGGCGGCGATTATTTATTTTTGATGGTTTTGAAGTCATTCGTTGTGGTGCTCGCTCACATCGAGCCATAACTGCCGGCAGAACCGCTTTATTTTGGCTGCGGCACAACCGCCTGACAATTCGCGAATTTGCACGAAGTAACCTTTGCGGATACGGTCACCACGATATTATCTATATTTTTCGTAAAATTCGCCGCTAATTTCGCGCGTTAGTGGCAAATCAAGGCAGGAAATCCGTTTGCCCAATCGCGCAGTACTGCCGCTTGATTTTTCATAACAACCACCAAAAAATTGCAATCGGCAATGTGACTGCGCGCATGAACCTCGTAAAAATTTTGGCAATCCTTCGAATTATTTTCGCAGAGGCCTTTGCTGTAAAAGTTTACACCCACAATAGTCAGATCATTTTGTGCCACTAGGGCCTTCACGTCTTTCGATTGTAAGATTGTGCTTACGTCCTGTTTGTAGTCCGTGGCATAGGTGACTGCACAGAGCATGAGCCCGACCGTAACTATAAGTAAACCCTTTACCACATCGCCCCCCTTAGGCAGTGCATGCCACTTACCAAAATTTGATGCATGACGCAAACGGAAGTAGCTGATATGTTCACGTACCGATACTCAGTAGCGAACGTAGCTCAGTGGTAGAGCGTTGCTTTCACACAGCAAAGGCCACAGGTTCAATCCCTGTCGTTCGCACCATTTTTTGTTTGCAAATCTTAGGGACCTGACAATTTTTGCAATTGATTATAGCCGGGCAATGTCGATAAATCCGGCACGACGACAATTTCAATCCGCCGGTTTGCTGCACGCCCCTGATCCGTGTCGTTAGGCGCAATCGGATGGGTTTCGCCGAAACTAGCAGCACTTACGCGTTCGGGCGGCATACCGGCATCCAGCATCGTTTTAAGAACGGTCATGGCGCGACCCGAAGCCAATTCCCAGTTCGAAGGAAATTTTGCGGTTTTGATCGGGACATTATCCGTGAACCCTTCAATTTGAAAGCGTCGGTTTGGCACCGATACGAGTAGTGGCGTCACTTGTTGAATCGTCGCCAAACCGTCCTTCGAAAGCCGAGCCGATCCTGATGGGAACAAAACATCACTCGACATCGCGACCACCATCTGGCCATCGACAATTTTTATCGCAATTTTGCCTGTGTCAGTGAGGGATTTAAACTTTGCAGTGAGCTCTTGAAACTCCTTAATTCGCTGCTCCGCTTCGGCGCGTTCTTTATTCAGCGCCTGAAGGGCTTGCTTCATTGTGGCGACATTACCTTCGAGCTTTTGCCTCGCGCTTTTACTTTTACCGAGCTTGCCCTCGAGGTTCGCGACGATCATCTCCTCGTCGTGAATTTTGCCCTTCAGATCTTGAATCTGCTTGGCATCAGACGAAACTTCTGCTTGGGCCGAAGTGAGACTCGCCGCTGTGGCGTCGTCACTCTTTTGAAGCTTTTTATATTTACCAGCTGAGACACAGGCCGAGAGCGCGGCCAAAAATGTGACGCAAAAGAGAATTTTTATAGTCGTTTTTGTCATGCGAAAAACTCCGTTGTTTTCGCTTATCCTGCCAGCAAGCTTCGGAGCATCCAAGCGGTTTTTTCATGAAGCTGCAGTCTCTGCGTCAGAAGGTCGAGTGTTGCCTCGTCATTTGCGGCCTCCGCAACCGGCAAAACGGATCGCGCTGTTTTTGCTACGGCCTCATGCCCTTCGAGCAATTGATGAATCATGTTTTGCGCCGGCATTGTATCTTCAGCCTCACTTATCGACGACAACTCCGAATACTTTTTGTACGATCCGGGTGCGTAAAACCCGAGCGCACGAATCCGCTCAGCGATGAGATCCAGCGCGTTCCAAAGCTCGGTGTATTCGTCCATAAACATCTGATGGAGCGTATTGAACATGGGTCCTTCGACGTTCCAGTGAAAACTGTGCGTTTTTAGATAAAGGATATAACTGTCAGCTAAGAGGCGCGATAGGCCGTCGGCAATCTTCTTGCGGTCGGCCTCTTTAATTCCAATTTCTATTTTCATATTGTCTCCCCAACCTAATTAAGCGGAATAAGAAAATATTGTGGCGCAACCTCGACCCGATATGCGTTCATCGGATAAAATGAAATTCCGATTATTAAATTTCTCTCATCGCAGTCGCGCGTTTGCTCCCGAGTATAGGCGTTCAATTCAACCATATACATTTGGTTCGTACCTGGTACTCGCATTATTTCGCGCAGTGATCGCGAATGTACGGGCAAATACGTTTCTCCCTCAGCGTACAATTTACCGTCACGGGCATATTGGGTGATTTGCAAATAATCAAGGTTGAGTCGGCTATGGGAACGTCGAATGTTGATCTCAACAACGTGGCCTCCATATGGAGAGATGATATCCGCTTGGACGCGATAGCGACCTCTGTACCGGTGCCAGCGGACCGGACATCTTACATTGGGCGGCCAAGGGTAAACGTGCTGCGCATGGGCCGGCACCGTCGTCATAAATATGGCGGCAGTTACCCCCACAAAAATCAAAGTAGAAAAATATTTAAGAATCCGCACGACTCCCCCTTATTATTTTTGCAACAGCACTCGAGCGTTTTTATTCAAATAGTACCCGTTTTTCGCTCGAAAGATGTATTTTGGTTTATCAAAGTCCGGCTCGATCATTTTTCGAAGCCGTTTAATTGTCACGTATAATTTATTGTCGTGAACTCGCGGGTCATATGATTGCTTCCAAATTTTTTCTACAATCAATTCTTTCGAATGAACCTCGCCAGGTGATTTCATGAATAATCTTAAAAGGTCGAGCAGAATAAATTGGTTTTTAAAATCAACCTTGCCTTTTTTCTTCTCAGTAATTTGTTTGTTCACAGCGTCGAACACGAGGTCGTAATCCACGATTGCCACATCGCCAATTTGCGCCAACCGCTTCTCAATAATTCGAGTGGAGTAGCGAAGGTTTTCAGGGTCCGCGCTGCTTTTTGCTAGCATCAAATACATGCGCGCCAGATCATGGTTACCGGACTCGAGATAAGTCACGCCCATTGCGTAAAGAAGCGAAATAAAAATATGCAGATTTTTCTGTTCGCGAAGTTCTTCGTAGCACTTCCAGAAAACTTCAAGGGCCTGGTCGAACTTGCCCATTTCGCGCAAGATATGCCCATTCATGATTTGGCTGGACAGCCGAAGTTCAGGCAATGGCAACACCTGAAAAAACACCTGTAGGTTATAAATTTCTTTGAGCGCGTCTTCGTAGCGCCCGAGCGCCGTATAGATGATCGAGATGCCGTTGATAGCGTAGCAAATACTCTCTTTGTCATCTGCGGCAAGAGCGACAGCGAGAGACTTTTCAAGATATTCAAGCGCCGTTTTATTTTGACCCTTGTACGATGCGCAAAGCCCCAAACTATAATAGGTCCGCGAATCAAGGCTCACTTTTTCTTTGAGCATCAATTCTTGCAATTTCTCTTTGACGTCATCGATTGCCGAATGGTTTTCCATTTCGGCATAGGCTCGTAAAAGACGATTGATGCAACGAAGGTAATTAACGAAATCCTTTTTTTCCAGGTAACCAGAGGCTGCGCGTAAAAAATATGTTTCTGCTGTTTTGAAATCGCATCGATCAGCGTAAAGTCTACCAACTTCCGCCAAGGACTCTAAACTGCCGTTAACGGCCAGAGCTTCCAATCGACCCCCCTTGGACCGAAATTCTTACAAAACCTGTCATAGGCCGGTCAAGGGGAATTGTTCAACCAACAAGGTTTGTGGGTTGAACTGTTGAACTAATGCTGCAGAGATGACCCTTGGTATTGCGCTCGAATACCGAGAGAGCGCTCCCCACGCGATTTAAACAGTTCTTTGGGGCTGCGGATCTCAAGCGCATTCACAAGCACCTGATCAACGTGATCGACCAAAATTACTTTTATGTCTTTCAGTACCTGCTTCGGGATGTCTTTAAGGTCCTTTTCATTCTCTTTTGGTATGATCACCATTTTTATGCCACCGCGGTGAGCTGCCAAAATCTTCTCTCTTAACCCGCCAATTGCAAGAACTCGCCCGCGCAGAGTGACTTCGCCGGTCATTGCAACTGTCTTTTTCACAGGGATTTTCGTCAGAGACGAAACAATGCTCGTCGTGATCGCAACGCCCGCCGACGGACCGTCTTTCGGGATGGCCCCCTCTGGCACGTGAATGTGAACGTCGATATTCGCATACATTTCTTTATCAAAGCCGAACAGCGGACCACGCGAGCGGACATAGCTCATGGCGGCCGAGCAGGATTCTTTCATCACATCGCCGAGCTGGCCGGTAATCGTAAATTTACCTTTGCCCGGCACAGTTGAGACTTCGACAACCAACAAATCTCCGCCGACTTCAGTCCATGCAAGACCATTCGTGAGCCCGATCTCGCTTTGAGCTTCGATTTTGCCAAAGCGATTCTTATCCGGGCCGAGAAGCTCCGTGACTTTTGCCGGCGAGACATTGATCGGCTTGAGGCCGGCTTTGACGACTTTCGCTCGCTTGCCGCCCCCCTTATGTTCGGCTTTCATTTTTTCAGTCACTATCTCTTTGGCGAGTTTTCGACAAATCGTCGCAATCTGCCGCTCAAGATTTCGCACGCCCGCCTCACGCGTGTACGAGCGTATTACTTCACGAATCGCCGCCGGAGTAAAATTAATTTTGTAATCTTTCAAGCCATGCAATTCGATCTGCTTTGGCACCAAATATTTTTGGCAGATATGGTATTTTTCGTCTTCTATGTAACCTTCAAGTTGAATGACTTCCATCCGATCGAGCAGCGGTCGCGGCACCGGGTGAAGCGAGTTCGCCGTAGTGACAAACATAACCTGTGACAAATCGTAATCGACCTCTAGATAGTGGTCCTGAAAATTGCAATTTTGCTCCGGATCTAAAACTTCAAGGAGCGCCGAGCTTGGATCGCCGCGAAAATCCATGCTCATTTTGTCGATCTCATCGAGCAGCAATAGAGGGTTACCGTATTCGCTTTTGCGCATAGCCTGGATAATTTTGCCGGGCATAGCGCCGACGTAGGTCTTACGATGCCCGCGAATTTCGGCCTCGTCGCGTACTCCACCCAGCGAGATACGAGAAAACGGACGGTTGAGTGAGCGCGCGATAGATCGAGCTAGAGAGGTCTTACCGACGCCCGGAGGGCCGACAAGGCACAGAATCGGACCACGCAGTTTATTGTTAAGCGATTGCACTGCCAAATGCTCGAGAATGCGCTCTTTTACCTTCTCGAGCCCCCAATGATCGTCATCCAATATGCTTCGGGCTTCTTCGATATCGTGTTTTTCTTTTGCATAATTATGCCACGGCAAATCGAGCATCCAATCGATATAGTTACGAACCACTGCGGCTTCGGCCGACATTGGCGACATCATTTTCAACTTTTTGATTTCTTTTTTGATCTTCTTTTTCGCCTCATCCGACATCTTCTTTTCTTCGAGGCGCTCGGTCAGTTCGTCGAGCTCGGCCTGATAGTCGTCTTTTTCGCCAAGCTCTTTTTGAATCGCCTGCATCTGTTCATTCAGATAATATTCTTTCTGCGAGCGTTCCATTTGCTTTTTTACGCGGCCGCGAATTTTTCGCTCCACCTCAAGAATTTCGATTTCGCCGGTCATGAGATTTAGCAGTTCCTCGAGTCTTTTGCCGGGGTCGGTAATTTCAAGAATGCGCTGTTTATCTTCGAGCTTGAGGTTCAACTGCGCGACAATAATATCACCAAGCTCACCAATTTCTTCAATGGTTGAGACCCGCATCAAGACTTCGGGCGGAATTCTTTTATTGAGCTTCACATAGGTTTCAAAAGTCGTCTTGATCGAACGAACAAGCGCTCGCGCCTCAACCACGTTTTCGATTTGTTCTTTCATGGGCTCCACTTCGACCATGAAAAAACCTTCGTTTTGGACATAATTTTTGATCATCGCACGCTTTTTGCCCTCGACGAGCACTTTCACCGTACCGTCAGGTAAGCGCAGAAGTTGAATGATCGTCCCGATAGTGCCTATGCGAAAAATTTCTTCGGGTTGCGGCGCATTCGCCTTCGGGTCCTTTTGCGCGGCCAAGACGATGTCCGTTTGCTTGGTCATCGCTTCTTCAAGCGCGTTGATGCTTTTTTCGCGACCAACGAAAAGCGGCATCATCATGTGCGGAAAAATGATGAGATCCCGCAGCGGTAACAGTGGAAGTTTTTGATTGTTGGCAGTCACAAGGCCTCCCTCGCTAATCCGAGGGAGTTATTACGCGCTTTCGGCTGAGTCGTCCGTTTTCGCGGTCGCCAATTGCGCCATTTCTCGCTCGGTTCTGATGACCAGTTTCGGCTTCTCCCCGCGGAGAATCGTCCCTTCGTCAATTATACATTCCTTCACGTTGCCCTTGGAAGGAATTTCGTACATCACGTCCATCATGGCGTGCTCGATCACGCTTCGCAAACCCCTGGCGCCCGTGTTGCGCTTAAGCGCTTCGCGGGCTATCTCTCGAAGGGCTGGGTCCGTAAAGCTGAGATGACAATTCTCATAATCTAGCAACTTTTGGAACTGTTTTGTGAGAGCATTTTTTGGACGAACGAGGATATCAATCAAAGCATCTTCGGTTAATTGGTCGAGTACCGCCACAACCGGTAACCGGCCGATGAATTCGGGTATCAGTCCGAATCGCACGAGGTCATCGGGCTCGACTTTTTTCAATAGGTTCTCGCCTGTCATATTGCGCTCGGCTTTAGTCTTGATATCAGCACTGATACCTAGACTTCGACTCGAAAGGCGATTCTCAACGACTTTTTCAAGACCGACGAATGCACCGCCGCAAATGAATAAGATGTTTGTCGTATCGACCTGAATAAATTCCTGTTGCGGATGTTTGCGGCCACCTTTTGGCGGTAGGTTGGCAATCGTCCCTTCGAGAATTTTGAGCAGAGCTTGCTGCACACCTTCACCGCTTACGTCGCGAGTGATCGACGGATTTTCGGCTTTGCGCGAAATTTTATCGATTTCGTCAATGTAAATGACGCCTTTTTTGCATTTCTCAACATCGTAGTCTGAAGCCTGAAGTAAATTCAAAACGACATTCTCGACGTCTTCGCCGACATAACCGGCCTCGGTGAGAGCCGTCGCGTCGGCCATGGCGAACGGGACATTCAGTATTTTCGCGATCGTCTGGGCAAGAAGCGTTTTGCCTGAGCCCGTTGGGCCGATCAATAGGATGTTCGACTTGGCGATTTCAACTTCATCTTTTTTGCGATTTCGCGAACTGTTGATGCGCTTGTAATGGTTGTGTACGGCGACAGCGAGGGATTTCTTCGCCGAGTCTTGGCCGATCACGTAGTCGTCGAGAAACGCTTTGATATCAACCGGCTTCGGCACCGTTAGGTTGTGCTTGGCAATATCCTCGCGTTCTTTCTCTTCGGTGATAATGTCATTGCACAAATCAATGCATTCGTCGCAAATGTAAACCCCAGGCCCTGCGATCAGCTTTTTAACTTCTTTTTGGCTTTTGCCGCAAAAACTGCAGCACAAATTACCGTATGACGTATTACCTTTGCTCATCATTATCCATACCTTTATGTACGAACCAATTTGCGGCTGTTTACGACTTCGTCAATAATTCCGAATTCACGAGCTTCTTCAGCGCTCATGTAGTTATCACGATCAGTTGCTTTGGTCACCGTTTCAAACGTTTGTCCAGTGTGTTTCACGAGAATTTCATTGAGTCGTGTTTTAGTTTTTATCATTTCTTTCGCGTGGATCTCTATATCGCTCGCCTGCCCCTGTAAACCATTCCCCATAATGAGCGGTTGGTGCACAAGTACTCGCGAATTAGGGAGTATATAGCGCTTACCTTTGGCACCGGCTGACAATAGCGTCGCCGCCATACTGGCCGCCATACCAATGCAAATTGTACTCACGTCGCACTTTACAAACTGCATGATGTCATAAATGGCAAGACCGGCCGAAACGCTGCCACCTGGCGAATTGATGTAGAGCGATATGTCCTTATCCGGGTTTTCCATTTCAAGAAAAAACATTTGAGCAATGATACTGTTTGCCACGTCTTCGGTGACGGGAGTGCCGAGCATGATAATGCGATCTTTCAATAAGCGCGAGTAAATATCGTAACTTCTTTCTCCGCGCGGAGTTTGTTCGATCACCATCGGTATCAGATTTGATTGAAACGATTGTTGGCTCACTTGTTCTCCATTTCGTAACGCTTATATACTATCGTACATTTCGTCAGTAGAAAACGACGAAACCCGACACATGTCTTTTCGGGAGTTTTATGAAAACGCTTTATCAAAATAACCCCGTATGATATTCGAAATCTTACCCACACCAAGGAGTGACCATGCCCCTCGACCAAAATGCGAGTTCCGTCCAGATCAACGTCCGTCTCCGTAGCGCGAAGGCTCGAGACCCGAAGTGCACCACCGTCGTCGTTTTCGCTCGAAAGGGCAAAACCAAATCGGAAGTTTCCGGGATGGGGCCTGAACTTGACAAAAGGCTGAGTGAGATCGTCGCTTCAATTCTTGAAAACGGCCTGTCGCTCGAGGATCTAAAAAAGGCCGGTACTTTTTTACGGCTCGCCGATTTGAATGGCTATCAAAACGTCGCGGTTTTCGGCCTCGACGAAAAGGTCAAAACGCATGAGGATTTAAGACGGCTTGGAGCCTCTGTTTTGGCCTGCTTAAAGTCGAACAAGGTGACCGATGCCGATATCGCGTTCGGCCCGATCGCAACGCTTTTCAAAAGTTCGCTTGCCGATGCGGCGCAAGCCTTTGTCGAAGGCGCACTCCTAGCCGCATATGATTTCAATAAATTTAAAACGAAGAAAAAAGAGGATTCGAAAAAAGACGAAGAGCCAAAAGAGACGAAGCTCCACCTCTTGGTCGAAAAGAAAAATACAGCCTTTGATAAAGCGATCGATACGGCGTCGACCCTGGTCGACTGCGTGAATTTTACTCGCGATTTGGGCAACACTCCCGGCAATTTGATGACGCCTGAAATTTTAGCGGATTCAACCGTGAAAAAAGCCAAAGGCACGGCTCTCAAGGTCACGATTTGGGATCGCGCGCGCATCGTGAAAGAAAAATTCGGCGGATTACTCGGCGTTTCGCTTGGCAGCGCCGTTGATCCGCGCTTTATCATTATGGAGTATAACGGTGCCGCAAAATCGAAAAAGCCGGTCTGCTTTGTGGGCAAGGGGCTCACGTTTGACTCGGGCGGCATCAGTATCAAGCCGTCGGCCGCGATGGAAGAAATGAAATTTGATAAATGCGGCGGCGCGACCGTTATCGGCACCATGCTCGCGATCGCGAAGCTGAAACTTAAGATCAACGCTGTCGGGTTTGTACCGGCGACCGAGAATATGCCGGGACCGCTTGCCAATAAGCCCGGAGATATTTTGACGGCCCGCAATGGCAAAACTGTTGAGGTCGATAACACCGATGCCGAAGGCCGGCTGATTTTGATGGATGCACTCTCTTACGCCACTGAGCATAAACCGGCGGTAATTTTTGATGCCGCGACGTTGACCGGGGCTTGCGTGATCGCTCTCGGCAATATCCACACGGGCGCGTTCACGCGCGATTCGAAGCTTCGAAAGAAAATTTTAGAAGCGGCAGATAACACAGGCGAACTCGTCTGGCCGATGCCGATTCACGACAATCATGTCAGCGATATGAAGGGCACCTACGCCGACCTATGCAATATTTCTTCGAACAGAGGTGCCGGTGCTTCGACTGCCGCCGCGTTTCTCGAGCAGTTCGTCGACAAGGAGATCCCGTGGGCGCATTTTGATATTGCCGGTACAGCTTGGCACGTCGGCAATCGCCTCAACTACTGTTCGAAAAAAGGCGCTTCGGGCTCAATGGTTCGAACATTTGTCGAGCTCGCGCGCATGTTTGGCTGACCCGTGAGGTTGACCTCGTTCATTTGAGGCAGCGGTGCGCTTTCTCGATGGGAACAGGTATCCTCGCTGCCCAAAGTTGAACGTCGAACATTCGCCACGACTTTGCGAAGAGCTCTCAAGCGGGTTTTGCTCCGATTGTCACCTTCGCTCCCGCTCAATAGATTTAACAATCAGAAATGACTCTTTATGCTGACGTTCAACTTCGGGAAAAGAACATATCCATTCTAATCGAGCGGCGGCGCGGCTATTCGCGAGCGACTAATCGCGATAGCCGGTGAATTCGATACCGCCTGTTCGCGCTTCGAGCGCGATGGCGAGAACGCCGAGGCGGGAGATCCATCCGTACACGTTTTCCATCGGGCAATCGGCCACCTTTATAAGAAGATCCGACACGCAGAGGCGCTTGTAGACAGCGCCTGGAGAGTTAAGGCTTTCATCGGGGCCTTTTTCGGCGTGTGAACGTAAAAACCCGCCGACGAGCCCGTCGCCGACTGTGTAGATGCACGGTTCAGCCGAACCGCCATCGGGTTCACTGAACCGAGTGGGTATGCCTTCTTGGATGATGACTTCTGAAACTTCGCGACCGCCTTTAGCCGCGCGCATTTTTTTGCGGACTTTGTTGTTCCAATCCTGAATTTCTGCGCCGGAGTACACTTGCATAACGGCAAGCCCGTATGTCCCCGAATTGTTTTTTACGAAGCAAAACGGCGCCCCAGTCTTAGCCAAAAATTCGTCGACCTTTTTGCCCAATTCGCTCCGGCTGTCGGGGTCGTTCGAGTCAAAGGGCGAAAATACGTCGGTGGCCACCTGCAAAAGTCGCGATTCGACTCCAATAAGATCGGCGAATTCACCTACGAGCTGATTGTACTGTTGAAAAAATGTGAACTTCTTGCGCCGATACCAACCTAGCTCACGGGGGGGATTAAATGCAGTTTTAATCCCCCGGCTCCATTCTTCATAACCGTCTGAAAAATCATTGTTACAAATCACGAGATCCATCGGTATTTCGTCGACCCATATGTCACCGCCGCGATTCACGGCCGCGCTCACGGTTACAGTCGCTCCAGAAGCTGTCGAAACGGGCATTGGAGAAGAAAGATCCCGCGGCAAACAGGCGTGAATTGAGTGCCCCGCCAAAGTAAAAATTTTTAAAAGCGTTCGAATATTTTCCCAATAAAACCCGTTGCCGGTGTGCTCTTCGCATAAAAGCGCGATATTTTTCGGCTCGCCGTAATGCCGCTTGATGTAGCGGCGCACGACATCGCCGGCCGCATCTTGATCCGCCGGGCAGATATTGTTGAACCCAGCCGGAAATATATTGGCATCAACCGGCGCAATTTTATCACCGGAATCGCGGATGTCGAAACTCGCGTAAATCGGGAAAGCAAGGCCCATGGCCCGCCCTTCGAACCACGCCGTCACGCGATCGTAACGCTCAACTATTTTTTTATGGATGACGTCTTGAATGGACGACATGCGTGGCCCCTATCACTCCAAATGGCATGCATAAGACGATGAGGCCTGGTACCAAAGCTGTCAAGGCGATGAAAACACCCATACCTAAGTATTCAGGCCATGCCCCAAGTAAAAATAAAAATCTTCGAACTAATCGGTAACCCTCCAATTCAAGTGCGTAGTCGGACATATCAAACGCGATCAAAATAAATCCGATAAAAGCCGTGACAAAATTCAAACCCGGCACAAATGAGCCAGCAAACAAAATCGTTGCGGCTAAGACTAAAATCACGGCTCGTTCGAGCGCCACGAGCACCATTTTGGCAGAATGCCGAATGCGTTCACGAAACTCACGATGAGGCTGCGCAATACCGAACTGCTCAAGCGTCTTCTGCGCCAGCACACGGTAAAACGGCATGCCAATAATCGAGGCAAAAACATAAATGAAAAACAAGTAGAGGATTAAAAATACGACCCATAAAATGAGGTGAAGAAGCCACGATGAGGCCATCGCCAAAAATGAGTTTGGGTGAACGCCGCCGTGAACACCTAGGTGGGTGACCAGAATGTGGACGGCCTTGGGCCCTATGTAAATAGCCCCGAGAAAACTGCCGACAAGTAACACAAGAAGCCCGACCACGAATGGCGCAATGACCCATTTTTTAATCGCTGGGTTCGTACGCGATGTGCGGTACCCAAAAATCACAAATGTAAAGCCGAGCCAAAAACGCCGGAGCAGCGTCATTGGTCCACTTTCTTCTGTTCGAGTATCGGGTTTGGGTTTAAAACTCGCCCTTCGCGTCTGAGACTTTGAGCTTGTAGCGCCTCAGGAGTGAGATTCGTGCCAACAATGTTGACGGCGATGTAATTGCGAAATTTGAGTTCGCGAGTTTTCATTTCACCCAAAAATTGCGATATAACCGGCGGTTCATTTGGGTCGGGAATGTGCTGATGGTAAAGGTCTTTTAAATCTTGCACGGCGAGCTCCGCAATTTGGAGCTTCTTCTTTGTCTCTTCGCGTGCCGCAAGATCGCCCAATGGCGCCTTTTGATTCTGGTCGATGTAATACCATATACTGTCATAGGCGTGAACGATTTGATCCGCTGCCGACTGCGAAGAACCGTCGACGTTCAACTCGATCGCTTTGTACAAGTATTTCTGCAAGGCCCGCACGCTGGCAAGGTACTGCGCGCTCTTGAGCGTTTCGGGCTTGAGCTGCTGCATGCTGCCCATCTCGAGAAGGATACGCGCAATAATTTTCGACTGATCCCGCTGTTGTTGAAGCGTCACGCCGACTTCGTTCAAGCCTCTTTCGGCGATACCGTAGTAGCGCTGGGCCTCTGTGATATTGCCGATTCGCGCATATGCGGCGGCCAAACGCGCCGGGATTTCAGCCAATTGAATTTCAGGCGGCAGCACATGCCCGCCTCTCTCCGCCTCGACGAGAGTGGTGATTGTTTTCGCATTGTCGCCGAGGCATGTGTACACGTCGGCAAGCTGCATGAGCGCGCGATATTTTACCTGCGGCGCCATTTTGCCCGCTAAACGAACGACCCCGCGAAGACGCTCGCCGGCCGTCTTACAATCGCCGGCCTGATAATACGCGATACCGGCATTGTAAATTATTATGAGATCTAGCTGGCCGACGGGGTCATTGAGTGCGATATCATCGTAGGCTTTGGCGGCTTTTTCAAATTGGCCGTCATCCATGATTTTATTGGCTTTGTTAAATTGCTTGATGATGACTTGTTGTTTCGCCTGATAAGCCTGATACGCTGATTGAGGAGTGTTATGCGCGCACCCGCAAACCACTAGGGCACACGCCATCGAAACTTTGCTAAGCTTTGGCCAATTCATCGGCGACTCCTTCTAAACTTGGTAAACCCGATAGCTCCCTGTTCAAATCGGGAATGCGAACCACCGTTAAATTCTGCCGCCATTTTTCGGCATATTCCAGATAAAGCTTTTCTCGCCCCGCGTGATAGTCACGCCATCTCTGATATTCGCTCGCGAGAGCCTCGTCCTGCGGCTCGGTCATTTCGATATTTTGAACAAAGGCCCGGTTGATGATCACGACATCCAAAGAAAAACCCGATGATCGGAGATAGGTATTCAGCTCTTCAGCTTCTTTTAACTTCGCCGAATCAAAGCCCGTCACCAGTAGAAAGGCGGTGGTTTTCGCGTGAAGCAGGGCCTCCACCGCTTGCGTCTTTTGGCTGATTTTCGCCTGCACCGAACGAACACTGGCAAAAAAATCATTGAGTTCGCGCATGAACTGACTGCCCGTCATTCGCTCGAGGGCTGACAGCACCGTTCTTGTCCCGGTCGAAATCATCCGTTGAATGATCCCGCCGTGAGTCTCTTCGCCAATAAACCAGCGAACTATTTTGTCTTGAAAAAGTGCGTTGATTTTTTCAGGCGCCTCGAGAAAGTCAACGGCGTGCTGAGCCGGCGGAGTGTCGAGTATGATGAGATCAAACCGCTCATCCGTTGCAATTTTTGAAAGTTGAAGCAGGGATGTGAACTCTTGCGATCCGCTAAGAGTTGTCGAGAGCTGTTTGTAAAGCCGGTTTTTTAATAGCCGATCGGCAAGCGTCGGATCCGATGACGATGACGTTACAAACTCACGAAAAATCGACTCGGCATCTAGAAGCAGCGCAAACAGCTCGCCTGCATATTGCTGATTGGGCACACGGGTGATCGTCGATTCACTTTTGTCCTCTAAACCAAGTGCCGTCTTGAGCCGTTTCGACGGATCAATCGTCATCACAAGAACTCGTTTGCCGCGTTTTGCCGCGGCGACGGCGAGGCTCGCACTCATGGTGGTTTTACCGACGCCACCACTGCCCACGCAGATCAGGATCTTATTGTTAAACAATCGGTCAAACAGCGCTTCGGTCATAAGCGCTCCACTTTCGATTCGAGAGCTTGCGACAACCGTTCGATCACAATTCGACCGCGGTCATTGAATATAAGCGGAAGGGTTGTGAATGAGCCGGCGGCCTGCTTTAACTGCGCGGTCTCATGACCCTGCGCTTTCATCGTGTTGATGAGAAACTCGGCAAACGGTTGATCGGAATACCGCTCAAGCCACGAAGTCGTCAGCGCCGTTTCATAGACTCGGTTGCAGATCAATTTCGGCTCCATACCGACTCGAGCTTTGAGGGCCGCTTTGAGCTCGATGGCTTCGGCGACCGGTAACTCCTCGGGCAGGGTCACAATGTAGTACTGTGCCAGATCCGCGCGATTGAGAACCTCGCAAATTCGACGCGACTGCTCACCCATGGGGCCGCTTTCGATCAAATCGGCGATACCGGCAGGGGCCTGTAACAGAGCGAGAAAATGCCCGGTTGAAAAGGCGTCGACCACAATCCGGTCGAATTCGAGCTCCGGCCCCCAGGCGCGGATACCGCTTGTAATTTTGCCAAGAACAGCGAGTTCTTTCAGGGCCGGCGCCGCTCGAATGAACGTGCGCATGATCTTATTCTCAAAGAATAGATCCACGAGCTTACGCACGCGGATGAGATAGTAAACATACTCGCGCAAGGCGCTCTCACCGCTCCATAATGAAATGTAAAACCGGTCGAAAACTCGGGTCGGCTCGTAGCGGATTGGCATTTCGTAGATGTATTGGTAATAACTGCGCTCTCCGAGCTCAACCAGTAGGGTTCTGAGGCCTTGGCGGGCATAAACCTCGGCAAGGGCCGCGGCCACAGCCGACTTACCGACCCCACCTTTACCCGTTACGAGCGTAATTTTTTGATTTTCATTCGGGAATTGCATATCTATACTGGCTGCGATTTGGTAAACACGCCCGTGAAAAAAGGAGAATGCATGAAAACCTCTGTGGAAAAAAAGGGCTCACTCGGACGCAAATTGACCGTCGAAGTCCCGGCTGAGCATGTCTCATCCGCGTTCGATCGAGTTTACAAAGGAATCCAAAAAAACGCCAATATAAAAGGTTTTCGCAAAGGCAAAGTACCGCTCGCGATGATTAAAAACATGTACGCCGATCGCGCCACACGCGACGTGTTGGATGACCTCATTAACAAGGCCTACAACGAAGCTTTGACCGAGCATTCATTGCACCCCATTTCTGACCCGACGGTTAATTTTGAAAAACTTGAGGAGGCGACTCCATTTCAATTTACGGCCGAGTTCGAAATTCGCCCTGAGGTGGACCTGAAAAATATTGAAAACTTGCGGGTTGAAAAAGAGAAGGTGGATATTTCGGATGAGCGCATCAATACCGTGCTTGAGCAAATCCGCTCAAGTCGTGCGACTTTTGTGCCCGTATTCGAAGACCGCCCGGCGCAAAACGGCGATGTTCTCGAAATCGATTTTGCGGGGACAGTGCATGGTCAGCCTCTTGAGGGCGCTACAGCAAGCGGCTACAAGCTCGAGTTGGGTTCCGGCAATTTCATACCCGGTTTTGAAGACGGTCTTCTCGGCCTTCGCGTTGGGGCGCAGAAAAATCTGTCACTGACGTTCCCCGCCGATTACAAAAACACTGAGATCGCGGGTCAACCCGTTCAATTTGCCGTCACAGTTAAAGCGCTTTTGAAAAAAGAGCTGCCGAAGCTCGACGATGAGTTCGTGACCTCGCTCGGCGGTGGCGCCAAAACCGTCGATGAATTAAAAGACGCCATCAAAACCGACATTTCGGCAGAAGAGAATCATAAGGCCCAAGACAAGGTAAAGAACAGCGTGCTTCGCGCGTTGGTAAAAGAAAACCCAATCGAGGTCCCGCCATCACTCAAACAACAGCAAAAAGCCGCGCTGATTGAAGACACGGAAAAGCGCCTTACCGAGCAGGGTATGCCGCAGTCGGAGCGCGAAGAATATAAGCGCAAGTGGGATAAAGACTTCGACGATATGGCCGAGTTTATGATCGCTTCGAGCCTGCTTGTTGAAAGTATCGCCGAAAAAAACGACCTTCGCGCTAAAAAGCAGGATATTAACGAGAAAATCGCGAAATGGTCGACCCAACTCGGGATGCCGGTCGCAAAACTTGAACAATATTATTTAGGCGATCGCAGTCATTTGAATCGGCTGGTGTACCAAATCACCGAAGAGAAAGTCGTTAATTATCTGCTGTCTAAAGCGAACGTCGTCGAAGTCGAAGCCAAATCGTGATTTGAGAGGGATTGGTGAACGAATTTAGGCGAACTGCTAAGAATTACTTGATCAATCGCCCGATGCAGATGCGGATGAGCTATTATTTTATCTCCATATCTCTTGCGCTCGTCGGGGCCGGCGTTGTTTATCTCAACTACAATATGTCGATAGTTCGCGCCCAAATCGCGCAAATTCGGGGTTTACCTTATTCATTTCAGATGGCCATCGAATCGCGAATGAGTGCAATGTTATATTTTTCTCTTGGGTTTTTGATTTTAACTCTAATTTTTAATTTAATTTATGGCATCTATATCAGCCACCGTGTCGCGGGCCCGATGTACGCGATAGTCCACTACATTGAAAATCTGCGCGAAGGCAATTTCGACGAGAGACGTGCGCTTCGACCGACTGACGAACTCCGCCCGATTATGCAAGCTCTTAACGACCTGGCCGATGATCTAAAAGCAAAATCAAAATGATTTGATAACTCGCCAGCTACGCAAGTAGTTATACGCTTGCAATAGTTGGAAGTCGTTTCTTAACATTTTTGCAAGCGGCGAACGAACCGATTTCGCCGCCGCTTCGTCATCCCAAAAAATGTGCATTAAAACAGCTCGGCTTGAGAGTGGCTTGGCTTTGGCGGAGCCCGACGACTCATCGTCTTCGTCATTAGCCAAATGCCCCTGCATGTCACTTTCACGTTCGGTTCTTGTCTTGATCATCGCCTTCTGAATGATTTCACTATCAAGGTTGGGCACGATCACATTTGGCATGATGCCCTCGTTCTGAATCGAACGGCCACTCGGTGTATAGTACCGGGCAACCGTCAACTTTAGACCCGAACCATCGCCAAGTTTGACGACCGACTGGACAGATCCCTTACCGAAACTCCGCTGCCCCATGATGAGAGCCCTGTGATGGTCTTGTAGCGCTCCCGCTAGAATTTCACTCGCGCTTGCGGAATAACCGTCGATCAGCACAATGAGCGGGAATTTCGGTAACGCGTCTTCCGGATGGGCATACATCACTTGCTTCTGTTTTTTGTCGCGGTCCATCGTCGACACGATCACACCCTTATCGATAAAGAGATTGGCGATGGCAACCGCTTGATCAAGTAGGCCGCCGGGGTTGTGCCGTAAATCAAGTATCAACCCCTTAATGCCATGGTGCTTTTTAATATGAGCCGCGAGCGCCTTTTTCATATCGCGGCCCGAATTTTCGATGAAACTTGTGAGACGGATGTACGCATAGCCATCGCCCATATCTGTGTATTTGACCGAGCGAATTTTAACCACCCCTCGTTTCACCGCGAAATCTTTTGGCGCGTCAAATCCGGGGCGGTAGATCCCCAAAATTACTTTTGAACCCCGGCGGCCTTTCATTTTTTCAGCGGCCTCAACGAGGCTTAACCCTTTTGTCGACTCACCGTTGATTGTGACGATCTTATCGCCGGGCTTGATGCCCGCCTTGTAAGCCGGGGTATCTTCAATCGGCGAAATTACGGTTAAAATGCCGTCCTTAATTGTCATTTCAATACCGAGCCCGCCGAATTGACCTGCCGTCTCGTTTTCAAATTCTTTGAAAATTTCAGGAGGCAAAAAATTTGTGTGCGGATCGAGCTCACGCAGCATCCCTTTTATCCCGCCATATATCAATTTTTTAGTATCCACTTTTTCGACGTAATATTCTTGTACCAGATTGAGCACTTTAGCGAATAACTGAAGTTCGTCGTAACGATCCGACGTCGCGGCGTGGGCGACGTGAAATTCGCCGAGCGAAAAGCCAAACGCGATTGTTGAAACAAGTGCAGCGGCAAGAATGATACGCTTCATGTTGATCCTCCGCGCGTCGATTTGCCAGACGCCGTCAGCCGGTTACGCCCGCATTTTCGCTTCGCGCTCTATTTACTATTGAGCCATGGTTTAGGGTTGATCGCATCCGAAAAATGTCGAATCTCGAAGTACAAATCTTGGTCGGCTGAAGCTAATGTCTGCCCCCGAGTCACATTTTGGCCCGGCGCGACTATCACATGACGAAGATGTGCATAGACGGAATAGTAGTGGTCTCCGTGATCGAGAATCACCACGCGGTCGTAACCGGGCAAATCACCGGCAAACGAAACTTCGCCGGAAAATATACTTCGAATTTTTTGAGGAGCGTTAAGATGAAAGTCGTAGCCCTTATGCTCAAGGGTGTAACCGTAGCGCGGTGATTTGATAAACCCGTATGTCACAGCGGGTTTGGTTTTCACCGGCCATGCCATTTGACCTTTGTGATCAAAAAAGCTCAGGTTGATTAAATTCATCAACTCCGAATCTCCCGCTCGTACCCGAATAGCCGCCAACTGTTCGAGCGCCGCGCGCCGCGCCACCGATAATTTCTTGAGCAGATCCGATTTCGAATTTTGATTTCTGGCAAGCTCGTTTTCTTGAAATGCCAGAGCTCGACGGACGCGTAAAAGATGTCGAACGCGAACGTTAAGACGCCGCTTTTTTCTCGATAATTCTGCGACGTTTCGCTTGTAGTCTTTTATCAGCCGAAGGTCGTGTTCGCTGATAATCTTTAAGTACCTGAGACTTTGGTCGAGCTCGACACCGTTTGAGGCTGAAAAAATCGTTCGTACGACACCTTCATTTCCAATCATATACATTGCACGAAGACGCTTTGATAAATGAGATCTTTGACTGGCGATCTGATTTTCAAGCTGCACGATCGCGCTGGCAAGCTGTTCAGCACGGCGCGTGGCCGAAACCTGTTCAGTGCTGAGACGGTCCCGCTTTTTACTTACGCGGTTCATACGAAAATTGATTTGATAGAGCGAACTCATAACTTGGCGGCTCACCAGGTCGAGTTTCTCCATTTGACCATCGGCTTCGCGATATTTATCGGCAAGCGAACCGCCGCAGGCGTGGGCTGATGCAAAAAGGGTTAAAAACAGTATGTATTTCAAAAACCGAATCATCACTTAGCCTCGGCGGCTGCCCAACCGGTTGCGACTTTGCGGGCCCACAAGTAAGCGGAAAGCCCCCCGAGAAAGGCGCCGCTCAAGAGAGCCAAAAATATTCGCGCTGCGGATAAGAACCGCATAGAGGATTGAAAATTCCAAAACGAAAGGCTTTGACTCATGACTTTGTATTCGTACGAATAAAGACCATGCGCGAATATGAGTGCTGTTGCCGCTGCGGCAAACCCCATTGCGAAACCTTCAAATATATACGGCCGAATGATCATGCTTCGAGTCGCACCGAATAGTTCCATAATCTCAATTTCGTCCCGCCTTTGTGTGACGGAGTTACCAACGGCATTGCCCACAACGAAGGCCGCGCCGATAAGCAAGACGAACATTAAAACAACCACTGAAACGGAAAATGCATGAAGAGCCGAGGCGTAGTTTTCGACCCACCCTTGGCCATATGACACATCGTCGACACCGGCCTGCTTTTTTAATGCTCTGGCAAACGCAAGAAGATGCTCGTATGCCCGCTGCGATACGACGCCTTTAGTCGCTTCAAGCTCGAAGCTGGCCGGCAATGGATTATCCGCTCCCAAATCATCAAGCAACCCCGGCAAATATTTGCCCATTCGATCTTTGAATCGCGCGGCGGCCTGATCTTTCGTAAAATAATGAATATTCGCGAATAAGCGGGACGATTCAATTTTGCTTTTGACCGCCGCAGTCTGCACGTCGGTCGCGCTGTCTTGCATGTAGACATCGACCTTAACTTGCCGGCCCCAATGCGTAAGTACCGAAGCAAAGTTCTGCTGAAAAGTAACGGCAATAATCAGCACGAGAAAACTTGCAACTAAAACCGTGAAGGTCGTGAGTTGAACGAGCGGCTGAAAGCGAACGGAACGCCGAAGGTGCGACCAGGCATTGATCATACGATCGCTCCGTCCTTTAATTCAATCGTCCGCCGCGATCGGCTCTTCACGAGCTCATGATCGTGAGTGGCGATAAAAACAGTCGTACCTTGTGCATTGATTTTATCGAAGATCGCGACAATTTCTCGTGCTAGTTCAGGGTCAAGATTCCCGGTCGGCTCGTCCGCAAGAAGCACATTTGGATGATGGATGAGCGCGCGCGCGATAGATGCACGTTGTTGTTCACCGCCCGAGAGTTGGTTCGGATATTCATTGCGCTTATGGAACAAACTCACTTGTTCTAAAACTTCTTCGACTCTTGCTTTGATATAGCGCGATCGTTCTCTCCGAATTTCTAAAGGCAAAGCCACATTTTCGAAAACCGTCCGCTGCCGAAGTAGGCGAAAATCTTGATACACAACCCCCAAATGGCGCCGAAAATAGGGGATCTGCTGTGAGGTCATTTGGTTTACGTCGAAACCAGAAACACAAATCTTGCCCGAAGTCGGCCGATCATAAGCGGAAAGAAGTTTGAATAAAGTCGTTTTGCCCGCGCCGCTCGGCCCCGTGAGAAAGACAAATTCGCCTTTTTCAATTCTTAAGTTGATGTCCTTGAGCGCATGAATAGGTGACGTCGTGCCGGAATAAACTTTGTATGCATGAGAAAACTCAATCATTCTTTTATGGTAAGCGACGGAAGTGCTTCAGGCGAGTCCGCCGCTATAGCAACTGACCTGAGACCAGAAGGTCCAGAATTGAAAAGTGCTGCGTTTCAAGCGCCACCAGAATAGAACTTTTGTCTGAAGCCAATCCGCGCGGCAATACTTTTGCGTAGGGTATTTTAATCGTACGCAAGACTGCGCCGTGGTGAAATACCTGACTCACGAAGAACGGGTTTTGCACCCCCCAGTCTTCGGTCTGAACGTGGTACGTGTCTCCCTTGTACGAGATATCGGAGTTAAACCCTTTTTGCACCCTGCTCACCTTTAAACCGGCTCAACGGTAATTGCGTCGTTTTTGAGTTCGTTGCGCAAAATACCTTGAATGGCATCCAGTGTTCCCATCATCGCGCTCGGGCACCCGCCGCACGCGCCCTGATATAAAATTTTAAGATTATTATTTTGAAATTCAACAATTTGAAGATCCCCACCGTCCGATTGCAATCCAGGGCGAATGGTCCGGTCTAAAATCTCTTCGATTTTTTGGAGCTCCGGCGAAAGTCCAGATCGATCGGGCTTTGGCCTGTCCACTGTTTCACTAGTCGCCTGAAAATCAGGGTTGTGAAGGGTCAGTCGAGTTTTGATTACGGCTTTGACGTGTTCTTTGATCACTTCAGCTGGCAGTTCATCCGTGTGAGTCACAGTCAGCGTATTTTGAAAGAAATAAATTTGTTCGACTCCCGGGATATCAAACAACGCGGCGGCGAGCGGCATGTCGGCGCATTGCTCTTTCGACGTGAACGTGGCGTTGCCGACGTCCTTTAATGAATAATTGATGATAAATTTGATCGCCAGCGGATTCGGCGTATCTTGGGCGCGAATCATGACATCATCAGGGGCGATCGGTATCATTTGGCTCATAGCAAAATCTCCCGCGCTTTCATTAGAGCGCGCATAAATGCCTCTACATCATGCTCATTGTTGTAAACACCGAACGAAACTCGAATCGTGCCTGAAATGCCGAATCGGTTCATCAGCGGCTGATTGCAGTGATGGCCGGTGCGCACGGCGACGCCTTGTTGGTTGAGCAGTTGCCCGACGTCGGAGGGATGAGCGCCATCCAAAACAAAGCTGATAATGTTTCTTCGCGACCGCGAATTTCCCACCAAGCGAACACCTTCAACATCTGCCAACATCTGTAAAAGTAATTCGGTAAGACCACGCTCGTGCCGTGAAATATTATCAGGAGCAAGCTCGCGCACGAATTCGATCGCGCGCGCAAAAGCAACTACGCCCGAAATGTTTGGCGTACCGGCCTCAAAGCGTTGGGGCGGCTGCAGAAATATCGTTTTTTCCTTTGTAACCTCGGCGATCATAGCACCGCCGCCTTGATACGGAGGCAACGCCGAAAGTACCTCGATTCTGCCGTAAAGAATGCCGACGCCGAACGGCCCGTACACCTTGTGCGCTGAAAACGCGAGAAAGTCGCAACCAAGGTTGCGCACGTTGATCGCCTCAACCGTCATGGCTTGGGCCGCATCGACGAGCGTGACTGAGCCGACAGATTTAGCCGCAGCTATGAATTTAGCAATGTCGTTGATCGTCCCGAGGCTATTAGAGGCATACGTCAGACTCACGAGTTTTACTTTTTTATCGAGCAGCCCCTTATATGTATCGAAATTCAGCTCACCAGATTCGGTCACGGGTACCCATTTGATTTCGAAGCCGAGTTCTTGTTGCAAAATTTGCCAAGGTACGATGTTCGCGTGATGCTCCATTTCGCTTAATATTACGACGTCGCCCGATCTCAAATAACGTCGACCCCACGTTTGCGCGACCAAATTGATCGACTCCGTAGTCCCCTTGGTAAAAACAATTTCGTCCACATCGCGGGCGCCGATGAATTCGGCGATGCATGAGCGAGTCGCCTCAAAATTCTCGGTTGCTCTATCGCCCAACGCGTGCGCACCTCGATGAACATTGGCCGCCTCGTACGAGTAAAAATGCGAAACCGCCTCGACAACGGATCGAGGTTTCAAGGTCGTAGCCGCACTATCGAGATAAATGAGCGGATGGCCATTGATTTTTTGCTCGAGCGCCGTGAATTCGCCGCGGGCTTCGGATGGTTTCACAACGCCCTCTCCCCGTCTGAAAATTCAGCCGACATTTCGGCCGGCAGCCGAGAATGAATGCGTTCAAGATGCCCTCTTACAAAACCAGATGACACTCGATCAAAAACTTCGCGCTGGTAGGCGAGTGCCAGGACGTGGCGCGCCTCATTGCGCGCGAGCCCGCGGCTCATCAAATAAAAAAGCTGTTCTTCATCGAGTTGACCGATCGTCGCGCCATGGGTGGCCGTCACGTCGTCCGCGCCGACATCGAGTTGGGGCTCGGTGATCGCCTCGCCACCGCGACTCAATAGCAATGTCTGACTGAGCTGACGGGCGTTTGACTTTTGCGCATCCTTAGCAATTTTGATATTGCCCGTGAACTGTACTTTACCCGCTTCGTTCACTATCGATTTGATCAGTTGTTCACTTTTCGTGTCTGCAACCGAATGCCGCACGGTCGAAATTGTATTCACACGATGTCGCCGCGTTGCCAGAATCAGCGAATGCAGCTCGCAGCTTGAATTCTTACCCGAAAGGTCCGTCTCTATTTCATTGTTGAGGCAAGACGACCCTACGTTGAGCGCAAACCCGCTAAATGAGGCGGCTTGATGCAACTTCAGATTGACCTTATTTTTTGACGTTGCCTCGTCCCCCAGCCAGAATGTTTGGCCGAATGTGACTTGTGCGCCCGTTTCCACGACGAACGTTGCAGCGTTTTGAACCGTGAACTCGATACTGTTGAGTGCCAAATGAGTTTCGACGATATGAGCTTCGCTACTCACATCATAATTTTGAACGCATGATACTGAAAACGGCTTTTGCAAAGCAGCCTCGCGACGATTACCGTACAAGTGTATAACGGCCACTCGCTGGCTAGCTGAACCCTTGATTTCGATATTTGCCGTCTTCTCGGGGCCGCCAGAAACGACGCGAATACCACTCCCCATTTTTGAATGGTTCTCTAGCCACTCGCCATTATAAAAATATATCGCGGCATCCGTGCTGCGGGAGTCGCATATAAGCTCGCTCACTTCAGAGGGGATCTCAAAATCAGAGATAGGCATTGTAACCATTTTTCTCTAGCTCCAAAGCCAGCTCTCGCCCGCCGGAGCGAACGATACGACCGTTCGCCAACACGTGAACATAATCGGGAACAATGAAATTCAGTAAACGCTGATAATGCGTAATGAGCACCATAGCTCGATCGGGAGAGCGAAGCTTATTCACCCCGTTTGCCACAACTCGCAAAGCGTCGATGTCGAGCCCCGAATCTGTTTCGTCTAAAATTGCCAAACGAGGCTGCAATACGGCCATTTGCAAAATTTCATTGCGTTTCTTTTCGCCGCCAGAAAAGCCGGCATTCACGCCTCGCTCTAAAAAATCCGGTGCCATTTCGACAAGCTTCGTTTTTTCTTCGACGAGTTTACGAAATTTTTCTTCACTGAGTTCCGGCGCGCCCTGGTGTCGGCAAATCGAGTTAAACGCCATTCGCAAAAATGCAAAGTTCGATACGCCCGGCACCTCGACGGGGTATTGAAATGCTAAAAATACGCCGTCTTTGGCGCGTTCATCCGGCTCCATTTTAAGGAGGGACTTGTACGTGCCGTTAATTTCATATTCGATATCGCCCGAGTTAACGGTGTACCCTGGGTAGCCGGCAATCATTTTACTCAATGTGCTTTTGCCCGAGCCGTTCGGCCCCATAATCGCGTGCACTTCGCCGGCATTTACCTTAAAAGATAAATCGCGAAGGACATCTTTACCGTCTATTTGTACATTCAGTTTCGAAACCTTTAACACGCCTCAACTCCTCATCCGATACTATTTTCAAGTTTCATTTCAATTAACTTCACCGCCTCGACCGAAAACTCGAGAGGTAAGTGTTTAAAAACGTCGCGGCAAAATCCATTCACAAGAAGTGATACCGCCTGCTCTTTGCCTATGCCGCGAGATTCAAGGTAAAAAAGCTGGTCTTCGCCGATCCGCGACGTCGAGGCTTCATGCTCCACCATCGCCGTGGGGTTTTTACTCTCGATTGACGGGAAGGTGCAGGCACGCGAACTCGAGCCGACCAGCATCGAATCGCACTGCGAATAATTGCGGGCGCCGTCAGCTGACGGCATGAATTTTACAAGCCCTCGATAACTGTTGACCGAATTGCCGGTTGAAATTCCTTTCGAAAGAATTGTGCTTCGAGAATTTTTACCAATGTGAATCATTTTCGTGCCAGTATCGGCTTGCATGTAATCGTGCGTGAGCGCTACCGAATAGAACTCACCGACCGACTCTTCGCCTTGTAAAATCACGCTTGGGTACTTCCAAGTGATCGCCGAGCCCGATTCCACTTGCGTCCAAGAAATTTTAGATTTCTTGCCAACGCACTTACCTCGTTTTGTCACAAAGTTGTAAACACCGCCGACGCCGTTTTGATCGCCCGTGTACCAGTTCTGAACCGTCGAATAATTGATCTCGGCTCGTTCGAGGGCGACAAGTTCTACGACAGCCGCATGCAACTGATTTTCGTCGCGCATGGGCGCCGTGCAACCTTCAAGGTAGTTCACGTAACTGCCTTCATCCGCGATGAGGAGGGTGCGCTCGAATTGTCCGGTGTCTTTAGCGTTGATACGAAAATAGGTCGAGAGATCAAGCGGGCAATGTACGCCTTTAGGGATGTAACAAAAAGAGCCATCCGTAAAAACGGCGGCGTTGAGAGCCGCGTAGAAGTTGTCAGCATATGGCACAACCGAACCGAAATATTTTTTAACGAGCTCCGGATGCTCCTGAATAGCTTCGGATATCGAGCAAAAAATCACTCCATACTTCGCCAGCGTTTCTTTCTGCGTTGTGCCCACCGATACGCTATCAAAAACCGCATCAATCGCAACACCTGAAATGCGCTTTTGCTCAAGCAGCGGTATCCCCAACCTTTCAAACGTGCGAATGAGTTCAGGGTCGAGATCCTCGAAATTTTTCTTCGCCCCGGCTGCTTTTGGCGCCGAGTAGTAACGAATTTTTTGAAAATCGATTTTTGGATAGTGTACATTGGCCCATGTCGGCTCTTTCATGTTGAGCCAGTGTCGATAGGCTTTGAGGCGGTAATTGAGCATCCACTCCGGCTCATTTTTTTTTGCGGAGATAAAGCGAATAACCTTTTCATCAAGACCAATCGGAGCTGTATCCGTATCAATGTCCGTTACAAAACCGTATTTGTAATCGGTCGGTTGAATCATCTCGACGTTTGAAGTCTTGTTTTCACGATCGGTCATCTCAGCTCCCCAAAATTTCGGCGACCGAAAGAGTTTGATAAAATTCGTTCAGTTTGTGGCTCAAAGTTTTCATCGGACTGACAACATTACAGTTTCTCAAAAATTCGCAATCGCGCTTACTTTTCAAGCAGCGAACGACGTCTACAGAGCCCGTCGTCAGCTCAATAATTTCGTGTAAAGTGACTTTTGACAGGTCGCTGGTGAGCAAATAACCGCCCGCTGGGCCTTGCTCGGACTTCAAAATTTTCGCCTGAGCCATTTGCTGCATGACTTTTGAGGTGGCGTCAAAGGGAATCCCGGTGGCCTCGCAAATCTCCTTGACGGTCGTGATCTGACCAGCGTACTTACCACGCATGTATTTAAGCGCAATAAACGCGTATTCGATTTTACGGTTGAGCCGATTCACAACTTCTAACCTCTTGGAACCCCTAAAAAATCCCGATACAACCGAGCCGAATACTACTCGCATAGACAGACAAAGGCAATTTAAATAAGCTAAAAAAAGGCTTAAATGATCTTCGCGTTTTTTAGACTCTTTACAATCGCTTTTGGGTCGATCGTCGGCCTGGCACTTGTTATATTTGGCCTCAGAGTCATGGGCTCCAAGCAGGTGTATACCGTCCCGCCCCACCCGCTTTTGAATATTCATCCGTTCATCGTTGCCTGGGGCGGCGATTCGTCGCAGGGCGCGGCCCCTTTCACGCTGCCGGCTTACAAGCAAGCGGCCAATGAACAGTATGTGCTCGGCGTTCTAGTTCACGTGTCTCAAGATGGCGTATGGTTTGTGGCCCCGAGCAACAAACTCTCGGAGCTTCATTTGGGCCATGGTTTTCTCACTCAAACCCCGTCCACAAGTTTAGCTAGGGTCTTGCGCTTTAATGATCTCATTCACGCTCTACCTCGGGCGAACTACTATGTGAAAATTGACAACCCCGCGACGCCGAAACTGACGCAATTTTTTAAGGCAATCGAATCGGCAAATTTGGCGGAGCATTTTGTGCTTACCACACCTTTTGCTGATGCGGCCAAAATGATTCGCCAGAGAAATCCGAATTGGCTTGTCGGCGCGACGACATCTCAAGTCGCAAAATCGCGAGTCATGAGTTCGATTTATCTTGAACCGACTATGTCACTGAACGCAGAAGAATTCACACTCCCGATCGAGCCGATCGATTTGCGACTACTCAAAGAACTTAAAAAGCGGCAAATTTTGACTCTGGTCGAGCGCCATTCGGCCACGCCTACGGCTCAGTATGCTAAGGATGTTCAAACGCTTTTGAGCCAAAAGCGCATATCGGGCGCGATTTACGACTCAAATCAATTGCCTAAATTTGGGGCCTCGCTTTGTAAATAGTTCAGCACGATAAGCACGGCGCCCATTTCTCAATTGTATAAATATGGCACAGCGGTTGCACTCTGCAATGACGACGGAGGCATTTTCTCTTATGAAGAAAACTATTTATTTATTCATTGCTCTCGCGGTTGCAACTACGACGGCGACTTCTTCGCTAGTTATGGCACAACCCAATGGACCTTCACAAATTGGATCCGTCAACTTCGCGACGTTACTCGACCATCAGAAGGCTCTTTGTTTAGCTCATAATAATCGCGAGACGTGCCGCGAACAGTTTTACGATGTCGAAGGGTTCGCTCAAAAGCTTCAAGTTTACGTGATTTTTGGTTCGGCGGCTGTGCCTGAGCAAAGCCTGCTTCATGCTTTTTTTGATCAACCGAACACTTTGCAGGCAAAAGCCGAGATCGTACCGGCCGCCACACACTTTACTCGCTTAACGATTGCTCAATATAATCGCGCGAAGAAGTTTGAGTTTGATGCTCACGAGCGTATGCAAAAGGCACGAAATGGCAAAGCGCACGATCGCTTGCTCAAAATTGAATTTGCCGCCGGCGGGGCAGTCATCGCTTACTTCGTCGGCATGGGTGTCTTCGTTGACGAATCGGCCGCAACAGCTCTTGGATTGTTAGGCAGCCTGCTCGGCTACGGAACCGGCGCGGGAGTACTTGCTTACCAAAAGCACCGGCTAACCACATGCAGTGACGGATCCACCTCATTTGATCCGGAGCTTTGTTTAATCAAAAGGTAACGATGAAGTCTCTTACGCGGAGTCACCAATCGAGAATCAACACGTCGTGGTTATTGGCGGAGGGTTCGGCGGCCTCAATGCCGCTAAAATCCTAGCCAACAAACCGAGCATCCTTGTCACACTTATCGACCGACGTAATTATCATTTGTTTCAACCTTTACTTTACCAGGTTGCTACGGCCGGCCTCTCACCAGCCGATATTGCGACCCCCATCCGCGGCATTTTTTCGCGCGCACCGAATATACACGTGCGGCTTGCGGATGTTCATGGTCTCAATTTAAGCGCCAAAAAAATTAAGGCAAACGGGCACGAAATCTCATACAATTATCTGATTCTCGCGTGTGGCGCTAAACACAGCTATTTCGGCCACGCGGAGTGGGAAGAGGCATCACCCGGGCTTAAGACTCTTGAACAAGCGACTGAAATCAGACGCCGAATTCTGCTGGCCTACGAACAAGCTGAAAAGGAAGCAGACACTCGAAGCAAAATGGAACTTCTGACTTTTATCATCGTCGGTGGCGGCCCGACCGGCGTCGAATTAGCGGGGGCAATCGGAGAAATCGCCCGCTATACACTCGAACGCGATTTTCGTGAAGTTCATCCAAATCAGAGTCGCGTCATCTTGATCGAGGCTGGCGGGCGCATATTGCCGTCATTTTCTGCCAAACTTTCGGCGCGTGCCGTTCTCGATCTGGGGCGACTCGGCGTTGAGGTGCGCACGAATTCACGGGTGACGAATGTCACGTCGTCAGGAGTTTGGTTAGGTGATGAATTTCTGGCGGCTCGCACGGTCATTTGGGCAGCGGGCGTCCAGCCATCGAGCTTAAACGCTCAGCTTGGAGCCGCGTGCGACTCGTCGGGGCGCGTGATCGTAAGTAAGGATTTGTCACTCCCACAACACCGAGACGTGTATGTGATCGGCGATCAAGCTCACCTTGAACTGACACCAGGCCAAGCACTACCTGGCCTTGCCCCCGTGGCCATACAACAAGGGCGACACGCAGCGCGAAATATTTTGCGCCAAATTGCGGGGCGGCAAACTGAACCTTTTCAATACGTCAACAAGGGGCAGATGGCGACAATCGGCCGCCGGCGCGCCGTTCTTCAAGCCGGCCCCGTTCAGTTTGATGGATTTCTCGCTTGGATGACCTGGCTCATCGTTCACATTTATTACCTGATCGGATTTCGCAATCGCATCATGGTGATGCTCGATTGGGCATGGTCATATTTAACTTTTCAAAAAGGCGCGCGGCTGATTATGGCAGACGATTGGCATTCGTACCGCCGCAAATCATAACCGTAAATCCAACGTTGCCAAAACCCGCGCTTGTGCTACGCTTTTACGATTATGGAAATAGCCCACGCAGCCACCCAATCAATTTCATCCGGAATTCAATTTAACGCGCTCACCGCCATTCTCGATGCCAGCTGGATCGTGCAAATTGTTCTACTGATTCTCGTCGGCATGTCGGCGATTTGCTGGGCTATTATTTTTACTAAAAAGCGGGCAATCGACTTGGTTCGAGCCGCCAATCACCCTTTTCTCGAAATGTTTTGGTCGGCCTCGTCGCTCGATGATATCTTCAGTAAGTCCGAGCGGCACCCCGACAGCAGCCTCGCGCGCGTGTTCCGCGCCGGGTATTTAGAGCTCCGCAAGATGGCCGATTCCAATTTGGCCCGCGCTGAAAAGAGTAAATCGCCTTCACTTTCGGGTATCGACAATTTAGAACGCGCTCTCAGAAAATCCATTGATCTGGAAGTTACAAAAATTTCGACACGACTGAATTTTTTGGCAACCTCCGGCAGCACAGCTCCATTCATAGGTCTTTTCGGCACAGTCTGGGGGATTATGGAGGCCTTTCACCGAATCGGGGCAACAAATATGGCGAGTCTCGCCGTTGTCGCACCTGGCATTTCAGAAGCGTTGATCACTACGGCCGTCGGCCTCGTCGTTGCGATCCCTGCAACGATCGCTTTCAACCATTACATCGGCCTCGTACAACGTGAAGAACTTGAACTCAATAGTTTCGCTGCCGATTACCTGAACATCGCGAAAAGAAATTTTTTTAAGGAATAGCCATGGGGCCTTGCCATCAACAGCGGGCCACAAAGCCGAGGTGAACGCGTGGCGATGAATAATTCGCTTACCAAAAAGTCCCGCGTGATGAATGAAATCAACATTACGCCGCTCGTCGACGTGATGCTTGTTCTTCTCATTATTTTTATGGTGACGACTCCTCTGATGCAGCAAGGGCTAGAAGTCGACCTACCCGAAACGGCCGCCAGCGGATTACGTGCGACCGATGAACCTTTTGTTTTGGTCATCGATCGCGAGGGACACATCTCATCCGGCAAAGTTGCGCTTCAACTCAATAACCTCAGCGCGCGGCTCAAGGCGATCTTTAAGTCACGACGTAATAAACAACTCTACATACAAGCGGATAAGCGAACGGAGTATGGACGAGTGGCCTCGGTGTTAGCTGAAGCGCGTAGCGCTGGAATTTTCAACATCAGTCTGGTCACTTTGCCGAAGGCGAAATGAAAGACGACGAATCGTTTCGGACGTTCTTATACGTTTCAATCATTATTCACGCTGCAATTATCACCGGATCGTTAATTAAGCATTGGCTCATGCCCGGCGACATTCTTGTAGTGCCCGAGGCCATTCGCGTCGACGTCGTCGACTTGCCCGACAAAATCCCCCAAACTGCGCCGCCCATACAACCGATGCCGAAAATCGCACCGCTGCCCGTCGCGAAACTGCCACCACACAAGCCGCAAGCGATACCGAAAAATATCAAGGCCTCGCAAAACGAGGCGCTGGCTGAGCTGAAAGCGATGGACGAAATTCAAAAAATGCAGCAACAACTCGAGAAGACATCGAATAAGCCGACTCAACATCAAAAAAAGTCGTACAAAGGCAATATTATCTCGTCGGGCGATAGTTTTAGCGGGCTTTCGCGCCTACACGTGAATGACTATTTGTCGGCGCTCAAATCTAAAGTTCAAGCCCATTGGTCGTTGCCGCAGTGGTTGAGCGATGCTAACCTCAAAGCCCAAGTGATCGTACAGTTAGATGGGGATGGCTCCATTTCGCGCAGTCAAATATATGTGTCTTCAGGCAATGCGATTTTTGATAGTTCGTGCTTGGCGGCTGTCCAAAATTCTAGCCCGTTCGCACCGCCGCCGGACGAAGTGAAAAACTCGATTTTACTCATTCACTTTCCGTTTTAGGGAGGGACTTTTCGTGAAAAACATAATCTCGATGCTGCTTTTTGTGGCCGCACTCGGGCCCATCACGGCCCAGGCTCAAAACAAAATTTTGATCGATGTCGGGCAAGCTCATGTGCGAAAAAGTCTTCTGGCTATGCCGAGCCTCAAGCGTCTGAGCGCCGTCGTTACGCCGGCCCAAGAGCGAATGGGTGATGAGCTTTACTCCACAATTGATAATGATCTACTTGCAACCGGACTTTTTAAGCAAATCGAACCAGCCGCTTTTTTAGAAAACCCGATGATTACGGGCTTGCGCCCCTCTGGTGTCGAGGCGAACGGGTTTGACTTTCAAAAGTGGAAGACAATTGGCACGGAGTTTCTAATCCGGGGCGGCTACCAAGTTCTCAACCATCAGATCGTCCTTGAAATCTATGCCTATTATGTTCCTAAAGGTAATTTGGTGCTTGGTAAGCGATATTCGGCGGACGCGACATCGGTGCGGAAAGTCGCCCACACATTTGCCGATGATTTTGTTAAGGCCGTTACCGGCAAACCGTCGTTTTTCTTAAATCCTATAGTTGTCGCAGTGGACCGCGGACCGAAAACGTTTCGTGAGATATACACGATGGATTGGGACGGTCACAACATGCAAAAAATCACAAACCACCGCTCGATTGCCGTATCTCCAGCCTGGTCGCCGAACGGCAAATACATCGCATACAGTTGCTTTATTAAGCGCCGCATCGGGCGACGCGGTATAATGCGTAGAAACCTCGATATGCTCATGTACGAATTAAAAACACATCGCCGTTGGCTTGTTTCGTACCGTGACGGTAACAATATGGGGGCCGACTTTCTCTCGGATAGCCGGCATCTGCTGGTGAGCCTCACCCGCAACCGAACAGCCGATATTTATCGAATGTCCATCGATGGTAAAAATATCGTACCGCTCACTCACGGCCCGGGTCTCGCGCTCAATGTCGAGCCGGCTGCATCCCCGGATGGAGAGAAGATTGCCTTTTCATCAGATCGCACGAGCTTTCCGATGATTTATACGATGGACGCCGATGGTCGACACGTGAAGCGCCGGACTTTTTTGGGTGAGTACAACGCGACGCCTTCGTGGTCGCCTGACGGCAAAAAGCTAGCGTTTGCAAGTCTTGATAAAAGGAAAAACGCTTTTGATATTTTTTTAATGAACACGGACGGCACGGGCCAAGTTTTACGCCTCACCTCAGCGCACAAGCCGAATGGGCGCTGGGCCAACAATGAAGAGCCGGCATTTTCACCTGACGGCCGGCAAATCCTATTCGTGAGCGATCGAACCGGCAATCGTCAGCTTTACATCATCGACACCACCGGCGATAACGAACGGCGCGTGACTCACGATCACCTATGGTATTACCAGCCAAAATGGGGCCCCGAAAACGCGGAGTGATCCGAAAAACGCCTGAGACCTGACCTGAAGCGACGCGCGTTTAAAAAACATTGACCCCCGACAAAGGTCTTAATAGCGTTTTATGATTCGTTATAAGGAGCTTCTATGTCCGTCTCCGCCAAACGTTTCGGCCTTTTCGTAATGGTTTACTCGCTCGCGTTCGCTGTTTTTTCGCTTCGCGCACACGGCCAATCACAAGCCGAACATAAAGAACTTCGTCATCTTTATGCGCTGTTTGACACCTCGATGGGTGAATTCAAAGTGCAACTTTTCTTTCACCGCGCCCCTCGCACCGTCGCTAATTTCGTCGATCTCGCCGAAGGTAAAAAAACATGGACGGACCCCAAATCCAAAGCGCTAGTAAAGCGTCCCTTCTACAACGGTCTTGAGTTTTTTCGCATCCGCCGCGATTTCATCGTTCAGTCAGGCGACCCTCTCAACAACGGAAGCGGGGGCCCGGGGTATACAATTAATGACGAGTTCCACCCGGATTTAACTCATGATCGCCCGGGCATCGTGTCTATGTTACGATCGCGCCCCAATACTGAAGGTAGCCAATTTATGATTACGTTCAAAGACGAAAAAAGTTACGACAACGTTTATCCTGTTTTCGGCGTGGTTGTCTCTGGCCTCGACGTAGTCAAAAGAATCAGTGAGGCGAAAGTGAATTTTCTCAATGAACACCCGCTTCACCCGATCTACATTAAGTCTGTTAAAATTATTCGAGAATACTAACAAATTAGAGGGGAAATAACATGTTTGGCAAAATGAATAAAGCAACTCGAACTATCTGTGGTGTTGTCGCAGCGGCTGTCGGTGTTGCCTCCGTTACGGGGTGCGCCGCCGGCAATTTCGGCCTCACGCGAAAACTCGCCCAGTGGAACCTGACGTTCTCGACAATTCCGCGGATTATCGTGTACGTCGCGTTCGTCATTATCCCTGTTTACGAATTGGCTCTGGTGTTTGACTTTCTGATCAATAACACCGTCGAGTTTTGGACAGACTCACCCGTCATAACAGCTCAAACTAAAACGTTCTCAAAAGATGGCTACCGTGTCGTGGTGAATCACACACGTGATCCGCTCCGAAAATCTATCTTCACCGTTTATGATAAAGAGGGTCGCGTACAGTCGATCAGTGAATTGCGCGAAATGAAAGATGGGTCGATTGCCGTCTACCTCAACGGGGAACTCAAAGCTCGAGTCCGGTCGCTGCATGCAGGGCTAGCTGAAATTGCAGTGGCCAACCCGACAGACCCGCAAATCGTCACTCTCAAGGCCCCGTCACAATTTAAAAATTTGGATTTTACAAAATTGCGGGCGGTTAAGAAGCTACTCGAAAAGAATCAGGTCATCGCACAGTCGGCGCAATAAATTCTCGCGTCTTTTTCTACGCCGTTCATGACGAATAGCCTCCCAAATGGGAGGCTATCTTTTCGCTTGTCCATTAACTGAGACTATTTTCTCCGACTCAGGACAACGGATTCAATATGGCAAGCCAATAGTTTCGAATCGAGCCTTGCCCAGACGGCTTCTTACTTGGCGCGGCCATTGCAATTGTGCCTTCATGCGGAGGCATACATGAAGGTTAAAAATCGAACGAGCACCTTGGCGAAACGTCACCGGTACAATTGGATTCCAGATCTGCCCGATCATCGGGATTTTCAGTTCATCGAGCGGATGGGCGTACCGGGGCAGATCCCCACACAGGTTGATTTGCGCGCCCATTGCCCGCCTGTCGCCAATCAAGGCCAAATCGGCAGCTGCACCGGCAATGCGGTCGCCGGCCTTGTCGAATACATGGAGCTTGCCGATATAAAAGGCGGGCGCTCGAATGAACCCGAAGTGTTCAGTAAAATCCAATACTCGAACGTGAGCCGCCTGTTTATCTATTACAATGAACGCGAACTTTCGGGCACGACAAGCACAGATTCAGGCTCGACTTTACGTAATGGGATGAAGTCGATCGCCAAGTGGGGCGTTTGTCGAGAAAGAGTTTGGGGTTACTCGTCCAGTCATGTGCTCGAAAAGCCGGCGCTGACCGCATACGAAGAAGCCGCTCAACATAGAATCGGCTCTTACTTGCGTATCGCGACGCTTGACGCGGGTCTTCGCGCATTGGCAAGCGGGCTACCTTTCGTCTTCGGGTTCACGGTTTTTGAATCCTTTGAATCACCGCAAGTCGCGAAAACTGGCGTTGTACCGCTGCCAACCGACGGTGATCGACCGCTCGGCGGTCACGCCGTAATGGCCGTGGGTTACGATCAAGCGCAACAATGGCTGATTGTACGTAACAGTTGGGGCGCCGAGTGGGGAGATCACGGGTACTTTTATTTGCCATTTGCCTACGCGAACAATTTGCGGCTGGCCCAAGATTTTTGGACGATTCGAAATTGATTCAGCTTAGGCTTTCGGGCTCAAACCGTTTTGTTGAAACCTGGTTCTTTTGACAGAATGGTTTAAGCCTATTTTCTAAAAGGTCGTGCGCCTTCGCGCGATCGAATCCCCCGTCCGCCGTCGCAGTTCGCGCCAACTCATCTAGAATCTCATTTTGAATTCGCCCTGCCTCCTCCGCCAGTTTATAGGGAGTCAGAGTATAAGTAATCATGCCGTAACGTGAGCGATAAAGCTGCGGCCATTCTCTCTCGATTCGCGCTTCAATCTTCTTCTTTAGCTGAAAGTCAGCCTGACCGACACGATCGCGCATTTCGATAAAATTCTCGAGCGCCATATCGGCAATTGCCTCAGCGTTCGGCCGTTGGGTGTAATTGAATTTTTTCAGCGCAGCCGAAATCGATGGCTCGCCGTCCAAAACATTCATCAGTTCAACGCAGTCTTCAAAACCGAGATTCATACCCTGACCGAAAAACGGGACAATAGCGTGGGCGGCGTCACCAATGAGGCACACCGAATCTTTATATACCCAAGTCGAGGCTCGAATTGTTCCCAATTGCCCTTGCGGGTTCGCGAAAAAATCTTTTTTATAATCGGGTATCAAATGAATAGCGTCAGAGAATTGCGATTCAAACAATCGCGACACATCTGCTTCGGAGCGCATTTGGTCAAATGCATATTCGTGACCGCTTCGCGGTAGATAAAGCGTAACTGTAAAATCACCCTCGATGTTCGGTAGTGCCATCATCATGTGGTTACCACGCGGCCAAATGTGCAAGGCATTTTGTCTAAGCTCGCCACCCCGCTCCTTTGGTATCACGAGTTCTTTATAATCGGTATCTAACCAATCCGTTCGCACGTCTATATGGCCGGCCTTTTCGAGAGCCTGACGAACGATCGATCCCGCACCGTCGGCGCCAAACAACACGTCGTATCCTATTTCCCGAGAACCAAATCGACATTTACTTTGCGCGAAATCGACGGCTTCGAGGCGCGCATCAAATTCGACCTGAACGCCGCTGTTCTCGGCTTGCTCCACAAGAAAATGATTAAGATGAGAGCGCGACACCGAATAGTTACATTCGTGCTCGTCGCGACCGTACGGCTGAAAAAAAGTTTCACCGCGAAGAGAATGAATCATGCGACCGTAAACCGGCACCGTGATGTCGCGAACTTTGCGCCACAAATCGAGTTCGTTCAGTGCGTTGATCCCGCGCGAGGTAATGACAAGATTAATGGAGCGACGGGCCTCGAGAGACGCATTCCGTGCGACGCTTTTACGCGGATCCGTTCGGCGCTCAAACAATGTGACGTCATGCCCATGCCGTTTCAAGTTGATGGCAAGAAGCGGACCCACGAGCCCCGCACCCGCTATCACGGTTTTCATAGAGAATCCTGTAGAGCTTGAACGAGATGAAAAACATCTTCGAACGAATTGTAGAGCGGCGCCGGTGCCATTCGAAGAATGTCGGGTTCGCGAAAATCGATCACGGCGCCTCTTTGTCTGACACGCGATTCGATTTCTTTGCCGACTCCGGGGATGCGCACACAGAGCATGGCCCCTCGAGTTTCGGGTGTGACGATTTGAATCTTTTCACCCAGCCGGCGCTTGAGCAGCCATTCAAGATAATTTGTCAAACGTTCGCTCTTTTGGCGAAGCGCCGGCATCTTCGCCCGTGCGAAAATCTCGGTCGACGCACGAAGGGCCGCAAGCTGCAAAATCGGTGGATTACTGAGCTGCCATGCTTCAACGGTCGGGATAGGCTCAAACGTTGGCCCCATTTCAAAACGAGTTTTTTTATTATGCCCCCACCAGCCCGACAAACGGGGGATCGACTTATCTCTTAAATGCCGTTCATGAACGAAAGCCCCCGCAATGCCTCCGGGTCCGCTGTTGAGGTATTTATACGAGCACCAAACAGCGAAATCCGCTCCGGCGTCGTGTAAGGCCAGCAACAGATTACCGGCACCGTGCGCAAGATTGAAGCCGACACTTGCACCGATTTTTTTCGCGGCCTTTACGATTTCGGCCATTTCAAAAGCTTGACCCGAAAGATAGTTACATTGACCGAGCATCACAAGCGCCAGCGAATCGCCGAGCGCATGTATCTGTTTCAATAATTGTTCGGTATCGACCGTCATACCGTTTGAATTTTCACCCACTCGCGGCTTCAGTTCGACAACTGCTCGTAGCGGGTCAAACCCATGGTAGCGCGCTTGCGAATCGACGGCATAGCGATCGGACGGAAATGTATTGTTCTCAATTAAAATTTTAAAACGCGAGGATGACGGGCGGTAAAAACTCACCATCATGAGATGAAGATTCGTCGTAAGCGAGTTCATGGCGACAACTTCATTCGGTTGAGCGCCGACGATGTGCGCGAGGTTTTCAGTGACATTTTCGTGATACGGTAGCCACGGGTGTTTCGCAGAAAAATGCCCCGCCACCCCCAGTTTGGACCACTCCTCAAGTTCTAAATCGACATACTCTCGCGCTCGTTTTGGCATAAGCCCCAGTGAGTGCCCAGCGAAGTATAGCTGTGGTCTTTTTTCGCCGTTTGGTCCGTCAATCAGCGGTATATGAAACTCTTCACGGTAAGACCGTAAAGGGTCATCCAAATCGAGCCTGCGGGCCGCTTCTAAAGAGTCCTGTTCATGCGAAAATTCTGGCATCTTCACCTCAATGTGTTACATACCAGCCTACCCATATGGAGAAAATAAAAAACTACATTGGCGGCGAATTCGCCGATCCTACGTCTGGCCGCTATTTAAATAATTACAATCCGTCGCGCGGAGCCGTTTACTCGCTCGTTGCCGATTCAACTGCAGATGACATCAACCGTGCCACCCAGGCGGCCCAATCGGCCCAATCGGCGTGGGGGCGTCTCGCAGCTGAGGATCGCGCCCAGTATCTTCGCCGCTTGAGCGACGAGATCATGAATCACGTTGATGAATTGGCCCGAGCTGAAGCGATCGACAACGGCAAACCTATCGCAATGGCGCGCGAACTCGACATTCCGAGAAGTGCAAAAAATTTTCGTTTTTTTGCCGATGCCGTCACGCAATTTCACGGCGAATTTTTTAACGATACGCACTCGATCAACACGGTCGTGTATGATCCGCTCGGGGTCGTCGGTGTCATTTCACCATGGAATTTGCCACTGTACCTCTTGACATGGAAGATCGCCCCCGCCCTAGCTATGGGGAATACGGTTGTTGCCAAGCCATCCGAAATCACGCCTTACACCGCCTTTCGGCTCGCGCAGATTGCCGACAAAATCGGTTTGCCGGCGGGAGTTTTAAACATCGTTCACGGTGCCGGGGCGCAAGCGGGGCAAGCGCTCGTTGAGCACCCCGACATTAAAGCGATTTCATTCACTGGTAGTACCGCTACCGGCCGGGTCATTGCCAAGCTCGCCGCGCCTCAGTTTAAAAAATACTCCCTAGAGATGGGTGGTAAAAACCCAAATATAATTTTTGCCGATTGCGATTTTGATCTGGCATTGAAAACGACGTTGCGCTCGACATTCAGTAACCAAGGTCAGATTTGCCTCTGCGGTTCGCGGATTCTCATTGAAAAATCGCTTTACGAAAAATTTCGCGACGCTTTGGTCGACCGCGCCAATTCGTTGCGGTTGGGCGATCCGCTGGATGAAAGCACCGAACAAGGTTCAGTTGTGTCTGAGGCACACATGAATAAGGTTTTGGGCTACGTTGAACGCGCGCGACACGATGGTGGCGTGATTCTTTGTGGCGGCGAGCGCGCTCGTTTATCAGGTGAAATTGCCAACGGCTATTATATTCGGCCGACTTTGATCGAGGGGCTATCGCCGGAGTGTTCGGTGAATCAGGATGAGATTTTCGGGCCGGTTGCGACACTGATCCCGTTTGAAAACGAATGTGAAGCGGTCGCAATCGCCAACTCCACCCGTTACGGCCTTTCGGCAAGCGTTTGGTCACAGGACGTTTCGCGCTGTGACCGCGTCGCAAACGCGCTGCAAGCCGGCGTGGTTTGGGTGAACAGCTGGATGGTTCGCGATCTGCGTACTCCATTCGGCGGAGTCAAAGAATCGGGCGTCGGCCGCGAAGGCGGCGATTACGGGCTTCGCTTTTTTTCGGATATCAAAACGATCAGCCGCCCGGCCGCCGGAGGCAATCGATGACCCGCAATTCGCGAGACGATACCAGCGTCAACTCGAAACGCGCGCCCGAGCCGGTTGGCGTGTACCCGCACGCGCGACGCGTGGGCGACTTCCTGTTTCTTTCGGGAGTGGGCCCGCGGGTGCGCGGTTCAAGTGACATCCCCGAAGGGATAGCGGCCCAATGTCAGAGTGTATTTCGCAACGTCAAAATGATTCTCGAAGATGCCGGCTTTAGTTGGAACGACTTGGTCGATGTGACGGTATTTCTTACTAACATGCAGCGCGATTTTAAAACGTATAACGAAATTTACGCCGAGCATTTCGCCTCGAACAAACCGTGCCGAACGACGGTTGAAGTCACGAGATTACCGACACCTATCGACATCGAGCTGAAGTGTATCGCCGCCAAAGCGAGAGGCAACGAGTGAAATTGTCAGCTGTTCCGTTACAAAGATGGATCAATGAAAACCGCGAAGAGCTCAAACCTCCGGTCGGCAACAAATGCATCTGGAAGGATCACGAATTCATCGTCATGGCTGTCGGCGGCCCCAATTCACGAACCGACTACCACTACAACGAAGGCGAAGAATTATTTTTTCAGATTGAAGGGACAATTATTTTGAAAGTGGTTTCTGACGGTCAATTTCATGATATCGAAATCCGCCCCGGTGACATTTTTTTATTGCCGCCGAAAACGCCCCATTCACCGCAGCGCCCGGCTGGTAGCGTTGGCCTTGTCGTCGAGCGCGAGCGTCGTGCAGGTGAGCGCGATGGGCTACTCTGGTTTTGCAAGCATTGCCATCATAAACTCTATGAAGAATATTTCGAATTAACGGACATTGAGACGCAATTCCCCGCCGTGTTTGAGAGGTATTACAGTAGCCGTCACACGACCTGCCCTGAGTGCGGCGAGTTCAACGGCAAAAGCTAGTTATGCTTACAATCGACATCCACACCCACATTTTGCCGCCTGAAATCCCGAGATTTCGCGATCGATTCGGCTACGGCGGATTTATGGAATTTCGCCACAGCCCAGGATGCCGGCACGTCGATATGTACAACGACGAGGGCCAGTTTTTTCGCCGAGTGGAGCCGAATGCCTTTGATGCAAGCGAACGCCTAAAGGAGTGCGACGCGAGCAATGTAACCGTGCAAGTTCTCTCGACTGTACCCGTCATGTTTTCATATTGGGCAAAGCCCCACGACGGCCTTTACGTTTCGCAGTTCTTAAACGATCATTTGGCCTCGGTCGTCAGCGCACACCCGAATCGACTCGTTGGCCTCGGCACGGTCCCCTTACAAGATCCGGCACTCGCCGTAAAAGAATTAATACGCGCGAAAGAAAAGTTGGGGCTCGCCGGGTTCGAAATAGGCTCGAACATTAATCAATTAAATTTGTCGGACCCTCAGTTATTCCCATTCTACGAAGCGTGCGAAGGTCTCAATGCCCCTATTTTTGTTCACCCATGGGATATGATGGGCAAAAAATCGATGGAAAAATATTGGCTGCCATGGCTCGTTGGCATGCCCGCCGAAGTGGCTCGCGCGATTTGTAGTCTCATATTCGGTGGCGTTATGAGCCGCTTTCCGAAACTTCGGTTTGCGTTCGCGCACGGCGGCGGCGCGTTTCCCATAACACATGGGCGGATTTCGCACGGATTTAGCTCTCGCCCCGATCTATGCGCTGTGGATTGTGCAGAAAACCCCGATCAATTCATCGGACATTTTTATGTCGATAGTCTCGTGCATGACACAGCAGCCTTAAGATACGTTGTCGATCTTTTCGGGGCGAATCGAGTGTGCCTTGGCAGCGACTATCCTTTTCCGCTCGGCGAATCGAAACCCGGCGAATTGATTCGATCGGCGCAATTTTCAGAATCTGTAGAACGGCAATTACTCGGTCTGTCGGCCCTCGAATGGCTTGGACTCGAAGAAGGTCGCTTTAAATAGGAGAACGGCATGGATCTCAACCTAAAAGGCAAATGTGCGCTCGTTTTCGGTTCTTCTATGGGAATTGGCCGCGGCATCGCCGAAGTGCTGGTACGGGAGGGTGCGCGGGTGGGCATTCTTGCACGAAATCTCGATACTCTAGAGCCCATCAAAACTGAAATCGGCGCCGCACAAGCCTATGCCGCTGATTTAACAAATCCCGGAGCTGCCGCACTCGCAGTTAAACAATTTATTTCCGATTTCGGCCGCATCGACATTCTCGTGACCAATACTGGCGGACCGGCTCGCGGCGTGTTTCTAGATGTTCGAAGCGAACAATGGCACCGCGACTTTCAAAGCCTATGGATGAGCGTCGTTGAGGCCTTACATGAAGCACTTCCGGCGATGAAAGAACAAAAGTACGGGCGTGTCATAATGGTGACCTCGCTCGCTGCGCAAGAGCCGATCGCGGGCCTTACGACCTCAAATGGCCTGCGCGCCGGGCTAACAGGGCTTTGTAAATCGATCAGCAACGAAGTGGCGCCGTTCGGGATAACCATAAATACGATACGACCTGGCTACATCAACACGCGGCGGATTCAAGAAAACAAATGGCCGGCTGAAAAAATTCGCGAAATGGTACCGGCCGGGCGCCTCGGCGAGCCGCAAGAAATCGGCCAGCTCGCGGCGTTTCTCGCATCCGAAAAGGCTGCATATATAACAGGGCAAAATATCGCGGTCGACGGCGGTCGACTTCACGGCATTTAGGCGGCGAGCGCGGTCGAAGACGTATCGAGTTCACTATGTAATTGTTCGACCATTTCAGCTAACGCGATAAAATCGCGCTCAAGCATATCCCAATCTTGAATGTGGGCCGAGGCGGCGAATTTTTGACAGAGGCTCACCCCGCAGGAGCACAATATGACCGCGAACTCGCCTTGCATTTTGTGGACGGCTGACGAAAGTTTCGCTTCATCGCGGCAAGACAAAGCATCGGCCATCCGGTCGATTTCAACCGAAATTATTTGGGCTGCATTTGCAAGAACACTCTGGCACATCGCTTGATTCCCGCCAAAGCGATTTTTTAGCTCAGCTATATTCACGAGTGAGTTTGGGTCCGAATCTTTACTGACAATACATTTTAAATTTTCACTGATGCTGTCGCCGATTTTGTCAGTTGACTCGCGGGTTTCTTGAACTTTTTGAACGATCTCTCTAATTTCCTCGAGGTGGGCAGGTTTCGCGACAAGATCAAAAAGGCCAAGGCTTCGTGCTTTGTCCCGGTCTTCTTGACGGCAATTCGACGTAAACGCCACGACGTGCGGACGTTTGTGCAACGAGAGATCATTGAGAATAATACTCGACGCTTGCCACCCATCCAAAACAGGCATTTCAATATCCATGAAAATAATATCAAAAGAATGTTTTTGCGCCGCTGCGACAGCTTCTTTCCCGTCTTTGGCGACAGTTGTCGTGATATCAAGCGACTGAAGAATTGCGCGCGTCACTTTTGAAGTGATCTCATCGTCATCTGCAATGAGCGCATGGAGTGGCCGCCGATGCGATTTCGAAACTCGTCGCGGTTCGTACGATACGATGTGCTGATCCGTCGTTTTTAAAGGGAATTTGAGTGTGACGGCTGCACCTGCACCTTTTTGCGATTTAATGTCGATACTGGCATTAAGAGCGTTACTTATTTGTCGAATTATAAAAAGACCCAGGCCTGATCGGACTTTATCCCATGCGGTCGATCGGTCGCCTGAAACCTCCGCTAAAGCTGCGTCTTGCTCTCGCGAAAGACCGGGGCCATGATCGGAGACTGAAAATGTGAGCTGGCCGGGTTGGTGTGAGATTCGAAGAACAACCGGGTAACCTCCCCCGTATTGAGCTGCATTGTCTAGGAGCTCAGTCAATGCCTTCGTCAGAAGTCGATCATCCACCGAAACTTCATCCGGTACTGAAAATTCCCATTCTTCAGTAATCGTAACATCGCGATTATTTGCCTGTTCGCGCGCGACATCTATGGCATTGCGCACGATTTCGCGCAGATTTGACCGTCTTGGACGCGACCCAATTAGGCCTTGCGCTAACTCGGAAAAAAATTGCATCCGGTCGAGCTGTCTAATGAGGTGGCGCGCACAGAAATCCGCGATCTCAAGGTATTCTTTAGGTTCAACTGGAGATTTATCGCTTGAAAACAAGTCCTGTATACCGACAAGGCCCTGCAATGGTCTACGTAGATTGACTATGCGATCGACAACAAATCCATGCGCCTTGCACGCGAGCTGAAGCGAATCAATTCCAAACCGAATAAGTGCAAAAGTATTTATTCCGGCAGAGACCATAAAAATACCGCATAAAATAACTGTAGAAGAATGCCAGGTTTGGGGTGGCGAGATGATCCATGTAACCATGCCTGCTGCCAGTAGCATTAAGTTAAAAATAGCATAAAATTTGGCGCATCGGCTCAACAACGTACCCCTTTGTTTACGCGTACAGTATTATCATCGTAATGACTATACGGCCGTTTGTCGCGTTTCGCCGCCAAAGTGTTTCAACTTGATTTGTTTTGCATCTCAAATCTAGACGACAAGACAATTGGGTTTAGAAATTGTCTCAAATTCTGACGCCTTAGGACCGATAAAGGCGCATGCCCCATCAGATCAAAATTTTGGCTTTGCCCGTACTGCTAATGTTAATTTTTTGCAGACTAACCGGCTGCGCTGCAAACTCGGACTATCTGAAACCGACCCAAGTGCTACTCTCGACGGATCGAAGTACGTCTCAAATATTCAGCGATTTGCGCACGAAATTAGGCAAATATAAATATAAAATAGCGCTCGAAGATCAAGGCATTGGATTGCTCGTAACAGAGCCACGCCAATTTTCATTTACTCACAATGGCGAAAGAATCGCGGCTCAGCAGACCGTGCAAATCAGACAAGAGGGTGGATCTGTGAAGGTTCGCCTCTCCTATACTTGTGATTACGCGAGCGATCGAAAGTTCACGCCATGCTTGGCCAACGATACTGAAGACAACCAAAAAATATTACGCCTAAACCGCGGACTGATCCATCTCGTTATGCAATCCTTGAAGGAACCAGCTACTCAATAGAAGCATTGTGAAAAATATCTTTTCTTGGAGGCTTGATTGCAATTCCAGCCGAAATCAAGAAGGAATTACACACTAATTTATTGCGCGAACAATATGTCACCTCAAATCCAGTGTCATTATCAGTCACCTGGTGCCAAGATTTGTGCTTAATAAATGTACAATTGCAGTTTTAAACAAAGAGACACTGCCTAGCCGCTCGGCATGTATATTGCGAAGCGTTATAAGACAAGGCTAGCGAGAGCGCTGGCTGCCTTGCCGACCGTAGAAAGGTGAAAGTATTTCAAATGACCGCCAATACTTGGATTGCAATTTTACTCACGCTCTCTTCTTTGGGTCTTGCAACCCCTACATTTGCGGCACAACTTAAACTGAAGCCTGTGCGCGTTCTGAGCTTTCCCGAATGGAAGGATCGTGAAATTCTAGCTGCCGACAACCGCGTGGCCCGGCTTAACAACAGAGTTGTGCTGTTAAGGCAGCTACCGGGTGATCAATCCGAAGCAATAAAACACCTCGGGGAGCAGCTCCGAAACGCAATTGCCGATGCAAGCGTTGTCCATAACTTGACTGAAGACGATTACATCTCGATTTATCTGCGGCAATTTGCGCCCACTCCGACCGCATTACAGGAAATCGCGAATTCGCTCAGCCGGGATGAAGTGGCCGACCTTCTCAACATGTACCTCAAGTCTAAAAACGGCACATAAGGCCGGGCGGTTATTAAAAATTGCATCCTGATACCTTGACAGTCTATGAACGAAGTCCATATTGATTGGCGCTTTAACATATTTTTATGGTTCCAATAAACGAAACCCAGGAGGTTCATTTTATGGCGAAAGCAGCTACGGAAGTAAAAGTCCGCCCGTTGCACGACCGAATTCTAGTGCGTCGCGTACAAGAAGACGAAAAAACGGCTGGCGGCATTATTATCCCTGAGTCCGCTAAAGAAAAACCGCAACGTGGCGAAGTCGTCGCGACCGGTAAAGGCCGCGTAACCGAAGACGGCAAAACCATGCCGCTTGAAGTCCGCGCCGGCGATACGATTCTTTTCGGCAAATATTCGGGCACTGAACTGAAGTTGAACGGCCACGATTATTTGATGATGCGCGAAGAAGATGTTTTGGGCGTTTTAAACTAAATTCTTAAAAAGAGGGAAGAACATGAGCAAAGAAATTCGTTTTAGTGAAGATGCTCGCGGTTTGATTTTGCGCGGAGTGAACACTCTTGCCAACGCCGTGAAAGTCACACTCGGCCCCAAAGGGCGTAATGTTGTAATTGAAAAATCGTTTGGCGGCCCGCTGATCACAAAAGACGGCGTGACTGTTGCGAAAGAAATCGAACTCGAGAACAAATTTGAAAACATGGGCGCGCAAATGGTGAAAGAAGTCGCGTCTAAAACAAACGACGATGCCGGTGACGGCACGACGACGGCGACGGTTTTGGCCCAAGCGATTTATCGCGAAGGCGTAAAAATCGTGACGGCCGGTCACAACCCGATGTCGGTCAAACGCGGTATCGATCGCGCGGTTGAGACAGTCAGAAAAGAACTTGTCGGTTTTGCAAAGCCGGTTAAGAACCCGAAAGAAGTCGCTCAAGTCGGCGCCATTTCGGCCAACAACGATGCTGAAATCGGCGAAATGCTTTCTAAGGCGATGGAAAAAGTCGGCAAAGAAGGCGTGATCACGGTTGAAGAAAGCAAAACGGCTCAAACCGAGTTGGACGTTGTCGAAGGTATGCAATTTGACCGCGGCTATCTCTCTCCGTACTTCATCACAAACGCCGAGCGTATGGAGACTGTTCTTGAGAGCGCCTACGTTCTCATCCATGATAAAAAAATCAGCACGATGCGCGACCTTGTTCCGGTTTTAGAAACAGTTGCGCGCTCGGGTCGCCCACTTCTGATCATTGCAGAAGAAGTCGAAGGCGAAGCTTTGGCGACACTCGTTGTGAACAAACTGCGCGGCACGCTTCAAGTTTGCGCGGTTAAAGCGCCCGGCTTCGGCGATCGCAGAAAAGAAATGCTTCAAGACATTGCGGTTCTTACCGGCGGCCAAGTTATCAGCGAAGAGATGGGCCACAAACTTGAGAACGTTTCGACTGAACACCTCGGCAGCGCGAAGCGCATCGTGATCGACAAAGACAACACGACTGTCGTGAACGGCGGCGGCAAAAAATCTGAGATCGAAGCGCGCGTGAAACAAATTCGCGTTCAGATCGAAGAAACGTCGAGCGATTATGATCGTGAAAAGCTCAAAGAGCGTCTCGCGAAACTCGCCGGCGGCGTCGCTGTCATCCATGTCGGCGCACCGTCTGAAGTCGAAATGAAAGAGAAAAAAGCTCGCGTTGAAGATGCATTGAATGCCACTCGCGCGGCTGTTGAAGAAGGCATTGTCGCCGGCGGCGGCACGGCTCTTCTGCGTGCTTCACGCGCTCTCGACAAAATGAAAGTCAACGAAGATGAGGCCTTCGGCGTGAAGATCATCAAGCGCGCCTGCGAAGAGCCGCTTCGAATGATCGCGGCCAATGCCGGTCTTGACGGCGCTATCGTGATCGATCGCGTTCTTCAAAGCAAAGACCTCAGCTGGGGTTTCAACGCTCTGACGGATGAATACGTTGACCTTGTCGACGCGGGCGTTATCGACCCAGTTAAAGTGGTTCGTTGCGCTCTCGAAAACGCGGCTTCGGTTGCATCGCTCATGCTGACGACCGAGACCATGATCGCCGAAGCTCCGAAAGAAGAAAAAGCTCCGGCTGCAATGGGCCCCGGCGCACATGACATGCCGATGATGTAATCAGATACTAAAATTTAAGTTCGAGCGAAGGGCTGCCGTTTGGCGGCCCTTTTTATTTCTAATGCCCGCCGACAGGTCAGAGGGCTCTAGAACATGTAGTAAAGACCGCCAGAAAAAACGTCGGATTCTTGGCTGGAAGTTGATCCACCCGAAAAATTGCTGGCGAAAATGTCGAAATCGAGTTCGAAGCGGGCCTTCAGATTGACGTGCAGTTGCTTATCTAAAAATACGCCAAACTGTGTGGCGCGGTTACTTGATGAACCCGACGATGACGGCGTCTCGCTCAAATTCGGCGAAATCATGTAGTAAAAATTGGCGCCAAGACCATACGGCGAACTCGGCGCAATGGGGTACCAGCCCGAAACGCCGATCTCCGGGCCTGAATAGGTTTTCGAAGTGATACCCGCCGGAGTCGATTGATCGACGAACATATCGTACGAGCTGTAACCAAATAAAAATTCAAATTTCGGCGCATTGGTCACATCGGCCAATCGCACATTATAACCCAACAAAAAATCGTACATTGAAAGCCGGTGTGACAAAGTCGAAGGTGACCCGCCCGATACGGGGTTACTCGTTGAAATGATGCCTTGTTCAATGTGCGCGTGCGCACTCCATACCGACGTGAGCCAGAGTTCCCCGTCTAAATAAATCGATGGGTAAAACGAGTCGGAATCATTCAGTGAATTGGGCGCGTTTTCAGTGAACTTGCCGACGCCGATGCGCGCGCCCACCATGCCGAAGGTCGGCACACGCGTCGGCACCCACGCCGACGGATTCTTGCCGTAATTAGCTTTGGCGCCTGGTTCAGACATCAGCAGATCTTCGGGTGTTTGAAGATTTGAAAGTGAATTGGTGTTGGTATAAACGACGGCCTCAATCGGGGCGATTTTAGAATTGACCTGAATGGCGCCGGCTTCGACTTCATCCGCAATGCGACCGAAGCTCAAAGTTTGATCAACTTTTAAAAGGCGGACTTGCCCGATGATTTCTTTGTCTGAGCCGACAAGAAACCCAAATTTCGGGTGCCGCTTCACTTTGATGATTTCGATCACCGAAAGCACTTCGTTCGGTTTTACTCCATCAAGGCTGCCGAGATTGACGGTGACGCGCGTGCCCTCGCGACTCAATATGAGCCCGCTGTATGGGAGCTTCTTGAGCAGCTCGCGCAACATTTTCTCGGCCCTATGCTCGATTGAAACCGTGTCAAATGCTTGTATGTTCGAGTCCGCGACTTGAGCGATCAAGCTCTGGTCGCTTTTAAGGAACATATCCATCTTCATACTGATGCCAGCAGGGCCTTTTGAAATACTGACTGCGACGAATGCGTCGGCCGAGAAATTCGAAAATATTTTTTGCACCGATGAAGAATCTTCTTCAAGTTCGTCGGGAGTCGTGATGGGCCCGGCATAATTCGCATCGATGTAATTGAAGTGATGAGAATTCTGAAGAATTTTTGTCAGGTCTTTTTCAACTGGGCGAGAGTAAACACCCTGCAAGTTGTCGAATACGGGCAAAAGCGCGATAGAGCGAACTGTGAGCGCCGAGTCGACGTCGCTGCGATAGTTCGATTGATCTTGCGCCCACGCTCTGACTGAAATACCTGCCAGGGCTACCAAGACGATGGTCGTAAGCGAAATTGCTCGCATAATTTGATTCTCGCGATCAATCGCGGTCAAGACAAGCGGCAAAAATTCCGAAACGGCTTTCGTGAAAAGTCACTTTGCCCGGTATTTCCTAATCGCCATTATTTGCGGACTTGCGAGTTATTCGTTGAAAGCCGCTGCCCAAATAGATCCGGCCACGTCGTTACTTCTTCACTCTAGCGAATCTGAAGACTCAGGCCTCGACTCAAGTCGGTATGTGACTCGGCCTCAAGCTCAAACACGTCGGCGCGTTGAGGCGGCACAGCAGGCCCCAGCAGCGTCAGCGGCTGCGCAGGCGCAAGCACAGGCGAAGGCACCGGCCAAAACTGTAACTGCACCGGCGCCTACACCGCCAGTCGCTGCAGCCCAGTCACAGGCCGCAGCATCCGTCGTCGCACAACCGGCATCACCCCAGCTGACGCCCCCTCATTGGTATTCGCCGTTGCCGCCCGGTGTGTATCCCGAAGACTCGCGCTACAACATTGCCGATTTAACGATTGCCCCCGGAGTTTTCTACGCCGGCGCCGCCAGTAATTACTGGTACCGCCGCTACTTTTCAAGCGGGCCATCGATCGACGCCAAAGCTGACTTCTGGTTCAACCCAAACTTGGGGCTAAACTTCAACTACTTCACTTCACTTGGCGGCGATATCGAAGATTCACCATCAGGCAGTCAACCGACTGAAGCGACGACCCAAATATTTAACGCCGCCCTTAGTTATCGCGCCTACATGTCTGATTCGCGCAAATCGCCGAGCTTAACTTTCAGTTTGGGTTACAACGATTATCAGATGAACGTTGCAAAAAGTGACCCCAATCGAATTGGTATCGAAATGTCGGGTATTGATCTTGGCATTCTGATGAAATATCCGATTACCCCGACGCGCGCCTGGATTTTAAGCTCGGACATATTACCGAAGCTCAATGTCTCCGAGCACACAACAGGTGTCTCCGTTTCAAGCGGCAGCAGTCCCTCGGCCTACGCCGTGAAATTCGGCTTCGGTCAGGAATTCATGCTCGACCGAAGTTACGAAGTTTTTTGGAAGCTCACCGAGCGCTACGATAAGTCTATCTACGCAGGAACGGCCAGCGCGTTGGATCCAGTCACCGGCGCCACGCCAACCGGCGTCGACGTATCGACGAGTACGACGATCTTTTCGATTGGCTTTACGTGGGGCGGTTAAGCTTAAGTGAGCGGAACGTTATCTACTCGCCTTCGATTTCACTCGGGATCGGCGGCTTATCTGATTGCTCCAAAATCTTGCGCTCTCGTTTGGCCTCCCACGACTTGAACCACACGTAAAGCGCAAACAACACCAACACGCCGGCAACCAAGTAACGTTGCATACGGATGGCGATGTTCAGGGCTTGATCTAAATTGCTGCCGAAAAACCAGCCTACATAGAGCCAAATCGGCACGCTGATGAGCGCGGCGCTGCCATCGAGAAGTAAAAAAGATCGAGGGCGGACGCCCATGATGCCGGCCGTGAGAAAAATCGGGGCTCGCAGGCCCGGTAAAAATCGCGTTGTAAAACAAATGAACTTTGAATTGTGCAAAACTTTCTGTCGCGCAATTTGAATTCGACTTTCGGTAAAGATCGATCGAAAGATCGGCAATTTAAATACGCGATAGCCGAACCTGCGGCCGAGAAAAAATAAGAACGCGTCACCAATCATGACCCCGACCACGCAAACTAGAATGGCGCCGGGCAGGTGAATGCTCCCGAGCGCAGCCAGGACCCCAGCCGAGATAAGAGTGACGTCTTCAGGTATGGGCACACCCAGACCACACGATGCAAGCACGCCGAAAATCAAGACGTAGGCCCTGAACCCCGACAGGCCTGAAAGAAAGGTAATGAGTTTGATGGTGAATTTGGCGTGCTCCACAGCGAGTGCCCAGAGTATAATACATATTATGAGATTCAAACTCGTTATCGTTGATGATGCAGCGTTTATCCGTGAGGCGATAAAATCGCTCTTGAAAGACACCGATTTCGAATGTGTCGGCGAGGCGGCTGACGGTGAAGAAGCCCTTCAGGTCATCTCGCGCTGCGAACCAGATGTCGTGATTTTGGATCTCGTGTTACCGAAGAAAAACGGTATCGATGTGGCAATGGAACTCTCGAATAAAAATTCGCCCGCACAAATTATCGCATGTTCAACTGAAGGCCACGAGGGCCTTATGATTCAGGCCATCGATGCCGGTTGCTGTAATTTTTTAACTAAACCATTTACCGCCGAGTCACTGAAGAAAGTACTTCGAGCGGCTGTAGCCAAACCACAAGAATTGCGCCAAAGGAGGGCATGAAAAATGGAAGCTATCAGCTTTGTTATCAAGACAACGCTTGTCACGATCGCCGTGATTTTAGTTATGCAAATAAAATGGGGTGATCAAACAATCGAGCGACACACGATGCGTGCATTGACATCGGCGTCTTTAGTCAAACCACTCAACGAAACAGCTCGCGGTGCCGCCCATTTGCTTCGTAACGTCTGGGGCAATCTTTGGACGTCTCGCTCAGCCCGTCGGGCCCGCGAGCAATAACCCGACTATTTATCGTGTTATCGAACGGCCACCGGTTGTCGTTTGACCGCTGACAGGTGTCGTGTTCGCGAAAATGCTCGAACTACTATTCGGGCAAGCGCTCGCCTGTGCCGCCGCCAATGCCAGAACTGCAAATGCAAAGAACATAGCTAGTGTTTTCATAATATCGTTTCTCCTTACAACCATTCTTTAATGCGAACCCGGTGCCAATCAAACGACCTATGGCTCAGCCGCATGATCGAGTGATTTCAATTACTTATCGGCACTGCCCGACTGGGCCTTTAGCTAAACCTTTGACAGCTGTCGAACACAAATCGGCCCGGCCACCGAGGTATTCTCGCGCCAGTACTACGACTGGTACTGTTGACTGTTTAAATAGGCTCCCGCGAGGCGCTATAGCCGCCTGGCAGCCCGATACGCAGCCGTCGACCATCTTGGCTGAAGTGGCCGCTTCTGTCGGCGAAGCTTTATGTGTCTCATTTTGAGACTGGGTTGAGCCGGCCTGCACAGCGACCGGCAAGAGGCTGCAGGCGATGAAGCTCGTTAGAATTAAACTGCGCTTTAAGCGGATCATATACTTGTAATATCCGCTGTCGCCGGTTGAATGAGCTGCATGAGATTGCTGAACATATTGGCGACTTGATATTCAGCAAGCGGATCGGCAGTCTTACCGGCCTCTAACCGATCGATGGAGCCGTCGTTGTTGTACTTAAATCGAACACTGCCGAGACCAGGGCGTGTGATGACGGATGGTTTGCCCGGAAAGCGACTGTCGTAAGTTAAGATCAATTTTTTTCTCGACTGATCTTCAATTGTTTTAATTCGGCCCATGAAATCCCAAGTCAATTTGGCATATTGCCCTTCGGAGTTTTTCACGATGTTCAAATTGCATCGGTGCGAATCATAGAAAAACTTCGTAGTGATGACTTTGGTTTGCGTGCGCCCGCTGCTCGGTTCACGTTCATTTATTCGCGCGACTGTTTCTGACAATTTGTGGCAACTGTCAGCGTACAGGTAGGACTGAACAATGTTGCCCGTCGACTTGGATTTAAGTTGGCCGTCAGAGAAATAGGCGAACTGAGTCACTTGACCATCTTGTTTAATTTCAGTCGGTCGCCCGAACAGTTCGTGATATTTGGTCAGCGTCGAATGCCCGTTCACGACGGCTAATGTTTGCGCCAAGTATCGGCCGCCGTTTTGAGATTTTGCGTACCAGAATTCGAATTTACTTCGATTCGTGACGACGCCATGGCAGGTTTTTACAACACTTGAACCGTAGTGGTCGACATTTGCAGGGTTCACATCATAAGCATATTTTTCTAAGCAACCGCGGCGGTCACGAAAACTCATGATCCAATCTTTGTCGTTGTTGTAAGACATCTCGGTGTAAGTCCCGTCGGGATAAGTCGCCTTCGTCATATTGTAATAATTGTTGTACTCGAAGTGATAGGCTTTGCCGTGGCTATCGATCGCTTCGATCAGATCTTCACCTTTCATTTTATAGCTCGAGCGCATCCCATGCGGGCCCGTGACCATACTGACGTACTGCGAATTGGGCCAGTAATGAAACTGAAGTGAATTCCCCGTGTTGTCTATCACATTGACGATTCTGTTTCGCTGGCGATTTATTTTTACGAAATTGCCGTTGCGGTCGCCCAATCGAATGAGGTGCCCGTCATTATCAAAAGTTTGTGTGCCGCCGTCGGCGAGCGTGCGCACGTACTCGTGGCCGTTGAAAACAATCGAATCATCAGCCCGGCCCTCGGCTAAATATCTCACGCCGCGATCGATTTTCAGCGCCATGTGCAGTTGTTTGGCCATTTCGTCGCGTAAATCCGGATCGAGACGAAGTTGCTTTTCGATCCCTTCAAAATAACTTTCGTCTTTGTCGCGGTTGCGGCGCCGTACGGCGGCCATGATTGATTCGACGCTGTTGTTCGATTTAGAATTCACGTCGTGCGCATTAATGAATTTTGTCTCGCTGCCCGCGCCGCAATCTGTGACGCGAAGGGTGTTGTCGACGGACACTCGCAGGGTGGTCTCGTAATCCGTACACCAACCCATACCGAAAATACCGTTATAGAGAGCACGGCTGTTGTATGTGAGGTAAATACGAAGATCAAAGCCAGTTGAAGGTGACTCCATCGTCTGCCACGATTCAGAAAAGTTGGCGTTTCGCATATCGATGAGCGAATACGCGGGCAACGCGAGAAAGGTCAGACCCAACGCGAGACAAAGAAAACGGCAAATTCTCATTGCGCACTCCCTTGCGGCAATTACGTACCAAACTTGCGTGGCGTCGAACGTTCGCCCCGCTACACTTTGATTGTAACAATCTTTTTCATGAGGAGGCCACCCATCGCTTGCAGACCAAGCATAAAGAACAGGGCCAGCCAGCCCAAAGGCCGGGTGAAGAGCGGCATGACAAAGGTCGGGTCACCCATCAAAAACATAAGAAGCAACCCGAACGGCACGCACGTCACAATAATCGCCTGCCAGATACTCTGCGAGGTCATGGCTTCGATTCGGCGCTCGATTTTTTGACGCTCGCGGATCGTCACAGTTATGGTGGCGAAGGTCTCGGCCAAATTACCGCCGGTTTCTTTCAGGATATTTACACCCGACACAAACATTTGCACATCCGGCCGCGGGATGCGATCGCCGAATTCATTGAGCGCTTCTTCGACCGACCGGCCGAGGCGCATCTGATTGAGAGCGAGCGTGAACTCTTGCGTGAGCGGACCCGACATATTTTCGGTCACCCGCTCCATCGCTTGTGGCACACTCAAGCCCGCGCCGATGCTGTTGGCCATAATGGTCATGCCGTCGACCATCTGATCGACGATGCGGTTGCAGCGCTTCTCCCACATCCCTTTTAATATCAATTTCGGAGCAGACCAACCCGCGAGCGTCGCGACTGTGCCAAACAATAGGCCGGGGATGACGTTGGGCCAAAATGCGAGAAAAAATACGAGCCCAGCGCCAAAACTAATCAATACGATTGATATCATGAGCTTTCGGCGGTCGGTGTCGACGTACATTTTATCGAGTATTAGAAAAAGCTCTTCACGTTGGCCGAGCGTGCGCGCATAAAAAAAACGAATTATCTTTTCTGAATAAAGATATGAAAGAAAGAATACGATTGCCCCTACCCAGATGATAACGGCGACTTGATTGCCGAACAGTAACTGCATGATGCTCATCGGTTATCGCCTCCGCTCGCTTTTTTGACAGGCGCCGCAGCGGCAGGCTTCGCGGTGGCAGCCGGTTTCGAGCTGCCGATCGGTGCAGCGGCGGTCTTGACAGTGGCTGGCTTGGCCGGTGCCGATCCGCTCGTCGTAAATAAATTGCGCGGGATTGTAATGCCACGGCTTTCAAATTTTTCAATAAAGGTCGGGATGAGACCCATCGCTTGAAATTGCCCGACGACACGGCGGTTTTTGTCAAAGCCTTCATCTTTAAAACGGAAGATTTCTTGCAGGGTCATCGCTTCACCCATCATGCCCACCACTTCAGTGATGCTCGAAATTTTACGGCTGCCGTCCGAATAGCGCGTGATTTGCACAATCAGATTTATTGCTGAGCCGATTTGATCGCGAATCGCTTTGGCGGGCAGATCCATCCCCGCCATCAGGCACAATGTTTCGAGGCGAGAGGTCGCTTCACGAGGAGTATTGGCGTGCACCGTCGTCATCGACCCATCGTGACCAGTATTCATCGCCTGCAGCATGTCGAGCGCGGCGCCGTCGCGGCACTCGCCAACAACGATGCGATCGGGTCGCATACGAAGCGAGTTTCGCACAAGGTCCCGAATTGTGATTTCGCCCGAGCCTTCCATATTGGCGGGGCGGGTTTCGAGTCTCACAACGTGATCTTGCTTGAGTTGAAGTTCGGCCGCGTCTTCGATTGTGACAATTCGCTCTGTCGTCGGGATGAAACCCGAGAGCACATTGAGCAGAGTAGTTTTACCGGTGCCCGTCCCGCCCGATATGATGATATTGAGACCTTCTTCAACGCAGACTTTCAAGAAGTCGGCCATTGGTTGCGTGAGCGATTGAAATCTTTGAACGTAGTCTTCCATTGTGATGCGCTCGCTCGGGAATTTACGAATCGTCAGCGCCGGCCCGTCGATCGACAGCGGCTCGATCACGGCGTTCACGCGGCTACCGTCTTGCAAACGTGCGTCGCAGTAAGGTGTTTTCTCATCGATACGCCGACCGAGAGGGGTGACAATTCGCTCGATGACGTTTCTCAGCTGCAAGTTTGAAGTAAACGTGACCGGTGAAATTTGAAGGCGCCCGCTTTTTTCTATATAAATTCGCTCCGAGCCGTTCACCATGATTTCCGTCACGGTCGGGTCAGCCAGTAACTCCTCGAGAGGGCCAAGGCCGAGCGCCTCATCGAGCACCTGTTTGATCACCGCACCCCGTTCGTCACGGCTGAGCGAACCGCCGATACGATCGACGATTTGTGAAATCGCTTTTTGAGTTTTGCTTCGAAGCTCTTGTTCTTTAACGGGGTCGCCTTGAGTTCCGCTTAAATCTTTTTTGAGATCCATTTCGCGAATAAGGGCCGAGTGAACTTGTAACTTTAAATGGCCAAGCGGCGATATCTCGCGTTGCTTCGATTTCAGGGCGCGAACTTTCGACATGTCTACGGCCGGGGTGACTGCCGCGGTCGAGCCACTGCTCGTTGAATGAATGCTCTTCGGCTTTGAAAGAGTTTTGAGCTTTTGTAAAATGCCGCCCGTCAAACGACGAACGAGGTCAAAGTACGCCTGCGCCACAGGCGTTTGCGGCGACGACACTACGAATGGAGTCGACCGCTGAACCGACGCATAGACTGTGACATCGTCTTGCGGGATGAGCGCCTGCACAGGACGATTGAGCGATTGCGAAATGAGACGCGGATCAAGCCCGGTGCGACCGACGTTATTCACGACGAGCTGAAAAAATTCTTGCGGTACGGTTTTTGCGGTCAAATCATGCATAAGACGTTTCGTTTGATTGACAGCTAGGACTTCAGGAGTGGTGAGCGTAAGAATTGCACTGGCGTCTTCAAGCGCCGCGGTTTGTAAATCGCCGATGTCGTTACCGAGATCCGCAACGATGAAATTGTAATACTGGCTGAGTGTACCCATTTGTTTTTTAAAAAGCGCCGGCGACACGTTCAGAGTTTGATCGGCACTCATGACGGCGCCGATATAATGAAGCCCCGTCGGGTGTTGCGTGACCAGGGTTTCGATTGATTGCTGCGAGATCACTCCCGTAAAGTTAGCCACCTCGGCAATAGTCTTTTTCGGCCGCAGCCCCGTGATGATGTTTTGATCGCCGCACGAACGCGCGTCGAGATCAACAAGTAAAACCTTGGCGCGGAGTTCGCCGAAAAGCGCAAACGCCAAGTTCGCTGCGAAGACACTTTTGCCCACACCGCCCTTGCCGCCGATAACCGTGATAAAGTGGCAATTGGCATGAATAGACATGGTGCGTGCCTATTCTCGCAATCGAAATTTGCGTTTGATCGCGCTCGCGCCTGCACTCGCCGACGTCTTAATGACCGGCGTGACAAAGACAACGAACTGACTTTGGTTTTTATTAAAATCTTTCGAGGCATAAAGCGAAAGTATCGGGTTCGTGCTCGCGTCCGCCGGCTCGCGGTTGTAGGCCGTATCCGAATGCGAGGTGATAAGACCGCCGATTGCAGCACTCTGCCCACTTCTGACCACGACAACTGTATCCACTTCATTCTGCGACGTCATCGGCCCCGCCGCCGTGTTACTCACGAGCGCCGAGACTGAAAACTTAAGCTTGAGATTCACGCTATCAGACTCCGGGCCGATCACCGATGGGGTTACGGTCGTATTGATGCCGACCGGCACGAAGCTTGTCGACGGTAAACCTTCGGCTGTGACCACTTGATACGGCACGTTCTCGATGGAGTTCAATGTGCCCGGGCGACCATCCTCAACAATGACACTCGTTGATTCGAGCACGCGCGCGTGACCGTGCTCTTTCGCCCAGTTGAGCTTCGGAATTAAATTTGTAATTGTGCCTGAAATCACCGTGCCCATACCCGACGGTGTACCTTGACCCGTCGTAAAATTAATGCCGGAGTTATCGCCAATGTTAGGTGTCCACTGAAAGCGAAAACCTTTTGTGTAATCTTTTTGCAGCTCGACATAGTGAACAACAATTTGAATCGTTTTAGCCGGCTCCGGCGTAGGTGGCGGTTTTACTGTTATGAGATTGATGACAACTTCACTCACCCGCTGTTGAACTTTTTTGTCGGCAACCGCTTCATCCACAATCACGTCGGGCACGTAGGTCTTGGCCAAGATTTCAGCCCGGTCCTTCTCTTTTTGATCTTGCGCCACACCCTCGAGAAGGTATTTGCCGTTAACGGCCTTCACGTGAATCTCGGGGTCGTTGATCGCGCGCTCGATGAACTGCGCGATTTTCACTTGCGCTTCGGGGCTTAATCGCACAAGCGATGTCGCCAGGCCACCGTATTGTTTGACGACGTCGTGAATGCGCTCCATATCCGCCGGCAAGAGAATTTGCCCATCCACAACCACTTTGTGGTTGATGACTGTGATCGTGATGCCTTCAATTTGATTGAGCAGACCTTTTATTTCACGGGCGACTCGTTTGAGATCGGTTTGCCGAACATCGACGGTAAAACGATAAGCCGGCAATCGCGTTTTTCGGTCTAAAATCTCGAGTGTGCCGAAGCCCGGCCGTTTCGGTATAAACCGAAGGGTTTTGGTAATACCATTGTACTCGAGCCGCACATACGGCTTGTACGTCCCGGTGATCTTAAATTTGTCGGGCATATCGGGGAGCGTCTCGTCGTGAATAATCCCGACCGAAAGCGGAATGTTCTTAAGCTGATGCGCCCGTGCCGGCACAGCAAGTAAAAATGCTAATCCGAGAAAAATCAATTTTTTCATAAGTTAACAAACCCTCCGTGGCGACGCCGCTTACGTCTGGGCACCGGCTTTTGAGGCGGCGGTGCCATTTGCGGAATCGATGCTGGCGTACGCACCGTGTTCGATAAGAGAGACGGGTCCACCCGATCGAGAACCGCGTCAACTGTTGTGTTAGTCAAAACAGCTTCTGTCGTGTCGGTGGGGTGCCTCAGTGTTAAAAACAAAGAGCCCGGCGAAGTGGCCAAAATGTAAATGAGCTTTTGCGCGTCTTGCGGAGTCACCTCAACCGTAATCGTGCTGAATTTCGTGTCGCCTTGAACGTTGCGAAAAAAACCTTGCTTGCCGATTTGTTCAAACAATCGCGGGAGTTCGTTGATGATGCGAAGACCGGTCGCAAGCACCGGCACATCTTGCAAGATCGTGCGCACTTCTTTGTGCGCCTGCGCGCCGTGCCCGACATCGACGGCTGCGATAACATCGATACGATCACCCGGTTTGAGCAGTTTCGAAACGCCGTGAACCGCGTCGATCGGGATGCTCACGGCTCTTTTTTGCGGCGTCACTTGCAGAGACAGACCGGTCACCGGGCCCGGCTCTAAAATTTTAGTCTGCAGAATCTGCTCGCCGGCCTTTATCGGCGCGAGAGCGACCATCCCGACGGCTTGCTCGGGTTGTGACAAAGCATCGGGTTGAATGAAATCCATCGGGATCGCTTTGACCTCGAGTTTACTCGCGTCGATCGTTTCCATTTGGTCGATATTGGCTTTCGCGACCACGACGCTTCGGCTGGCGGCGAATTTTTGCGCGAGCTCGGTGTTGCGCTCGTTCGTGTAACTGTAAAGCAGGAACACGGCAAAGAGTGCCGCCGCCACGGATATCCAAAGTGTGCGCGTTTCGTTGTGGTTCATGTTCTCGCCCCCGAAAGCGTGTTCACCTTACGGCCCCCCATCGCCACACGTGGCATTGAGGCAAATTCCATAGCCGACCATGACCCAGGCAGGTGAAACTGCTAACGTATGATTTGTCGGCGAATCAGAAAAAATTCCTGAGTTGTGAGCGACGACTTGACTCGACGAAGATCCGCCAGACCCCGAAGCCTGAGGCGCCCCCGCTAGCGGGAAGAACGTGATGTCGCGTGCGGTGCCGAATTCGCCGGGGCTGGAGCTAGGGTCCACACGTTCATCGTCAACAGTGTGAAACCGCGCGCCAACCTGCGGCTGATATTGAACATTGTCTGAGACTGAAATGTCAGCATCACGAAAAATTGTAAGGTCAGAGCGATTGCGAAATGTCTCAAATGCGTACGTTCGACTCGCCATCGAATTCATTATCGCGGTGTGGATGACGCCGAAAAATCCAATACCAAAGCCAAGGAGAACAACAAAAATGGCAAGAAGCGGTATGGTTTCGACCATCACCGAGCCGCGATCATTTTTTATGCGTTTTGCGCGATTCGTCTTAGCAGCCATTGTCGATCACCTCGACGGCTTGGGTCGTACTGCCCCCCAGCACTCCTGTAGAACCGGCCTGGCCATAACTGGAATTCAGTTTTTGGATCTGTTGCCAGCGATTATCCCAAAATGATTTGCACTCATCGAATGTCGGCTCGCGGCCAAGAAACGAATTGATGTCGACGGTAAAGCCGCCGCCCTTGTTGCCCGCGTAGTTGGCTTTTATGGTTTGACCAAACCCCGGGATTTGAAATGCCAAAATATTAGCCTGAAACGGAATGACCGCGCCATCGAACGTATCATGATACGGTTGCGACAGAGACGCCGCTTGGCCGAAGGAGGGGTAAGCGCTCGCCACGTTTTGACCCACGTAAAAGGGCCCACTGTTATCGCCGATTGTAAACCAGCCGTTTTGCACGAGCGGCGCGATGACAGAGTTTGATAGAACCGATTGAATGGCCGCTTGGCCGGCCGCTTGCTGTGAATCCGCGCACCGTGTTTGCTCTCCGTCGCACAAGTTACCGGCAAAATATCGGCGCGCCCCCGCATAAGCCGCGTACTGAACGACTTCAACTGTCACGAGTGTTGTCGAAAACGCCATGATGACGAGACAAAACCCGATCACAAGAACAAGCGCGAACATGTAGTCGACCGTGAGTGAACCGCGATTGTTGTTAAGAGTACGCGTGATTGTTTTCATTGGATCTGCCAATTCGCCGGTTTCGGCGTGACGACTCGTGAATAACTGTTTGGGTGCATGGCGGCTGAATCCGCGGCGCCTTTCGCGTCGGGCACGCCGTTTTGAATAGTGGACGCGAGACTTTGCCATGGCCCGCTCACCAGATTTGCAAACCACTCGTTGCTACTCACGTAATTCGATACGGCGAGCGCGATCGCGACCACCACGGTCAACATCAACACAGCTTCAACGCTCACCTGCCCGCTGGTGCTGCTGATGGTGCCAGACGCTTTTTGGTAACAACGCCGCGTCAAAACAGCCCTCCTTGCCTCACTCCAAAAAGTAAAAACGTCGCCCATCCTAATACGAGCGCGACGGTATAGGGGATGCGGTGGTACGTCGTCGGGTCTCGCGGTTTGGCAGTTAAAATTCTCATAGTATTGCCGAGCAGGCGCTTCGCTTGCCCTCGGTAAATGGCCATGCCGAGACCGATGAGCCCTCCCCAAATAATAGAAAAAACGAAAACCGAGAAAACCTCTTGATAGGTCGACGTGAGCGCAAATGCGAACAAGAGCTTCATGTCGCCCGCGCCCAGGGCGCCGATCAAAACGAGCGGCACCATCACCACGAGCACGATGGCACCGGCAATGGCACCTTGTTCGAGGCCCGACCAACTGTAAAACAAGTACGCGTTGACGAGTGCAAGAATGATCGACACCGCCACCCAGCGGTTCATGATCTTATGCATGCGCAAATCCGTGACGAGGCCGCCGAGTAGAATAATGCTCGGCACGATTGTGGCGAGTGCGCCGTTTGCGAAAAACCCCATTATGGGCCCCCTTGAGATGGGTCTTGCCATTGGACCTGAAGCGCGTTCCAAAATGTCTGGCCTTGCGGGAGTGGCGCTCCCCCAACTGAAATTTCTTTTTCAATCTGACCGGTCAGTCGCGGTCCGGAAGTTTGAAAGGTTTGAATGGGGCCCGGTATAAAAGCCCCAAGTAAAATAAAGGCGTACAGCGCCAAGATGAGTACGTATTCAGTTGTCATTCGGCACCCCCGCGCAAATTGTTTGCGCTTTCGTTAGAGGAGGATGCGCAACTTTTCGGACTCGTCAGCCTGGCCGATGCGACCAAACTCAATTTATCCGCCCGAGCCGCCAGCCCCAGTTGTGATTTGGCCCATGCCGTTCTGGATATCTTGCATCTTCTGATTGATAAATCCCATAATCTGCTGCTTGAAAACGAACACAATCGCAACGACTACGACAACAAGAAGAATATATTCAGTCGCGCCTTGGCCGGATTCATCCTCGATGATGAAATCGAATATCGTTTTGAGATTTCTCATGGTGTTTTCCCCCTCTAAAATCCATCGGCAAAACCAATAAAAACTATAAGCGTTTTGCGGTGACGGGAAAAAATTGCGCCTATTTCATTATGAGACTCGGCCAATAAATTCGCAAATTTTCATGAAAATGCGTCTCAGAATGAGACGCATTTAACTTTTCTAATTTCTTCGGCCGAAGAGCTAAACTGAAGGAGTGTTCAAGTGAGAGGGCAAAAAGGCCAGGCGACAATTGAGTATATTCTTTTACTTGTGGTGGTGATCGCGATCATCCTGGGCGTTATTTATCAGTTCGACTCGGCCTTTCAAAATTTTGCCCAAGGCTACTTCGGTCAATACCTCGCCTGCTTAATCGAAACAGGTGAACTGCCGAGCCTCGACGCTCAACAAAATTACGACCCTGGCAGCTGCAACAGCCAATTTCAATCTTTCTCGCTCGCCAACGGTCGGCCGCCAGTAGCCGGCAACGCGACAGGGCCAAACACGGGGCCAGCTGCCGCGTCATCGACGTCGCAAAGCAATGCGGCTCCGGTCGGCCCGCCGAACGGCAACGGAAATCTCACAATGCTGCCCGCAAACGGCACAAGTATCACGTTTGGGCAATCCCCGAGCCTTGTGCCCGCCACTCCGCCGAACAATCAAAACGGCAAGGGGTCATCTAGCCAAGATCAATTGGGCGGCGATGCGCTTACCGACCTCGAAGGGGGCGACAATGGGCGGGTCATTCGCATCCCGCTCGCCGAAAGCGAAGGCATTTACGACGACGGTGGCCTCACCGACAGGCCAAAGAAGACCAAAATTCCCATTGCGCATAGCGCTTTATCTAAGGCGAAAAATAAATCAGGCGCTCCGCCGCTTATCAAAGCCACGCGCACAATTGCTTCTGTGCAAAAAAGCACAAATACTGGAGGGTTAAGTTTTACAAAATTTATTCGTTATATAATTATCGCCGTTATGCTGATCGCGATTGTTATTTTTATCGGCGGGCAAATCTTGCAGGTCACAAAGTCCCTTGAATAATTTATAGGTGTACCTTTAATTAGTTGAACCGCACGTAGCAATCGGTTTAAGCCAAAACTGGTAGGGGGGCATCGGGTGGATGTATTTAATTTCTCAAGGCAAGGGCCGTTTGGTTTAGACGAGGCCACGGATCTCGTTCGCATACTCAATCAAGTCACCCATAAATACAGCCAACAAGTGAACGCCTTGGTCGAGCAACTTGAAAGTCTGCCACCGAACGACCGGCAAGCAGCTAACGATATCGAAAGTCAGATACAAAAACTGATCGATGAGTGGAACGGCAAGATTCGCAAACTCGGCGGTATACCCAAGGGCTTATGGCTAGTGGACATCGATAACGGCCAGGGGTATTACTGCTGGAAGTATCCCGAAACTCGCGTCGAGTATTGGCACGATTATAACAGTGGGTACGCGGGCAGGATCCCCATTCATGACAATGAAAATAGCGCTAGCCCAGATCAACTCTCACGTCGGACACTTTGAAGCTAACGCCGAAAAAATTTTAGTTTTTAGCAAACAGGCGAAAGAACAGGGCGCCGACATCGTCGTCTTCCCCGAAGCAACGCTTTTCGGTTATCATCCGATGGACCTTCTTGGGCGCCCAACTGTTGTACAAGCCGAACTTATAGCTCTTCGCAAAATTTGCCGAAAATTGCCGAAGAATATTCTGGTTTTGTTCGGTGCATTTACTCTAAATAGGCGGCGTGTCGGCAAACCGTATTTCAATTCGGCCGTCGCATTTCACAACGGGCGAATGCGGTTCTTCAATAAAACCCTATTGCCGACGTACGATGTATTTGACGACGCTCGACATATAGAGCCCGGCGATGTCACACGTAATATTATTTCGTTTAAAGGCCAAAAGATCCTCATCACAATTTGTGAAGACATTTGGGCGTGGCCAATGGTTGGCCAAAAGCGATCGTCATATTACGACGAAAATCCCCTTCGGCGCATTCACCGAGGTGCTGTCGATTTAATTTTGAATTTGAGCGCTTCACCGTTTTTTCAAAACAAGTGGCCGCACAGGTTGGCGATGACTCGCGCGACAGCTCGATACTTCAAATCGCCGATGGTTTACGTGAACATGGTCGGCGGTCAGGACGAGCTCATCTTCGACGGCGGCAGTTTTGCTATAAACGAAAAGGGCACGGTGATAGCCCATTGCCCACACTTTCGTGAAGATCTTCAGATCGTGGATTTGAAGTCGGACCGTCAGAAAAAGGTGAAAATTGCCAAACAAGGTATTGAAAGTTTAAACAATGCGCTTGTTTTAGGTGTCCGAGACTTTCTTCGCAAGACGGGGCTAGAGCGCGCCCATTTCGGTTTAAGCGGCGGTATCGATTCGGCCGTCGTCGCGTGCATTGCCGTCGAGGCACTGGGGGCAAAAAATGTAACGGCGCTCGCCTTGCCCGGCCCGTTCAGCTCGGCTGAGAGTTTTGATTATGCGACAAAGCTTGCAAAAAACCTCGGTATTGAACTGAAAACGATGACAATTGAGTCGGAATACGCCGCCTTCGCAGATGCTTTAAAAAAACAACTCGGCATCGAACAGTTCGGCCTTGTGCACGAAAACCTTCAAGCCCGTATTCGCGGCACGCTACTTATGGCGTATGCCAATGCGAAAAGCTCGCTTTTACTCAATACAACAAACAAATCTGAATTGGCCGCGGGATATGGCACTCTTTACGGGGATTTGTGCGGCGGGCTTTCGGTCATCGGTGATCTACTCAAGCGGGATGTTTATCAACTCGCAAAATATCTAAATTGCGAGCGTGAAGTGATCCCAACCGGGATCATCGAAAGAGCACCGACAGCCGAGCTTCGCCCGAATCAGCGCGACACCGATACACTTCCGCCGTACGACCAACTCGACGAGAGCGTCGTACGACTTGTAGAAAATTCGCTGGCCGCAAAATCCTCATCAGACAAGTTTCTTATTAGTGCTTTGGTCAAAAGCGAATTCAAACGCTGGCAGTCACCGCCCATATTGAAGGTTCGTGCGCACTCGTTCGGGCAGGGCCGACGTATGCCGATCGCCAACGCGGCCGTTTTTTGAAGATGACAAACGAAATCCCGCCCGCCACTCGCGCGCAGACAGGTCTCATTGCATTAACCGCGATTTTCATTGCGGCTCTGATCACGTCCACCTTGATCGGCTCGAAACTTGTTGTGATCGGCCCGCTCACTTTGTCGGCCGGCATTGTTGTATTTCCGTTCACTTTTTTAAGTCTCGACGTCATTGCCGATTGCTTCGGTCGAGCGACCGCCAACAAAACTGTTCAAATCAGCATACCCGTGCAACTTTTTGTTATATTTTTCGTTTGGCTCGGGGGAGTTTTGCCGCAGTCGCCATATCGGCCACTCGGTAGCGCTTATGCCAAAATGTTTTCACTTGCCCCGCGAATGGTTCTCGCCTCGGTCATCGCGTTTTTCGTGTCGCAACTTTTTGACGTCTCGATTTTCTTGTCGGTTAAAGAGAGAACGCAAGGTAAGCGGCTATGGCTCCGCACCAACGTCGCAACACTGCTTTCGCAATTGATCGACACAGCCGCTTTTTCGGCTGTATTTTTAGGCGGAGTCATCCCCGTTTTTGAAATTGTCAAAGCCGGCGCCACAGTTTATTGCGCAAAAGTGGCGCTAGGGTTTGTCAACACGCCGTTTGTTTATCTTGGGCGCTATCTGATACGAGGTAAAAATGCTGACCATTGAAGGTTTGAAGACCCGCATTTTCAAAACTGGGGAGTCACTCGCGCCCTTTATCGTCGATTCGCTTCGTGCCAGTCAGATCGAACTTCGCAATCGGGATATTCTTTGCATTACCTCAAAGATTGTTTCTCTCTCTGAGAATCGCCTCGTTGCAAAATCTGAGAACGATAAAAAGTCGCTAGTCAAAAAAGAAGCCGATGTTTATTTGGCCGACGGGCCCTACGGCGTGTCGCTCACGATCAAGCACGGGCTTATGATCCCCTCGGCCGGCATCGACGAATCGAATGCCGACGGTGATTTTTTTATCTTATATCCGAAAGATCCGTTTCAATCGGCGGCGCAAATATGGCGTGAGTTAAAAGCTCACTTCCGCGTTGAGCAGTTAGGCGTGATACTGACCGATTCACACACAACGCCACTTCGCCGTGGAGTAACCGGCATTGCCCTGTCGTACTGGGGTTTTCGCGGAGTTAAAAGCTTTGTCGGCCAACCCGACCTGTTCGGCCGTCAACTGAAGTTCACCGCCGTCCACGCGGCCGACGCTCTCGCAACGTCGGCTGTTTTCGAAATGGGCGAAGCCAACGAATCGAAATGTTTGGCTCTGGTGCGCGGCGCAGATGTCGGGTTCTGCGACGACATCGACCCGAAAGAAGGGCAGATCGCCCCCGCAGACGATCTCTACTATTCTTTGTATAAATAATCGCGGCCTGGTTTGGATCGACCGCGAAGCCGGCCCGCCGCTCTGGCAAACAGGAGCAAAAATGCAAATACTAGAGACCGCGGTGCGCGCGCGGTGCGCGCACAATCGCGATCCGTACACCTACGACGAAATTAAAGAAGGGTCAGATCGAGCGCGAGTTGTTTTGGCTTGGGCGTGATTTGCGGAAAGCGCAATTCGGATTTGCCCGACAGAGCGATCAAGTTTTCGATCGGCGGCAAGTTCCATCCGCCTGACATTTTTTCGATGAGACGAATGAAGAGATGGCCGCAATAGGTCGCGTCTTCTTCGGCGCGGTGAAAATTGCTCGACGGTATTTCGAGATGACTCACCAGCGTGCCAAGCTTGTAATTCGGCAGTCCCGGCAAAATCTTTCTCGCCATATTGCATGAGTCGAGCACCACTCCTTTAGGAGCCGGCGCTTCAAGCTTTACAATGTCAGAAAGCAAAAATTGAAAATCGAAATTCGCATTGTGCGCGACTAAAATATCATCGCCGCAAAACTCGGCAAATGACGGCAGCAAGCGCTCGATCGTCGGCTTGCCGCGAACCATGTCGCTAGAAATACCGTTTACGGCAGTCGCCGCTTCGGGCATCTCAACACCCGGGTCGACAAGCGTGCAAAAGGTGGCTTCAGGCTGGCCATTCACAAACCGTACAGCGCCTACTTCGACGATACGGTCGACGCCCGCGATAAACCCGGTCGTTTCTAGATCGAAGCTAACAAATCTCATACAATTTCAGTAAAGTATCAAAATTCGCGGTTTTCAAATAAAATTTAGAGCTGATGGGTTGCGTATATTTCTTGCCGTCCGAAATCGAGTGCACCATAAAAAATGAACAGTCCGTTTTGGAATTGGCGCTCAAACATAAAATAGATCTTGACCACTCGTGTGGCGGCTCGGGCAGTTGCGGCACGTGCCGCGTCTTCTTAAGCTGGCGAAAAATTGCCGGTGCACAACCGGTTGATCCGCCTCGAGGCGATGTCGAGGCTGCCATGGCCGAGGATCGAAGTTTCGAACCGCACGAACGGCTCGCTTGTCAAATTGAACCGGTCGACGGCATGATTATCACCGTGCCCGAATATATATAGGGTTCGTCAAAATCCAGTCGATCCATTTATTGCCGTCCGGCCACGGTAGCGACACTCGTAATCGGACCAGCGAACGGTAAACGCCCGGCGCTGTAATTGAATAGCTGGTATGAACATCGTTCGAAGTGGCAATGGGTTGGCCATCCTTATAAAGGACGGTCTGAAATGGCACGAGCGGCGCATCCGGCAAATTCACCACGTAATGCATACTCGAAGTGATTTTCGCCTCTCCCCCCATCGGGATCACATTTTTTTTCGAATCTAATGCGTAGGCCGCGAACCCGCGCGGATTCGCCAAAATATCTAGGCTGAAATAGAATTGCCCGTGTCTGAGCGCCCTGGAAATTTTTTGTCGGTCTTCGCTTGCCTGACCGGTCAACTCGGAGCGAATCAACACGTGATTTTTTACGATTGAAAAAAGTGTTTCATAACTTGGGATCGCCCAATACCGATTGCCCGGCAAACGAATTTTCGCGTCGGCATCAGCGCCCGCAAACCCGAGCGTCGGGTGTTTTGAATTCATGCGGTCCCATAACGCGATTTCTTGGTCAGCGCCTGAGCGAATGAAAAGGCGTATATACGCGAGCATCGAATTGTACGGGTAATCCGCAAGGCTCCAGAAAAAGGCGCTTTTTGATCGCAGCCAATGCTCCTGCCAAAGCTGCTTCAAATTGTAGACCTCTATACCGTCGAGACCCGGTGGGTAATCGCCGTCCCAGTGATCGCCGCGCTTCAACGGATGGGCTAAGATCAGCAATCCAGCGCTTCGATCCCGATCAGCGGTCGAAAGTAAATCGGCAAATGCCGTTTGAGAACGGCCGGGCCCCTCGAGATGGTCAAGTGTTTTAAAATCAAAATTGAGAAGTTCGGAATCGAGGTAGTCGTATTCTCCTCCGACAAAAACCAGAACGCGATCGAAATACCGATTGAGCGTCATATCGGGCTTAAAGTCGTTCATGTCATTGAGGATCAAATAATCGAGGTGATCGGCGGATGCCGCCTGCACAATTGTCGCGATGTCGCCGCTACCCGTGCTTTTTTTGGTGTGGACATCCATAACACCGGCGTAGTCGTAAAACAATTTCTGTTCGGTCGCGTGAGACGGCGATTCGGGGGCAAACGCTTCAAATATCCATTGGCTTACAAATATACCGTAGGCGACGTGAAGAAACCCGAGAAACAAAAATGCGTAGATAACTTTTCGCACCGACCCTCGCTCCACCTAAGAGCTGTGCACTAGGGGTACTTTAACTTAATCGCCTTGCCCAACTGACCAGGCACGCCTCGATCGCGGCCATTTTGAATGATGTTCACCATCCCGCCGTCTGAGACGTCGAGCGCAATCGAGTCATTCGCTTTAATCGTATGCACGGCCTGCGGCACAAGATGAACCGTTTGTGGTGGCTCGTGCCCGACGCGAATCGTGACATCCACGTTATCGAGCGCTTCAATAATGATATTTTGTTCGGCATGCGGCTTTACCGGTGGCTTCGCGACCACTTTCGCGGTCGGTTTCGTAACTGCTTTTGCATTCTGTGTCACGTTCTTGTTCGGCTCTGTCGGTGTTACCCCGGCCCCTAGCTTTGGCGGAATTGCTGGTTTCACCGCGACCTTGTCACCGTGACCCGTTTCGGGTTTAGCCGCAAGTTTCGAATCGGGCATCGGCTCTTGTTGGAGCGTCGCAACCGGCCCATGTTGCAAAGTCGTTTCGACAAGTGACGTCGGGCTGTTCTGTGGCGCGGTTGTCGTCGAAATGGGCACAGCGGGCGCAATTTTTTCGCGCTCATATTTGTCTTTTAATTTTTTTACGAAAATGATGAGGCCTACTAAAACGAAAATAACGGCGAAAATCGCGACTCGCGATGCGATCGACGGCTCCCCGTAAGATGAACTGAGCGATTTTGCCGCTTTTGCTGGTAAAGCCGCTGCCTGTGTCGCCTCGCCACCAGCGGTGACTTCAGATTCTTGTCGTTCACGGCCGGAGTCCGTCCGCAAATCGTTATATGCAGTGAGAATGGGCTCGGCGTCGATTTTCAAATACGCCGCGTACGAACGAATGAACCCGCGCGCGAATGACTTTGCGGGTAATACGTCGCGATCACCTTCTTCAAGCGCCTTGAGAACCTTCGCATTAATTTTGGTCGCGATCGACACGTCTTGAACAGAAAGACCAAGTCGCTCGCGTGCCGCACGCAGTTCGTGCCCCGGGCTTTTGGGTTCGGCTTCGGTCATTTTAAAATCTCCAACATTTTTTGTGCCTGCGGGGCGTATTGGCTTGAGGGGAATAGGCTTACAACTTCATTGAACCGAGCGCGAGCTTTATCCATATTACCAAGTTTATAAAAACTCATGCCGCTGTAAAAATGCGGCTCATCAAATTTAGTTTTACCACAAACCGCAATCGCCTGATCGAGACTCTCGGCCGCCGGTTGGTAATCGTGCAGTGCAAATAATGTTCGCCCATAAAAATCAAGAGTTGGGCAACTGTCGTGACGGGTTGCAAGACTTCGTCGAAGCGCGAGTTTGGCCTTATTAAGTTCACCTGATAAAAAATACGCTTGGCCGAGGTTCGACCATGCCTTTGCCGGTTGTGTGTAGGTCAAATCAGACGTCGCTATTTTCAGTTGCCGTATGGCCTTCTTATAAAGCCCGACGTCGATATAAAGCCGGCCGAGGTTATTTTCAGCTTCGGTAAAACTCGGGTTGATGTTGAGCGCCCTTTTAAAATGCAGCTCGGCCTGATCAAACTGTTGCATCACGTAGTAAACTAGCCCGAGATTATTTTCAGTCGCTTCGTTTTTCGGGTTCAGTTGCTCGCTCTTTAAAAGAGCCTGAAGCGCTAAAGGGTCATTGCCATGAATCAGATACGATGTGCCGAGTTCGAGATAAAGATTGGCCTTTTTTCGATTGGCCGGGCTTACGGTTGTACAACCGCTCACTGACGCAAGCGCAACGAATAAAATGGCAATCGGCAAAACAAAGGGCTCACGTCCACGAAAAGGCATGTCTAAAAAAATAGCAAATAAATCACAGGCGATCAAAAATTTACGCTTTGTGCGCCGCGCGTGACAGAAATAGAGCGACCGCTTCGACGTAATCCGATTGCGGGAACATATCAATCCCCGTAACGCTTTTTAGTTCAAAAGCGTCACTGAGTAGGCCAACGTCTCGTTCGAACGAGGCCAGGTCACATGACACGAGGATCAACCCGAGAAGATGAGACGATAAGCGCATCGCCTCAGCAACCAAGGCACGACCAAGCCCCGCGCGGGGCGGGTCAAAAATCAAAATTGCCCCTTCAACATCACTTGGCCCCAATTTCGCCAAATATTTGCCGACGTCGGCCGCTTTGAATTCCGATTTCGCGGCAAAACCGTTTCGATTAGCAAGCTCGACGGCACGATGCACGGCTGATTTTGATAATTCCACGCCTGTCAGGCGCAGCGAATGAAACTGTTTGAGAAGCGGCCGGCTGAGGTTTCCGTCGCCGCAGTAGAAATCGAAGACACGAGACGGTTCGCGGTGAATTTGCCTGACATATTCCGTGACCGCCTTTTGCAAAACTGCATTTTGTTTTGTGTTCACCTGGGCAAACGAAGGCCCCTCATCATCGAGCTCGCGCGCGACCGGCTTACCCGCCTCATCGAATGACAATTCGACATGGCTCGCGGCCGGTGCGGGATGAAAATTTTCAAGCAACGCCGCCTCAGTGATCAAGCAATCTGTTATGGGCACAAGCTCTCGCGAGCGTTTGGCGTAAAACCCGAATTGTTCGCCTTCGATATGGACTTGAACGCGATTACGATAACGAAACTCATCGGGGGCAGCCACCATTTGCACGGTTATATTGGTCACATCGCCAACACGGGTGCGTAGAGCGCGCGTGAGTGAATGACGCAAAAAAGCTTCTTTTTGGTTCAATTGTTCAGGGTATGTAATGTGTTGCCAGCAACAGCCTCCACACCGGCTAAACACCGGGCAGGGTGGCAACCGCCTCGCGGTCGAGGGTTCAAGAACGCGAATAAGCTCCGCCTCGGCAAAATTCTTTTTAACTGCCGTCACTTTAGCTTCGATAAGCTCATCAGGCGCGGTCTCGGCGACGAATACGACCAAACCCTCGAACCGACCGATGCCACGGCCTCCGTTGTACGAAAGCCGCTCCATTCGGAGTGTGATGACATCGCCGGATAGCATCGTTTACGAATTGCCGTTAGCGATTTACAAATTCGTCAGATTTGAAAAATAGTTTCAGCTCGCGCTCAGCACTCGCGGCGCTATCGCTGCCGTGAACGGCGTTTTCACCGACGTTGTCGCCCCACTCGGCGCGAATTGTGCCCGGCGCCGCTTTTTTCGGGTCGGTCGCGCCCATGATTTCACGATTTCGGGTGACGGCATTTTCACCGGCGAGCGCCATTAGTAAAACTGGGCCTGACGTCATGAATGAGACGAGTTCACCGAAAAACGGACGCGCTTTGTGCTCAGCATAGAACTCCTCGCACTGTGCTTTTGATAACCGCACAAGTTTTGCGGCGGCCACTTTAAGACCGTTTTTTTCGAATTTGCTGATAATGGCGCCTATCGCGTTCTTTTTGACGGCGTTTGGCTTGATAATGCTAAAAGTCGTTTCAATTGACATTTCGTGCTCCTTTTTGGCCAATTGGTTATCAAATGACGGTAACCGCGTCACCTCAGAAATGTTTGACAATGGCCATTCAAGTGCGCCACAACGACACTGAATCGGCCGTCCATCAAAATTTCAGGGGGAGACATGAAATCGTTCCAACTTTTTTCGATCGCATTGACCGGCACCTTGCTTTCACTAAACGCTTGGGCGGCACCACGAACAACCTCGAGCCCAGCGATAAATGTGAAAGTTATAAATCAAGAGCTCACGCAAGTTCTTCAGCAATACAACAACAAAAAATCGATTCTAAAAGGCGTTTTAACTGCAGCTTCAGTTGATACCACCCGTGCGACGAGTTTGGGCGGCTATGCTGTGGCAGTTAAAGATGGGCAGGTCAAAGCGAAGCTCATCGCCTCGTTTGATTATTCGTATTTAGAAGGTGCAACGCAGCCGGTTTTGGGTTTCGACGCCAACTTAGCCGCACCAAACGGCGGGATGAAGCAGATTCTTGTCAATTTCGGCATTCAACAATCAAAAATAAACAGATTTTTTACTGACTCGCAAACGCAACTTCAGCAGATCACTCAGAGTTTACTCCACCAGTATGGCAACGCTGTGACTGTAAAAGCGCTAGTTGATAGCGTTCGAAAAGATAAGTTGAACAATTATATCGCTGAGAACCTGTCGATTCGGGCCTCGGTCGATCTTACGAAATTGCCGGCGAACATAAAGCCTGACCAAGTCATTTTGACCGACGTTCAGGCTCACTTTTCGATTAATCTCACCAACGGCGCACAACTATCGGCAAAGGTCGCTCTCAACCCCGGCTATTCGGATTTCAAAGAAAATCAAAACGGCCTCAAAGAATATCTTGAAGAGCTGCAAAAAAATAATCCGGATGCCATTAATGCGCTTTCGAATTATGCGCAAATGGCCAATGATTTCATGAACGCTGCGACCGGTCTCCAACAACAAAGCAACGGCTCGGCAGCGAACTTATTCTACGGAACAGAGCTTTTCCCTATAGGGCTTTAATTAAACGCCGGCTTATTGCCGAAGGCGCTCTAGCCGAGCGCCTCTTTCAATGTCATACCCAACTTGGCGGGGCTTTTAGCAATTCGACATCCAGCTGATTCAAGGGCTTCGAATTTTGCCGCTGCCGTGCCTTTGCCGCCGCTGATGATCGCTCCAGCATGACCCATGCGCTTACCTGGGGGAGCGGTCGTGCCCGCGATAAAAGCCGCGACCGGTTTTTTAAATTCGCGTTTGATGTAGTCCGCCGCTTCTTCTTCGGCCGTGCCGCCGATTTCGCCAATCATGATGACAGCGTCAGTACCCGAATCGCGGTTAAACATTTCAAGAACATCGATGAAGTTCGTACCATTCACCGGGTCACCGCCAATGCCGACGCAAGTCGATTGACCGAGACCGAGGTTTGACAGTTGCCAGACCGCTTCGTACGTGAGTGTGCCCGATCGCGAGACAACACCGATGCGACCGGCCTTGTGAATATGACCCGGCATAATGCCGATTTTACATTCGCCGGGCGTGATCACGCCGGGGCAGTTCGGGCCGATGAGGCGCGATTTTGAACCCTGCATATAGCGTTTCACTTGCACCATATCGAGAACGGGAATCCCTTCGGTTATGCAAACGATGAGTTCGAGGCCGGCATCGACGGCCTCCATGATTGAATCAGCCGCGAACGGCGGCGGCACATAAATCACAGACGCGTTGGCACCTGTTGCGCGCACGCACTCTTCAACCGTATTGAAAACCGGAAGCCCCAAGTGCGATTGGCCGCCCTTGCCAGGAGTCACTCCCCCGACCATTTTCGTGCCGTATTTGATCGCTTGTTCAGAGTGAAACGTACCGTTTTGCCCGGTGAAACCTTGGCACATCACTTTTGTGTTTTTACCTACTAATATCGACATAATGACTCCTTTCAGTCGTCACTGACGGCGGGCCCCATGCGCGCGGCCCCGCTCGTCACCTCACCGCTCGAACGGCCGAAACAATCTTTTGAGCCGCATCGCTCAAATCATCCGCCGGCGTTATATTGAGCCCGCTTTCTTTGAGAATTCTCTTACCGAGATCGACGTTCGTGCCTTGAAGTCGCACAACGAGCGGGTGTTTAAGCCCGATTTCTTTCGTCGCGGCGATAATCCCCTCGGCGATCACGTCACACTTCATGATCCCGCCAAAAATATTGACGAGAATGCCCTTCACATTCGGGTCTTTGAGAATGATTTTGAACGCAGCAGTCACGCGCTCTTTATTGGCGCCGCCGCCTACATCCAAAAAGTTCGCGGGAGTTTCACCGTTGAGCTTAATGATATCCATCGTCGCCATCGCGAGCCCGGCGCCATTCACCATGCACCCGATGTGCCCGTCGAGTTTAATGTACGCAAGCTCGTGGTCTTTCGCTTCGGTCTCAGTCGGGTCTTCTTCTGAAAGATCGCGATATTCTTGCAGGTCGGGGTGACGAAAAAGCGCGTTGTCGTCGAGGTTCATTTTCGCATCGAGCGCGACGATGTCGCCCTCTTTTGTTAAGACAAGCGGATTGATCTCGGCCAAACTGCAGTCAGCGGCAAGAAACGCCTGATAAAGACCCATGAGCGCTTTCACCGCTTTATTCACCGACGCCGCGGGGATGCCGATCTTGAACGCCAATTGCCGCGCTTGAAACGGTTGAAGCCCGACCGTCGGGTCGACCACAACTCGATGAATTTTCTCGGGCGTTTTGGCGGCGACTTCTTCGATCTCCATTCCACCTTCGGAGCTCGCCATCATCGTGACACGACCAAATTGCCGATCGACAAGAGCCGCAACGTAATATTCTTTTTGGATGTTGCAGCCTTGCTCGATAAGCGCCTTCAAAACTTTTTTGCCCTCGGGCCCGGTTTGGTGTGTGACAAGAGTCATGCCAATTATTTTTTTGGCGTGCTCTTTCACCTCGTCGACTGAGCGCGCGAGTTTCACGCCGCCGCCTTTACCGCGACCACCGGCGTGTATCTGAGCCTTCACAACCCAAACGGAGCCGCCGAGTTTTTGCGCGGCACTCGCGGCATCATCGGCCTTTTCTACGACGACGCTCTTCAGCGTCGGCACGCCATGTTTTCTTAGAACTTCTTTGGCTTGATATTCGTGTATGTTCACGCGCGCTCCTTAAAACTCTAGCTTTTTCAAAGCGACAACCAGATCTTGAACGGCGTGAATCGACTTATCGAGACCCGCTCGTTCTTCATCGTTGAGTTTGAGTTCAATGACTTTCTCCATCCCGTTACCGCCGAGACGGCAAAGAACGCCGATGAAGAGATCTTTCACGCCATACTCACCTTGTAAGTAAGCGGCGCAAGGTAAAACGCGCTTTTGATCTTGTAAAATCGCTTCAGCCATTTGAACAGCGCTCGCAGCCGGCGCGTAATAGGCCGAACCGGTTTTGAGTAGACCGACGATTTCGGCGCCGCCGTTTCGTGTGCGCTCGACGATTTTGTCGATCGTGCCTTTATCTATGACTTCAGTCATGGGCGCGCCACCGATCGAACAATGCCGCGGCATCGGGACCATCGTGTCGCCGTGCCCGCCTAATACAAATGCATGTACGTCCTTCACGCTCACGTTGGCCGCTTCGGCGACAAATGAACGAAAGCGAGCCGTATCGAGTACGCCCGCCATTCCGATCACGCGCTCACGCGGAAAGCCCAAAACCTGCTTCGCCACAAACGCCATTGCGTCGAGCGGGTTGCTCACCACGATCACAAACGCATTGGGAGCGTGCTGTTTCACGCCTAAACAAACTTCTTTCATAATTTTGGCGTTCGTCGCGAGCAGATCGTCGCGGCTCATTCCCGGTTTTCGCGGCAATCCAGCTGTGATGATGACGACGTCGGACTCCGCAATATCAGCGTATTGATTCGTACCGACCACGCGGGAGTCAAATTGCTCGACCGGCGACGCTTCGTAAAGGTCGAGTGCCTTGCCCTTCGCGACACCTTCGTTCACGTCTAACAGGACCACATCGCCTAGCGCTTTAGAAGCCGCCCAATGCGCGCACGTTGACCCGACAAAGCCCGCTCCGATAACACTGATTTTCTTTCTTTTGTGACTCATGATTATTGTGCCTTTCAGTTGAGTTTCAATTCGCAGGCTATTCTAGCCTTTTCGGCCCCGTCGGCAACCATGAGCGCATTGCGCGAAAACGACAGGTGAGCGCGAGGCTGATACGGCACCCTAACGATTCTGTAAACCAAAGAATAAAAAAAACCCCCAGGCAATTGCCAAGGGGTCGTTAACGTACGATTCGAAAAACAAATCGCTATTTCTTTTTGCGAGTCGTTTTGCGCGTTGTTTTTTTCGTCGCTTTTTTCTTAGTGGCCTTTTTCTTTTTTCTTGCCATGTGTACCCCTCACTTTCTTCTTTAACTATAGATACGTAAAAATTTTTTCGTCAAATATTTTTTTCGCTCGCGCCGATTTATTTTTCGCGATGTTGCGTTCTTTTCGCACGTTTATTGCAAAATGATTTTTCTCGAGGAGCAAAACGTGCAGCACACGATTGTTTTTTCCGAAATGTTGATTGGTTCATTCATTTTGGTCCGGAATTTGGGGCAAATTCGGAAAAATTCGCTGGTCACATCATCAACGATGACAAAAATTGTCGCCGCATTTGCACTGACCGAGATCCTTTTAATGTTTGTACCCGCCTTTTCGCTGACCGAATTCACTGTCTGTTGGTCTGTACCGATCGTTGTCGCGCACTTTCTGCCGCTGTTTATCCGCCGTAAGCGCCGCCTTCATTTTCTCAATCAGCGAATTTGGATCCTCAACTCTCTCATTTTGCATGCACGCCTGGGTCGCGGCATACGTCAGGCGATTTCGCTCACGAGTGAACGAGCCGATTTCTACATCAAAACACGCTTGAGACAGCTTCTCGATCGCCTCATCACGACAACGAGCCATTCGAGCGAGACCGCGCTGATCGATCCGCTCCTGCGCGATTTGTATGACACTCTTCGTTTGTGCGAAGTGGAGCCGCATTTGACCATTCAGCGTCTCGTCAGCTTTCGCCAGGCCATCGAAATTCGCGAGACATTTCGAAGGAAATCGGATCGAGCGGTTCAACAGCTGCGCGCCCAGGCTTACGTATTGACGGCGCTGTATGGCGGGCTCGTGAGCTTCGTGATTTGGCATTTTGGTTTTACCGGGCATGAACGAATCATCGTTCTCTCAATGCTGCTATTCACCCTCGGGATTGTCGTAACTCTGAGACAAGGACGAAAAATAAAATGGAGTATTTAGCCCCACCGCTCGACCTCAGCGTCAGCTTACGGCTCGGTCTTGAAAGCGGCCAATCCGTCTCTCGCATTATAAAGGGCATTCAAGCCCGCGAACGTCACCAGATGACACGCGATCTGGCAATCGTCGTGACCGCGTATGAACGCGGCGAGCCGGTTGAGCTGCCGCCCGAAACCGAAAACCTAATATATAGAAAGGCGCTACTTGAGCTCATCGAGGCCGGTCTTAAAGGTGAGCCTGTTTTGAATCAATTAAAAGAGCTTGAAAGCGAAATCTTGAAGGCCTGCGACGCCGACATTGAAAAATTTGTGGCCGGGCTGCCGATTCGAACGATGATCCCGCTCATGCTGATACAATTCCCCGCATTTTTACTTCTGCTGTTGGGCCCGCTCGTGAGTGAACTCCTTAAAGGTTTAAACGGATGAAAAAATTCATGTTAACAGCACTCTTTGTTTTTGGCTGCTCACTTGCACACGCCGAAGCTCGCCCCAACGTCGATGCGCTCGAGCTTCAAGCGCTGACCTCGGCACAAACGATCGGGCAACTGCGACGAGAAATGTCGACTTTTGAAAAACTCGCGACTCTCGAGCTTGCTTGCCAGCTGCAACTCGATCATCAGCAGATCCCGTTTAGCTGTTATGACGCGGTTGCTCTTCGAGCTCGAAATCATTTACCTGCTGAATCGGCGTTTTACCAAGGCCTTGATAGTAGGTGTAAGCGAATCGCCGCCGCGACACGCGAACTCGACATCCCTTCAGAAAATCATTTGCCTAAGGCGTGTCTTGCTACAGTGAAAGAAAAAATCCGGATCAATCGCTACAAAGCTGGCATGGATTTTGAAAAATTTCAGTGATGAATGGAGTCGATCGCCGCTCAACCCTATCATTACCGCATGGTCGAATGCCTCGGCGAAGGTCTAAACAGCTGTGTTTACCGTGCTTTTAAAGAGTCAAGTGCGGCGGACGTTAAGTTTGAAGTCGCGCTTAAAATTCTCAAGTCAGCGAATCTGGACTCACTCTGGAGAAACGAACTCGAGCGACTCATGCGGGTCAAATCGCGCCATTGCGTGATTCTTCATGGTTGGGAAGTCATCGAGGGCGCGCCGGCGCTTGTGCTTGAGTACGTTCGCGGCGTCACGCTCGATGAGCTCGTGCGATCCGGGTCGCTCAGTCGAGAGAATATCGAGTGTATTTATTCGCAAGCGTATAGAGGTCTTCAAGATATCGCGCGAGTGGACCTCTACCACGGTGATTTGAATCTAGAAAATATAATGGTCGACGTAACGGGAACGGTAAAGCTTGTGGACTTTGGCTTCACGAACGGCCGCCGAGACCGCTTTATCACTCCCAAATATGCGGCACCGGCTTTATTGATGGGCGGTACCCCAACGCTTGAAACGGATATTTTTAGCCTCAAAGCGATCTGTGCCGAGATAGAACCGAAACACCTGCGGCCCAACCGGGCGGTATCCGCCACCGTCGAAACCCCGCACGATGATGAGTCATCCGTTTCGGATCTCGCCGAAAAAGTTCAGAAAATCATTCGCATGCGCGAGTCTCAAAGGGTTAAAACAAATGTTTATGCAATCAAAAAGCCGCGGCGGTTTTTCACAGCGGCCGGCTCGACTTGGACGGCGATCTGCGCGGCCTTTTTGTTTTTTTCACTCTTATCGCGCGGTGATTCCGGCCACGAACCCCCGCGAGCGCCGGCCCGAATCGTCATTCGAACCGCGCACTGGGTGAAAATCAGTATTGATAACAGAGATTTAGGTTTCGCTCCGGTAGACGTTTCTGTTTCAGCGTCGCGACCTGCGCACATTCACTGGCTGGGTGCGAACGGCTCCGGCGAACGAACCGTTCTTCTGACTCCCGGTAAAACCGAGATCTTAACCGATCGATTTTTTAGTCCAAATTCCACATAATTTACTTCCCGATTTTGGTTTTTTGGGGTCAAATTTTTTGTAAGGAGGCCCTCGGCGCCAATGACCAAAGAAGATCGGATCTCGACAATCAGCACGCTCGTCGACGAAGTGACGAAAGATACCTACGACACCGATCTTGTGCGCCGGCTTATGGAGCAGCTCAACATCCCCTACTGCGACGATCCTTTGCAACTCCTCAATAATGTACTAAAAGGCATTCACATTATTGAGGGACCGCAACATGACCCCCAAAACTAGCGACACTGTAAACAACGAACTCGGCTTCGACACGCGCGCCATTCACGCCGGCCAAGAGCCCGACCCAACGACGGGAGCGATCATGACACCCGTCTATCTGACGAGTACGTACGTGCAAGAATCGCCCGGCCAGCACAAAGGTTACGAGTATAGCCGCACGAAAAACCCCACGCGCGCCGTTTACGAAGCGTGTCTGGCGAATCTCGAAGGCGGCAAATTCGGTTTTGCCATGGCTTCGGGTTGTGCCGCGACGACAACGGTTCTTCATATGTTGAAAGCGGGCGACCATGTCATTGCGGGCGATGATCTTTATGGCGGCACCGTTCGCCTGTTTGATCGCGTCTTTTCGCAGATGAACATTGAAGTGACGTACGTTGACCTCTTGAATGCCGATAACTTCGATAAGCATAAAAAGCCGAATACGAAATTGGTCTGGATTGAGACGCCGACCAATCCGCTGCTCAAGTTGATCGATATTGCGGCGGTCGCAAAAAAAGCACACGCGGCTGGAGCGTTGGTTGCGGTCGATAACACATTTATGAGCCCTTACTTTCAAAAACCGCTCAGCCTCGGGGCCGATATCGTCGTACACTCAACCACCAAATACATCGGCGGTCACAGCGACGTCGTCGGTGGTGCGATTGTGACTTCAAACCCGGCGCTTGCCGAAAAAGTCGCGTTTTTAAGTAACTCGATGGGCGCGATCGCTTCTCCGTTTGATTCGTTTTTGTGTTTACGCAGTCTCAAAACTCTGGGCATTCGAATGCGCGCGCACGAAGAAAACGCGAAGAAGGTCGCCGATCACCTGGGGCGACACCCGCAAATCAAAAAAGTGATTTATCCAGGCCTAGCCAGTCACCCGCAGCACGAACTCGCGCGCCGGCAGATGAGTGGCTTTGGTGGGATGATGACCGTGTACGTGAACGGCGATCTCAGCCAAACGAAGCGATTTGTTGAACGGCTGCGAGTGTTTTCGCTGGCTGAGAGTTTGGGGGGAGTTGAATCCCTCGTCGATCACCCGGCCATCATGACCCATGCCAGTGTGCCGATCGAACGGCGTCAGCAGCTCGGCATCGACGACTCGCTTGTGCGGTTGAGTATCGGCATAGAAAATGTCGATGACCTGATTCGCGACCTCGATAACGCCTTGGGCTAGGGCGGTTCACCCGCCCAAAAAACGACGGGCCGGTTGACTCTTTTTCGCCTGGCCAGTACCACTTATCCCTTGATCGAACTTTGATCGAATCGGCTCGGTAGCTCAGTCGGTAGAGCAGCGGACTGAAAATCCGTGTGTCGGCGGTTCAATTCCGTCCCGAGCCACCATGAATCATTCTGATATCCGATATCTGATATCCGATATCAGATTTCCGATATCAGATATCAGTGAGCCTTATTCCAGTTTGGTGAATCCTTAAGGTCAGAATTGATTAATTTGTAAAGACATGCCGCCAATTTATCGGCCTCTGCCAGAATTAGATGATCGGTTATATTCATAAGTTTAAAAATCGCCTGACATTCGCGTAGCGACGCTGATCTTTAAGATGGCCTTTGAGCTCCAACTGACAAGCCTTTTTGCTAAACCCTATCGCTAAATCTAACGCTCTAAACTTTTCCATTTTTGCTCCTTTTGTTGTAGGCCGATGGCCTTTCAAATAATGGGCCAGCGGCCATAAGCAAAAGGCGACAAAAGATGTAGAAAAGACATCCATTTGCGTCCGTGGGTCCGATAACTCGTCGGACATAGGTTTATTTGGCGCAGGTTATTGGCGGTTTTTATGAAATCTGCGTATAAATACGGCAGATGAACCTACTCGAAGAGCTCAAAAAAAACCCGTTTGTTTTGGCGCCGATGGCGGCCATTACCGATTGCGCGTTTCGTTCGTTCATGCGCGAAATGGGCGCGGGCATCGTGACGACCGAGCTGGTGTCGGCGACAGGGCTCAGGCACTCGAGCGAGAAAACCCGCCGTATCATGCAATTCACGCCCGACCAGCACCCGATCGGCATTCAACTTTTCGGCGAAGACCTGAACGATTTGCAAATCGCCGCCAAAGAAGTCGAGCAAATGGGGGCGGATTTTGTCGATCTCAATTTCGGCTGCCCGGTTCCGAAGGTCGTCAAAAAAGGCGCGGGCTCGGCCGTGCTCAAAGATCTCGTTTATCTGCGCGACGTTTTGCGCGCGGTCAAATCGGCCACCCAACTGCCGGTCACGATCAAAGTGCGTACGGGTTGGGAGCACTCCTCAAGAAACACGAATGAAGTGGCACAAATCGCCTACGACGAAGGCATCACGTGGGTTGCAATTCACGGCCGCACGCGCGCGCAGGCCTACGAAGGCGAAGCGGATTGGAATTACATCGCCGAAGTCAAAGCTCGCGCGCCACTCCCGATCATCGGTAACGGCGATCTTACGAGCGCCGAAAAAGCCTGCCGCCGTCTAGCCGAAAGCCGATGCGACGGCGTTATGATCGGCCGCGGTTGCTTAAAAAACCCATGGATCTTTCAAGAAGCGCGCGCACTTTGGAGCCAACAGGAACTGCGCCGTGGGCACGAGGGTTTTCGCGACTCACACCCGCGCGATTTTAGCCGGATGATGGAGCGGCTTCGTTTTCACCTCGAGAGTTTTTGGGGCCGAACATGCTCAGATGACCGCATGATCGCGCTGCAAGCAAAAAAACTCGCGGCGTGGTTTTCGACCGGTTACCCGGGCGCTGCGCAGTTTCGTAAAAGTGTTTTTCAGATCACGACCAAAGTTGAAGTCTTCGATTACATAGAAAAATTCTTTACATCCATGGTCGAACAACCGCAGGCTGATACAAGTACAGAGCGATTTCTCATGAGCGGGCACGGCTAAAAATACGAAAGACACGGATGAAAAGCGTCATCGAAGCGAATCAACTCGTCAAAACTTACGGCGACCACCGCGCCGTCGACGGCATCACGTTTCAAGTGGGCGCGGGCGAATGCTTCGGTCTCCTCGGCCCGAACGGAGCCGGTAAAACCACGACATTTAAAATGTTCTACGGCAGTTGCCGAATCACGGCGGGTGAACTTTTCGTGCTGGGCATGAACGCGCGCGAACACATGCGGCAGATCAAAGCGGCGATCGGAGTCGTGCCGCAAGAAAACGGGCTCGACCCTGATTTCAGCGTGCTTGAAAACCTCCTTATATATGCGAGCTATTTCGGCATGAGCGGTTCGGCAGCAAAAGCGCGGGCGATTGAACTGCTCGCGATGATGCAGCTCGAAGATTATTCGCAAAAAGACATCGACACCTTAAGCGGCGGCATGAAGAGGCGGCTTGTTTTGGCGCGCGCACTCCTCACGCGTCCGAAAATTTTATTTCTCGACGAGCCGACGACGGGGCTCGACCCGCAAGCGCGCGCTTGGTTTTGGAACGAGCTTAGAAGTCTGCAAAAACAAGGCACGACTTTGTTTCTCACCACTCACTATATGGAAGAAGCCGAAGAACTCTGTAGCCGCATTCTCATCATGAACAAAGGCCGGTCGGTGGCGGAGGGTGCCCCGCGCGACTTGATCAAATCTTACGTCGGTCATGAAGTAGTGGAGTTTGATATCGACCCCGCGAAAATCGACCAATATATCGGGCAAATCAAAAATAAATTCGCGTATCAGGTCATGAGAAACCGGCTCAAACTTTTCTTGCGCGACAACCAAACGGCCGCCGATGCGCTGAGTGAAGTGTCGAGCCCGAACATCACCTTACGAAAAGCTTCTTTGAACGATGTGTTTTTAAAAATTTCGGGGTATGAACTCAATGACTAAAACGGCCGAATTTATCGGGCAAACGCTCGCTGATATTTTTTACTTTCCGCAATTCGGTCGCGGCATTTTATCGGTGTGGCGACGCGATTTTTTGTATTTTCGCTACACGATCTTAACAACGCTCGCGTGGATATTCGTCGAGCCGCTTCTCTATGTATTCGCTTTCGGTTACGGGCTCGGGCATTTCGTCGAACACATCAACGGCATGAGTTACATACGGTACATCGCGCCGGCGATCATGGCGACGTCGGGAATGTTCGTCGGTTTTTTTGAAGGCACCTACGGCACATTTATAAAACTCGCGCGCCAAAATACGTTTTCGACGATCATTCTCACCCCTGTCGGGACGGACGAAGTCGCGATCGGCGAAATCCTCTGGTGCACGACAAAGGCCTGCCTGAGCGTGATTTCGGTCGCGATTGTGCTCGTGTTGCTCGGCCTCATGCCGACCGCAAACATGGCACCGGTTCTTGGCGTCATGTTTCTCACGTGCTGGGTGTTCGCGGCGTTCGGGGTCTGGCTCGCAAGCATCGCGCGGTCGTTTGAGTGGTTCACGTATTTTCAGTCGGGTTTTATTTTGCCGATGTCGCTATTTTGCGGCACCTATTTTCCGCTGTCGCGGTTGCCCCATCCCATATACGTTTTTGCAATGTTTTTGCCGCTCACACATGCCATGCAAAGTTCGCGCATGTTTCTCGCCGGCGACTTCAATGCGCAGTTTTTCATCAACATGATGTATCTCGTTTTCTTGGGCGTGGTTTTCACCAACTTGGCCGCCGCCCGTTTCAACCGGCGCTTGGTTGTTTAACTCACTTTTAATGGTTTCGGCAGAGCCCCTAAATGTCTGGATGCCTCAAATATATCGATCGCCTTTTGGGCGTTGAGCCAAAAATCAGGTGTGGTCTTAAGGGCAGCGCCAAGCTTAAGAGCCATTTCTGCGGTCACTGCACTTCGCCCATTCACGATGCGGTTAATAACTTTAACATCGCAACCAATGTGGTCAGCGAACTCCTTTTGTGTCATTTCTAACGGCGTTAGAAATTCCTCTTGGAGAATCTCGCCTGGCGTTGTGGGCTGTCTTTTCGAAATCATCGTAACCTCATTTGTGATAATCCGTAATTTTTACCTCTTCTGCGCCTTGAGACGTCCACCTAAAAACCACTCGCCACTGATCGTTGACTCGAATGCTGTAAAATCCCGCGAGGCTGCCCTTGAGCGCTTCGAGTCTGTTATTCGGTGGCGCCTTCAAATCACTAAGCTCCGACGCGTACTGAAGCATATCCAATTTTCGCAAAGCGACTCTCGAGATAGTGCGCCATCCGACGGCTTTCTTTAGTCTTCCGGTCTCATAAAAATCTTGAGTTACTTTATCGCCGAAAGATCGAATAGCCACAAAATCATTATACCTTATTCGGGTATACCGCGTAAAGGTATTAATTATAGCGCCTTGCTTCTAGGAGTCGCCTACACCCGCCTCGCCGCCGCCCGTTTCAACCGGCGCTTGGTTGTATAATCTGCCTATCGACTTTAGGCATGACCTTTGCGTATAAACGTCAGCATGAAAAAGGCTCTGTTACTTTTCGCTCTTTGCCTCGCCATTTTCCCCGCCAGTGTCTACGGACTTGGCAGCTGTCGTACAATTCTTGTCAGGCACCTCAAACAATCCGAATCAAGCGACGCCAAAACCGTGACCTTTGAAGGCCTTGATTCTAATGGCGACGTGGTACTTAAAACGGGGTGTAGACTGTTGAACACTCCTTCATGGAACAGTCATTACCGCCCGGATGCTCACCCCTACAGCCCGCAGGGGGACCCTCGCTGGCCCATCGCACTTTTTGGGCGAAAGCTCGCCGCACAAATGGGGTTTCGTATTCATCGATCGCTCACGCGCAGAAGTTACACATTGCGCGCGCCCGGAGCCGAGAAATTCGGCCGTTTGGTTCGCTTGATGAATCAAAATCTAATTCGTGAACATCTCGAGCCGATCACGGTTTTACCGGTGGCGGCCGATTACGTGACCAATGCGCAACTCCTGCAGCTTGCAATTTCGCGCGACGGCCCGATTCTGATGAAAGTGCCGTACGATGACCACAACCCGAGCCTCACGCCACACGAAGAAGCCTATCACCTGGGCGTCGTCGTCTACCCAAAGCGACTCGTCAAACGCGCTGTCGAAGTGACGAAGATCACTCACGACTTTGCCGAGCTTTTATCTCAACGCGACCCCGAGTTGGGCTCAACGGTCGGCAAGCAGATTGAAACTAATCGCGCGCTCTGGCTCGATGCCGGGCAAGGCAATGTGGCCATGCTACTTGGCAAAACGCGCCTCGCCTATAATATGCAAAGCTATCAGAAAGTTTTCGACGAAGACCCCGCTGATGAACGTAGGCTCGGCTCGTTTCTTGATCTCTTCGCCTGGTTTCAAATGCAGCCCGTCGATGTCTTACTTATGCAGCTTCACTATTTAACTGGGGTTGAAGTCGATGATCTTTTGATTACTAAAACAGCGGCTGCACATTTTCGCCCCCACCTGCCTGCCGAAGAAAGCAGCAAGCGCTTTCTCTTGAGTGCTGCGCAAAGAGCCACACTCAACGAGACGATTTCTGATTTCTTGGAGGCTTACACGAATTCCCCGAACTTTAAGCTTTATGACACCAGCAAAACACCGACGGAGCATGCTCGCGAATTTATAAAAGGTCTCGACGAGCGACTTGCCGAACTATCGAACGCTCTTGGCCCCGCTCGGCGTTGACGGTGACGTTGCCTGTGGAGTTGGCAGCGTCGTTGACTGCGGCATAGGCTGTGGCATTGACTGTGGCGCGACGGCAATCGGCGGTGCTGCAGCGGTCGGCGTTTGCGCCGCTTGTGCTGCCTGCGGCACTACGCCCGGCGCGGGCGGTGCTGCAGCGGTCGCCGGGGCCGGCGCGGGCGTGAGCGACACATTTTGCCAGGGGAACAAATCCAGATCGTTTTTCGCAAGTGCGTACTCGGCATCCGAAATTTTACCCATGCGGTCCATGTCGTCCATGAGTTCGGTCATGCGAAATTTCGCAAAGGGCGTGAGAGTTTTGCGCTCGAAGGTACGCGAGTACACGCGCGGGTTCGGTATCAGGTAAGCGAGATAAGCCGCTTCAAGCACGTTGAGATCGGCCGGCGATTTGTTGAAGTAGTGTCGCGCGGCCGCTTTCACGCCGTAGATGCCGGGCCCAAGTTCAATCACGTTTAGATATTTCTCTAAAATTTTACTTTTTGTGAGCATCGCCTCGAGCTGCACCGTTATGTACGCCTCGCGCAGCTTGCGAATAATGGTGCGATCTTTCGTCAAAAATACGTTTTTTGCGAGCTGCTGGGTGATGGTCGAACCGCCGCGCACGATCCGGTGCGATTCGAGATCTTTATCGAAACTGTCGTGAATTTGCGACCAGTCAAAACCGTGATGACGATAAAAGTTGCCATCTTCAGACTCAACCACGATCGCGCGAAAAATCGGGCTGATTTGACGAAGCGGCACGTAATCGGGGTTTCGGTCGCAGAGCCAGACGTGATAGAGCGACGTATGCAGACAGCGGTTGATCACGGTCACGTTCGGCGTCGTCGCGATGAACCAAACGACGAGAGCCGTGAGTGCGGTGATGATGCCGGTGATTAAGTTAAGTTTGCCAGTGTTGTTACTCATGACCCTAAAAAACCCGATTTGCGCTCACTTCGTAAGCCGGCGCGATCGTATCTTTTATGCGTTTGAAGACCCCCGATTGACGCGTGATTTGCAGATGAGGACATCCTAACGCGGGCTGAAATTTCTTAAATGTAGGGTCAAGGCCCGCCGAAAGTTTAGACTCCACTGTCAGCCACGGCTGCCGATTCTCGCAAATTAAAAAGTCCACCTCTTTTTTCTCTTTGTCGCGTAGGTAAAACAACTCAAACGTTCCTTGTCCGGTGTCCGTCCAAAACTGGCAAAGTTTCTGCAGGTGAAGCGCAACGAAGTTTTCAAATTGCGGCCCCGATTTTTTCACCTCAGTCCAGTCGTATAAGTAAATTTTTTGCTCCTTTTTTAGGGAGCGCGCAATCTTTCTCGAGTAAGGCCGCAACGAAAAAAAATAATAAAGTTCGGTTAGAGAATTTAGCCATCGGGTGACCGTTTCATGGGACGTCTCGAGATCTTCGCGAAGCGACTGTACGCTCAGCGGTGAGCCGACTTTCTCGGGTAGTAAGCTTGCGAGCAGCTCGACCTTGCCAAGATCTAAAATGCGGCTGAAATCTCTGAGATCCTCGCGAACCACTTGATCGACGCGATTGCGCTGCCACAGCAAATGTTTCTGCGCTGAACCTTTAAACAAAGGGTCAGGGAACCCGCTTAGGCGAAGGAGCAATTCAAGCCCCTCTTGCGTGCCTTCACTGCCGCCCAGGTGATTTCGAAATTCGTCGGGTGAAGGTATTTTTCGCCCTTCAAGCTCACCAAGGGTAAACGGGTTCAGCCTGAAATGAAGGTAGCGCCCCATTAAACTATCGCCGCCCTTTCTGAAATAGTTCAACCGCGCGCTGCCCGTGACCACGATCTGGGTGCCGGCAGGCCGTGTGTCGTAGATGCCTTTTAACCGACTCTTCCAACCCGTGGCCTTATGAATTTCGTCTAATACAACAAGGCTTTTACGCCTTTCATCGTTGAACTGTATAACTTCGGATGGGCTCTTTGCCCATACTCGGCGGAATTCAAGCTGATCCCAATTGAAATAGTGCGATTGCGGGTAACGACCCATCAGCTGGCGGGCAAGTGTCGTCTTGCCCACTTGGCGCGGCCCGCTAATAAACGCCATTTTGCCGTCATCAAGAGCCAAAGATTGAATCGGCTTTAATAAGTCGCGGTCGTGTAGAGCCATTTGACCATTTTACGATTTGTCTTAATTTGGTCAAGACTTTTTTTCACTACCATCGAAATTTGGTCAGGGTTATTTTTGCAACAACCCATTTTCGCGCATCCACTCGACGCTGTCACGAATCGCCTCGCGCGCGGGTCGCGGGTGGTAATTGAGTTCGCGGGTCGCCTTCGAATGATCGAACCAGTGATAGAGCAGTGACGCCGTCGCCGACTCGGAACTCACCGGGCCTTTTTTGCCGAACGCTTCAAGCGCGGCGCCCATCCGAGCGAGAAATTTCACGGCCAGATTCGGCAAATAAATCGACGGCGGTTTCACGTGCGCGGCCTCGGCAATTTCACTAAAAGCCTTTTTGATCGTGAGGTTTTCTCCCGACAAAATGTAGCGCTCACCCGACCGGCCGACTTCGCTCGCGCGGATGGTGGCTTGAACTATATCTTCGACGTGGACGACGCTCACGCCCCCAGACGTATAAAACGGAAAACTGCGGCGGGCGACCTTCAGTTGAGTCGAGCGGCTGCCTTTTTTCGCGTC
>DAIDIG010000005.1 GCA_027459485.1 Bdellovibrionales bacterium | reverse complement strand
GATGAAGGACGTGGTAAGCTGCGAAAAGCTCCGGGGAGTGGCACACACATTGTGATCCGGAGATGTCCGAATGGGGAAACCCACCAGGTTACTGGTACAGTAAAGTGAATTCATAGCTTTATTGAGCACACGAGGGGAAGTGAAACATCTCAGTACCCTCAGGAAAAGAAATCAAATCAGAGATTCTCCCAGTAGTGGCGAGCGAACGGGGAACAGCCTAAATTTTCTGCATGTTAAAGCTTCTAGGCGTTGTGCAGAGAAAGTCGTGGGACTTTTAGAGGTCGCTAGAAAGACTTCAAAGAGTTACAAAGCAAGACGTTAGTTTAACGATCTGGAAAGGTCGGCTAAAGAGCGTGATAGCCGCGTGAACGAAAACGTTTTGTCTCTTGAAAGTATCCCGAGTACCAACGGACACGTGAAATCCGCTGGGAATCCGGAGAGACCACTCTCCAAGGCTAAATATGATTCGGTGACCGATAGTGAACTAGTACAGCGATGGAAAGGTGAAAAGAACCCCGAGAGGGGAGTGAAATAGAATCTGAAACCGTAAGCTTACAAGCAGTGGGAGCACTATGTACCTAGTACAAGTGTCACCGCGTACCTCTTGCATAATGAGTCAGCGAGTTATGGTTGCATGCAAGGTTAAGCCGTTATAGGTGGAGCCGCAGCGAAAGCGAGTCTGAATAGGGCGATTTAGTATGCAGTCATAGACCCGAAACCCGGTGATCTATCCATGGCCAGGTTGAAGCGGGAGTAACATCTCGTGGAGGACCGAACTGATAGGTGTTGAAAAACCTCCGGATGAGCTGTGGATAGGGGTGAAAGGCCAATCAAACTGGGTGATAGCTGGTTCTCTTCGAAATATATTTAGGTATAGCCTTGGATAAAAACTATCACGGAGGTAGAGCACTGAATGGGCTAGGGGTCCTTACCGGATTACCAAACCCAAACAAACTCCGAATGCCGTAGATAGCTTCTCCAGGAGGCAGCGCCGGGGTGATAAGGTCACGGCGCGAGAGGGAAAGAGCCCAGACCGTCGGTTAAGGTCCCAAAATGTGTGCTAAGTGGAGAACGCTGTGGAGCTACTCTGACAACTAGGAGGTTGGCTTAGAAGCAGCAATCCTTTAAAGAAAGCGTAATAGCTCACTAGTCTAGTGATTCTGCGCGGAAGATATAACGGGGCTTAAGCACACTACCGAAACTGCGGATGTACGAACTTTGGTTCGTACGTGGTAGAAGAGCATTGTGGCGTAGGCTGAAGGTCGACTGTGAAGACGGCTGGACGAACCACAAGTGATCATGCTGACATAAGTAGCGTTGAAGACAGGTGAAAAACCTGTCCGCCGTAAACTCAAGGGTTCCTGGGCCAGGATAATCCTCCCAGGGTTAGTCGAGAACTAAGTCGAGGCCAATTGGCGTAGACGATGACGAAACGGTTAATATTCCGTTACCAACTTTGTTGTAAACGTAGGAAGGACGAACTAGGTAAGGACAGCCTCTTATCGGATTGAGGTGTAAGTGTGCAGCTGGTGGGGTTGGCAAATCCGCTCCACATACAGTGAGGCATGAACGCGAGGAGATTTATCTCCGGAAGTGTCCCTAGCCATGGTTCCAAGAAAAGTTTCGACGTGTTTTCAAAGTTGCTCGTACTGTAAACCAACTCAGGTGAGTGGGATGAGCATTCTCAGGCGATTGGGTTAATTGTAGTTAAGGAACTCGGCAACTTAACACCGTAACTTCGGGAAAAGGTGTGCCATCCAATGGGTAACCCCTCGCGGGCCAACCAGAAGGTGGTCGCAGAGAAATGGGAGTAGCGACTGTTTACCAAAAACACAGGCATGTGCGAAGTCACAAGACGATGTATACATGCTGACGCCTGCCCGGTGCTGGAAGGTTAAGAGGATTTGTCAGCCGCAAGGCAAAGCGAAGAATCGAAGCCCCAGTAAACGGCGGCCGTAACTATAACGGTCCTAAGGTAGCGAAATTCCTTGTCGGGTAAGTTCCGACCTGCACGAATGGCGTAACGACTTCTCCGGTGTCTCAACTACATGCCCAGCGAAATTGAATTCTCGGTGCAAATGCCGGGTACCCGCAGAAAGACGGAAAGACCCCGTGAACCTTTACTCTAGCTTGGCAGTGAACTTAGAACTTGTATGTGTAGAATAGGTGGTAGCCTTTGAAGTCATGGCGCTAGCTGTGATGGAGGCGCAATTTGAAATACCACCCTTATTGGTTTTGAGTTCTAACCTGCGCTCTTTATCAGGGCGAGGGACACTGTCTGGTGGGGAGTTTGACTGGGGCGGTCGCCTCCAAAAATGTAACGGAGGCGCACGAAGGTCACCTCAGCCTGATTGGAAACCAGGCGGTGAGTGCATTGGCATAAGGTGGCTTAACTGCAAGACAAACAAGTCGAACAGATGCGAAAGCAGGTCAAAGTGATCCGGTGGTCCCGTGTGGAAGGGCCATCGCTCAACGGATAAAAGGTACTCCGGGGATAACAGGCTGATTCCGCCCAAGAGTTCACATCGACGGCGGAGTTTGGCACCTCGATGTCGGCTCATCTCATCCTGGGGCTGGAGCAGGTCCCAAGGGTATGGCTGTTCGCCATTTAAAGAGGTACGCGAGCTGGGTTCAAAACGTCGTGAGACAGTTTGGTCCTTATCTTCTGTGGGCGTAAGAAAATTGAGTGGATCTGTCCTTAGTACGAGAGGACCGGGACGGACGAACCTCTGGTGTTCCTGTTGTCGCGCCAGCGGCAGCGCAGGGTAGCTATGTTCGGAATGGATAAACGCTGAAAGCATCTAAGCGTGAAGCCAACCACAAGATTAGTTTTCTCCGGGGCTTCGGCCCCCTAAAGATTCCTTCTAGACTAGGAGGTTGATAGGCAGCGAGTGTAAGCACGGTAACGTGTTCAGCTAAGCTGTACTAATAAATCGTGAGGCTTTTTTAAAAAATGGATTTCTACTCCTGCTAAGAATGACTTGAGTAGACGGTTGATGTTTCCATCAATCCATCCAAAATTTTAGTTTTTCGATCTTTAAAAATTTGCTGGTGTCTATAGCGACGGGGCAACACCTGATCCCATTCCGAACTCAGAAGTAAAGTCCGTCAGCGGCGATGGTAGTGCACGGGTAACCGTGTGGGAGAGTAGCACGATGCCAGCTTCTTTATTGCAGGCCCGGTTTGTTTGCGCAGACCGGGTTTTTTATTTTTTGATAAATAACTTACTTTAAGTCGTATGTGCGGTCTAATTCCCAGATTGTATTTCCGCTTTTGATATCGACAATATTCATTTGCATGAGCGCTTTCAGATGAGGCGATTCATCTTGCGATACGAATAGGACATCGAGTTTGTAGTTTCCGTTTGGGTTAACTTTAACAGGTACAGCCACTTCGTGTGTCCACCTGCTAGCACGTTTATCCGTGGAAGGGGCCGTCCTTTCTACGGCACGGATGTCTCTCCATGATTGTGGGAGCTTCTGTGCCTTTGCCAAATTTTGGATGTCCTCTTTCCACAACAATTCGAGTCTCTGCGTCGAAGAGAATCGAAAGTTTTTGCCGACGATGCTAATCGTGTAAACAATCAATGAAATTGCGGCGAAAAGAAAGACGACAGAAAAAAAACGTTTCAAAAACAACATATCTACTCACTATAAATGAAAGACCAGGCAGTGACAAAAATTGCCGATCGGATAAATTGAGTTTAACCATAACTGATTGAATATACTTGCGCTTTTTCGTTCCCCATGAAAGTCGTGTATAAATGTTTGACAGAGATTGGCCTTTTGCAATGGCCAAAAAACTAAAGAATTTTAAATAGTTACAATATGGGCGCGGTGGCATGGCGATTGGAATAAGAATGGTTAACGGAGAGTCTTTATATGGGATCGGTCCGAACTATTTTGATTATTTTAGCCGCATCAGTTGCCACGATCGGATGTTCACGCGTCGGCTTTCAAAGTATGCCGAAGCAAACTTGCAGCAATTCGGTCACATCGGCCGATACTTCGTGTGCCGTACAAGGATTAAATCTCAGCTATTCATTCAGTTTTAAGACGGGCCAAGTCGATATTTTATTTGTGGACGATAATTCGGGTTCAATGTGGCAAATTCAGTCCCATATCGCGGCCGCATTCAATGGATTTTTGTCACAGATCTCCAGTCTCGACTATCAAATTGCGATCACGACAATGGACGTTTCATCGACAATTAATGACGTCACTGGCCTGCCGGAGCAACCGAAGCAAGCCAACGGCAATGGTGCCTTTCAAGACGGTAAGTTTCTGGAGTTTACCGATACGAGTGGAAATCAATCGGGTGCCTACGTTTTGACGCCGAGCACACCCAATGCTCAAAACCTGTTTGCCGGCACGATTCAACGGCCCGAAACATTGTATTGCCAACAAAACGGCTTTCAAGATGCTTATTGCCCCTCTGATGTGACCCGCGGGATTTATGCCGTTAACGATGCAATTGCCAATAATCAGAATAAGTTTTTCAGACCGGGCACTCATCTCGCAATTGTTATGGTGGCCGATTCGGACGAATGCGAAGACGGGGTTTCGGCGGCGAACTGCGGATCCGACTACATGAAAGACGAACCGCAGACGCTTGTTCAAAATATGACTTCAACCTTCCCGACAAAATCGTTTAGCGTGCACTCAATTGTTGTACCCAACCAACAATGCGCGACCCAGGATACCCATGAGTACACTTATAACGGCACGACTATTTGGACATGGGGAATTGTCGGAAATACTTTAATGTCTTTGGCATCACCCGATTCGTCGCTGACTTCTCTTGGCAATATCGTGCCGGGCGCTGTCGGGAATGTTTGCGCGTCCGATTATACGTCGCAACTCTCGAACATTGGGTCGATTGTCGCAAACAATAGTCAAAGATCGCCCATACAACTTGCGTGTAATCCGCTCAATCTGTCGATATCGACTTCGCCGGTGCTACCGGCATCTCAGTTGACTTACAATATCGATTCTCAGAATCGTATAACATTTGGAAGTCTGCCGAACGGAATTACCGTTAACGTTTCGTACCAGTGCCCAATGTACTAAGTGACGGTGGTCGAAAGACCATCTTAATATTTAACAAATTCCAAATTGAAACATGGCTCGCCACGCGCGAGATACTTTTTTTCGAAGTGCGATCGCGCCCCTCGGTCGAGACTCCATTTTTCATCGAAAGCGAGTTCTAAATTAAAACGTCGAGGTAATTCGACTCGGAGTTCCTCGGCATATGATTCCACATTTGTGGCAATGGTAAGCTGCCCGCCTGGCTTAATCATTTCAACGACTAGACTTGTCAGTTTTGAATGCGCGATTCGATGGTTGCGGCGTTTAGGTTCGGGGTTGGGATACAACCAGAAACAATGATCGATGGTTTCTGACAGCCACGGTACAAGCCAGGCGGCATCGGCATGAGCCGCAAAAACTCGGTCTTGGACGTCGGGGTGGTGATCAAGGCGCCTCTTGAACTTGGCGTACTTTTCGCTCGTGCGTTCGATTGCAAGTATTTGGCCGCTCGGATGGCTTTTGGCCCACATTATGGGATGAAATCCAACTCCGCAGCCGATTTCGACAGCGTATGTAGTGGCGCTTCGGTTTCGCCACTGCTGAAAAACTTTAAACGGAAACGATGGCGGGCAAGGCGGTCTGGTCAGTATATCGATCAGAAATTCAACCCTTTAAGTAATTTTTCGCCCGCTTTCTTGAGCTGGTCAGTGGCTTTATTCAGCGGAGACCCCCGGCCGCTGGTCTGATGAGTGACGGCATTTTGTGCCTGGGACACTTCCGCCTTTTTAGCGCCGAGCAATTGATTCATCTGCCCATGCGCTTGCTCGATTTGTTGATTCAATTGTTGTTTAGGGCCTGCGATTTTGTCTTCGATCTGTTTTTGAATGTTGGCGCGCAAGCTATCAATTTGCTTTTGAAAATAACGGCTGAGCCCGCTGGCCAAAGCATCGCCCAAGTTAGAGTTCATAGCAACGTCAAGATGATCGAGAGTCCCCGAAGCCGTTGCATCGAGAGTGACAGTTGGAATGCCTGAGAAAATTGAAGCTAAAATCTGCTTCACCTGCGTGGTGGATGATTCGACATTGTAGCTGACCGTTGAAAACGTATTTGTGAGCTGAAAGTTCAACGAAGCATCCTTGTATGCGGCACGCATTAGCGAAGATCCAACCGCTTGCTTTAGCCCCAAATGCAAATCCGCACTATCGACGAGCTTCATGTTAGAGACTGGGTAGGCTCCAACCGAAATTTCGGTTGTATCAATAGGGGTGTGCACGTGATCGATCGTCACATTGATATGGACCTGCTCGACGTGAGCATACGGGAAGTCACCCTTCACATCCAGTACAGCCGGCTGCCCAACCAGAGCCGGATCAGTCGTGACGTTCGTAAGAGCGCCCGAAATGTTACCGGAAAACCCCGAATCCGTCGCTTTCGAACTGATATCAGCCCGCTTCAGCCAAAATAGCGGATAGCCTGTCGTAATCGGAAAGCGAATCGTCCGTCCTTTGCTTCGCGCGTGAGGTATAAACGCTGTGTTGGATGAGTTCGATTTACTCGCGGACGACTTTTTCGATGCCAAATAGTGGCGGGCAAGAGCGATGTATTTCGCATAGGCGCCGAGCTTTTGCGCGAGAAAATTCATGAACAATACGCGCGTGAGAGCCTTGGAATCTAGATTGCCGACATGTAAGCCGGCTTCAGCTGTCGCGACATCCTGTTGCACAAGGCCATCGATGCCTTTGTATTGAGAGGTCAAATTTTTTACATCGGAGTTCAATGCGTCGGTTGTGCCCTTTACCTCACGCAACTTTTCGTCCAGTTCTTTTTTGAGCTCGGCCGCAGTTTGCAAATCGGCAGCGAATTGGCGCGGATTTCGAGTATCAAACTTCAGTGCTTTGGCGCGATTGATGATGCTTTCAAAATCTTTTTTCTGCGGTAGGGCATTAATTCGAGCGGTCCATTCTTTTTGTTTTTCGGCAAGTTCAGTCTGAAGGTTCTTGATCGCAGCCTCGGATTTCAACCCGCCTTGTAAATTGTTAAGAAGTGCTCCTTGAGCGGTGCCTTGAAGCAAGCTTGAAAGGCCGCTCAGTGAATCGCCGGGAGACAGGTTTTGAACCTGGCTTTTCACCGATTGTTCAATGGTATCTGCGGTCGATGGTTGACTGTTCGGCTGAGTAGAAGCCGGATGGGGCGGCTCAGGCGGTTTCACCCAACCGACGCGAGTTCGCGGTGGATAGAGTTCAATGCCATTGATACCGGCGTTATTGACGACAAATTTTAATCTTAAGAGGGCGTCCCAAAGAAATCCGAAATGAATATCGCCGAGTCGAATGAAATCGAGAGCGGGGCTTTGTTTGTCTGTGACTTCAATGTTTCGGATGCGAATCGACCCATCGAGAAAACTCGTTTTTACAGAGCCGATGTCGACTTCGGCGCCGTACACGTGCGTACCTGTCCACTCAAGTCCGCGCTTTAAACTCCAATCGAAAAAAAAGTGAAAAAAGACAAAGGCAATGACGAAGATAATGAGTGCCGGAACAACGGCGCCTGTGCGAATCGGACCTTTCGGCGGAGGTGGGTTCGATTGAGCGGGCTGAACAGGATTTGTTGGCGATGTCGGATCAGTGCTGGGTGATTTTTTCATATTTGTAGTACCATTTAAAAAATGAGGTCGCTTGAATAGCCTTCCAAAACTTGGTGCCCTTGATCCGCGCCACGACAGTCGCCCGGTATTTTAAAACGGCCAATCTGCTGAGTATAAAAACAAACGGAGATAGAACGAGTGACACAACCCCCGAACCCATAACCACTGTGTTATTAAAGCGAGTCATCGGGACGATCGGCATATTGTAGAGGTCGGTAAAAAGGCCCTGAAACGAGGGCAATTGCAAAATCACTCCACCGATTAAGTCAAAGGCTGGGTCGAATAAATAGGCCACGAATTTGAAAAAGAAAGCCGAGAGAAAAGCCGCGCCGATTTGAACGCGAAAAAGAAATAGACACATAAATATTAAGATCGATTGCAAACTGAAGAACGGAGTCATGCCGAGCACAAAACCAGCCGCAATACCGGCGGCAATTTGATTGGTGCCGGTTTCAGAGTTGAGCAGCCGAACCAAGCCAAAAATTTGTTTGAGAAGTAGTGTCATGGATAAAACCCTCTTTACGAAAAGACCGCGCGCACGGCTTCGATGATTTGACTTTGAACGTCGGGGGTCATGTCGGGATACATCGGCAAACTCACGACGTGTTCGGCGGCCGCTCGCGCATGCCTGATATCATGAGCGCGACTGACGTTCTGGTAGGCTGGCTGGTCGGCCATCGTCATGGGGTAATGAACCGCGGTCGGCACTCCCTTTTCTTGCAACTTAGACTGAAATTTTGCACGGTCAGGTACCCACAGCGTGTACTGCGCCCAAACCGAACCGCGATCGGCGGCGATCGTGGGTGTGCGTACGCCGTAGCTCGAGAGTTCGGTAAATGCTTGGGTGTATTTTGCGGCGATGGTGTTGCGGCGTTCGAGCTCCCACGGATAGCGGCTCAGTTTGGCGCTTAAGACTGAGCATTGGAGGCTGTCGAGACGGCCGTTGAGACCCACACGCGAATGTTGGTAGCGGTGCGAGCCCATGCCGTGCATTCGGATTGAGACCAATTTCTCTGCTAGCGCATCGTCATTCGTAAAAATAGCGCCGCCATCACCGAAGCAACCGAGCGGCTTGGCGGGAAAGAAACTTGTGCAGCCAATGTCGCTCAAATTACAGCTGCGGTGATTTTTGTACGGAGCGCCGAAACTTTGCGCGGCGTCTTCGATGACGATCAAGCCGCGCCTTTTCGCGATCGCATTGATTTCGTCCATATCGGCCGGCTGCCCGTAAAGAGAAACCGGCATAATAGCCTTTGTCTTCGCAGTGATCGCCGATTCAATTTGTTTGACGTCGATGTTGTAGGTCTCGGGGTTGACGTCGACAAAAACTGGCGTCGCGCCGACTAAAACAAGAACTTCGGCTGTGGCGATAAATGAGAATGCCGTCGTGATGACTTCATCGCCGGGGCCGATCCCGTATGCCATGAGAGCCATTTGCAACGCGATCGTGCCGTTGGAACAGGTGATCGCATGTTTTGAGCCGATAAATTTTTTGAGATTTTCTTCACATTCACGAACTTCGGGGCCCAGGATGAACTGGCCGTGCTCCAGCACGCGCTGAATACGTTCGTCAATTTCAGTCTTGAGGGCTTTATACTGTGGCTTAAGGTCGATAAATTGCATGGTTTCGCTCCGCGCGTCAGCACTGGAACGGCTGCCGCCTTTTCGCGCTATCGTCGTCGCAGTGGGAATTTGAGTCAACTTAAAATGATGAACAGGTTGGATAATTGCTAGGCAAGTCGCATGGTTGGGCTTAGAATTTTTGCCCATGGTGCCAATTGTATTATCGGGCGGAAGTGGAACGCGTTTGTGGCCTGTTTCGCGCGAATCCTACCCCAAACAGTTCGCTGAATTTTTTGATCATTCGTTTTTGCGGCAAACACTGGATCGCGTGAAGAATTTAGGTTCACCGCGGGTGGTGACGCTCGAGTCTATGCGCGGCATGACCGAGCGAACACTTGTCGAAACGGGATTGGAGCGATCCGCCGTCCTGGCTGAACCGTATGGTAAAAATACGGCTCCCGCAGTGGCGCTATTAACTCATGTGCTGCTGAATGAAGGCGTGAAGCCGCAAACGGTTATTGGCGTATTCCCTGCTGATCACTTGATCACAAATGAGGCGGAATTTTTAGCCTCAATGCGACAAGCGGAGAAACTGGCGGCAGGGCGGAATATTGTCATGTTCGGTATCAAACCAAATGCGGCTTCAACCGGATATGGTTACATCCACCGGCTAGCCGACGGCGCGGTCGAACGGTTTTATGAGAAGCCCGATGCCGAAAGAGCCGAAAAGTTTTTTCGCTCTCGCGATTTTTTTTGGAACTCGGGTATTTTTTATTTTCGACTCGATCACCTGGGCGAATTATTCGCTCAATATTTGCCCGAGATTTGGCATAAAATTCGTTCGATCAAGCCGGATCTCAGCAATTTGAAATACATTTACGCGAATATCGAATCAAAAAGCCTCGACCACGGCCTTCTCGAGGTGTTGAGCGACAAGGATCGCGCCGACATGATTTGCATTCCCGCGAATTTCGGTTGGAGTGACGTTGGGTCGTGGGATGAATTGGCGCGGCTTCAAGAAGAAAATGTGCCGATCGATTCAAAGGCTATGGTGTTTCGTCAAGAATCTTTGCAGAATTTCGTGTATTCGCCGCAAGCCAAAACCGTCGCTCTCTGCGGTGTCGAAAATTTGATCGTGGTCGACACGGCGGACGCACTTCTGGTGGCGCGACGGGGGCAGTCACAAAAGGTCAAAGATCTGGTTGCGAGCATTCGTGAGGCGCGGTTGCCGGTTGCCGACGAGCATCGCTTTGAAGTGCGGCCTTGGGGCGGCTTTGATATCCTTCTTGATGATGAGCGATTCAAGGTCAAACGCCTGACCATCGACGTGGGTGCGCGCATGTCGTTTCAAGTTCATGCGCGACGCGATGAGCATTGGGTAGTTGTTGACGGCGAAGCCGAAATCCTGCTTGAAGATCATTCGAAAAAGTTAAAAGCGGGCGACAGCTTTACGGCGCGACGTCGGCAAAAACACCGCATTCGTAACGCCGGGTCCGGCCCGCTCGTGATTATAGAAGTGCAGACAGGCGAATATTTCGGCGAAGACGATATCGTTCGCATTGAGGACGACTACAATAGATCTTAGGACGGCAATAATATAAAAAGTTCAACGATGAAATCACCAATCGACATAATTCTCTCAAGAAAAGATCTCGGGTTTTGGCAATTGCCGGAGCGAGAAAGCATTTGGCGTGAGTCGCAACAATTTGCCGGGCGCTTAAAAGAACACGCGGATCATCTCGTGGTGCTGGGGATGGGCGGTAGCGCTCTCGGGGGCAAGTGTTTGGTCGAATGTCTCGGCGAGCATCCAACGCGTGTGACATTCCTGGCAAACTCCGACCCGACAGATTTCGCACGGGTTCTGGGCGCCAGTGAATTGCTGGAGTCCGCTCATTTCTTGGCTGTGTCGAAAAGCGGCACGACCCTTGAACTCGCATGTATGCTCGACGTCTTATTGCCGCGATTGAATGCGCGTAACATATCTTCACGTCTATCCGTCATCACCGAACCCGCGAATAGTGATGGCGTCAAAAATCCACTTCGCCGCTGGGCCGAAGAAAAGTCATTGCATATTATCGACCATCCGCTCGACGTGGGCGGGCGTTTTTCGGCGCTGACACCGGTGGGGCTGATTCCCGCTGCGTTTGCGGGGGTAAAACTACATGAGTTGCGCATGGGGGCTCAGCGCGCCGTGGCCGAGCGTAAAGTGGTTGATGATTGGGCGGCCAAGTTTTTCGAAAGTTTCAAGCGTGGAGAAGTGATCACAGCCTTTTGGAGTTACGTCGATGAGCTCCATTCATTTTTACCTTGGCTGCAGCAACTTTGGGCCGAATCTCTAGGCAAAGGCAAAAAGCGAAATGGCGAGCATTGTAGCATAGCGACAAGTGTGCCAGTGGCGTACGAAGGTACGTGCGATCAACATTCGGTCTTGCAGCAGTTGATGGAGGGAGTGACCCCAACCGCGATTGTTTTTATTCGCGACAAGCAGAAGCAGTCGTCTGGGCCGGAACTTAACGGCGAAACTATAGACGGTTATTCGTACTTAAAATCGTATAGATTGGGCGAAGTGTTCGACACCCAGTCGCGCTCGACGGAACAAGCTCTGAAAGAAGCGGGGCGAACGACGATGAGTTTAGAAATCCCGGATTTTTCGGCTTCGACTTTGGGTTATCTTATGATGACATTCGAATTGGTTGTCGGCGCCTTAGGTGAACTGTTAGACGTAGATGTTTTCAATCAACCGGGGGTCGAACTTGGCAAAAAAATCACGAAAACCAAGCTTCAAAGCGCGACCCGCTAAAAGTGTTTTGGCCATCGACCTGGGTGGCACGAAGATTTTGGTGGCGGCGGTCGATCGGCGCGGTCGAATTCTGGAGCTCGCGCGAGAGCGCGTGAACCTCACCGAGGGTTACAAGGGGTTGGTTCAGCAAATGGTGAAGCTCGCCAAGCCTATCGTTAAGAAATTCGATCTGAAGCGAGGTGCGATAGCGGCAGCCGGCCCGCTTGACCCCGTTCGAGGCCGGCTTCTCAACCCGACCAACCTCAAAAGCGACCGCGAATTTTGGGGAGTGACGCCGCTTGCGCGCGACGTTTCGAAAGCGCTGAAAATCCCGATGCGGCTTGAAAACGACGCGGCGGCGGCGGCGTTGGCTGAGTCGTGGATTGGCGAAGCGCGACGATACAAAAATTCGGCGATCGTGACACTCGGGACGGGCCTAGGCCTCGGTATTATTGCAAATGGATCACTTGTGCGCGCGGGGCAACACCTCCATACCGAGGGCGGTCACATTGTTCTCAATTACCTTGAGAAGGAGTGGCAATGCGGCTGCGGTAATTATGGTTGTGCCGAAGCATATTTGTCGGGCGTGAACTTTACTAAAAACCTTGCGCGTTTATGGTCGCGACCGCAGCTGCGGGGCGAAGAGTTGGTCGCCGAAGCCCGCGACGGTGATCGCCGCGCGGTTGAAGCGTTCAACGAGTACGGTGAAAAGCTCAGCTATTTTTTGTATTCGCAAGCGATGCTGTTCGCGCCCCAAATTGTCGTTTTGAGCGGCGGTTTTTCGAATGCCTCTGATTTGTTTTTGCCGCGAACCGAAGCTCGACTCGCCGAGCTTTTGAAAATGCACCGGGTTGGCATCGATATGCTGCCGCATCTAAAGATCTCACGGTTTCGCGACGAAGCCGGCCTTCTAGGTGCGGCGTGTGTGGCGCTGAACGGCTAAATGCCTTGACCCACTATTTTGAATCGCAGGTATTTACCACTTGAACGCCGGCTTGCGATTCAAGAGGAGTATCACAAGGGTTGCGACGTACGGCAGTGCCTGAAAAAACTGCACCGGCAGCGGGCTGCTCAAGCCTTGCAGATAAATTTCAAGAGCTTCGAAAAAACCGAACAATACGGCGACGAAAAACGTTTGTGTCCACCGCCAGCGCGCAAAGATCAAGGCGGCAAGCGCGATGAACCCGCGCCCCGCACTCATCATCGGCGAATAGCTCGAAGCGAGATAAGTACTCAGGAAAAAGCCGCCAGTGCCGGCAATCGCTCCGCAGAGAGCGAGGCACGCAAGCCGGACGTGTGTGACCGAATAGCCGGCGGATTCGATGGCGGCTGGTTTTTCTCCCGCAAATCGTACAAGCACGCCGAAACCTGTTTTGTTAAATACGAAAACCCCGCCAAAAAATATGAACGCAAGCCAAATGTACGGGAAAACTGTCCAGTGCAACTGCGGCGGCAAAAATGGGGTCGAAGCCGTCGAGCCAAAAAGTAATTTCGTCACGTACGGCGCGACGCCGGCGATGAGAAGGTTAAAGACAAGACCGACGAGAATGGCGTCGAGTTCGAGCAGTCCTGAGAATACGAAAAACAGAAGCCCGGCGATCGCGCCGACGATGATCGTGGCCGCAAAGGCCGGAGCTAACGAGTGAAACAAATTGGCGAATGTGGCTCCGCATAAAGCGCCCAAAAGAAGAAATCCCTCAAGGCCGACCTGAAACGTACCGCTTTTTTCACTCCAAAACCCCGCGAGTGCGGCGAGTGTCAGCGGGAGAGAAATGCGCGCGACACTCATGACAAAATCAATCAAAAGTCGCGTCTCGCTCATGTGCGCCTCGCTTCGGCTTCGGCGCGCGACTTGTCTCGTTGCTTTTGCAAAACTAGAAACATCAATATCAACACGGCTTGAATGATTTTGACGAAATCTCGAGTGATGAAATCCGTTTCGATGTCGAGGCCGGTCGCTCCTTTGAGCAATATGGCGAAAAACAGCGAACTCGGGATAATCGCGAGCGGATTGTTACGTGCCACTAACGCGACCGCAATCGCCAGAAAGCCGTAATCAGCTGAAAATCCGATCTGATACTTATGGGCGTAGCCGAGGATTTGGTTCCAAGCTCCGAACCCAGCAAGTAGCGCCGATATGCCGAGAGCCAAAACGTAGATTCGCTCGACTGAAATCCCCGAATTTTGAGCGACGCTCTTGCTTTTGCCTACAGCGCGAATTTCAAACCCTGGCCGTGTTTTTTCAAGAAAATACCACGCCGCAACACATGCCAATACGGCCAGAAAAAACGTCACATTCGCCGGTGACCCTTCGGCGTGAAAAATCGACGGAAAAAGCCAAAAGCGTGAATGAATAATCGCCGTCTCCGGGTCTTGTGACGAATGGCTTTGAAAATGATGAGACACCATATAATTGGCAAACGCCGCGACGATAAAATTGAGCATCATACTTGTGATCACTTCGTGCGCGCCCTTTTTGCATTTGAAATAGGCGACAATGAGGCCGAGTACCGTGCTCGCCAGTAGTCCGGTCACCAATACGATGACAAGTGAAAAGTAAGTCGGCGGCAGCATGATCGCCACCATTGTTGTTGTCAGGCACGCGAACGACAATTGCCCTTCGGCCCCAATAGGAAAAAGCCCGGCTTGAAACGCGACGGCCAGGCCTGTTGCACAAAACATCAAGTGAGTCGCATAAAACAAAGTCACCGATAAATCCTCGGGCTCACCCAGAGAGGTATTCAACAAAATTTGAACCACGTGCCACGGTGATTCGTGCGCAAACAAACAAAGCACTGAGATGGCTCCAATGCCGGTGATCGCTGCAATACCGTACCGGTAAAATGCGCGTTTCATACATGACCGCCAAATGCCTGGCCCAATCGCTCGCGTGAAAATGGCGGAGTAAATTCGGATATGATTTGCCCTTTAAAAAAAACCAGAATTCGATCCGCTAGATTACAAATTTCGTCGAGGTCGGACGATATAAAAATCACGCTTTTATTTTGCCCCCGTAATTCCCGAAACGTGGCGTGAATTCGGGCTTCGGCGGCGAAGTCCACCCCTCGAGTGGGATGGGCCGCGATCAATAGCCGAGGTGAGTGGCTGACCTCGCGGGCAATCACCCACTTTTGCTGGTTGCCGCCCGAAAAGTCGCCGAGCTTTAAATTTAAGCGAAGTGGGCGAATATCAAATTGCGACTGTGCCTGCGTTAGTAGCTCAAGCGCGACTGGCGCCAAGCGCGCTTTCGACCGGTGGTGTGGAAGCAAACGAAAATGGTCGCTCAAATTAAATTCGGCAATGGCTGACTCGCGCAGCCGATCTTCACCGATCCAACCGATCGGCAAGCGACGAACGCCCGCGTGCCTAACGAGAGAGTGGCCACTTTCTACGAGGGGCGTACCGAATAACTGTATGCTCCCTTGCGCGCGAGGCCCATCACACAATTCCGGGAACAAAATGCATTTGATCAAATCGGTTTGACCGTTGCCTTCGACGCCGGCAAACGCAACAATTTCGCCCGCGGTTATCCGCGCGTCGACATTAACAAGCGACAATCTCAGGGTCGGGTGATGAAAAGAAAAATCTTTGAAACTCAAAATAGTTTCTCGGCCTTTCGTTCGAATGTGAAAGTCGTTCACGGTCTTTGTGATGTTCTCGCCCACCATATTCCGAGCGAGAATCTCAGCCGATGTCGATGAAACGGCTGAATGAAACTTAACTTCGCCTCGGCGAAGCACGGTAACATCGTCGGCATACATCATCACCTCGCGTAACTTATGAGTTACAATGGCGATGGCCGTTGGTTTTGAGCGCAATTCACGTAGTAACCCGTAAAACTTTTCGACTTCATTCGGCGGCAGCACGGCTGTCGGCTCGTCGAAAATCAAAAAGTCCGGATCGAACAAAAGCGTTTTAAGTATTTCAAGCTTTTGCTTCTGCACGATGGAGAGTTGCCGAACGGCTGAGTTAAGGGGAACGTCTAATTTTAAGAAACTCTGCAATTCAGCGATTTTTTTTTCGAACGAAGAGTAGGGCCCGACACCCCAAGTTTTATCACGCGAATTCACTTCGAGTCGCAGGTGGTCTTCGACAGATAAATTTTCGGCCAGCATGAAATGCTGGTGCACCATCGCGATACGAAGGCCTTTCGCGACTCGAGGTGAAGTTACGGCGACTGGCTGGCCGCGAAAGACAATTTCGCCTTCACTCGGTTGTTCTAAGCCGAACAGCATTTTCATGAGGGTCGACTTACCGGCTCCGTTTTCGCCGATCACGGCGTGAATTCGCCCAAGGTGAAAATCGATTGAGACATTGCGACTGGCCGCTTCGCGACCGTAAAATTTAGTTAAGTTGCGAACCGATACAATCGGCGCATTGGCAGAAAATTCAGCGCTCATTTTGCTTTCATTTTGTAATAGTCGGGTACGATAATTTTGCCGGAGATGATATCGCGTTTCAATTGTTCGAGATAGTCGACCGTCGGGGTGTCGAGAAACTTTTTGTTGTACTGGTCGCGTGCGTAGTCAATGCCGCCGTTTTTTAGCCCCCACCACTCCTCACCGCCGCGAAATTTGCCTTCTTTTTGCTCTCGAATGGCGGAGTAAACGGCGGTATCGACGCGTTTCACAAGGCTCGTGATGATATAACCTGGCTTCATCCAGTCTTGGTCAGAGTCGACGCCGATTGCATAGTGGTCCGACTCTTCGGCGGCGTCGAAAACACCTGTGCCCGAAGCACCGGCCGCGACGAAAATCACATCGGCGCCTTCATTGTAGAGTGTGAGCGCGATCTCTTTTGCTTTTGAGGGGTTGTTCCAAGCTTCTCCTGTGATCCCGATGTATTCTGTCAGTACGCGCGTGTTTTTTGAATATTTATGAACACCGGCGATGTATCCTTTTTCGAATCGGCGAATGAGGGGAATATCCATGCCGCCGATAAATCCGACCACGTGGGTTTTCGAGCTTCGCGCGGCAAGTGCTCCGACTAGATATGAACCTTCTTGCTCTTCGAACATAATCGATTTGACGTTCGGCAGGTCGACCTTTCCGTCGACGATCGCAAAATGCGTATGTGGGAATTCTTTTGCCACACGGGTCATGCCATCAACCTGCGAGAAGCCGATGCCAATGATGAGATCGAAGTGTTTTTTGGCGAGCGCTCGCTGCATGGACTCAAAAGACATGATATCGGTCGCCTCGATGTATTTCACATAAACGCCGAGCTCGCGTTTGGCCTTCATCGCGCCTTTATACGCGGCCGAATTAAATGAATTGTCGTTTTTACCGCCGCGATCAAGGATGAGCCCGACGCGGACGATGGGCGGCTGAGCCGGAACTACATTCGCGGGCACCGCGACAAGAACGACCGCAAATAATACCACAGTTGTAAATGAACAAACCCAAAGCCCCACTCGCCACATGGTGAAATTCTATTGGCACAAGGCGAGTGGGGCAAGTTGATTAGAGGCTTCGTAGGACCTTCACGCACTCCATGGGGTCTAGGGGCTTTTGCAAAAACGCGGGGAGTCTTTCAAACACGGCTTCGGTCCCCCCGGCGTCAGTGGCAACCATGCGATCGAATGCGGTTCGTTCGGCCACGCTGGCGAAAACAAAGGGGGTTTCTTGATGCCGGTACTTTCGCCACAAGTCGATGCCAGTGCCTTCACCGGCTAGAAAGATATCGGCGATTACAAAGTCGAAGTTATCGCGAAGACTTGCGCCTTCTTCCAACAAACGCGACGCGCCTTCTTCGCTGTCTGACGCGGTGATGATCGCTTCGGGCGAGGCCGAGCGAACGATTTGTTCAAGCATCAATTTCATTCCGAGATCATCTTCAACAATCAGTACCCGCTTGCGCGAGGATTTCTGCGATTGACGAAACGCAAACGGAGCCGCCGCAGCGCCCACCGCCAAGGCTCCAAATGGGACGGCAAATAACAGAAGCCATCCGAATACCAACGGTATCATAAACAAGAAAATCATCAGGTGGGCCACGAAACTCATAAATCCTCCTCGCAAGTTCGTTATTGTTTGTAGGTCTTTTGCCAGCCCTGGATTTTTCGCCGATAAGGGGTGAGTTAATTAATCCTAAGCGGATCGCGGTCAAGTTTATGACTTGTATTGTTTCGAATTATGGGAGCGCGTTCGAGAAATGGGCGCGAATTAGTGAACGATCTCCATCAGGTGCGACTGGGCGCGATTGACGGTGTGAGCCGTGAGCAAATCGGTCAGCTTTTTCTGAGCCGACTCGTATTCTCGGTCGAGTACGACGAGAAGCTCAGGGAGCTCATTGTCTTTAAATTCGCCATTTTCAATTCGCTGCAAAAGACTGGATATGCGGCGCGCTCCCAAATTGGCGCTGCTCGATTTCAAAGTATGCGCTAACTTGCGCAATTGCGGGCCGGGGGTAACCGCCGCCGTCTTTATGTCGGCGATCGTTTTGGGGGTCATCTCGATATACATTTCAATTAGTTTTCTTAAAAGTCCGTTTTTGCCGTCTTTGTCGAGCTGTTCAAGGCGGCCGATCATCGTCACGTCTAAAATATCGATTTCATCGATGTGGGCTCCTGAATATTCATCTTTTTGCGCGTCGGTCGTCGGGCGGTCGGCCCCGAGCATCCAATTGTCGACGACACGTATGAGCGCCTCTTTTGTCACGGGTTTGGCGATGAAATCCGACATCCCGGCTTCGAGGCACTTGTCACGGTCGTACTTGAACGCGCATGCCGTCAATGCAATCACGGGGAGTGTCATACCTAGTTTACGAATTTCGCGAGTGGCTTCGTAACCATCCATTTCGGGCATCTGACAGTCCATCAAAATTAAATCAAAATGCGTACTGCCCATCAGCTCTAGTACTTCGATACCGTTGGCGACAGCTTGCGCTTGATAACCCGCCTTTTCGAGCATGCGCAAAGTGATCTCTTGATTGATTGGGTTGTCTTCGGCGATTAACACGCGCTTCGTCTTGCGAAGAGCCGGGGCAAATGAGCGTGATTCTTTTACCGGGGTGGTTTCTAAAATTCGATCGAGAGATTCTTTTTGCACGGGTTGAACTCGCACAAAGAATGTAAAGCATGACCCTTTGCCGGGGGTACTCGTCACGTCAATTTGTCCGTTCATGACTTCAACGAGGCGTTTGCAAATAGCCAGGCCGAGACCCGTACCGCCGAATTTGCGCGCTGTCGACGTGTCACCCTGATAGAATTTTTGAAACAGTTTCGATTGCACGTCGGCTGATAGCCCTATACCGGTGTCTTCAACTGAAAATTTAAGATCGGTTTCATTGCCTTCGCTCAAGGTCTCGACGGTCAGTCGAATGTACCCGCCACCCGTGAACTTCAGTGCGTTACTAAGCAAGTTATTGAGAATTTGCCGGATTCGCCCCGGGTCGCCCTCAAGCCAGACATCTGGTATGACATCGGGGCGCAAAAAGTCCATGCCTTTCGCTTTGATCAGTGGGTCGTAACATTCTATGACATCGGTCACGAGGTCGCGTAAATGAAACGTGACTGATTCGAGTTCGAGACGTCCGGCTTCGATTTTAGACAAATCCAAAATATCGTTGATAGTCGCAAGCAAAACGCTCGAAGACGATTCGACAGTTCGTAACATTCTGATTTGGTCATCTGCCAAGCGAGTTTCAGAAAGAAGCTTCGTCATACCGATAATGCCGTTAATCGGGGTGCGAATCTCGTGGCTCATATTAGCAAGAAATTCGGATTTTAAACGAGACGCTTCGTTTGCCAAGCGTTCGCGCATCACAAGCTCGGATTTTTCCTTTTCGATTTTGCGCCGATCCGTCATATCTTTAATGATCCCACCGATCGCTTCGATTTCGAGAGCCGGGTTGAAAATCGGGAAGCCGATGAAGTAGAACACGCGGTCACCTTTGGCGTCTTCAATTGTTTGTTCAAAGCTCGACGCCTGCCGTGAAGTTTTAACTTTTGCGTCTACTTCGCGAATGAAGCTCAAAAAGTCAGGCGGCAAAATCTCGTGGTCGACACGGCCGATGATTTCGGCGCGCGACTTACCCGCGAATTTTTCAAATTCTTCATTGGCGATTTTGATTCGGCCGTCCATCGTGCGGGTGAAAATCGCGAGCGGTGAGTGACGGATAATCCCTCGCAGTTCGGCTGTTCTCTGCATCACGCGCGTTTCAAGAGTGAGGTTGAGAGTTCGAAGGCGGCTTTCACTCGCGGCGAGCAGGTTCGTCTGCTTCACGGCCGCACGCCAAGCTGTTTCGGCATCTTTACGAAGTTTTGTTTGCTCTACGAGAGCTCTTCGCATGAGCCGCCCAATAATTGCTGCGACAAACGCCGTCATTATGATGACAAGGATGTGGTCGAAGGTAGCCACATCGAAAGGCAAGAGTTCAGAGGAAGCCGTTGAAGCCAGGTGCATGCGGTCGTAAAAAAAACTGATAAACAGGCTCAGAGTGACGGATGTGACGAAATTGGTGGATATCCCGAATAGTAATACGAAAATCACCGTGAGAGAGGGAAAATAGAACCCGGTTGTGTAATAAATGACAGCCGTGATTGCAACCCAGGCGCTGATCAGGATGAATCCGACTTCAAGTTGGCCACGGGCCGTGGACGTCTTCTCAATGATCGACTGAACGAATTTGGTTGGCTGATTAAAGTGAAAAACAGCTCGCTGCGGAGGTGTATCGGAAAAAAAACGTGGCCACATATGTAACGAGTTTTTCATGGAGATATGAAGCGACTATAAACGGCGGATCAAGAGTCCTTAACAGGGTTAGTGCGCTGGAGGGAACGCGTCTATAACTGATCCATGCATAAGATCCTCGTGGTAGAAGACGCTCCTGAAATACTGCTGATTCTGGAAAACGTTTTGCAGGGTTACGACTATTTGTTCGCGACCAGCCTGAAGCAGGCGCAGGATCTTCTCGCAAGGACGCAATTTTCTTTGGTTTTACTGGATGTTGAGCTGCCCGACGGTAACGCCTTCGATTTTATGGCGACTGCCGGTGACAAATTTCGCGGCGCCCAGGTAATCTTTTTAACGGGTCGGGGCGATCTCGCCAGTAAGGCCAGCGCCTTTTCTCTGGGCGCAGACGACTATATTGTTAAACCTTTTGACGCCAATGAATTAAAGTTAAGAATCGATGCGAAGCTGCGAAAATTCGCCGCCACCGCCAACCAGCAATCCATCATGCGACTCGGGCGACTCGTCTGTAACTTGCAAGAGCAACGTCTCTTTAAAAATGACACCGGGCAAATGATCGATCTGACATTTCTTGAGTTTCGTATTTTTCGATTGCTAGCTGGCACTCAAAACAAGATTTTCTCGCGAGCTGAAATTCTCGATCGTGTTTGGGGCCATTCGATCTCGGTCACGGATCGCGTCGTCGATGTTCACATTTCGAATTTGCGAAAGAAACTCGCCGGCACCGGTGTCAACATCGAAGCTGTTATCGGCACGGGTTACCGTCTCGAGGTCGACAGTTCGCTGCAGCCGCCCAACAATATGAGCTTGCCGCCCTCTCACAATGCTATGTAACGGGTCGGTTCGATGAGGGTGACCACACCCAAAACTTAGCCAAATGATCTTTGTAAACTTGGCCACTCTCCGTTGGAGTCCCGTCAAAATTTGTGATGAGTTCTGGGGGAGCGACCGTGTTCCAGTTCCACGCCACATAAGACTGCTGTTGTGAATCGAACCAATCGAGTTGGCTCTTCCACCAAGTCAAGAGTGACGAGTAACCTTCGTAGGACACTTCTGTTTCGCCAACGACAAAAGGGTACCCCCCGGCTATAACGGCAGGAATGTTCGCTTGTTCAGCGGTTTGCAGTGCAGATGGGCAATTCCCGGAAAAATTGTTCCATTGATTTGGACAACTGTACTGAAAATTATTGTAATTCGCGTTGTTACTGTAGATATGCCAAGAGGCTGCAATGTTGTTGGCGCCCGAGATTGAACTGACTTCGGTAACCCATTTTGAAAAATCACTCGAGTAACCAAGACCGCCCATTATGACAACATTCTGCGCTCCCGCATTGCGAACGTCGTTGTACAGTTGAGCCATCCCGGCAACTTTATAATTGGCGTTGTTGTAGTCAACAGCGCACGTGCCTCCATTGAGCCAGCAGTTCCAGTCGGTAATGAAGGGTTCATTGAATAAATCAAAAATTACCATACTGTTGGGTGAAGTATCGCTTGCCCCCTGACTTGCATAAGCCGCCGCAACTTGCGACCAAAATGTAATAGCGTGATCCGCATCGGCCATGCCGAGTTGTCCATTGGCTTGTTCCGTGCCTGGAGCCGCCCAATGAAGATCAAGAATAACAGCCAGACCGTTTAATGTGAGTTGATCAACGTATGCTTTGAGAGCGGATTGATATTGCGCACCGCCGTATTGAACTCCATTAATCCCGAGCCAACAATCTTCATTTAGGGGAATTCGAACCGCATTGATATGCCAACTTTTCATAGCGTCAATGCTGGTTTGATCGGTGTGATCGTTGAACGTTGCCCCATACAAACATGACCATTCGGAACCGGCACGATCGGCGCCATGCAGTTGAATAATTTGATTGGCTCCATTTTCGAGGTATCCAGGATTTCCGCCGGTCCCCATCACGACATGAAGTCCCGTCAGTGCGCCTGATGCGGTCGGCGCGGGGGTTGGAGTCGGCCCCGGCGACGGTGTTGGCCCCGAAGTAGGCCCTAGCGCAGGCCCAACCGAGTTTGCCGAATTTGAGTTTGTGCTATTTGATTTAAACCCTGCACCGCTACAATTCTGAAATGCAATCAACGTCGCAATAGCTATCACCGCAACAGTAAATTCACGAAACCAACTTTTACGCTTCATAGGTATATGCCTCATTTTAAACCAATCGGAATTTATTACAAAATCATGACCTTAATCTTGTTTCAAAGTGAGATTTAACGGCATTTAGTGTTTACGAATTTTCTATGTAAACAATTTGGACGGTATGCTCGGATACAATTCATGACAAACTTACCTTTACAAAATAAATCAGTCGCGTCTCGCATCGGGAACTTATGGGTAATGCGAATGAAACGGCTAGAGAATAGATTCGAAAACAGTCTGGGGAATGCACTTCTGGTCGAGCTGCGAAGACGGCAAGAGAAAAATCGACGCTATTCGCTAAGGTCGTTTGCACGCGATTTACGTTTAAGCCCGGCTATGCTATCGCAGGTCATAAATGATAATCGGCAGTTGTCACGAGCAACGTTAGCGCGAATTGCAATTGTCCTCAACCTGCCCAGCCTTGAAACGCTAGCTCAACCGGCGGTCGACATGAGCTACCATCGGCCTGACGATGAGATCTCGTTCGTTTCAGACTGGTATAACACGGCTCTGTTTTGTCTTGCCCGATTGAAAGGCACTCAAGCATCACCGCAATGGATCTCTCGACAACTAGGAATTTCAATTCGCCAAGCAAAAAAGTCTCTTGATAATCTGATAAGGCTTGGGCTAGTCGAGATTTTAAACGATCAACTTAAAGCCTCTCGACTAAATGTTGAAACCACCACGGATATTCCGTCAGAAACGATTCGCGGCTACCATCGGCAAAACTTAAAACGCGCCATGATGTCTTTAGAAAATGAGCCCGTCGAACGAAGAGACATCACTTCCATTACGCTCGCCTTTGCCGAAAAGGATATGAAGCAAGCAAAAGAGTATATTCGTAAATTTAGCCGCCGATTTACCAAGAAATTTGAAGTTCCAAATGCAACCGACGTTTACACACTTGCGGTGCAGTTCATACCGGCAACGGTTAAACCAGTGCCGAGGCAAAAGGGAAAAAAATGAAGTCAAAGGTATCAACTATTGTTGTTTCTTTTTCATTAATTTGTTTTTTTGGTTGGTCGCAACGAGCTAAAGCAGGCGCTCACGTTGGCAACGGTGGCGGGACGTCCGAAAAATATATTTTACAATCTTACTATCATCTAGGCAGTTACATAAGCCTGTGCCTTAGCTCCCCCTACTGTAACTTGTCGCCAAAAGAGCGCAATGTCCTGACTGAAATTAAGAATTCACTCCCTGAAGAGTATAAAAATTCACATCAGATTCAATTCCTTAGCGGCTCGAGGTATCAATCGTTTTTTACCATAAATGGACTGATTCGAAATGCTGTCACAGGTAATCGCGTCGGCGACCTAATTTACATCAATGTCAGTCAACTTTACTCGGCCAAAGGGCGCCCTATTTCGCTTGGGTTTGCCATCGCGACCCTAATTCATGAAATGGCTCATCACCACGGCATAAAAGACAGTGCAAGTGACTTGCCCGATCTGCTTGGCGAGAAGGTCGAAAGAGTTTTTGAGGGAGCTACACTAACCACGCAAACCTATCTGTCCCCGCAACGAACAATCCTGAGTGCTATATACTACGACGGCGACCATGAACTTCTTTTTTCGGATGCGTCGAACTTTCTTGACGCAACTCATGAGTTTTTAGTTCAGATCCGCGACGCCTGTTCAACTCGAGGTGTCGCGCATTTTCGGCTTGATGGGTTAACTTGGGGACTGGGGCATTGGAGTGCTGCGACCAAATCGGCTCTTATACCTCTTTCGGCGACGGTTGATGTGATCTGTAATAATCGGCAAAATCGAATCTACTCATTGAATGTTGTCTTCTGGCTTGAGGTCCGTCTCAAAAAATACGCGCCATTCTTTTTCCATGACCACCTCGAAATTCAGAGCGTTAAACGAAGTCGAATCTGGAATTGATGAACTCTATTAAGAAAGTCTTTGGTATCGGCATTCGCAAACTCGGCTTCGCCTCAATCAGGCGTACAGCTGACTGCGGCGCCTATTGTAAATGTAAACGAGCCCGAGTCGTAGTTTGTGGCATGGGCAAACGGATAGGAATTAACCGAAATCGAATCGGCTCCGTCTGAGGCGGTTTTTAAAATTTTTACGATTGGAGTTTTCGGATAGCCGTTTTTTAAGAGGCATAAGCTTCTGACAAATTCGCTTGCATAATATTTCGCTCGCAAGGTTTCATTGTATCCCGGATCAAACCAATCGAGAAACCCGCCTAGATCAGGAATATTTATTTCAAACTGAGCGGAGACGAGGGGGCCCGTCATAACCACATTTTTGACTTCGTCGCCGGGGAGCACGCAAGGCGAGTTGCGGGTATTGCAGTCGGCGAGATCGATGGCCGCCTCTATATGGTCTTTGGGTAGCGGGTAGATACCCGGAGTAACCGCAAAAGCGGGAATCTTTATAAAAAAGGAGAGAAGTAAAAGGGCGAAAGCAATAAATTTTGATTTTTTCATGACCGCGATTTTATGGGAAAACAAGTTCTCCACAAGAAATTTATTTCATCCGCGAATTCAATTCATAAATGTCAAAATTTTGGTCACGGGACCGGCATTCACGCACAATGATTAGTTGTCGTTAGGGCTGGGGGCCGATATAACCCGGCAACCCCTTGGCCTCAGGGGATTGCGCTATTTGGATACCTGCTTGCACCGCGCCTTCGAAATCGTTTTGCAGATTCGACATCACAATACGAGTTCTCAAGAAATCGGCCCAGATAAAACTTTGAAATAAAGTAGAGGTTTTTTGAAATCCGCCTTGATCTTGAACGGCCCACGCGAGACTTCGATAGATGTCATCATTCAACTGTAGAACATTAGAGGGGAGCTCGTTCGGTGAGAGCGGCCCTTGGCCGTCCTTGTAGAGGTAAACTTGTCGCGATGACTCCATTTGCGACCAGAATTGAGCGGGGCTCAAGTTGGACCAATCCTGCGTCACTTGGACATCTATTGTTCGCAGACCGGCATCATAGAGCGCAAGCGACAGGTGATGATGATCGGTCATGTAGAGAACGCGATTGGGCCCGATCACTACGGGCACCAAGTGCATGTTCATATATTTTGTGAACTTGAATTGATACATGGCTTCGACTTCTGTCGTCCGATCGTCGACTTCAATCATCCCGACCGTAAACTGGGTTGGGTGTAGGTTGAGAATCGCCGTTGAGCAAACGTCATGGGCCTTTGTAGTGACCCCGCAAGGCGGCTTAGCCGGGACTTCTAAGGCTTTAGCGTACGGTTGAAAAGGTAGAGCTGTAAGTATTGCGGCGAAAAGTGAGATTTTCATGTTTGCCGCCCCCCTAGTAAGATGGGAAGGGTCTTACTCGATCGGCTGTGTGTCGGCAAGCCCGTCAGTCAAATTTCGGTCCTGACAGTACTCGGCACGGCTTTCGCCCGCCAGCCCCCGGGACGTGCGGCACTCGCGATTGTTCAACAGTTTGCGTTCAGTTATCGACTGTCGGCTTGAGTGGCTCCTGTTGCAATGGATTCGAGCGCGTAATCGCCGTATTGGATACGCTCCCAATAGGTTCCATCCGAGCGGATTTTGACGATATAGGTTTTACCTGGAGTCAGCTTGCCAAAGCCCAATTTATGCCCCTGCAAGCGATCAAACGTGAACTTCCGCCCCAGGTCCGTATTTCTAAGAAAATCTTGAGTTTGACTGGGGTTGGATACGTCGTTGCCGGCAAGCAGTCCAACTTGGGTCGTGTAGGATGTCAGTGCATTGAAAATATAGTGCGCCACTTTTTCTGCCGGAATTTTCTTGCCAGTCATACTGGTGAACGCGGTGGCAAGACTATTGATATGGCCGCTCAGTTCGAAAACGCATTGCACTCCCTTGACTCCGACAAGCGAGGGGTCAAGAGGTTTGATCGCCCGAGTGGAAAAGCAGTCAATAGACAGCACCCCGTCGGTCAAAATTTGTGCGCGCGAAGTTTTTGTTGCCATTTTTTGCGGTTGCTCAAAACAGTCTTCATCTAAAACCGTTGATGAGTCGACGCTGTCCCGACAAAGAAAAGTTTGCGAGTATTCGTCTCCCCAAAAATCTTTTGCGGTAAAACTATATCGATATTGTCCGTTAGGTTCGGCGCTTGTTTTGACTGACTGTAGAGATCGAACAAAATCCTTGATCAAGTTGTCATCATGAACAAAGCTTTTAACTCGATCAAAACTGACACTTTGCTGCAATTCGAATTGCGATCTCAAATCAAATTTATTATCACTCAATTCAAGCACGGACTGAACAATCGGGAACTCTTCAAACCAACTGATGTCTGCCGTTTTAGATGCACTCGCCCCATTGGGCATAGAAGCGGCCCCTGAGAGCGGGCAAACAAGTAACAATTCGGCAAGACCTACCAAAATGGCAAAGGTTATTTTTGCTGAAGTTTGCTTTGATTTCACTGGAGCATCCTCACCTATAGAACCCCTTTTTAGGCTTGTTGTTAAAAGTTGAAGCAAAACTCAAGCCGCATCTAGTATGGCGCCCGTATGCGCTTATAGAGGTTCGGCGTATGGCCATCGAAGCAATACTGAATATTTTTTAAATCGAGCGCCGCAAAATGTTCGGTGATAATGGCGGTTTTGGGCGAAGGTCGCTGCACGGGTTGGCTGCCAAAAAGTGCGATGCTTTTGTTAAATTTATATCGGCTATTTAGATTGGATCCTCAGTCAGCTAAAATTGCGGCAAAAAGTGGAGGCGAGACAATGCGTATTAAATCCTTGGCGCGAGTTTTGTTATTTGCGGCCTTGATTGGTTTGAGCTCATTGGCGACGGCCCGTTCAAACACTGTCGCACCTCGCCTCGGGTTTTATTTTGGGCACTTAGTTGGTAGCGATCGCATGTGCAGTATTGTTCTGCGGCCGGGCGATCCACATCAGGATTTATTGAACTCAATGGTAGATTTGGCTCCGCAAGCATTTAGCCTTGACTACGCATATTCAAACAATGCGAATCCAAATCAATTTGCGCCATTTTTGCAAGGCGAAGACATTCTAGATTGTGGGTTACAAACGCTAAGCGTGTATGTCGATCGGCGTGGTGTAGTAAAAAGTTATGAGCTTACTTCTTGCTCGGATCACCCTAAAGTAGTGATTTGCCAGCTCACCTCATGGGCAAAATAAATCAGCTTTTTTCGGCGCACTGATCAAATTTCAACAGAGAAATACGCTAAGACCATTTAAAATTGCGACAATGAGCTCATTTGGCATTTGAAGAACCGCACTTCGTTAAATGGCTCAACTCACCTGGTCGGCCCGCAAATTGGCTGAGTTATGGGCAAACAGTTAATGTCGAAGGGCATTGGCTGCTACTTGTAACGCCGAGTTGAGTAAGCGAAAAAGATTCTGGGAGCATGGGTAGCGACACAGAGCAGACCGCAATTGTGGAGCCAAAACTATATCCGCAGCTTGTCGTAGTTGTATAATAGGAATCAGTCGTCCCAGTTATGCAGCTATTGAGCGGAACGGTTTGCGTACTGCCGCAGGCGCTCCCTATAGACGAACATTGGTTTGTTGTTAAAGCGCCTAAAACAACTTGGGTGCGCATAACGTAAGTTCCTCGGGGGCAGACATTGCTGACATCGATGTAACCCTTGTAACCCGCCGAGCAGGTGGCATTTGTCGGATTCGCTGTCCATGCGCCTGTGCTTGAGCAAGCATAGGTTGCCGATCCGCTATAACCGGCGGCGCTGTTTGTAACTGTTGCCGAACTTCCTGCCGCGGTCGCGGACAGTGCGCCCTGACAAGCTGAATTCCATGTGATTGTCTGAGCGGGACAAGTCGCGCTCCCACCGCTAGATGAATTGACAACGATTGTGAATGTCGCAGAAGTCGATCCCGCCGAATTGCTAACTACTAAAGTGTATGTCCCAGCGTCACTTGCGGTAACATTTTGGATATTTAAGGTCGATCCCGCCGAATTAAATGAATATCCGTTTGTTCCAGAAGTAAGAGCTTGGCCTGACTTCAACCATACGTAAGTTAAGTTGGTGCCTGTCGCGGGAGCATCGATAGACAAATTTTGCCCAGCAGTGGCTGTATAGGTGGGAGCTAATGATTGTTCAAAAGTTGGGCCGCTGAATGTCGACGACTGTACGGATTGCGAAAGGTTTGGGTTTTTCGCGCAATTTTGAAAGAAAAGTACAACGGCGATTGCGCTTGCTAGAATCAAAAAAGCGATAGTTTTGCGAGATTTCATGGTGCCCCCAGCATTCCAATAATAAACCTGCACAAATCAGGCCATTTCGATCATTCATTAACTCGATTTAACCGTCAATTGTTTGAACAGTGTTGATAGTTTGATAGACAGTTTTGTGCATAAAAACAAAGACAAACGAAGGCTTGAGGATTTGCTTAATTCTTAAAATAGAAAACCAAATAATTTTGCGACGCTGGTGTCCGATATACCCAACTCGGCTTTTCATGTTTGAGTCGAACAAAAGATCGTAGTTGCCGTCAGATAAATATCTGTTCCAGATCTTATGCCCTGTGACCCGTGAAATTCCAAAATCGGGGCACAGTGGCGCGAAATGAAGAACCGAAATGTAAACGATGTCACCGGAAAAAACCAAATGGTCGGGGAGACAGGATTTGAACCTGCGACCCTCTGCTCCCAAAGCAGATGCTCTACCGGGCTGAGCCACTCCCCGAACGTCGAAACGACCAAATTAATCGCGTGCGGTTAAGGATTCAAAAAGTTTGTGTCAATAGACCTAAGTCCTAACGCAAAGCCGTAACTTTCGCAAAAACGTTTGCCATCGTAAAAAGATAGCTTTTACGATTAACCATACGCGTTGGTAATGGCTCGGAAAATTTCGACTGATACCTGCGCGCTTGGTGCGTCAACGACAACTTAGTCAACAACAAGGGAGTAAACGAATGAAAAAACTATGCGCACTGATTGCAGTGCTGAGTTTTTTGCCACTCGCTCACGCTTATGCGGACGGCAGTGACATAACAGCAAGCGGCGATTACCGATTGCAGTATCAAGATAATCAGGATTTCGACGGTGCACATTCCGCCGATGATTCAAATTTTCACCAGCGTTTCCGCTTAGGCGTCAACGCACGCGCTAATGAGAAAATGAACGCGCACATTACTTTAGTCGGTAATACCGACTGGGGTTCGTCGACGACTCAAAACAGTATGACGACCTTAAATTCGAATTCGGCAGCCGACATAAATAATATGGTCCTTGTGAATGAAGCTTACGCAACTTGGGTTATCAACGACAGCTGGATTCTCCGTGCTGGTCGCGGCGCGTTTACCATGGGCGATGGTCGATTGATTTCGAGCAACGATTGGGAAAACGTACAGACTGCATTTGATGGCGCGATGGCTAGCTGGGATCAAGACTGGGGGCGCACGAGTTTCTTTGCAGTAAAGGGCGCCGTTGGTACAGATTCTAATACAATTGATTCACGGTTTTACGGTGTTTCGGAAGACCTCAAAAATCTACCGACATTCTTGAAAATGGTGAACGTGCACGTTTTGCAAGTTTATCAGGATCAAGGCACTTACAGCGCCACGACTGCTGGCGCGGGCAGCACAACTACCACAACATTGCCATATCGTGATGAAACTCGCGCTGGCTTCACAGCCTCGGGTGATACCGCAAATGTGGATTACCGTTTAGACGGCGAAATTGAAACTGGTAAATACATGGAGCCAACAGGAACTTCGAAAGAAAACCTTACCGCTCATATGATTGATGCTGACGTAGGGTATACGTTCCCGTCGCTAATGAATGGCCGTGTCCACGTGGGTTACCACCAAGACTCTGGTAACAATAATACGACTCAATCCAACGATAATTACGATGGCTTTGCTTACGACCGACACGATAACGCCGGTCTTATGGATATCTTCGGATGGGGTAACTTAACCTACACATGGTTTGGCTTATCAGCTCAACCGCGTGACGATATCAGCGTTGCTGTAAACTATTACATGTTCACCAAGACTGAAACTGATGGTGCGGTAGCGGCAGGTGACTACGGCAACTATTTCTCAACTAATACTCTAATTGGTGGCCAGGTTCAGACCAGCGGTAACGGAACTCTTGGCAATGAGCTTGATGTTTCGGTCACGAAAAAGTACAGCGATAAATTCTACATCACGGCATTGTACGGCATGTTTGATGCGGGCAATGCATACAGTGGTCTAAAAAATGCTTCGAACAACAGCCTCAAAACCACAGTTTCTGAGTACTACGTTGAAGGTGGTTTGACGTTCTAATTGTGGCGAAAAATAGCTGATACTCAAAAAGGCCGGATCAATTTGATTCGGCCTTTTTATTTGATGAAATTGCCTTTTGATACGCTCATCCGTCGTAACAGGTGCCGAGATTCATGGATTCGTTCTCGCAAAAGTTGATGGCCTTGCCGCGAGCGGTGCTCGTGACCCTCGTGCTCGCGATCGGGATTGTTTTTATAGTTCTCAGTGACCCTCCGAAAAACGTTTGTGATGCCCAAGTCGATGCCTTTACAAAGAGCACGGCCAAGTGGCTGGCCATCGATTCAAAAGACCGATTTCAGACAAGAACCAAAATTGAACAGTGGATGTCGACGTGCCAAACGACCGGCGACACGGGCGGGTGTTTTCCGCTTTTTGAAGGCGTGCGCCAAGTGCTAAGGGTTAAAAATTCGGTTTCACCTCAATGTTTCGGTAAGCTCGGCGAACAATCGGCATTTTCAAAGATGATTTGGCAAACACTCGATTTGATGGGCCGACTTGCGTGGGGGGCCAAACCGCCGCTCTCAAGCGCGGTGAAAACCGGCTTTCTCGATGCCTCAGACATCAGCCTTTTCTGTGCTCTTCAAGAAGCGGCTACAGATATTTACGGCCGTAATCAATATCAAGCGTTTTTACAGCCATACTTTGCCGACCTACCGGGAGCATCGAGCCTTTCACGGCAAGATGCGTGGGATAAGATGATATTTTCAGTTAACTGCCAGGCGTACTAGTCGGTCACAAGGCGTACAAGCCAAGACTACAAACTGAAAGGCTTAGCGGAAACGGCTTCAACGCGGCCATGAACATCGTAAGCCAAACCACCGCACGGCAAGAGTGCCAAACTGCGGGCACGTTTAATAGCTAACGACAAGCGCCTTTGTTGGGCCAAGCTCAGCTTCGATATGCGGGCGGGAGCGATTTTGCCGCCTTCCATAACAAAACGGCCGAGGGTCAACGGGTCTTTGTAATCGAATACAAAATCGCCAGGGTATTCAGGACGGTATTTTGAACGCACAGACTTTTTCAAGGCTCGCTCCTACGTTTAAGAACAGAACGTATACGATAGAATTGGGTGGACAACAAGGGTAAATTCACATTATACCTCTGTTTTTGCTAACATAAATTCATCGGAGCCAAATCATGTCACGCTGCGAACTTTCGGGCAAAGGCCCACAGGTTAAGAATCTGGTAAGTCACTCAAATATCAAAACCAAATTCTTAGTTCAGCCCAATATTCAACGAAAGCAAATTTATAGCCCGTCACTCGGCCGGTCGATTCGATTGCAGGTTGCAGCCTCGACGATTCGTGACATGGAGCATGTGGGTGGCTTTGACACGTACATTTTAAACCAGCCCGATCACGTTCTTTCGAAACGGGCACTAACCGTAAAACAGAAAATCAAGGCTCAGAGCAAAGCCAAGCGAACGACGAGAGGGAGCGACAAATGAAATTGGCAGTGAAAAAAGGCGATATTGTTCAGGTCATTGCAGGCGCACAAAAAGGGACGCGCGGAGCGGTTTTGGCCCTTGATCGTTCGAAGTTGCGTGTCAAAGTTCAAGGTGTCCGTGTTGAGACTCACTTTGATAAGCAAGAGGGTATACTTAAATCTGAAGGCTACATCGATTACTCTAACGTGAAATTGGTTGAAGCGGTCGCTCGCGAAAAGAAAAAGTCTTCTGGTAAGTCGAAAACGGCGCGCAAATCATCATAGGTGAAGAGTTGGGGTGGGCTCTCGCAAGCTTAATTATTTTGTCGGCTGTCGTCGGGGCGGCCCAAACTTCCGCAGTTGAATTGCCGATCCATCCGGCGAAGCCGAAAACACTTAAATTCGTATTGTGCCAAAGTAAAAAGAATGTGCGAACCATTCGCATCGAAGAAAAGCCTGATGGCGATGTGAATTGCCGAACATTTTATTCGCGTAACGGGTTGGATCATGAAGTGGCCCATGGCCGATTTATGCCGAGCTGTACCCGTGTCGCGAAAAATATCAAAACCAATCTCGAAAAAGCCAATTGGAAGTGCCGGGACGTTACCTCTGTAACCACAACCGATGCGCAACAATAACGCTAAACAGTCGCTTCTTGTCGGGGTCGCTCAATTGTCTTCGACCGACAATGTCGACGATAACATCGAAAATATCCTGCGGGCGCTCAAAGCATTGAGTGGTTGCCGTCTGATTTGTTTACCCGAAAACTCTTTGTATCTGCGTCTATCAAAAGAGCCGGACGACGGGCCCCGGCCCTTTGATTTGAATGAGGACTTTTGGGCGGCGTTTCGCCAGTTCGCTGCCCAAAATAAGGCGCACCTTTTGATTGGTTCAGTGCCTTTGAAGGGGCACGGCAAACCCACGAACTCAACGATTTGGGTGAGCCCCTCCGGCGAAATCGTGAATGCATACGATAAGCTTCATTTGTTCGATGTGGATGTGAAGGGCGCTCCCCCGGTGCGCGAGTCTGATTTTTTTATGGCCGGAAAATCGCCACGTATCATCGAAATCGATGGGTGGAAGATCGGCCTTTCGATTTGTTACGACCTGCGTTTCGCCGATTTGTATAATTATTATGCCGAACATGAAGTGGATCTTCTGCTTGTTCCATCGGCCTTTTTAGTACCGACAGGCGAAGCGCATTGGCATACGCTATTGCGAGCGCGAGCTATTGAGTCCCAGGCCTTTGTCGTCGCTGCGGCTCAAAGCGGCGGTCATCAAAACTTGCGCGGGCAGAGTCGAGACACCTTTGGCCATTCGCTTGTGATCGACCCTTGGGGCGAAGTCCTCGTCGACATCGAAAAACGCGGACCAGCAGAGGTCGCTGTGGAATTGGACCAGGACCGGCTGGAGACCGTGCGGGCACAAATCCCACAATTTTCTCATAGGCGACTGAACTCTCGGCGTGAGTCATGATACGATAGGCAAACGGAGGTTCAAATGTTCGCACTTATCGTGACGCTGTTTGTTTTGCCGATATCGAAAAGTTGGGCGCAAGCGCCGATGCCAATCGTGCAAAATGCACCCGCCGGGCAACAGCAGGTCAATAAAAGGTCGGCGATTCGATTGAGCTATCCAGGCGGGCAAGATGAAGACGATCTCAAGGTGCAATCTCAGTTGTTTGTGCCAACCGCCACTCTCGATCGACGCGCGCTGAACGCGAAAGTTGTGAAGAATGCTAAGAGCAATTCCGGAGACGAAGATGACGGCGAGTCGCCGGATGAGTAAAGAATGCCAGAATTTATAGCGGCCACATCCCGCGGTTTAATTGATGTCTTAAGTGATGAAATCAGTAGTCTCGGCCTCAATGTCATTAACAAGACATCTGCGGGAGTCACATTTGAGTCGAATTGGGAAGGGTGCTATCGCGCCAATCTCGAACTTCGCACGGCGACTCGAGTTTTGAAGCCGGTGCTCGACTTCCCCGCTTATCAGCCGGATGAACTCTATCACAACATTCGAAAGCACGATTTTACTAAATATATAGACGTGGGGCAGACGATTGCGGTGGATGCGAACGTGAGAGAAAGTGGCTTTCGCGATCAACGTTTTGTCGCAATGAAAGTAAAAGATGCCATTGTCGATCAATTTCGTGACGCCTTTGACGGTAAGCGCCCCGATGTCGACACGGATAACCCCGCCCTACGCGTCGCCGTGCGGGTCGTGAAAAATCAAGTGAACGTCGCGATCGATACAAGCGGTGATTCGCTCAGCCAGCGCGGGTATCGCACGGAGGCCGGCGAAGCTCCCCTGCGAGAACACTTGGCTGCCGGTCTCTTGGCGCTTTCGGGTTGGTCACAAAATGTGACGATCATCGACCCGATGTGCGGTTCGGGCACCATCCTAATCGAGGCGGCTTTGCGCGCGCGAAAGATCGCTCCCGGTTCGTTTCGAAAGAAATTCGCTTTTCAGAACTTCAGAGGTTTTCAGCGCGAGGCGTGGGATCGTGTCGTGACTGAAACTCTCAGTGCCGAGATTGAAAAAGCCAACGTCCATTTTTACGGGTTCGATAAGTATTCGCGTATGGTGCGTGTCGCGATGAATAACGCTCAACGTGCCGGAGTCGAGGACGACATCACTTTTGCCGCAAGCGCCATTGATGTCTTGACGCCTCCACCCGGCGCGGAGCCTGGCATCTTGATCGTAAACCCGCCATACGGTGAGCGGCTCGGCATCACCGAAGAGTTAAAAGACGTCTATCGAGATTTAGCGTTTAGTCTCAAACGAAATTTCAAAGGTTGGACGTGTTGGATTTTGTCAGGCAACGAAGAGTTAACTGGGGCATTGAAACTAAAAGCGAGCCGACGCATGCCCGTGTTCAATGGACCAATCGAATGCCGATTTCTCGAATATAAAATCAATGCATAATGGCCGCGGTGACTGCGGTAGCAGCCAACGCAAGTAGCACAAGCCAAATCCAAGAACGCCATTGAGGTTTGCGCGTGACGAGCGGGAGTGCGGCACCCAATAAAAGCCAAATGCCGAGCTTCACGTGAATCCACGGCGCGAAGCCGATTTTCAGCGCCATCATTTGGGCCAAGCCAGTCAGTAATATCAAAAGTAGCGCGATGCCGTGCAACGCTTTGAACCCGCGCCCGGATGATGTCTTCGTGTCGTCAGCCGGTTTGCCAATTCCACTCAATGCACCAAATGCGTAGAATAAAAGTAAGACCGAAACGATATGAATGATTTTGAAAACTTGTGGATTCATATAGACAAACCCAGCTTAACACCTAACAATGAAAAGTCACGAGGTAGACATGGTTTTCGACGTTCGAATTCTCGCGCCTGCTGCCGGTCTCGTCGGTGCGCTCGCGGCTGTCATTTTATTTGTCTTGCTGCTCCGCCAACCCGCTGGCACAGAAAAAATGCGTGCCATCGCCGAAGATATTCGGGCGGGGGCCATGACTTTTCTTAAAGCTCAATTCGCTCGCGCCGGGATATTTTTAGTGGTGATTGCGGCGCTCGTTGCGTTTTTTCTCGGGCCGTGGCTCGCATTTACTTTTGCGTTGGGTGGGCTATCGACGGCGCTTATCGGCTGGTTTGGGCTGAGCGTCTCGACTCGCGCCAATGTGCGAACGTCTGAAGCGGCACGATCGACGGGTGCCCAAGCGGCGCTTCGTTCGTCTCTTAACAGCGCCGCGGCTATCGGCCTATTCACGTCGAGCATTCCCCTTATAGTGATCGGCGGCCTTTTTTATTTTTTTGACACAAACGGTAAGAATTTTGCGAGTGTCGTGGCGGGTTTTTCATTGGGAGCGTCGGCTATCGCACTCTATGCGCGTCTAGGCGGTGGAATTTTTTCGACCGCTGCTGACATCGGTTCGGATCTTGCCGGCAAGGTGGATAGGGGCATCCCAGAAGACGATGCGCGAAATCCCGGTGTTATTGCCGACAGTGTCGGCGACAATGTGGGCGGTATCGCCGGCATGGGGGCCGATATTTTTGAATCTTTCGTTGGGGCGATTGTCGCCGCGGTTGTTCTCGCGAGCTTTTTGCCGGAACAAGTGATTCGATCTCGATTCGGTGGAGTCGATTCAGATCTTTTAATGGGATTGCCGTTGTTTTTGGTTGTCATTGGCCTTGGTGCTTCGCTGTTTGCCACTCTTGTGGCGAATGTCACTCGTAAACTCTCGGCGTCTAAAGCTGTCATCGTCGTCGAATTTGTGGCCTTGCTCAGTTTTCTTGGTGCTTCTTTGGGGCTGTTGCTGTCGGGTGGTTACACGCTCAATATTTTTTATTCTGTCGTGATTGGAGCCGTCAGCGGATACGTCATTGGTAAAATTATCCAGATTTACACGAACGGCGGCACGCCGCGAAGTGTGGCCGAAGCGGCTCGAAGTGGTGTTGCTACAAATTTTATGGCGGGCCTAGCTGCGGGGTTCGAGTCGGCTTCATGGCCGCTGATTGTGATAGCAGCGGCGATTGTCGGCTCTTACCTGTGCGCTGGGGCATTTGGGATATCGTTAGCTGCCGTCGGCATGTTAGCAACTATTGCTATGATAATGACACTCGACTCTTACGGGCCCATCACCGATAATGCGAGTGGCATTGCCGAAATGGCGAATCTTGGCGCCGATGTGCGAGAAATAACGGATGAACTCGATACATTGGGGAACCGCACCGCCACAATCGGCAAAGGTTTTTCGGTCGCGGCCGCGACGATGACTTCGCTTTCATTGTTTCTGGCATTTGAACAAGCGCTTCATGCGCGGGGAGTGGCGTCGTCGACAAGTGTAGCTGAACCCAAAGTGTTCGCCGGGATACTGGCCGGTGCTTTGATTGTTTTATTTGTTTCATCCGTGACAATCAAAGCGGTTGCGCGTGCGGCAGCGAAAGTTGTTGTCGAGATCCGCCGACAATTTCGTGAAATACCTGGGCTGCTGAATGGTACGGGCACTCCTGATAACAGTCGGTGTATTCAAATTTCTGCCGAAGCTGCGCTAAAAGAAATGAATTTGCCGGTCATCATTGCCGTCGTCGCGCCTATATTGGTCGGCAAATTGGCCGGTCCCGATGCGCTGGGCGGACTGCTTGTCGGTGCGATTGTCACGGGTGTGTCACTCGGGTTATTTATGTCGAACTCCGGCGGGATTTGGGCCAGTGCTCGCAGGCTAGTCGAACTTGGTTCGGTGGCGGGTGAACGGCGCGGGTCACGAACTCATCAGGCCACGGTCATCGGTGACAGCGTTGGCGACCCGATGAAAGATACCGCTGGCCCGGCACTTAATATTCTCATCAAAGTAATGGCCATCGTCTCGCTTTTGATTGTGCCTTTGATCTAGACGCGATGAATTTGTGAGATAAATACTGCGGTATTAGCCGTGCTGCATTTCATGGAATTTGAAATATTCGCCCCGGCGCTCGAGAAGTTGCGAATGGTCGCCTTCTTCGACGATTTCACCTTTCTTTAAGACAATAATACGATCGGCCTTCGCAATTGTGGAGAGCCGATGGGCAATGACAATCGCCGTGCGCCCTTTGAGCAACTGATTGAGCCCTTTTTGCACTTCGAGTTCGCTTTCAGAATCGAGAGCGCTGGTCGCCTCATCTAGAATTAAAATCGGTGCATCTTTCAAAATGGCGCGCGCGATACTGATACGCTGCTTTTCGCCGCCTGAAATGCGGCTGCCAAAATCGCCCACGGATGTTTGGTACCCAAGCGGCGTTTGTTGAATGAACGAATCGGCGTTTGCCAATTTGGCAGCCTTTCGGATATCCGCTGAATTCTTTTCAAGATTGCCGAGTTGAATGTTTCGCTCGATCGAATCGTTGAACAAAAACACGTCTTGAGTGACAAGCGCAATATGGCGCCTAAGGTCTGCTAGCCGCATTTGTGAAATCGGCACGCCGTCGATGAGAACTTCGCCTTCTTGCGGATCAAAAAATCTCTGCATTAAATTGGCTATAGTCGATTTACCGCTGCCGCTCGAGCCGACGATCGCGACAACTTCAGAACGACGAATCGTGAGGTTGAGTCGCTTCAAAACCGGTTCGTCGGCATATGAGAAAGTCACGTTGCGAAATTCGATCGTCTGCCAATTTTCAGGGAATATTATTGGTTTTTCGGGCTCGACAACTTCGGGCTGCGATTGAAGAATACCTTCTAGGCGCTCCATCCCCGTGGCGGCTTGTTGAACGCGGATGTACGCGTCTTGCAGTCGGCGGACAGCATCTTGCAATAGCCCCATCGCAAAAATAAACGTCATAAAATTCGCGACTGTCAAATGGGAGTGAAACACCTGATAACTGACGAATTCAAAAAGCCCAATTAGAAAAAAGGCGGTGAGAGCTTCGCTAAGGGGCCCGCCGAGTTCTTCGCGTGCGATAATCTCGCGTCGAGTTTGCAGATAATTGTCGGCCTGCACGTTGAACTTTCGGTGGAGTTCGCCTTCGAGCAGAAAAGACTGGACGACTTTGGTGCCGTCGAGACTTTCCTTTAATGTACGGGTGAGATCCTCCATCGTCTCTTGATTTCGATGGGCGTACTTTCGGATGCTGCGAGCGAGATTTTTTAAAACCACCACGACAATGGGCGATGCCACGATCAAAAACAGAGTGAGCTTCCAGTCAAGATACACGAGATAGCTGAATAGACCGATGATTAGGAGCGGTTCACGCAGGACATCTGCGATTTTATCGATGCCGCTTTTGATGATGATTATGTCGTTGAGCATGCGCGAAATAAGTCCGCCAGTGCCGCGTTCGATTTCTTGAAAGAACGAAAGATTGAGCGAAAGGTATTTATCCATGAGTTGACGGCGTTGATTCACCGAAATTTTCTCGGCGGTGTACTTCATGATGTAAAGATGAAAATAGCGCGCGATACAACTGAACACCCACATCAGACCTAAAAGCGGCGGGAGCAGCCAAACTTCGCGCGACGGCTCGCGATTCTGCCAGGCTGTAAATAAAAAGTTAGTCAATGGTGGGATCGCGAGCTTGAAACTGCTCGTGACAACCCCAAGGACCAAAACCTGAATAAATTGCTTTTTATAGGCCTTTACTTCGGGCCAAAGTTTGAGCCAAATCTTCACGGCACCAACGTATTTCTCTGCGCCTGAGATGTCACGTGCGAAATGGGCGTGGTTTCGCGAAAGGCGCGGGTGGATTGGCGTTTACCCGAAAACCCCCTGTACGGTACAAGCACAAAACCCGCGTGTTTAAGTGCGCGATTGAGGCGGCCGGTGGCAGCATAAGTTGAAAGCCCACAATTCGTGTCGGCGGCTTGAGCCAAAAACCAATCGAGAAACGGTTCGCTCCACAATTCGGGAGTGGCCTTCGTGCTAAATGCATCGAAAAAAATCGCCGTAAATTTTGTATGAAATGCAAGGCCCTTTTCAAGACGGTCGCGAATTCGCCATTGTTCTTTTTCAAACGCATTTCGTCCAAACGTCTTGAGATTCTGTGCATCCAAGCCGAAGTGGTTCGATACTTTGTTCACAACTTCTGTGTACAGGTGCGAGAACGGATCAGAAAACTCCTCGAACAACCAGAGTTTAAACGAACCATTCAGGCGCGGATCCGCCTCGAAGCTTTCAAGATAAATGGATTCAGCAGAGCAGTCAGTGTGAAGCAGGCGAGCGAGCGCGATCCATTCGTTGTAAGCGCAGCCAAGGCCCACCGACAAAATTCGCGCAGGCCAACCGCGCGAAATCACTTCGTCGACGAGAGTACCGTAAATGTAAACGCTTTCGCTCAGCGCCCCCGCGCAATGGTGCATGGCTTCGGCCGGCATCTCAGCACCGATTGACGAGCGCCACATACGAATGGAAGGACTGCCGTCCTCGGTTGTGATGAACTGATAGGACGTGCCCTCGAATGTGTACGTGGGAGCGTTGTCGGAGAGCGGAAACGTCTTGCGCGATGGGTGAGCCTGCATTACTACACCTCTATGCAGCACGATCTTGTTTGGCAAGTGCCATACAACCCAATCAGTCGTCACTACCGCGAGCGATTCGGTCAAAAGGTCTATAAGATTCCGGTTTCGGTCGCCACCACTTGCCCCAATCGCGAGGGCCTGCGCGGTATGAAAACGTGTAATTTTTGCGATGCATGGGGCTCATCGGCCTACCCCGATTTGCAGTCGAGTTCACTCGAGGAGCAGATCGCCGAATCACGCCGTCGGATATTGCGTAAGCTCAATTGCGCCCGTTTTCTCGTTTACTTTCAGGCGTACACCACGACCTTCGCGCGCGTCATTGAATTGCGATCTCAAATCGCTGTGGCGCTCGCGCAACCCGATGTTGTCGGGGTTGTCATTGGCACCCGGCCCGATTGTATTTCAGAGGCGCTGTTTGATCTCTTGCGCGAATACTCGCAAAAGACCTATGTCGCCGTCGAGTACGGCGTGCAAAGTTTTGACGAAGAACAGCTCGTGTGGATGAGGCGCGGTCACACGGCGGCGCGCTCAATCGCGGCGATCAAGCGAACGCGCGAGCAGCTTCCGGATTTGCATATGGGCATTCACCTCATTTTGGGTTTGCCCGACGAAACCGATGATGAGATCCGCCTGGCGGCCGAAATTGCGAGCGCGCTCCCGATCGACGACGTGAAGTTGCATAACTTGCACGTGCTGGTGAACACTCCTCTCGCTGACGATTATGCGGCAGGGTTGTTTCGGCCGGTTTCGCTTGAGGAGTACGCGCGTCGAGTGACGTTGTTTCTTCAGCACGTTCGGCCGGGACTGTTTGTTCACCGTCTGTCGGCACTCTCGAGCCGGCACGAGGAGTTGGTGGCCCCGCAATGGACAGCGCAGAAAATGGCCTCGTATCAATACATTCTCGATTTCATGCGTCTGCACAATGCGTACCAAGGGCAATTTCATAAAAGGGAAATCAATGAAACTCGAGTCGATGTCGTTTCGCTATGACGGCGAAAAAATTTGCGTGTTGGATCAAACGCGCCTGCCGCAAGAAAAGGTGTGGCTCGATGTGACGGAGCCCGACCTCATGGTCGAGGCCATTCGATCGTTGCGCGTGCGAGGGGCGCCGCTCATCGGTTTGGCTGCGGCTGTGACGCTTGCGCATGCGGCTAAAGACGCAAATGAAGATCAAGTGCGGGCGCTCGCCGGCCGATTGCGCGAAGCTCGCCCGACAGCTGTGAATTTGATGAATGCGCTCGACCGGCTGATGAATTTTGCTCCCGGCGAAATGACGGCCGAGCAATTGATGAATGAGACACGCGCGCTCTTCGCCGAAGATCAAATGCTGTGCGAACGAATTTCAGCCAACGGCGCCGACTGGGTGCTGAAGACTCTCGCGCGTGACCCGGCGGGTGAGCCGTCGTTGAATATACTGACCCACTGTAATACGGGCGGGCTCGCAACCGCCGGCGTTGGTACCGCGATCGGGATTATTCGCGAGCTTCACAAACGTACGGGGCGAATTCACGTGTATGTTGACGAGACTCGACCGCTGTTGCAAGGCGGGCGTCTCACGGCGTGGGAGATGAACGAGCTTTCTATTCCGCACACGCTCATTTGCGACAACATGGCGGCTTTACTGATGCGCGATGGGCAGGTCGATTGCGTGATGGTGGGTTGCGATCGCATTGCGCGAAACGGCGATTTTGCGAACAAAGTCGGTACATATTCTTTGGCGATTTTGGCGCGCCATCATAACGTCCCTTTTTTAGTGGCGGGGCCAAATACAACCGTCGATTTGAAGTGCGCATCGGGGCGAGAAATTCCGATTGAGCAACGGCCGACTGCCGAAGTTCACGGCGTAAAGGGCGCGTTCGGTGACGTTCGTTGGGCGCCGTCGACGGCACCCGTGTTTAATCCGGCGTTTGACGTGACTCCCGCAGAACTGGTGACGGCATGGGTTTTAGATAACGGAGTTTTTACATCGCCGAGTGAACTTATTCGCGCGATTGAAGGAGAATAACATGTACGCAATTGTTGGCGGTTCCGGTTTTGAAAAATTCGAGGCGTTTCAGGTCATCGAAGATCTGCGGGTGGCGACACCGTTCGGTGAGCACTCGTCGGGTCTTAAACGGGTTCGAATTGCGGGCAAAAACGGCGAAGCAACCGAATGTCTATTTTTATCGCGGCACGGGCAGCATCACGAGCTGTTGCCGTCAGAAGTGAATTTTCGCGCGAATATTTTTGCTCTTAAAAAGCTCGGCGCGCGCGCGATTCTGTCGTTTTCAGCCGTAGGTAGCCTTCGCAAAGAGTTCAAACCCGGTGACATGGTATTGCCCACACAATACATCGATCGTACAAAGGGCCATCGCGCTCATACCTTTTTAGGCGGGGGAGTGGTTGGTCACGTTTCGCTCGCGCAACCGGTGTGCGACCAAGCGGTAGAAGCTATTCGCGGGCTTTCAAATGCGTATGATTTCGATTGTCACTTCGGTCAAACATACGTGTGCATCGAGGGCCCGTACTTTTCGACGAAATCGGAATCGCATCACTATCGCCAAATGGGCGCTGATATTATCGGTATGACTCACTACCCTGAATTCGCGCTCGCGCGAGAAGCCGGTCTCACGTACATCCCATGTTGTTTCGTCACCGACTACGATTGTTGGGATGACTCCATCCAACACGTGACACTTGAAGCGGTCATTCAAGTCATGCGGCGAAACAATGCCAAGGCCTTTCGCATGGTCGAGGATATTTTGTCAAAAGGAGCCGCGCTTTACGAGGATTGCAATTGCCGCGAGCAGGGTCTGCGTGCGGGGCTTATGACTCCGCGAGATGCCATCCCTAAAGATAAAATGCAGTGGCTCGAGGTGCTGCTGAGCTAGCAAAAAGTAAGATCAGTACGAATCGACAGGCGGGCACGAGCAGACCACGTTGCGGTCGCCGAACACGTTGTCGACGCGTGCAACTGAAGGCCAGAATTTGCGTTCACGCACCCACACGAGCGGGAATGCCGCTGTTTCACGCGAGTAGGGGTGAGCCCATTTGTCGTTTGTCGTTTCGTTTAAAGTATGAGGCGCGTTTTTGAGCGGATTATCGAGGCGATCCATGCGACCGCTCGCGACCTCTTCGATTTCTTGTCGAATCGCGATCATGGCATCGCAAAACCGGTCGAGTTCGGCCTTCGATTCGCTCTCGGTCGGCTCGATCATGAGCGTGCCGGCGACCGGCCATGACATTGTCGGAGCATGAAAGCTGTAATCCATCAGTCGCTTGGCAATATCGTCGACCGTGATATCAGCCGAAGCTTTGAATGCACGACAGTCGATGATGCATTCATGCGCGACCAAATTCGAACTGCCGCGATAAAGAATCGGGTAATGCGGAGCCAGTCGGGTCGCGATGTAATTCGCGTTCAGTACCGCGACTTGGGTCGCCTTCTTCAAACCGTCGGCACCCATCATCGCGATGTAGGCCCACGATATCGGCAAAATACTGGCCGAGCCGTAGCGAGCGGCTGCTACAGAACGCTCGGGAAAACCCGGCAGAAAAGGCTTCAAATGATTGGCGACACCGATGGGGCCGACACCTGGGCCGCCACCACCGTGAGGGATACAAAATGTTTTGTGTAAATTGAGATGGGCCACGTCCGCGCCGAATTCACCAGGGCGAGCCACTCCCACAAGAGCGTTGAAGTTCGCGCCGTCTAAGTAAACTTGGCCGCCGTGGCGATGTATGATGTCGCAAATGTCGCGAATGGCATCTTCGAAGACACCATGTGTGGAAGGGTAGGTGATCATCAAAGCCGCCAGTCGATCGGCATTTTGTTCGGCTTTTGCGCGGAGATCGGCGACATCGATATTACCGTTCGAATCACACGCCACGGCCATCACTTTAAAGCCGGCCATGACCGCGCTGGCAGGGTTCGTGCCATGTGCGGAGGTTGGGATCAAACACAGATCGCGATTTTGCCGGCGCGACTCATGGTAGGCTCGAATTGCGAGAAGGCCTGCGTATTCGCCTTGCGAACCGGCGTTCGGTTGCAGCGAAACGGCGGCAAACCCGGTCATTTGAGCGAGCCAGTTCTCAAGCTGGTGAATGATTTCAAGGTAACCTGCGGTTTGAGACTCCGGCGCAAAAGGATGAATGTTGCCGATCTCGGGCCACGTCACCGGCAACATTTCGGTCGTTGCATTGAGTTTCATCGTGCATGATCCGAGCGGGATCATCGACTGGTTCAGCGCCAAATCTTTCTTCTCAAGTCGGTGAATATAGCGAAGCATTTCGGTTTCGGAGCGATAGCTGTTGAACGTCGGATGAGTCAGAAATTTCGTTGTACGCTGGAGAGAAGTCGGCCATTTAAATTCATTCGTTGTCTTCGGCTCGTTTGAAAATTGAGAAAAGATGTCTGTCAATTCGCTGACGGCTTCGGCGCTGACAGTCTCATCGAGAGATATCAGTAGATCAGTCTCATGCTCGCGACCGACTGACCGTCCGTCGCCGAGATTGATTCCGTGCGCTTCGAATTCTTTGAGCATTCGCTCGAGTTCGTGTCGCGAATTCAATTGAACGCACAAAGTATCGAAAAAGGTATGGTGCCGAAGTTTGAAACCAAGCCGCACGAGTTGACCGGCGAGTCTTCGTGCGTGCGAATGAATTTGCCCGGCGATTTCACGCAAGCCGTCTTCGCCGTGATAGACCGCGAACATCGAAGACATTACCGCCAGTAGAACTTGGGCGGTACAAATATTGCTGGTCGCCTTTTCACGACGGATGTGTTGCTCGCGAGTTTGCAGAGTGAGACGTAAAGCCGGTGACCCGTGAGCATCTTTAGATACGCCGATAATCCGCCCGGGCAATAGACGCAAAAACTCTTCGCGCGCGGCAAGATAAGCCGCATGCGGACCGCCAAAACCCATTGGCACTCCGAAGCGCTGGGTGGAGCCAATGGCTAAATCAGCTCCCATTTCACCCGGCGTTTTCATGAGCGCCAACGCCAAAATGTCAGCCGCAACAATGGCGTGAGCCTGAGCGTGGTGTGCAACTTCAATGATGCTGGACCAATCTGTCACAAGACCGGTTGCCGTGGGCGCTTGCAATAACACCGCAAAAAACGAATCGGGGTCGAGCTGCTCGAGTTTTTTCGCATCGTCGACGATGACTTCTATGTCGAGCGGCTTCGCACGTGTTTCAATCACCGCCCGAGTTTGCGAAAAAACATCTTTGTCTATGAAAAATCGGTTTCTGGTACTTTTCTTTTGCGAATGAAAACTGAGTGCCATCGCTTCTGCGGCGGCCGTCGCTTCATCGAGCATTGAGGCATTCGCTATAGGCAAACCCGTGAGGTCTGACACCATTGTTTGAAAATTGAGAAGGGCTTCCATACGCCCTTGAGAAATTTCAGCTTGATAGGGCGTATAGGCCGTGTACCAACCCGGGTTTTCTAAAATATTTCGCAAAATCACGGTCGGGGTGACGGTGCCGTAGTAACCTTGGCCGATGTAGTTCTTGACCGTTCGATTGCGGCTCGCGACTTGACGAGCGCGAGTCAAAAACTCGTGCTCATTCAAGGCCGGCCCGAGATCAAGTTCAAAAGACGTTCGAGCGCCTTTCGGTACGGCCTTGTCGATCAGCTCGTCGAGCGAACGAAGATGAAGTGATTGCAACATCGATTCGATGTCGCCTTTAGATGGACCGATGTGACGATCAGCAAACCGCATTGAAGCGCCTGTCTAGGCCTTTTTTGAGGCCCGTGTCTTCTTACCGTGAGATTTTTTACCCGCCCATTTCGCCGTGATCTTTTTCGAAGCTTGGGCCAACGAGCCGCGATGCTTTACGATTTTGACACGAATATCGCGCAAGTGTTTTTCGGCATCGCTTCGAGTTTTTTTAAGAACGCGCAAGCTTTTATTAAATTCGCGATCAAACTGTTTTTGTGCACGGGCGACAAGCTTCATGACGTCGCTGTACCGCTGCTCTAGTTTTTTCAAACGTGTCTTGGCACTCGGGCTCAGATGCGAATTTAAGTCAAAATTTTGAATCTCAGTTTGGACATCCGTCGCGATTTTCTGCAGTTCCGATTTCAACTCGGCAAAATTTTTAACTTTTAAAAGTTCTTCGAAGCGCGCCACCCAACGATTCTCTTCAGAGTCAATAGATGCGGCTTTGGGAGTGTCTTGCGATTCTGTCACCGGTACGTCCTGATTCATTTTTTTACCCTCCGCGACTGTGCGCTTGGCGAATGCAACGAATTTCGGGAATTACGAGCGCAAAGTCAAATAGCGGTTTGACATTTAGCAAAAGAAAATTAAATACGCATCATGTCGAATAGGTATTCGAATTATCCACCTTGCCCGAATGGAGTGTATTCGCTCCGTCGCCTTTGCACGCAAGCAATTGCTCCGGCTAAAGGACAGATTTCGGTCGGCGGCCGCGTGCATTGTAATAACGGTGCAAACCCGCAGTTGATCGATGCCGGCGGCCGATTAGAGTTGCCGCCGGACTTTTGTCAGAAAACCGGCGCGCGAAGCTTTGAAACCTGGGTCATTACTTTTTCGGCGAGTGATTTTGAAAACCAAACTGGTTGTGGGCGCGTCTTGCAAGTTATTGAAGCCGTTCGCTTGACGGCACCGTTACGTGAATTGAACTGGGCGCTCGCTGAGCCGGCAGAAGTTTTAGCCTGGGGACCTTTTGTCGAAAGCATCAAAGTTCACTTAAAAAGGCGAGGGCTGCAAGAGGTCGCGACGCCATCACTGGTAGTCAACCCGGGTATGGAGCCCGAACTTGAGCCGTTCGCAGTCGAAATCGAGGGTCGCGTCGGGCGCACGGCCCGTTTGTTTCTGCCGACAAGCCCTGAGCTGCACCTCAAACAATTATTAGCGCTCGGTTATACCGACATTTTTGAAATCAAGGCGGTATTTCGCAAAGACGAACTGACAGCCATACACGAACCCGAATTTCACATGCTGGAGTGGTATCGCGGCTACGCCGATCTCGAAATGATCTGTGATGATCTTGCCGATCTCTTATCGAATGTTGCGAAAATCGATATTCGTTCGATTCGTCGCACCACGGTTCGCGAGCTATTCGAAGCGACGGGTTTTCAGCTTCAGCCGGATACTCAAGCCGACGAACTTCGCCAACTGGCAATGCGGTTAGGGTTGCATCCCAATGTCGCGATGGACTGGAACGACCTTTTTCACCTCATCTGGGTGGCCAAAGTAGAACCAAATCTGCCGAGCGAACCGCTTTTCGTGCGCGATTACCCACCTACCCAGGCGGCGCTTGCGCGTTTGAATCAAGCGGGATGGGCCGATCGTCTTGAGTTTTACTGGCACGGAATCGAAATCGCCAATGCTTTTCACGAGCTTAACGACCCTGTTTTGCAGCGCGAGCGATTCGTTCACGATCAGAAAAAGCGAATCGAATACGGTCGAACTCCGTTAGCCATCGATGAAAACTTCATGGCTTCGCTTGAATTCGGTCTTCCGCCTTCGGGCGGGATTGCACTTGGCGTGGATCGTTTATTTATGCTCGCGACGGGTAAGAAAAATCTGAAAGACGTTCGGGCGTTCGCGTTCAACCATCAGTTCCGCTAGCCGGTCGATCTGTGGGCGAACCGTTATTGATATCTTCACGGAGTTCTTTGCCGACTTTAAAAAATGGCAATTTTTTTTGATCGACTTCGATGATTTCGCCCGTTCTGGGGTTGCGCCCCTGGTACGCTTCATAATCTCGATTGACGAACGAGCCAAACCCGCGAATTTCAATGCGATCGTCACGAACGAGAGCTTCAATCATCGAGTCAAAAATCGTATTAACCACGGTTTCGGCTTTGACTCTGGTGATCTGCGCTTTTTCTGAGATGATATTGATGAGATCGGCCTTGGTCATGGTCCCTATCCTTTTGAATTCACTCAAATTGTAGGGCAATCAAGAGGCCCCCTCCAAGTTGATTCTTTTGCCAGCAGGCGATTTCGCCAAAGTGCGCCAAAAAGGCCGACTCAGGGCTAGTTGTAGGTACGCGCTCAAAAGTAGCTCGACCATTTTGTCGGGATTAAAAAGGTCCGTCACCTTTTGATGGGCTTGCTGGCCGATTTCGACCAGGGATAAATCGCCATTAAGCAGGCTGGTGATCAAATCGGCTAGTCCACTGACATCCGCCGGGCGCACGAGAAAGCCGTTTTTTCTGTCTTCAATGATCGTGGAGATGGGGCTGAGCTCCGACCCAATGACAATTTTCTTTTGGGCCATAGCCTCAAGCATCGTCGGTTCAAACCCAGACGTTCGTGAGCCAAGATTTACGTATATATCCGACAACGCCACAATATCGGTGATTTCATCGACCGGGACCGCGCCGGCAAATACGGTTTTGTTGCCCAAGACGAGGTTGAGAGTCTCGAACTCGATGCGGTCGCGCAATGGCCCGTTGCCAATAATGATCAGCCGCGTGTTGGGTTTCTTGATGACCACCGATTGAAACGCCCGAAGAAGATTGACGACTTCAGTTAATTCGGTCATGTCCGTTTGGGTGACAATTACATTGGCGTTGGCCGGCAATTCGAATTTTTGCCGAAGTGCCTCTGATTTTTGGCGCAATACTGTTTCAAAATAATCAAGCCCGTACGGTACAACAAATGTTTTTAGATCGGGGTACATATAATAGCGTTCGAGAACTATTTTCTGCTGCGGAGTTGAGACAAAAACTCCGTCGGCGGTTTTTAAAATCGATCGGTCACCGCCGTAGTAGGTCGTCATGAATTTATAAAATAAAGCGAAGGCCGTTGTAAGTAGCCCGCTCATAGTTTCTTTAGCCATGCCTAAAATCGAAAATAGCTGGGCCATTTGAGTGGCCGACACATCGTAAGCCATGATGATTTTGAGCCGCCTTCGTTCGCGCGCGATGAGTATCCCCGAGTCGTCAAGGCTGTGCACGATGTGAAACGGTTTAGCAGCATGCAGTTCTAAAAATTTTCGATGAGCCAGATGGGCAAATTGTCTGAGCGCAACGCCTTTTCGCTCGCCGAGAAAATAAGCGCGCACGCGATCCGCTACAATTTCGGGCCGGCCGCGCGGGTTTTGCCAAGATAAGACGGTGACTTCGTGACCTTTTTGCGCGAGGCCCCGCGCCACGGGCCAAAGGTAATTCTCTTCCGAACCTCGGCCTGGGTACGGGAACTTTCTCGTGATAAGGCAGATGTTCAGCTTTTCCGGAACATACGGTCGAAACACGTTCGAACTCCTGACTCTATTATTTCAAAAGGGATGTGATTCTGTCGAGCACATTTCGATTGGCGTCAGGGAGCTGCAAGGCCTTTATTTCATCGACCGCGAACCACCGGATTTCAGAATGATGAAGTGAGCTGGGCTGACCCTTCCAATACTTGACTTCGTAAAATAGAAGAAGAACGCCAACCTCGCCATAATGGTGAGTCGTGGCAAAGTGAAGAGCGCCGATTTCGGCTTCGATACCCAGCTCTTCGTGAAGTTCGCGCTCGAGAGCCTTGCTTGGCTGTTCGCCCATTTCAATTTTGCCGCCGGGGAACTCCCAAAGCCCTGCGAGGCTGCCGCCTTCCGGACGTCGACCAAGTAGGATCTTGTCATCACGGCGAATGATCGCGGCGACGACCGGTAACCATCTCTGTTTTTTGTGCGTATCTAGCGACTTCATGAAAAAAACCTGGCCCATTAAACACGAGTGCCGAATAAATCTGTACTAGTTGTGCGCCCAGACGTAAGCGCAAAAAGACGTCATCGACTGTCATCGCCCCTCCGACAGAAATGATCAACTTGTCGCCAGCTTTTTCTCCGCGCGTTTTCAAATGCTCGGTTGTAATCTTGAGCATCTCAAGCGATCGGGCTGCCAATGGCCGCCCTGATAACCCGCCATCGACGGGGTACCTCGCAGATAGGTTGCCGGGGCGGGCGAGCGTGGTGTTGGTGAGAACCCAACCCGAAATGCCAATTTCGCTGGAAGTGTCGAGGACTTGGATCAAATCATCATTCGACAAATCGGGACTGAGTTTTAAAAGCATCGGCGTCTTATTGCTGTTTTCGAGGATTGGCTGCAAAAAATCGCGAAGCCGATTCGGGCCCAAGAGTTCGCGTAAACCGGCTGTGTTGGGGCTACTGACATTAATGACTAACGCATCAGCTTGATCGCGAAATTTGCGCGCCAAACGAACGTAGTCCTCATGCGCGTGCAAAAGATCAGTCCATCGATTTTTGCCGATGTTCAAAAATATGGGTGTCGGGCATGGCCTAGGCAATTTGGCCAATCGATCAAAAACTAAATCGGCCCCGTCGTTCGGAAACCCCAATCGGTTCCATACGGAGAGAGTGCTGGCCTCACGGTCAAATTTTTTACCCGGATTGGCAGCTTGCGGTTCGGGAGTTACAGTTCCGATCTCGACAAAACCGGCGCCGATTGCCCAAGCCCCTCGAACAAGAGTGCCGTTTTTATCGAGCCCGCCCGCTGTACCTAGAGGGTTTGAAAATTGTAGATTGTGCCATCTTGTCGGCAGCCAAGTTTTAATTTGCGGTGAACGAAAGTGGCCCCAGCATCGCAAGGTCATTTGGCCCAAGTCATGGGCCAATGCCGGCGGCAAATAGAGCCACGGAGCTTTGCGATCAAGCCCTATAATTGCCCCCGCAGCTTCATTGCGGATTCAAGTCGGACAAGTGACACTGCCATGGCCGCAGTCCGCATGTCGAGATGATTTTTTTGTGAAAACTCCCAAACCTTATCGAAGGATCGGTACATGACCATGCGAAGTTTTTCGCGAACCTGCGTTTCATCCCAGAAAAGCCAGCTGATGTCTTGCACCCACTCAAAATAGCTCACGACAACACCGCCGCCGTTGGCCAAAATGTCAGGGATAATCAAGCATTTTTTGCCCTTTAAAATATCATTCGCATTGGCGGTGACAGGTCCGTTGGCACCTTCGACGATGATTTTCGCTTTCACGTGGTCAGCATTATTCGAATTGATCGTGCCGTCGAGAGCGCAGGGGGCGAGCACATCCACCGGCAACGAGAGAAGTTCTTCGTTCGAGATCAACTTACCGCCGTGGTAGCCGTTCAAACTCATGTTGGCCGTGTAATGCTCGACAAGTTCGGGGACGTTAATACCTTCGGGATTATACAAACCGTTGCTGACGTCACTAACCGCGACGACTTTACCACCGATACGGTGGGCTTCGATCGCGGCGTGCATCCCCACTTTGCCGAAACCTTGAATGGCCAAGGTGACGCTATTGATTTTTTGCGAAAGCTTTTCGAGAACTTTTTCGATGATGTAGACGACGCCCAAACCAGTCGCGGCATCTCGGCCAGCCGAGCCACCGATTTCAACGGGTTTGCCGGTCACGACGCCTGTTTGAGAAAAACCGCTTTCGAGCGAATACTGATCGAGCATCCAAGCCATCGTTTGCGAACTTGTGCCGACATCGGGCGCTGGGATGTCACGATCGGGCCCGATCCATGGGGCAATTTCAGAGGTGTATCGACGGGTCAATTTTTCAGCTTCTCGAGTTGAGATTTGGGTCGGGTCGACGCAAACGCCGCCTTTTGCTCCGCCGAGAGGTAAATTGAGAAGCGAATTTTTAAATGTCATGAGACTGGCGAGCGCAGCGACTTCACTCAGTGTCACCGACTGATGGTACCGAATGCCTCCTTTAAACGGGCCGAGCACGTGGTTGTGTTGCACGCGATACCCTTCGAAAACGCGAACCGTGCCGTCATCCATGCGGACCGGAACACTCACAACAATGGCTCTTCGCGGTGATTTCAAGCGCTCGATTGCGGATGGGTTCAGTTTCACGATTTGAGCGGAATGCTCCATATTTCGAATTGTATTTTTAAATAATGCGGACTCAGCAATGCCTTCCATTTTCAAACTCCTTAAAGGAGTTAGACTTTAACGACCGCCTCTGATAAGAGTCAAGCACATGAAACATTTGACCATTACAGAGTTGAACAATTGCAAACGAAACGCACGTGAGTCGCTGGGGCGTATCGAAGGCAAAAAAGTCTTGGTAATTGGCGATGTTGGCCTCGATGAGTATCTTATGGGCGATGTGAGGCGAATCAGCCCTGAGGCTCCGGTGCCGGTGGTGGAAGTTCGCTCTCGCGAGTACCGGCTTGGTCTTGCCGCGAATGTGGCGCAAAACATACACTCGCTCGGGGGCGTGGGCTTTATGGTCGGCGTTGTCGGGGCGGATTCGGCGGCCAAAGATTTAGCGGCACTTCTTAAGAAAAACGGTGTGTCCGACCAACAACTCATCGTCGACAACTCGCGCCCAACGACGCACAAAGTACGCTTGATGTCGGGTCAGCACCACGTCGTTCGGTTTGATTTTGAAGAAACGAAATTCCTGACGCAAGCGTTAGAATCGACCGTGGTCGATAAGTTTCACTCACTTGTGTCGTCATGTGAAGGCGTTATTCTTCAAGATTACGGAAAAGGTGTTTTGAGCGAAGACCTGTGCCAAACGCTGATTCGCCTGACTCACGACCAGAAAAAGAAAATCGTAATTGATCCGCATCGCACGACCCCGATTCGATATTACCGGAATGCTGATCTGATCAAACCGAACCGCGACGAGGCCTACTTGCTTTCGGGGCTGAATTTAGATTCTCTACGCGAGCATAAAAATTCGCTTCTCGATGTCGCGCGCGCGATTCGCGAACAAACGGCCGCGGCCAATTTGATCATCACCCAAGGTAAAGACGGCGTCTCGATTTTCTCGGGCAACGACGAACCATCGCACGTGTCGACGGACGAGCGCGAAGTATTCGATGTCACGGGCGCGGGGGACACGTATCTTGCCACGTTCTGTCTAGCTTGGTTCAGCGGCCTCGCGATCGAAACAGCCGCCGTCATGGCGAATGCCGCCGCTGGAGTTGTCGTCGGCAAAATCGGCAGCGTGCCTTGCAGCCGCGACGAACTTCTCACCGCCCTTGAAATTTAAACAGGTCGAAAACGCTATTGAGGGCCAACACAAGCAATGGTTGACCTCGGCAACAATTCACCCTATAGGCTTACTTGTTTCTGAGAGTTGAGAAAGGTTAATAATGAATCCTCGATTTGATTTCACTGCAGACATGTTCGACAATGCTGATGAAATCTACGGGTATTTTTCATGGCTGAATCGGTATTACGGTCTAATGTATGATGAAGGCCTACAACCATTTTTAAAAGCGCAAAGTCAACAGCCAGGGCTGAGACGAGCTCGCGAAGCGCAATTTTTAGCGACGCGAACGGCGGCTAAAAAAATGAATATAAGCCCGCAGTCGCTTTCAAAACTTGAGCAGAGTGAAGCCAGGGGAACAATCAGTTTAAATTCTTTAAAAGTTGCCGCTGCAGCACTCGAGTGTGAGCTTGTATACGCCATCATACCGAAAAGGCGAGTTCCGTTTTCATATCAAATTTGGAAGAAACTATTTGCGATTGCTAGTACGGATCAACGAATTAAAAGCCTAAAGCGAAATGTGCGAGCATCTGCGATTGCTGAAGCAGCAAATTCGGTCATGAACGACGCGAAATTTCGCAGACTTCAGGGATGGATCCAGCGTGGCATTCGCGCATACGACAGTCGATGGGGTCGCGAAAAAATCACCTCCGCTAAGGTAAAAAAATTTATTGAGGCGATGAAAGGGCAGGCGCAAGAACGTGTTAACTAATTTTTATGACCTCACATATGAGCAGCTCGAATCACTCCTCAAAGATCACGGCTTTGAGCGGTTTCGCGCGGATCAGCTCTACCGCTGGGTTTACGGGCGGCGACAAACGGATTTCGCTCAAATGACCAACATGTCGAAATCGGTACGCGACAAGCTACCGGAAATTTTGCGATTTGAATTGCCGAAAGTGGTGACCCATCTAAAAAGCTCCGACGGGACGGAGAAATTCTTGTTCGAGGTGGGTGGCGGTGACACGGTCGAGTCGGTGTTGATCCCGGCTGATGATCGATTGACCTTGTGCGTGTCGTCCGAAGTCGGCTGCAACATGGGGTGCCGATTTTGTTACACTGGTAAGCAAAAGATGAAGCGGCGTCTTACGACAGCGGAGATTGTCGGTCAGTACCTGACAGCCTTAGATAGTTTGAGGGCCTCGGATAACTCGGCGGCGAACGAGAATCTTGCGCCTAGACGGATTACGAACATCGTATTCATGGGAATGGGTGAACCGCTCGATAATCCCGATGCGGTTTTCTCAAGCATTGAAATTTTGCACTCGCCGCTCGGGTGCAATTTGTCGAAAAAGAAAATCACAGTATCCACTTCGGGAATTGTCCCCCTGATCCCTCGCATTACGGCATCGGGTGCGCGTTTAGCTGTCAGTCTAAACGGAGTTAACGATGACGTGCGCTCGAAGGTGATGCCGATCAATAAACGTTGGCCGATCGATGAGCTTCTCGAAAGTTGCCGTGAACATTGTCGCGCGACCGGCGACCGCGTCACGCTCGAGTACGTGCTTCTCAAAGATGTAACGGATTCGCTCGACGACGCGCGAGCCCTTCATCGGCTGACGCGCGATGTGCCGTGCAAAATCAATATCATTCCGTTCAACGAGCATCCGGGGTCTGGATTTGAGCGCCCCGACGAACGTCAGATAGTGAAGTTTCAAAACGAACTGATTCGACTTGGCTCACACGTCTTGCGCCGAAAAACCATGGGCCGTGATATTTACGCGGCTTGCGGCCAGCTTCGCACTGTTGCTGAAAAGCGCCGCCCCGCCGAAAGCCACGTCTAGTTAACAAAATCCTTTGTTTTTCCGATTAGTTAACCGGATGAAACCAAAACCCGCGAAGGATTTTGTCAGCGATTTAATCGGAGACCTGCTCGCCGATGCCGGTGCAAATGAAAAATCTGCGCCCGACACGCGTGCGCCCGACTCAGAATCAAAGGCGACAGTCGATACAAAATCTGACGTCGACGACGCGACTTTGCGTCTGCCACCAGCTGAAACGCGAACCGGCCCCGAAAAGGTGATCACGAGATCGAGTGTCAGCGGCGGCAACGTGGTGCAAATAGCGGCGGAGACGGCGCTCGTACAATCCGAAAATTTACGAGTGGCCCAAAGGCGAATTTTTGAACTTGAAGGCGAGGTCGATCGATTGCGCCAAGAAAATGAACAGTTGGCGGCGGCCGGCGAAACTTTGAGACAAAGAAGTAACGAACTGCAGGCGGAGAATGATTCACTCAATCGAAAATTTGGCGACCTGAAAGAGCAGTTGAGCGCCGAGAAAGAAATTTTAGAGGCGGCCGTCCAAGCGAAAGACCGCGACGCTAAAAACTTAAAGATGAAAGTTGAAGAGTACGAGATGCGTCTCACCGCAAGCCTTCAAAAGGTTCGGTTGCGCGAGCGCGAACTCGAAAATCGTTTAGAACTTTTGAAGATGGAGTCAACGGCGCTCGTGCGGGCGAAGGATGATGCCATCCTCGATCTCAAGCGGCAGATCGACCAACTCAATATCGAACTCGAAAATTACCGGCATAAGGGGCAAGACTTAAACCGCCAAATCAGCGAAAAGCAGGACATGCTCAAGCGCACGGTCAAAGCTTTGCGATTGGCGCTCACGATGTTGGAGGGGGGGCAAGACGACAATGTCGAGCCTCTGAAAAAAGCCAAGTGATGTGGACGGATTTTGTGGTACGTCGAGTGTTCGGTTATAAGGGCGAGCGGCTTCGAGACTTTTTCGATGACCTCGAGCTCGAATTGGTTATTCCCAAGCTGCTTCTATATATTTATGAAATCGGGTCCTGCGATAACGTGATTTGGTTGCTCACAGATGAATTTAAAAGCCTGCGTGCGACTGAGGTCAAAAAAAAATTTGAGCCAGAACAGCAAATGCATCGCCATTTGCGCATTCAGGCAATTAAAAATGTCGAAGAGCCCGAGGTGCGCCAATACGTCAATTTGTTCGAAGACAACCTGTCAATGTCGGCGGCGGCGGAATTGAATGGCCGGCGAGTGATTGCGTGGCCGATAGTCAATGTGAGAAACCAGTCTGTCCTCGCTTACGTGCTTATGACAGACGTCAAAGCCGCCGATGTCGGGCGCTTACAGGACCGAGTCGGCAGAGACCTATCATTCATGTGCAAACATATCGGGTTTAGTTTTCAACATTGGGAGGTCCAAAGACTTTCGTACCATGACGACCTTACAGGGCTCTACAATCAAAAATATCTTTCGCTTGTTCTTGAAAACGAAATTCTGCGATCGCAGCGCAATGATAAAAAATTTTCCGTTCTTTTTATGGACATCGATTATTTCAAGATGGTGAACGACACTCGGGGCCACTGGGTCGGCTCGCACCTGCTGGTTGAGATTGGGCGGGTCATCAAGCAACGATTACGTAAAAGCGACTACGCATTTCGCTACGGAGGTGATGAATTCGTCGCCGTGTTGCCGGGCACGACAGCCGAAGGCGCGAAAGTCGCAGCGGAACGCTTGAGGCATGCTATTGAAACGACCGATTTTGTGATCGACGGCCAACACCTCAAGTTGACGATGAGTCTTGGCTTGGCGGCTTACCCCGATCATGCGAAAACTCATAAAGATATAATCAAAATGGCGGACGAAGCGATGTATTGTGGTAAAAATAAAAGTCGAAACATTGTGTTTGTCGCAAGCTAATTTACGCAAGCTAATTTGAATGAAAAGAAAAATAAAACTCATCGTCAGCGATTTACATTTGGGAGCGGGCCGCTTTCTTGAAGACGGCCGCCTCAACCTTCTCGAAGAATTCTATTTTGACGAACGTTTCGCTGAATTTTTGCATTATTACACGACCGGTGCTTTTGCCGATCACGAAGTTGAACTCATTTTGAACGGCGACATTTTTAACCATTTGCAAACTGATTACAAAGGCCACTATCTGACCGTCGTAACCGAAAACATCACTCTCGATCAAACACGGCGAATCGTACGGGGGCATGCCGTTTTTTTCAATGCGCTTCGCGATTTCGTGGCGAAAGAAGGTAATGAAATCACTTTCGTCGTCGGTAATCACGACCAGGGGCTATTGTGGCCCGCAGTACGCAGTTTTCTCAACGACACTATCGGTAAGCCAGCGCGATTTAAAAATATCGTTTATTACTTTGACGGCGTTCACGTCGAACACGGCAATATGCACGAAGCCGCGAATCGGACGGACCCGCGAAAGTTTTTTCTGAAAAAAGATTTGCCCGAGCCTATTTTGAATTTGCCGTTCGGCTCATTCTTCTTCGTCGAATTCGTCTTACCGCTCAAGCAGACTCACCCGCATGTCGACAAAGTGCGCCCGTTTCGAAACATGCTACGCTGGGGTTTGGTTTATCAGTCCGTGTTCACAACGAAAGCGGCGTTCAAACTCGTCGGGTATTTTCTCAAAAGCCTTTTCTCACCGGATCCGCGTCGATTGTGGCGGTTTCGGCGGCTAATGAAAATCTTTATAGAAAGCGCCGTTTTTCCGGATCTCAGCGACTCGGCGAAAAAAATTCTTCGCGACGATCGAGTGCACACCGTTATCTTCGGCCACACGCATGTTTATCAATACCGGCAGTTCGCCAACGACAAAGAATATTTCAATACGGGGACCTGGACGGAAGTCACGTCTTTGGATGTCGCTTCGCTAGGTCGCATCACGAAGTTGACGTACGTCATCATTGAATATCCTGAAGATGATAGCCAGCGCCCGCGCGGCCGGCTCAAGGAATGGAGAGGCTACCATCGCATCGAGGATGACGTGGCCGTCTAGTGTATAGACAGTCGCTGTTTAGTCAGTGCAAGATGAAGAGTAACGCGGAGTTCAGGTGGGCGATACCGACGAGCAGCCATTAGATAAAACGAGCGTCGTCCAAAGCGACACGTTCAAAGTGCGAATTGCACAAGCCGGCGAAGCGCCACCGTGCCTCGTATTACTTGTCGGACCTGCCAACGAAGTGGGGCGGCAATGGCCGCTCGAAGCGACCGACCTTATCATCGGCCGCGTACCGACCGCCCATGTTCACATCGAAGATAAAAGTGTCAGTAAATCGCATGCAAAATTAATGGTGGTAGGCGGCGAAGTTTCACTCATCGACCTTGAATCCACCAATAAAACAATTATCAACGATCGGATTTTGACGCCGCTTCAGCCTTACAAATTGAAGAATAACGATCAAATCAAATGCGGCAATATCATTTTAAAATTTCTTGAGCGTGGCAATATCGAAACGGTATCGGTCGCGCAGACGTTCAATAAGGCGCTGATCGATCCGTTGACGGGTATTCACAATCGCGGGGCACTGAACGCCGCTGGAGTCGATATTTTCAATAAATCGCGGGTACTCGGTCATTCGTTAGGCGTGATTGTTTTCGATATCGATCACTTTAAACAGGTGAACGATACGCATGGGCACCCCGCCGGCGATTTTGTCCTTAAAGAATTGGCACGTGTCGTGCGTGAAACGCTCATTCGTGGCAATGACTATTTTGCGCGCTATGGTGGCGAAGAATTTTGCCTCCTTGTATTAGGCTCAGCGGTTAAACAAATCGACGAAATATGTGAGCGGATTCGAAAAACGATCCAAGAACACACTTTTACCTTTCAAGGCACGACCATACCGATCACAATTTCAATCGGATTTTCTCTTATCAAACAGGAAGACAAAGGGTGGAGCGATATATTCGCCCGCGCCGACAAAGCTTTATACGAGGCCAAACACAACGGCCGCAACCGTGTCTCGTCAAATTAAGCGACTGGACGCAATCCGCGCCTAGACCAGGTGCAGTTTGCTCCGCCAAAACGGACAACAAAGCATCAGATCTGAAACTGTTCACCTAAACTCGATGACAAGTGAGGACGAGACGGCACCAGTACGTGCGCTAACCCCGCGACATCGCGACCCGAAAGGGTTTGGCCCGACCTTTGCTCATTAATTAGGCAAGTGGCCGTTAATTGGCCACGCCACAAAGTAATTAACCGGGTCGCGACCTATGTCGTGTCAAAGGGAGGGATCGAGATGGAAACGGATAATAATCTCGTAACCAGGGCAAAATCGGGAGATCACAATGCGTTTGCGGAACTTGTTCTTCGTCACCAAAAAAGCCTACTGCGTCTTGCATTTCGCGTGCTCGGCGATTTCGAAGCCGCGCAAGACGTCGTTCAAGAAAGCTGGTTCAAAGCTCACCAGAAGATCGGATCATTCGAAGGCCGCTCGGCCTTTAAAAGTTGGGTATTTCAAATCACTCTCAATACGGCGAAAAATAAACTGCGCGGGAGGCGCCCGGAGCTTATTGATATCGAAAAGGCACCTCTCGCCGACGACACCGACATCGAGGGCGATATGATGCACGATGATTTGAAAATCGCGATGCAAGCTGAAATCGACAAACTACCGTTGAAACAGCGTCACGCTCTCAGTTTGCGCATATACGAAGACATGAGTTTTTCTGAAATCGCCGAAGTGATGGAGTGCCCCTATGATACGGCCAAAGCAAACTATCGCCACGCCTTGATGAAACTTCGGCACCGTTTAGGTGGAACATTACGGCAAGAAGGATGGAGACAGAGCGAAAGCTCGAAAGAAAAACCAATGGAGGCGGATGCATGACACGGCTCGAAGATTGGATCGATTTTATAGAAGGTGAAGCCGACGAAAAAACGCGTGGTCGCTTGAGCCTCTTGCTCGCACACTCAAAGACCGACCGGCTGATTTATAAGAATCTCCGCCGCCTTCGGCAAATCGTGTTACATGCCGATAAGGCCGAGGCGATCGAGCCGCTGCTCGAGAATGAAAAACTGATGATGGATCTGCACAATCGCATTATGAAGACGGTGACTTCGAAACCAGCGTCTTCAATTCGGCGGAAGGGTCGCGGCTTTTCTCAAAATTCTTGCAAGCCTGAATGAATTTGCCGAAATCACCGCCGAGCTTTTTGTAAAGCCGGGCGAAATCCGACAGGTCGTACTCGTACGTCCCGAGGTATAACAAAACGGCGTTGTTCAGTTTCATTTTCGCAAAGCCCGAATAATTGTCGGTCTGCAATTTGGGTTGAAGCCGCAATGCGAAATCCGCCTTGATTTTTTCAAACTGCGACTGTCGTTGGTCTTCGGTCGGGTGCGGGTGCTCCGCATACCATTTTTTTAAACCGCTGATTTCGCCGCTGATGAACTTTGAAAAGAGCTCGTCGTCGGCGTTTTCCATTTCAATTGCCCGCAATGTTTTTGTATCGCCTTTCTGTCTGTAAAATAATTGCGCGCCGAGGCCGCCGACATAGGTGGCCATGCGCTCATTAAAATCAGCCTGACTTTTGATATAAATCGTTGCATGTGTCGATTCATGAATGATCGTATTTACCAAATCGTAGTCAGGCCCCGTGAGCATTGTTGAAAGGAGAGGATCTTCGAACCAGCCGAGCGTGCTGTACGCGGTCACTCCTCGAGCCATGACGTCGAATCCTTTGCCGGCGTATTTTTTCGCTTCGGCTTTCGCTTCGGATGAACTGAAGAATCCTTTATAAGGCAAACTGCCGACGATCGGGTACCAAAACGGGCGCTGTTTCAGTTGATTCTTGTAGGCGACTGTGACGATCCAAGAAACGTATGGCCGATGGAGATCTACGAATGTTGTATAATTTTTTGTCGCGCGTAAATGAAGATAATTAACGGCAAATTCGCGCGCTTCGAGAGCCAGTTCGAGCTTGTGCCGCTCATTTTCAGGTAAATTGCTATTTTTGAGCACCCGATCGATCGGCACTCGATCATTTAAAATTTTGAATTGGTTGTACCCTGATTTCACGAGGTACGTAACGAGGCAGCCGTTCAAAAGTAAAGAAAAGCTGATAATGGCTACGGATGCCAAAATGGTTCGAATACGACACGCAAGGAGCGAACAACCGAGGCGTACTGTAACCAGCTCGTCGCAGGAAGTGAGCGACGAAGTAACGAAGTAGGCGGGCCATTTTCGCAGCCGTGCTAAAAGAACCACGAAACGCCGACCCTGAAGGCATCATCCCAAATGCTGGCTTGATTCCAAACGCCGCTTTCCCACCGGTCGTAACTGAGTTTAATTCCGAAACTGGGGGTTAAATGAATGTTCAGGCCGCCGCCGTAACTCGGCACGTAGGTATTCACCGTGTCGCCGTATTGTTCAACGGTTCCGTCGTAAAATTTCTCGTATAGTTTCTTGAATAGATAAGCGCCGCCTGCTCGAACAAACGGCTGAATGAACGCTGTGCCTGGTGTTAAACTGAGTACGACATCGACGCCTAGCATTTGCGCCTTCTGATAATAGACAGTTTTACCGGTTGGGTCGCCGGTCGCCTCAAGGCTTTGCGAACCGAAACCGTCAGTGTAACTAACCTCGAGTGCCGATTGGCTCAAAAAATACCACGCGTAAGACGCTGTGATCGACTCATCCGAAGTGAAATTGTTTTGATCAATGTAGGATGTATGCGACCCGTAAGACGCACTGAGCTCCATCACTCCCGCCCAAGCCTGGGATGAAATGAGCATCAATGCGACGAGCGCCAATATCTTTCGGGCGGTTGTCATCCACTATATGGTAGCAGCGTCGTGCGTAGGCTCCCATAAAAACCGGTTCAAGATGAGCCGTCACTCGCTAAAAATCGAGGTCTGAATTCAAGGTGAAAAACATAGTAAAGATGAATGTAGCCGTCGCTTTTCACGAGTTCGCTGGGCGGATTATTAAACGGCGAGGCTAGACGAAAGGCGCTGACGGCCGCTTGGTCCAAATCTTTGCTTTGCGCGTGTCGGTACAATGTGGCGCGAACGAAATGCCCCGACGGGTCGAGTAAAATTTCGACCTGAGTGACTTGCGGCACGGCCGACCACTGATTCAGCACGCTTTGTGGAGTTCGATAGAGAATGTTTTGTATATTGGTCACCCATCGATTGCGAATTTGCTCATTAATCCGCGAATAAAACGTGTAGTAAACGAACTGATCGGTATTGAGCGCGGTAAACCCGCCCTGCTTGATCTCGGGTATGTAATCTGAAATGGACGAGTCTTCGAGCTGCTGGTGTGGGCTCACGTTGCCACCCATGGGCGCCGTGATCGACGGGCGATCGGACGATGTGTCATCAAAAGTTTTAGCATTCAACGAGTTAGGGTGGCTGTTTCGAGCCATGCTGTTCGCGGTCGATTTCGAGGGCGGAGTCGAAGGGCCGCCATTCACTGTTTTACGACCCGAGCGGCGCGCGACTTGCTCTTTTAGCACGCGCTGGGTGACGGCCGAAAGCCGATCCACCTTATTCTTTAAATCTTTCACTAGATCTTTTGTCGGTGGCGTTACGTCAGTCACGATCTGTTGCGAGTGCTGAGGTGCCTCATCTTGATACACGACATCAATTTTTTGGAGCTTTTGTGGATGTGGCGGGACGCTCAGTAACATCAACAAAATGAGGCAGAAGTGAATCAGAATGCTGATTATAAGGGGCTGGCTGATCTTAGAGTCCAAAACCTTCACCTTCCACGACTGGATACTCGGCGAGTTTAGCAGCGCGAATGGCTAAAGTTGAGACATTTTTCCGCCGATAAGTAGTCAGTATGGGGGATGGGGGCTCATGGTCAAAAACAATGTGATCGATTTAAGCCAGCGCCGAGTAATGAAAAAGCAAGACGCGGAGGTGACAAAAGCCGTTGCACCGGCAGCCGCTAGTATCGTCGATATGACTTCGCGCCGTGAGGCCATATTGAACGAAGAGCGCCGACAAGTACGCCGCACGATTCTGACAGGTTTCATCGGCGCCTTCGCCGTATTACCGCAAGAAGGCGGATCGAAATCCAAGGGCGGTCTTTTAAAAATTGAAATTTATGACATTTCCGAAAACGGTATCGCCTTTGACGTGGATGCGGATTTTGGCCAATTCCAAAAGGGCGAAGAAGTGGCTATGCGTGTGTACCTGAATCAGAAGACGTATTTTCCGTTCATCGTGAAAATTCAAAACGCGCGCCGACTTGAAGGCGAAGCGGCGTTTCGGCACGGCGCCAATTTCTTAAAGGGAACGCTCAATGACGAAGCGCTCTTTCATTTCGTCAAGTTCATCGAAACCGTCAGTGCGACCCTCGCGCGGGATACCGGCGACGTCGTTGTATCGAATCTCAAAAAATAGTGTACAACTAGTAAAATGCAGCTAGACTACCGTCTATGGCTGCCAAAAAAGTCGCCGGTCACACGCGAAAAATAGTGCTCGATACCAACGTCATATTGTTTGACGCTTTAGCTATTCACAAATTTCAGAACGCGGATATTTACATTCCGTTCGTCGTGATCGAAGAGATCGACCGCTTTAAGCGCGATCTTGGCGAAAACGGACGCAATGCCCGGCAATTCAGCCGCATGATGGATGTCCTTCGTGCTGCCGGTTCGCTAGCCGAAGGCGTCCAAATAGAAAAGAGCGAATCGCGCGTTTTTGTGACGACCGATTCGAACGTCGACGGGCTGCCAAAAGATCTCGATCAAATTAAGTCAGACAACCGTATTCTCGGTAAAGCGCTACAGCTGCAAGCGATGTACCCGAACGGCAAAGTCGAACTGGTTACAAAAGACATCAATCTGCGCATCAAAGCCGATGTCTATGGTATCACCGCCGTCGACTATCGCCCCGAGAGCTCCGACGTTGAGGAGTTATACAAAGGCATCGCCGAAATCGATGTCGACCCCGAGATGATCGATCTTTTTTATAAAGAGAAGAGTTTGCAGATTCCCGACGACATTTACAAAGCGGTCGCCAACCAATATCTCATTATGCGCGACAGTTCGAACGCGAATCACAGCGCGATCGGCCGCTATGATATGAAGGTGAACCGAATCGTCCCGCTCGTGACTCCCAACGAAAGCATTTGGGGCATTCACCCGCGCAACGTTGAGCAAAGTTTCGCCCTGGATTGTTTGTTGAACGACGAAATTCAATTTGTCTCATTGGTCGGCAAAGCGGGAACGGGCAAAACTCTTCTCGCGCTGGCGGCGGGCCTTTTTAAAACGTTGGATGAAGGCCGTTTTCATCGACTGCTTGTGAGTCGGCCGATCTTCCCGATGGGGCGAGATATCGGGTATTTGCCCGGTGATGTCGAGCAAAAGTTAAACCCGTGGATGCAGCCGATTTTCGACAACGTCGAGTTTTTAATGGGCTCCGACAAAAAAGCCGCCGGCCGGGCGCGTGAACTGATCAACCAGGGTATGGTCAACATCGAGCCGCTGACCTACATTCGCGGCCGTTCGATTCCGAATCAATACCTGATCGTTGATGAGGCGCAGAACCTGACTCCGCATGAGATCAAAACGATCGTCACACGTGCGGGGCAGGGGACAAAAGTTGTCTTAACCGGCGATTGCTATCAAATCGACAACCCCTACGTCGATTCGGCCAACTCAGGCCTCACTTATTCGGTCGAGCGATTCAAAAACCAAATCATCGCCGCCCACGTGACGCTCGAAAAAGGCGAACGCTCCGAACTCGCCGAACTCGCTGCGAATATTTTGTAGTTGGTTTTCGAACTTAATCTCCGATAAGCGCGAAATTTTGTGTAAACCCGCCTTGGTAATCTGAAAAAGTGCCGCCCACGTAAAGATAGCCGGCCCCGTTCAGCAAGAGTGTCGTCACAATGCCAGAACTTAAACCACTAGCGAAGCCAGAGCCGCCGGCATCGAACATCGTGTTTAATGTGCCATTCGTTGTATCCATTTTTGCCACTGACCAAGCCGTACCGCTGCGGTAGGCGGTGAATGAGCCGCCGGCGTAGAGATTTCCCGCTCCGTCGAGGACGATATTATTAACAGTCGTGCCTGTAAAACCTGTTCCGCTTGGGTCAAACGTCGCATCAAGCGTCCCGTTGGTCGTATCCATTTTTGCAATGTGGTTCGCAGTGCCAGCGCGATAAGCTGTGAAGGCGCCGCCGATGTAAATATTGCCACCGGTATCGATTGCCGCGGCCTTCACCGCTCCGTTAAATCCAGTGCCGCTCGCGTCAAATGTCGCATTGAGTGTGCCATTGGTCGTATCCATTTTGGCGATGTCATTCGCCGACCCGGCTTTATAAGTGGTAAACGCACCACCGACAAAGATATTTCCGCCGCCGTCGAGGGCAAGCGTGTTCACTGCTCCGTTAAAGCCTGCACCGCCCGCATCGAATGTCGTATTGAGTGTGCCATTGGTCGTATCCATTTTGGCGATGTCGTTCGCTGCCCCGGCCTGATAAGTGGTAAACGCACCACCGACAAAGATATTTCCGGCGCCGTCGAGAGCGAGAGTATTCACTCTTCCGTCAAATCCCGCGCCGCCCGCATCGAATGTTGCATCGAGAGCTCCGCTTGTCGTGTTCAGCTTTGCAATATTTGAAGCGGCACTGGCATTATAATTCGCGAATGCTCCGCCGACATAAATATTGCCGGAGTTATCAGCAGCGAGGGCATTTACATTACCATCAAAACCGCCTTGAGCCGGGTTGAATGTCGTGTCGAGCCCCCTTGTCGAGTTGAATTTTGCTACGTGCTTCTGTTCGACTCCGCCGAATCCGGCGAAATTGCCGCCGACATAAATATTAGTTTTAGTGTCTTCGTAAATCGTTTGAACTGTTGAATTAGGTGGGGCAGTCGTCCCGAAAGTTGAGTCGAAAGCGCCCGATGATGTGCTGAGTTTTGCGATCGAATATGCGGCCGATCCGGCATACGCCGTGAATGGACCGGCGACATAAATATTGCCATCGCCGACTGAGCTGATGGACATGACGGTGCCGTTGAACCCAGCGCCGCCGGCGTCAAAGGTTGTGCTGAGAGTTCCAGTGATGGGGGTCAACATGGCGATGTTGTTGGCAGCGGAACCCTCGTACTGTGAAAAAGACCCGCCGACAAAAATTCCGGTCGGGTCGACATCGACCGCGTAAACGATTCCGTTAAATCCGCTGCCGCCGCTATCGAAACCGGAGTTCAACGTGCCTGTGCTGGCATCGAGCTTGGCAATGTAATTGACGGGCGAGGAAGTGTCGTACTGAGTGAAATTGCCGCCGGCGTAGAGGCCTCCGTCTTTGTCGACCCCAACTGAATATACGGTACCGTTAAATCCGGTGCCGGATGGGTTGAAGTTTACGATCAGTAAACCGTTCGATTGATCGAGTGCCGCAATTCGACCGACGCTATTACCTTCATATTGAGTGAATGCCCCGCCGGCATAAATCAAACTTGTATACTGATCGAAGACGATCGACTCGACGGTGCCGTTGAAGCCCGCTCCACCCGCGTCAAACACCGTGTTGAGCGTGCCGGCTTTCGGATCTAGTTTTGCGATTCGAGTTGCGGTGCTGCCGTTATATTGGGTGAAAGAGCCTCCGGCATAGATTTGCCCGATCGTATCGATCGCCAATGTTTGCACCGGGCCGTTAAAACCGGTGCCGCCGGGGTCGAATGTTGTATCCATCGCGCCGTTTGCGTCGATTTTTACGATATAGTTCGCGGTATTGCCGTCGTAAGAAGTGAAATCGCCGCCCGCGATAACCGTGCCGTCGCCGAGCGCGACCCAAGCGTAAACCGGGCCATTAAACCCGCCACCATGGTAAAGATCCATCGTGTAATTTGGGTCACCATAAGTGGAATCGAGCACCGCGCCGTACGCGCCCGGGAATAGGCAAACCCATGAAAACGCTCCCCCAATGTAGAGGTTATTTGACGCATCTTGCGCGATGGCGTTGACGGCACCGTCGGAGGTCCACACGTTATCGGCCTGCACGGTTGTGGTATTACCAACCGCATCTCTGATTTCAATAACTGTAGGGGACGAAGACAAACTCGATGAGGTGTAAACGCCCGTAGTCGGATCAATTGTGCCAGGCCCTGATACAATCGAAAAAGAGTAAGGTATTTTTCCCCCTGTGGCGGGCACGGTCCAAGTTTGATTGCAACCGACCGGCACATACTGATGGGTAATGGTGGCGGAAAGCGGCGTTGAATTGTCGATCACGTTCGGGCCGACCGGGCAGCCAACGGCGAGCAGGCTGACCCCCGCGATTGCCAATTTTCTCCACCAGAATTTCGAGCCGGTCTGAGACATACGCATACCTATCTACAATCGGCATTTTGGTCCTGGAATTCAAGCGGACCGACGGGCTCAACTGGTTGAAATGACAGATGGTAATATTCCTTGACGGTAGGGGCTTTGCCGACCTAATATGCGCCACGTCATTTTAACCTTCGCCTCAAGGTGATACATGTTTTCGGGGATCGTCGAAGCCAAAGTCGCGCTTTTGGAATGGACGCCTGAAAACCAAATAGTTCTACAAAAACCAAGCCACTTTGATGATTTACAAATTGGCGATAGCCTTGCGATCAACGGGGTGTGTCTTACTCTCGAGTGGCAAGACGATCAATCTATGCGATTCACCCTCGGGGCTGAGACGTTGAATGTGACCGGCTGGACGAAAATTAAGCTGCAAAATCGATTGCTAAACGTCGAGCGGTCTCTAAAGTTCGGCGATCGCGTACATGGTCACATGATGGCTGGTCACGTCGAGGCGATGGGACTCATCCACACCGTGCAGCCGGCCGTTTCGTCGTGCAACATAATAGTTTCAGTGCCCGACAACTTGACCCGGTATCTTTGGACGAAAGGCAGTTTGGCAGTGAACGGGGTCAGTCTCACGATCAATGAAGTGTGGCAGTCGGCGGGGGGTGCTTGGCTGGTGAGTTTTTGCTTAATCCCTGAAACACTGAGACAAACAAATTTAGTTGATCTACAGACGGGCGACAAAGTGACGTTAGAAGCAGACGCCATGGCGAGAGTTTGGGCCCGCCAGATCGAATTAATAGCGGCCGAGCGCCGAAACGAGTTGAACCCATGAACACGATTCGCGAACTGATCGAAGATATTCAAGCCGGCAAGATGGTCATCTTGGTTGATGATGAAAACCGTGAGAATGAAGGCGATTTGATTTTGGCAGCGGATTTTGTCACTCCGCAGGCGATTAATTTCATGGCGAAAGAAGCGCGTGGGTTGATTTGCCTCTCGATGACATCGGCACAAATTCAGCGGCTGGGCTTGCCGCAAATGGTGAAGGATGACTTTAACCTGTCGCCGAACAAAACGGCGTTCACCGTTTCGATCGAAGCCTCATCGGGAGTGACCACCGGTATTTCGGCGGCGGATCGCTCCCACACGATTCGCGTGGCGGCAAATCCTTTGGCAAAGCCAAGCGATATTATTGTGCCGGGTCACGTTTTTCCGATTCGCGCGCTCGATGGTGGAGTTTTGAAGCGTGCCGGCCATACCGAGGCGAGCGTTGATCTCGCCCGTCTGGCGGGTTTAAACCCGGCTGCGGTCATTTGCGAAATTATGAATTCTGATGGTTCGATGGCCCGCGTTTCAGAACTGACTGAGTTTGCCCGCGTTCATGAAATTAAAATCGGCACAATTGAAGATTTGATCAAATATCGGCTCGAAAACGAGAGCTTTATCGAAGAGAGGGCAGCGGCGGAATTCCCCACCGTGTTCGGTGAAGGATTTTCGGTTCGGGTTTTTCGCAATTCCCTGAATGGCCGCGAACACGTGGCGTTGACGAAAGGTGATTTAAGCTCAACGAGCGAACCGGTGCTCGTGCGTGTCCACAACGAAAACGTTTTGGGCGACGTATTCGGGGGGGTGCAAACTCCCACGGGTGATTCTTTGAAACGGGCGTTTGACCTAATCAATAAAGCCGGGCGGGGAGTGATCGTTTACCTGCGACAAGACGACATGGCGCTGCGACTCGAGCGCTGGGTGGCTTCGAATCTAACTATGGCGACTACCGTCGACAGCCGTGATTACGGTGTGGGGGCGCAAATTCTTCGCGCGCTCGGTCTAAAACGGATAGTTCTATTGTCGAATCATCCGGTGCCGCGAGCAGGCCTAAAAGGGTTTGGCATCGAGATCGTCGATCAGCGACCGCTTCTTGGCGTAGCCGCAAAAAACGAATCGCATGTGCGCGAGCGGAGCGCCGATGTCTAAGAAAATTCCGCAGACATCCAAGTCATTGCGGTTATCTCAATCGAATCGAGTCGCCGTGATTACAAGCCGTTTTAACGAAGAGATCACGGCTGAACTGCGCGCTGGCGCTTTAGACGAACTGACTCGTTTAGGAGCGCGAGGCGATCTGATCACCGATGTCTGGGTACCGGGGGCTTTTGAAATCCCGCTCGCCGCAAAGTGGCTTTTGACAAAAAAACGGTGCGCCGGCGTCATCGCGCTCGGGGCCGTCATACGCGGTGAGACCGCGCATTTCGACTATGTCTGCGCGGCGGTGGAGAGGGGATGCACGCTCTTACAACTCGAACAATCCAAGCCGGTTGTGTTTGGCGTTCTGACCGTCGATACAGATGAGCAGGCGCGAGAAAGAATCGGCGGCCGCCACGGTCACAAAGGGCGCGAAGCCGCCCGCACTTTGGTTGAAATGTTAAACCTTAAAAGGCAAATTAACGGAGGTAAAAAAAATGGCTGACTCGAACGCGATAACCATGGATCTCGTTTATAAAGAACTCAAGAAAAAAGTGACGGACTCTAATGCAAAACTTTTGCTACACTCAGCCGTTGTTCGTAGCGGTATCTCATGCGCGAACGATGCTCCGCTCGCCAAAGAAGCCGCTCACGCGCTCTGCATGGAACTCATGAAAAGCGGCGGCCCCGGATTTCAAGTCGGCCGTGCCGTGTTCAATTCTTGGGTTCGCTAGGCAGTGATGTCCCCCGCTCGCCGACCGGCACTCGATGCAGTAGAAAAAAAGAAGCGACGGCGCGAATTGATTGCAATCGCGTCGCTCGGCAGTCTTTTCCTGATCTTAACTTGGGTTTTGTTTCATATGTTCGGCATTGCCGAAGAATTGCCGTTCGAGCACTCGATTTTCTTTTTCGGTCTCGTTAATTTCAACATCATTTTATTTTTGCTCCTGGCGTTTCTCATTTTTCGAAACGTCGTAAAGGAGTTTGCTGAGCGTGAAGGTGGCCCCATCGGCAGCAGTTTGAAGAGCAAACTCATCGCCGCTTTCGTCGGTTTCAGCTTCGTGCCCACGGCTTTGATGTTTCTCGTTTCCGTGTTTTATATCAATAACAGTTTCGATCGTTGGTTCAGCCAGAAGATTTCGGGCATTCTCAAGAGTTCAATCGAAGTCACGGATTCTTATTATCTCGGCGCCAAACGAAAAAACTACCATTTCGCGACCGAAATTGCCGACTTGTTGAAGCACGAACGGCCGCGACAAAGCGTACTCGACCATGTTCGCTCCGAATTTAGTTTAGACTCAGTCGAGTACTACCCGGGCCTATTCGGCTCGCGGATCGCGAGCTTCGCGCGTTCGGAGGGCGTACCTGATTTACCGCCGGTGAGCCTTGAACTTCTAAAGAAGGGGATCGCAGATCACGATAACTCCAGCATTATTTATCACTACGCCGAAGGTGATCTTGTCCGCGTTATTGTGCCGGTGAGCGGTTATCGCAAAGGCGCTGTTGTTGTCAGCTCGTACATACCAATTTCGCTCGTGTCGCGCATGGATGACATTGCGTCGGCGCTGGCGAATTTTCGCGACACCGACCCGCTCGCCTATCCGATTAAATCCATCTATTTGATTCTTTTGGTCCTGATGACGCTTGTGATTTTATTAGGTGCCACGTGGTTTGGTTTTTATCTCGCTCGCCAGTTGAGCGTTCCGCTTGAGCAGTTGGTCAGGGCCACGCAGCGGGTTGTAAAAGGCCACTATGAAAAGGTCGAGATTTTATCCGGCGCGCCCGAGATCAACCGGCTTATCTCCAACTTCAACACGATGACGCAGTATTTGGGCCAATCCGAACGCGAAATTCAAGAGGCTAACGAAAACTTGCGCAAAACTCTCAACCAACTGCACGAGCATACTCGTTATATAGAAATTGTACTAAGTCACGTTACGACAGGAGTGATTTCTGTCGATCATGACGGCCGTGTGACCATGATCAACCGCCATGCGGCTCGGCTTCTCGAGCTTGAACCTGAAGAGTTTATCGGCCGTCAGGTGTCTGAGGTTCTGAGCCCTGAATACAAAAAATTATTCGATGATTTGCTCGGCATGTTTCGTTTCAACCGAGATGCCGAGACTTTACAAAAAGAAGTACAGATCACAGCCGGAGGCCAACCCCTTCTTTTGGCGATGACGATTTCGGTACTGACTGATGAGGCCGGTCGTGAGGTAGGTAAAATTCTTGTGTTTGACGACTTAACGCCGATGTTGGCGGCACAACGTGCGGCTGCTTGGACCGAGGTCGCACGCCGAATAGCTCACGAAATAAAAAACCCTCTGACTCCGATCAGTTTAGCGGCGCAGCGTCTGCAAAGAAAATTCGGCGATCAGATTGCCGACCCTGCATTTGAGAGCTCTACAAAAATGATTGTCGATCAAGTGGACGGGTTAAAAATGTTGGTGAACGAATTCAGCCAATTTGCCAGAATGCCGAAGGCCAAACCTGTTGTCGCGAGCCTCAATCAGACGATCGCCGATGCGCTTCAACTGTTTCAAGGCGAAAAGCATTTTCGGCTTCATTTCGACCCCGACCCACGCCTCCCGGCTTTTCTATTTGATCCCGATCAAATCTGTCGTGTGTTAACAAATTTAGTTGATAATGCCGTGGCGAGCTTTAAAACGATTAAAGATGGCGAAATTGCGGTTCAAACCCAGTTCGATCCACTTTCTAAAATCGTGCGTCTTATCGTATCGGATAATGGAGCGGGAATTCCGCAACATATCAAAAACCGAATTTTCGAGCCGTACGTGACCACCAAGCAGCACGGGACCGGTTTAGGGTTGGCGATCGTGAAGCGAACAGTCGAAGACCACAACGGTTATGTTCGCGTTTTGAATAACGAACCGCGGGGCACGCGGTTTGTGATTGAGTTGCCGGTCGTTCTGTCGAATACTTTACCCGAGACCGAAATTGTGACCGAGACCGCTGGAGCAATCCGTGCGACAGGGCTTCAGCGAAAGGACGAAACTGTATGAAATCAGAAATACAAATTTTGATCATCGACGATGAAGCGCCGATTCGCGATGTCCTATCGGCGTCGTTGCGTGACGAGGGCTATCAAGTTTTGACAGCCGCCGATGGTACCAGCGGGATATCCGCTATAAATGAAATTCGGCCCAATATTGTTTTACTTGATATTTGGATGCCCGGTGAAATCGATGGCCTCGAAGTCCTTCGTCGAACAAAGTCCGCTCATCCCGGCGTTCAATATATTATGATGTCGGGTCACGGCACAATCGAAACGGCGGTCAAAGCGACGAAACTTGGCGCGTGGGATTTTATCGAAAAGCCACTTTCAATCGACAAAATTTCAATTTCGATCGCAAATATTTTATCTTTTCAAGCCGAGCGAAATGAAAAAATTGCGCTGCTGAATAAATTGAGAAAAAATATCGCACTGGTCGGCGACAGTGCCCCTATGAAAGAGCTCAAGCAGTTGATTGCGAGAGTGGCCCCGAGCCTTTCTTGGGTGTTGATTACCGGCGAAAACGGTACGGGCAAAGAGTTGGTGGCGCAGAACGTACATTATTTAAGTGCGCGCGCCAGCCGACCTTTTGTTGAAGTGAATTGTGCCGCTATCCCATCAGAGCTAATTGAAAGCGAATTGTTTGGCTATGAAAAAGGCGCATTTACCGGTGCCGATAAACCAAAAAAGGGCAAATTTGACTTTGCCAACGGCGGCACGATTTTTCTCGATGAGATCGGCGACATGAGTCTTGACGCTCAAGCGAAAATTTTACGAATTTTACAAGAGAAGAAGCTTCAGCGGGTCGGCGGCACTCAAACTATTGAAATAGATGTCCGTGTCGTTGCGGCGACGAACAAAGATCTTGAAGCCGAAATTAAAAAGGGCAAATTTCGCGAAGACTTGTTTCACCGGCTGAATGTGGTTCCGCTTCGCGTGCCCGCGTTGCGCGACCGTGTTGACGATATCCCGGCGCTCGTCGTTCACTTCAGCGAGCAATTCGCGCGCGAAAGCGGTTATAATCAAAAAACATTTTCGGATCGGGCGTGGGAGCGCATGCGGGCCCATGGTTGGACGGGTAATGTTCGCGAGTTAAGAAACTTCGTTGAACGGCTCTATATTCTGACGCCAGGCGATTTTATCGATGTGCATGATCTGAAGGTAGCCGGCCTAACCGAATTAGCCGCTGGGACTTCGACTGAATCATCGTTTCGCCGGGCGCGCGCCGAGTTTGAGAAGGAATTCTTGTTGCATAAAATTTCAGAAAACGGCGGCAACATCAGCAAGACAGCGGAGGCCATCGGTCTTGAACGCAGCTATCTCCACCGTAAAATAAAAACCTACGGAATCGAGGCTTAAGACATGCGTTGGAGCCGGAGTCATATTCACACCTTGAAAGAAGTCCCAACCGACGCCGAAATCGCAAGCCATCAGCTCATGGTCCGTGGCGGGTATATAAAAAAATTGGCCCAAGGTATTTTTACATACGGGCCGCTCGCCCTGCGCGCTATCAAGAAGTTCGAAAATATTGTGCGTGAAGAAATGGACAAACGTGGCGCTGTCGAGATTTTGATGCCAATGGTTCAGCCGCGCGAATTGTGGGAAGAAAGCCACCGTTGGGCCGACATGGGCAAAGGCCTTTTGAAATTTAAAAACCGTCTTGATCAAGATTTTTGTTTGGGTGCCACCCACGAAGAAGTGGTCACCGATTACGTTCGCCGCGACGTTAAAAGCTATCGAGATCTCCCTCTGAATCTCTATCAAGTTCAGACTAAATATCGCGACGAAATTCGGCCGCGATTCGGTTTATTGCGCGGGCGCGAGTTTATCATGAAAGATGCCTATAGTTTTGACGTCGACGTGGCAAGCGCGCATCGCAGTTATCGAATCATGTTTGAAGCCTACACGGCGATTTTCAGTCGTTTGGGGGCGAAATTTGTTTCGGTTCGAGCTGATTCCGGCAGCATCGGCGGGTCAATGTCAGAGGAATTTCATATATTAGCTGACAGCGGTGAAGATGCCTTGCTCGTCGCTGAAGATGGTAGCTTTGCGGCGAATGTCGAAGTTTGCCCGGCGCTCGATGCCACTATTCCCGAAACAAATAACGATAAACTTCAGCACGCCGAGAAATTTGCGACACCCGGGTTAAAGACGATTGATGACCTATCAAAGGCGACCGGTGTTGCCAAACACGATCTCGTGAAAACCTTGTTTTTTTCGGCGGCTGAAGAAGGTTCGAAAGATCTGAAGCCTATATGCGTGCTTGTGCGCGGTTCCGACGAAGTGAATCCCATTAAACTGAAATCGCTTCTCAAGCTGGCCAATCCGCCGCTCATGCTCAACGAGAAAGAAGTTCGTGACGTGACGGGCGCTTGGCCGGGCAGTTGCGGGCCGGTCGGACTTACGATACCCATTTATATGGATAACGGCGTATTCAGTCTCAAAAATTACATTGTGGGCGCGAACGAGGACGGCTTTCACCTGCGAAATGTCAATCATAATCGCGAATATTCGCCGACGGAAGTGGCGGACTTACGCGTGGCTCGCGAAGGAGACAAAAACCCGGCAGGAAGCGGGGTTTTAAAATCTTTCCGTGGCATAGAGGTTGGTCACATTTTTTATTTGGGGACGAAATATTCGAAATCTATGAACGCGACATTTTTGAGTGAGAAGGGCGATGCGACCCTCATCGAAATGGGTTGCTATGGCATCGGGATTTCGCGCACCGTGCAAGCCGTGATCGAGCAAAGTCACGACAAAGACGGCATTATTTGGCCCGAGGCAATTGCGCCGTTTCACGTGCACATCTGCTTGTTGGACATCGCCGATCTTAAGTGCGCAACGGTCGCAAACCAACTTTATGATGACTTGTGGGCGGCTGGGGTCGAAGTTTTCATGGATGATCGCGATGAACGGCCGGGTGTTAAATTTAAAGACGCCGATTTGTTGGGTTTGCCGTTTCGGATAAATGTTGGCAGCCGCGGTTTGCAAAATAATGAGGTCGAAGTTGTCGCGCGTCGTTCGAAAGAAATGGAAAAGCTGAAAGTCAATGCCGTCGTGGGACGTATGAAGGATCTCCTGCGGAAGTGATACGCGCCGATAAAGTAGACAAAACCACGTTCAATTCAGAAACGATCGAATCGTTGTTGTCGACCTACATGCAGAGGCTCGCGCCGCTTCTGGCGCAAAAATTGAAAATCGAGTGGCCGAGTGTTCGTGTTCGATTCAACACGCGCATGCGGTCGGCACTCGGGCGGGCCTATATCGACGAAAACCGGATTGAACTCAACATTCGGTTGCTTGAGCGCTTTCCGCAAGAGCTCGAGCCGACACTCGCGCACGAGCTTGCCCATCTGATCGCTCCTAAATTATTCGGAAGAAAGGGCCTCTATCATGATGAGGGGTGGAAACAAATTATGGCCCTTCTCGGGTTCGAGCCGTCGCGAACCCATTCGCTCGACGTCGACGGTCTGAAACGAGCTCAAAAGATCTTGGGCTGGGCGGAATGTGGTTGCCCCGGGCGTCGGCATCCGCTTCGATCAAGGGTCTATCGCAATATTCAACGCCGCCGCCGCTACGCGTGCTTACGTTGCAAACAAGAACTTCGTATTGTCCAGATTCCCAATGGGATTAAGTGAGCGTCTTTGCAATTCGTTCAGCGGCATCACGGGGGTTCGGCATGCTGACGATGGGCCGACCGATTACCAAAGCATTCGCTCCGGCTTGCAGTGCTTGCGAAGGCGTCATTGTTCGTGCTTGATCGTCCGACTTCGGCAAAGCTGTAGATGCTTTTGATTCGTTTGCCGGGCGAATACCGGGCGTGACAAGAAACGCGTGGCCGAATTTGGCGCGTAATGCGGCGACCTCCAGTGGAGAGCAAACCAGACCCGAAAGCCCGGCCTCCATTGCCAGATCGGCAAGTTTAAACACGTGATTCTTAACAGTGTCGGTCCGCCAGTTGCCCGGCAAATTGCTTTCATTGAAGCTTGTGAGCACGGTCACCGCTAAAACGCGAAATGCCCGGCTTTTCGATAATTCTTTCTCAATGCGAGCCACCTCACGCAGGCATTCGACGCCGTTACTTGCGTGCACAGTCGCGAAACTCGCGCCAGCGGAATGAGCGGCTTCGAGCGCGCTGACAACTGTGGACGGGATGTCATGAAATTTGCAGTCAACAAAAACCGGGGCAGAGCGTGCCAGCTTGCCGATCAATTCGCTACCGTAGCGCAATATGAGCCGCGGGCCGATTTTAAATCCGCCGACAAACGGAGCTGTCTCAGAAGCAATTTTGATTGCGGAGCGATCATCGTCGACATCCAGTGCGACGAAAACAGGCCTTTTCATGCATCTTAGGTAGCAGATTTCAGTGGCGAAAGCACGCGATCTCGGGCATAAAATGGCACGTCAACTTGCCACTTTAAGGGAGTCGATTTATGAAACTGATGGCTTGTTTTTCAATCGTGATCGCGATTATTGCCACCTACGGATCGGTGGTTTTCGCCGCCACTCCTGTGCCGACTTTTTCAGGGATCTACAACGTCATGTTTTGTACAGGGCCGACCCCTTCAATTTTTGAACCAAACTCAATTGCGCCTGTTCGAGTACAAATAAACGCGACGAACAATCAATTTGCCGTAAGCCTTTTCGGAGACGATGGCCATGCCGTTGCGAATCTCAATTTTTTGGTCGGTCGATCTTTGCAGTCGACCTTCAGTTACGGCGTCTACTCGTTTGACGGGACTTCATTCTCATTTTTTCAAAAAAAATTCGACGGTCAGGACTACGATAGTCAAACTTTTAAAGCAGGCGTCGATGGCGACCATGCGATTATCATTGACGAACAAGCTAATTCGCAGCTGTCGGAGTGCCATCTCGACCGCGTTTCGCCTGTGACCCTACTGAAATGAGCCGGGGGCAAAGACCGCATACCAGTGCGCGCGATCTTAATTCTCGTGCCGTGATCGGAATACATTCTGCCATTGAAGCGCTCAAAGTGCGGCCTCGCGCCGTGAAAGACATTTGGCTAAAAAAGGGCAACGAGCGTGATCCAGCTTTCAAGATTTTTGCTGATTTTGCACAAAAATATAAGTGCCCGTTAAAGTGGCAGCATGAAAGTGCGCTGAACCAAATTGCGGCTAGCCATCAAGGGGTCTGTGTCTGGGTAAGCGAAACTCCTTCACTCGATCTCAGTAGTTTGCCTGGGCTGGAATCAACCAAGCCTACGACGGTGCTGGCGCTCGATGAAATATCAGACCCTCATAATGTGGGGGCTTTACTGCGATCGGCTTGGTTATTCGAAGCTGCAGCCCTTATTGTACCGGAGCGCCGTACGGCCCATCTAACGCCTTCCGTCATAAAGGTGGCTAGTGGCGGAGCTGAACATGTGCCTTTGGTCGTTTCGGCACGTCTCACAGACGATTTAAGTATATTAAAAGAAAAGGGATTTTGGATTTATGGCCTGGCTGGTGAAGGTCGCCAAACACTCCCACAGACAAGATTTAACGGTAAGGTTGTTCTCGCTATTGGCGCTGAAGACAAAGGCTTGCGGGCAACCACCCGTAAGGTTTGCGACGAGCTGATTCGCATTCCCCAGTTGGATGCCGACGCTTCGTTCAATGCGTCAGTCGCTGGCGCTATCGCGCTTTATGAGGTACAAAGGCAACGGCAAAACCCTTGATATAACAAACAAAAGTTTTGACTCGCCGTTTGCGGCTCCGTATATGTGTGCGTTACGTGTAAAGGTGGCTGGCGAGCATACATTTGCGTACTTTTGAACGTCTGTGTGTCGCGTGCGTGATTGAATGCTGGGTTAGCTCAATTGGTAGAGCAGCTGATTTGTAATCAGCAGGTTGCGGGTTCGAGTCCCATACCCAGCTCCAGGTGCTTTGAGCGGAAGAAGGATGTGCGCGAGCGAGACTGGGAAATTGGAGAGATGCCCGAGCGGCTAAAGGGGACAGACTGTAAATCTGTTGGCTTTACGCCTACGAAGGTTCGAATCCTTCTCTCTCCACCAAGTGAGCTGCGAGTGCCAAGATGAAGGAGAAGAGAAACACAGTCGGCGGGAGTAGCTCAATTGGCTAGAGTATCAGCCTTCCAAGCTGAGGGTTGCGGGTTCGAGACCCGTCTCCCGCTCCAGAAGCAAACAGATATCCGATATCAGATAACCGATATCAGATATCCGACTGATTCAGGCCCACATAGCACAGGGGTAGTGCACACCCTTGGTAAGGGTGAGGTCGTGAGTTCAAGTCTCACTGTGGGCTCCAAAAATGATGAATTGAATTAGTTTAGTAAATGAATTTTTTAAAAGTTAACAACATCCGATTGAGGAGGAGAAGAACATGTCCAAAGAAAAATTTGACCGGTCGAAACCGCACATCAATATCGGCACGATCGGCCACGTCGACCACGGTAAAACAACGCTGACTGCTGCCATCACGAAGGTCATGGCTGACACTTACGGCGGTCAAGTTTTGGCTTACGATCAAATTGACAAAGCTCCTGAAGAGAAAGAGCGCGGTATCACGATTTCGACTTCACACGTTGAGTATCAAACGGCGAAGCGCCACTACGCTCACGTCGATTGCCCTGGTCACGCTGACTACGTCAAAAACATGATCACGGGTGCCGCTCAGATGGACGGCGCGATTCTCGTTGTTTCGGCCGCTGACGGACCGATGCCGCAAACGCGCGAACACATTCTGCTCGCTCGCCAAGTCGGTGTGCCGGCTATCGTTGTGTTCATGAATAAAGTCGACATGGTTGACGACGCCGAACTTTTAGACCTCGTTGAACTTGAAGTTCGCGAATTGCTTTCTAAATATGAGTTCCCCGGCGACGATATTCCGATCATTCGTGGTTCGGCATTGAAGGCGCTTGAGGGCGATAAAGGCGAATTGGGTGCTCAAGCCATCGTGAAATTGATGGAAGCCTGCGACAGTTACATCAAAGAACCGCAGCGCGTGACGGACAAACCGTTTCTAATGCCGATCGAAGACGTGTTCTCGATCTCGGGCCGTGGAACAGTGGTCACGGGTCGTATTGAGCGCGGTATCGTAAAAGTCGGTGAAGAGGTTGAAATCATCGGTATTAAACCGACCGTCAAAACCACCGTCACTGGCATTGAAATGTTCCGCAAACTTCTCGATGAAGGTCGCGCAGGTGACAACGCGGGCTGTTTGTTGCGTGGTACGAAAAAAGAAGAAGTCGAGCGCGGCCAAGTTTTGGCTAAACCCGGCTCGGTAACTCCGCACAAAAAATTCAAATGCGAAGCCTACGTTTTGACGAAAGAAGAAGGCGGCCGACACACGCCGTTTTTCAACGGCTATCGCCCGCAATTTTATTTCCGTACGACGGATGTAACCGGTGTAACAACTTTGAAAAAAGGCACAGAAATGGTTATGCCTGGTGACCGCGTTGAGATGGAAGTTGAGTTGATCACTCCCATCGCCATGGAAAAAGAGTTGCGTTTCGCTATTCGCGAAGGCGGACGCACCGTCGGCGCCGGCGTCGTGACCGAAATTTTGGAATAAGGGAGTTAACGGCCGCCGATGAGAATGAAGCGGTCAAAAGAAGTATTGTTTAAAACGTTGGGATTTGATGCAGATTCGAGTCAGCAAGCGCGAAACGACCGAGGCGTACTGTACGCGGTACGCCGCAGGGAAGTGAGTGCAAAGCTGACGAAGAAGATGCGCAAAGCTGAACGTTTTGCAGGAGGGCAGTAGCTCCAATTGGTAGAGCAGCGGACTCCAAATCCGCGTGTTGTGGGTTCGAATCCCTCCTGCCCTGCCAGTTTTGATACGAAGGAAAAGATGGAAAAGCAGAACGTAAAAAAAGTCATGACTCTGAGTTTTCTGGGCGCGGCCATCCTGGCATATGTCGTGGTGAATATTGTTTTCCGCGCGCTGGCAGCTGATTTGGCTCTGGTCGCGCGTCTTTACGACAAAGACTGGGTTAGCAATGGTCTACCCTTAATCGTTGCCGTGATTGTTTTTTCGGTTATGCAATTTAGCCCCAAGATCGTGGCCTGGGCAGAAGACGTCGTGATTGAAGTGAGTAAAGTAGTCTGGCCAACAGGGCGGGATACGTTCGTATTAACAGTTGTAGTTTGCGTTTTTTGCGTGATCTCCGCAGCACTTTTGATGGGTATCGACTTCATCGCGAAAAATCTAGTTCAATTCATTATTCAATAGGCGAGGGTTCAGTGGAAAAAGGCGAGTTAAAATGGTACATCGTCAATACGCACTCGGGCAGCGAATCAGCTGCGAAGGCGTCCATTGAAGAAAAGGCGCGCATTAAAAAGATGGAGGATCAGTTTGGTCAAATTCTGATTCCCCAAGAAAACGTCGTTGAATTGGTAAAGGGTAAGAAGGCCACACGCGCTCGAAAGTTTTTTCCGGGCTATATATTCGTTCAAATGAAATTGTCGGATGCCACATGGCATCTTGTGAAAAGCGCGAGCAAAGTGACTGGTTTTGTCGGTGGAGGTAATCGACCTGCAGCGGTGCCTGAGACGGAAGTTTCTCGAATCACCAAGCAAATGGAGACCGGTGCCGAACGGCCGAAGGCTAAAATATCGTTTTCTATAGGCGAGCCGGTCACTGTAGTTGACGGGCCGTTTAATAATTTTCAAGGGACAGTAGAAGAAATCAATGAAGAAAAGGGCAAGGTCAAAGTATTGGTTAGCATCTTTGGCCGACCGACACCAGTGGAGCTCGATTTCGTTCAAGTTGAGAAGAGTTAAAATTTTTGAAGTTTTTTGAAGTCGCACATGGGGTGCGATTTCAGGCTTAAACCTTTGTTTAGAGTGGGTGCCAAATGGCAAAAAAAGTGCAAGCCCAAATCAAGCTGCAAATACCGGCAGGGAAGGCGAATCCAGCCCCTCCCGTTGGACCGGCGCTCGGGCAACAAGGTGTCAACATTATGGAGTTCTGCAAGCAGTTCAATGCGAAAACGCAGAGCTTAGGCGATACGGTCATTCCGGTGATTATCACCGTATACAACGATCGTTCGTTCACTTTCATAACGAAGACGCCGCCTGTGTCGATCTTGATTAAGAAGGCTATCAAGCTGGAAAGCGGATCGAAGAATCCGGGCCGTGAAAAAGTAGCAAAAATCACGGCGGAGCAAATTAAACAGATCGCTCAGACCAAGCTACCGGATCTGAATTGCCTCACGCTAGAGGCGGCGATCTCTCAGGTGGTCGGAACCGCACGCTCGATGGGCGTCGAAGTTCCAACTTTGTGAGGTGAACAATGGCAAAAAGATTTAAAATGGCTCAGTCGAAAGTAGATCGAACAAAAACGCTCGCGCCCGAGAAGGCGATCGGTCTTGCTGTTGATACGGCGACTGCCAAATTCGATGAATCCATCGATGTGGCGGTAAAACTTGGTGTCGACCCAACGCAATCCGACCAACAAGTGCGGGGTGCTATTGCCCTTCCGCATGGGCTCGGAAAAAACGTGCGCGTAATCGTTTTCGCAAAAGGCCCGAAAGAGCAGGAGGCTAAAGATGCGGGAGCTGACTTCGTCGGTGCCGACGACCTTGTAGCCAAGATCAACGAAGGGTGGCTCGATTTTGATAAAGCGATCGCGACACCTGATATGATGGCCGTGGTTTCGAAAGTGGCGAAGGTCCTCGGGCCTCGCGGGCTAATGCCGAACCCAAAAGTCGGGACAGTCACGATGAACGTGGGCGCGACGGTTGCGGCAGAAAAGAAAGGCAAGTTGGCCTTTCGAGTTGAGAAGGCCGGCATCGTGCACGCTAGCATCGGCAAGAAATCGATGGGGGCGCAAAAGTTAACGGATAATTTTCTGGCGTTTTTAGGCGCCGTTGTGAAAGCAAAACCGGCGACAAGCAAGGGCATTTATCTACAATCCATCACGGTCTCCTCAACAATGGGGCCAGGAGTAAAAGTGGATGTGGCGGATGCAACGGCGAAAGTCGGTTAAGAGGTGAATGACTAAACAATTTATCAGATCGCCGTTGGAGACAGCTGGCACGCAGAACGCGTTTAATGGTCCTAACGCCGCAGATACTTGCGGTTACGACCGCCCGCCGAGACGAGAGAGAGTGAATATGCACAAGCGGCTGCTTGTCGAATGCTCACCCGTCATCTCCCAAAGAGCGACGGATCGTTGAGGAGGTGAGAGACAGATGATCACAAGAGAATCCAAAACACAGGAAGTCTCTGAAATTTCCGAACGCTTTGGTAAAGCCAAAGCGGCTTTTCTCGTCGACTTCAAAGGTTTGAACGTCGAGAAAGTCACGAAGTTTAGAAAACTTTTGTGGCCGGTTAAGTCCGAAATGAAAGTGGTAAAAAACACTTTGGCGATTCGTGCTTTGAATGAGCACGAAGCGTTTAAAGGCCCGCTTCAAGATAAACTGACCGGAAATAATGCCATTATTTTCGCCTACGAAGATGTGAGCGCTTCGGCGAAAACCGTCACCGCATTCGTTAAAGATAACGAAGAGCTGGTTTTAAAAACCGGCGCGATGGACGGCAAGCAGCTGAGCGAAGCTCAGATTAAGTACTTGGCGACTTTGCCTGGCAAGCCGGAACTGCAAGCGAAACTTCTCGGGACATTCCAAGGCCCGACGCAGAAATTCGTTTCTTTGCTGAACCAAGTGCCGAGCTCGTTCGTGCGGGTGTTGGCTGCGTATCGAGACAAACAAGCAGGAGCCACGCAGGCGTAATGTCGCGTGCATAAACGGATCTTAAACATACAGACGGCGAAAAAGCCGTTAAGACGAAGGAGAAATAAAAATGTCACTCTCAAAAGAACAAGTTGTTGATTATCTATCGAGCATGCCGGTGATTGAACTCGCCGAAATGATCAAAACTCTCGAAGAAAAGTGGGGCGTTTCGGCGGCTGCAGCAGTAGCTGTAGCAGCGGCTCCTGGCGCGGCTGCGGGTGCAGCTCCGGCCGAAGAGAAAACTGAATTTACGGTCGTTTTGGCTGACGGCGGCGCCAACAAAATCAACGTGATTAAAGAAGTTCGCACGTTGACCGGCTTGGGTCTCAAAGAAGCGAAAGACCTGGTAGAAGGGGCGCCGAAAACTGTGAAAGAAGGCGTTTCGAAAGCCGATGCGGAAAAGATGAAAGAAGCTCTGACAAAAGCCGGAGCCAAAGTCGAAATCAAGTAATCGGTTTTTAAATATATTAGCCCCAGGGCGAGGCGCGCATGGAGTGCCTCGCTGGTTTTGTAAGACGTGAAAGAAAACAAATAGGGAGCAAAGAATGAATTTAACTCCAGTGACTGCCTCGAACCTACGGTTGCGACGCAGTTTTGCGAGAACGAAACAGTATACTGAGATTCCCAACCTGATTGAGCTTCAGAAAAAGTCGTATGAAAGTTTTCTGCAGAAAGACGTCGATGCCGATCGACGCGGCAATGATGGGCTCAACGGTGTTTTCAAATCCGTGTTTCCCATTACCGATTTCAATAATACGGCAAGCCTCGAGTTTGTGAGCTACACACTCGAACCGGCGAAATACGACGTCGACGAATGCCGTCAGCGCGGTATGAGTTACGCCGCTCCCTTAAAGGTCACATTGCGATTGATTGTTTTTGACGTCGATGAAGAAACTGAAGCTCGAAGCATTCGCGACGTTAAAGAACAAGAAGTGTACCTGGGCGAAATTCCATTAATGACGGCTAACGGATCGTTCATTATCAACGGAACAGAGCGCGTGGTGGTGAGCCAGCTGCATCGCTCTCCTGGTGTATTTTTTGATCATGACAAAGGCAAAAATAACGCCAGCGGTAAATTCATATACTCAGCACGAGTGATCCCATATCGTGGCTCTTGGCTCGATTTTGAATTTGACCAAAAAGATTTGTTGTATGTGAGAATCGATCGACGGAGAAAATTCCCCGTTACAATTCTTCTGAAAGCACTCGGTTATTCGACTGAAGAGCTACTCAAATTTTTCTACTACATCGACACCGTTCGTGTAACAAAAGACAATCGATTCTTGCGCGAACTCGATATCGAAAAGCTCGCGGGTCAACGCGCGATTTCAGATATCAACGACCCTAAAACGGGCGAAAATATCGTAAAAGCCGGACGCCGAATCACTCGAGCCGTCGTTAAACGCGTGCAAAGCGCCGGCATCAAAGAACTCGAAGTTTCGCGAGCCGATCTTGAAGGCAAAGTAATCGCAAGCCCCATCATCGACGAATCTACCGGAGAAATTATTGCCGATGCTAATGCTGAAATGTCAGAAGACATAATCAACGCGTCGCTGGCGGCCGGCATTCGTGAATTCAATATGATTTTCTTCGATGGATTGTCTGTCGGTCCCTATCTTCGGAACACGCTTCTAGTTGATAAGGTGGCGACTAAAGAAGAATCTCTAATTGAAATTTACAAACGTCTTCGCCCAGGGGAACCGCCGACTGAAGAAGCGGCAACGACATTCTTTCAACGCTTGTTTTTCGACCCCGAAACTTATGACTTGAGCGAAGTCGGTCGACTTAAAATTAACCATCGTTTTTCAATTCCGTTTGAAGAGTGCCCGGTTTCGCACCGCACGCTTACGCAAAACGATATTTTGCAGGTTGTTAAGACCTTGATCGATTTGAAAAATGGTCAGGGCAAAACCGATGACATCGACCATCTAGGCAATCGTCGCGTTCGATCGGTGGGTGAGCTCCTTGAGAACCAATATCGAATTGGTCTTGTTCGGATGGAACGCGCCATTCGCGAGCGCATGAGCCTTCAGGATGTCGAGACGATGATGCCCCACGACCTAGTGAACGCTAAACCGGTCAACGCCGTCGTAAAGGAATTTTTCGGTTCAAGCCAGTTATCGCAGTTCATGGACCAAACCAATCCGTTATCCGAAATCACGCACAAGCGTCGATTGTCAGCTCTGGGCCCCGGCGGTTTGACTCGTGATCGCGCCGGTTTCGAAGTTCGCGACGTGCACCCGACTCACTACGGTCGGATTTGCCCGATCGAAACGCCAGAAGGTCCAAACATCGGCCTGATCGCCTCGCTTGCGACGTACGCTCGTATTAACAACTACGGTTTTATCGAGACGCCGTATCGCAAAGTCGACGACGGCAAAATCGATAAAGACATTTTGTATATGTCAGCGCTTGAGGAGCAAGGCCATTACATCGCACAGGCTGGCCGTGGAACAAAAGAGGACAAGCTGACGGATGCCAACGTGACCGTGCGGAAAGACGGTGAATACGAAGTCGTTGACCGCGAAAAAGTTTCGCTTATGGACGTATCACCGAGCCAACTTGTATCGATCGCGGCGTCGCTGATTCCGTTTCTTGAGCACGATGATGCGAACCGTGCGCTCATGGGTTCGAACATGCAACGTCAAGCGGTTCCGCTGATTCGTCCGCGCGCTCCTCTTGTCGGTACGGGAGTGGAGCGCCTCGTCGCCCGAGACTCAGGTACAAGCGTGGTCTGCCAAAACGACGGCATTGTGGAACAAGTCGATGCCGAACGCATCGTTGTTCGACGTATTGGCAAAGGAGGTAAACTCGGTGCGAACGTCGATATTTACAACCTTACGAAATATCAGCGTACGAACCAAAATACTTGCTTCAATCAACGCCCGATCGTTCATATTGGCGATCGTTTGCAAAAGGGTGATGTCATTGCCGATGGACCATCGACGGAACTCGGTGAACTCGCGCTCGGCCAGAACATCCTTGTCGCATTCACGCCGTGGATGGGTTACAATTACGAAGATTCTATTTTGATTTCCGAGCGTCTGATCAAAGAGGATGTCTACACGTCCGTTCACATCGAAGAATTCGAATGCGTCGCTCGTGATACGAAACTTGGTAAAGAAGAAATCACTCGCGATATCGCCAACGTTGGTGAAGAAGCGTTGGGTGATCTCGACACAAGCGGGATTATTCGCATAGGCGCCGAAGTTCGGCCAGGCGATATTCTCGTCGGTAAAGTGACTCCAAAAGGTGAGACGCAACTTTCGCCCGAAGAGAAGCTTTTACGCGCGATATTCGGTGAAAAGGCCGGTGACGTTCGTGATACGTCTCTTCGCGTTCCGTCGGGTGTATCCGGTACCGTGATTGACGCCCAAGTTTACTCGCGTGATGGCGCCTCAAAAGACGAGCGCCTGCAAATGATTCTACAGCAAAAGCGCGCGAAGCTTGAAAAGGACATGACGGTCGAGCAAAACGTCATCCGTAACAGTGCGATCGATAAGCTCAAAGAAATCGTAGTCGGCAAAAAAACGACGGGCGTTCTCTTGAGCGAAGACGGCTCGCAAAAACTGTTATCGAAAGATCAAACAATCACAGCCGAAGATCTTGAAACGATTCCGTTTGAGCTGCTCAGTTACGTCCCGCTTGAGCAAGAACTTGAATTCCAATTGACTAAAATCATGGATGCCGCTCGTAACCAACTCGATGCGGTCAAAATGGTTTTCAATGAGAAGCTCGATCGATTGGCAAAAGGCGACGATCTCCCGCCGGGCGTGATCAAAATGGTGAAGGTTTATGTTGCCATTAAGCGCAAGCTTCAAGTCGGCGATAAATTCGCCGGCCGCCACGGTAACAAGGGCGTGATCTCGCGAGTTCTGCCAGAAGAAGATATGCCCTATTTGGCCGACGGCACGCCGGTGGACATGGTGCTGAATCCGTTGGGTGTTCCTTCTCGTATGAACATCGGGCAGGTGCTTGAGATTCACCTTGGTTGGGCCGCTCATGGCATGGGTCAAAAGCTGCAAAAGGTTCTGGAAGCCTTTCAAGAAACGGAGGCGCGCAAGGCTCTCAAAGAAACATTCGTTGACCCAGACATCGTCAAGTTGATCGACAACGCCGACGTCGATTCGCTTCGAAAAATGCTCCGCTACGTGCGCGAAGGCGTTCACGTCGGCACGCCGGTGTTTGACGGGGCGCTCGAGTCTGACGTCAAAGATCTGCTGAAAAAGGCCGAACTTCCGCTTTCAGGTCAAACAGTATTGTTTGACGGCCGGACGGGTGAGCCGTTTCAGAACACGGTCACTGTGGGCATCATGTACATGCTTAAACTTCACCACTTGGTTGAAGAGAAAATTCACGCTCGTTCGATTGGTCCTTATTCTCTGGTTTCGCAACAGCCGTTGGGCGGAAAAGCGCAATTCGGCGGTCAACGACTCGGAGAAATGGAAGTGTGGGCGATCGAAGCCTATGGTGCGGCTTACTCACTACAAGAGTTTCTCACTGTTAAATCCGACGACGTGGCGGGACGAACTCGCATGTACGAAAGCATCGTAAAAGGTGAAAACGTACTCGAGCCCGGATTGCCCGAGTCGTTCAATGTTTTGGTTAAAGAATTACAGTCTTTGGCTTTGAATATTGAACTGATCGAGTCGGATATTCTGACCGAGAAGCCGAAGTTAGAAGACGGTGACGCTGGCGGGATATCCGGCACGCCGACTTCGGGCCAAGCGGCTGAACATTGAGCCTAGTGGGCGGAGCATTGATTGGTATTTAAAGAAGAGGAGCCAAAGTGAAAGATTTATTGAATTTTTTCGATAAGCCGAAGGATCCGCTATCATTTCACGCCGTGAGAATTTCATTGGCGTCGTCGGACATGATTCGCGAGTGGTCGCACGGCGAAGTGAAAAAGCCGGAGACGATCAACTACAGGACCTTCAAGCCAGAACGCGATGGATTGTTTTGCGCTAAGATTTTCGGTCCGATTAAGGATTACGAATGCTTGTGCGGCAAATATAAACGAATGAAGTACCGCGGAGTGGTCTGCGAAAAATGCGGCGTTGAAGTGACTCAATCTAAAGTTCGCCGTGAACGACTCGGCCACATCGAATTGGCGACGCCTGTGGCCCACATTTGGTTTCTCCGCTCGTTGCCGAGCCGGATCGGTAACCTCCTCAATATGACGTTAAAAGACGTTGAGAAAGTGCTTTATTGCGAAGCTTACGTTGTGGTCGACCCAATGGAGACCAGCCTTGAAGAATATCAAGTGCTCTCTGAAGAAGCCTATCAAGCAGCTCTCGGCGAACATGGCCCGAACTTCAAGGCCATGATGGGTGGTGACGGGATTCTTGAGCTTCTTAAGAAGGTCGATATCGAATATCTTTCGCGCAAATTGCGCATGGATCTAAAAGAGACGAAATCGGACGCGCAAATCAAAAAACTTTCGAAGCGCTTGAAAGTTGTCGAGGCTTTCAAAGGTTCGATTAATAAACCGGAATGGATGATGCTCTCAGCACTACCGGTAATCCCGCCGGATTTGCGACCACTTGTACCGCTTGATGGCGGTCGATTTGCAACATCGGATTTGAACGATCTTTATCGTCGCGTGATCAACCGAAACAATCGTTTGCGTCGCCTTGAAGAGCTCAATGCTCCCGATATCATTATTCGAAATGAAAAGCGCATGCTTCAAGAAGCGGTCGACGCTCTATTAGACAATGGTCGCCGCGGTAAAACATTTACTGGTCCGAATAAGCGCCCGCTCCGCTCCTTGAGCGATATGCTCAAAGGTAAACAAGGTCGATTCCGTCAAAACTTGCTCGGTAAACGGGTGGATTATTCGGGTCGTTCGGTCATCGTCGTTGGTCCCGAGTTGAAACTCCATCAGTGCGGATTGCCAAAAAAGATGGCTCTCGAACTGTTCAAACCGTATGTTTACAACAAGCTTGAAGAGCGAGGGTTTGCCACGACCATCAAGCAAGCAAAAAAATTGGTCGAAGAAGAAGAAGTCGAAGTATGGGATATTTTGTCGGAAGTCGTGAAGGAACACCCGGTTCTACTGAACCGCGCACCGACACTTCATCGCCTCGGCATTCAAGCGTTTGAGCCTGTTCTGCACGAGGGGAAGGCCATTCAGCTTCACCCGCTCGTGTGTACGGCATTTAATGCCGACTTCGACGGTGACCAGATGGCGGTTCACGTACCGCTTTCGGTAGAAGCACAAGTGGAAGCCCGGGTCTTGATGATGTCTACAAACAACATTTTGAGCCCCGCAAACGGCAAACCGATTATCAACCCGTCGCAGGATATCGTTCTCGGTATTTATTGGATGACGCGGGTACGAGTCGGCGCCAAAGGCACTGGCCGTGTGTTCAGCGGTCTTGACGAGGTAATTTACGCTTTTGAAAACGGGCAGATCGATTTGCAAGCTGCGTGTAAAGTTCGAATTCACGGCAAAGTTCGTGATACGAGCGTAGGGCGTGCAATTTTGAGCGACATCGTGCCGCGCGAAGTGCCGTTTGAAGCCATTAACCGCGTCATGACAAAGAAGACGATCGCAAATTTGATCGACGCGTGCTTCCGTTTGGCTGGTGCGAAGTCGACTGTGATCTTGGCCGATAAATTGATGCGACTTGGTTTTAAGTTCTCGACCCAGGCCGGAATTTCAATTTGCATCGATCACATGGTCATCCCGGCAAGCAAAGAAAAATTATTGAAGGATGCTGAAAAGCAAGTGGTCGAAATTCAGCGGCAATATGACGAAGGTTTGATCACAGATGGCGAACGCTATAACAAGGTCGTCGACATCTGGGCGCAGACCGCCGACAAAGTAGCCAAAGAAATGATGACCAACCTTGAGACTGAAAAGTACAAGGTCGATGGCAAAGAGGTCGAAAGCGCGAGCTTCAACCCTATTTTTATTATGGCCGATTCCGGTGCGCGAGGTAGCGCTGCGCAAATTCGTCAGCTGGCCGGTATGCGAGGTTTGATGGCGAAGCCATCGGGCGAAATTATAGAGACGCCGATCACTGCGAACTTTCGCGAAGGTCTTACCGTTCTTCAATACTTTATTTCCACTCACGGCGCGCGTAAGGGTTTGGCCGATACGGCGCTCAAGACAGCGAATTCCGGTTACCTCACACGCCGCTTAGTCGATGTCGCGCAAGACGTGATCGTCACTGAAGTGGATTGCGGTACGACCGATGGCATGACTATTACGCCGCTCCTCGAGGGTGGTGAAGTGATCCAGCCGATCGGCGAGCGTATTTTGGGTCGGGTGATGCTCGAAGACGTTACGGATCCTTACACGAACGAAGTCATCGTGGCGGCGAATCAAGAAGTCACGGAAGATGTGGTGAGAAAGCTCGACGAAGCCGGTATTGAGCGAGTGCCGATTCGGTCCGTGTTGACATGTAAAGCGCGCCGAGGTGTTTGCGTGAAATGTTACGGTCGAGATCTCGCTCGCGGGAGCATCGTCAACTTGGGCGAAGCGGTTGGTATTATCGCAGCACAATCGATCGGTGAGCCGGGTACACAGCTCACGATGCGAACATTCCACTTGGGCGGTGCCGCGTCTCGCGCGGTGGAGCAATCCGTGCATACGGCCCGTCACGACGGATCGATCAAATTTCATGACGTGCAAGCCGTCGCAAACCGAGCCGGCAAACTCACGGCATTGAGCCGCAACGGAGAAATCGCGATTGTCGATAACAGCGGTCGCGAGCGCGAGCGCTTTAAGCTTGTTTACGGGTCCGTTCTGAATGTGAAAGACGGCGATGCCATTAAGAAGGGCGACGTTTTAGCGGAATGGGATCCTTACTCCAACCCGATTATCGCTGATATGAACGGCGTCGTGCGCTTCGACAACATCGAAGAAGGCGCGACGATGTCTGAACAGGTCGACGCGGTTACGGGCTTCTCGACCAAAGTAATTACCGACTCAAAAGGAGCTGACGCGAAGCCGGCGGTATCTCTCACGGACAGCAACGGTAAGGTCATGAATTTGCCGAATCGTGAAATCCCGGCGCGTTACATTTTGCCGGTCGGCGCGCAACTCCTCGTCTCGGATGGCAAAGACGTTCACGCGGGCGATGTGATTGCAAAAATCCACCGACAAACGACGAAAACACGCGACATCACGGGTGGTCTGCCCCGAGTGGCGGAGCTGTTCGAAGCTCGTAAGCCGAAAGAATCTGCGGTTATTTCGGAGATCGACGGATACGTGACATTCGGGCAAGACGTCAAAGGCAAGCAACGCGTGATCATTACTCCAGAAATCGGCGAGCAGAAAGAATATTTGATCCCGAAAGGTAAACACGTAACCGTGCGTGAAGGTGAATTCATCAAAGCGGGTGAACCGCTGATGGATGGCCCGATCAGCCCGCACGACATTTTGCGTGTGCTGGGTGATAAAGAATTGGCGGCGTATTTGCTGAACGAAGTTCAAGAAGTTTACCGTCTGCAAGGGGTTTCGATTAACGATAAGCATATCGAAATCATTGTTCGCCAGATGCTGCGAAAAGTGGCGATTCTCGATCCGGGCGATACATTGTTCATTTCGGGTGAGAATGTCGACAAATACATTTTCGACGAGATGAACGAAAAAGCTGTGAAAGAAGGCGGCAAACCGGCAATCGCAGAACCGCTTTTGCTGGGTATTACGAAAGTTTCGCTCAGCACTGAAAGCTGGATTTCGGCGGCCTCCTTCCAAGAGACCACAAAAGTGCTCACCGAAGCAGCTATACAGTCGCGGTCTGATAACCTGCGCGGCCTCAAAGAAAATATCATCATGGGTCGCCTGATCCCGGCTGGTACCGGTATCCCGGCGTATAAGCGCTGGAAGGTCATTGTGGATGAATCGGAATCGGAAGTATCTGCATCCTTACCGGGTTTAGGTGGAATGCGAACGGCAACAGCTGGGGCGCAGGTTTAAGCGGATTTGCGGAGCGCGGATCGGAAGTTTGACAAAAAATGAGGGCTGAGATAGTTTCTCGGCCTTGCAACAGCACAAGGCAACAATAATGCCTTGTACATGGAGAGAACGGAATGCCCACAATTAATCAGTTGATTCGCAGTCACCGCCGGCTGCAAAAGTCGAAATCGAAGTCGCCGGCACTCACTCAGTGCCCACAGCGTCGGGGTGTCTGCACGCGCGTATTTACAACAACTCCCAAAAAACCAAACTCGGCCTTGCGAAAAGTCGCCCGCGTTCGTTTATCAAACGGCTTCGAGGTTAACTCGTATATTCCGGGCATCGGCCACAATTTGCAGGAACACTCGGTTGTTTTAATTCGCGGTGGTCGGGTGAAGGATTTGCCGGGAGTTCGTTATCACATAATTCGTGGAGTGCTCGACACGCAAGGCGTGCAAAATCGCATGTGCGGTCGTTCGAAATACGGCGCGAAGCGGCCGAAAAAAGCGTGAGGTAGAAGATGGCTCGTAGAAAAAAGAGTTCTAGACGAGAAGTGGCGCCCGATCCGATTTTTAACGATGTTACCGTTTCAAAATTTATCAATAAAATTATGCTAGACGGTAAGAGAAGCGTGGCAGAAGGTATTTTCTATGATTCTTTGGAGCAACTTAAAGGCAAAGTTGCTGCTGAAGAACCCATTTCGATATTTAAAAAAGCAGTTGAAAATTGCAAGCCGTCACTTGAAGTTCGCTCTCGCCGAGTTGGCGGTGCCACTTATCAAGTCCCATGCGATGTTCGTCCGTCTCGGCGCTTATCGCTAGCCATGAAGTGGCTTGTGATCTACTCCCGTGAGCGCGGTGAAAAGACAATGTCATCTCGGCTCGCCGGCGAAATTTTAGATGCTTACAACAACCGCGGTAACGCCATTAAGAAACGTGAAGATGTGCACAAAATGGCGGATGCGAATAAGGCATTCTCACACTATAATTGGTAATGCCATCCGACGATGAATTAAAGTTCACTCGCAATATCGGCATCATGGCTCATATCGATGCCGGTAAGACCACGACGACCGAACGCATTTTATTCTACACCGGTAAAAGTCATAAAATGGGCGAAGTTCATGAGGGCAATACCGTCATGGACTGGATGGTTCAAGAACAAGAGCGTGGCATCACAATCACGTCGGCAGCGACCACATGCTTCTGGCACGACTGCCGAATCAATATTATCGATACTCCGGGCCACGTCGATTTCACAATCGAAGTCGAGCGCTCGCTGCGAGTTCTCGACGGGGCTATCGCCGTTTTTGACGGAGTGAACGGCGTTGAGCCGCAATCCGAAACCGTCTGGCGCCAAGCTGATAAATATAAAGTTCCCCGCATTTGTTTCATAAACAAAATGGATCGCATCGGAGCGGATTTCGAAATGAGTGTAAACTCAATTCGTGAGAAATTGGGGGCGAATCCTGTTGCCATCCACTTACCGATCGGCAGTGAAAGCGAGTTTGTAGGAATTGTTGACTTAATCGACGAGAAGGCAATTGTTTGGGAGAAATCCGGGTCAGGTGAAGAATACAAAACGCAAACCATTCCCGATGATTTAACTCAATGGGCCGCGACGAAGAGGGAGCAACTTCTCGAAACCTTATCAGAATTCGATGACGGATTTATGACTCGGTATTTGAATGGAGAACCGATTTCGCCGGCTGACATTCGCGCGGTTCTGCGAAAATGCACGCTTGATCTAAAAATCACGCCGGTACTGTGCGGGTCCGCATTTAAAAATAAGGGAGTTCAGCCGCTCCTCAATGCCATTGTTGAATATTTGCCGAGCCCGCTCGATGTGCCGCCTGTTGTCGGTCACGACCCGGAACGCCCTGATAAGGAAATTATTTGCACAACGACCGTCGATGAACCGGTTGCGGCTTTGGCGTTTAAGATCGCCAGTGATCCCTTTGCTGGGACGTTAACATATCTACGCGTCTATTCGGGTGAAATCGCGGTCGGGATGCAACTTCTCGTGCCGCGCGAGGGCAAAAAGGAACGCATACAAAAACTTGCAAAGATGCATGCGAACTCGCGACAAGAAGTTCAAAGCTTAAGGGCAGGCGACATCGGGGCTGCCATCGGTCTTAAGTTTACAGCGACCGGCGACACGCTATGTGAAACCAGACGACCGGTGCTTCTTGAATCGATATATTTTCCGGAACCCGTGATATCAGTCGCTATCGAAGCGCGCTCTCAGGCCGATCAAGATAAAATGTTACAGGCGCTTGAACGCTTACAAAAGGAAGATCCCTCCTGCCGAATTCGACGAGATCCGGAAACGGCGCAAATGTTACTCTCGGGCATGGGCGAGCTGCATCTTGAAATTTTGGTCGATCGGCTTCTGCGCGAATTTAAAGTTCAGGCTAATGTTGGTAAGCCGATGGTTTCATTTCGTGAGACTATAGCAACCACGGTGGCGGCGACCGCGACCTTTCAAAGAGAAATAGCCGAGAAGAAACATTTCGCCCAGGTGGAATTTGAGCTATCGCCGGGTGCCCGGGGCTCGGGATTTCAATTTCAGGCACCGGCGGGTCCTATTTTGGGAATGACGGACGAATATTTGCGTGCCATTCGCGAAGGAGCCCGTGAAGCGAGCGAAGTCGGCGCGTTGGCGGGGTACCCGTTAATAGATGTCGCAGTTCGTCTTAAGGACGTACTCGTTCGCCCTGAAGAAGCATCCGCCATGGCCTTTAAGATTGCCGCAGCCAATGCGTTCCGCGAGTCCCTAAGGGCGGCCAAATCCCAGTTATTAGAGCCTATTTTTAAAGTGGAAGTGGTCACTCCCGACGAATTCATGGGGAATATTATAGGCGATCTCAATTCCCGCCGCGGCAGAGTGAGTGGTATGGACCCTCGAGGCCACTCGCAGGTTATCCACGCTGAGATGCCCCTTATGACAATGTTTGGGTACGCCACTGATTTACGCTCGATTTCTCAAGGGCGGGCCACATTTAGTATGGAGTTTTTCGAATACGCCGCCGTTCCGCCAAAAGTAGAACAGGACATATTGGCAGGAATGGGCCGAGTTTAGCCTTCGAACGGTCGTTAGAACTCTCGAGTAAATTCGCCTGCGTCTATTGACAAACCTTTCATAAAAACGGCATATTCCCCATCTCGTACCGTTGGCCTTATTTCTTGAGTCATAAAAGAGCGAGTCGACCCCGATACCGCCACTTTTCAATGTCTCACGGAAAGGGTCGCGTATCGCTTTTTGCGACAACATTTAGGTGGAGTAGAAAATGCAAAGCCAACGTATCAGAATCCGATTGAGAGCGTTTGATCACAAACTGTTGGATCAATCGACAAAAGAAATCGTCGAAACGGCGCGACGAACCGGCGCGCGAGTTGCGGGGCCGATTCCGCTACCAACGCGAATCAATCGTTACACAGTTTTGCGCTCACCTCACGTCGACAAAAAATCACGCGAACAATTTGAAGTACGAACCCATAAACGCATGCTCGACATTCTCGAGCCAACTCAACAGACCATCGATCAGTTGATGAAACTTGATTTATCCGCTGGGGTCGATGTCGAAATTAAACTCTCGGCGGTGTAATCATGAGTGAAGCAAAATCGATCGAGCTCGAAATTTTGTTCGCATTTAAAGTCGGAATGTCATCCTATTACGACGATAACGGTGAGATGCAGTCGGCCACGGTTCTTCGCTATGAGCCTATGGTGGTATCGCAACTGAAAACATCTGAAAAGGATGGGTATTCTGCGGTTCAAGTCGCGTTTGGTCCGAAACGTGCCAAGCGGACGGGCAAATCCGAGAAAAATCATTTAAAGGGTACCGGCTTCGAAAATGGCGCCTATTTTGTACGCGAGATTCGTACGAAGTCTGCGGCTGAAGGGGTAGAAGTTGGTGCGCACATCAGTATCGCAAGTCTTAAAGCCGGCGACACTGTAAAAGTGACTGGAACATCTAAAGGTAAAGGCTTTATGGGCGTTGTTCGCCGATGGAATAACGCCGGCGGTCCCGGGGCACACGGGTCGGGTTTTCATCGAAGCCCTGGTTCGAGCGGTAACCGCACCTGGCCAGGTCGAGTAATGCCCGGCAAAAAGTTTCCCGGCCACTTGGGCGACGAAACCGTCACCGTAAAAAACTTGTCGATCTTAGATGTAGTTCCCGAAGAAAATGTGATCATTGTACGAGGCGCTGTGCCCGGTGCGGCCAACTCTCTCGTGAAACTGACGAAAGTGCGAGTGTAACATGGCAAAAGTTGACGTCGTTGATTGGGAAAATAAAAAAGTAGGACAGGTTGAACTGACTGCCGAAATATTTGAGCAGCCGGTCAAAAAGGCGATTCTTCATTCGCTCGTGAGATGGCAATTGGCAAGCCGGCGTCGTGGCACGCATAAAACGAAGAGTCGAGGCGAAGTACGTGGCGGCGGTAAAAAGCCGTTCAAACAAAAAGGCACAGGTTCGGCCCGTCAAGGTTCGACTCGCTCGCCGGTTTTAGTTGGCGGGGGTACGGTTTTTGGGCCGAAGCCGCGAGACTATTCATACTCGCTTCCGAAAAAACTGAAACGCGAAGGTCTAAAGTCGGCGCTTTCATATTTGTTTGCTAATGGCCGTCTGATTGTGCTCGATGAAATGACATCGACAGAAGGTCGTACAAAAGAATTGGCAGGTCGCCTCAATAAATTAGGTGTGAGCAAGGCCGTTCTAATTGACGGCAAAGATGACAAAATGATGTCGCGTGCTGCTCGAAATATGCCGAAGGTTCGCTATTACAGCACGGCTGGCTTAAACGTTTACGATCTTTTGAAATTTGATAGCGCGATCCTTGCCAAAGATTCGCTAAAGCAAATTGAAGCCCGATGTTTGGAAGGTAAATAGCCATGTATCAAATTATTAAGCGACCGCTTATATCAGAGAAAAACAGCGTTTTGGCTGAGCACGACACCTATGTTTTTGAAGTCGATCGAGCCGCCAATAAAGCCGAAGTTAAAAATGCCGTAGAGAAATTGTTTCGAGTAAAAGTTCGATCGGTAAAAACATCGATCTGCCGTGGGCGCGCGACACGAAACAAGTTGGGTATTAGCGCCGTCAAGTATTGGAAGAAGGCAATGGTCCGACTCGCACCGGGCGAAAAAATCAGTCTTTTTGAAGGAGCGTAAGCATGGGAGTTCGAACATATCGCCCCAATACGCCGTCACGGCGACAAATGACAGGGTATGATTTTTCAGAGATTACTAAATCGAAGCCAGAGCGATCGTTGACCCGTGCGCTTTCGCGTCGGGCGGCCCGAAACAACACCGGTATGATCACGGTTTGGCACAAAGGCGGGGGCCACAAGCGCCGTTATCGTCTTATAGATTTTCATCGAAATAAAATCGATGTGCCGGCCAAAGTTTTAGCGATTGAATATGATCCCAATCGCACCTGCCGAATCGCGCTCATTTGCTATGCAGATGGAATGAAATCGTACATTCTGGCACCAGTGGGTTTGAACGTCGGAGATGCCGTCGTCTCGGGCAATACCGCCGACATTAAGCCTGGCAATGCAAAACCGCTGGGGCTTATCCCCGCCGGTACGACAATTCACAATGTAGAGCTTCGTCCAGGCAAAGGCGCTCAGATTGCTCGCGGTGCGGGCGTTGGTGCAGTACTTATCGGTAAAATCGGTGAATATTGCCAAGTGCGATTGCCGTCGGGCGAAGTTCGTAAAGTTTTATCGGTTTGCCGCGCCAGTATCGGGCAAGTCGGCAATACGGATCACGAAAACATCAGTTGGGGTAAAGCCGGTCGACGCCGTTGGCGGGGGATTCGTCCTTCTGTTCGAGGTATGGCTATGAACCCGATTGATCACCCCCTTGGTGGCGGCGAAGGTGTCGGTAAAGGGCATCATCCTGTAACTCCGTGGGGTAAGCCGTGCAAAGGGTTTAAAACTCGTAAAAATAAACGGACCGATTCGATGATCATCAGACGTCGAAACGCGAAAGGAATGTAAACAGTGGCTCGTTCAGTAAAAAAAGGTCCCTATGTGGATCATCATTTAATGAAGAAAATAGCTGCCGCGCTTAAATCTGGCGATCGGAAAGTGATCAAGACTTGGTCGCGCCGATCGACGATACTGCCGGAGTCCGTTGGTCTGACATTCGCGGTTCACAACGGTAAGAAGTTTGTTCCGGTTTATGTGACTGAGAATATGATTGGTCACAAATTGGGCGAATTTGCTCCAACTCGGCAATTTGGCGGTCACTCTGAACGCAAAGCTGAAGCCGCCGCCCCGGCGAAAGGAGCTTAGTCATCATGGAAGTTAAAGCAGATTTGAAATACGCGCGCGTCGGCAGTCAAAAAGCGCGCCTTGTTGCAGATGCGATTCGCGGTAAAAACGTGAATGACGCCATTCGGATACTCGCATTTATGCCGAAAAAGACCGCGGTTTTTATGAAAAAGCTTGTTGAATCGGCCGTTGCAAACGCCGAACAGAAGAAAGTGATCGACGTCGATAATCTCTTTGTGAAGACCGTGCTCGTCGATGAAGGGCCGGACATGAAGCGGTACCGTCCGCGTGCGCAAGGTCGTGCGTTTATGATTCGAAAAAAAACAAGCCACATTTCACTCGTTTTGGATGAGAGGGCATGAGCATGAAAGGTCGGGTGTAGTTTGGGTCAGAAGGTTAATCCAATTGGTTTACGAGTCGGCGTGATTCGCACGTGGGATTCACGTTGGTTTGCAAAAGGCGGACAGTTCGCCGCGAACTTGCAAGAAGACTTTAAACTTCGCAAGTACATCAAAGATAAACTGAAGCACGCCGGCGTCGCGAAGATTGAAATGGAGCGAGCTGCGAAAAAATTGAAGGTGATTATTTCAACGGCGCGTCCGGGTGTTGTAATTGGTAAAAAAGGTACAGGCATCGACGCCCTGAAGGCTGACATCCAAAAGCTGACGCCCAGTGAAGTGTTTGTGAACATCCAAGAAGTTCGTAAACCCGATTTGGATGCGCAATTGGTATCAGAAAGCATCGCTCTTCAGCTTGAAAAGCGAGTGTCATGGCGTAAGGCGATTAAAAAGGCGATGGCCGCGTCTTTACGAAGCGGCGTGCGTGGGATCAAAGTGATGGTCGCCGGCCGGTTGGACGGGGCCGAGATTGCGCGTACGGAATGGTATACGGAAAAAAGCGTTCCGCTTCATACATTGCGAGCGGATATCGATTTCGGGACGGCCGAAGCACTCACCACTTACGGGTTGATCGGTGTAAAGGTCTGGATCTATCGCGGCGACATTATGTCGGCAAAAGAAGTTCAGGAGGCAAGTCGTGTTAAGTCCAAAGAAGGTTAAGTGGCGCCGTCAACATCGCGCGGGATTTAAAGGCCTGGCTCGTCGTGGCAGTGAGCTTTCTTTCGGTGATTATGCCCTAGCTGCAGTTACTTGCGGTCGAGTAACGGCCCGCCAATTGGAAGCCAGTCGTATTGCCATCAGCCGTTCGGTGAAGCGAGGCGGGCAGCTTTGGATGCGTGTTTATCCGGATCGTCCGATCACCAAAAAGCCGGCCGAAGTTCGAATGGGTAGCGGTAAAGGCGCTCCGGAATTGTGGGTCGCAAATATTTTACCGGGACGCATTTTGTTCGAAATTAACGGTGTGACTCGTCAGCAGGCAGAAGATGCGTTTAAGCTGGCTCAATATAAATTGCCGATCCGAACGAAATTCATAGCTCGCGAGTAAGACGGTAATTTGGGAGAATGACAATGAAGTTTAAAGAGATTCAGGATTTAACAGTTGAAGAGTTGCGGAAGCGGCAAAGGTCGATGAGCGAAGATTTGTTTCAAGCGAAAATGAAGATGTCGCTTGGTCAACTCGCGAACCCGCTGCAGGTCCGCACTTTGCGAAGAGATATTGCCCGAGTGAATACGATCCTTTCGGCGAAACTTTCGCGATAAAATTAAAGGAATTTGGTATGGCAAAAGCGAACAAAAAAGAAGCAGCCCCAATAACAGACGACAAAAGCGCGCGAAAAATGCGCAATGAAGTTGTCGGTCGAGTTGTGAGCGATAAGATGGCCAAGACAATTGCAGTTCAGGTTTTTTCGCTCGTGAAACACGCTCGATACGGCAAATACATTCGTCAATCGTCGGTGTTCAAAGCCCATGACGAAAAAAATGAGGCTAAAGTAGGCGACTTGGTCCGTATTTTTGAAACCCGCCCGCTCAGCAAAACGAAGCGATGGACGTTGGCTGAAGTCGTTGAAAAATCGAAGCAAGTTTCTGGAGTAGACGTATGATTCAAATGCAGACGCGACTAAAGGTCGCTGACAATTCAGGGGCGCGTGAAGTCCAGTGCTTAAAAGTGCTGGGCGGCAGTAAGCGGCGCTATGCCAATATCGGCGATATAATCGTGGTTTCGGTTAAGGATGCGTTGCCGAATTCAAAAGTGAAAAAAGGCGACGTGGCGAAGGCCGTCATCGTGCGCACGACTCACAAGTTGCGTCGTCCTGACGGCAGCTATCTGAGGTTTGACGATAATTCAGCAGTGTTAATCAATGCGGCCCTTGAGCCTATCGGCACTCGGATATTTGGACCAGTTGCTAGAGAACTGAGGGCAAAGAAATTTGTAAAAATCGTATCGCTGGCGCCTGAAGTGCTGTGAATCGAGGAGAATGAAGTGAGTACGCTATTCGAAAAATACAAAAAGGAAGTCATTCCCCAGCTGAAAAATCAGCTGAAAGTGACGAACATCCACCAGGTGCCCCGACTCGATAAAATTGTATTGAGCGTGTCGACCGGCGAAGTGGTGAAAAACCCCAAAATCGTGAACAATGTTGTCGATGAGTTGACGGCAATTGCTGGCCAAAAGGCGGCAATTACTCACGCAAAAAAGGCGATTTCAAATTTTAAGTTACGCGAAGGCATTCCGCTCGGCGCGATGGTGACTTTACGCCGCGATCGCGCGTGGGTATTTTTAGAGAAGCTGATCCATTTTAGTTTGCCACGCGTTCGAGATTTTCGCGGGTTATCCCCGAAGGGTTTTGACGGTCGTGGCAATTTCAACATGGGCGTCAAAGAGCAGATTATTTTTCCTGAAGTCGAATACGAAAAAGTGGACATGATGCGGGGAATGAATATCACAATTTGTACAACCGGCAAAACTGACGAGCAGGGTCGCGCGCTACTTGAAGCGCTCGGCATGCCATTCCGTAAATAAAGGAGCCTTGGAAAGATGGATACAGTTGCTGAGTTTCTGACGAGAATCCGAAATGCCGCTCTGGCGAAACACGAAAAAGTGGATGTGCCGTCATCGAATATGCGTGTGGGTATTGCGTCTCTGTTACAAAAAAATGGATACATCCGCAGTTTCAAAATCGCCCGTGACGGTAAGCAGGGCATGATGAGGGTTTATTTGCGGTATACGCCCAAAGGTGAGCCAATCATCCGCAATATCATGAGAGAAAGTAGCCCTGGGCTTCGCAAGTATATCGGGTCGAAAGACATCCCAAATGTGCGACATGGGTACGGAATGGCAGTGCTGAGTACGAGCAAAGGCATTATGACGGGCGATGAGGCTAAAGAACAAAAACTCGGTGGAGAGTTACTTTTTAGAATTTGGTAGGTGGATATGTCGAGAGTCGGAAAATCTCCAGTTTATTTGCAAAAGGGCGTTCAAGTGACGCTGACGCCAGCGCAAGAACTTCAAGTCAAAGGCGCCAAGCACGCGCTTATTGTGCCTCTGATGAACAAAATAAAAGCGCAAATTGAAGAGAGCAAAGTGACGCTCGTTTGCGACAATGTCGAAGATGGAAAGTACTACGGGTTAACTCGCGCTTTATTACAAAATGCCGTAACCGGCGTTTCTAAAGGTTGGACGAAAGAACTGGAATTGAACGGGGTGGGTTACCGAGCAAACGTCGCGGGTAAGAAGCTTGAGTTGAGCCTTGGTTTTAGTCATCCTGTAAGTTTTGAAATTCCAGAAGGCATTGAAATTAAGGTCGATAAACAAACGAAAATTATTATAACGGGAGCAGATCGCGCCAAGGTCGGCCAGGTTGCGGCACAAATTCGAAATTATCGACCGCCAGAACCTTATTTGGCTAAAGGTATCAAATATTCGGATGAACGTATTCGTCGTAAGGCCGGAAAAGCGGCAGGTAAGTAATAGCTATTTATTGAGAGGTTTAACGTGAGACTTAATTATCATAACAAATCGTCGCGGAAGTTGAAATCGAGAGCAAAAAAGCGTGTTCGAATCAGAAAGAGAGTGTTCGGTACGCCCGAGCGTCCTCGCTTAAGCATCTTCCGCAGTGCCAATCATATTTATGCCCAAGTTATCGACGATACGAGCGGTAAAACTCTGGCGGCAGCTTCGACTATCACGGTTAAAGCAAAAGACGGAAAAGCGAAGGACACGGCCGCGACCGTGGGCGCGGAGATCGCTAAATTGGCTTTGCAGAAGAAAATTTCTGACGTTGTTTTTGATCGCGGCGGATATTTATATCACGGGCGCATAAAGGCGTTAGCGGATGCCGCACGTGAGGGCGGCCTAAAATTTTAGTTTTTTGAAACGAGAAATGGGAGAATAGAATGGCGGAAAATTCAGATAGACCCGAACGAGGCGAGCGCGGAGATTCCGAATTTCAAGAGCGCGTTGTGGCCATCAGCCGTGTGGCAAAAGTGGTAAAAGGCGGGCGGCGGTTTTCTTTTGCGGCGTTAGTTGTCGCGGGTAACGGAAACGGCAAAGTCGGCATCGGAAAGGGTAAAGCGGGTGAAGTACCCGAAGCCATCACCAAAGCGAGCCGATCCGCAAAAAAACAAATGATGACTTTCCGGCTTCATGAAAATCGAACTATTGCTCACGAGGTAGAAGGCCGATTCGGTGCAACCAAAGTTCTTCTTATGCCAGCCGCACCTGGGACTGGTGTTATCGCCGGCGGAGCAATCCGTGCGGTTCTTGAAAGCTTGGGCATTAAAGATATTTTGACTAAATGCGTGGGGCCAACAAATCCAAGAAACGCAGTTCGTGCGACCTTGGCTGGGCTCAGTCAATTAATGGAAGGGCGCCCGTCACGGCTTGAGGTATAATTATGGCAAAATCATTTCGAGTGAAATTAATTAGAGGACTACGCGGATGCGAGGAGAGCCAACGCGAGGCTGTTCGATGCCTTGGTCTTCGTCGACGTAATGCTGAAGTTGTGGTGGCTGACAATCCGGCTAATCGCGGGCAGATTTTTAAAGTTCAGCACCTTGTACAAGTGACTGTTCAAAAGACGACCGAAAAGTAGGTGATTTATGAATATGCTTTCTACTCTGCGCCCAAAAGGCGGCTCAACACACAACACGAAAAGGCTCGGTCGCGGACGCGGTTCGGGCAAGGGTGGTCGCGCTGGTAAGGGCAACAAAGGTCAAAAGGCGCGTAAAAGCGGCAACATCCGAAGAGGATTTGAAGGTGGCCAGACTCCCGTGCATCGGAGATTCCCGAAATTTGGTTTCAAAAACACTATGTTCCGTACACGGTATGAAATCGTGAACTTGAGCCAGCTTGAGAAATTAGATGGTGAAGTGACGATCGACGTTCTTAAATCAGCCGGCCTAATTAAAAAGGGACCTGTTAAGATTTTAGGCAATGGTGCGCTTAAAAAGAACTTAACGATTAAGGCGCACAAATTCAGTGAATCCGCTAAGAGTGCTATTGAAAAAGCGGGCGGAAAAGTCGAGGTTATCCAATTGTGATGCAACCGAGAGTGACAATACCACCTGAGTTACGACAGCGCATAATTTTCACAATTTTTATAATGATCATCTTTCGTTTAGGTGTCGCTGTACCCACGCCGGGTGTTGACGGCACTGCGGTGTTTAACTTTTTCAAACAAAACGGCGGTGGCCTGTTCGGTCTTTTTAACATGTTTACCGGCGGAGCTTTGCAAAAGTTCAGCATTTTCGCGCTTGGGATCATGCCGTACATTTCCGCCGCGATTATCTTCGAACTCCTTCAAACAGCTGTTCCCCATCTGGAGCAATTGAGAAAAGAAGGCGAACAAGGACGAAAAAAAATCACCCAATACACGCGCTATTCGACGGTCGGTCTGGCCATCGTGCAGGCTTATGCGATGGCTACTTGGATGATTAAAAGTCCGGCGCCTGGCCGCCCAATAGTTTCCGAGCCTTATTTTGGCGTTCACTTTATATCATTCTATCTCATGACGATCATCACTCTCACTGCAGGCACAGTGTTTATCATGTGGCTCGGCGAGCAAATAGATGAAAAGGGCGTCGGCAATGGTTCAAGTCTCATCATATTCGCGGGTATTGCTGCGGGTATTCCAACCGGTGCGACTAAGCTTTGGAAAATGGTTTCATCCGGCGAAATGACTTTCATGATCGCCTTTTTGATCATCGCCGGGATGTTCGCGGTGATTGCGGCCATCGTATTTCTTGAAGTTGGTCAGAGGCGTATTCCCATTCAGTATTCGCAACGCGGTCCCGGACGAATGGCGATGCAAACTCCGTCGAGCTTTTTGCCCCTTAAAATTAATTTTGCAAACGTAATTCCGCCGATTTTTGCATCGTCGCTGCTGTTGTTCCCGGCCACGGTTGCGCAGTTTATTGACAAGCCATGGATTCGTAATTTGCAAAGCTACCTCACTCCCTCGGGAGGTATTTACAATATCTTCTACATAATTCTTATTTGGTTTTTCTGCTTTTTTTATACTGAAATCGCGTTCAATCCCACCGAAGTTTCTGACAATCTAAAAAAATGGGGCGGCTTTATACCTGGGATTCGCGCTGGTCGTAGCACTACTGAGTACATCGTCACGGTGCTCAATAGGCTGACCGTCGCTGGCGCAATTTATCTGTGCGCTATTTGCGTTTTGCCGGGAATGCTTATTCAGTACGTTCACGTACCGTTTTATTTCGGCGGTACGACGGTTTTGATTCTTGTCGGTGTGGCTCTTGATACGAGCCAACAAATTCAGTCTCATATGATCACGGCTAAGTACGAAGGCGTGATGAAGGGAGTGAAGTTTCGAAGCCGGAGGGTGACGTATTGAACATATTGTTGTTCGGCCCGCCGGGTGCAGGTAAAGGCACTCAATCGAGTCTTCTTGTGGAGCGAAAAAAGATGCGTCACATCAGCACTGGAGACTTGTTTCGCGCGGCCATAAAGAATCAAACCCCGTTGGGAAAAGAAGCGAAAGGCTACCTGGATGCGGGACGATTGGTACCAGACTCAGTAACGATCGGTATGGTTCAAGAGGCCCTGAATGAACTGCGAGATGATTTTATTTTGGACGGCTTTCCGAGAAACTTAGCTCAGGCTGATGCGCTTGATATGATCTTGGACGAGCAAAAACTTAAACTAGATAATGCTGTGTTTTTAGAAGTTTCAACAGATGAATTGGTAGAACGGCTATCAGGGCGTCGGACCTGCCGAACTTGCGGTGCTTCTTACCATGTTAAGAATAAGCCGCCAAAAGACGGCGTTCACTGTGACACTTGTGGCGGTACAGATATTTATCAGCGGGCGGACGACGCCCCCGAGGCTATTCGCACGAGAATGCAGGTTTATGAGGCTTCGACGCGCCCATTAAAAGAGTACTATGAGAAGCGAGGGGAGCTGAGACTGGTTGACGGATCGGGCTCCGAACACGACGTATACCGTCGAATTGAAAAGGCATTAGGCTGTTAAAAACATCTAGACGAGTGAATATACGAGGTGTTAAAGTCGGCGGTCCCGAATTTGCTTTTAATGTTTTTAGCGGTTTGAACGGCGGCGTGCAGTTTGCCGGAGGTTATTATGAAAGTGCGAGCATCGGTGAAACGTATTTGTGTGAAATGTAAAGTCATAAAGCGCCGTGGCGTTGTGCGCGTAATTTGCGAAAACCCGAAACACAAACAGCGTCAAGGCTAAATCGAGGAGTCAAATGGCACGTATAGCGGGTGTCGATCTACCCAAAAATAAAAGAATGGAAGTCGCTCTCACTTATATCTACGGCATTGGCCGTCCGCGCGCACGTAAGATCTGTGATGCGGCTGGCGTGGATCTAAATTTGAGAAGCGATCACCTAACGGATGATCAAATTGTAAAACTTCGTGCCGCAATCGATGCCGGTGGCAAGATCGAAGGCGATTTGAAACGTGAAGTATCAATGAACATAAAACGTCTTATTGATCTCGGATGTTATCGCGGACTTCGGCACAAAAAGGGATTGCCAGTACGTGGTCAACGAACTCGTTCGAATGCGAGAACGAGAAAAGGTCCGAGAAAAACGGTTGCAAACAAGAAAATGGCTGTTAGCTAATTGAGGAGCGAAAATGGCCGACGATAAAAAAGCGGATAAAGCAAAAGCTAAAACGGATGCGGCGCCAGCAGCCGCTCCTAAGAAGAAAACAAAGCGAAATGTCCCGACGGGCCGTTGTTACGTGCAGGCAAGCTTCGGCAACACCATCGTCACATTCACTGACGGGACGGGTAATGCCCTTTGTTGGTCATCTGCCGGATTGCAAGGTTTTAAAGGTAGCCGCAAGGGCACTCCTTTTGCCGCACAAGTCGCGGCTGAAGATGCTGGCCGTAAGGCGCTTGAAAACGGTGTAAAATCCGTTGATATGTTTGTAAACGGACCTGGAGCAGGTCGGGAACCAGCTGTTCGCGCCGTTGCGAGTTTAGGTATTCGCATTTCATCGCTTCGTGATGTGACTCCTGTTCCACACAATGGGTGTCGTCCGCCGAAACGTCGTCGTATTTAAAAAATTAGGAGAACGAGATGCAACAGCACTACTATAAGTTTTGGAGAGAGCTAATTCGACCGAAGGGATTTGAGGTCGATAAAGAAAGTCTTTCAGAAAGTTACGGGCGTTTCACCGTAAGACCGCTCGAGCGCGGCTATGGCGTGACACTCGGTAATTCACTTCGACGTATTCTGCTCAGCTCGATGATGGGCTCTGCCGTAAGTGCAGTGAAAATCGAAGGCGTTTTACACGAATTCAGCACAATTCCGGATGTTCTTGAAGATGTGACTGATATCGTGCTGAATCTTAAACAGGTGCGATTTAAGCAATATAATTCTGAGCCGCAAACTCTGCGGATTTCGAAAAAAGGTCCTGGCGTCGTCACGGCGGCTGATATTCAGACGAATGATCAGGTGACGATTCTTAACCCTGAGCAGCACATCGCCACTCTCGGCAAAGATGCGAAATTTGAAGCTGAGGTGATAGTGAAACTCGGCCGCGGATACGTTGAAGCTGAGTCACACAAGAAAGACTTGCCGCTGGGGTATATTTCGGTTGACGCGCTCCATAGCCCCATTCGCCGAGTGAATTATTCGGTTTCGAATGCGCGAGTTGGCCAACGCACGGACTATGACGCGCTTGAAATGGAAGTTTGGACCGATGGTTCCCTCAAACCGGAAGAAGCTATTTCGCTTGGCTCAAAGATTCTTAAAGAACAATTGCAGATCTTTTTGACGTTTGACGAAAATTTGGAGCCACAAGAAGAAGAAGTGAAAACGTCTTCGCCGAAGTTGAATGAAAACCTTTTTCGGTCAGTCGATGATCTTGAGCTTTCTGTAAGAAGTGCGAACTGTTTGAAAAACGCGAACATTCGATATATCGGCGAACTTGTAACAAAAACTGAAGCCGAAATGCTGAAAACTAAAAATTTCGGACGCAAGTCGCTCAATGAAATTAAAGAAATATTGGTTGGTATGGGTTTATCGTTGGGTATGAAGATTGATGGATGGCCGCCACCGGGTTGGGACCCAAATGCTCCGCCGAAAACCGGAGTTACGCCCGCCGCTGTGACTGCACCGACTCCTAACGGAGCCCAACAGTAGAGAAAAAGAGGATAACATGCGACATAAGGTACATAGTCATTCATTCAATCGAAAAGGGTCGGCTCGAAAGTCTTTGATTCAGGGCCTCGTCGCGTCGGTTATTCTGAACGAGCGCGTTCGCACCACACTTGCGAAGGCAAAGGAATTGCGTCGTCATGTAGATCGCGCCATCACATTGAGCAAAAAGGGCGATTTGGCCACACGACGGTTGCTAATTTCAAGAATCCGTAACCAATCCGCTGTTGAAAAGCTTTTGAGTGATGTTGGCGTAAGATTTAAAAAGCGTCCGGGCGGTTACACGCGGATACTTAAGCTAAATTCGCGTCCTGGTGATATGGCCCCGATGGCATATATCGAGCTGGTAGATTATAAATTGCCTGACACCGCTAAAGACGGTGAAGCAACTGTTCGAGGGGATAAGGACGCAGTAAAACGCGCAAAAGTGCGGGCAAAGGTAGCCACTCGTCAGAGAAAGACGCTCAGGCAGCTACAGGCTCAAGCACGTAAGGTGGCTCGAGCCTAATTATGAATGTTCGGGTCAAAAATCCGAATTTGAATTTTTAAAATGAAATCAATTCCGCCCTCAGTTAAGGCCTTGATCGTAGTAGTCCTTCTATCGGCAGCTCTTTGGGGATTGTGGATCCGCTACAAAACATTTTTGACACAAGGTCGTAAGCCGCCATTGTCGGCGCAGATTTTAGATCGGCTTGAAAAAACCGGCCCGCCTAATTTTTCTTTGCCTGACATCGATGGCGAGACGGTAAGCTTAAACAAGTTTCGCGGCAAGGCGATCATCCTTAACTTTTGGGCTTCTTGGTGTGACCCGTGTGTTGCTGAATTCCCATCATTTGTGAAGCTGGTGCGGCATTTTAAAGGCCAAGTGGTACTCGTGGGAGTATCCGCGGATTATGAACTGCCTGATATCCGTCTTTTTCTGAAAACTTTCAAAGCTGACCATCAAAAAGACGTCTATATAGTTTGGGATAAAGATGAAAAGCTGGCCCGGCAGTATGGTACCTTTCGTTTACCTGAGTCCTACATCATCGACCCGAAAGGCCGCCTGATTCGAAAAATCGCCGGCGTAGAAAACTGGGCTTCATCCGACGCCTACGGGTTCTTCGATGACCTACTCCTGCGGAGTCGCAGTGGCGGGCATCTTCAAAGATAGCGCTTTTAACTTCGCACGTTCTTCGGGCGTCCATTTCGCTGCAAAGGCAGCCGGATCTCGCTGAAACTTTTCTATCTCGGCCTGCATTTTGTTCGGGTCACCGTGCGCATCTTTTACTAAGTTTGCAAATACTTTCGAGGCCAAGTCGTATACGTCATTATTTGTCTGTGTGTTGCCGCCGGTCAGGTTATTCACGTAAGAGTCGGCTGACTCAGCTTCGCTATCGCCATTAATCGCTTTGGCCCTGGCCGAAGGATCTGTAAGAATAGTTTGTGTTTGGTTAAGTGCATTTGCGGAGGCGCTAGTGGCCGACCAATTGCCGCCCCGCGCTTCTTGCCCATACCCATGTATCGAAGTGAAACAAATGACGGCTAAAATAATAATTATTGGGTGCCGCATATATGTGCTTATCGGCGCATTACAACTAAACTTTAGTCATGGACAGCCCTACGGTAGTTTGTCCGGCATTTCGGATTTTTCTTGGTTGGAATGGATTTTTGTCGTTTTTTCCGGATTTCGTTCAACAACGAATTTAGTTGCGAACATAATAATATCGTCATGATTTTCAAAACCCAGTTGCGAGAATTATTGCGGTCGAGGGGTATGACAGCTGCGGACTTGTCGCGCGTGACGGGCATACCCAAACAGTCGATATCAGATTGGTTAGCTGGAGTTACACCTCGCGACCTAAAACGACTTAAAAAAGTTGCCGAATTTTTCGGTGTCACGGTCGACCACATTGTATTTGGAAATAATAGTGATTTTGGTCGCCGCACAGTTACCATTTCAAGTGAAGACGATGGTGATTGGGTATCTGGTGTTTATGAAGTCCGCTTTCGCCGCGTAGACTCAAGAAGCGACAAACGATGAGCCAGCCAGCACGTTTGAGAAAAATAAAGTTCACGACCAAAAAATGCAAGTGCGGCAAACTCCATTGCGGTTTGCCAAAAGCCGCTGCTCCTTTGCGGTGGGGGCAAGAAGTCGCATGGCGCTTTACTTGCGAATGCGGTGCCTCTTTAACCTGGCGAAAGTAAACTCAGTATATTTATAATAATTGTAGGATAAGATGAGTCCTCAAAAATCCGTTGAATACGTCTCGGTCAGCTTGTGCCGACTGAATTCCAGGAACCGGCCCGACGCCTGATTGCCAAAATGCCCATTTGCTCCACGGAGGAGGTATATCGGGGCAATTGACTCCGTAATTTGCAATGTAAAGTGGGTACCTAACAAACTGTTCGGGGTTGCCGAGTTGGTTCCAAAATGACGGATCAACGTAGATAATCGGCGTCTTCCCAGTTGCCGCTTCGACTTCGTTAAGCCAAATTTGTGCGTTTGCGATTTGCGCGGATGCGCTTATCCCGTCCGAAACTTCCCAATCAAGGACTGGTGGTAGATCGCTCGGCTGCAGTGGCCCCATAGTTGCGAGAAAAAATTTAGCTTGGGCTTGCGGATCATCGGCTGGATGAAAAAAATGGTAGGCGCCATGGACCATGCCGGCCTTTTGAGTCTGAGCCCAATCCGAATTAAATAGTGAATTTTTAAAAGTCACGCCTTCGGTTGCTTTGATGAATGCAAACGAATAGCCGGCGTTACGAACCGAGCCCCATTGTGTACTTGGGTCGTAATCTGATACGTCGACCCCGTTTGTTGTTCCGTTGTGCGGGCACACGGTGATATTCGGCGCTGATGACGGTCGCGGTATGGGCGTTGGTCCAGTTGAGGGTGAGCCCGGTACGGGGCCCGGCTGTTGAGCTTGTGTGCCCGATGTCGTCGAAGACACATGCTGGCCTCGACCACAGCCCAGCATAAAAGTCGTCACGACGAAACAACAAACATAAGCCCGGCCCATCCGCTACCCCCACGAAGTAGGAGTGGCTTCATCCACGATGCGGTTAAATCTAAATTTTAATCTTTTGCGGCTCGCATAAAAAAAGACGGCGGGTTGCAGATCTGATCTTTGGTAAAATTCTTCGCGAATTCAATCATGATCAGTTGCCACGTTAATTGAGGCGCCAGCCCGAAAATTATAGTTACTTCGCATTCTAAAGGACGTGGCGGCCGAACCGTAATCCCTGGCGCTATTGGCTCCCACTGACCTTGACAACTAATCAGGCGAACACATCATTAATTTGCAAACAAAAGGAGGTTCGAAATGAGAATGATACAAACATATTGGCCCAATAGAACTCTCGCTTCCGATCTCTTTGACGAGATGGAGCGGTATTTTGAAGACTGGGGTCAGGCGCCCGCGCGTAGCTATGACGAGCGAACGTTTGTGCCGGCTCATGAAGTCTCGGAAGATGCCGAGCATTTCTTAATGAGTATCGACTTGCCGGGAATGAAAAAAGAAGACATTAAAATCGATGTCACCGGCGATGTCTTGACGATTTCTGGCGAGCGAAAGCGGGCGCAAAAATTATACGGAACATTCAAGCGCAGTTTTCAATTGCCGACAAACATCGAAGCCGACAAAGTCGAAGCGCGATACGAAGACGGCGTGTTGGAGCTATATCTGCCGAAGGTGCAAGCCGCAAAACCGCGTCAGATCGAAATTCAGTCTGGCAAAAGCGGACTAACAAAGGTGTCCTAATCCCCCTCCGAGGTATGTCCCCCGTGGCAACATCCCGCGGGGGATTTTCTGGGCATTAACTATTCACAAACCCCAGCAGCTTTTAACTTCTTAAAAGTTAAGTTGGCACTATCGAGACCATAACAGCCGGGCTAGCTAGAGCGAAAGTTGAAGCAAAAAAGTGAATCCAACAAAAGCTATTTCATAGCAATGCTTTTCAGAATTGAATGAGGTCAAGAGTATTACGCGGCTATTGAATAACAATCGCCGAGTTGACAGCGCCCTCTTTCATGGGTGTGATGAATTAAAGCTAACCTATTTGAAAGGGAGCGCGGCAAATGATTCGTCGACTGCTTATATCTTTGGCTCTATTAGGCTGCGCGGTCGCCGCTAATGCTGATATTAAGACTGTGCCATTCGTTGACCTTAATAAATACGCGGGTACTTGGTATCAAATTGCTAGGAACCCTTTATTTTTTGAAAGTAGTTGTGTCTGCTCACGGCAAGTTCTGACCCCTGATGCAGACGGTTCGATTGACGTCTACAATACGTGCAATGAGTACACTCAGTCAGGTAAGCTTTTAGAAATTCGTGGTCATGCCTATGACGAAGATCCTTCAAGTCATTCTAAATTTACTGTTGATTTCGGTCTGCCGAACAAAGGTCAATATTGGATCATTGCGATCGGGCCGCAGTACTCTTACGCAGTTGTCACCGACCCAACAATGAAATCTCTTTATATTCTTTCGAAAACGCCGGTACTGCCTCATAATTTGTTCGAGAAAGCTCTCAGAGAAGCGGTTGCTCAAGTCGATATTTCAAAACTTCAAAATACTACGCAAGCGGGATGCGCCTACCCGGCGGCGAATCGAACGTCAAAAGCAGGCGAAAATTTAGACGCGCCCTCCGCTCCGACAGCACCTGATAACCCAGGCAGTATGGTTTACAAATATGATTTCACCGCTAAAACTTTGCAATGCTACGGTCGACAGGTGAGCGTATTTTTACCAAAAGCCAAATTGGTAAAAAAGGACCAAGCTGGCACCGGTAAGAATTTTCCGGTTGTTGTTTATGGTCACGGACAAGCTTTAGGCTTAGACAAATACCGTGCTACGTTAGTGCATCTCGCTAAAAAAGGTGTAGCGGCCATTTTCCCTACATATGACAATGGTTTTTTCGATCAAAACTGGGAGCGTATGGGGCGTGATTACGTGCGTCTGACTGATTGCGCTCTCAAGCAGTTTCACGAACTTTCGCGTGATGAAGTCGTATTTAGCGGGCACTCAAAAGGTGCTTATGTCGCATCGATCGCAGCGGGCCTCGCGGTTCGCGAGAAATTGTCGGTTCATCCTCATGCGATAGTTTTATTCGAGGCGGCAGGTTTCGACCAGTCAGCTGTTTCAAGTATCGATTCGACTATGGCCCTGACAGTCGTTTATGCAGACCACGACGACGTGGTCTCGAGAGATATTTCACAGTCGATTTATTCGAGTGCTAAAACCAAGCATAAACAATTCATTTTTTTCAGAAGCTACGCGAATCTGACAGCCGATCATTTTTGGCCTCTTACTGAGGCCTCTTTTTTTGGCGGCGGAGCGCCCTCGGCTTTACACTACTATGGCGAATGGAAGTGGTTGACCGCTGCCGCTCTCGATTTAAACTCTGGCGATCATTTCACCAACAAGTATCTTTACGGAGATATGGCCGGCGATAAAGGTGTAATTGGTTTGCAAGATGATATCACTCGTAATTAGGTGCAGACCATGAATTGCTATAAGTTATTATGGTGATCCCGGCACGACTCGAACGTGCGACCTACTGCTTAGAAGGCAGTTGCTCTATCCAGCTGAGCTACGGGACCTCACCGGTTAGCTCCACGAAAAAGCGCCGGACCCTTTAAGGGGCCCGGCGGTAGAAACTAGCAGTGTTAACTTAGCGACGTTCTAATGGAGTGGCAAGACGTCTTGCGCGGGTACGAGCGGGTATAGAAATTGGTGGTTCGTATCGTTGACGGGGTAATTGTACCAGTGCATGTAATCGGACCCGTCGGTCGGATTATTGCCGAGCAAGTGTTGGGCATAGTCCTTCAAGAGAGGATAGCCGTTATTTATATTCACCCCTTCTTGCATCCACTGCCAATCCGTCGGGATGATAAAGCCCCAGGGTAGGCCGTCTTTCGTAAAATTGTGAGCGTCGACATCTATGATATCGATATCGTAGTCCGTCGGCTTCGGTTGTAAGATCACCCGCAAGCCGGATGCATCAACGCGGCCGTCCTTCGGTGCTGGGTTTAAGCACGGGTCGTCGAGGACGATGTGCACATGGGCAAAGAGCTTCGGGCGATTGTAGTCGTCAATTGCCGTGCTACCGCTGAAGTCGTCTGAATCGGCGACGGTATCGATAATTGACCCGTTGTTGTTACTGTTGCCATCATCGGGGTCGAACACCGCATGCGTACTCGGGAAGAGCACAATGTCTTGGTTGTATTTCGGATGCGTGACACTGCCGACTGCGTGACCGTCATCGTCATCATAGCTGACCGTGACTTGTGCCGAGCCGTTAAAGAGCGGCTTTGTTTGGGGCAACAGCTTCGAGTTCTTCACTTGGCCGCTGACGAGTCCATCGAGTACGAGGAGCAACTGGTGATCGTAGCCAGCTCCCACCGCGCGCGGGTAGAAATCGATGTCGATCGTCGAGATGTTGTTGTTCGAGTCAGCTGTCTCGGACACCACGAATTCGGTCAAGAAATCGTTGTAGTCGTAATCAACACCGGTGTTGGGAGTCGTGTTGGCGGGGTAGTAGAGGTCTTCCCACGCCATGGAGTTGATGACCGGTTTTAAGCGCAAGCCGCGGCTGTAGTCGGGGTCATTGCGGTGGTTGTACCAATCGTCGCAGTCTTGATCCCAACCGTGGTGACCGTGATCTTCGCAGCGATTTTGATCGGCGCTTGTGTCTTGGGCGCTAGCATCATCGTCGTGATCCCATGAACCGAAGTTATGAAACCAATCGCTGTGATCATCGAACCATTCTTTACAATCGTGGCCCCAGTCGCGAGCGTCGTCTGCGTCTTGGCTATCGTCGCTGGTAACGAAGTCGCGATCCCAGTGATAGTGGTGACGGCATCGGCAATACATGCCGTGTGGTGACGGAGTTTCGGTTGTCGTGCTAACCGGGCAAGTGTTGCCGCCGCTGCCTGAGCCCGTACCCGAACCAGTGCCTGTGCCAGTTCCGCTGCCTGAGCCCGAACCAGTGCCTGTACCAGTTCCGCTGCCTGAGCCCGTACCGGTGCCAGTGCCAGTTCCGCTGCCTGAGCCCGAACCAGTGCCTGTACCAGTTCCGCTGCCTGTGCCCGTACCAGTGCCAGTTCCGCTGCCTGAGCCAGTCGAATTTGAAGTCACATAAATTGTTGAAGTATAAGTGAATGAGGGAGTGGTCCCCGCAAACAAATAAACCGCCGTTGTGACGTTAAACGTGCCTGCTGCGGCGTACGTGAACGTTGTCGAGGTGCCGCTTGCGGTTGAGCCGTTGCCGAAATTCCAAACGACTTGTGTTACTTCGCCGTTCATACAAGATGGAACGGACAATGACGCCGTAAATGGCGTGCCAACCGTTGCCACGCTGGGCACAGTGACGGCGAGATCGGCTAAGCAAGTGTACGCTTCGCTGAATGCAACAACCGTAACCGTTTGCGTAAATGACATCTGTTTGCCAGTTGAATCCGTTGCGTTCACGCTGACCGTATACGAACCTGTGTTGGCGTACACGTGCGTAGTGTTTGCGGTCGATGCGGTGGTACCATCGCCAAAATCCCACGTGACGGTGGAGATGGTCGCCGTGCTGGACGCGTTCAACGCGAAGCTACCGGCAACCGTTGCCATCATATATTGAGGGATAGACGGCGCGATCCCGTCGACAGACTGGAATCGCAACATTGCGCCAGAGCTAGCGCTCGTAGTGGAGCCGCTGCCGCCGCCACCGCCGCCGCACGCGATTAATCCGAGAGTCATCAACCCCGCCAAAGACCATGCCGAATATCGCCACATGGCTTTGTGAAAATCGATGGTGTTCATGTATCCCCCTTGCAAGGCTCGTAATTAAACGCCCACCTCGCTATTGGTCTCATTCTGCACCCGAATTTAAAAAACAAAAGTTTTTTTCAATGTTTGGATCAGAGTGAAATGTCTCGCTGACCACAGTTTTTACGGAAAAAAAGACATTCAAAAAATGTTCGATTTTTTGTCGAAATTTTGGTCAGTTCTCGAATGAAATTTAGCTCGATTGATCGCGCCGTCGCTTTATCGAAACCGTGAGACCCAATTTGAAAATTCGGCGGATGACGGGGCTATGTCTTCGCGCGTGAGATCGCGTAACGGCTTTTCCGCTAAATGTAAAGTGTCAGCCAGTGAGGGCTTTTTTGATTCATGGTGAAGAATGCCTGTCGGGATGTCGAGTTTATGCGCTTTCATGTAGGAGTAACTTTTAGTCGACCCCTCGTGGTTGGCGTAGGCGATGCAGGGTGAGATCACGTCGATGACCGCGGTGCCGGGATGAGCGATCGCCGCCTTGATAATCGGCACCAGCTGTTTGCCGTCGCCCGAAAAACCGCGCGCGACGAATTCGCAGCCGGAATCAATTGCGAGCTTACAAATATCGATTGATGCAAACTCATTGTGTTTATCCATTTTTTTATTCGGCACTTCGATATCGGCTGTCGCAGAGAATTGCCCTTTCGTAAGCCCGTACACGCCGTTATTCTCGACGATATAAATCATCGGCACGTTCCGTCGGATCAGATGGATGAATCCGCCGATCCCGATACTTGCGGTGTCGCCGTCGCCCGAAATGCCCACCACGCACAGGGCGCGATTGGCGATTTTCGCGCCAGTCGCAACCGCCGCCATGCGCCCGTGAATCGAGTTAAACCCGTGTGCGCCGCTCATGAAATAAGCCGCTGTTTTAGAGGAGCAGCCGATCCCCGACATTTTGGCAACTGTAGACGGGTCAACCCCTGCTTCGAAAAATGCCTGAATGATGTGCTGGGTTACGCTGTCGTGACCGCAGCCGGTGCAGAGTGTGGACGGTAATCCTTGGTAGTCTTTCAATGTCAAAGTCATGCCTGCGCCTCCGCGTGGGCTCGCAGAATTTGCGGCAAAATGATTTCCGTTGTAATCGGCATGCCGTCGTACTGCAAAGCGCTTGAAAACTGCGCCGCATGCTCGGGGAATTTTTGCGTGAGTAGGCGGCGCATTTGGCCGTCTCGGTTTTGCTCCACGATCACAATTTTCGAGCAACTCGCGAGAAATGGGCCGATTTCCGGTGCGAGAGGCAATGAGCGAATCCGCAAGCCTCGCGTGGTGAGGCCGTCGGCTTCGAGTTCATCGCGAATTTCATCAATCGCTTGCGACGAACTGCCGTACGAAATCAGGCCGATGTCGGCTCGCTCACTTTTGTTTGCGCCAGTTCCGTTCGAGCTGGTAATTTCAGGTGCCGGTAAAAGATTTAAATTCATTTCGATTTTTCTTTTCAACCGGTCGAGCAAGTTCTTATAGTCTTCGCCGCGCTCCGAATATTTTGCGCTCTCATTGTGCCCCGAGCCGCGAGTGAAATAAGCCGCGCGGGGGTCCGGCGTGCCGGGCAATGTGCGGTAGGCGATGCCGTCGTTATCCACGTCTCGGTAGCGCGCGAATTCCACGCCTCGATCGAGATCGGCTTTGGTCAGGATCTTACCGCGACGATATGATTTTGTCGGCAATTTGAATTCGCGGTCTATGAAATAATTCATGCCGAGGTCGAGATCGCTTAAGACAATAACAAGCGTTTGAAGAATTTCGGCCAAGTCGAATGCCAGTTCGGCAAATTCAAAACATTCGTGGGGAGTGGCTGGTATAAGCACCACGGGCTCCGTGTCACCATGAGAGAACGTCGAGGCGGTGAGCACATCCCCCTGCGACGTTCGCGTCGGCAGCCCTGTCGACGGGCCGGCACGTTGGACGTCCCAAATCACGGCGGGCACTTCGGCAAAATAGCTCAAGCCCGCCGCTTCGGCCATCAGTGATAACCCGGGGCCGCTCGTCGCTGTCATAGCGCGCGCGCCCGCCCAGCCGGCACCGACCGCCATACAAATTGCGCTCAGCTCGTCTTCGGTTTGTACGGAGGCCGCCATTTTCGATAGCTCAGTAAACGTTTCGGCAAGAGATGTCGCAGGGGTGATCGGGTACCAAGAAAGAACCGTGCATCCGCCGACAACGGCACCCATGGCCGCAGCCGAGTTGCCGTCGACAAAAATCATATCGCGAGCGGTTTTCGAGACGGGGACGCTCAGTCGGCCCCAGCGTTTGTCGACATTTGCGAAAGCAGCGCGACCAGCCTCTCGGCCGAGAGCGATGGCTTTGCAATTCGTGTCGACAACCGAAGCTTTGCCTTCGAATTGATCGTGAACGGCCTTAGTTACCGTGGCGTCCTCGATTTTTAGTAGCTCCGCGAGCACGCCGACATAGATCATATTACCGAGAACTTTGCGCAGCGGAACGGACGTCGTCGCTTTATCCACCCACTCGCGAAACGAAATCGCGCCCAACGACGCACGTTTCTGACTGGCGATTTCATCGAGTCGCGCCAGAGCGTCGGCCGATATCTTCAAGTCGCGATCGTAAATAAAAAGACCGCCATCCGCGAGCACCTGCAGATCGTCAGCAAAAGTTTGAGCGTTTCTCGCAACGACCACGTCATGCTTCAGGCGCCAGGCCGAATATCCGCGTTCATTGAGACGTAATGAAAACCACGTCGGCAAACCGGCTATATTCGATGGAAATATATTTTTGGTCGCAACCGGCGTGCCTTGGCGAAAAAGGCTCTTTGCCAGGACTAAATTGGCGGATTGGCTACCGCTCCCGTTGACGGTCGCGATTAGTATCGAAAGATCGAAGGCCATATTATGGTTTAACTTCCGTCGCGCCAATTTCGGCGGGCGCGTACGCGTTCGGGTTAATTGTCGTCACCCAGTCCCGATAACGTTCATTGATGTTTTGGGCTTCATCCGGCATCAAAACCGGCCCTAGATGAATAGTCAAAAAACCGGGTTTTGGCAACGGCGCTCCCTTGGGGAAGAGCTCACGATTCCCCTCGATATAAAGAAGTAATATGGGTGTATTCGTGCGTTCTGAAAAAATGGTGACTCCGCGCTTGAACTCCTGCACGTAACCGTCGGGTGAGCGCGTGCCTTCTGGGAATATAATCAGCCAGATTCGTTCGAGGCGCGTGAGGAGCGTCGTGCAAAGCTTAATAGCTTCGCCCCTTTTGTCTTTGCGATCGATCGGAATCGCGCCCAGGCAATGTTTTGAAAAAAACGTAAAGATTGGGTTTTTGAACCAATAGTCTTTCGCCGCTGAGATGAAGAGATCCGTCCAGTACCAAAACGGCACAGAGGCGGTAATGGAAACGGCGTCAAGGTGGCTGGCATGGTTGGAGACGATGAGTAGGCGTGGATACTTTTTGTGGATGTCAGCCCAGCTGCCGCGAACGCGAAGAAAGATGTAAAAACGAAATGCGATTTTAAGAAATAACCCCCATAGCGCGCGAAAAAACCAGCTCATCAAATCGATTTGTCGCGTGAATAAGGGGAGGTGTTTGAGGTGACCGGGGAGTTGGGTCCATTGCTCGTTCTCATAACTCCAATTTTTCACCCGGCAAGCTCCTGAAAAAGACCCATCTACTGCGTTGCTTCGTCGCTGCGCTTGTGCCACGTATGGGTACATACGCCTCCGCGCTCGCTCCTCGCGCCTTGTACATGAGTCTTTTTGAGGAGCTTAAAGGTAATTTTATAACCATCGCACCAACCAAACGCGATCATTTTACTAACCAGACCGTGCTCATGAGCCAGTAGCCGAAGTAAAAGACCGGCGCGGCGAACATGGCTTTGTCGAGTCGCGAGAGGATGTCGTCGCGGCCGATAATAAAAATGCCCGACTCTTTAATACCGAGGTCGCGCCGAATGACGGTCAATAACAACCCGCCGATTCGCCCGAATATTGCAACACTAAGCCCGCTGAGAAGCCAGTATGGCTGCGTATGATGGGGCAACATGAAACGAAGACCCCATGCGAGAAGAACCGTCAGTGCAAGCGACAAGAGAAAGCCTTCAACCGAAAATCGTGTCGTAATCGCCTGCAGCGGTTTGTGTTTACCGATGGCACGTGTGATCGCGTAATTGCAGCTTTCGCAAAATTCAAAAAGTATAGCCAAATGCAGAACGATGAGCGGCCCGCCCGCCCAAAGGAGTATACGTGCAAGATGAAGAAAGCCCCAGCCGAGCAACATGAAATTCATGAGTGCGAGCGCGATGTACTGAATCATGTGCGTAACCGAATTTCGTAAAATCGGGATCAGAACAATGCCGAAGAAAAATAACATCGGCATGAGATTGTATAGGCCGGAGTGGCCGCGAAAAACTAAATACCCCTGCAGAATGAGAAAAACATATGTGATCCATACAAACATCGTGCGGTGATACATCCCCGTCATTTGATAAAATGTCTTCGCGCCCGAAATGGCGACAAGCACGACAAAGACAAGCGGCCAGGGCGCCGGTAATGCCGCAAAGAAAAAAATGACTGGTGAGGTGATCACCCAACTTTTAATCGATGCCCAAACGCCGATCCATTTAGGGTTGCGCTGTTGCAAATAGTAAACGACGGCGCCGACGATAACAAAAAAGGTGACAACGCTTGTGACCGTGCTCACATACGTCGGGTTGTGCCACAGAGCTATATCATTCACGAATTCGACTTCCAATCGATGTTAAAATCTTTGATGCGCTTGTACAGGCTCGACCGCGAAATACCGAGCTGTCGCGAAACCTCTTCGATATCGCCGAATTTCTTCAAAGCCTGGGCGATCGCCGCCTGTTCAAAGTTTTGTATCATTTTATCAAGCCCCATCGAAAAGTCGAGCGTCACACCGGAATCGGCCTCAAATCGCGGTTGAATGATTCTTAGAACGTCTTCGCGACGAATGACCGGTAGTGGTGAGATTAGGGCCAGTTGTTCGCAGACCCGCCTCAGTTCGCGCACGTTGCCCGGCCAGTTGTATTGCTTCATGGCTTCGATCGCTTCTGATGTGAGCTCTTTTTTGTGATAACGTTCGAGTGATAAAAACCAAGTGGCGAGGTCGACGATATCGTCTTTTCGATCGCGCAGAGGAGGCATGACAATTTTTTTACTGCTGAGGCGCCACAAAAGGTCTTCACGAAATTTTTTTTCTTCGACCATCTTTTCGAGATTGCGATTCGAGGCGACGATCACGCGGGTGGTGGAGCGAATGACGTCCTTTGAGCCGACGCGCCGGACTTCGCCCGATTCGAGAAAGCGCAGAAGTTTAACTTGCAGCGGTAACGACAGACCTTCAATTTCATCGAGAAATAGATCGCCGCCGTGCGCGGCTTCGGCAAGACCAATTTTATTCTGGTCGGCGCCCGTGAATGCTCCGCGTACGTGACCGAACAATTCAGACTCGAATAAATTTTCAGGGATAGCGGCGACGTTGACCGCGATAAATGGACGGCCAGATTCTTGCTCGTGAATCAACTGCGCGACAACCTCTTTACCCGTGCCCGATTCGCCTTCGAGCAAAATAGGGCCAGGTTCTCCGCGCAGAAATGCCACTTGCCGCTTCACTTCTTGCGATTGCAGCGAATTGCCGATCCACACCGCCTTCTTGTCGGGGTGGTGAAATGAGGCGACCTGCATAAGAAGTAGAGCCTCGATTTTGTCGAGAATGAGAAGAACTTCATCCATGTTGAGAGGTTTGGCTACGTATCTTGAGGCTCCGGCGCGGATGCATTTCTCCATGAGATCGCGATCGAGGTCGCCCGACATGGCGATGATTTCGAGGTAGGGCATGCGTTCTTTGAGTGTACGAATGACCTCTAAACCTTCGGCGCGAGACGTATTGCCAGACAAATGCATGTCGACCATAGCCGCCGAATACTCGCCGTTTGGTGGGACGGACGCGATATTATTGAACGCCGCAAGCCGCCAATGCTGGGGCAAGCCGATTCTGAGCGTTTGCAAAATCAAATCATCGTCATCAACAGCTAACAGTGTAAGAGTTTTCATGTTATGTTTTTAAACTATGGCGAAAATAAACGCAAACAAACGGATTTTGCTGTTAGAAGGAATTCACCCCGGCGCCAAAACACGTCTAGAAGCCGCCGGTTTCATAGTAGAAACAGAAAAAGGTGGGTTTGAGGGAGAGGCGCTCGCTTCGAGAGCGAAAGGATTTCACGGCATCGGCATTCGCTCGAAGACAAAAATAACGAGCGACGTTCTTGAAAAATTACCCGACCTTGAAATTATTGGCTGCTTTTGCATCGGCACCGACCAAGTAGCCCTTGAGCAGGCCAATAAAATGGGTGTTCCAGTCTTTAACGCTCCTTACAGCAACACGCGCAGCGTAGCTGAGCTTGTCATGGCCGAAATGGTGGCTTTGTCACGTCGGCTCGCCGATCGCACGATGCAAATGCATAAGGGCGTGTGGCAAAAATCGGCGACCGGCGCCAATGAAATTCGCGGCAAAACTCTGGGCATCGTCGGGTACGGCCACATCGGCACGCAAGTGAGTGTGCTCGCCGAAGCCTTTGGCCTTCAAGTTATCTACTATGATATTGTGAAAAAACTCCCGATCGGGAATGCGCGGCCGTGCGACACACTCCACGAGTTATTGGGGCGGGCGGATTTCGTGACACTCCACGTGCCCGACACGCAACTCACGCGCAACATGATTGGAGAGCCGGAACTTCGCGCGATAAAAAAGGGCGCCTACTTGTTAAATGCCAGCCGCGGACTTGTCGTAGACATCCCGGCGCTGGCCGCGGTTTTGAAATCGCACCATGTTGCGGGAGCGGCGCTGGATGTCTTCCCCGTCGAGCCGGCGTCGAACGACGGTCGGTTCACGTCTGAAGTGCAAGAGCTGGAGAATGTGATTCTCACACCTCACATCGGCGGCAGCACCGAAGAAGCGCAAGAGGCGATCGGGCAAGAAGTGTCGGAGAGTATTGAGCGATATTTTAAAACCGGAGCGACAACCGGCGCAGTGAATTTTCCGCGCATCGATGTGGCGGAGCCGCGGGAGTATCCGCGCGTGGTAAATATTCATCGAAACGTGCCGGGGGTTTTGGGCGCCATCAACAGCATCGTATCGGAGCACGGCGCGAACATTGTCGCTCAACATTTGTCGACCGACCCCGCGATTGGCTATTTGATCATGGATCTCGGCCTTTCTGATAAATCGGCGCTAACCGCCGTTGCCGACAAAATTCGCGCGCTGAAGACTTCAATCCGCACGTATGTGCATTGACGTTTGTGACTCTATGCCGCGAACAAATGCGGCGGGGGAGCGACGGTGTACCGGTTGCGGCCCGAATTTTTCGATTCATAGAGGGCGCTGTCGGCGCGTTTGACCCACATTTCGAGCGGTTCTTTGCCGAGCTCCGCAATACCCATTGAGATCGTGAACTTCACTTGAAAGCTGCCGTGAATGACGACGTTCGCGCGAATTTGCTCGAGTGCGGCTTCGGCGCGCACGATAGCGCGTTCGGCGTTGCAACCGGGCAACAATATGGCAAATTCTTCGCCACCTGTTCGCGAAATATGATCGCCGGGTTCATTGAACGCCTGCTTCATTGTTTTCACACACTCTTTTAATACGATATCTCCGACGTCGTGCCCAAAGGTGTCGTTGACGCGTTTAAAATGATCGAGATCAAACATGATGAGGCATGCGGGAGTCTGCTGTTTCTGGTGCAAGCCATAGAGTCGCCGGCATTCTTCGTCGAAGGCCATTCGGTTAAATGCTTGTGTCAAATGGTCGACGTGCATTTTTTGATTGGCATCTGAAAGCTTTTTTCGAACGGAATCAAGATTTGTTTTAAGAAGCGACAAGCTTTTCTCGCGCCGCTCATCCCGCCGCGTTTGTTGCTCGACGTAAAAATCGATAAATTCGCGCGAACGAACACGCAAGTCCTCGATCGAGTTGGCTTCGACGGCTTCCCGCAAGAGGCCAAGGCTTTCACTGATGTTTTTGTCGTCGAGCTTTTCAAGTCGAATCGCTTCGCCCAGTTGATCGGCGAAATCCCAAATGATGCCTTTAAAGTCTTCATTGGCGTTTTGAATATACGAATATTCATCGAGTCGATGGACGGCGAAAAACTGTCTCAAACGAAACAGCACTTTTTCTTTCGTCGATTCGTCGGCGCCGGCCCCTTCGGTGACGAGAAGGGCCTTGATAAATTCGTCGAAAATTTCGCGCACTTTGCGCGCCGGGTGTTTATCAGTTTCGATTAAATTTTTATTGTAGACGTCGATCAGGTAGAGGAGTGTCGCGCGATCTTCTGAAATGTCGGTCGCGCCGACAGCGGACTTTGCGCCTTTTGCGCCGCTGTTCACTCCCGCATCAAATTGCTCGACGAGCTTTCGAATCCACTGTTTCATAAAAAGGTGCCAGACGGCTTTGGGTAACGGTGGCGCGTCATTGGCATGCTCCTTCAGAAACTTATCGGTTCTGAACGGCCGGCATTCGACTGGACAATGGTGAAGTTGGCCGGTACCGCGGGTCTATTCGGACTAGATTTTTTGCAAGCAGCGATTTCTTTCGCGATCGGTTTCGGAACGCGAGTTGCAAAATAAAAAACCCGGTTGGGACGACCAGTCGGGTTTCGTAGATTATCAGGGTGCTGGTGGAGTGCGGGGGCCCAAATTAAAACGCGAAAAATGGCCCCGTGTAAACCTTAGTGTTGATCGTCGCCGCCTTACCGTTAATGCCGATAAAAACGGTGCGGCCCAGGAAAAACGGCAAGCCCCAGTCAAATTCACCGCTTAACCCGCCGCCCAAGCTACTGTACACCATATTGGGATTGCTCTGATCGAAGTCCACCGACGCGTTGCCGATTGAAAATGAAACGTTGGTGCCGGTGAGTGAGCCGGCCGCATTATTGAAAGTTGCCGTCAAGTCGGTCAGGCTGCACGGGCAAAAGAAAGACGACAATGAGCTCGAACAAGAAGGTAAAGACGACGGTTGCGGAAAGTAAAGACCGTTCGAGCCGCTGTCGAGAAATGAAGTGTAATAATCGGTGCCGTCGAACGTGGTTTGAATGTTACCGTTGGTATCGCCGGTGTAAACGGTGACCCCGCTGCCGGGAGTATTCGCGGCCGATGCACCGTCAGAGCTGAATGAACTGATGCCAAAAATCGCATAACCAGGAGCGCTGACGGCGCCGGTTGATGGCACGCCCGGCAGTTCAAGGACAATGCCATTGTTAAAGCCTGAGCCGAAGTTCGAAACTGGATTTTGAACTTCGTCGGCTAGATTGACCTTGAATGTTGTGCAAGTTGAGCCAGTGCATTTGTAATACTGATAATTATTAGAACTTGTATCGCAGCCCGAGCAGTCATGGGTAAATTGACCAACGCCCAAGACGCCATTGAACCCCGTTGACGTTGGTGATGTATCGAGATTGACCTGATAGCCCGCGCAATCCGAAGAAGGGTTATAGCCCGAATAAGCCGAGTTAATGAGTTGAATTGGGATGTTGGAGGCTTTTTGCCCACTCGTACCGCCGAGATAAACGTCAGCATAGTTGACCGAGCCCCAGTCGCCAGACCCGTCAAGGTAGCCGACACATTCACCAATTGCATCGCCGCTTAAAGTATCGGTGACGGCGGGCAAAGTGATATTTGTCACAAGCGATGAAAAAATGCGAAGGCCGTAGCTGCCGGTATCGACCAACAGATTATTTATCGTTTGGCAGTTGGTGGTGCTGCCGGGCACGCAAATCGTAACGCTCGCGCAGGGGATATTCAAAGTGCCGCCGCACGCGCCGACATCCACCGACATGATATTGTTTTCGCTTCCGGTAATCGTGCCCAAGTAATTTGTGTTTTGCGAAAGGCTACTCGCCGTGCCCGCGGCATACGACGAATTGAGACTGCAACTCGTGCTGCTGTATTTTTGACAACCAATCAGAATTAAAAGAATAAAAATTGAAGCGCCTCGCGCGTAACGCCGCAATCGAATTGTTAGGGTTTTCATCGAAGATCCCTCTCCGACACTCCCGAAGGCGCAAGTGATTTCATATATGCTAGGCCCATCCAATCTCGCATGTGACCGCCGCGATAAACCGTCATGAGAGGAGTTTTCACGATGATGGGATGGCGCACATGTAGGTGCGGTTGCATGGCGCGCATCGCGCGATAGGCCTGGTAATGCTTGCCTGAGATCCCCCTCATATTGAGCGGTGCGCGGCCGCGCCAGGTGAGAGCGAAAATCACGCCGTCGGTGTTGGCAAATTCTTTGATGACGTCGCCGCGCGCTTGAAATGTATAGGTCGTGTAAACGGAGTTCGAGGTCACCTGCAAATTGTGACCTTGAAGGTGCGACATGTCGGTTTGAACGGTCGTGGCGCTTTCACCCATTGTTGCCAAAGCAACTGACGAAAAAGACAGAACCAACATTAATGAAAAAACGGTCAAACCAATGCGCATGCCCCTCATATTTCGGCGCCCCCACGCTAATAATTTACCACGTAATGATGAATTCTTTTTGAAGGGGCTCCTAGACCCGTCGAACGGCCGCGAACTTACGTCGCGGCTAGTTCAAATTAAGACACGCGATGAGCACAATTCAGTTCAATTGTTTCAAATTGATGCGGAAATTGCTTAGGCGTTTTTCCATTTAATCGAACAGCCCATCGAAGGGCTTTGCTCGGGCACGGGTTCGCCTTTTAGAATTTTTTCGACGGCAAGCTTCAACTCGCGGCGGGTGACTTTGGATGCGTCCTTCCACGAATCGTCGAGGCGGCCGCGGTAGGCGAGGCGATTGGCCCGGTCATAAACGAAAAAATCAGGCGTGCACACGGCGCCAAATGTCTGTGCCACATCTTGGGTTTCGTCGATTAAATATTCAAAGCTATATTCGCGCTCGCGCCAGCGTTTCAACAATTCGGCGGGAGCGTCTTCGGGGTACTCAGACGGGTCATTGCTGCAAATCCCGATCAGAGGCACCTTGAGCAGATCGAGATCGCGCCCGAGCGCAATGAGTCTCGATTCAATCGCTTTCACGTACGGGCAGTGGTTGCACATGAACACGATCACTTTGGCGGGCGCGCTGTTGATTTGTGACGACGAGAAATCGCGGCCATCAACGGTTTTGAGTTGGAACGTCGGCATCGGCGTGCCCATCGCGACATCAGGTGTGTACAAGAGTGCCATCGGATTTACGCGCCCAAGCGGGGCGGCCTCCAGCATTTGATTTTTACCTCAGAGGTCGCGCCAAGACAACGTTTGACCAGAGGTGATTCGCAAATCGCCATTGGGCAAAACTTCACTATACCGCTGGCCGTTCGGGTGGAGTTTGAGCGCCGCTAACAATTCATCGCAGTGTGCTCGGTTCATCGTGGCGCCGGTTGAGGCCCTCGCGGCGGCGCGGAGCTCTTGCAAAAGAGACGTGAGAAATTTTTGCCAAGCTTGAGCGGTCAATTGGACGGTGTGGCTGTGATCGTCGCCGAGGCAATCATTGAGGCATCCGGCAATGTCGACTTCTTTCGGATATGAAAAGACATTGAGGCCAAGTCCGACCATCAAATGATGCTGGTCGCCTTGCTGAAGCGCTTCGGCGAGAATGCCGAGAATTTTTTTGTGTCCATAATAAATATCGTTTGGTGGTTTGATGCTCAGGCGTGGCAGCGAAAGCGTCCGAGCGAGCGCGCGATAGACAGCCAAACCCAAAAGCGGGCCGGTGACGGCTTGCACGGGATGCTCGACCCTCGTTGACCAGGTCATGAGTAGTGCGTCGCCAGAAGGTGGCGTGAGCCACGTATTTGATCCGCGACCGCGACCTTTTGTTTGTATATCAGTCAAATAGATTTTTTCATTCGCGAGAGCACGGCTAAAGGCCTCGTTCTTCGCCAGATCACTGGTGCTTGCGATGGATGCCTCCGCCAGAAATGCGACTTGCGATTGGGCCAGCCACTCGCGCGTGAGTTCGTACACGTTAAATTTTGTGGGAGTCGTCATAGCGTCGGCCCGACAGTTTCGAGTAACAAGCTAACGTCGGCACAAGGTGCCGAATGAGTGATGGCCCCGACGCTGATGTAATCAACGCCGAGTTCGGCAACGCCGCGCACGCGCTCGACCGTCATGTTGCCCGAAGCTTCGGTTTCTATGCCGGCATGGATGAGCTTCAAAGCATCGCGCATTTCGTCGTTCGACATATTATCGAGCAAAATGCGCCACACATCGAGCTCCGCCGCTAGGCGAACTTCATCGAGTGTTCGCGCTTCGACTTCGATCGGCAGGTTGTTTTCCTTGCGAATTTTTTCGACTGCTTTTTTTATGCCGCCCGCCAGACGAATATGATTTTCTTTGATCAAAACGCCATCACTCAAATTCAGGCGATGGTTTTTGCCGCCGCCGTGCACCACTGCCGCCTTTTCGAGCGCGCGCCAGCCCGGCAGCGTTTTTCGCGTGTCGAGAATTTTGGTTTTCGTGTGTTTCACTTGCTCGACAAAGCAGCGGGTGAGTGTTGCGATGCCTGATAAATGCCCTAAAAAATTCAGTGCCACGCGCTCGGCCTTTAAAATCGCGTGAATGGGCCCGCGAATGAGACACAGTGTCTGGCCGTTTAAAATGAACGCTCCGTCGGGGAATTGCCACTCGACTTTGACGGCCGGGCTGACAGTACGAAACGTTTCATCGAAAGCCGCTCGGCCGGATAATACCAAATCCTCTTTGGCGATGACGCGCGCGAGGCCGCCAAGTTCATTTAAATGCAAGCTATCGGTCGTGATATCGCCGCTCGGGATGTCTTCATTTAATGCGGTTTCGACAAACTTTGATAGGGAGCTCATGTTTCGCGGTCGAAACCCCGCTCTTCGAGCAGTCTGGCGAGTTCTCGTTCGACAATTCGAGTGGCCACTTCGGGCAGCACCTGCCAAACCACTTTCTCGATGACCTCAGCAGCTTGCCCGCGAATAATTTCGATGAGCTGCTTTTCGGTAAGCCCGCCGGGTGCCGCGACCGCAGGCGCTACAGGTGCACTGCTGGCCGACGACGTTCTCGTTGAAATTGAAGCCGAGGGTGCATCATCAGTTTCATCGAGATTGAGTTCGACAAAACTGCCATCGTCCACAGGCGCCGGTTCTGCGGCGGCTTTCGGTTTTGTGAGAGTTTTTTGCACCCACATCCCGTCATCTTCGCTTTCATCCACTTGCGCGGGAGCTTGGGTTGCCGGGTGAATCGGCGGGCGGATCGAACTTCGGCCCGATAGACTGACCGACGCGAATTCGTCGGGCGCGTCGTTCAAAACCAATGGCGGCGGCTCAAAGCTTTCCATCGACCAGTTGTTGCTTGCCGGTTGTTCGGCGGGGCGACTTTCATCAAATTCAGGCAGCTTCGGCATCGTCAAAAACGGCGCAACGGGTTGGCTTTTCGCCTTCGCGACGAGTTTTGTGACAACGTCACGGAGTCTCTGCGCATCGAACGGCTTTTCAAGGTGATCATTGGCGCCGGAGGCTTGAAACTTCTGTTTGTCGAGTTCCATAAAACCGCTCCAAATGAGAACGACCGGGGTCGCCGCGAGTGCTGCCGCACTTTTGATTTCGCGGCAGACATCGTAGCCGTTTTTCTTCTGCAAAAGCACATCGACGAAGATGATGTCGGGCTTCACGCGTTCGGCGACGGTGACGACGTCGCTCCCGATCGTGACGGCTGTCACTTCAGGATGGAAGTCTTGGAGCGCCACCTGAAAAACCTTCTTGATGGTGACACTTTCATCGGCAAGTAAGACGCGCAAAGCCATAGTTCGAGTCAACATCGAATCGGGTGTAGAGTCAAGTTGAGGGGCTATGTTCACTATCGTCGACCGCTACTTGGCAAAAAATTTTTTCTCGTATTTTGTGGCGGGTGTCATCGTCTTCACGGTTATTTATTTCGGTATCGATTACACGTCGACCTCCATGCGGTTTCACGCGTCGACCGATGTGATGATCCAGTATTACAAATACTATTTGCCGATTATTGTGTATCAACTGCTGCCGGTCGGGGGCATGGTCGGCACAATGTTCACAATGTCTTCGCTCAGCCGCAATAACGAGCTCACGGCGCTTTATAGCCTTGGTTACAGTTTGGCGCGCATCAGTTTACCGGTGCTGTCGTGCCTCACAGTGATGTGCATGCTCACGTATTGGGTTGGCGACCATATCGTGCCGTATGTCGCGCAAAAAATGAGTTACGTATACTACGTGGACCTCGAAAAAACGCCGGGGCTTTATTCAACTGTTGAAAAAAATAAAATTTGGTACCGCTCTGAGAATACAATTTTTAATATTTCATACTTGAACGCGGCCAACCGATCCGCTCAAGGTATCACGCTTTACTATTTCAACAGCGCGTGGGATCTCGTTCAGTTAATCAAAGCGAAATCGGTGAAAATGGATAAAATGACCTGGCATCTACACGACGGGTCGGTCACGCTTTTCGCGAAAGAGTCGAGCTTTCCGCTCACCAAAACTTTCAAAAATAAAACTCTGACGGTCGGCGAAGATTTGGCCGATTTCAGCGCCAACCCTCCCGACAGCCAAACCCTTTCGAGTTCGCAACTGCAAAGCTTTATACATAAAAACAAAGATGCGGGGATGGACACCCTCGGCTACGAAGTCGACCTTTATGCGAAGATGTCGTTTGCTTTCGCGGGGCTTGTGCTTTCGCTCATGGGCATCCCGTTCACCATTCAGCGCGCGCGAGCCGGCGGCAATATGCTCAATATCGGTTTGTGCGTCGGCATCGCGTTTATTTACTGGGTTTTTTACAGCGCATCTCTCGCGATGGGGAAGCACGGTGTTTTGCCGCCGCTGGTGGCAGCGTGGGGGCCGGATGTGCTCATGGGCGGAGCCGCCACCGCCGCCCTTGTCAGACTAAAGCGGTGAAAACGTCCATCTACGTCGTTGCGTCGTCGCTCACTTCATTGCGGCGTATTGAGTACATACGCCTCACTCGTTCGCTCCTAGCGCCTAGTAGCTGGAACGTTTTGACCGCTTTAAACTTTTTAGTGGCTGAGCCATTTTGATCGTTTTACGCTTGCGTTTAGCTGGGTCTTTTGACCGCTTTTTTAAGATAACGTTCATCTAAGCTTTTCTAAACTGCCCCAGCTAAAGATATTTCATTTGGCATTGTGAGATTTTACTTAAGTTTGCCAGCGCTTGTCTCGGATCGTCAGCTATCCAGGTCATAATTACCGCAAAATTGCCGTTTTTAATAGAGCTCAAAAGAGTAGACTCGGTCACTCCAGACATCAACAATGATACCGCTAATCGGGCCGCCGCCTCGTCCGGGTCTGCTCCAACCACAAACGGATCCGGCACTTGTGTATCCATCACTACTCGATTAAATTGATCCTCTGTAAGATTTTGGGCCGGGCAAGCGTTTGCCTGGTATTTGAATTGAGTACCGTTTGCGGCGTTGGGTTGGTGGCTGCCTTGAGAACATCCCATCAGCGCAAAAGCAAAAAGCCCGACCAATACTTTTTTCATGTGATCACCTCGACACCGCAGACGTCAAATTGCGAGTAAAAGTAAAGTTCTCATTGTGAATACTGAACTGAATGGATCTCTTAAGTAGTTTACTTGCCTGTTGGCGCGACAAAACTCTTGGCTGATCGGTTCCGTTTTTAAATATATCGTTGCTAAGATCTGTGTACATTCCAGAATCAAACACCGTTTGCGCCATGCCGACACGATGCAAAGCAATTCCAAGCAATCCTCCGCTTTGCACTTGTTGCGTCCAGAAGTCATCTGAAATGAAATTTCCGTCAATAGCTTTCAAACGATCATATTCATGGACCACGAGTCGACTAACAGCGACGATCTGTTGTGGGTCAACGTTTGGAATCAAGCCAAAATAGACCTGCTGGTAACCCTGGAATGTAAGAGTCAATGCGACTTTGTTATCAAGAATGTCGCATACAAATGGTGAGTTTTGCACCATAAAGTCAGCTTCTCCATTGTCTGCTATAGTTGAAAGGGTAGGCGGCGCTACGAATAAATTTTGAACATACTCTTCGACCTTAGATACGAGTCTCGGGCCCCACGATTGGGTTATGGAATTTCGTTTCCAGACGAAGCCAATCTTTATATTGCCGCCCAGATAGCCTGCGTTTTTCCAGCCCGGTCCGAATGCATTTGAAATGGCAGTTGGATTCATTCGAAATACCTTTAAATGAAATCGAACTTTCGATCGCTGAAAAAAATCCCACATTCCATCCAGTCGATTCAAAGGTTTGGCGCGATTGTACCAAGCGGAACACTTACTAACTTCAATTGGGCGCATTTGAAGTTTCACGTCTGCTAAATCACGATAGTCGATAATATACTGTTTAGTCGTAAAATCTTTCGTATAGTGAACACTGCGGTTAATTTCTGGAATATAAACAACTCCAGTCACCCTTTTGTTTGGCAAAAATGCGTCCCTTTTTGTCGTAACCCCATAAGAAGCGCACCCGATCGCAATTGTCATAAGGACCAGGCAGATTTTTCGTGGCCAGCGACAATTTTCGAAAAAAAACCTCTTCATCATTACTCCCAAATCAGCTCAAACTCGATTTTACAACATAACCCGATTGCACAATCAATATGCGTGCCAATTCTAGTCGGACGACTACGTCGTACTTGCCTTCCTTTGCGCACGTTTTGACCGCCTTGTGCCGATTTGGTAGACTGTTTTCATGGCGAAGCTTGAGGTTTTGAAATTCCCGGACCCTAATCTGCGCAAGAAGTGCAAGGCGGTCGATAAGATCACCCCCGAATACGCGCAGCTCGCCCAAGATATGCTCGAGACGATGTACGATTTTCGCGGGATTGGCCTCGCGGCGGCGCAAATCAACCGGCAGATCCGCCTGATTGTGGTCGACACCCGAAGGCCTGAAAACGAAGACGAAAAAGAAGTGCGCGGCGAGCTCGGCGTGTCGGAACTCGAAAAAAGCGTCACCCAACCGCTGATATTGTTTAACCCGGTTGTGAAACGAAAAGAAGGCAAGATCACGTACAACGAAGGCTGCCTCAGCGTACCAACGTATTTTGAAATCGTCGAGCGCGCGCGCCTCATCGACGTCGAAGCTCTCGACGTCGACGGCAAAAAAATCGCGTTCACGACCGACGGCCTTCTCGCCATTTGCATTCAACACGAGATCGATCATTTGGACGGCAAACTTTTCATCGACCGCTTGAGCCCGATCAAATCGGCGCGTATCAAATCCAAAATCAAAAAATTCGGTTACGGCGCGCACGACGACGATGAAGACGACGATTTAACTGATGCAACTCCCGCGGAGCGTTCGGAACACCAACTTTGAGCTCAACACGAATTGTATTTTTGGGCACGCCGGACTTCGCCCGCCAGCACTTGGCGAGTCTATTCACTGACCCTCATTACACGGTCGTCGGTGTCGTCACGCAACCTGATCGGCCGAGCGGCCGGCACATGCGTCTCACGCCAAGTCCTGTGAAACAATTGGCGACCGAACACGGCATTCAAACGATCTCGCCTGAATCTGTTAAAAATGAAGACGTTTTGCGCGAAATTAAGAATTGGGGGGCTGAAGCGGCCGTGGTCGTCGCGTTCGGGCAAATTTTACCGCAGGCGTTTCTCGATATCTTTCCGCAAAAAACGGTGAATGTGCACGCGAGTCTTTTGCCAAGGTGGCGCGGGGCCGCCCCTATACAGCGCGCGATCGAAGCCGGTGACCGCACGACCGGTGTGTCGCTACAAGTGATGGTGAAAAAACTCGACGCGGGTGATGTGATCGGCCGTTACGAACTCGCGATCGACGACGCGTGGGATGCCGTTCGTCTGCACAATGAGTTGATCCCGCTCGGGGCGCGGCTGCTTCAGACTGATTTTCGCGATTATCTGCGCGGGAATTTGAGCCCAACGCCGCAAGACGAGAGCTTGGTCACCTACGCGTCGAAAATCGAGAAGTCGGAATCGCGAATTGAGTGGGCGAACAAGACCGCCGTACAAATTCGAAATCATATTCGCGCCATGGCGCTCGGGCCGGGTAGCGTGACCACGCTCCAAAGTGGGCAAACGACACTCAATGATCGGCCACTGAAGGTACTTTGGGGAGACGTCGTCCCCGCTAGCGGCGAACCGGGTCAAATCGTGGCCGTCGATCGCGATAGTTTTACGGTCGCTTGCGCCGACGGTGCGCTGCGGGTCACGCGGATTCAACCCCAATCGAAGCCCGCGATGTCGACACACGATTTTTTGCTTGGCCATATGCTAAAAATTGGGGATCGTCTCATCTGATGCAACCAACGAATGAATTTTTGATCGCGCCGAGTTTGCTTTCCGCCGATTTTTCGAGGCTCGCCGAAGAGATTCGTGCCGTCGAAGTCGCGGGCGCCGATTGGCTGCACGTCGATGTGATGGATGGGCATTTTGTTCCGAATCTGACAATCGGCGCGCCGGTGGTGAAGAGTTTGCGTCGGTGCACGCGAAAGCCGCTCGATGTGCACTTGATGATTGAGAAGCCCGAAAGATTTCTCAAAGATTTTATCGATGCCGGCAGCGATATCATCACAATTCACGTTGAAGCGGCGGATGACGTGGCCGAGTGTTTGCGTACCATTCGCGCCGCCGGCCGTAAAGCCGGGATTACGCTTCGGCCGGCGACTCCCATAGAAAAAATTTTACCGTTTCTTGGAGAAGTCGATTTAATTCTCATAATGACTGTAAATCCCGGTTTTGGCGGGCAGACTTTTATGATTGAACAAGTTGAAAAGATCGCGGCTATTCGCGAGGAGCTGAACCGCACCCAATCGAAGGCGCTCATTGAAGTGGACGGTGGCATAAACGCCGACACCGCTGCGCGCTGCCGCTTGGCGGATGTGTTGGTTGCCGGCCATTATGTATTCAGCCGCGATTACCGCGAATCCATCACACGACTGAAGGCGGCGAAATATGATTGAAATCAAAGGTGAAGGCGTAACAATCGAAGAAGTCTGGCAAGTCGCCGGCGGTGAAGCGATCGGTGACACTGTCCCCGCATGGCGTGGCGAACACGTCAAGCTGTCAGAGCGCGCCCGCGCCCGAATGCGAGAGTCGCGCGAGTACATCGAAAAGGCAATTGCAAAGGGTGAAATCATTTACGGGGTCAACACGGGTTTTGGCGCGTTCAGTTCAGTGCGAATTTCAGAGGCCGATATCGAAGCTTTGCAAAGAAATTTGATCCGTTCTCACAGCGCCGGTGTTGGTGAGCCGTTCAGTCGCGCCGAAACGCGCGCTATCATGTTTTTGCGCGCCAACACTTTGGCCCGGGGCCATAGCGGCGTGCGACCCGAGGTCGTCGATAAAATCATCGAATTTTTAAATCACGATATTGTGCCGGTCATCCCCTCGCAAGGGAGTGTCGGCGCGAGCGGTGATCTTGCTCCGCTGGCACATCTGGCGCTCGCCCTCATCGGTGAAGGCGAAGTGTGCGCGGCGACCGGCACCCGCCACAAAACGCTTGAAGTTTTAGAAGCCAATCGCATCGAACCGCTTACTTTAAAGGCGAAAGAAGGTCTTTCGCTCATTAATGGGTGCCAAGTCATGACGGCGGTCGGGTTACTCGCCGCTCGGCGCGCTCGCAATCTCGTTTTGCAAGCCGATTTGGCGGGTGCGATGAGCCTCGAAGCCTTGCGTGGAGCTCGCACCGCGTTTGACCCGATTATTGCCGAGACCCGCCCACATCCTGGTGAGAGAAAGACGGCACGCAATCTGTTACTTCTGCTGGGCGAGTCGTCCGATATTTCGAAAAGCCATGAAGATTGCGATCGGGTGCAAGACGCCTACTCGCTTCGTTGTATGCCCGCCGTTCACGGCGCGGTGAAAGACAGCCTGCGCCGCGCGATCGAAACGCTTGAGATCGAAGCGAATGCGAGTACCGACAATCCGCTAGTGTTCGCCAAAGAAGGTAAAGTTTTATCGTGCGGCAATTTTCACGGCGAGCCGGTGGCGCTTCAGCTTGATTTCTTGGCGATTGCGCTTGCCGCGATCGGCAGCATGAGCGAATGCCGCATTTCGAAAATGATCAATCCGAATTTCAGCCGTTTACCGGCGTTTCTCGCGGTCGAGGGCGGTTTAAACTCGGGGATGATGATCGTGCAAGTGGCGGCGGCCGCGTTAGTGAGCGAAAATAAAATACACACTCATCCCGCCTCGGTTGATAGCATCCCGACTTCCGTCGACAAAGAAGATCATGTGAGCATGGGCACGATCGCGGCGCGCAAACTCCGTCGCGTCGTCGACAATCTCGAAAATATTTTATCGATGGAGATGCTCTGCTCGGTGCAAGCCTTGTCGCTATTAAAGCCGCTTCGCCCGGCCGCCGGGGTCGCCGCTGTGTTCGATCGCCTCGAGCGCTACGTGCCGCTCGCGCGCGAAGACCGCGTTTTTTCAGACGATGTAAAAACCATCAATCATCATATAGCCTCGGGTGAACTCCTAACGCTTGTGGCGCAAAAGGTGGGAGAGCTCGAGTGGTGAATGATCTCAATTAAAAGAATTTCGGGGGTTAAATGGGTTCGCGTGTAATTCGAGCGCCGACGGGCGTTGAACTTCATTGCAAAGGTTGGATTCAAGAAGCGGCGTTTCGCATGATTCAGAATAATCTCGACCCGAGTGTCGCCGAACACCCTGAAGAGTTGATCGTTTACGGCGGGCGCGGTAAAGCCGCTCGCAATTGGGCGTGTTTCGATAAAATTTTAGAAACGCTGCAAAAGTTAAACGACGACGAAACGTTGCTCGTTCAATCGGGCAAACCGGTAGGGGTGGTCAAAACTCACTCCGATGCTCCTCGCGTTTTGCTCGCGAATTCCAATCTCGTCGGCAAATGGGCGACGTGGGAACACTTCGACGAACTCGATCGACGCGGGCTTATGATGTACGGCCAGATGACCGCGGGCTCCTGGATTTACATCGGCACGCAAGGGATCATTCAAGGCACGTATGAAACGTTCGCTGAAGCTGGCCGGCGATTGAACGCGGCGAACAAAGGCGCGGGCGATGGCAAAGGCGCGGGCGAAGCCGATGCGCAAGACGGCCGCACTTTGCTCGGGCGAAGTATTTTGACAGCAGGACTTGGCGGCATGGGTGGAGCGCAACCGCTGGCTGGCGTCTTTGCTGGTGCTGCGGTTTTGGCGGTTGAAGTCGACCCCGAGCGTATTCAGCGGCGACTCGACTTGAAATACGTCGATGAGGTGGCTGAAAATATCGACGACGCAGTCGCCCGAATTGAAAAATACAAGAATGAAAAGACAGCGCGCTCGATTGCACTTCTCGGCAATATGGCGACTGTCATACATGAACTTCATGCGCGAGGTTTTCGGCCCGATCTTCTCACCGATCAAACGTCGGCGCATGATCCTTTGCGCGGGTACATACCCGAAGGTTATTCGATGGTTGAGGCAGCCAAACTACGCGCACGCGATCCGCAAAGCTATTTAAAAAAGTCGCGCGTCAGCATCGCCAAACACGTCGAGGGCATGCTTCTTATGCAAAAATCCGGGGCCGTGACATTCGATTACGGTAACAACATCCGCGCGGTGGCTCGCGCTGAAGGTGTGGAGCGCGCGTTTGATATTCCCGGTTTTGTACCCGAATATATTCGCCCTCTTTTTTGCCGTGGGAGCGGCCCGTTCCGCTGGGTCGCACTTTCTGGTGATCCGCGCGACATACAAACGACCGACGATGCGGTTCGTGAGTTGTTCCCCGAGAAAAAGTCGCTGCTCACGTGGCTCGACAACGCCGAGAGGCGAATCGCATTTCAAGGTCTGCCTGCGCGCATTTGTTGGCTTGAATACGGCGAACGCGCACGCGCCGGACTCAAATTCAACGAGTTGGTGCGAACCAAAAAAGTAAAAGCTCCGATTGTGATTGGGCGCGACCATCTCGATTGCGGGTCCGTCGCCTCGCCGTATCGCGAAACCGAAGCGATGAAAGACGGGACAGACGCCGTGGCTGATTGGCCGATACTGAACGCGTTGGTGAACACGGCCTGCGGTGCTTCTTGGGTGAGTTTTCACCACGGTGGCGGTGTCGGCATGGGTTACAGTCTTCACGCCGGGCAAGTGATCGTCGCCGACGGCTCGAAAGCCGCCGAAGCGCGTCTAGAGCGTGTTTTGACCGCTGACCCGGCAATGGGTTTGTTTCGTCATATCGATGCGGGCTATGAAGATGCGGTGCAAATCGGCCGCGAACGCGGCGTGAATTCATGTTGGTAGACCTTTAACGACAAAATGCTAGCATTAAAAGTCGAGGGGAATTACCACGCGCATGGAACGCGCATTTTTTGTCGGCATTTTTGCAGCATTTTTAATTGGTCACGGTCCGTGCGCATTCGCGCAAACTGGTGGGCGCGGGCCTGCAACACAAAACTCGGTTAATACACTTAACGTGACGAATATTCGCAACACGACCGATGATCAAGCACTGCCAAAACTCGAGCTCGGCCTGGGCGCTTCGGGGGTCTTCATCAACGATTATCCCGGCTCGAATCAACAGCACTATGTCTGGCTACCCATCCCTTATTTGGTCTACCGAGGTAATTTTTTGCGCGCCGATCAAAATGGCGACATGCGGGGAGTTTTTCTTCAGAATGCCGAGATCGACATCGATGCGAGCGCATCTGGGTCAGTGCCGGTGAATTCAAATCTTGATCAGGCCCGCGAGGGGATGCCGAATCTCGATTGGATGGGTGAAGTGGGCCCGCGCCTACTGGTGCACATTTACCGCTCGTCGAAATATTCGCTCGAAGCTTCGGTGCCCGTGCGTTGGGTCTTCTCGACTGATCTCACGCGAATCGATGATCGTGGTTTTGATTTTAATCCTGAGATTTATCTGCGGCGCCGGGCGTGGTTTGACCCGCATGGCACCGTGCTTGCGTATTACGGTGCGTTGTGGGGCACGAGCCAACTCACTCGCTATTTTTACGAAGTTTCGCCGCAATATGCGACGGCCGATCGCCCGGTGTACTCCGCTGTACCCGGTTATATGTACGATTACGTCGGGTTCGAGTATCATCATACGTCGTCGCCCACCAGTCCGCTGATCATGTTTGTGGGAGTGAGCGAATCGTTTTTGGCCGGAGCAGCGAATCGGTTAAGCCCGCTCATGCTTTCGATTGAAAATCAAGAGGTGATCGCCGGGTTCATTTATGACTTTTATCGCAGCAAAGAAAAGGCGCCGCCGAATCAGGAGTTCGAATGACGATTCAGGAATGCGGATGCAAATTTAGGGATGCAAATGACAACCATATATAGCGGGATTGCTGAGCTTCTCACTTTTTCGGGTGCGGTTAAAAAAAACGGGCGCCATCCGACTGAAGAAGACCTCGGCATTGTTCATGATGGAGCATTCATCGTCAGTACAGGCGGTAAAATCGTGTGGGCGGGCGCTCGCCGCGACGCGCGTAAGGCGCTCAAAAGTTTAGGCCTACGCGGCCCAACTCGAGAAAAAAAATTAAACGCCCCCGCCGTCATGCCGGCGTTTGTTGACTGTCACACTCATTTGGTTTTCGCCGGCGACCGGGCGCACGAATTTGAATTGCGAAATCAAGGAGTGACCTACCAACAAATCGCGGCCCAAGGCGGTGGCATTCGCTTTACTGTTAAACAAACGCGCGAGGCAACCGGCGCGCAACTATTGAGGCTCGCGCAGGCGAGGTTGTCGCGATTATGCGCGCAAGGTGTGGCAACCGTCGAAATTAAGAGCGGGTATGGTCTTTCCGAACGGCACGAAACTCGCATTTTAGAAGTCGTTAAAAAACTTCGTGCGACGACTGCGGCGAGAATTGTCGCGACCTATTTGGGGCCGCATGCCATCCCGCCGGATGAGAGCGGGCAACCGCAGAGTTCCGAGAAGTTAAAATCTGATTATTGGAATGAGATTTTGACGAGCACCCTCCCCGCCATCAAAAAAAGGCGCCTGGCCGATCGAGTGGATATTTTCGTCGAAGAAAATTATTTTTCTCCGGGCGAGGCACAAGATTACGCTGCCCGTGCCCGCGCTCTCGGTTTCGGTATCACAGCTCATGCCGAGCAGCTCACTCGGACGGGGGCGAGTCGCGATTTAGCCAAGTTCGGGGCGCAGTCGGTCGACCATTGCGTTCAGATAACGGACGAAGATATTGACGCGATATCGAAGACCGAAACAGTTTGCGTTCTACTGCCGGCTAGCGACTTTTACTTGAAAATGAAATATCCACCAGCGCGTTCGCTGATACAGGCGGGAACACGTGTTGCGCTGGCCACTGATTACAATCCGGGCACATCGCCGACACTCGACCTTTCATTGGTGGGTGTACTCGCGCGGCTTGAGATGGGCATGTCGCAAGCGGAAGTCATGACAGCTCTGACCTTTAACCCCGCCAGCGCGTTGGGGTTAACGGGGGTAACCGGCGCTCTTCAGCCGGGGTATTCTGCCGATTTTGCCGTTTTGGCCGATGATTGGCGCCGGTTGTTCTACGAAGTGGGCTATCATCCTATCGCAGCGACATATTGTCGTGGCTATCTCGTCAAACTCTAAAAAGATTTTTGTTGCAAATCGTTAAAAAGGTTTTCTAGGCTAGGTCTGTGGGTAGTGTCTCGAATAATTGCGGGCTCCTCACAATTTTGCAACTTTGAGTCAACAACATCAGCGCAAAAGCCGCAAGGCCCAGCGCGGGAGTGATAAAATGCCACCCCAAATTTCATTCATCGCTCAATCGAGATATTATTCGCCGGCGTTTAACTCCGCCATTTTCGACGGTCCCCTGCGAATCTATTTCGCGCAGTTTCAAGAGGCGCAAGCGCTCAAGATATATTTTGTCGCGCAACAACGTTTGCAAGAATTATATTCGAAGATTCGTGAGCGGTTTCGCCGCACCGGAGTCAACATATTCGTGATGCTATATCCGTCGGCTGAATCGTTCACCATGTCTTTCGGTGACCTTAATGAAACTGAAAATGTTCAAATCGAACGGCTCGGAGTCGATTACGTCATCGGTGTGCGCGGCCCGATCACCGATCAGGATATGGATCGGATCTACGGGCATATTGAAACGGTCGCGCTCAGCCTTTCGGAACAATCCGAGTCGATGCCGGGCGAAGTCGTAGTTTAGCGCTCACGCACCAACTCATCAATCAACCGATCGAATTCGGGTTGCTGATAAATTGTGCTCGTGAACATGGCGGCGATCCGCCCTTCGCGATCGAGAATCACGTGGAGGGGCAAAGCTTGAATATTGTAGGCCGTCGTTAAACTGCCATCGTCGTCGAACGCTTTCGGGATCTCCGGGTCGATTTTTTTCGCAATCTCGGCGGCCTTGTGCCGGCCATCTTCATCTTGATCGACGTCGATCAACACCGCTTGGTAATCGTTATGACGACGGGCTTGCTCCTTTTCGAGCATCGGCAATTCGGCTCGACACGGTTCGCACCACTGCGCCCAGAAAACCAAATGTACGACTTTACCGCGCCATTGGCTTGTTTGTACGGCGTGGGCGTGCCCGTCGGCGCCCACAATCGGCAGAGGAATCGTCAAAGCTGGCGGGCGGGCTGAAATCGGGCCGGCGTCCGGGATGTTCGTCCTGGGCGTGTCGTGAATCTGTGCGATTTGTTCGTGAGAATTGTAGAATATTAGACCGAGTACCAAAACGATGAGTAAGCCGGCGGCGAATTTCATGATGAGTAAAACGCGTTTCATAGGCGCGACAGTAGCGACCCGAAAGGTCTCCGGTCAAGTGCGCGCTCGTTTTGCCGGTCAAGTGACGGTCGAATATGTGCTGCTGCTCGTGGTCGGTATTGTCATTTGGATGGCCATTTCTCAAGGCCTGGTTTCGCGAAGCTCGAGCTCGCCAGGGCTTGTGATTCGCGAGTGGCGTTCGATTCTTCTTTTTATCGGTAACGACACGATCGAAAAATAATTTAAAAAAAGACTTTCTTGCGCGCGCGCAATTCGGCGCGAAGTTGCTCCTGCACTTGATCTTGAATGTCTTCGGCGATTTCCCGCATCAGGTCTTGATCGCGCGAAGACGACGGCTGGTACGGTAAAACAATAGGCGGCAGAAACTTGATTTTCCATTTCGCGGGGAGTGGCAGCAAGTTCAAAGGCAGCGGCAGAATCATCCCCTTCAGCGCGCGCGGCAATCGCAACTGATCGAGCGTGATGCTCGACTCTTCGGCGCCGATAATCATGGCGGGCACGATCGGTGCACCGGTTTGAACCGCCATGCGAACGAAGCCACGGTGAAACTCCTGCAGCTGATAGGCTCGGCTTGTCGGTTTGAAATTGCCCTGCTCGCCTTCGGGGAAGACGATGATGATGTGATTCTTCTCTAGCTCACGAATGCCGTTGGCCATTGACGCTTTGATAAACCCCAGGCGCTTGGCCGGCACAGCGGTGGCGCGGCTCAAAAACCAAAACCGATGAGCCAGGAGTTTCGGCAAACGCCCGGTCGCGCGCTGAACTTCGTGCATCAAAATCATCGCGTCGAGCCCCGAAAAACCCGAATGGTTAGGCGCGATCACGACCGGCCCTGTTCGCGGCACATGCTCAAGCCCCGTCACTTGCACGCGAAAGTATTTGCGCATACCTTCGAGTAGAATACCCGGCAATTTTTGAAAGACGAATTTTTCAACGGAGCTCGCCATGCCTCAATATATCTTAGCCATCGACCAAGGCACAACCGGCACCACCGCCATGCTGGTCGATCAAGGCGGATTTGCGGTTGCCAAAGAAAATAGAGAATTTCGGCAAATTTTTCCGAAACCCGGCTGGGTGGAGCATGACCCAGAAGACATATGGCGATCTGTCACCGAGACAATGGGCCTTGTCGTGGCCAAGGCGGCGGTGAACCCGCGCGATATCGCGGCCATCGGCATCACCAATCAACGCGAAACGGTCGTTATGTGGAGTCGCGAGACGAATCGCGCCGTCCACAATGCGATCGTGTGGCAGTGCCGGCGCACGACCGATTTTTGCGAGAAACTGAAAAAATCAAAACACGCGCAAAAGATCCGGCGCAAAACCGGGCTCGTGATTGACCCCTATTTTTCGGGGAGTAAATTCCGCTGGCTGTTGCAAAATGTTGAGGGCGTCGATGCGCGCGCTCGTCGCGGCGAACTTGCAGCCGGGACTATCGATTCGTTTCTCGTGTGGCGACTGTCGGGCGGGCAAAAGCACGTGACCGATGTTTCAAACGCCTCGCGCACACAGCTAATGAACATCGAAAATGGGGAGTGGGACGACGAACTTCTTAAGATTTTCGGCAACGTGCCGCGCGGGTTACTCCCCGAGATTGTGAATTCTTCGGGTGAAGTCGCGCGAACGAAATCGGTGCCGGGTTTGCCCGATGGTATCCCGATAGCGGGGATTGCGGGCGATCAACAGGCGGCGCTCTTCGGTCAAGCGTGCCATGAACCGGGTGACGCCAAATGCACTTTTGGCACCGGCAGTTTTTTACTGATGAATACAGGCGCCAAACGCATCGCCGCGAAATCGGGTCTTCTCACGACGGTGGCGTGGCGATTACAGGGCGAAAAGAAAATGACCTATGCACTTGAAGGTGGGGCGTTCATTTGCGGAGCCGCCGTTCAATGGCTGCGCGACGGACTCAAGATGATCACTCGCAGCGCCGAAATCGAAGATCTCGCGAAGATGGTGCCTGATTCGGCTGGCGTCGACTTTGTGCCGGCACTCTCGGGCCTCGGCGCACCCTATTGGGACCCCGAAGCGCGTGGGCTCATCTGCGGCCTTACGCGCGGTACAACAAGTTCGCATCTCGCCCGGGCCACGCTCGATGCAATGGCCATGCAAAATCTCGATATTTTACGAGCGATGGAAAAGGACCTCGGCCATAAATTGCGCTCGTTGCGCGTCGACGGCGGGGCGACATCCAACAATCTTCTCATGCAACTGCAAGCCGATTACGTCGGCCAGCCAATTGAGCGCCCGCGAATGGTCGAAACGACCGGGATCGGCGCCGCGTTTCTGGCGGGGCTTGGCGTTGGTTTATGGAAAAGTAAGAGCGATTTAAAATCAGCCTGGCATCTTGGCCAGCGCTTTGAGCCGCAGATGCCGAAACCCGCACGTGAAACGCGAGTGAAACAGTGGCATGCCGCCGTCGATCGGGCGCGTGGTACAGTTGCCGGCCGTTCACCAAGATCACGTTAATTAAGCCACAAAGAAAAAGGCCGATCGCTCGTTAAAACGTCGGCCCCCAAAACCATAGCCAACACCGTATTGGCATTATGGTAACCCACTCCATGATTTGGCATAAACCAATCCCGGTTGGCTATCACAATGGCGACGATTGTTATTTTTCGTTGATTGTTCGAGAAAAATTTTCTTAAGCGGTGGCTGTGGCCAAAGGGCGGCTAATATATGAAATTAGTGCGCGTCGTGATTTAAGGTTCGCGTCAACTATACGCAAGTTTTTTCAGGGCTGTAAACCAACTCATCAGGATGGCGACGCTTAAAACTCGAAGCCAATCGAGGCGGTGGCCGTTCCGATAATTTGACTCATCGAAGTTGAAATTGTGGTGGCGGTTGGCGTGTCATAGTTTGAAAACGAATAGTTCTCGTACTCGGCACTCAGATTGCCCAAGGCGAAAAATTGCGAATCGAGCCTATACGAAATTTGATAATTTAAAAATCCACCGGTCATGCCGGGACTTGAGTCAAACTTTGCAGAATTGAGTAGGCCGTATTCAAGGCCTGCCCCGATTGTCGAAGTGACCCGAGCTGTATTGTCATAAGAAACTGTGAATTCGGCCGCCAACTTGTTTAACGCCGCTGTTTCAAATACGAAATTACTTGAAGCATCTCTTACTATAAAAAGGCTACTTGCATTTGTGTAATCGACTTCGATTGCTTTATCCCAATTTTTCAGCCAGCGAGTTTTGATTTTTCGGCCAACTCCAAGAGAAACCTCGAAATCATTATAGGTAAATTGATTGCCGGAGGCCGAACCCACTCCCTCAACTGAATTGATAGAAGCGAGCGCGTAGGTATTGGATCGAAACTGGTATCGGCCGCCCACCGTCGAGCCGAGAAGAGATGACGATGCGCTCGTTGTCGCGATTGAATTGGATTCGTTCACGTCAAAAAATTTAAATGCAGGCCCAACGTAAACGCGCCACCGATTGCGCGCTACAGTTTTGACGTTTACGTGTACGTGATTTTTTTCTACGTGCATGAGAAGAATAATGGTCGAGGTCTGATTTTTGTCATCAGATATGATCACTGGGATTTGCACGGCTGTATACGGCAGGTTCAAAGCAATTTGAAAAACGCCATCTTTATCGGCGATCGCTTTGGCCGGCGATACGGCGAGATCTCGTGGGCTCAATTTAGAAGAGTCGGTTTGTGATCTGTAGCTGTAGGCTTCTGCTCCAATGACAACCTGATTGCCGGGGCTTGTCTTGCCGGCGATGAGGACGCGTGCGTGGTTATTTTGCAGGGTGTTTACTATGAGGGGGCGATACCACTGAATTTTCGCATTGGCGTTTTCCGCGGCTGAAACACCGAATGAGAAAAAAAGACTGCTAAACACTAACAACCAATTTAATGCCATAGAATCACCTCATCAATTCTTTTATATGACGAATAAAGCGCAAATTGATTTTGGTAGATTGCGTGCGCAATGACCGCTCGCAATTCTTCGGCAAAATCATCGTTTGAAAGCCGAGTTTTTCGGCTTCGCGCACGCGTTCGGCGGCAAAGGTCACCGCGCGAACCTCACCGGTTAGACCGATTTCTCCGAAAAGCGCCGTGTTCGCGGAAAGCGGCTCTCCACTGAGTGTCGAGAGCATCGCCGCGGCAATGGCGAGATCGGCTGCAGGTTCGCTTAGGCGCAGCCCTCCCACCACATTCACGAACACATCGTTTCGCGAAAAATCGCGGTCAAGGTGTTTATCGAGCACGGCGGCGAGAAGTTGCACGCGATTCGAGTCGATACCGAGGGCCGTCCGTCGGGGGGTCGCCATGTAGGTCCCCGAAGTCAGCGCCTGCACTTCGCATAAAAGTGGCCGCGAGCCTTCAATCGCCGCAAAAACGGTTGAACCGATTAGGCTGTCACCTCGTTCGGCCAAAAACATTTCGGATGGATTTTCGACTTCTTCAAGGCCCTGGCCGCTCATTTGAAATACGCCAAGCTCGTTCGTTGGCCCAAACCTATTTTTTTGCGCGCGCAGCAAGCGATACTGGTAATTGGCGTCGCCTTCGAAAGATAGAACCGTATCGACCATATGTTCTAAGGTTTTGGGGCCGGCAATAGAGCCGTCTTTCGTAATATGCCCGACTAAAAAAACGGCGACGCCTTGGCTCTTCGCTGTTGCCATCAGCCGCCCAGCGCACTCTCGCACTTGAGAAACGGTGCCTGGCGCTGAGGCGATTTCGTCGAGGTAGATTGTTTGAATCGAATCGACGATAAGTACGTCGGGGTTTTCGCGTGAGACCAAATCTAATATGTTCGTGAGTCGGCTGTCGCTCGCGACTTTCACTTGCGGGGTGCGAACGCCGAGGCGCTGCGCCCGCATCGCGGTTTGTTCGACGCTTTCTTCGCCCGACACGTACAGTACCCGATGATCTTCGCGCGCGAGTTGCGCCGCCATTTGCATGAGAAGTGTGCTTTTACCAATGCCCGGATCGCCGCCGAGCAATATGTAACTGCCGCGCACAAGGCCGCCGCCCAAAACTCGATTGAGTTCTTTCATGCCGGTTGACCAACGCTCGGATTGCTTGACCTCAACCTCAGAGTCGAGGGCCAGTACACCATTGCCAACTGTTGCCAGCTCATCCGAAGGACCCACGGACCACGAGCGAGCCCCTTTCGGCGCTTTACTCACTGTTTCTTCAACCAGAGAGTTCCATGCCCCGCAGTCACGGCACTGGCCTTCCCATTTTGGCCGTTCCGATCCACAATTTTGACACACAAAAATCGACTTGGTTTTCATTGTGTTATTGTCCCACATCGCCTAACATTTTTGGAACTGAATATGATCATAATTCCAGTCACTATTTTTTCGCTCGCAATTCGTGTTGCGACGTATGCGCAGCCGCCGTCAGCGATAGCTCCGACGCCGTCGACCGCGAAAACCCAAACGCCGTCTAAAAACCAAGCTCCGAAGCCACCAGTTCAGACAGCGTCGCCCAAAACGGTATCGGACGTCAAATACTTCGAGCTTGGGCTCGCGGCTGCCCAACAGAAAAAATGGTCGGACGCGAAAACGGACTTTCAAAACGCGCTTGAGCAAAAGACGCTGGTCGCGGCTGAGCTCCACGAGAAATTAGCCGAAGTGGAAGAACAATCCGGAGATATGTCGGGTGCGCTGCAAGAGCTCGAGCGGTGTTTGCGCGGCAAGCCGAATGCGACGGTCAGCATTGATGCACGTTTTCTAATGAGCGAGGTCGAACTCAAATTAAACAAAATTGGGCAAGCCCTTTCAAATCTTCGTTTTCTCGAACTTCATTCGCGTCATTCGCCACGCTACCCAGACGTTCTCGTCAAACTGCTCGAGGCGGATATCAAAGAAAATCGCCGCTACCTAGCCTGTCGATGGGCACGTCGCATTTATGCGCGATTCCCCGCGCAAGCGGATGTTATCAATTGGGGAGTTGACCTCGTCGAAGACAAAATTGGCGACCAAAAAGTCGGATGCGTGCCGTCGCAGCGAGATATCGAAACGCGAATGAAGCGATTGCAACTTGCCGGGCACGAAGATTTGGCGAAGCGAGAAATCGACGAATTGCGCAAACGGGCCGCCGCTGACGGCGACAAAGCTGAAATCATGCGCGCTGACATGCTGCTTGTGCAATATTACGAATTGCAAGGTTACCCTTATGAGGCGCTACAAATTCTCGTGAAGTATTACGATCAGAAAAAGGACGAACTTCGCTATCAAGAAGAGCTCGGCCGTGTCGCCGCGCAAGCGGGCGAATTTCAGTCGGCAATCGGGGCGTTCAATAACGCTTATCATCTTAGCCCGTGGTCGTCGTCGGGCCGAAAAGCGGCGTTCAACGCCGCGTACTTGAGTTATCAAATTCAAGATTATGACGGAGCCGAGCAACGTTTCATTGAACTCATCAAACGAAACGCCGGTTCGAAGCTCGCAATCGAAGCGCGTTGGCACATCGCCTGGATTGAATATTTGAAACAACATTACGGTAAAGCTGAAGACCTATTTCGCCAATTGTACCAACGGCGAATTGTTTATGTTTGGTGGCGACGTCATCGCCGGCACAGACGGGTGCGCTACCCCTACCGCAATGAGCGCACGCACTATTGGCTCGCAATGACGCTGTTTCGTGAGAAAAAATATGACGAAGCCCGCGAATATTTTGAACGGCTGGCATCTGCATCCGATCTCAGTTTTTATGGGTTTTTAGCCAAGAGCCGGCTAAAGCAAATCCCATCCGCCAAGCCGGAAAAGGCAAGCGGGTCGGCCACGTCCGTTCTCGCCAAAAATGACCCGGCGCCTGATGCGAACTCAGGCGACACATCCGCCCTCGATGCTTCGTCACCTGACGACGCCGGCCCACATTTAACCTCGCCAGCCGATGCCGACGCGGCGGCCAACTCACCAGCAGCAGATGCAACCGAACAATCCGCGAATTCGGGGCCGCAATTGAAAGCGGGCAAAAGTGACGACTCCGAAAGTGCCGACGATTCGGCAACAAACGACAGCGCGGTTTCAGAAGCCGCGACGACGGATAGCACCAACACGGATTCATCGGCCCCCGATATAAATGGCGAAGTTGTGCAGGCGAGTAGCTTCAAGGACCCGCGTCTTCGACAGCGTTTTACTAGAGCGAGCGAGCTCATGACACTCGGTCTGGCTGATTGGGCCAAAGGCGAACTGTTTGAGATCGAGCGGCGAACTCGGAACAGAACTTATTTAAACATGCTGATGAGCGCGTATGTGCGGACAGGTTCGTTTGACCGCGCGATGAATATCGCGCAACGGCCGATGTTTGAGCGCGAGAGACAAAAAGGCGGTTTGAGCGGTGCGAAAAGTTTGTGGCAGTTTGCCTTCCCGCCGGCGTATGAGTCGACAGTGGCTCAATACAGCCGGCAATTTGGCGTACCGAAAGAACTAGTTTGGGCGATCATGCGGGCCGAGAGCCGCTTTAACCCCAATGCCATTTCGCCGGTCGGCGCGCGGGGGCTGATCCAATTGATGCCGTATACGGCCGAGCAGCTGGAGCGATTATTGAATCAACCGCCGATCCAAGAAGAAAAACTTATGACGCCTCAAACAAATATCGAATTGGGGGCGCGTTATTTGGCGCGGCTACTGCACACATTCTCCGGCTACACGCCGCTTGTGGCTGCGGCTTACAACGCAGGTCCTCACCGTGTGTATTCATGGCTCAGTACATTCGGAAACCTCGACATGGATGAATTCGTTGAGCACATCCCATTTGTTGAAACACGCAATTACGTGAAAAAGGTCGTGCGCAATTATATTGTGTATTCACAATTGTACGATAAGAACAAGAAGGATTTGACCGGCCACGGCCAAGCGCAATGGCTCATAAGCTCTATACCTGTCAAAATCGATCGCAAGCCATCCCCGCGTGAAAATTGGGAAAGTATCGAATAAGCCTCACTGACGTTGCAAAAAGATTGACTTCGCCGCTTGACTTGAGCGACGAATGAACACCGGGGGGATTCATGTCAATATCACGCATCATTGTATTGTCGTGCTTGAGCGCGACGATTCTCACAACAGCTTGCACGCGAAAAGCCAAACTCGACTACGGTTTGCCGCTCAACCAGACACTTCGCTGGAATATCATTACTGAACCGCCGAGCCTCGATTGGACGCTCATCAGCGACACGACGTCTTCGCGGCTTCTCGATGCGATGATGGAGGGGCTCGTCCGCTACGGATTTAAAGATGGTAATGTTCAAGTTTTGCCGTCGCTCGCGAGCTCATGGCAGCCGTCGAAAGACATGAAAACGTGGACTTTCACTTTGCGCCAAGACGTGAAATGGACAGACGGCGTGCCTTTCACCGGTCAACAAATTATCGACAGCTGGGAGCGTTTACTCAATCCAAAAACGGGTGCCGAGTACTCGAATTATTTATTTATCGTCAAGAATGCCGAAGCCTACTTTGACGGAAAAATTAAAGATTTCAATCAAGTCGGCGTAAAATTGAACGATAAAGGCCAGCTCGTTGTCACACTCGAGCGACCCGAAAGTTACTTTCCAGCCATTTTGGGTAACGAGTGCACGTTCCCTATCCGCAAAGATATCATCGCTAAGTACGGCGATCAGTGGACTACTCCCGCGCACATGGTGACATTGGGCGCCTACAAATTAAAAACTTGGGATCACGATAAAGCCGTCGTTCTTGAGAGAAATGATGGGTATTTCGGGCAAAAGCCGAAGATTCAATATATATTGGGGCTTGTCATTTCAGATCAATCGACTGCTCTTGATATGTTCAAGAGAAATGAGCTCGACGCGCTCGATGAAATCCCGACCATCGACGAAGAAAGCGTTCGCACGATGAAAGAATATCGTCAGGTTTCAACGCTCGGGCTTTATTATTTCGGCTTTAACGTGAAAATGAAGCCGTTCGATAATGTGAAGGTTCGCCAAGCGTTTGCAATGGCAATTGACAAAGACGAGATTAATAAAATTAACGGCGGTCGTGAATTGCCAGCTAACAGCATTGTGCCGCCGGGCCTCGTCGGCTATAACGCCAATGTCGGGATGAAATTCGACCCCGAAAAGGCACGAAAGCTTCTCGACGATGCCGGTTACAAAGACCGATCGAAATTCCCGCACGTGACGATTTCATTTAACACGGATGAAAATCACCAACGAATTTGCGAAAACGTGCAGGCGCAGCTCAAGCGCAATCTCGGTATTGACGTTGAACTCACGAACGAAGAGTGGAAGACCTATCTCAAATCACTTCAGGCAAAAATTTACCCGATGTTTCGGTTTGCGTGGATTGCCGATTTTCCCGATGCGGATACGTTCATGAATTTGTTTGAAAGCAATAACGCCAATAACGACACGAATTGGGTGAGCAAAAAATACGATAGCCTGGTCACACAAGCGGCGTCTGAGCTCGATAATCAAAAACGGCAGCAGCTCTACGATCAAGCTCAAAAATTAATTCTCGAAGACGACGCCGTGATCGTGCCGGTTTATTTCTACCGCGAACAGTACTTGGTCAATTCGCGAATCAAAGGTTATCCGTTGAACGTGATGATGAAGTTTTACCCGCAAGATATGGAGATCGTGCAATGAGCGAAAACCGACAATGGATTCGCCAGCTGAATGTTATTTTACCCATCGGCGCATTGGTTGCGATTCTATTGACGGCTGTTTGGAGCTTTGCTGGTTATTCGATCCCAAATTCGGTGATCGTCGGTGATATTGTTTTAGTCGCCGTATTTTTTGCTTTTCATGCGGCGACACACGGGCTCACAAATTACGTGTTAAAGCGTCTATTGCAGACGCTTTTTGTCGTCTGGGCAATTGCCACCCTGACGTTTTTCTTATTGCGAACAATTCCGGGTGGTCCGTTTGATCAAGACAAAGCGCTCCCGCCTGAAGTGAAAGCCGCAATTGAAGCCAAATACGATCTCAACTCGCCATTGTACAAACAGTACATCCAATATATTGAGGGAGTAGCCACCGGCCATCTCGGTTATTCATATAAATATGTCGGCCGTGAAGTAACCGACATTGTGGCGTCGAGCGCCCCAGCGTCGTTGCAACTCGGGCTTTTTGCGATGATTCTTGCGTTTATCGTCGGAATACCCGCTGGAGTTTACGCCGCAGCTAATCACAATAATTGGAAAGACAATATCACGATGGTCGCTGCAACGTCGTTCATTTCAGTGCCGAGTTTTCTCGTTGCGCCCATCCTCATAACAATCTTTTGTTTTGGTCTCAATTGGTTACCCGTCGCACAGTGGGACGGCACTTCGTTTTACATTATGCCGGTCATTGTGCTGGGGCTTCAACCCGCTGCGGTCATCGCGCGGCTCACTCGTTCGAGCGTGCTCGAGGTCATTCGCTCTGATTTTGTGCGCACTGCAAAAGCCAAAGGCCTTAAACAAAGAACAATATTATTTAAGCACGTATTGAAAAATTCGCTGATTCCCGTTTTGAGTTATGCCGGTCCGGTGACGGCTGGCGTACTGTCGGGCTCATTCGTAGTCGAAGATATTTTTAATATCCCCGGTATGGCGAAGCACTTTATTTTAAGCGTCACTAATCGCGATTACCCGCTCGTGTTGGGTGTCACTTTGATATATGCAACACTTCTCATTTTAGCGAACCTGGTCGTAGACATTCTTTATACTTACTTTGATCCAAAGATTAAATTAGCATGATAGATACAACTGCCCAGGCCGGCGAAGGCCAAAATGTAAACAGCGCTCAACCAGTTGGGCGTGTTCGTACAGATGGTTCCACCGGGTCTGATTTAGTTAACGGGGTTGCGACCGCTGCAGTTGCAGATGCAATCCCGGCTCCCGCGATAAAAGGGGTCGATTTTTTGGAGCGCGCTCATGCCAGTTCGTTGTGGAAGGATTCTTGGAACCGCCTCAAGCGAAATCGTCTGGCATTCGTCTCGGCTATTTTTATCGGCGTCGTCAGCCTCATTGCGATTTTTGCCCAACATCTAGCTCCCTATAGCTATGAAACCGAGAATGTGAATTTAATATTGGCGCCGCCGTCGTGGGCGCATTGGCTCGGCACCGACGATCTCGGCCGCGATGTTTTATCGCGTTTGATTTACGGCTCGCAGGTATCAATGGCGGTTGGCATATTTACGGCGATCGTTTCGCTGGCATTTGGTACGGTCTACGGAGCCGTTTCGGGTTGGCTCGGCGGTCGAATGGACGCTCTCATGATGCGTTTAGTAGACATTCTCGATTCTATCCCAACCCTTGTTTTACTGGTGCTCATTAAAGTCATGTTCGATGCTATGAGCACCAATATTAACCCCGAGTTGAAAGCCGTAGCCGGTGTGCTGCTGGCGCTCAGCGTTTTTGGTTGGCTGATGCTTGCGCGTGTGGTGCGTGGCCAGGTCTTGCAAGCAAAACAAATGCTGTACGTCGAGTCGGCTCGCTCTATGGGGGCATCTGATCGTTGGATTTTATTCCGTCATATTTTGCCGAACATTATGGGGCCGATCATTGTCGTGATCACGGCCTTGATACCGGCCAACATTATGTTTGAAAGCTTTTTGAGCTTCATCGGTTTAGGGTTGCAACCGCCGTATTCGAGTTGGGGAGTGCTCGCGAATGAAGGGTGGAAGACCATCCGCACCTATCCGCATTTAATCATCGCGCCGGGTCTTGCCCTGTACTTCACCATGCTCGCTTTCAATATTTTCGGTGACGGGCTTCGCGATGCGTGGGACCCAAAGGCAAAATAGACCGAAGTGGGCGAGAGGTGGCTGTCGCCTTACCTTCCCGGCTAAACGTTAAATCGAAATAGCATCACGTCTCCGTCACGTACGACGTAGTCTTTACCTTCTGATCGATATTTACCGGCTTCTTTAATTGCCGATTCGCTCTTCAACTGAAACAAGTCTTCGCAATGATACGTTTCGGCGCGTATAAATCCGCGTTCGAAATCTGAGTGAATCACCCCCGCCGCTTGCGGTGCCTTTGTGCCTTTGCGAATCGTCCAAGCTCGCACTTCCTTTTCGCCGGCGGTGAAATAAGTGATCAAGTTTAAGAGCTTGTACGCTTCGCGAATCAACCGATTGAGCCCGGGTTCATTCATGCCGAGCGACTGAATAAATTCAAACCGCTCATTTTCGGGGAGTTGCGAAATCTCAGCCTCGATGGCCGAACATATCGCGATGCTTTGGTTGCCTTCGCTTGCGGCGAGATCTTCTACTTGTTTTACCCAGGAGCTCTTGGCTGTACCAGTGTATTCACTCTCAAGCACGTTGCAGACATAAAGCACGGGTTTTGTCGTCAATAGATGCAATTCGCGCAGAAAGGGCTGCTCATCGTCGTTGATGTCAACTGAACGTGCTGGCTTACCGTCGTTTAACGCCGCCCACACTTTTTTGACGAGCCCGTATTCGGTTTTCAAATTCACATCTTTTGAACTTTGCGCCGCTTTTTCAATCCGCTTTAGACGTTTATCGACGCTATCGAGATCGGCCAAAATTAATTCGGTATTGATGGTACCGATGTCGCGAAGAGGGTCAACCGAGCCGGCCACGTGAACGACATTCGAATCTTCGAAACAGCGGACAACATGTAAAATGGCGTCGGTCTCACGAATGTTCGCCAAAAATTGGTTGCCCAACCCTTCGCCTTTGCTGGCTCCGGCGACTAACCCCGCAATATCGACGAACTCCATTACTGTCGGTACGAGCTTTTGCGGTTTTACAAAAGCGGCAATTTTTGAAAGCCGGTCGTCCGGTACCGTGACGACGCCGACATTCGGGTCAATCGTGCAGAACGGATAATTCGCGGCTTCGGCCTTAGCCGATGTGAGCGCGTTAAAAAGCGTACTTTTACCGACGTTCGGCAAACCGACAATGCCTGCTTTAAGCCCCATCTCGACTCCTGTTATTAAATTCGTTCTGTGCGCGTTGAAAGCCAGATTCTATAAACGTGAGCGCTGCCTCGCCGGCCTCTTGAATAACTTCGCTCAATTGGCCTTCTTCGTCTTTTGCAAAATTCTGTAAGACGTAATCTTCAATCGGAATATGCGGATTGGTTGGGCGGCCGACACCAATTTTCAGCCGCGCGTAATCAGGCGTGCCGAGTTTTTCATGGATGTCGCGGATCCCGTTGTGACCGCCGGCGCCGCGATTTCGCTGAAATCGCAGCTGACCGAACGGTTGATCAATATCGTCGTGAATGACCAACAGATTATCAAGCGAGATTTTGTAATATGAGGTAATCGCTTGTACGGCTTCGCCTGATAGATTCATATAAGTTTGTGGTTTGGCTAAAATTACGTCGCGGCCGTCGTGCTTGGCCTTTGCAATTTGACTTTTGAACTGCTCGTTCAGCCGAGCTTCAAAATGTCGAGCGAGCGCATCGACTATCATAAATCCAATATTGTGGCGGGTGAGCTGGTAGCGGTAGCCTGGATTGCCGAGACCTACGATAAGTACGCAGTCGCTGGAAAAGTCGCCATCTCCTGCGTTCATACGCCTCCGCGCTTAAGAGCCCATAATTAAAATGGGCAACCTTTCGACTATTTCTTTTCTTCTTTTTTCGCGCCCGCAGCGGGTGCAGCACCAGCGGCAGGAGCCGCAGCACCAGCGGCACCAGCGGCCGCAGCGCCTTCAGCGCCAGGAGCAGCAGCTGCCGCACCTTCAGCGGTGGCCGCAGCGGCAACCGGCTGAGCCGCAACTTCTTCAACCATGACGACGGTGCAAAGAGTTGATGTCGGCAAGGTGATCAAGCGCACTCCCTCCGGCACTTGCAAATCTGAAACGTGAAGCGAGTTGCCGATACCGAGAGGGCTCACATCAATCGCCAAATATTGCGGAATTTGCGTCGGCAAACATTCGACCTCAACGTCGCGGCGAACTGTGTTTAAGACACCGCCGTCTTTTACGCCTGCCGCACGGCCTTCGTAGCGAACTTCAACGGCTACCCGAATAGTTTTGTTCAGATCCAAAGCGAAAAAGTCGAGGTGAACGGGGCGTCGCGAAACCGGGTGAACGGTGGTTTCTTTTTTCAAAACCTTCAAATTGTTCAGCTTAGAATCTTTCGATTTAAAAACGAAAATTGTGTTTTCGAATTGTTGCTTTGCAAATTTAGCGACTTCTCGTTCTGGTACGAAAATCGAAACGTTTTTTAAGTTTGGCCCGTACACAACGGCGGGGATTTGCCCTTCTCGGCGCAACCGACGCGAATCGTGTTTTCCAGTGTTTCTTACGTCCACGTTGAATTCGAATTGTTCCGCCATTTTTTGCCTCTCTTCAGTCAAACAGCGCGCTGACGCTGTCATGTGTATAGATTCGCTTGATCGCTTCGGCGACAACCGGGGCGACCGATATTACTTCAAATTTCCCGCTTGCTACCGCTTCCGGTCTGAGTGGGACCGTATCCGTCACCCAAACCTTTTCAACGCCGCTTTCTTTCAAACGCGAAACAGCAGGCCCTGATAAAATCGGGTGGGTCGCAACCGCGAACACCCTTTTTGCACCATTCTTGAGAAGGCTGTCAACGGCCTGCGTAAGAGTCCCGGCGGTATCGATCATATCGTCGAGGATTATGGCTGTTTTACCGCGCACTTCCCCCACCAGATTGACCGATTCGACCTGATTGGGCCCAGCCCGTCGTTTATCTATGATGGCAATGGAGCATCCTATCCGCTTTGCAAAGGCCCTGGCCCGTTCCACTCCACCTGCGTCGGGGCTGACTGCTACGTACTCGTCGCCAGCGCCTTGTCGGGCCCGCCACTCGCGAGCAAACGTAGGAGTGGCAAAAAGGTGATCTACTGGGCCGTCAAAAAAGCCTTGAATTTGCGAAGAATGAAGATCCACTGCAATTAAGCGATCGGCACCGGCAGTTTTGAGCAGGTTTGCTACGCAACTAGCTGAAATCGGCGCGCGTGGTGCTACTTTTCGATCCTGCCTCGCATAACCGTAGTAGGGCATGACGGCTGATACGTCTTTAGCCGATGCCCGGCGGAGCGAATCCAATATCAAAAAAAGTTCCATATAACTTTCATTTACCGGTGGGCACGTGCTTTGAATCACAAACGCAGTAGCGCCGCGCACGCTTTCGTGAATTTCGATTTGTATTTCGCCGTCGGCGAAGCGGCCGAATTTACAATGGCCGAGTTCAACACCTGCCGCTTTGGCGACGCTTTCTGCGAACTCGCGATTGGTATTGCCGGCAAAAATTTTCAAATCGGTCATGGCCGCGTTTTTACTGGAGTTCTTTCTTGGTGTCTATAAATTCCACAGGTTTCAGGATGTAAGATTGACGAATTTTAAGAGCGTTTTCATAATAACGGGAATGAGTTGGACATACATTTCGGCCCCAGGTCGTATCGACGCATTTAACTTCGCCCAAGCTAAGGCTGAGCTTTTATCAGCCGCGGCGGACGCCAAGCAAATCGGGTATGACGTGTCGGGCTTACAATTCATGAGCCTACCGATGATTAAGCTCTTGTACCAAACGGCGCTCGAGATGGGCCAGAGGGGTGGGCGTTTCGCGCTCATCGGCTCAAGCGAAAGGCTGAAGCGCCAGCTTTTGATTTACGCGTCGCTTGATCCGTTTCTCTGCCTTTCAGTCGATGGCTGGAAGTCTCTCGAGCCTACGGTTACGGCTTAACCTAGTTACCGCCCTCTAACCGAACGGCAAGCTAGTTCGCAGAAACACAGTTAAAACAACTCGGCCAATTTGCGAATAGCGTGAGCACGATGTGAGATTTGATTTTTTCGCGAGAGCCCGAGTTCGGCAAATGTCTGCGCCTCGTTTTCGGGGATGAAAATCGGGTCGTAGCCAAATCCACCTTGGCCGCGTGGTTTATCGGCAATGCGACCTTCAATCTTGCCGTTGATAATATATTCTGCGCCCTCGGGGGAATAGGCAATGATGCAGCAAACGAACCGGGCGGCGCGATTGGCGGCTGAGCGCAGTTGCATCATCTTTAACAATTTGGCGATGTTTTCTGCGTCGCTGGCGTGGTCACCGGCATAGCGGGCGGAATGAATGCCTGGCATTTTGTTGAGCCCGTCCACCTCGAGGCCCGAGTCTTCGCCGATGACCCAGACGCTGGGTTTCACCGCCTTTAGCGAGCGTGCTTTCATTCGCGCGTTTTCTTCAAACGATTTACCGGTTTCGGGCGGCGGGGAGTATGCCCCGATCTCGACTTGCGTATGAAATTCTAGTTTTGGCAAGAGCGTCTGAAATTCGATCACTTTGCCGCGATTGTGTGTGGCGAGCCAGGCTTCCATTTTATTTTCTCGTCGAGAAGAAACGGCCGATGATCTTTTCTTGTTCGCGAAAAACTTGGCGGCACCCGAGCTGAGCCAGTTCGAGAAGTTGTTGCAAATCAGACGGAGTAAACGTGCCGCCCTCGGCCGTCCCCTGAATCTCTACAAGCTCGTTAAGATCGTTCATTACAAAATTCATGTCGGTTTTGATGCTCGAATCTTCATCGTAATCGAGATCGAGGATGTGCCCGTCGTGACTGATCCCGGCGCTGATGGCCGCAATATAGTTTTTTATAGGCAAGTGTTTCATTTGCCCTTGTTCATGCAAAAAATGAAGGGCAAGCGCGATCGCGACGAAACCTCCCGAAATGGCTGCGGTGCGGGTGCCTCCGTCGGCTTGTATGACATCGCAGTCAACGGTGATTTGCCTCTCACCGAGCGCTTTGAGATCGATGCCAGCACGCAAGCTGCGACCGATGAGTCGCGAAATTTCTTGTGATCGTCCACCACTTGTCGCCTTTTCGCGCTGAATGCGAGTGTGAGTTGATCGAGGTAACATCCCATATTCAGCTGTGACCCAGCCGCTGCCTTGGCCCGATAGCCACTTCGGTACATTCGGTTCAACCGTAGCCGAGCAAATTAAAATCGTCTCGCCCAATGAAACCCGGACGCTGCCTTCGGCATATCGAAGGACGTCAGGAACGAATTCGAGCTTTCGAATTTCATTTTTCGGGCGGTTGTTTGCGCGCATGAGCATTCCTCACAAATTGGCTGGTAATCGGCCTAATTTAGGCTCGGCTGGATGGGCTTGTCCACGAGTTCTTTAAATTTGATAATCGCTCGCGCGATACCGCGAGCCATTTTTTCTTGATAGGAGGGGGACATTAAAAGGCGCGCTTCTGTTGGATTTGTTAAGTAACCGATTTCGATCAGAGCAGCCGGAGCGTTGACGTTACTGATCACATAAAACGGCGCTTGCCGAATGAACCGACGCCGAAGAACAGAATCGCCTGTCCAGTTTTTGTGCAATTGTTGCGCAAACACAGCGCTCAGACGTATATCACGGTTACGTTCCAAATCGGCGAGTATGGCATTCACGTCTGGATTTTTTACGACGGGGGCGGCCGGCGTTGCGCTTCCGATCGTTGGGTCCGGAGCACCGCTTTGATCATTGGTACTTCGGTTTTCGAGGTTCGCCAGAAACAGTGACTCTTCGTCGGGGTCAAGCACGTTCTGGAAATAAATCTCCTGGCCACCGGCGGCTGAGTCAGACGATGAATTTACGTGAACACTTAAAAACAAATTTGGATGCGTTCGATCGGCCATTCGCACACGTTGTTCGAGCGAGCGATAGACATCGGAAGTTCGAGAGTAGGCCACGTGAATATCCGGGTCAGCCGACAAGTCGGCACCAATTTTTTTAACCACTTTCAAAGTAATAGAAGCTTCAGTGACTTTTCCTCGGCTTGTGCCCTGATCATGGCCGCCGTGGCCCGGGTCTAAAAAAACTTGAAACGCGAAAGCGGACTGAACGATAAAAATAAGCCCAAAGAAAGACAGCATACATTCAGCGTAAAGTTATTTTGGGCAAAAAAAAAGCGACCTGGAGGGTAAGGGGGGCCAGGCCGCCAAGGGGGGATGCCAAATACATATAGCAATCGCTGTGCCAAGGTCCGGCCAGGATCGAGCACCGATCAATACCGCTTATATTCGAGATAAATGGTGCCTATTAAGGGTCCTTTACATCGAATAGGTTCTATTCTGGGTATCTACATGAAAAATATACATTTTTTTGAGAAAAAATCCGAAGTGTTAGGCATGAGAAATCGCATTAAAAATCGGCTTCCACTTGGAATTTGCGCAGCCGCCATTGCAGCAGCTGGGGCTTTTATTGTTTGGCACGCCCCGTTTAAATTACCGGTCAGTCAGGTCTTCCAGGTCTTCGGCCGTGCAGCGCATGCCGATGACTCCGTCGATGATGTTGAAACGGACGTTGATGCGGTCATGTCAGACTCCGTCGCGGCCCAAGCCGAAGCTGCTGATGCGAAAGCGCGAGCCCGAAAAGCAAAGCTCGCCGAAGCGAAAATGCGCGCTCAAGCGCAAAAGAAAGAACGCGAGGCTCGTCTTAAAGCCGTAGCTGCTAAACGTAAGATTCAAATCTATAACGAACAAACGCGACTCGCGATTGCCCAGCAAAACGTATATGCCAAGAAGGTCGCGGTGGCGCGTAAAAAAATCGCCGAGATTGAGGCGGCGCTAGCGAAAACTCGAACGAGGCTTCGGATCGCTGAAGCCGATTTGGCTGCGGCGAAAAATGAGCAAAACACGCTCAATCAGTCCGTCTCGCGAGACACCAACGAACAAAAATCTCTTGAGTATCGTATTCGTCAAGATCGCACACAGACCACATTGCTTTCAAAAAACATTTCCGCGTTGCGATTGCGAAAAAAGCAACTTGATCGGCGCATAGTTTATCTAAAAGAACAAGCTCTGCGCTCGAGACAAGCAAAGCGACAAGCGAACGCCGGGCTAGAGGGTACGAGGTGAAATAATGGCAGAACGAAGACCAAATCTCTGGTGCTTGTTCTGCAAAGCGGATAGCCGTATGCTATCCGGCCTTCTGTTCGATGAGGCCCGCGCGTTGATTTCAAACCTGGATGCGGCCCAACTCGAGAATTGGTTTGCCTGGAAGGATGAGTGGCCCGATTGGCGGCCTGTCAATCAAATTGAAGGCATAACGGAGATGATTTATCGAGTGATGCCAGTTATGCCACCGCCCGCCCCGAAAGGTACCGAAGAAACTTCTTTGCAGGCTGAGGCGCCGATATCGCAAAGTTCATTTCGCCAAATAACAGCAGAAATCAGCGATGCGTTGGCGGTGGCGACCGAGTTCGTCGTGCGCGACAAAAAGCGATTTAAAAAACGGATGCAGGTCACCATAATCTCCGGCACTAAGGTATTTCGTACATACACGCGCGATATCTCGGTCGGCGGGATGAATATTGAAGAATGTCTGCCCGACTGGGTGAACGGCAATTTTAAGGTTCGCATCGCGAAGCCGAACAGTAAGCAACAAATTGAGCTCATGTGCTGTTTGATAAAAGGCCAGGCGGTCGATGAGAGGTATCGCCTTGCGATCCTTCCTTTACAAAGTGTAGACGACGAGCGAAACCTAGAACTCTGGATCGCGGCTTAACCTCATAAAATTTACTCAGCCGCAATAATTCGGGCGCTCTACAGTCCTTTCGGTTCGCGCACAAACGGCACGTTCAGCGGATAAGGCATCGAAATATAACTCGCATCGTGCACATCAGGCCGTCCGCCGTCGATCCAAGCTTGGTACCAAAGTTTGTAAAGCAGGTAACTCGCAACCGTCAGTCGCTCGACGATCAATGGACGATAGGCCGCCTGCACGGACGGGTCGCGAAAGTCTTTGCGAACGGCTTTGCGGGCGTTTTTTGGATGTTTCACACCTAACGGGAATTTTGTGCCGAGTCTTATGATCGATTGATCGTCCGCCGCGTAAAACGCTTTTCTTTTCGAAAATGAGTCCGCAATTAGATGAAAAATAATGGTTGGAATCGGTTTGTTCTTGAACGTTGTCAGATCGAGTTGGTTCATGATTTGTTTTTGTCGCGCGGGTTTTTGCGCCGAGGTCAGTACGTCGTTTTCGAGTTTTTCGTCGAGATATTGCAAGAGATAGGTTTCGAAATAGGCGTGGATTCCGCCATGGCCGGTGGCCCATCCATCATAATCGGCCGACACGTGAAACGGTTGGGCGAGATCGCCGACAAAATGAGACATCACTCCGCCCAGTTCAACCGCCGCCGCCAAATCTTCAAGGCGTGTTGTTTTTTTCGTGCAGCGATACGTGCCGTCTTTCAGTGGTTGGTGAAAATGCTTACGTGCGGCCATGTTGAAGCGAAACGTGTCGTGCGCCGACCAACTTTCGTTTGGTTTCGACTCATCCGCGCTGATTTCTTTCGATTTCGCGCATCGAAACGCGGCCACCATTCCATTGTAAAGCTGCTCCGCCCGAAAGGGGCCGCTGCCAAGCGAATACATGTCGATCTTTTCGCCGGGGTTGAGCGCACTCGGCTGGTTTTTATATTTTTTGAGAAATAGCGCCAGATTCGGTTCGATGTGGCGGATATTGTTTAAATACGCGGGTGAACCGTCGGGCCTGCCGGTGATGTATTCAACGTCGAAGTGATGGTTCGGGTCGTTGGCTTTGGCGACAGCCGGGTGACGTGGATCGCGCCACGAAATATCGGGGATGTTCGACAGGTGACCGAACATGATAGTGCGGCTTGAAAAGAACACGCCCAGCTTTTCTTGGTCGGCTTTTGTCGGTTGAGTCTCGAACAGGCGCGCGGCTGTGTAGCCGATGAGAAAGTGGCCGCGCTCGCCCCACGCGTGAGCGACAGTTGAAAGACTTGTGAGTGTGACGGCGACCGTGAAAATGAGCGAATTTGCAAAACGAGTTGACATGATGGCTCCCTCCGCGGGAAGGACTTCTCACGATGCCTTACAATCCGCAAGATCATTATTTTAAGCTCGCCAAAAAAGAAGGTTTCGTCGCACGCTCGGCTTACAAACTCGACGAGATTCAAAAGCGCTGGCATTTGATTCGTCGAGATGCCAAGGTTCTCGATCTTGGCTGTTCGCCCGGCTCGTGGAGTCAAATTGTACTGAAAATTTTAGGGCCGACCGGAATTTTGCGCGGCATCGACTTGAAACCGGTGGACGCGTCGGTACTCAACCTGCGCGCGACGAACGCACATTTCATGGTCGGAGATATTTTTACGGTGCCGCGCGAACAGTACGCCGAGGCGCCGTACGACGTCATCTTGAGCGACATGGCGCCGAACACGACCGGGATTGCAATCACCGACAAGACGCGCTCCGAAGAGTTATGCATGAAAGTGGTGGAGTTGTCGGGTTCGATTTTGGCCCCCGGCGGTCACATCGTCATGAAGCTTTTTATGGGCGGAGGCGCGAAGACCGTCGAAAATGCCGTCAAATCTCGCTTCAAAAGCCACCACCTTTTTCGCCCGAAAGGCGTTCGCAAAGAAAGTTCTGAAATTTATCTTGTCGGAATTGGCAAGCGGGGGTGATTAGCCCTCGAGCGCTTTCGCCTTTTGCCAATATTTTTCGAGCTCCGCGAGCGGTAATTCTTCGCGGCTCCGGCCGTCGCGCTCGATGAGATCGAACATTTTACGAAAACGGTTTTCAAATTTGCGATTGGTCATGCGGAGCGCCTGTTCGGCATCGAAATGAAGATGTCGCGCGACTTGCACCACGGTAAACAAGACATCGCCAATCTCTTCTTGCTGATTTTCGAGATCTTTTTTTTCGATCGCCGCGCGCAACTCCGCCAGCTCTTCATCGATCTTGCCCAAGACCTCGGTGGCGGTCGACCAATCGAACCCACGACGCACGGTTTTGTCGCCGATTTTTTGCGCGCGAATCAGCGCGGGGAGTGTGACGGGGATTGAACTCGCCCAGCCGCCGTTCGCTCTTTCTTTCTCTTTGAGTCGAGACCAGTTTGTCAGGACGTCGCCGCTGCCTGAGACTTTGGTATCGCCGAATACGTGCGGGTGGCGCCGGATCATCTTTTCGGTGATCGCTTGAATCACGTCTTCGAGCGTAAACTGGCCACTTTGGCGGCCGATCTCAGCGTGCAGGACGACCTGCAAAAGTAAATCGCCCAGCTCTTCGACGATGCCGGGCATATTATTTTGATCGATGGCCTCGGCAAGTTCGTGAGCTTCTTCAATCGCATACTGCGTGAGGGTGGCGTGGGTTTGTTCTTTATCCCACGGGCAGCCATTTGGGCCGCGCAGCGCTTCTACAACCTGGACCAAAGCCGAAAACGTACGGGTTTCTTTTGGCGGGATATTGGGCGGATTATTTGGCGGTGTTGTCATCGGCAAACGGTGTATTCGACAAACGTCTAATCTTCAACTAAATCTATGAATTCACGGGCTGAAAACCGATAAGGTCTTCTAGGAGGTGTCGATCCCAGTGGCGCCGTTTGGCAAAAAGCCGGCTAATTTAAGAACGCAATACGTCGACCCGTCTCATCAGTTTCTGAATTGGGTCAACCAGCTCGGTTTCGAGAAGAGTTATCTCGGGCGCGTTGCATTTTATTTGGAGCATCGGTTCGGGCTGCGACGAATCTTGCTCTTATTTCTTTTTGCGCTCGGGCTTTCGTTTCTCATGTTTTGGGATTTTTCAGTGCCGACGAACTATTCAGTCGGCGACGTGGCTCAAGCCGACATCAAATCACCGATGAACGTGACCGTCGTCGATGAAGTGGCGACGGAAGAAAAGCGAACCGCGGCCGAGAAGGCCGAACCGGTTCTGCTGGACTATGATTTCGACGTCTATGAGCCGTTATATAATCGCATTTACAAATCGTTTCGTGATATGCGCAACCTGGTTGCGCAGATGCACTGGCCGCAGTCTGAGATTCAACGCGAAATCGCCATTAAGAATTTCATTCGGAACAAACCCCAATTTGACCACGAGCTCGGCGTGCGCGTACCCGACCACGTCTTCGAATGGCTGATTGAAAACGAATTCAGCGTCGAAATCGAAAACATTCTCATTCGCGTGGCCTCGCAGTGGGCGAATGAAAAAATCGCCGATATCGTCGACCCTGCATTTCGCGACCCCGATCGACCGGTCATTGTCCGTGAAATCATGCCGGGTGGAGTGCCGGGTCACGAAATGCTCATGAAGATGGCCGCGATCAAGAACATGCAGGATATGAGCCGTTTTTCGCTCGACGGCGTTCGCGGTTTTTCGCGTCTCACAACGCGGGGGCAAGCGAACATTGCTCAGCTCGCGCATAGTTTGCTCATCCCGAATCTCACCATGAACAAGCAAGACTATGCTCAGAGACAGAAAAAGGCGCGTGACAGTGTTTTGCCTGTGCAAATTTCAATCAAAAAAAACCAGACGATCATCGAAAAAGGCGCGACGATTCAACCCGTACATTTGTTGATTTTGAACGAAATTCGCAGCGTGCGGGCGGCTCGTCGAAAAGACTTTTTGGCGCTTTTCTCGGCCGTTTTATTCGTGCTTTTGGTTGTCATCTTTTTCTCGTTTTTGCGTCGATATTCGCGCGACAAAATTCGGATTGAGACGAAAGATATTCTTATTATGGGTTCTGTCACCGTCCTCGTCGTCATGCTGTGCCGTTTGATACTTTATCTGACGAACGTGGGGTTGGCTGACCGCTTCGGCGATATATTGCCCGATTTCGCCTTTCAGGTCGCGGCGCCGGCGGCGGCGGGGCCGATGCTTGTCGGGTTGCTCGTCGACTCCGCGGAGATTGTATGGATCTTTATCGCGTTTTTGGCGACAGTTCTCGCCGTGATGACCGACCTCAATTTGGGAGTGTTTCTCGTCACATTGATCGGAGGTGTGGCCGCCGCACGCGGAGTTTTCGGGTGCAAAAAGCGTAACGATATATATTTCGCCGGTCTGCGCACGGGTGCCGTCGCCGGTTTGACGTCGCTTCTCATTTTCATCATGGAGAACATGGCCGACAGGCATATTTTGTTCGGTGCATTGGTCTGCGCCGTTGCCGGTTTTTGCGGCGGCCTATTTTCTTCTTTTGTCGCGATGACCTTTTTACCGCTTCTCGAATCGGCTTTCAGTGTAACGACGGATATCAAGTTGCTCGAGCTCGCCAATTTGAACCACCCGCTGATGCAGCAATTGATGATGAAGGCGCCGGGCACGTATCATCACGCGATGAATGTGGGCAACATGGTCGACGCCGCCGCTCAGGAGATCGGCGCCAACCCGCTCCTTGGCAAAGTCATGGCCTTTTACCATGACATCGGCAAAATGGAACACGCACAATATTTCATCGAAAATCAGCGGCCGGGCCACAACCCGCACGAGCAAATTTCTCCGCACATGAGTAAAACGATTCTCGTCGCGCACGTGAAAGACGGCGCCGAAATGGCGATCGCATACAAACTAGGTAAGCCGATCGTCGACGGCATTTTGCAGCATCACGGCACGACACTCATCTCGTATTTTTATAACAAGGCACTCGAGGAGCAGGACGACGATACCACCGGCTCCATCGAAGAAAGTGATTTTCGCTACCCCGGCCCCAAGCCGCAGTTCAAAGAGGCGGCGCTTGTGATGCTCGCCGACAGTATCGAAGCGACGGCCCGATCGCTTGATGACCCCACGGCCGGGCGCCTTCAATCGATCGTCGAAAATATAATCGAGAGTAAATTCATGGACGGTCAGCTCGATGAGTGTAATTTGTCGATTCGCGATCTGGCGACCATCAAAGAAACATTCAAGCGATTACTTCTCGCCATGTATCACCAACGAATGGAGTACCCGCACATGCGCGACGGTAAGCTGATCGCTGCTGTTCAACCGCCAGCTGAACCTGTCGCGGATGGTGTGACTCTCAGGCGCGGACGTACAAAATAACCGCGACGCTAAATAATCGCTCGTGTAAATAAACAGTCGGCGCCGCTTGGCAATGGCTTACCCGTTGAATCGGTAATGACCATTTCCGCCGCCTCGTAGCGCCCGTCGTTGCCGCGAGAGCCAAGAGATTGCTGCATAATATTTTTGAGCGCGATGGGCGTATAGCCGGGCGAATGGGACGACAGCAGAAAAAATGAAAAATTCTTTTCGAAGAGCTGCACGCAGTCGTTTAAAAGCGGGAGCAGATGATCTTCAATCTTCCAAACTTCGCCGTCAGCCCCGCGCCCATAGGTCGGCGGGTCGAGCAAAATCCCGTGATAACGGCTACCGCGGCGAAGTTCTTTTTTTACAAATGACTTCGCATCGTCGACAATCCAGCGAATCGGGCGGTCGGCCAGCTTTGAAGTTTCGGCGTTGTCGCGTGCCCATTTGACTGTTCCTTTAGAAGCGTCGAGATGAACGACTTCAGCCCCTGCCATCGCGGCGAACAGGGTCGCGGCGCCAGTGTAAGCGAACAAGTTGAGAATACGAATGGGCTCGCCGGGCGTCGTTTCTTTCTGTCGAGATATAACTCGTTTGATCTCGCCCCAGTTTTTTTCTTGCTCGGCAAACAGGCCGATATGACCGAAGCTCGTGAGCTTCAGAAGCAAGCGAATGTCGTCGAACTGAATCTCCCAAGAATTTTGCAGCTGTGACTGTATCGCCGACGAGCGATAACTCCATTCACCTCGAGCCTGGCCGGCCTTTTGTTCAATTCGGTGAAAGGTGGCATCAGCCGCGCGCCATTTGTCGTCAGAAAGTGTCGGTTGCCATACCGCCGCGGCGGCGGGGCGTGCGATGCGGTACGGGCCGACTTGCTCTAGCCGCATAAAGTTGCCTGAGTCGAGCAGTTGATATCGGCCCACGCTAACCTCTGCCAAGAATGATCGAAAGGGCGAGCGTGATCATGACGACGGCTGCGACGATCACAAACTTCCAATCGCGTTCGCGCATCCACAATATAAAAAGTGCGATCACGCGAAAAGCGGGAGTTGCGGCTAAAATTAATATTCCCCATCCCATCAGCTTATCGCCAAGAGTTAAGGGCCGCGCGCCCATACCAAAAAGATCGTCGAAACGCACGCTGGTTACGAGTAGGTGGTGCGAACTCAAATCAAGAATAGCGCCGGCCAACATGAATAAGACTGAAAGCGCGAGTCCTGATCGAAGAAGAGCCTGCACCACGCCTCGATCATTCGCGAGAGTTTTTTCGTCCCCGTGAGTATTGTGTCGCTGAGAATTAACCAAGTGATACCCCGAGAGACTTCAAGGCCATTTGAATTGCAACAGCGATCAAAACAATCGCTAAAGTCGACTTCAAGACGCGATGTGAGGCGCGCCCCGCGAGGCGAGTGCCCGCCAAAGCACCGACAACGATGCCGACGGCTGCCGGCGCCGCGATCCATGGATGGACAAGGCCTCGCGCAAAATAAACAAAAAGACTTGATATCGCCGTAACCCCGATCATGAAATTCGAAGTCGCAGCCGCTACTTTCAGCGGCACCTTCATGCCTAAATTCATTGCGGGGACTTTTATAAATCCGCCGCCAACTCCGAGTAAGCCGGATAACACTCCGGCAAGGTATGAAATGGCCGCGCCAAAATAGATGCGTACCGCTTGATAATGAATCGTGGATTTCTTTTGCGGGTCGAAATAAGAACCAGCCAATCGACCGATCTCTTCATGCCCGTCGAAATCGCGCTTTAACGAGACGGCCGTGAGCGTCGTTGAATCAGGCGGGGGCGAAGTCGTGCTCGAAGGGGTGGGCGCCGATGTGCTCGCGTGCTCCTTCGACTTTAGCATAAAATAGGCGGTGATGATCACCAACACTGCGAACAATTCCGATAGTATGCGCGCGGGTACCCATGCCGCCAGTAACCCGCCGCTCAACCCGCCCATTGTCGTAGCGATCTCGAGTGTCATACCAAGGCGCATATTAGAAAGACCTTTGCCGACATAGACGCTGCCGGCAGCTGTCGACGTCGCCACAACTGCGACAAGCGAAGCCGCGACCGCAATTTTGATATTTATACCGAAAATTAAAACAAGGGCCGGGATCAACACGATACCCCCGCCAATGCCGACTAACGCCCCAAGGAGGCCGGCGAACACGCCGAGTCCTGCCAATCCGAAAATTGTTGCTGTCGTCATGATCATTCGCTTTAATTAGTACATGAAAAAATTTAAGTACACTCGTTTTCTTGCAGTGCTCACATTTTGTGTGTTGTCTTTTCCGCTCACCGCGACGGCATCAAGCCCGTTGTTCTATAACTTGACCACGGACGACTATAAAGGAGCGTTGAAAGACATTTCGTCGGCCTGGTCGTACACGTCGGTGTCAGGAGCTTCGAGCCTCGGCCATATTTTTGGCTTCGAGCTCGGTGTGATCGGCGGCGGAGCGGACACTCCCAAAGTCAACAGCCTGTCTCAATCAGCGGGTGCGGGGTCGATCGCGCAGTTGCCTTCGGCGGCATTGTTCGGCGCGATCACTGTTCCGTATGGTTTAACAGTTGAAGCTGAGGGCATACCCGACACCACGGTCGCCGGGGTGAGCGCGCAATCAGAATCGTTGGCTTTGAAATGGACATTCTCGCAAATGTTAAACCTGCCAGTTGATCTCTCGGTCAAAGCGTTCGGTACGTGGGACGAATTTAAATTTGCCGGCAATGTTGGCACATCGCCCAGCGTTTACACGACATTTGATTTGAATGACGATATGTCGGGCGCGGTTTTTGAAGTCAGCAAGAAATTATTGTTCTTCGAGCCGTATGCAAAAGCCGGGATTATTCAAGCTAGCGGTAAAATGGACATCACCGGTTCAACACAGGTATTCAGCACTGGCGTTATGAGCGATACTGAAAACGTCACCGGCAATATCTTGATGGTCGGCGCCGACTTTAATCTCGGGATCTTACGACTGGGTGCGGAAGTGGGCAGTGTTTTCAATGACACCCGCGCTGCCGCGAAGATCTCTCTATATTTCTAGCGGGAATTCGAGCGAAACGGTCGTGCCTGACCCGACGCGAGTTGAAATTTTGCAATGACCTTTATGAAGGCGCATGACCGATTGAACGATCGTGAGGCCAAGGCCATGACCGGGCGTGGGGCCTTTCGTCAGTTCGGTACGCCCGCGATAAAATCGATCAAAAATAAACGGTAGATCTTCAGCCGGGATGCCCGCGCCTTGGTCCGTAACCGTCAGGATTAACTTATCCGCCGTTTGATGAGCGCCGACGATCACTCGGCCATTTTCCGGCGAGTACTTGATGGCGTTTGATAATAGATTTGAAATCGCCCGCTCGAGTAGCGTACGCTCGGCGATAACATAAAGATTTTCATTGATGTCGGCTACGAGCCGTACATTTTTCTCATCGGCAAGCCCCTGATAAAACTCGACGAGCTTCTCGACCATTTGGCGCAAATTCAAACTTTCAGTTTTCAAATTTTGATCGGGCGATTCTGAACGGGCGACAAACAACAGACTTTCGACGATTTGCGCGATCCGGCGCATCTCTTCGAGATTAGAATGCAGCGCCTCGCGATAGTCGTCGATCGTTCGTGTGCGGCTGAGTTTAATTTCGGTGGAGCTGGTTATGTTCATGATCGGCGCTTTAAGCTCGTGGGCGATATCGGCCGAGAATCGCGATAAGCGATCAAATGCATCTTCAATTTTTGCGAGCATGCCGTTAAAGGTTTCAATTAGAACGACCAATTCTTGCGGTAAGTTTTCTGACGGCAAACGCTCATGAAGCGCATTTTGCGACTGTTGAATTCGATCTATCACGTTTCGCAGCGGAGAAAACGACGAGCGAATGATGTACCAAGACCACATGACCGATACGAGTGCGCCACATAAAAATACCGACCAAAAAAGCCTGTAGTAGCGCAGTAACAGCCGTTGGTGCTGGGTCATGTCGGCGGCGAATTCAAAAGACGCTTGATTGAGCTCGGGGTCTTCGGTTCTTAAGTGTGTCGTCACCACCAAATAGCTTTTTTTATTGAGCTCGCGAACAATCGGCTTTGTTACCGTTGATTCGCCGGCGAAAAGAGCCTCAAGGTGCTGCCGTTTAATAGCCGAAGATGAAACAATTTCGTGTTTTTGCGGATCGAGCACCCGAACGTACACGAGTTCTCCGCCGCGCGACTGCCATTCGTTCTCAAGCTGTGGTTTGAATCGCTGAAGCGCGCCCGGTCTCTGCAATGCGAATGTCATTGCCTCTATCCGGTTTTGCAAGTCGATTCGCGCCTCATCGAGCATGTATCGTTTAAGACCGGCATGCACGGCCGTGGCGATGATCACTCCCGCGATCAAAAGATTGAGGGCAAACCAAAGGGGCACGCGAGATGATAAAGAATAACTTTTCTTAGCTTGCCGGGTCACGTAGTACGTAGCCCATACCGCGCACTGTATGGATCAATTTCGAGTTGAAGGGGTCGTCAATTTTTGAACGCAGTCGCCGCATATGAACGTCAACGACATTTGTTTCACTTTCAAAGTTTATGCCCCAAACTTGCTCCGCCAATACGGAGCGCGAAATAATCTCACCTTTGCGGCGAGCGAGCAGGCCCAAAATCGAAAATTCTTTCGGGGTCAAATCAACTGCGCGGCCCTGTCGTAAAACTTTTCGTTGATAAAAATTAATTTGAAGATCGGCGACGTGAAGATCTTCGGGAGTGCGTTGAACACCACGACGAAGCAGCGATTTAACTTGAGCGACAAGTTCAGGAAAAGCGAACGGTTTAATCAAATAAGCGTCAGCGCCGAGATCAAGACCTTTCACCCGATCATCCAAGTGGTCACGAGCGGTGAGCATAAGGGTCAAGGTTTGCTTGCCACGATTGCGTAGTTCTGTAATGACCGACCAGCCATCACGTTTGGGGAGCATCACATCCAAAATCAAAACATCGTAATTGGATTGTTCGGCTCGCGAGAGACCTTCATCGCCGTCATTCGCTACGTCCACATCAAAGCCGGCTTCTGAAAGCCCTTGTTGAAGAGATTGAGCTGTTTTTACTTCGTCTTCTATTACTAATACACGCATGGTGTTCTTATGATCGCGAACCGCCGCTTTGTACAGAGGCAACTACCCCATGTCATAAATTTTTTTTACTCGATGACTGAATTGTCATTCGAGATGCGAATGACTAAAGCCATCTCTGCACGTTTTCAACGGTGGTATCTTTTCTACACGCATATTCTTGAATCTGATCGTCGCCCACGGGCCCAACCATGAAGTACTTCGCTTGCGGATGAGCGAAGTAAAAGCCAGAAACCGAACAGGGCGGATTCATCGCAAACGTTTCGGTAAGTTCCAGCCCGATCGCGCGTTCGACATCGAGAAGTCGCCAAATCTCGGCCTTTTCGCTGTGATCTGGGCAGGCCGGATATCCCGGCGCTGGGCGAATGCCCCTATATAGCTCTGAAAGTAATTCTTCGGTCGAATAATTTTCGTCGCGAGCATACCACGCGCGCCTGACTTTAAAGTGCAGCCACTCCGTGCATGCTTCGGCCAGTCGATCTCCCAGTGCTTTGACCATGATGGCTGTGAAATCGTCGCCGCGTTCGCGAAATTGTTTGGCAAGACGTTCAACTTCGGGGCCGGCCGTGACAGCAAAAGCTCCGACATAATCTTCAACTCCCAATTCCTCTGGGGCTACCAAATCGGCGAGACATCTGTAATAGGGCGCATTTTGTGATGATTCGACCTTGATCGTTTGCTGTCTTAAGAAGTGGAGCATTCCAACTATTTTTTTCTGATCGGATTGGCCGCTCTGCATAGTGGTGCGCGAATCGTAAAGCACAATGTCGTCGCCACGACTTGCGGCCGGCCAAATCTGGGCGACCGCGCGCGGGCGCACGACCTTTCGTTCGATGAGCATTTTTAAAACGCGCTCGGCATCGGCGAACAACTTTTTCGCCTCGGCACCTTGTGTGGGGTGGTCGAAAATTTTCGGGTACACGCCTTTGAGCCCCCAAGCCCAGAACAACGGCGACCAGTCGAGAAACGGCAGCAGCTCTTTTATGTTTGTGGGTTCGGCGATGACACGCTCGAGCGACTGCGGCTTTTGGATGTCGGCTATTTCTGAGTTCCACTTTGGCTTTGTTTGGCGCGCCTCTGAAATCGGTACGAATTTTCGATCGCCGTTGTTTTTTGCCGCGTAATGGACGCGGATTTCGTCCTGTTGCCGGCGAAGTTTGGCGATGTAATCCTGACTCAGGGCTGGGTTTTTCAATTGGTTGAGGACGCCGACGACGAGAGAAGCATCGCCGATTTGCACGGTCGGCGGCGAATAGTGAGGCGCGATTTTAATCGCCGTGTGGGCGCGGCTCGTGGTGGCGCCGCCAATCAATAGCGGAACGGTGAAACCGATGCGCTCGAACTCCTTGGCATTGTATATCATTTCTTCAAGCGAAGGTGTGATCAGACCACTCAAGCCGACGAAATCGGCTTTGTGCGCGCGCGCCGCTTCGATAATTTTCTCGCACGGGATCATCACTCCCAAATCGATCACCTTATACCCGTTGCAGCTGAGGACAACCGATACGATATTTTTTCCGATATCGTGCACGTCGCCTTTGACCGTCGCGAGAACAACCGTGCCCTGACTCGACATATCCGCTTTGGTTGCGGCCATTAACGGTTCGAGATAAGCCACGGCGCGCTTCATCACTCGGGCGCTTTTCACAACCTGAGGTAAAAACATTTTGCCGGAGCCGAACAGCTCGCCGACGACTTTCATCCCTTCCATCAACGGTTCTTCAATTACCCGCAGGGGAGTTTTGTATTTTTCTAGCGCCTCGGCCGTGTCACGTTCGATGAATTCGTCGAGCCCGTTGACGAGCGCGTGCTCAATTCGTTTTTCGACAGAAAATTCGCGCCACGGCTTTTGTGTGGCTGCACGCGAGCGCCCATCTGAGTTTTGTTTGACCCGCTCGGCATAGGCCAGCAATGCCTCGGTCGGCGAGAGTGGGTCGGCCTCGTTGCGACCGCGTAAATCGCGTCGATTAAAAATCAAATTCTCGGCAAGCAGGCGAAGCTCAGGTTCAAGATCGTCGTAAATGCCGATCATGCCGGCGTTGAGAATGGCCATGTCGAGTCCGGCTTTGATCGCATGGTAAAGAAAAACGGAATGGAGCGCTTCGCGAACGTGATTGTTGCCGCGAAATGAGAAAGATAAATTACTGACACCGCCGCTTGTACGGCTGCCCGGGCATTGGGTCTTGATCGCCGCGACCGCCTCGATAAAGTTTTTCGCATAGTCATCGTGCTCTTCAATGCCGGTCGCAACTGTAAGAATGTTCGAGTCAAAAATAATATCGTGCGGATCGAAGTTAAGCCGCGTCGTCAGCAATTCATACGCTCGACGGGCGATCGCCACTTTGTCGTTAAGAGTTGTCGCCTGCCCGCGTTCATCGAACGCCATGATGACTACGGCCGCCCCATAGCGCTGGGCCAGTCGTGCTTGGCGTATAAATTCCTCGTCGCCTTCCTTGAGACTTAATGAATTGACGACGCCTTTGCCTTGCACGCATTTGAGCCCGGCTTCGATCACGCTCCACTTTGAGCTGTCGATCATTATGGGGACCCGCGCGATGTCGGGCTCGGTCGCAATTCTATTGAGAAAATGTCGCATGCACGCCTCTGAATCGAGCATGCCTTCGTCGAAATTGATATCGAGAATGTTGGCGCCGTTGTCGACTTGTTGTCGCGCGATTTGCGTTGCTTGTTCGAAATCGCCGGCCTTCACAGCGGTCGCAAATTTCGGTGATCCAGTGACGTTCGTGCGCTCACCGATGACTAAAAAGGGCGCGCGTTCAATGGCATCGTCGAATGAAATCAGTGGCTCGAGACCCGCAAGCCTCGAGGCCGGTCGCGGTTGAGCGGGTTTACGGGGAGCCAACGCCGCAACCGACTGAACGATTGCGCGGATATGTTCAGGCGTTGTGCCGCAACATCCGCCTACAATGTTCACGAGACCGTCGCGCGCCATCTCACTCACGTGTTTAGCGGTGTCTTCAGGGCGCTCGTCGTACCCTGTTGCACTCAACGGATTGGGTAAGCCTGCGTTTGGGTAACAACATGTATAGCAGTCGGCCATTCGCGACAGCGTTTCGACAAACGGACGCATTTCGCGCGCGCCGAGAGCGCAGTTGAGCCCGACGGCGAAGGGTCGAGCGTGCGCGATTGAAATCCAAAAAGCCTCGAGTGTTTGGCCTGAAAGAGTTCGCCCTGACAAATCCGTGATCGTCACCGACAAAATGACCGGCACTCGCCTTTTAATTTTTTCGAAACTGTTCTCAATTGCGACTATGGCCGCCTTTAAATTGAGCGTGTCAAACGTCGTCTCGGGGAGTAGCAAATCGACGCCGCCGGCGAGAAGGGAATCGATCTGTTCTTCGTAGCTTTCGCGCATTTCGTCGAATGTCACCGCGCGGAACTCGGGCCTTGCGACATCGGGTGACATCGAAAGAGTACGGTTCGTGGGGCCGATCGAGCCAGCGACAAAACAGCTGCGACCTCGCTTTTTCACTTCATCTGCGGCGGCGCGAGCGAGGCGCGCTCCTTCAAGATTCATCTCGCGCACCCACTTTTCGGTCTTGAAATCGGCTTGCGAAATTCGGTTGGCGTTGAATGTGTTGGTCTCGACAATATCGGCGCCGGCTTCGAAATAGGCCATGTGAATGGACTGCACGATATTCGGTTGCGTGAGATTGAGCAGATCGTTGTTGCCTTTTAAATTGTTGTAATGATTGCGAAATCGATCGCCGCGAAAATCGTGCTCTTGCAGGTTGTGCCGCTGGAGCATAGTCCCCATGGCACCGTCGAGAATTAAAATGCGTTCGTTGATAATATCGCGAAGTTCTTGAGCGACATGCGTTTTAGTGCCGGGCATGGTTAGCTACCTCGACCGCCAGATCGACGCGATTAAACGGCGCGCTCACTTGAAACCCCGCAACCCAGTTGCGGGCGCGGTCGATCGTGCGTACGGCGATCTCGAGCCCCCGCCGAATCGCTTCATTCTTGCCATCCATCGTCTTTGGATCGCCGGCCTTTTCCATTTCGGCCACCACCCAGTCGGGCACCGAAACACCCGGTACTTCATTCTTGAGAAACTCCGCGTTTCTCAAGCTGACAAGTGGCCATATCCCCATGACGATTGGGATCGGCACGTCACCCAATTTTTCGAAGAACTTTTGATACGACTCAAGGTCGTAAATCGGTTGTGTAATTGCGAAGTCGGCCCCGGCTTCGATTTTGTAACGGAATCGGCGAATTTCGAGTTCAATATTCGGAGCGGTCGGGTTAAGCGCCACCCCCACGACAAATTGTGTGGGTGCGCCGATCGCCGAGCCACCGAGATCGAGGCCGCGGTTAAGCCGCGACACAATATGGGTCAGGCCGATCGCGTCGACGTCATAAACGCCAGTGGCGCCGGGGCAATTCCCCAGTTTCGGCGGATCGCCCGTCACAAGTAGCACATTGCGAACGCCGTTCAAGTGGGCGCCGAGCAGATCGCTTTGCAAGCCCAATAAATTTCGATCGCGCGCCGTAAAGTGAGGGATCGGTTCAAGCCCAAAATGTTGTTTCACGTATGTCGCAAGTTGCAGCGAGCTCATGCGCGCGACAGCCCGCGCACCGTCCGGAATATTTACGAAATCAATGCCCGATGATTCGAGCTGTTTGCACAGCGCCAAAAATTTCTCGGTGTCGCTCCCGCGCGGGGGTACGATCTCAATTGAAACAATGCGCGAGCCGTTCACCAACTTTTCGCCGAGACGCGAGCGATCTTGAAGATGAATGGACTGTTGCGGGGTATCTAAAATCGGCCGAATGCCCCGCACTTTAAATTCTTTCGGAGTGGCGGCAGTCGCGTTCGCTTGCAGCGACATCGTCATGCGCACCGCATTCGCCACCGCCCGTATGTGTTCGTGATGAACTCCCGCGTGCCCCCCGATGATATTGGCGCCGGCTTGCACGAACCGCTTGGCGAATTTACCTAGGTAATCGGGGTTGCATAAATAAATATACTGATCATTCACGTAACGGGGGAAACCGGCATTCGGCCGTAACGAAATCGGCCTTTTCGTAAGTGGCCGAATGGTTTCTAAAGCAGTTAGCATGCCGCTTGGCCCGACGTCACCGGCCAGGCCGATTACATCGACATCCAGATCATGTGCGCGCTCGACATATTCAACAAGGGTGTGGCCATAATTTGTCTTCTGGCTGTCTTGAATGCTCACATGGCTCAAAATAGGGAGCTTCGAATGCCGCCGTATCGCCCGAATGACAGCCGCCCACTCATTCAGATCGTGAAAGCCTTCAATTGAAAAACCATCGACGCCGGCCTCGCCCAGGATGCGCGTTTGTTCCGCGAACAGGTCTTCGGCCTCTGTTACGCTTGTCGAACCAAGCGGTTCGATCAATAACCCCAGCGGGCCAACTGAGGCGACCACATACGCGCTATCGTCGTCTATTGCCGCCGCGCGAGCGATGTCGACTGACGCTCGCAAAATTGACTCCATCTGATCTTGCAAACCAAATTCGCAAAGTTTGGGGATGCTGGCGCCAAACGTGTTGGTGCCGAGAATTTTTGCGCCGGCTCGCCGAAAACCGGTCGTCACTTCGCGCACGGCTTCGGGGTGAGTGAGGCAGAGCTCCTCAAAACTGCGATTGAAATAAAAACCTTTGTCGTAAAGCGAAGTGGCCATGCCTCCGTCTGATACGATCGGCGAATCCGCTTTTGTGATGTATTCGCGTAGCGACGGGCCCGTGGTCATCGGCTGGTTATACATGAATGATATATTTTCGCCAAGCGCGGGCCTTGAATGGCCCAATTGTATTCAGTCTCGACGCGAGTGCGACCTTTATTACCGAGTTCACGTCGTAGTTCCGCATTCAGTGCAAGCTTTTCTAAATTTTCACCGATTTGCCGGATGTTGCCTTCGGGGGCAAGTAGCGCCGATACGCCATGTGGAGAAACTTCAGGTATATCCGCATGAGTGGTCGCGCAAATAGCGAGTTTCATCGATTGCGCATCGATCAGCGTGACAGGTGCGCCGCCTTCAGTATTACCGTTCGCCGCCGTTCGGCTAGGTTGTAAGAAAATGTCGCTGTTTTGCATTTCTACTAACAGCTGCTCGTGCGTGACGTAACTCGTGCGGTCGACGCGCGCTTCGATGCCTAGTTCGCGAATCGTTGTTGTGACCTTGTCTTCGTCTTCGCCGCCGCCTATTAGGCGTAAGCGAAGTTGCGGCACGCGAGCGGCCGTTTGAGCAAATGCATGAAGTGCGTCCGCCCAACCTTTTTTTTCGGTAAATGTGGCGGCAAACAAAACGCGGATATCGGGCCGGCTGTGTTCGGTCGACTTCATTTTATCAAGTGGAACCACGTCCACACCGAGATGAAAAATTCGAATTTTTTCATTCGGGCAACCGAGTTCTTCGAGGGATTTCGCAAGGTGGGGCCCTTCGGCCAGAAACAAAGTCCCTTCGGTGAATAATCGTGAAAAACGCTTGCGGTAACGAGGTTCGCGACCCAGCGCTGAAACATCGTAACCGTAAAAACTTGTGATCAGCGGCAGGTTGAGCCGCTGCGCGAGCCCCAGTGCTTTGTAGCCAATGTGGCCGAAATGGGCATGAATCAGCGCTACGTTTTTACCGGTGGATTGAATGTTCAGCACGCCTTTTTCAAAAAAACGACTGAAGCCGCAAAGTCGGGCAATTAATTCGTCCACTTTGCGGCTGGCCGCCGGCATTTGATCAATGGCCACGATATTTTCGACCGGGAATTTTTCAGGATTCACAAGGTGCCGGCTCAAGACAAGCGGCTCGAATTCGGGGTTTGAACGGATTTGCCCGTAAATCCACTGAGTTGTGGGTATCAGGTAATCTTGAATGTAATGAACGGCGAGAGGTTTTGACATTAACAAGCGCTTTAAAAACTGTTCACTGCGGCGATAACGGTGTGAACTTGTTCGTGAGACATTCCATTCCACATAGGCAAGCGGATGAGACAATCACTCATCTTTTCAGTCACCGGGCAATCGCCGTCGCGACCTCCGTATCGGCGGCCCATATCCGACAAATGCAGAGATTGATAGTGAAATGCGGTGGCGACCCCTTGCGCTTTCAGGTGGGCCATCAAGCGCGAGCGAAATTCGAGGTTCGGTGTCACCAGATAATACATGTGAGCCGAGTGTTCGCATCCTTCGGGGATCGTCGGTTGTTTCACGTCATGCCGTGCGCACCAATCGGCAACTCCCGCCGAATAGCGTCGCCAAATTTCGTGGCGCAAAGATTGAATTTTATCAAATTTCTCAAGTTGCCCATAAAGAACGGCCGCGTTTATATCGGCCGGTAAAAAGCTCGAGCCGACGTCGACCCAAGTGTACTTATCGACTTGCCCGCGCATAAAGCGCCGTCGATTGGTGCCTTTTTCGCGCAGGATTTCGGCCCGTTCGATGTCGCGCTCATCGTTAATGACCAGCGCGCCGCCTTCACCGCACGTGATGTTTTTCGTTTCATGAAAGCTGAGGGTGGACATTCGCCCAAACGTGCCGAGCCGCTGGCCTTGATACTTCGCGAACAGGCCATGCGCGTTGTCTTCAACGACAGCCAGACCGTGGCGTTGGGCAATGGCGCCGATCTTTTGCATGTCACAAGCGACCCCTGCGTAGTGAACAACAACAATGGCCTTCGTGCGCGGAGTGATTTTTTTCTCAATCAGGCGTTCATCAATGTTGACGGTATCAGCTCGCACATCAATAAAAACGGGGCGAGCGCCACGCAAAATGAACGCGTTGATGGATGAAACAAAAGTAAATGACGGAATCAAAACTTCGTCACCGGGCTGGATGTCGAGCACGAGAGCCGACATTTCGAGCGCATCGGTGCAGGATGTGGTCAAAAGGACACGTTTGGCACCGAAATGCTTCTCCAGCCATTGTTCGCATCGCTGGGTAAATGGCCCGTCGCCGCACCATTTAGCGGACGCCAAAACTTCGCGAACGTAATCAAGTTCGCGCCCCATGAGTGTCGGAGAGTTAAATGGAATACTTGTGCTCATGCCCGCCCATGGTCGTCGGAGCGTGCGAACGAGTCAACAGATTGTGCGAGCGGCGATTATCATATAGGCTCAGAGCCTATGTTTAAGAGGGTGCTTTCGGTCATTTTCATCCTTTATTGCGTGAGTCTCGCAACGTCTATGGCGGGTATGGAAACATTCGGGTACACCTTCGCCACCCTTATTTTTGGCCATTGGCTAGTCTACCGAAACAAGTTTGAATTGCGCGTGCGGACGATGCACTCGGGTAAGGCCAAGATCGAATGGGCCTTTCTACTGCTATTGGTAATCGTAATTATTGGCGCTGTCACAAGCCCGCATTTACCTCTTCGGTTTCGAATCGATGTCGTCGGTCAACAGAGGTGGATCCCGCTCTTTTATGCATTGGTCGCGTTTTTGATTGCGTCGCCAACGGCGGCATCAATCGATACGCTATGGATATTGTTTATTTGCTATGCGGTCGCTGTTTTGTTCGGAATTGGCCAGGCCTTATTCAATATCGGCTTTTTCTTTCGGCCGGCCTACGACATACCCCCGGATGTGTACGGTCACCTCGTGACTTGGCGTGCACGCGGTTTTTTTTCTAATTGCATGTCTTTCGCATATTGCCTGGGGCAAATAGCCTGTTATGCCTACGCATTGTTTTTGGCGGCCAAACTGCCGAAAAAATCGCGCAACTGGCTTTTCGCAATTTTTATATGGCTTGCCGTGGGTCTAATCTTTACTTTCACTCGGGGAGCCTGGTTAGGCGCCATCCTCGGCTTTGTGGCAATCGCGTTTTTTCATCGCAAAAAGCTGGGCGTTCAAGTGGCGGCTGGTATTTTCGTATTTATCACCGTTTTGGCGATTTTCTCGTCTGGCATCCGGATGCGGCTTGAGAGCATCCTGCATGAACCAAAAGGTCAGGTTTCGGTCGCTCAACGTTACGAAGTCTGGCACGTGAATTGGCGGATGTTCGAAGATCATCCATGGTTTGGCGTGGGTTACGGTTACAATTACTACTACACTCCTGAATACAATTTGAAGGTTTTGGGTCACCCGGGTTTTAGCGGCAATGCCCACAACAACGTTCTCGAAGTGTTGGCCGGTAGCGGGGTTTTTGGCTTTCTTCTTTGGCTCTCGATTTGCATTTATTTTTTCTGGCGCACATGGCGGCTTTTCGTCGAGTCGGCGCCTGGTACATTTGAACGCGCGGTCGCTCTCGGTAGTCTTGGCGCTCAGATCTTTTTTCACTTTGGCGGTTTGACTCAGGCGACTTTTTTTGACGCGAAGAATGTGCACGTACTTATTCTCGGGTGGGCCTTCGTTATTGCGCTTGATGCAAAACGGTTGCCGTCGATTCCGCAACGGGGGATTGCTAAGTGAGTGTTTTTCAGGTCAAAGGCGCAGTTGTAACAGGGGCCGCCGGCTTTATCGGCTCGCATCTATGCGACGCTCTCTTGAACCGAAACGTGCCGGTCGTGGCCGTTGATAACTTTTCAACGGGGATGCGCTCGAACATCGATTTTCTGACTAAGCACGCAAACGCGCGATCGCTGAAATTCATAGAAGCCGACGTCATCGAACCGTGGCAATGGCAGAAGAGTATTCCGCACGAGTGGATGCAGAAACTCAGCCACGTTTTTCATTTCGCCTCTCCAGCCTCACCACCTCTGTATCAAGAACTGGCGTTTTCCACTCTTTGGGTGAATTCACTCGGGCTTAAAAATGCTCTGGAATTCGCCGATTCGCTGAAATCCACGGGCTGTGGCGCTCGGTTGATTTTTTCGTCGACGAGCGAGATATACGGTGACCCCGAGGTGAGCCCGCAACCTGAAAGTTATTGGGGCAGGGTGAACAGCTTTGGCATCCGCTCTTGCTACGACGAAGCGAAACGCTTCGGCGAAGCGCTGTTGTTTACTCATAACTGGAAGAAAAAAACTCAACACGGCCTCGTTCGAATTTTTAATACCTATGGCCCTCGAATGAACCCTCACGACGGGCGAGTTGTCATTAACCTCTTAAAGCAGGCGCGTGATAACGAACCTCTCACGATTTACGGCGACGGCAGTCAAACCCGCAGTTTTTGTTACATCGATGATTTGTTGGATGGAGTTTTACGTTATGCCGAATCCGATATCACCGAGCCCGTGAATCTGGGCAATGACGTCGAGTTCACTATTTTAGAACTCGCCGAGCGAGTGAGGTCGCTCCACGCGAATAAGAAGCTGACAATCATCCGACAACCGCTGCCGAAAGATGATCCGAGACAAAGACGTCCGGATTTGTCGCGCGCCAAACAGCTTTTATCACCGTGGTGCCCAAAGGTCTCTTTGCCCGAGGGCCTTCGCCGCACGAGTGAATGGCTGGAGCAAAAGGCTTGAATAAATTAAGAAGGCATTGGGTTCGATTGGCTTCGATTGTGCTGATGCGAAAATATGTGGGCAGTTTCGAACCCAATCCGGACGTCGCGATTTATGTCAAAGACGATGCTATCGGCGACTTTTTGTTTGGAACCGCGATGATTCGCGAATTGCAATCGCGATTTAAAGAAGTGTACATCGTTTGTACCCCAAATGTTCATTCGATCGCGTTATTGTACGCGCAGCCCGCGAAAATTCTAGAGATCGACAAAGAGAAATTCGACACGGAATTCACATACAGGATGGAGTGGCTGGTTAAATTCCAAGCACTGAGGCCGAGCCTTGTCGTGACCTCGAGTCTGCGATCGTCCTTCGCCGATCAAATCGCGCGGGTCTTTTCGCGGCCAAAAATTGCGATTGTATCAACCGATGATCCAGCCGCGAAGAAACGCCGACGAGCCCATTTGTACACCCGGCTCGGTGCGCATCCACCCGATGAGCAGCCGGATTCGAAATTTTTGTGTGGCGCCCATCGCAAAGAGCATTTTCTGCTCGAAGCTGCGTTTGAACACCCATTCGACCCATCGGTCTCACGGCCATTTTTACCCACCGAGGGGCTACCGAAAGTGGATCGGCCGCTCCCGGCGAACTATTTTTGCGTTTTGCCTTCGACTGGCGATAGTCGTCGTACCTACCCGCGCGGCCGGTTCATCGAGCTCGCAAGAAGTACAATTCAAAGAACAGGGTGGTCCGCCGTCTTTTTATCGGCTGATAGAATTTCTGAGCTGGAGTCGTTAGCTGCCACAGAGCGGGTGATCGACCTCACGACAAAAACGTCGATCGAGGAGTCATTGGGTATTCTCGCGGGGGCGCGATTCACGCTGACAAATGAAACGGGCCTCGGTCATGCGTCTTGGATCATGGGGCGGCCAACGGTTATGATTATGCCGGGGGGCAATTTTCATCATTTTCATTCGAGCGATCCGGCTTTGCATGCGGTTTATGACAAGCGTGAATGCTTTGATTGTCACCACCATTGCCGATATCATTTTGATCAGCGCTTCCCCTGCGTCGAGCAGATCCCATTCGCGAAAATAGAGTCTGCCATAACAAATATTTTGTCGCAGGCCGAGTCGCGTAGCCGCAGTTAGAAAAAGAGAGGCCAAACACATTTCTGGATGGCCATCGGCGTCGGGAACTGTACCGAACCTGCTGTACAATTTTGAGACAGTGAATCCTTCGTCGAGTTCATAACTTAACTCGCGCCGCCAAATTGGCCTTTAGTCTAGGTTCCGGCTAAAATGTCACTATGGAAAAACCATTATATTTCCGCCGCTGTCATTTATGCGGTGAAATCAGTCATCGCGATGGACACGAGCACATCGAACACTGCGATCACTGCGGTAAGCCGATGGCCCGCTTCCATTATTTCGATGATCGATTGACCCCTATCTTGAGTGATCGCATGCTCCGACCGCCGGATTTGCCGGGGGAATTTGCCCCGCTGCTTGGCCTGACTGTTTACTGGGAGAGTTTTTAAGAATACGATGGCGCCAGAAAGCGTCAGCTGATAGTGCTGGCGGATGGGGCCCTCATGAAAATTCAACTCGCCGATATCGAAGCTGCACGCGAACGAATTGCGGGTGTCGCGCGCCGAACTCCCGTCGAACATTCGACAACCGCGAGCCGAACCATCGGCGCCGATACGTTCTTTAAATTTGAAAATTTGCAGCGAACGGGAAGTTTTAAAATCCGCGGTGCGCTTAACAAAATTTCGACCCTTTCTGACGCGGATAAAAAGCGCGGGGTGATTGCCGCTTCGGCCGGCAACCACGCGCAAGGTGTCGCGCTGAGTTCAAATCTTTTGGGGGTTCAATCGACTGTTGTGATGCCGAGAACGTCGTCTATTGTAAAACAAGAGGCGACACGCAACTATGGTGCGCGCGTTTTGCTCGAGGGCGATATTTACGACGAAGCGTACCAGCACGCGCGTGAACTCGAGAAGTCGACCGGTTCGATTTTCATTCACGCTTTCGAAGATCCGCTGATAGTCGCCGGTCAAGGGACGATCGGCCTGGAAATTTTAGAAGATTTGCCGGATGTCGACTCGGTGGTCGTGGCAATTGGTGGCGGTGGTCTGATTTCCGGTATTGCCACCGCGATTAAGTCAAAGCGACCATCTGTAAAAGTCTATGGAGCGGTCGCTGGCAATGCCCCCGCTATGGCCGAAATGTTTCGAAGCGTTGCGCCCGTAAAAAGATCATCCTGTATGTCAATCGCCGACGGTATTGCAGTGAAAGCTCCGAGCGAGACGATGTTTCGAAGTTTCATCGAGCCGCTTGTCGACGATGTCATCACGATCAGCGAAGATGATATCGCTGAGTCCATTGTCTTTCTGCTTGAGCGGGCGAAAGCGGTAGCTGAAGGTTCGGGTGCGATCACTTATGCCGCAGCTAAACAGTTGGGAGCACGGCTCGGCAAGCGGACATGCCTTGTGATTGGTGGCGGCAACATTGATCTCACGCTCATGGGCGAAATTTTGGATCGTGGTTTGACCCGAAACGGGCGAATGACGCGTATTTCAGTTGTGGTCGACGATCGCCCCGGCACGCTTCATCGGCTCACTGGAGTTGTCGCGGCGAGTGGCGCAAATATTCTGCAGGTCGAACATGACCGCATTGACCCGATCTTGCAAATTCGCGAAACACGAATTTCTTTTATTCTTGAAACTAAGAATCGTGAGCATATCGCTGAAATTCGCGAAGCACTAACGCGTGAGGGAGTGCGAATTATTTAGTCTAAAGTGCCGTATCCGCCGCCACCGGCAGAGAGCATTGTAATAATGTCGCCTGCTTGCAGTGTCATTTCGCCCGCGAATGGTAGCACCGTTTTTTGTCCGCTGGCCCGCTGGACAATAATCTCTGAATCTTGACCCGATTTACCGCCATTGAGACCGATCGGCTTTTGGGGCGCCTTCAAATAGCTCCAGCGCAGAACGGCGGGCTCGAGTAAGCGCAGCGATTCGGACGCGCCGAGACCACCCGTGAATTTACCTTGGCCATTGGAATTGGCACGAAAACCGCAATGAAGAAGTTGCACCGGGAATTTTCGCTCCACCTCTTCAACGGAATGCCCGAATACAAATTTGCGCCAGGCAATGGCTCCATCAAGACCAGGCCCGGCATTTGTCGCGCCAACTCCTGAAGGGAGAGAAGTGTAATGTGCACTCCCATTTTCAAATTTCAGCTCAACAGCGCAATAGCTGGGGCCCGTCATCGCCCAGCTGAGTTTCGGGTCGATGTGACTAAGAGCTAACAGTACGGCGTTTGCTAAAAAGCTAACTCCATCAGTGTGGCCAAGAAACAATGGTCGAGGGAATGAAGAATTGACGAGCGTATCTCGTGGCGCTTTGATCTCGAACCGAGAAAGTACACCTGTGTTCACTGGCACTTCCGCTTTAAAAAGCGAAATAAACGTACCGACGGCTGTGCCGATTGTGCAAGAATCGGTGATAAAAATGTTTTTGCCGGGGGTTGTACCGGTGAAATCGAAGTGAACGCTCCCGTCGTGAATTTCGGCTTTAACCCGAATTGTCTCAGTCTCGCTGAGACCGAGTTCGGATGTTCCCACCCCTTCTGAAAACTCATCCAGCTGATGGGCGAACTCGCGTTCACAATCAGCCAAAAACTGGCGGACCGTTGCGCGATCAAAAACTCCACCACGTAATTCTTCTTTAAGAAGAACCCGCAGCTTCAAAAGCTTCTCGATTTCGGCTTCTACCCTCGGGATGAGATCCGCCGGCGCCAGCGGATGGCTCTTGATCGCGTCAGTGACGGCCGTGTTGAGACGCGTCGTTTGAGAATAGATCGGGGTCGGCGGGATTCGCAGCCCCTCGTCGTCGATCGTTTTTGGCTGGCCCGGTTTGGCCTGGAAGGTCAGTCGTGCGGCGACCAAAATTTCAGCTGGTACTTTGCCCTTTTCGGCGCCGGTCTTCTTTTGGCAATTGCCGACCCCCATGACAAGAGTCGGAGATGTCACGACCGTGCCACCCGAGTAGGGGTCGCTCGTAAGAGTGATATCGCCGTCGTACAACTGCAAATATTTGTGAGTGACTTCGACAGACTGCGGGAGTGTGCCCAAGTCGCTCAACGATTCGGGTTTGAGGTAAAGAATTTCTAAATCCGCAGTTAAAAGTGCGGACCGCTGAAGTGGGGTCATTAGGCTGCGGCATTTTTCGTAAAGCCGCAAACTTGTCAATCGATGCATGGCGGCTCCAATGCGGGGTCGACGAGCCGGCCTCTCAACGGTTTAGCAAGAGTCGCGGCCAGCGGACCGCAGATTTGCAATTTCGCCGCTGCGTTCGCGTCGAGCAAGTGGGCGTGAATTTCATCCCGGAGAATTTCGCAACCGAGTTCGAACAAGCGGGCTCCGAGTTCCTCACCAGTTAGAGAATGGACGTCGGTGAAGCTTCGTTTGTAAGCCGATAATTGTTCGATCAGGTTACGCCGGCCGCGCTCAATAGTCGGCTCGGCTATTTTTCTCGCGATGCACTCGTCTTTCGGATTGATATTGAGCGCCATTAAATCAAAAAAAGTAGGTACCTGGCTGCGCCCGAAAATCATTGGCCCCTGATCGTACGTGCCGTATTCCGATGAAAAACCGATCGGCGAAATAAAATTTTTGGCAAGCGATGTGAGCGGGCGGATTCGCGTTGTCGCATGTGCCGGAGCCGACAGCGCGACAGGACCCCAAGGTGAGTTCCAGCTCGTTTGGCGGCGCCCACCACCGTGCAGTAATGCAAAAAAATCGGTTCCTGCATAAAAAACTGGGCCATTGCCCGCGATGTTTTTAGCAAGCTGCTCGTAGAATAGGTTGGCCGTTTGTAACAGGGGCACTTGGCCGTTCCATAAGTCGCTGAGTGGATAATGTCCAAATGTTATGACAGCGTTCGATTCGAGTATCGGCTCAAAAATCGCTTGAATCTTTTTTATTCGGTTAGCGAACATTTCAAATACATACGCGCTCAATATTGCGGTCCAAAATCGCTCTTTTTCATCAACCGCAAAGCCGACGGCTTCGGGTGTTGAAACGGCGGAACTCAAATGTACGCGAAACCCTTTCGGCTCTAAATATTCTTTGATCGCACGCTCGTTCTGATTGTTGAGGGTCGAGTGCAAAAGACAAACGGCGACGTTTTTAATTTGGTTCAGCTGAAGTTTGGCAGCGAGAAATTCGAGATCGTCTGGGTCCACCGATTTCTCAATTTCTCCGTGCGCATTGACCCGCTCCGTGACGCCGAAAAACAGCTCGCGCTCAATCGGCATAGGAAAACGCTGAGCGGTACTGCTAAAATTGGGCGTTTTTATAGGCGATGTCATCTCCAGCCAATTTTCGAATCCCGACGTGATCAAAACGGCAGATTCACCACCGTAACATTTAAGGGCCAGGCGAATTGGTAAATCGGTCATGAGCATCAGCCTTGAAATGGCGTTCAAGTTCAACTCCTGTAAAACCAGCCCAAGCGCGGCTTCGGCGTTCGTGTGTGGGAAAAAAAAGCGCCGTTTCACCGTGGACCGGTCTTCAAGGTTTTTAGCGACGATATCGACGAGATGATCGCCAAGGTGCAATCCGATTGACCAGGACATAGGTCTGATCCTATTTTAAATTTCTTATGCGGTCAGCATCCTTTATTGTCACCATCGATGGGCCTGCGGCTTCGGGCAAGACGTCAGTGAGCCGCTTGCTTGCTTTGAAGCGCGGTTGGGCTTGGATCTCAACGGGAGCTTTTTACCGTGGACTTGCATTTGTAGCCTCGCGCGAGAACGTATCTGTGAACGATGAGGACGCACTCGCGAATCTATGCCTGTCATCCATTTGGCGCGTTGAAATGGGCGATGATCGCACGAAGGTATTTTTGCGAAGCGAAGACGTGACGGACGAAATTTACGCTGAAGACATCGGTCTTGCCGCGAGTTTGGTTAGCCGGTACCCCAAAGTCCGTGCGAACTTGCTCGGGGCCCAACGAGCGTGTGCCGACAGCTTGGACGCGCTGGTGGCCGAGGGGCGAGATTGCGGCACGATTGTTTTCCCTGACGCCAATGTGAAATTTTATTTGACGGCCGGCACTCTCGATCGAGCCGCCCGACGGGCCCGGCAACAAGGCGGTAATGTTGAAGAAATGCGCCAGGCCCAGGTTCAACGCGATTATCAAGATAGCTCCCGCCAGACGGCTCCCATGCAAATCCCGACTCAGGCTCACATTATAGACACAACGGCTTTGACCCTGGACCAAGTGGTTGAACAAGTTGACGCCGTTATTGGGAAAGAGCTTGCCCAACAAAGCCTCTCACACTTATAAGTACCGAGAGCGCTTGCTCAAAAAATAATAAGGGACCGATACCTGGCCTGCTGGAGTTCACCCTTCCGGCCGGACTGAGTGGACTTCCCGCAGGAGGTAACAATTGCACATGACAGATAGTAATAAAGCACACAGCAAATCAAAGGCGAAGGTGGCCTTGGAAGAGGTGTTGGCCGCATTAGACGCCAATGATGATCAAGTTCCGGCGAATCCGAGCTTGTTTACGTTCGACAAAAAACGCCCCGACGAATCGTTTGAAAGACTCTTTAAAGCCGAAGTTGATAAACAAGACTTCAAAGTCGGCGACGTGGTGAACGGGCGGGTCGTTGAAGTTCAAGACGACTATGTGCTTGTGGATATTAACTATAAAAGTGAGGGGCTTATCCCCATCAGTGAATTTCGCATGGTTGAAGGCGCGCGAAACGTGCAAGTCGGTCAGGAAGTTCAAGTCTATATCGATAAAATTGAAAATGAAAATGGCATGATCGTTTTGTCAAAAGACAAAGCCGATATGCTGCGCGCCTGGGATGACATTTCTCGCGCGGCCGAAAACGAAGAAGTGATCGAGGGGACGATAATCGCCAAAGTGAAAGGCGGCTTGAGCGTCGATATCGGCGTGAAGGCGTTTTTACCAGGCAGTCAAATTGATTTGCGCCCCGTTCGTAACATGGACCAATACATCGGCAAAACCTACAAATTTAAAGTCATTAAATTCAACAAACGCCGTGGCAATATCGTTCTCTCCCGCCGCGCGCTGCTCGAAGCGGAACGCGAAAACCTCCGGTCGCAAACGCTTGATTCGATGAAAGAAGGATCGGTCGTACGCGGAATAGTGAAAAATATAACCGATTATGGTGCCTTTATCGATCTTGGGGGCATGGATGGTCTTTTGCACATCACGGACATGAGCTGGGGCCGAATCAAGCACCCGTCTGAAGTGCTCAATGTCGGTGACGAACTCGAAGTCATGGTGCTCAAATACGATAATTCAAAAGAGCGCGTGAGCTTGGGTCTCAAGCAGTTGAAACCCGACCCGTGGACTAAGGTAGCCGCCGAATTCGTGCCCGGTCAAAAAGTGAAGGGGCGAGTTGTGAGCCTGACTGAGTACGGCGCGTTTGTCGAACTCGCCGAAGGCGTTGAAGGTCTTATCCACGTTTCTGAAATGAGCTGGACAAAGCGGGTGAAACACCCGAACCAACTTTTGAAAGTGGACGACGAAGTCGAAGTTCAGGTTCTCGAAGTCGATCAGACGAACCGTCGCATCAGCCTTGGCTTGAAGCAACTTGAGCCGAACCCGTGGGTCGAACTGAAAGATACCTATCCGCCAGGCACGATCATCGAAGGCGAAGTCAAGTCGGTGACGGACTTCGGTATTTTTGTCGGCGTTGAAGAAGGTATCGATGGCCTTGTGCATGTTTCCGATTTTTCATGGACGAAACGTGTGAACCATCCATCTGAAATGTTCCAAAAAGGCGAGCGCGTGCGCGCGGTGGTCTTGGGCGTTGATATCGAAAACGAACGCTTTAGCCTCGGCATTAAACAACTTGAGGCGGACCCGTGGTCGATGGTCGATCAAACGTTCCCAATCGGGTCACAGCACGACGTGCGCGTTGTGAAGACGGCGGATTTCGGTGTGTTTGTTGAACTCGCTGAAAACGTTGAAGGGTTGATCCATATTTCGGAATTGGCCACTAAACGTGTCGACAAACCCGAAGACGTCGTGAAAGTTGACGACACGATTCGAGCCGAAGTGATTTCGATCGACAAAGACGCGCGAAAAATCGCGTTGAGTGCTAAACTTGTGAAGCTGCGTGAGCAGAAAGCGGATGTCGCTGATTACGTGAAGAAAGCCACGACCTCGTCCAAAACGAGCCTCGGTGAACTTTTTGGTGACGCGCTGAAAGACGCTGCGAAAAAACAAGATTAAGGCGAATGCGTAAATTTTTAGGCACTGTTTTTATCGTTATTCTCGTGTTCTTCTTTGCGGGCTGCTTGATGGTGATGAATAATCTCATGCAGCAGCTCCACCTCGAGCAGCCAAAAATTGCGAAGGGTTCGATTTTGCTCCTCAGGCTCAACGGGGTGATTGTCGACGGTCGCGATTTTTTAGGCGATCTCGACAAATACTCGCGCGAGAAAGAGATAAAAGGTGTCTTGGTTCGCATCAACTCGCCGGGCGGCGTCGTTGGGCCAAGCCAAGAAATTTATGCTGAATTGAACCGCGTCCGCACAAAACTGCATAAACCGGTTGTGGTGTCGGTCGGTTCGATGGCCGCGAGCGGTGCTTTTTACGCATCGATGGGCGCCGATAAAATCGTGACCAATCCCGGCAGTTTGATTGGTTCGATCGGCGTTATCATGGAGTTTGCTGACCTCGAGAAATTGTACGCCTGGGCCAAGATTAAACGCTATGTGATCAAAACCGGCGCATACAAAGACTCAGGAGCCGAATATCGTGACATGCGCCCGGACGAAAAGGCGGTGTTTCAATCGATGGCTGACGAAGTGCTCGAGCAATTCAAAACAGCTGTGGCGAATTCGCGCCATCTATCGATGGCGGACGTCACGACTTTGGCTGACGGCCGCGTTTTCACGGGCGAAAAAGCGATTCAGCTTCACTTAGCTGATCAAATCGGCACTTTGCACGATGCGGAACAATTGCTGGGCAAGATGGCCGGTATCGGTGATCACCCTGAAATCTTTGTTCCACCGCCGCGTAATCAATATAACATTATGGATTTGTTGAGTTCTCGTACCCACGTCCCAAATATCGATGAATCCGTTCGCAATTTGTTGCACGCGCAACTTTGGGGCGAGCCGCTCCTGATTTTACCGGGGGCGATGAATTTTCTAGGCGGTCGGTAATGGCCGGCACTCGATCTAAAATTAAATCTACGCGAGTAAAAAATAAAGTCAGCCCGGGTAGTGGCAAAAAGGTTCGAGCTACCATTGCCTCGAAGAGATTAAACAACAAAGAGTGGGCGGATATTTGGCCGCGCGAACGCGATATCATCGTTCGCCCCGAGCGTCTGCGCTACGTCCGAAACGCGATTATCATGAACGGATGTGTTTTTTGTCAGGCTCGTGATAATGGTGTGAAGCCCGATTCGTTGTGCGTATATAAAAATGATTCAGCCATGGCCGTACTCAATAAATATCCCTACAATACGGGCCACATCATGATATTGCCGACTCGTCACTGCGGCGATTTGGTTGAATTGCAAGATGACGAATACGCAGCTGTGCAAGAGCTTGTGCGAGTGACCGCAAAAATCGTGAAAGCTGAATACCGAGTTGAAGGCATGAACATCGGGCTCAACATGGGCCGCATCGCCGGCGCTGGTTTGCCTGATCATTTGCACTGGCACATCGTCCCCCGTTGGATGGGCGACACCAATTTTTTTCCGCTTCTGGCCGAAACCAAGGTGTTGCCTGAGACACTCGAACAAACATTCGCGAGATATGCCAAGCACTTTGCGGGTGTAAAATGAGGCCTGGCGAGTTTGAATTTGATCACGTTGGCATTGCAGTCGCCTCTCTAAATGAGTCTTCCGGTTTTTATCAAGCGCTTGGTCTAGCTGTCGGGCCGAAAGAAACGGTCGCGTCCGAAAAGGTTCAGGTGCAGATGTTCGATTTGCAGAACCGCTGCCGCGTCGAACTGTTAGAGCCGACCTCGCCCGAAAGCACGGTCGCCAGATTTTTACAAAAGCGCGGTCCGGGCATTCATCACATCTGTTTACGAGTAACCGATATACGTGCGACGCTAAAAAGGCTGAAAGCGGCCGGTGTGCGCCTTATCCACGACGAGCCGTTTCGAGGCGCTCATGATTGCGAAGTTGCGTTTGTGCATCCATCCTCGACGGGAGGGGTTCTGATCGAACTGAGCCAACCGAATGCCTGATTTTCAGATCGTCATGCCTTTTCGTGGTCACGTACGGCGCCTTGTCATCGCCAATGTCGCGATTTGGATATTCGGCGTTTTAATCTTGAGCAATTTCGTATTCCACGATGACCGCATTTTTCAATGGTTCGGCTTCGTACCCGGCCGATTTTTTACCGAATTTTGGGTTTGGCAGCCGTTTACGTACATGTTTTTTCATGCCAATAATGTTTTTCACATCCTGTTTAACATGCTCATGCTGTGGTGGGTGGGCGCTGAGCTTGAAACATACTGGGGTTCGAAATATTTTCTTTTTTATTATTTAGCCTGCGGTATTGGCGCTGCACTTATCTACTGTCTCGGCGTATTTGTTTATTACTGGTTTTCGAATAATGTGACGGTACTTGTTGAGCCGATGATCGGGGCGTCCGGGGCTATTTTCGGTTTGCTACTCGCCTATGGCATTATATTCGGCGAGCGCGTGATATTGTTTCTTATGCTATTCCCGATGAAGGCCAAATATTTTGTTATGATCATTGGCGGGGTAGCGCTAATGAACCTGCTCTCGCAGGGGCCCACGAGCCAAGTCGCGGACTTGGCCCATCTGGGTGGAGTCATCGTCGGATGGGTAATTCTGAAGATAGGCCCACGAATTCGTGACTACTTGGTCCGCAGCCGGAATCGAACAAATGGACGCAAGCTGAAATTGGTGGTAGATAATGATCGGCATGACGGGCGTGGGCCGAGCCGTTATTGGAACTAGCCGAGGCACATACGCCGGCAAATACGAGGAGATTAAAAATGAGTTTACGTCGTTGCATTGACAATCTGAAATTCGATGCGCGCATGCAGGACATCAACTTAAAATCGCACATCCTCACGAATGAAGATCTCAGTAAACATTTGGCCGGACTGCGAGATTTACAAGATCAAGCTCTCACGCTGGATCTTGATAAATCTCAAGCCAACGATCTTGACGACGATCATTTTTCTGAACCTGAAAATTAAACGCTAGTTTCGGGCTTCGGCGCCGCGCACGCTGATGGCGGGGCCTTTGGATGGGTACGCATCAGGCCCAAGCGGCCCCCAGACTTCTGACAATATTTTAAACTGACCATTCGGATCGCGCCGGGCGTATAGAGTTTTTTCGCCTGTGTCGTTTTTGCCGGTGGATTGATATTTTTGGACGAAGTGAAATATAGCCTGATTATCGTGCGTCAGTACAAGCGGGTCATTCACTGCCACTTGAATCGTTTTGTAACGCTTGTTGAGCCATCCTTTATAAGCGCGCCACCGACGCTTATCCATTTTCAACTTTTTGTAACTGCCCCTGAAATCGTCGGCGTAATGATCCATATAAGCATCGAGATTTTTTGTCTGCCACGCTTGCCGCCATGACTCGAGCCAATCCAATGCCGACTTTTTTTCTTTCGCCAATTGATCGGGCGTAACGTAATTCACATGATCGACAATGATGACCGGCGTGCGCTTTAACGTCACAAGAGGTGTTAACTTTTGAAGGGTGTCGTTACGTACAACCACACAGCCTTCTGACCCACGGCGGAGCGATTTTGTTTCAGGTATGGCGTGAAGCCAAATGCCGAAGCCGGATTTATGCTCGAATCGATCAAAAAAGTTGGGGTAATTAAGAGTGAACGCGCGAATGCCGTAATTTTCGTAGTTCACCTTCGACATTTCGAGGCGGCTTTGTATGAAGTAAATCCCTTCGGGAGTACGGTCGTCTCCGCTCGCGGTTTTGTCTCCGCTGTTTTTGCCGATATCCATTGGGTAGTAGGCAACAAGGTTTGGAACGCCGTTTTTATGGCCCCACACCGACAGAGTACGATTGCGCTTATCTGCGATAAAAATGTACTGCGGGTGAAATAATCCGCCATCGACCGCGATTAAATTATCAGGCACAAGATGATCGGGTGGTTTGACGGCCGTCGGGTCCGGCGGCAAAGATTGGCTGGCATCGGCAACGGCATAGGCCGTCCCGCATCCCAAAATGAGAAAAAACAAGAGGATGGATTTTCGCATTGCTCAGCATTTATTAGAGACGCGTATTGGCAAAGAGTCAACTCTGTCTAACAGTTGGGCAATTTCTTCGACCTTTAAGACTTTTGTCGCTCCGACCGAAAGAGAGGTATGGCTGAAGAAGCAGAGAAGCCGAAAGGCAATAGCAAAAAGCTCTTGGCGCTTATTTTTATCGTGGCGAATTTTACTATCGTCGGCGGTGGTGCCTATCTTGCTTACGCCGGCACGCTGGGTTATCGATCGCCCGCGCTTCTAGAGGCGGATCTCGACAAAGAGATGATCCAGTTTCGCAAATCGCTCGAACAACCGCCGATTTTGTACACGATGGACCCTTTCAATACGAACCTAGACGGCTTGCCTCGCCGATTCATCCGCATGCAAGTGGCGATAGAAATGTATGACAAGGGCGGGTTTGAGGAGATCGTGACTTTGGGCGGGCGCGGCCGTGACGCGATCTTGCGAATTCTTAACAGCAAACGTTACGACCAAATCGATTCCGTACAAGGCAAGCTGCAATTGAAAAATGACATTATCGCCTATCTCAACAAGCAGCTTAAACACGGCGTTGTGAAAAACGTCTATTTCACAAAATTTCAAGTGCAGTAGCGCGTTGACTCTCACATCGTGAGTCCGCAAGATAAAAGGCTCATCGTAAGGAGCCACCTATGCGGAATCTCGCGAAACCCTTTTTCGCTGCGTCCCTTATTCTTTTTGTTGGGGCGTTCGCTTTAGCAAAACCGAGCGACCAAATTCGGTTTCCGGTTACAAAATTTAATCTGCCCAACGGGCTCACCGTGTTGATCGCTGAAGATCACAAAGCGCCGTTGGTGAGTTATCAGCAATGGTTTCGCGTTGGCTCAAGCTACGAAAGTGTCGGGCACACGGGCCTCGCGCATTTTTTCGAACACCTGATGTTCAAGGGCACGATCAAACATCCTGAAGTTGATTTCAATCACCTTATGGAAGTCAACGGTGCCAGCTTCAATGCGTTTACCACCGAAGATTACACAGGATTTTATATGACATTGCCGAGTTCGAAAGTGGAACTCGCGATCGATTTGGAATCCGATCGCATGCATAACCTGCAATTTGATAACAAGCTCATCAACAGCGAACGGCAGGTCGTCGAAGAAGAGCGGCGGATGCGCTACGAGAATAGCGTGTCGGGAGCACTTTGGCTGCTGTTTCGGTCGACACTTTATAAGACGAGCCCCTATCACTGGCCGGTCATTGGGTACATGCCTGATCTAAACGCCATGAAGCTCGAAGAATTTCGCCAGTGGTATCATAATTATTACGCTCCCAACAATGCCGTGGTGGTTGTGGTTGGCGATGTCGACACAATCAAGATCAAAAAGCTAATTGCCAAATATTACGGGGCGATCCCGCCGAGTCAGTTGCCGCCGTTTCATCCGACTCCCGAAGCGCCGCAGATGGCCCCGCGATCGGCCGATGAGCAAAAAGACGTGCACGGTGTCTCGATGATTCTCGGTTACCCCGGCGTCAAAGCGGGCGACCCCGATCAATATGCGCTCGATATGCTTGCAAGCATAATGGCCGACGGGCCCTCAAGCCGGCTCTATAAATCGCTTATTTACCGTGGCCATTTGGCTACATCGGTGTGGATGAGCTCGGATGAAAACCGTTTGGCGGGTGATATAGCAATCGGCATTGGTTGGAACCCAAGCGCCAAGGTGCAACACGGCGTTCGTCTGATCGACAGCGAAATCGTCAAGGTCAAAACGGATCTCGTTAGCCCGGATGAAATGACCAAAGTGAGAAATGCGGCTTTGCTCGGATACGTACGCGGATTGCAGACAGACGCCAGCAAGGCTGAGTCTCTTGCCTACAATGAAATCATGTTCGGCGACTACACCCAGCTGTTCACGCAGCTTGACAAAATGTCGGCCGTCACGCGTCGCGATGTTCGGCGAGTGGCTAAAAAATATTTGGTTCCATCGCGGCTCAGCACCGTCCAAATTGTACCGAAAATCGGCGGCGGCTCCGCATCGAAGGGAGAACAAAAATGAAATGCCTGATTTTGTCGGCCGTAATCGGCGCTGCGCTTTTTGTATCCGGTTGTTCGACGGGGTCCGTGAAATCGACAATGCTTGCGGCTCATTCTGAAACAACATTGAAAAACGGGCTTCACATATTAACAATTCCGAATCATTCACTGCCGTATGTGAGCATCGGGCTTATGGTGAGAACGGGAACGGCTGATGACCCGATTTCAAAATCGGGCCTCGCGAGTCTGACGGCTTCGCTGCTCTCGCGCGGGACGAAGACTCACTCGGCTCTTCAAATCGCCGACGAATTCGCGCTGCTGGGCTCGGAGTTTTCAAGCGACGCCAATCGCGATTTCATGTATTTTTCGAGCGCCGCGCTGGCGAAAGATCAAAGCAAACTTCTCGATTTATTTTTTGAAGTCATCACGCAACCGACATTCAATAAACAAGAAGTCGACCGTCGCCGTCACGAAGTCCTGGCTGAAATTCGGCGAGATTACGACCAGCCGGCGTGGGTGGCTTCGAGAATTTTTGCGCAGTCGCTGTACGGCTCGCATCCATACGCGCGAGCGGGCATCGGCACGCTTCGCGATGTCGCCAGCATCCACCGCAATGATGTTGTGCAATTTTACTCGTCGGTTTTTGTGCCGAACAACTGCGATCTTGTGCTGGTGGGGGATTGGGACCCCAAAACAACGGCCGCGCTTGAATCTCGTTTATCGAATTGGCAATCAAAAGCTTTGGTGCCGCCGGTGGTTCCGCAACTTGCGAAAATTCACGGCGAAAACATTTTATTCGTGAACCGTGCGGGCTTGAAGCAAACCGAAATTCGTATCGGGCATTTCGGCATCCGTCGAAAAAACGACGACTACCAGGCGCTGTCAGTTGCCGATGTGATTTTAAGCGAAGGCTTTAACAGCCGCCTTGTACGCGAAATCCGCGTTAACAAGGGGTTGACCTACGGTATCGACGCCTCTTTTGAAGCTCTGAAAGATATCGGCCCGTTTGTTGTCACCACGAATACGCGAAACGAGAAAACCGGCGAAGTCGTGGCCGACACCATTCAGGTTCTTAAAGACTTTCGTGACAAAGGTGTGACCGATCAAGAAGTCGCCGATGCGAAAAGCTATTTGCGCGGCACATTCCCGCAGCGAATCGAGACGCCATCCGATCTCGCCAGTCAGCTCATGGCACTTCGTTTTTACGGAGTGAGCGAATCGTATCTCGTTCATTACGATGAGAATTTGGATCGCATCTCATCCCGAGACGTCAATCATGTGATCAAAAAGTATTTTCACCCGAACAATATGCGAATTGTCGTCTACGGGCCGAAATCGCCCGATCTCGCCGAATTGCGACCGCTTGGCGCGGTCGAAGTGAAGTCGTTCAAAGAGCTCGCTGTCGGGCTGTAACCGGTTTCTTCGGGCTTCGTTACTGCACGATCGCGTAGACCAAAAGAAAAAGCGCGACGGCGAGGCCCACTCCTAAATAGAGCAGCATTTTACTCTTATGCCGGGCCGGCGCTGGAGTGACGTCTTGCACGGGCGCTTGCGGGGCCGATACCGTCTGCGGCGGTGAATTTTGTGCGGTTGCCGGTTGTTGAACGGCGACCTTCATTGAATTGATCGTCGGCCCAAGGTTCGTCATGAGCTCCGCATAATCTTGATCACTCACGGTAATTGAGACGAGGACAGCATAAGGGTCCGCGACTGTGACCAAATAATGCGTGTAGTAACCTAAAATTTCTGAATTGTGGTGAACGGCTTCGATCCATTGTTGCCCATTGAGCGTGATCTGCCGAATGAGTTTGACCTGCGAAGGTGTGATGACCTCACCGGTCTTAAGCGGTCTTGGGGCACTCAACTGGTTTTGATAGTAGACGAGAGTGTCTTCGGGCGTCCGATTTTTAAATGTGACGACGAGTACGCCGTTCGGTTTTGAAGCATTTTTGTCTAGGCATACATCACTGGACTTTTGAATAGTGCATTGCCACCCGGTTGGGAGTGAAAAAGTGAGTGGCCCGTAGGTCTCAGCGTGCGCAGTTCCGCCCAGTAAGAAAAATGCGAAAATGAGTGCTACGATTTTTTCTTTTTCTTTCGCCATAAATAAATTCCAGCCGCGGCCAAAAGCAACGCGACTGCAAAAAGCTTCGATGCCAAATCTTTATGTCCGCCATTCGGTTCGGGCGGCACTCCGTTAGGGCTACTCCAAGGCTCGGGAGTGATCGGGGCTCCGATCGTTTCGTGACCTTGGGGCGCGATCATTTGCTGTGGATGACCAGCCAAAATATCTTTGGCCGCCACGACCTGAAGACTGTTGATCGCGTTGATAAAATCGCCGCTATACTTCGTGTAATAATCCTTGTGCGCACTGAAGGTCACCAGTATCGCAACGCCGTCTTTGATAGTTCCCAAATACCGTGTGTAGTATTGGGTGACCTCTGAGCCAAGCTGCAACCCGTCGACCCAAGGCTGGCCGTTAATTTGTCTTTGTTTGACTTCTTCAACCCGCGAAGTTGCGTATCGGCCCAACTGATCGGGTATCGATTTTGGTATAAGCAGATGATTTTTATATTCGGCCAATGTGTCAGACGGCCCAGCCGCCTTAGCGGTGAAAATGATCATGGCCTGTTTGGCATTGCTAAAGTAAGAGTTCGTGCAGATCCAATCGGTGCCATCTGGCTTGCACGTCCACGATGGTGGCAACTCAAAACTGATGTATGAGTTGCGAAATAAATTAGCAAAAGCGGTTTCAGGTAAAATAGCCAGAATTGCGAAGGTCAGCGCGCAGAGCAGGGCCGGTCCAAGCCGCCGAAACATAGAAGCACCTCTAGAAGATGCTTCTATTATCCGTCAATTGAGGTCGATGACGATAGATGTTTTCGTCATCGGCAGTACAGAGGTCTAGGTCAGCTATGGTCACCAACCTAAAGAAGGGGGCTGCCCAAAGTTTTTTCAGCCGCTGCAATAGCCGCTTGAGCGTCAACAACACCGCCGGATGTGACTTTGCCGGCAAGTGCCGCCGAATACTTCGTCGTGCTCAGCAAGATTTGTTTTACCTGTTGAGCGGTCATGCCGGGGTTCACCCCCCAAACTTGGGCCGCAACTCCCGCTACGAGCGGTGACGCCATCGAGGTACCTGCCATGCCCACAAAAAGAAGGTTGCGAGGATTCTTTTTGTAAGCGGACCATACCATCTTGTTTTGCGTACCGCCCGGAGCGGCGATCGGCACGTTGTGGGCACCGAAATTGGAATAAAAAGCCAGATTGTTTTTTCGATCAGACGCCGCCACTGCAATTACGTTGTCAAAGTTGTAGTTGGCGGGGTAATCAGCCACGGCATCGTTATTAGACGAATCGTTACCGGCCGCGACCACAATCAGCACGTCATGTTTTTGCGCGTATTCGAACGCTTGCCGCATGACCGGATAGTCATCCTGCCAACCGACCGACATATTGATGACGTTCGCCCCGTTATCGACGGCGTACTCGACCGCACCCGCAACGGTAGCGATATCAAAGCCGTTTCCGATGAAGGTTGCTTTCACCGGCATGATATGAGCTTCGCGAGCCGCGCCAAAAAGTTGGCTGGCTGCAATGCCTGCTACGTGACTACCGTGGCCGTAGTCGTCAAACGGATAAGCGTCGTTCTGTGAAAAATTATAGCCGACGTAGTCATCAATAAAGCCGTTGTTATCGTCGTCGATTTGGTTATCGGGTATTTCGCCAATATTCTGCCAAATATTGGGCTGCAATGCCGGATGATTGTAATTCACACCCGAGTCGATAACCGCGATCGTCACACCGCGGCCGGTGGATTGCGGCCAGCCCGCGACGGAGCCCACTTGAAAAACCGGCCAAAACATTTTGCCGTTCGGGTCGACTTTGGCCAATAACGACGCTGGGAAGTACGGGCCCACCTTAAATGGATCTTTCGCTGAAACGTACATGTATCTGAACTTCGCGTTACAGAAGCCATTCGAATCTTTAACGACAAGCGAGTAAATATGCATTCCCGTCGTATCCGGAGTGAAGTTCATTTGACTCGAACTGCCAAAAGTCGGCCCAAGGTCTGAATCTTCAGGAACAGTGACCAACCACTGATACGACAGAGCCGAGCCGTCAAGGCTCTGAGATTGATCTCCGTCTAAGTTGACGCTCTGGCCAAGGTCGAAGAACGTCATGGTTTTTTGCAGGTTTTGGGGCTGCGAGGTCAGCACAGTTACTTTTGGTGCGCGACTTTCATCAAAATGACAACTGTTGACGAAGTCGAGCTGAGGGCCTGTGACTGTTACGCCCTGAAGCTTTTTGTATAAGTAGACGAGAGGATTATCATTTAGTTGACCGCCGGAGCTTGCGGTCGCCAAATTCTTCAAATTCGACCAGTTTGAATCAAGAACCTTTTTACGAGGGCTGTCGACGTATGAGTTTTGTTCAACAAGCACACTTTTTGTGTCAACCTCGGCGGTCACGGTTCGCAAATCTTGGCCGAAAAATTCGTAAAGGCCGCGCAGCGGATTTACGATACGAACCCGCAACTGCTTATTTTGCGCGACCAGTTTTTCTAACGCCGATTTCGAAATGCCAGAAACGATCACCCCGGTTTCGGTCTTGCCGGTCGGTGCGTAATAAACCGTTTGATTTTTAGGGATGACTGGAATCGCTGAGTTGTGGCTTTTGCTCCCACACGCTGTCAGCGCCATCGCCCCCGCTAGAATCAGTATTGAATTTTTCATTTATCTCCCCCCGAAGATGCAGGGGACGATCCTCCGCCTGAAAAATTTTTTCAATCAAAGACAAAATTTTCACGGCGATAACGAATTTTAATATGTGCCAACAAACATCATTAGAATCAATGAGTTACGTTAAATTATTTTTGAACGAGCAGTTGATGACCTGAAAAAAGTATTTCATCCAAATGTAAAAAGTGAAATTTATTCCGGTCGTTGCAATGTTGAGCCGAGTAGCCCTTACAGTATTACAATGAATTTTACGTGCCGCATAAAATCTGATATAAGAGTCACTTATACATAAAAGACGGAGGTTTTTTCATGAACCTGCAACAATTGGGAACGTTTTGCCGGGTGATCAGCGAAGGCAGCATGACGGCGGCGGCTGAAAAGCTGAATTTAACTCAGCCGGCGGTCAGCCAACAGATTCGGGCGCTCGAAGACGAACTTCAAGTACCGCTGCTCGTGCGAGGAGTGCGCCAAGTTAAACCTTCTATTCAAGGGCAGCTGCTTTACGACTATGCAAAAAAGATTTTATTTCTCACGCAACAGGCGGAAGTCGCCATTCATACGTTCTCTCAAGAGCTGGCCGGCGAAATGCGCATCGGCACAACCAGCGCCTTCGGCCTTCATTTGGTGAGCCCAGTTGTGGGCTTGTTTCTTAAACACAATACGCGCCTCAGTCTCAAATTAGTTTACGGCACAGCCGAACAAATCATCGGTGAAATGAAAAAGGCCTCGATAGACATGGCCATTTTGCCTGATTTGAAAAACGAATACGGTATCGGTTTCGACCGTTACGATGAGCGTTTCGTGATGCAAGACGAAGTGTGGCTCGTGGCTTCGGGCCGAGATGCCTCAGTGCCCGAATCGGCGCGAATTTCTGAATTGCCGGCGCGCCCGATGGTTTCGGACGCCGCGATGTATCCGTTATTTAAACGCATGCTCAACAATCACCTAGACAACGAAAAAGTGAAAATCCGCCCGACATTCGAATCGGATAACGTTGGGACTCTCAAGCGCGTCGTCGAGGCTGGCGTGGGTTGGGGCTTTCTGCCGGCGCACAGCATTCGCAAACAAGTGAAAACGCGACGACTTCACCGCATTCACGTTGATGAGCTGAAGTACTCGGTGAATGTGAATCTGTACTCGTTGAAGTCGCCGTCGATTCAACCGATGGCGGATACGTTTTATCGGGCGATCCAACAGCAGATGTTATCATAAACGTTTTTTAGAGCTGGCCGCAATTACAGCAAGGCATCGTAAGGCAAATCCATACGCGACCCGACCAATCGGACGATTTCAGCGGCTGTTTCTTCTAGTGCGCGATCGGTGATGTTGAACACAGGCCACCTTCGGTTCTGCTTGAAGAGTGCGTTGGCGTAATCGATTTCTTTGAAAATATGTTCGCGGCTTGCGTACTCGCTACCGGGGTCTTGCCCGAATTTTTCGAGGCGTTTACGGCGAATCCTCAGCAAAGTATCTGAATCAATAATGAGGCCGACAACTTTACGTTGATCTGCTTTGAACAACTCCTCGGGGAGTGGCACGTTGAGTACAACCGGAATGTTCGCCACTTTGAACCCTTTGTGGCTCAAAAAAATCGACAGCGGTGTCTTGCTCGTGCGACTGATGCCGACCAATATGATATCGGCGTTGTCGAGTTCGGAAAGCGTTTTGCCATCGTCGTGTTTGACCGTGTACTCGATGGCGTCGATTCGTTTGAAGTATCTGTCGTCCACCGTACGCAAAAGACCGGCTTTCGGGTCTTGCCCACTCAAACCGAAAAAACCTTCTAGGCCCATGAGTAGCGGTCCCAATAAATCGATCGCTACGACGCCATGGCGAGTCGATTCATTGCTTATGTGCTGACGTAACAATCGACTCACTACAGTAAACACGATCATCCCCTGTTTGTCGGCGGCTTCACTAATGATCGGGTCAACTTGAGACTCGGTCCGTACGTTTTTGCATTTTACAATGTGAATATCCTGATGAGCGTACTGTACAATCCCGGCCCGCACCATTTGGCTTGCCGTTTCTCCGGTGCCGTCCGAAATAATAAAAAGATTTCGGGTGGGGGCGGTCATAAACTAACGATCGAGAATTCGTCTGACAAAGAGGCCGGCCAATGTTTCGCGAGTAGGGCCGGCTCCAAATCGGACGGCAAAAAGACGCGCACGCGAGGCTTACTGAAGCCTTCCCACACGGCTTTTGCATTTAAGATCCATTCACCAGACTTGGCATACGGCAACTCGACGACCATGTTGGCCGGCAGTCGATCGATGGCCATAACGGCGAGCGGTCTCGCGTCTTCGTTGCGCTCCGGATCTTGCAGCAATTCGTCCATTTTATTCTCAGTCAGAATTTTTTTGACCGACACCGGGATTTCATGAGGTTTTCTCATTCGCGCGCGCGACAGCTGAAAATTCAAGTACCAATCAATCCGGCGGGCGATCGGCGATTGTGCGGCACTTGCGGGCAAAATCCAAAGGTCAGAGCCCGGGCTGAATGCATGGGCGCGGTTGATAGTTAGCAATGTCGACTCCTATGACGAGCGCCGGTGCACGTCATCCAGTATACCGTTGATGAAGTGTGCGGATTCGGTACTACCATATTTTTTTGCCAGTTCGACCGCCTCGTCAATCGCAACTTTGAACGGTGCACTCTCAGAAATGATTTCATATACACTTTGACGAAGCAGGCAAAGATCAACCGGCGAAATGCGCTCGATCTTCCAATTGCGGCTGGATTCGCTGATCAGGCGATCGATCTCTTGACCGCGTTCGGCCACGCCTTTAAGGAGCGACTCGGCGTACTGCCAAGCCTCGTCGGCGGCCGAAATGTAGGTGCTAAAATATTTTAAACTTGCCTCAATGCTCATTTCGGGGGTGAATTCTCGTTGAAATAAAATTTGCAGAGAAATTTCACGTGCTCTTCTACGCGGCCCGCTTGGTTGCTTGTTTTGATCGCTTAATTTTTTCATTCGCGACAACCTAAGTCGCTTCGCAACACGGGTCAATTTTCGCTTGTCGATTTGATTGGCACGTTGCAATAATGGTTGGGAATGAAAAAATACCTCTTGGCGAGTGCGCTCTTGGCGGTGCTTTTCGGCAGTGCGCACGGATTTGGCCAAATATTGATTGATGACGGCGTAAACCCGGGTGCGGCTGACTCCAGCGGTTCGGTGTCGCGGCTACCTTCTGATTCGAGCAGCGATTCGGCCAATGACTCGCAAAATGATTTTGACGACTCGCCGTCCGATTCGGTTCGGACGGGCAAGGCGGCGGCGCGCTCGTATTTCGTGGCCCGTGAGGCTCATGAAAAGGAAGTCCGCGACGGTGGGGGTGACCGGGGCCCCGATTCGGTTTCAGAATCGAGTGGCGATCGTTATTTGATGCTCGGCTTTGGCACCTTTCTTAATGACAAAGAGTGGAGTTGGGGCGCCGCTCACCAGGACAACGTCGGTTCGATGATGTTTGATGTCACCTACCGAATTAACGAATTCGCAAATTCGTTCGACTTATGGTTTCGCGCTCAATATTTGACCTACAATTTGACCGGCGGCAGTGCCGGCCAGCTGGCGATGATGCCGATTATTGCATTCCCCAATGCGCGTAGCGGGTTTCCGATGTATTTCGGCGGCGGGCTTGGCCCCGGTATTTTTCTTAAGCAGATCAACAGTTCCGGTGATTTGGGCCTCAATTATGTCGTATTGGCGGGCGCGCGATTTCCGAACCTATTCGGCAGTGGCGGGTTGTATATGGAGGTCGGGTACCAAGGCCTCGTGAATCTGTTGAGCGTCGGCCAACAGCAAGGTGTCTATCTCTCCGCCGGTGGCGTGTTCTTATTCTAAAGTAGAGAAATTAAGGACTACCGATGAATCTGCATCGTCCGGTTGAAACCGCGTGTATCACAGCTATACAAAATATTTTCAGCGAGTCGCGCCACGCCGATAAAGTCATCGAGCATGCCCTTCGCACGCAGCGAAAGTGGGGCTCGCGAGATCGGCGGATGTTCGCCGAAACCGTTTACGATATTGTGCGCTGGCGCCGCCTGCTCTCTGTATTGTCTGGTAGTGAAGAGGCGCGAAAACTCGTCGAATATTACGCCGCTGAAAAAGACCAGTTTCGCACGCATGCGAGCGAACTGCCGCTGGCCATTCGTGAATCGTACCCCGACTGGATGGTGGCTAGGATGACCCAAGAAGTGGGTCTCGAGCGCGCGTCATCTTTACTTCGCGCGCTGAATGAACCGGCACCGCACACTTTGCGCGCGAATGAACTCAAGGCTACGCGAGACACGGTTCAAGCGCGGCTCGCCGAAGAAGAGATTGAAACAGTGCCTGTAGCGCAACCGACATTCGAGACACCCCACGCCCTTCGTTTGATCAAACGGCAAAATATTTTTAAATCGCGCGCATTTCAAGATGGATGGGTTGAGATGCAAGACGCAGGTTCGCAATTGATCGCACCCTTTCTCAAGCCAAAGGCAGGGGAGTTCATCATCGACGCCTGTGCCGGCGGCGGAGGCAAGGCTTTGCATTTGGCCGCATTGATGAAAAATCGCGGTCGTGTGCTCGCGATGGACGTTCAGCAGTGGAAGCTAGATGAACTGCAAAGACGCGCGCGCCGGGCGGGGGCCTCGAATATTGAAACGCGTCTCATCGATTCGACAAAGGTCATCAAGCGCCTCGAAGGTAAAGCCGATCGGGTGCTGCTCGACGTGCCGTGTTCGGGTACGGGGGTCATCCGCCGTAACCCCGATGCGAAATGGAAGCTCACTCAAGCCGACCTCGATCGCCTGGCTGAACTGCAGATGAATATTCTCGTGAACTACAGCAAAATGGTAAAACCTGGGGGAGTGCTGGTTTATTCGACATGCAGTGTTTTACCGTCAGAAAACCTTTTGCGCGTTCAGGATTTCGCTAATCGCACCGATAACGAGTTTCAAATTGAGACACAATGGCAAGTGTCTCCGATTGAAACGCCGTTTGACGGATTTTTTGCGTGTCGCCTCACTCGTGCGCTAAACTAAAAATATGAAGGATCGCCTCTTTTCTCGAGTGATACCGATCGCGACTCTGGGTTTACTCGTGCTGTTTAAGTTTCAAAACTGCGCCCCCGCCGCCAAGTTCGCGGGTGCGCCGGGTGCGTCTTCGCCTGGCACGGTGAAAATCGTCGACGGCACATATCAACAATCGCCAGTCGAATTCTTAGCCCCTTCGCAAACGGTCAGTACGGCTTCGACCGTGATCAAGGGCGTTTGCTTGGGGGTCGCCGACGGCACGCTCGTCAATTGGGCGGCGATCCCGGCACAGAACCCGAATCAGGTGATTAATTCGGGCCAAGTACAATGCGAAAGCGGCGCCTTTACTGTGACTCTGAATGATTTGGCGTTTTCATCGTGTGCTGATCAAGTTGAGATTCGCGCCGCAATGATAAATGATTCGACCGATACTGCGGTCACATTCTTAGCGCCGGACTGCCCTTCGGCGACCCAATGATCTCACCGTCTCGCATGCTGATGTGACCGCCGACGATCGTGGCGGCGACCCATCCATGCACTTTAACGCCGTCAAATGGCGTCCAGCCGCAACGACTTTGTATCCAAGAATTCGTGATGGTTTTTTGCGTGGTCAAATCGACAAGAGCGAAATCGGCATCTTTACCGACTTCGATGCTGCCCTTGCTTTTCAGTTCGAATAGTTGCGCGGGGTTGGCCGATGTTAGCTCCACAAGGCGACTCAGAGGCAATCGACCTTTGTGAACGTGATCGAGCATGAGTGGCAGCAGGGTTTGAACACCGGCCATGCCCGAGGGTGTTTTCGGGTACACTTGCCGCTTTTCAGCGAGAGTGTGAGGAGCATGGTCGGACCCAATCGTCGTCGCAATACCGTCACGGACCGCCGACCAAAGGGCATCGTAGTGGCGCTTCTCGCGAATTGGAGGGTTCATTTGGACAAGCGCGCCGAGCCGTTCGTAGCAATCTGGTGCCCATAGAGTCAGGTGTTGCGGTGTGATCTCGAATGTCACTTGGCCCGCCTGGCGGGCGGGGTGGCTTTTGAAAAACGCGATTTCTTCCGCTGTCGTGATGTGAAGGACATGTACTCGCTTTTTATATTTCTCCGCCAATGCGACTATTTTTTTAGTGGCAATTAGCGCTGTCTCAACGTCTCGCCAAACCGGATGGAGCTCAACGCGCCCCGGGTTTTCTTCGACGAGGTGCCGGCGCTCTCTTAATCTTGATTCGTCTTCGGCATGAACAGCAAACGGGCGATTCAGCTGTGCCACCGCTTGCTCCAAATTATCATCCGAACCGATCACAAGGTTGCCGGTTGAACTCCCCATAAAAATTTTGACTCCGCAAACATTGGGCAGCTTTTCAAGTTCTGAAAGTTTGTCGACGTTCGTAGGTGACGCACCGGCATAAAAAGCGTAATTCACCCATGATCTTTTTTCAGCGCGACTCACTTTATCGGCGATGGCTATTGCTGTCAGAGTCGGCGGTTGCGTGTTCGGCATGTCGAAAAATGTCGTCACTCCGCCAACGAGCGCGGCGCGCGAACCGCTCACGAGGTCTTCTTTTTCCGGAAAACCCGGATCACGAAAATGCACTTGCGTATCAATCACGCCCGGTAGAAGAGTCAAACCCCGCGCTTGAATCGTCATCTTCGCCGCAGAACCTGAGAGCGAGCCGATGGCGGCGATTTTTCCGTCGCGTGTGCCGACGTCCGCGGATTCCACGATCCATTGCTTCGGATGCTTGGGTTTGGGCGCGACAACGGAGGCACCGGAAATCACAAGATCGAATGAGCCCGATTCAGACATATCCTCACAGGTATCACGAGGCTCGACCGAAGACTAGACCATTGTGCAGCTGTTGACGGTGAAATCGTGCCTCTAGGACAATAATAAGGTGAATCTAAATTCGTTTTTGCACTTTATCATCGCCCATAATGAAACCATTATCCTTCTGACAATCGGGCTCATTTGCTTGCTTTCGGTTTACGTCGTATTTCGCCAGGTGTTCGGGCCTAAGACAAGCGTCGTTGAAGGCATTGACTTTGCGAAAATCGAAGACACGTTGAAGCGCCTTCTTAATCAGACTAACGTTGCCTTGCAAACGGTTTCGGCAGATGTCGATGGTGCCGCTCACTCCGCTGGCGCGACTGGAGTAGCCGCCACAGCCGGCAGTACAGAGGTCTTAGCTCTGAAAAAAGAACTCGAAGAGCGTGCGACGGTTATTGAAGCTTTAAAAAAGCAAGTGTCGTCGGCGCAATCGAATGATGGGGCATCGGCCGAGTTGCTTGCTAAGATTAAAGATTTGGAAGGCAAACTCGCCGAGTATGAAATTATCGAAGACGATATCGCCGATCTTTCTCACTATAAAGAAGAAAATGCGCGTTTAAAAACGGAACTCGAGCAGTTGAAGCGTGGCGGGCCGGCGCAAGTTGATCAGTTTGCGGCAACAGCAAGCGCGCCGGCTGCGAAAGCGTCGACTGTGAGTGCTCCGAGCGCGACCGATGAGACTGCGGCCGCGCCGTCACAGGCTGCACCGCCGAAAGAAGCAGTAGTGACGCCAAAACCAAACGAAGGCGTCAAAGTTGCCGAACAGCCAATGCCGACTGAGTCTCAGAAGGTCGAGACGACAGCTCAAGAAGAGACGAAAACCCGTGAACAACAAGCGACGACTGCAGCCGTCGAAGCGGCTCAAGCGGCCGTACTGGCGTCGCAATCTGAAAAGATGGGTGGAATTAAACCGGCCGATGCTACACCTAAAGGTGACATCTTTGCCGAATTTTCAGGCCCCGAGGCTGAGGGAGCTGATCCGCTAGCTCAACTGGGCGAAATTGACACGAACCGAATGCTCGAGGAGCTCAAAGACTTAAATGGTGATCTACAGGCTGGCGCAGAAACTCTCGAAGAACCGGCCAACCTCGACAAGCTGACCAATGAAGCTGAAAAGCTCACAAAAAATGGAGCCTAAATGAATTCTCTTTTTGCTCTGGTTGCCGTCGTGTGCGTGAGTGCTTCCGCCCGAGCTGTCGTTCGTATAAATCCAAATCCGAATCGGGTCAGTTTAGCTCATCTGCAATCAATCGCCTTCAGCAAAAATACGGCAATGTCGGCTCGCTGGCGGGCTGTGACTTCGGCCGCGCGTTTATATGGGCCTCGAGCTGAGCACTTTTTGGAGCAAGCTATGATCCGCCCCGAATGGTTTTTGCGAGATGCTGCGATTGTTGCTTCGCACTACGGCGACCGTCGCTGGGCCATTCATTGGAGTCAAGTTATGCTCGACGATCCCGCCCTCGTCGTTAGGACCTCCGCCGTCGAATCTTTGCGGAGGCTTCATGCAATGTCGGCACGGCCACGGCTATGGGCAAAATTATACTCCAGTGAAAACTATCGCCACGGAGATTCGCTTTGGATTCGAAAAAACATTGCCGAGACTTTGTCGGAAATGGCCACGCGCGCAGATAGCCGCCATTTTAAACGACTACTTACCGATCGCGACCCGTCGTTGCGCCGGGTGGCCGAGTTGACCTTGCGCCGCTTGTATCGCCAATAAGCGGCGATTCGTTCACCAAATTTCACGGTTGTCGACTTTTTAAACAATAAAACCGCTCGCGGCATTGGCGCGCAGTTTGCCAGTCTATCGCACTGTTGAATTGTGAAAAAAAGGAGAGATCATGAAATCGAGTCATATTTGCATCGGCGTGTTGTCGCTTATGTTTATCGCCGGCTGCGGAGCCGCATCTCATCACATTGCCGGCCCTAGCGACCAAAATGTCGGCCCAGTCGACCGTAAAGGGTTGAGCTCGGATATCGTCGGAACTTGGCTGGGACCGTGCGAAAAACTAAGCAACTCGTCGTCGAACCAGCAGGAGTTATCGTTCTCGCGCGATAAGAAATTTGCTTCAAATTTGCGCGAATTCAGCAACACCAGTTGCTCGGGTAGCGGTTACTTTTATTCAGATAGCGAAGTCACCGACGCGACCTATGGTGTGGTTGGCTCGCCTGGTTTTTCAAGCGGCCAAGTTCAAATCGGCGCTGACAAAGATCAAACGCGTTTGTGCCCGGCCACCACTCAAGGGGTTGACCCTCTCGAATGTATGATTGGTCCCGTTCGAATATTTATTGGTAGCAACGGCAGCAAACTAAGCCTGACTTTCAATAGTAAAAGAGAAGTATTTAACAGAGTGAACGGAAAATAATTTTAAACTCATCCCACAGTGGCGGTTTTAAGAACCGCCACTACTGCTTTCGCGTTCGAACGCATTCTTGAGCGACCTTTGAATGGCGACTTGGCGCTCAATTCGATAAAGAATCGCGCCCTCTTCAAAACCATCGCTGGGGAGTTTAACGGGGCCTGAAAAGAAATCCGGCCGAGCGGTGGAAGTTTTTGTCACAAAAATTTGGCAGGAATCAAGACCGCTGATTTTTCCGCGTATGACCTGCACTTTTAAAACGTATTTGAAATCGTGGTACTTCAACTTTTCGTCGAAGGGCGGCGCCCAAATTGAACTCCCTTTGAGCGAGTCTGTAACAATCGTACCCGAGTCGACGTTGTTGACCTGAATCGGATAGTTTGCCAGCGCCTTTTGTACGGCTTGCCACACTTCATCGTAAGAGGCCTGCAGCACGAGGCTGCGCGGGCCATAACGTAGAGTGGGGGCATCAACGCTCGCGCACCCGCTGATCGAAATTGCGCCGAATAAAGCGGCGCTGGCCAAAAAAAATGAACGGAGCAATTGTTTACTCCGTAAAGTCGTACTGATTTCGACTGACATGGGTGATGGTGTCCAAGAAATATCCCGCAGTCGGCGCGGAATTGTCGCGACCGAGAAAGAAGACCTCCCATCGATACGTTTGCCCCGATTTGAGCGGGTCTATCACGTGCGGAAAGTTAACGGTTGAAACCCAACCCTGGCTGTAGGCTTCAAACAAGCGAAACCGGCGCATGAGTTTGTACTTGCCGGCATTGATCGGATCTAAGCGCGAAAAAACCACATATGTGGCGACCGGCGCGATGCCCGCTGTTGTCGCGGGTGGAGCGAGCGTGAGCGAGCCGTCGCTATTCACTACAGGCGGGGAGACGAGCGGCAAAAACTGCGCGAGTTTATTTTGGCTGCTCTGAAACGCCACGCTTTGGCCGCTCGGCGTGTCCGCTAAGAACGGAGCCACATGCGATATTGGCTTCACGCTCAGTAGTAGATTGTCGATGATGAGTTGCAAGCTGAGTTCGGGGTGCATCGCCACTTCATCTGTCATCGAGGCCGCAAGTTTCTTTTTCTTCGGCATTAACAAGCTTAGAATATTATGAGCATTCGCCTGCGACGGTATGGCCAAGCTCTGCGACGTTTTCGAGTTCAATTCTTTCAAGTCGGTGGCGTAGTAAACATTGCCTTCTTTCACCATCGGCAATGATACCATGGCCATTCCAGCTGCCACTTGCGGCGCTTGCACTGTCACGTGATTATCAAATGTCATTTGATTGATCGCGATGTCTTGTTGATCGGCACCCGCAGATGTAACGTTCGCATTGATCTTACCACCTTCAAGAAACTGAAAGCGGTTCAACACATCGTAGAAAGATTTGCCGCCGCGAAGAGCGTCAACGACCTGACTGAAGGGGAATCGCCCGTGAATACCCACCATCTTGTACTGGCCCGGCGCGTGCACGTACATCGCATAATCGGGTTTATTGAACTCGATGGGCAGATAATAATTTTGCGTTTGATCGGGGAGGGTCAAATTGCTCGGTACCGAAACGCTCGCAAACAAAACGGGTAACTTCACAAAATTTGGGCTGATCACGGCGTTGACATCAAACTGCGCCAGCTGACGACGAGTGAGCGCGGGGTACACCAGCGCGAAATCCATTTTGCCGTCTTGGCCTGGGTTTTGAAAACCCGTTGTTTGCCCGTTGATCGGCAGATCGGTCGTGCTGTCGACGGCGTTGAGTTGATAAACTGACGCCGTCGGCTCAACATTCAGAAAGGTCGTCGTGATGTAACCGTTGGCTTCAATGGTCATCGGCTCGGCCGTCTGCCATTGCGGCGGAATGGTAAACGTGCCCTGCGCATTGGTTAAAAGCTGATTGTTGGCAAACGGCTTTTGATCTGTATCGCCGATGAGAACGCTCGCATCGGCGAGCGGTTGGCCCAGCGAATTTTCGATTGTTATGGATGTTGCCCGGGCCGTAAATCCTAATCCGATAACGGTCGACACGACCACGGTGAAAATGCTGAGTGATTGAAACGATCGATTCATGACTCCCCCTGTCAGTTCCATCTGACCCTTACTTCAGTCAGTTATTATTGAACTGACATTGCCCGACTTGAGTCAAGCGAACTTCCTGTTTATCCGGCGGCTGGGGTTCTTGGGTGTCGTCTGTTGACTGTGTAGGGAGCGGCCGGTAGAAATGACGCTCTCGTTCATTTGTTTGCCTCGGCTTTCGAGCTTCTGGCGCGGGTGAATGGTTTACGTGGCGGGATAGCTCAGCTGGTTAGAGCAACGGAATCATAATCCGTGGGTCGGGGGTTCAAGTCCCTCTCCCGCTACCAATCCAATCACTACACAAACCCGATTTGCTTTTAGATTACGAAAGATATCGATTAAAATATAGAATTTAACAAACATACAACGAGTCGAGAGCAGTCGTGGTTTTAAAATTCAATGCTAGAGCAATTAGATTCGTCCTGTTAGTCGTGTGCTGCCTGCCCGGCCAGCGTGCATTCTCTGATGCGACAGATTTCAAAGCGGCACTTAATCTATACAACGCTCACAAATTTCAGCTAAGCGAGCACGCGTTTTATCAACTCGTCAAAAAAGATCCTCAAAATAATGTGTATTGGTTTAATCTTGCGAACTCCTATTTCATGCTGGGCAAATATGAATTCGCGATACGCTGCTACAATCATGTCATCAGGGGCAATGACGGTTTGAGAGTTGCGGCACGATGGTACAGAGCGAAGGCATTGTTTAAGCGCGGGGATAAAAATCAAGCTCGCAAAGAGCTGAGAGAGATATTGAATACTGAATCCTTGGCATCACCTGTGCGGCGCGCGATTGAGAAAGATTTGAACGAGAATTTTGCATCTTCGCTGAACTCCAACATGGAGTTCAATGCGTTGCATCTTTATCAAAGGCATCGTTATAAACAGGCGCTTCAAGCCGTTAACCGTATACAAAATCCGTCGAAGAATGTGCTGATACTGAAAAGTCTAATTTTGAAAAAAATGAATCGTCTGAATGAGACGCGTGAGCTTTTGAAAAATATAAATTCAAGAGAAGCGCGGAATTTGCTCGACGAAATTGAAATGGCTCAAGTGTCGAAAAGAAAAATTTGGGGTTATGTTAACGTGTCGCTGGGGCAAGAGTCGAATGTCTATCAAGTCCCGTCGTACGCATCACCAACTAGCCGCTTAATCAATGAGGATTTCTGGGGTCTGGGTGGAGAGTTGAACCGTTGGGGCAGTCGTTATCTATTACTCAACTATTACGGCAGTCTTTATAACGTATTTTCAGTTTCAAGTTTGCAAGTTGTCTCTCATCGGGTGTGGCTCACGTATGGCTACACGAAGCACCAATGGCATTTGCAGGTGGGCCCATATTACGAACTTACGGATTGGGGCGGCCAAGGCGCCTATGATATTTGGGGTGCTAAGCTCAAACTGTTCAAGTATGTGAACCATTTTCAATGGGGAGCCACGGCGGATTTCGGCAAGGAGTCCGCTGACCAATCGCTTTATTCATATTTAAGCGGGAACGTAACGAACATTCGCCTTTTTGCCGGATACGATAATAAACCCATTTTCGCTCAATTGTACGTGCTGGCCGGGCAGGACGGTATCGGCGATATCACGTACACGAATGGCAATGTGTTGCCGGAAGCCGACAACTATTACGGCGTCGGAGCTCAGTGTCTATGGCGAATCAATAAAGATTGGATGGCCAGTGGAAAGTTGGCGCAGATTAAACGAACATTTTTGCACCAAGCCGTCCCCGGTGGCAGCCGCAACGACGATGAAACCGAATATGAATTGAGAGCCATCCGCACTTGGACGAATCAATTTTCAGGCTACCTTTCGCTTTCAGACACGAATAACGGGTCAACGTTGGGGGCCACCAGTGTTGTTGATTTTAATTACAACGATCAGATCGTTCTTCTCGGCGTCTCGTGGAGCAGTCTGTAATGGCTGACGTCGATCGTCACGTGACGCTCGGTAAACTGGTTCAGTTAGTACAAGCCGGCGACACGCGTGCGTTCGAATTGCTGATCGAAGAGACTCAGAGCAAACTATACCGATTCTGTAGCATTCTGACCGCAGACAAAAGCCTGGCGGATGATTTATTTCAAGAAACGTATATTCGAGCTTTTGCCAAAATCAGAAAGCTACGGGAACCGAGTCAATTTTCGGCATGGCTTTTTCGAATTGCAAAAAATGTCTATTTAGACGACCGAAGAAGTGAAAAAACGAGAGCTCAAGGCCGCGAGATGATCAAAAGCCAAGCGGTAGAAGAGGCTGCCCTTGAACCAACGAATGCAATTGCCGTCCGTCGGGCCTTGTCTCAGTTTGACCCACCAGACAAATACCTATTGGCCCTTGTTGATTTGGCCGAATTTACGTACGGCGAGGCAGCCGAAATATTGGGGGAGTCGGAATCCGCCGTTAAATCAAGGGCATTTCGACTCAGAAAGAGATTCGCAAAAATTTTGAGCGGCGACTGAAACGATTTCGCTTGTTGCGCCGTCTTAAGTGCATGAGTCACGACATAAATGGTAATGAGCAGGAGATTGAGCGGGCATCTAAATCGGCCTTTAGCGCGGCCATAGAAAGTATCGAGCCACCACCGTTTCTCAAGCATCGCATTGTGCAGCGTCTCATCTTGAAACAAAAACAACGTCGAATTTTGAAATTTCTTATGCCGGCGCTCTCGATTATGTGTGCTGTTGCACTGACGATTCGATTCGATACGACGAAGCGAATTTCGGCGATCGCCGAATCGGCCGGGTTCGTAAACGAAGATTACGTCATTCATTATATATTTTCGCCGAAAGAAATCGGCTCGGTTGGGTCAATCGAGTTGCAATTGCCTGACGGGGTCCAATTTCGTTCGTCTCGGTCAGCGATCAATCGCGCGCGGAAATTGCGTCTTGCATTTCAGCCCGGTCAGCGTGCTATGAAGCTTCCGTTTGTAATTCGCGGGCTCAAACCGGAACGCGCCGAACTAAAAGTGCGAATATTTGATCGAGGTGGCAATCCGGTCGAGAATCGCGTGATGGCCATTCGTTTTTTGTCGAACGTGAAAAAATCGGCTCTTTAAAGCCATAGCCACAAGGAGGCTAACATGAAGCGTATCATTTTCGCGGCGGCTATATGCCTGATCTTTTCGCCGCTCTCATTCGGGCAGACTTTGGCGCCCGCGACGAGCGCAGACAGCCAAAGTTTCGATAAAGCCGTTGAAGAAACCAATGAGGCCGCGCAAGCGAACTCTCACGAAGCTGAAGACTCCGCATTTGGCCAAGCAGTGGCAAACGAAGCGCAAAAGGAGGCAACCGAGAGTGCCAGCGAGCGGGCTGAGCATTCTAAAAAATGGAACCGCGAAGCAAAAGAGAAAGAAGACCATGATGTGCCGGATAGCGCGACTGTCGATCGATCCGACGATCATGATGATGTCAATGCCGTAGGCCATGAGCGCGACGGTCAAAATGAAAAAGGCGACTCTGCCGAATCCGGCTCTTCACATGGTGATTGAGCTGAGCTAAATTCAAAAGTGCCTCTAAGCCTACGACTTGCGGGGAAATCGCCGGCTGCGGCCGGCGATTTTATTTTTTATCGAGCACGTAAGCGCAAAACGATAAAACTCCACTTGGAGCTTAGTGTGCGCGCAGGCTTTTAACGTACGCTGCGACCGCGTGCCGATCGGCATCGGTGAGTTGCGGAAAGCCGACCATCGCCGTATTCGGCAAACCGTTTGTGACGGTGTTGTAAATCTGAGCCGTCGAATCACCGGCTTTAAATTTATCTTTTACAAGGTTACGCGGATGGGGCGACATGTATTGACCGGCGGGGCCCATACCGTCGGCCTTTTCGCCGTGGCAAGTTTCGCAATTCACCTTGAAAATGGCTTTGCCTTTCGCTACGAGGGCTGCGTCTTTCGCGTAGGTTAAACTCGAGGCGGTTGCGATTGCGATGATTATGAATGCTGCTGTTTTCATTTCTATTCTCCTTCTAGTCTAGAGTAAAAATCTCAAATCGAAACCGACGTCGTTGTTCCAGCCTTGCGAAAGCGGACCGTTAGCTATGTCCGATGCCGTGCGATTATAGTGAAATATAAAGATGTGGTTACCGTATGGCAAGCTGACCTGTAGGGAGGTGCCAGTCGCGCTTTGTTCGAAGTTATAAAAGAACTTGTCGGCACGCGCGGCGATTACCATGTGCGGCGTTGCATAGTAGTAGGCGCCGACGAATTCGCCTCGGCTTTCGAAATTACCAGCGGGCGTCGTGCTCACGTCGACGTACTGGTTTTGCGCCCACGATGCACCCGCCACAACATCGAGTTTGTTCGGGATCGCAAAAGCCGTCAGATACACGCGCTCCTGATCGTAATTGTCGAGCCAGGGCTGGGTGGCATCGCCTAAAAATGTGAGCGGGATGGAGCCATGGTAGTAAGCCGCGGTGATTTCGCCGTATTTGCCGGCAAATTGATCGAGTTGCACTTTCACGTCTCGCATGCCGGTGTCGTTCGTTTTTAACGTCGCCGGTACCAGCGCTGACGAACTGCTAGACGAGGGCGCCAACGCTTGGTCGGCGTAACCGTCGTAGTAGCCGAGAGTCAAATGCGATTGCTTATAATTAATGCCAGCTTCGAATCCAAGTTCGGCTGAGTTCATCGCTCCTAGCGGAGTGGCCAAGGTGTCTTGGTTTTTGTAGGGGGTGAGAAGTTCCATAAGCGGTATGTTGCCGTCATCCAGCCATTGGTCGGATGCGCCGAAGCCCTCAGGCGCCATCATGCCGGCGCGAAAATTGTAAAACAAATCGGGCGTACCGTACGCATAGCGCACATCCGCCATCGGGATGTCGAGACCGCCGCCGTCCGTATTTGTGGCGGGTGTGGCGTCGACTTCGGACCACACGCCCCAATTACCGAAAAAACCTCCAACTAAAGGCCACAACTCGACTTCGGGTACGTTGATACCATTGGCGCTTGTCGTTGTTTGGCCCGCACTACTATTAGATGCGTATTGATAGGCAACGTTGACGCCAACAGCGGAGTGGTTAGTCACTTTCATGCTAGCGTCGTCGCCCTTCTCATCACCCAGCTGACCAGGCAAATGAAACGCCATCCGACGAAAGATGTACCCAAGCTCGGTTAAGTGGGGAGCGGCTCCGTCGGTGTGGCACATCGAACACGAAACGTTGTAACGTCGTGCGAACGCCGGCAATGCATGTACGTTACTGCCGAAAAAGGCGAGCGACAGAAATGTTAATAGTACAACCATGGTGTCCTCCCAATTTGTCAGACTGATCCTCTGTAATTTTTGTAATTGCAATTGGGTCGCCGATAGAAATCTCGAGTGATTACAATGTAGCTCACAATTTTGCGAGACAAGTTGGCCGAGCTTTGGCGACAAACTGTCACAGTTAAAAAATTATCTAGAACCACCTGACTCTATGGCGGCGGCATGCAAATTGCTGTATAAAAATGAGACAATTAAAAAGAGGGATATCAATTGAAACTCATAATAGCCATCGCATTATTTGCTTTCAGTCTTATTGGTTGTAATCCCAGCGGCCCGCATTTGTATGTGCCGATGGATGGTGCTGGCGGCTCCGTAGTTGCCGGCATGCTGACGTATAATGGCTCTATAAAAGCAATTTTTGTTCAGCGCTGCGGAGCTTGTCATGGCCCCGGTAAACCTGAACCCAACTGGCAGGACTATAATACGGCGTATTCGTTTCGCGACAAAATTTATCAATGGGCCGTAGTGGAAGATAAAATGCCGCCGCCCGGTACAGCTCAAGCTGCCGCTATCACCGAGGGCGAACGGCAAGAAATCGGCGCCTGGATCAAAGCCGGTGCACCGGAAGATGCACCGAGCGGGGGCGGGCCGACGCCTTCACCTTCGCCGGGCCCATCACCGTCTCCGACACCTGCACCAACGCCTCAACCGCCGCCCGATTTTGCTCCAATACAAAACCTTCTTAACCAAGAGTGTTTTGTTTGCCACGGTAATAACGGCAATAGCACGTCGTCCATCTTTCCGCGAATCGCGGGTCAAAAGGATTGGTACGTTGAGACGGAGCTGAAGGCGTTTCGAAGCCACGCGCGCAAAGATAATAATGCGCAAATGTATATGTGGGGTCCGGCCTCAAGTCTCGACGATCCGACTATTCAGTTGCTCGCCGAATATTTTAGCACGCAGACGCCTGTGGCCAACACGCCGGGTGACCCGGCTCGAGCGGCTCTTGGCAAAACTATTTTTGAAAACGGCATCCCGGCGCAAGGTGTGCCAGCCTGCATGCTTTGTCACGGTGACGCTGGCCAGGGCTCTGGTTCGGCTCCGCGGCTAGCTGGGCAATTCTCGGATTATATTGTGCGACAACTCGAGGCCTTCAAAAAAGGCGAGCGCACTGAGGCCACTGTTATGCCAACATTTGTGCAGCATCTGACAAAAGATGATGAGACGAATCTGGCAAACTATATTCAAGGTCTAAAATAGAAAGACAAAAAGGCAAATAGAAAATTGTCGAATTGAATTCAGCGAAACCTCTATTTAGAGGTTTCGTCTGTTTCGTCTTGCGGCTCAGGCGTTTCACCCGAAATCATGCCGTAAGCCCGTTCTTTGCGATAAAGTGTTCGGCGACTGATGCCCAGAATCTTCGCCGTTTCGTCTTTTTTGTAATTGGTTTTTGCAAGCGTCATTTTGATGTAGCGTTCTTCGAGTTTTTCGAGTGTCGGTGTGTCGCTGTGCAATTGCTCGATGTTTTGTTTTGCTTCTTGAAGCGCGCTATCGAGAACGACTGTTTTTTCAATCGATTCGCCACGACTTAAGACCATCGCTCTTTCGATGACGTTTTCTAATTCTCTGACATTTCCCGGCCAGGGGTGGGCCATTAAGAGAGCCATGGCTTCGGGCGAAATGCTCTTAACCTTAGAATTGTTTCGAGCCGAAAATTTCGTAATGAAAGTCTCGACAAGTAGGGGGACGTCTTCCATGCGTTCGCGAAGTGGAGGGACCTGAATCGGAATTACGTTGAGGCGGTAAAACAGATCTTCACGAAACTTGCCGTCTTTTGCCATTATTTTTAAATCGCGGTGGGTGGCCGCAATGATGCGAACATCGACTTGTTTAGATTGGCTACTGCCGACTGGGCGAATTTGCTGATCTTGTAGTACACGCAACAGTTTAGCTTGGAGTGGCAAGCTAAGATCGCCGATTTCATCCAAGAAAAGTGTTCCGCCGTGGGCTTCTTCAAATAGCCCCTTTTTGTCGGCAATAGCTCCGGTGAACGCACCTCGAACGTGACCAAACATTTCGCTTTCGAGAAGGTTTTCGGGGATGGCCGTACAATTGACAGCCACAAACGACTTGTTACTTCGTGGGCTCGAGTTGTGAATCGCGCGCGCGATCAGTTCTTTGCCAGTGCCGCTTTCGCCAAGAATGAGAACATTGGCGGAAGCCGCCGAAACAAGCTTCACCAATTCAAAAACGGATGCAATCGCTGAGCTTTTGCCCACAATATTTTCGAGACTAAAACTCTTGTTAATTTGCTGCTTGAGGGATGTGTTTTCTTGCTTAAGATCTACGTTTTCAAAAGCGCGTTTCACAAATAGCACGAGCTCGTCGTTTTTGAACGGCTTCACAATATAGTGAAATGCGCCGGCTTTCATTGCCGCGATTGCTGTATCGATCGATCCAAATGCCGTCATCATCAGTGACGTAATTTCGGGGTAATCGGATTGGACCTTTTTCAGAAACATGAGTCCGTCGATGTCTTTCATTTTATGATCGGTGATCAAAACTTGAGGTTTTTCTTTTTTGAATGCAACGAGCGCATCGGCTGCCGATGTAAATTGTGAAACGGCGTAACCCTCATCTGACAGAAGATCTTTTACAACGCGCCCCATTTCGACGTCGTCATCAACGACTGCTACTTTCTTTTCAATTCTCATTAGGAGTGTCCTTGGTTAATGGCCCTACAAAGTGATCACTTCAATAGCTGTGCCAAAATCGTTACTCATCACTGGATGCAAGTTGCTGATACCACAAGAGTTTTCAAGCGGGGCATCAGCTGCTCGTTGAAGCGACGGGTCAATTTGACAATCATGTTTAGGTTAATGAGACAATTTGTCAATCTGAAGGCGAAATTTTATGACTGAAACGGATTTGAGCAAACTTGCGCAGTGGGCCCGCGACCAAAGACAAGCTGTGCAGGTAGTTGAAAGGCAAATGGTGCCGCCCAAACTTGGGCTGAATTCGCCAGATGGGCAAGCGCGGCTCCTTCATGATATTGCCAATGTGGAATTGCAAGCAGTCGAATTAGGAATTCGTACATTGAACGAGTTCCCGAGCGCTCCCGCGGAATTTCGAACTGAACTTTCGGCTCTGACTCAAGAAGAAATCGGTCATTTTAATTTGTGCCGAAGCGGCATGGCGAAACTCGGGTTTCGATGGGGGGCGTGGCCCGTTCATGCATTGCTGAGCGCGTCGGTGTCGCCTGAAGATACACTGCTCGAGCGAATTTTTATCGTTCATTGTTATCTTGAAGGTTCGGGGCTTGATTCGGGCGAGGTTCTTTTACGACGATTGAGCGGGATTAAAAATCAAGATGTGCACGCGATTATCGCGAAAATTGTAAGTGACGAAGTTCAACACGTTTCGTTCGGCACTCGATGGTTTCGTCGAATCGCAAATGAGTCCGATCTTGAGCCTAAGGGCGCCATGCTAGCAATGATTCACGATCTCAATCGGCGGCAAAAGCTGCCTGCGCGCGGCGCTGAAATGGCGGTTCATCTGCGCGCGCAAGCCGGCTTTTCTCAAGACGAGCTAGACCTGATTTCAACCGTGCAGCGCCAGTATTAATTCCGCTAGGCAGCTGGACCGACGAAGTCCGGATTGGCCTATCGTCGGTTCGCATGACTTTAAGCGAGCGAATTCGCGAACAGCATCTCGCGATATTTCGGTAGCGGCCAAAGTTCGTCGGCGACCAGCCGTTCCGCTTCATCCGCGGCTTCGCGCAGTTTCGCCGCCGCCGGTACGGCTTCATCGGCGATGAGTTTCATTTTTTTCGATTCATCGTGCATGCCGCGAATTTCGTCGAGTTTCTCTTCAAGAGAGTCGAGGCGGTCAAGTACCGCAGCAAAGACCTTTTCGAGCGTCTCAATTCGCTTTCGATGGGTCTTTTTCAATTCGCTCGCGCCGATGCCTTCACTCACCTTCGCGTGCAGTGTGAGCTGCTTCTCAACTGCCGAGATGACGTGGGTCTGCACGAGTTCGGCGAGCGAGCCGAGTTCAATCTCAAGTGTCTTTACGTACCGCTCGACGGCGATGTGATAGCGACTCGAGATCTCTTCTGCCGTTAATATATTCATCTCAGTCAAAAACGCGGTGGCCTTCGCATTATTGAGAACTTGCAGCGCTTCAACGCTTGTATTCATAATCGGCAGGCCTCGGCGTTTTGCTTCGGCCTTCCATTCCTCGGAGTAGCCGTTGCCTTCGAAGCGTACTTTTTTCGATTCCGTTATCAATTGACGAATGAGCTCCATCACCGATTCGTCACGATTTGCTTTGCCTTTTAGAAGATCTTTCAAACGTTGAGCCGCCTGCTTGAAACCAAACGCAACGGCGCCGTTAAGAAATGTCATCGGTACGGCGACGTTAGCGGACGAACCGACCGCGCGAAATTCAAATTTGTTGCCAGTGAATGCAAATGGGCTTGTTCGGTTGCGATCCGTATAGTCACGCGAGATATTCGGTATTTTTGCAACGCCGAGGTCAAGAATTTGTCGCTCTGTCGCTTGCACCGCTTTGCCGGCTTCGATGTTATCGAGAATTTGACCCAACAGCGAGCCAAGAAACACCGAAATTATAGCGGGTGGAGCTTCGTTCGCGCCGAGACGGTGATCATTGCCTGGTGTGGCGATACTTGCGCGTAAAACATCGGCGTGATCGTACACAGATTTCAGAACGATCGCGAGAACGGCCAAGAACCGCAGATTCTGGTGGGGTGTGGTGCCTGGGTCGAGCAGATTTTCGCCTTTGTCGTTTCGGATACTCCAATTGTTGTGCTTGCCGCTTCCGTTGATCCCGGCGAATGGCTTTTCGTGAAGCAAACACACCATGCCGTGCCGAAGAGCGGTCTTTTTTAAGACTTCCATCGTGATTGTATTGTGATCGGCACTGATACCGACATCTTCAAAAATCGGCGCCACCTCGAATTGGCTTGGGGCCACTTCATTGTGGCGTGTTTTGACGGGTATGCCCAACTTGTAAAGTTCGTGTTCGGCGTCTTCCATAAATGCCTTTACGCGGCGAGGGATGGCGCCGAAATAATGATCTTCGAGCTGCTGACCGCGAGTCGATGGTGCGCCAAGTAGCGTGCGCCCCGTCATAATAAGGTCGGGTCGCAAAGCCACGAAATTTTTATCGATAAGAAAGTATTCTTGTTCAGCGCCAAGGGTGGCCTGAACGTTCTTGACATCGACATCGCCGACCAACTTCAAAAATTCGCAGGCTTCGCGCGACAATGAATCCACAGAACGGAGTAGCGGGGTTTTGTTATCTAGCGCTTGCCCGTGGTAACCAAAAAAAATGGTGGGGATGCAAAGTGTTTTACCGGTTTCGTCTTCCATAATAAAAAGTGGCGAGCCGGGGTCCCAAGCCGTGTACCCGCGTGCTTCAAACGTTGACCGCATTCCGCCGCTCGGAAAGCTCGACGCATCCGGTTCGCCTTGAATGAGCTGTGACCCTGTGAACTTTTCTACTACCCGCAATTCAGAATGATGCGAATGATGGATTGAAATAAAGGCGTCGTGCTTTTCAGCGGTGAGCCCAGTCATAGGTTGAAACCAATGGCAGAAATGTGTCACGCCTTTAGCGACCGCCCAATCTTTGATGACGACAGCGATCGCATGCGCAGTTTCAGGTTTCAACTTCTTGCCCAAATCGAGCGTTTGCAAGAGGTCGTCGTAAGCTTCTTTCGATATTTTCTCGCGCATTTGCGCGAGCCCGAATGTGAGGCTGCCGAAATAATCAGAAACCGGTATAGGTTGCCCGTTGGCGCCCAGTGCTTTTTCAAAATTTCGAATCTGTGTTTGAACTGCGGTTCTGAGCGCAGAGGCACGCTCGGTCGCGGTGGACGGCATAGTCATTCCTTTCGTTTACGGTCTTCTAGAATCTTCAGACTCTAAAAAATCCTGTGTTTAAAAAACGATCCGCCTGAAAGAATCTA
>DAIDIG010000004.1 GCA_027459485.1 Bdellovibrionales bacterium | reverse complement strand
TCGGCGTCGGGGGCCTCAACCTTCATCAGTGGATTTTCAACACAAAAAAATTCCACTCGATGACGGGTACGGATGGAGGCGAAACGGGCATAAACAATGACTTCTTTGCCGAGGGACTCGAAGGCACTGGAGCCTGGATTATGGGGCGTAATATGTTCGGCCCCATCCGGGGTGATTGGTCCGATGACAACTGGAAAGGCTGGTGGGGGCCGAGCCCTCCCTTTCACGGACCCGTATTCGTTCTCACGCACTACCCCCGGAAAACTATAAATATGGAAGGCGGAACAACCTTTCACTTCGTGACCGATGGTATCGAATCCGCCTTGGACCAGGCGCGGAAATCTGCCGGTGGTAAGGATATCAAAATCGGTGGCGGCGTTTCTACGATTCGCCAGTACCTTACAGCTGGTCTTATTGACGAAATGCATCTTGCATTTAGCCCCGTAATTCTAGGTCGAGGCGAGGCTTTATTCGCCGGTATTGATCTTTGCAAACTCGGGTTCAAAGTTACTGAACATCGAAACACTAGCGATGTTACTCACGTTCGGCTCAAAAGGTAATCCATCTTGGGCTGCCGCCGGCCCAGAATTCGCTAGCCTCTATTATAATCAGGCTGAGAGCGGTACAGAATGCGAGGTAATAGTTCGGTGCGGTTTTTTGGGCTGCATCAGATGGCTGTGCTACCGGCGCGGGCCGCGACGGGATTTACGATAATTACAAACTGTATGTCGTTGCCAGCGCCACCGTATCACTGACTCTGTAAGGGCAAACGGGCTCACTCGCGAGCCCTACCTTATTCATCTATTAAATCACAAATTCCACAGTCGATTGCATCGGCAATACGAACAAGAGTATTGAACGTCGGATTATAATCGGCTTTCACCATCTTCGTTATGTGCTGGGTTTGTAATCCGAGCCGAATCGCGAGCTGGTATTGGCTGATGTCCCGTTCGTCCAATGCGGACTTTATTTTAAGTCTAGGGCGCTTTCGTTTCTTCACCCCATCAGGTTAGGGCAATGAAACTCACAATATAACTACCTTAAAAAGTAGCTATTCGAGATGAAATTTGATATCCTCAGTCCATGAATAAGGATTTAATCAATTTCAATAAAAGGCTCAGCCTGGCTTTACGGCTGGCGCGACGGCGACGACGGCTCTCTGCGCAAACGGCGGCAAAACATCTTGATATCACAATACAGGAACTTCAAGAGTTAGAATCCCGGCCCGCAAATATCGCGTTAACTTCTTTAGGTAGGGCCATCGAGTTTTATGGTTTGACTCCAAAAGCCTGGAGCAGAAATATTCTTTGCAGCCACAAGACCGATTCAGCGTAACCCCGGCGTAATTCACGTCTATTAAGGCTCCCGGTTTTCGGCGATACTCCGGCGCGATGAATTCCGAGATTAAAATTTTAGCGAATGAGATAAGACAAATCCGCGCACAATATGAAGCGGAAGTCGGAGCCAACCGTCGTCGAGTGTGGCCGCGCGCGATCAAAGATCGCGTGATGAAACTTTGTGAACTCGTGGGGTCGGTCAAAGGGGCGGCGGAGCTTGTCGGCATTTCAACCGACTCGGTTTACGCCTGGCGGTCAAAGTCAAAGGCGGAAGGCTTTAAGCAGCTAACCATAGCCAAGAGCAGATCTGTATCTGTGACGGATACAGACGCCCGGCCAATTCAGGGGGCGGCATTTGTAACTGTGACAGTTACAACACCTGATGGGTATTTGATCGAGGGGTTGCCGGCCGCAATGGTCATCGATGTATTGACGGCGTGCGGAGGTCGCGATGTTTTTTGATAAACGTGGCATGCGGGTTTTTGTTTATCGTGAGCCGATCGACATGCGCGCGGGGTTTGAAAAGCTTTTGAGTTTTTGCGTACATCATTTGGGAGCCGAGATGAACCAAGGGCATGTGTATATCTTTTTTGGCAAGAATCGAAGACGACTCAAGTTACTAATTTACGACGGTTCGGGGCTTGTGCTGATTGCAAAGCGAATGGAGCGTGGCGGGTTTATGTCGCACGCCGAACTTTTAGGTAGAGCCGAAATCAGTTTACAGGAATTAAAATTGATCGTTCACGGAAGTGTTTTGCGTGGGCCACTCATTGATCGTTCGTTTGTACCGCAAAAATCAGAATCACAAAAATCAGTGACGCAACGGGAGTCATTTGCATTGCCGGTTGGAATGGCACCATCATTGTAAGTGATGGACGTTAAAGAGCGAATGAAGCAAATCGTAAAGAACGAACATCCAGACGTTGTCGCGGCCCTCATGGCCGACATGGCCGAGCACATTGAGGGGCAAAAAAACGAAATCAAACATCTGCGGGACGAACAGGCAAAGCGCGATCAGAGAAGTTTTACTATCGAAGAAAGGCTAAAGCTGATCCGCCGGTCGATTTTTGGCCGCAGTCGTGAGAAACGAGCCGATGCGAGTGATCGACCGAGGACGAAAAGCCAGCGCGATAACTTACTTTTTAGCCAAGCCATGTTCCCAACGGACGAAGTTCGAGATGAATCGGGTCAAACGATCAAAACCCGCTTTGCGGATTTGGACACGCAAGAAATCGAAGTGTCGATGAATGAGGGTGAGTTCGAAGAAGAGGGGCGTCTTCGCGGAATCGAAAAGCACGATTTAGAAAAATGGTCGGATTTATGGGAAGAGATCCCGAACACTTTTGAGCGGCTGACTCAAATTGAAATCATCGAGCGGCGCTACATCAAAAAAGTCTTTAAGAAAAAAAAGTATAAGCTCAAGGAGCATTACACGGTGCAGGTCGGCGACAAGGATGTGATTTTGACGGCATCTGTGCCGGGGCTAATGCCTGGCATGAACTATACGACAGATTTTGTGGCGTCAGTTGTGGCGGATAAATATATCAGCCACATCCCGCTTGAGCGGCAAGTTCGGCAGATGGAATCGCTCGGTCTTAAGGGTATACAGAACTCGACGCTATCTCGCCTGTGCGCTGTCGCGGCTTCGGCACTTGAGCCGATACAAGAGGCGATATTATCGGAGCTTTTAGAAAGCGACACGGCTCTACATATCGATGAAACTCCCTGGGGGATCCAAAATAAAAATGAGCGAGATGGTTTTATGTGGGTGATCTCGAATCGATGTGGGAGCTACTACTTTTTTAAGCCCACCCGATCGGCAAAAATTTTAATGGAGAAGATGCGGGGCTATAAGGGGCCCGTCGTGACGGATGGTCTTGAAACGTATAACGGAGTTTTAGACGAGGCGAAGATCCCGCATGCTTATTGCTGGGCACATGCCCGGCGCGAGTTTTTTAAAATCGAATCACACGACCCGACTGTCACGCCAATTTTAAATCTCATCGATGAATTATTTAAAATCGAGCGTCGAGCTAAGAATTTTTCAGAGCTTAAGGGGCTTCGTGCAACAGAGAGTGCCCAGGTGGTTCGAGACTTGAAAGAGCTTCTACTCGATGAATACCCGAAATCCCGCGAAGGATCGCAAAAGAGAAAGGCCATTTTGTACATCAGTAAGCGTTGGCCTGGCTTTGAGTTATTTTTGACCGATACGAGAATCCCGCTCTCAAATAACGAAGCCGAGCGAACGATCCGCCATGCGGTGATCGGTCGGAAAAATTATTATGGCTCGGGTTCCCACACTGGCGCCGACACGGCGGCGACGCTGTTCACAATTATCGAATCGTGTAAGAAAAACGATCTCGACCCAAGGTCCTACCTTCTAATGTCTCTCAACTGGTTAGCCGAAAGCGACGAAATCGAAACACCGCTTCAACATGCCGGGCGGCTTCGTCAATACCGCTGATTACGCAGGGTTTACGATTCAGCCGGAGCGACGAACGCGAGCTTGAAATCGCTAGGATGAGATCATCCCGATCATCAGAGGCAACCATAATATCCAGTACCGCTAGTTGTATTGGAATTGCCTGCGTTTTGGCACACTGGCCATTGATCTTGTGGTGAAGGCCGCCGATCCGACGAATTCAGCGGAGTAATCAGCGCAGAATTATATTGCGCCGATTTTCATTCAGACCGACCTTAGACGAACGTCCTAAGTAGCGCCCATCTCGCTAACGGTGGCTCATATTCGCACCTATAATATCAGTGCTGCTACTGTACGTTGGCAATCGAAGACTCTCATTTCCGCTCGCCAACCGAACCAACAAGTGTCTGAACCATATCATTAGCCACTTGGGTAATTTTTTGGGCCGTGCTGTTTGACACAACCTTAACAAGTCCGTTCAAGAGAGTACCGACCGAATCGCCTTCAATAAAATTCACACAATATAGGGTGCTAGGATCTTTCGCTTGTTCCGATGTTAACGGAAACAAGCCTGTGTCAAGCCATGTCTGAAGGGGGTTTGACTTTGTAGCGTCACCATTTTCATCATCACTACCTACTTTTACGGTGCAACTGTCAAGAGCAGTTTTCATGATCTGGTTGCCGGCGGATTGCCAGTTATCAGTGTTAATAGTTGACGTTAAAAGCCCTTCGGAAAAAGCTGCACACGTTCGCGCTTCCGGATCATTTTGCTGGGCTTGGGTCAATGGTACGTGACCTGTCTTTTCAAAATAGTTCATTGAATAAACAAAGAACGGCGTTGAGAGCAGTACATTCTTTCCGCCGCTAGCTTTCACGATAAAAGGCGTAATATCGAACTTTGCTTTGCAATTGTTAACCATGGTCTGGAGATTAAATCGTTTGGAGCTTGGTGCGGCAAAGGTCAAAGTTGACCATGGAACCAAAAGCGAAACAATTATAGCAATGCTTGTTTTCATACAGACCTTCTCCTGAATTTTAGTTCCATAAATAGTTCGACCGGAAGTTTAATGAATTCGAGTCAAAAGTAAATACGCTTTGAAATCAAGTTACATTCGTCAAATGTTTGAGCGTCGAAGATTTTTACGACCGTGTAAAATGAGGGGAAGAATATAAGCTGCCCCGGCGGCCCTGCCTGTATCGATATACAGGCAATTTCAAGCATTACGCCAAAGTAATCAACCGGTTGGCGCCAGCCAACGGTAGGTCCAGCTCCGAAATCGCTACCATTAGGCCGACGGCAGCGATTCGTTTCCATGTCTCCCCACGCCGACGCCGACGTCATCGAGACTGACATCGTGGTCGTTCAGCTCCGAACGAAGACCGTGCCTATCAATTAAAGTGTGAAGCGTCGACGGGCTTATACCCATCCGCGCGGCAGTCTGGCGAAGCGTTGGGCCGAGGCTAATTTGATACCGAATGAATTCGCGTTCCGCGTTCTGTTGCTGCGTCTTAAATCGTTTATGGCTGGCGTCCAGTACCGGGTTCGCTTTACCGTCAAGGCTCTGCATTTTCTTGTCGAGGTGATGAAATTCAATTGTATCACTTCGAGTGTTCGTAAGGAGCGCTGACACGTACCCATCCAATTCGCCAACATTTCCGGGCCACGGATATTTTTCAAGCTGTCGCATGGCCGCTTTACGGAATTCTTTTCGCTCGCCGGTCTCCTTGAAATGTTTGTCGCAAAGATGAAGCACGATCGGCTCTATATCTTCAGTTCGCTCGCGCAAAGGTGGAATTTCGATGCAAAGAAATTTGATTCTATAATAAAGGTCGGGCAAAAATGATTTGTTGGCTACGCGAGCCTCAAGGTCAGGATGCGAAGCCACGATCAGCCTAAAATCGACATCAACCTCTTGTTGAGCGCCCACTCGTCGAACTTTCTTCTCGCGAATTACACGCAGTAGTTTCGCTTGAGCCTGCGGAGCCATGTGATGGATCTCATCCAGAAACACGGTGCCACCTCGCGCGGCTTCGAAAATTCCAACTTTCCGTGCTATAGCGCCCGTGAACGCGCCTTTCTCATGCCCAAACAGCTCTGACTCAAACAAATTGCCCTCATCCGAGACAGTACAACTGAAGGTAAAAAATTTCTCAGCAGGACCATTATGAATCATGCGCGCAAAGATCTCTTTGCCGACCCCAGTTTCTCCGAGAAGGAGCACCGTCTTTTTGGATTGCCGGTAATCCAACGCGTTTGAGATACCCTCTGCAAGGGCGCGCGATCTCCCAGCGAGATTTTGCCCTGTAATGATCTTGGTAGCTTCATCTACAGACAGCGTCGGTTTAACCTTTCGCACTTTTTCATATAGCTCACAGGCTTTACCCAGAGATTCTTTGAGAACGTCGTTGTTTTCGGTGCGTTCAATATAGTTTAGGGCTCCAGCCCGAATAGTGGCCACAGCGTCATCTTTCGAACCTTCGTAAGCGGTGTAAATAATAGTTATGATTTCGCCGTTTAGTTTTCTTATTTCATCCGCCGTTTGCGGGCCATTTTTTCCGGGCATACGAAAGTCAATGACCGCTACCGAATATTCTTTAGATGCTGCACGAATACAGTCGATAGCCTCCTCGCCGCTTGTGACGGTGTCGATATTATAACCCCACCGCTGAATCAAACTTCGTATATCGATTAGGTTGTCTTCGTCATCGTCTACAATGAGAATGTTATGTTTGAGCATGCGCCACCTCGTATCGTTCGGTTCCTCGGTCGATGTTTGCCGGGCAAAACGAAATAAAAAACTCTGTTCCGCGTCCCACTTCTGACGAAAAGCTAATCGTTGCATTAAAGGAGTCACAAATACCTTTTACGACCCCAAGGCCGATGCCGGTGCCTCGAAGAGGTTTTGTTGTAAAATCAACTTCGAAAATTCTTTCGCGATTTTCAATCGGGATACCGCATCCGCAATCTTTTACAATCATCGTCGGTCTGCCGTCCGCATTCGTAATCCGGATCTCGATTGTTTTCTCCTCGCACTCCGCCATTGCTGCAATTGAATTTTGCACAATATTTTCGAGTACCCTGTAAAACTCGATTTTGTTTATGTTCGCTGGCGGGACAATTCCGTCTTGGAAAAAATCGATTTGCACGTTATTCCGTAAAAATTCATGATCGTCGCGCAAACTCGAAATGTAATTACTGACTTCTTCCTTCAATAAAATGACGCTATCGCGACGATCACTAGACGCTCGTTTAATCAATGGGTAACGAACGAGTCGGATGATGTCACCCAATTGGCTAATAGAGCGTTTAACACGCGCGATTTCTTCGGTATCGTAGCGACCCGTTAATTCAATGGTGCTGACCATGTTCTCGACTTGCATAGCAAGACGCGAATGGGGTGTTTTTAGGTCGTGGCCAATCTCACGAAGAAGGCCGAAATGGGCCAAAGCGCGAGCTTCATTTGCGGCAACTTCTTGAAGTCGTCTTATTTCTAAATGGAGGCCGTCTACTGCTTCTTTCATCGGCGCTAAGTCGGTAAACGGAGCAATCGACCGATTCTCAATGCGCCTACTTGGCGCATCCTTGAGATGTTTTGCCCATTCCTGAAAGAGTGAAGACAATTTTCGGGTTGCATTGCCGATTGCACTGAATATCCCGATCGTGTTGCCGACAAATGCACCAAACAATACAAAGAGAAGGCAGAATAAAATGTTGTAATCGAGTGCGGGCTTGAGTGTAAGGTCAAGGTACCCGAATAGATTTTTGTGTCCTGGCTCGTCAAAATATAGTGGGTATAACATGCTCACGCTACGAAAGTGCGGCGACCAACATGACACGTTGGGGCTGAAGCAGTTGGGTCGGACGGGCGACTTTGGATCAACCGAATAGATTTCTTTTAATTTTGCATTTCGAACGACTGCGGATTCTCCAGCTTTTAACCCAAGCGCTGTTTGCATTTGAATTTCGGCGTCGCGCACGTCTCCTTGTAGAATCATGGGCCGGTATGCAGTTGCAGCCGCGCGTGCAACGGTCAAAAGCTGTCGCTCCGATACATTTTTTTGAGCGTAAAATAAAATTGGAGCGGCGATTGCGGTTGCAACTACGAATGAGACAAGCGACCATCGTATCGTTTGCCGTCGAAAATATGATTCTAAAGATGTGCCTTTTTCGTCGCGCATTTTTCCTACTTAAAACGAATTTTTGACCAAGTAACCGATTCATCCGATAGGGGCACTTTTGAAAAATCTAAGCCGTCGCGGCCGATGCCGACAGTAGAAAGATGCATCAGCGGGAGAACATATCCATCCCTCACGGCTTCGGCGACAATTCTTCTCATTGCGGCCACCCGCTGCACTGGATCAGTCATGCGTCGAGCGGCATCAAGCAATTTTACACAGTTGATAGTCCCAGATGGAACGACTGGTGTCGTTCCTTCGAAGTAGAAAGACATAATCCCTTCGGGATCTGGATCAGCAATCCCATATGTGCCCGCATAAAGATCGAAGTTGCCGACCTCGCGCCGCTGAAAAGCTTCCTGAAGTGGTAACGATATAAAATTCGCCTCTATCCCCAATTTTTTGAGCGCTATCTCAATATTGTGTTTGAGATGAGGCGGCACTCTCGCCGGGCTCATCAAAATATCCAATTTCTTTTTGAACGATTCACCCGCCTCACCATCTTTTGGCTGCTGATAATTTAAATCGTATAGCTGGTAGCCTTTAGGAAACAGCTGATGGGCGACTGTGAAACCTGAAAGTCCTTCGGTCAGCGTACTACGATCGAGGTGCGCATTGAGAAACTGAAGTAATGCGTAGCCCTGGCTATTTCTCATCCGCTTGCCAAGTTCAAACAGAAAGACTTTGTCGATCGGCCGCCGCCATACTTGATAACCGCTAGATTCATAGCTGTGAGATAAGTCGCGAGAGAGGAGTGACGAAGTTTCGATAAAATTTGGCCATCTGTCATTTAACAGCACTGATTGAGAATCCATGGTCAGACTTGGACGCCGAATGATCACCTCTTCAGCCACGCCGTCCGAAAAATTGTGCCAATTCGGATTGCGTTTCAATATCAACTCTTCATGAGACCCTGAAGATAAATAAAATGCGCCCGTACTTACCGAAAGATTAATTTCACCATTAGGCTGCACTTTCAAAATACCGTAATTTGGCTCAGTGAGTTTCTGGAGAAAAGTGCTTTGAGCAGCAGGCATCTTTAAATAAAAAGTGATGGTCGTCTGATTAGGGCATTCGATTCTCTCCAGCATGTTGGCGAGGCTTCTCATGTCTTCCGGATATTTTTTTAAATCGCGCTCAAAACTTCGCTTAATTTCTTCACTAGTTATAGGAGAACCGTCAGACCATTTGGCATTTGGGCGCAACGTGAAGCTGTAGGCATTCTCAGCCGAAATTTTCCACGTTGCAGCAAGGCCCGAGGTCAATTGCTTTGCCGGGCTCCATTCAACCAACGTGCTGGCCAGAGCATACGAAAGATCCATATCTGGAATGATCACAATTTTTGCCGGGTCAACGGGGTAGTTAAACGGCAGGTATGTTCTGATCTCTTTCATTGGTCTCTCCGGGGTTTTAGTGACCGCCTCACTTCGAATCGCAATAATACTCAATAGCAATATTAAAATTTTCATTTATAAAATGGGCTGAAGCAGTTGCGTGAAGTGCGACTGCTCCGCCCAACCTCGCTTATCCGCAAGACGCGCCAGATGCGCCAAATTGTACTATTCCGCCACAAGGCTCGGCACCTTGGGCTGACGTCATCAAGTGTCGAGCACCAAATGAAAAATAGGTGCCCGCGATTAACATCGCGAACATCAGATTTTTTAGTTTGGACATTTTTTCTCCTTCGACTCCGCTACGGTACACAATGAGGCAAAGAGCAGAGTCTATTTGTTTGCCGCACATTCCAAAGTCGACGCCGATTCAACAGGCCAATCCTGTCTGCATCGGCCGTTCGACCAAAAAATAATTTTTGTACTTCATTACTTGAGCAGTATCCGACTGAAATCGGCCCTGAAATAACCTGATGAAATTCGGCGTTCCGAGTGCGCCGAGAAAACTCATTGTACTGATTACGCCACGTTTTATTAAGTTCACTATACGAAACGACCGGCCCGAATATCCACTCCGGTACTGGAATGTGATACGCGTAGACCATTGCGTGGTCGATAGGCGTGAAGCTACTAGCGGCAATGTCGCGTGCTAGGTTTCGAGATGACTCCTTAAATTCGCCGGCCATTTCAACTTCACCAATGCGACAGGTTTCAGCCAACGCTTTATAAACGGCCTCACCCAAGGTCGCGGCGCTCGCTTGCGACATTAGACCGTGACCGTCAGACGAGAGAAGCAATGTCATTACGGCCGGCACAACGCCTTCAGTGGTCGCAAAAACACAAAGTCTCTTGAATCGAGGATGTAGTGCGAGTTCGTTGTGGCCCCAATCGCGCAACCATTCAGGAGCAGATTCTAGATCAACACTTAAAAAAGATTTTTCGCAAAGCCAGTGAGCCAAAATGGCGTCTCGCTCGTACAACTCTTCAACGGCCGATTTTTGTACCCGTACTGGGTCGACGTGTGCCGCCCAACCGTTTGACGTCAATATTTTTGGATCGCGGGCTTTCATCATTTTGTAAACTGCGCGCTCAACGCCTTCGACGATACATTTTTGATTGGCTACGAGCTGACTTTCAGATTCTCCGTAGCCGTAACCCAAGTCGTCACCCGCTCGAACTTCGCTCACAAATGAAAATTTCGAAAATCGTAAGCCCGGCGACCTTTGAGATCTGAACAACTTTTTTACTTTTATATCGATGATCTCGCCGCTAGAAAGGGTTGCTTTGACACCGTCTAGGTACACGGCGATTTTACCGCTATTCATAATCGCTCGAATTTCTGTCCGTACACTTCTCATTCAAAAGCTCTCTTCATGGCGGCAAAGAAAACCGCACAACTTTCCACCTGAGCATTTCGCGGGCCAATGGCACCGGACCATCAAAAATGAGGTCTAAGAACTTGAAAGTACGGGAGTTTATCACTTGCTTAAAAATTAAGCAGCGGGAAATATTTACTATGAAGATGGACGTAGTTACGTCCACCTGGCGGGTGGCAAACCGGCGATTGTAGGTACAAGTCAGCAAAAGTATTCAACTTATCTTATTTATTTGAATTTATGAGTGGTGGACGCGTTTACGTCCACTAACCTTCATTTCGTATTTAAACGACAGCCATGGTGATCGGATTTGCGTTCGGGCGCCGAAAACCCGGCTAATTTTCACTTGGCGCCGAAGGGTTCGAACTATTATCAGGCCGTTACTCTGCCATTGCATTATTAAACGAAGCTCCGGGTTGACCGTAAAACGTGTCAAAAAAGGACATTAACAGCCGCGATTCTCGATGTGTCTTCAGCGGATGCGCCGGCGCGGGCTGAACTCTTGCCGCATACGAGTCCTCGGACTATTTATACAGCGAACTACGTCCACGCCGCGTTTGAGCGCGCCCTTGGCTGCCAGACCAGCTAATATTCTTCAGTTTGATTTACACTCCATTTAGCGTAGCCAGCGCAGTCAAACCTTACCGTAACCACAAAACAGGGTGTTGATTGTCGAGCATCGTTTGTCGCTTGAGTTTGTCAAAATGTTTATTTTAATTTTCTTCAACTTCAAACTAAATTGATTTCACTAAATATTTAGTGCCTCAAAACGAGTGCGTCGAGGTGGAAACACATTTAAATCAATTTAATTTAATTATGTAACACCGATCCGGTTAAAGGTTTTTTAAGAACTAGCCGATGGTCTGGTGTTCCACAAATTTGAACGTGACCGGGGGGGGAATTCTATGGGGCGCAAATGCAATGTCATTTTATCAATCGTGGCTTGTCTATTTGGCGTGTTATTTATTTGTAGATTGGCTAGCGCACAATCCACGCAAAGTATAATTGTTCAAACTCCTGGGATTTCACCAATTGACGGAGTCCAGGGATCAATACCGATTGATCCAGAAATTAATTTTGGCGAAGTGGTAATCGGTCAATCATCAACAATAGGACCATATGGTGGTTACGTTGATTGTGGCGGCAGTTGCGGAGCCGGGGTGGACTATAGTTTTTCGGCAACCTATTCCGGCTCAAGTGATTTTACGGTTATGCAGCCAGCTTGCACAAGCGGAGATTCTGGGTATCCAGGCTGCTTAATAACCGTAACATTCAAGCCGACTTCGGTCGGCTTGGAGACTTTCACTGTCAACCTATACGAAACGTTAACCCAAAATGGTCAGGTAACATTTTCGGGAATATGGGCCACAATTGTCTACACTGGTACGGGCGTCAAGCCAGGGCAGCCACCGACTAATTCCACCACCAGCTGTGGCCAATCTGCCAGTTCATCAATCAACATGGACACACTCGCGCTTTCCGAATCGATCCCACTTGTCGGCGTGCCGGTGACACTTAATTACTCTAGTGATCGGTTTCGACCGGGATTTGCGTTTTCTCCAAAATCGTTGGGGCTTGGCGGATGGTCACCAAGCATCCTGCATCACTATGATGTTACGGACCAAATTCTTTACGATGGCGATGGCGGTTCGCGCCCGGTCCAAGCTGGCACTGATTCGAATGGGTACTATGTTGCGAGTCAAGATGCCCACAAAATTTATTATTTCGACTTAAATGGAAATCATTTATACACGAAAGATGCGCTGACAGGCGTTACAATTTATAGTTTTTCTTATGATCCACAAGGTAGACTCAGCGCGATAACAGATCGATATGGCAACACAACAACGTTTCAGTATTCCGCAAATCAAGTGACAATGACTTCGCCTTATGGGCAGCAAACGATTATGGCTTACGACCCAAATGGATTTTTGTCTTCAGTCACGAATCCGGATTCTGAAACCTACAGCATGACCTATGACTCAAATGGTTATTTATTGTCGTTTGAAAAACCGTCTGGTGAGACAAGTCACGCAACATACGACTCAAATGGGTATGTGCTAAGTGACCTCGGAGCTGGTGGAGATTCACTGAACTTGTCGAGTTACTTTGATCCGTCATCGCAATATCAAACCGTGAATTCGACAACGGCGCTTGGGCTAACGACATTTTATTATACGAGTGCAAACTCAAGCGGGTCCACGCACGAAGTAAGCTATCCGACCGGTCAGTATCGATATGCTTATACTCCCAACATCGGAGCTGGCTATTTGTTTGACTCGGAGGGCATCAGCACGACATCTAACCTGGTCCCAGATCCACGATTTGGTGCAATGTCGCCGTACGATCAGGATTTTACGTATTCGGTTGCGAACTCAAATATTGACGTTTCAACGCAAAAAAATGTAACGGCAACTCTATCGAATTCAAGTGATCCACTAAGTCTCACATCTCTTACGACAACAACTGAGCTTCAAAACGATCCATCTAGAACATCGACCGAAACTTATACGGCTGCTACAAGTATGATGACTAACGTCTCACCTCTTGGACGAGAAACAACAACTTTACTTAATTCACAAGGCGAAGTTCAGTCCGTAAAAATTGGAAATCTCGTGCCAATTGACTTTGGCTACAATGGGCATGGAAATCTCACGACATTGTCTATGGGATCAAATCGAAATATGACACTCCAATACGACAATTTAGGTAATGTATCGTCTGTTACAAATTTTCTGGGTCAAGCTACACAATTTGAACACGACAAGGCAGGACGTGTAACCGAACAAATTGAGCCAAATGGCAACATCATAAAATTTGGCTATGATCCAGATGGCGACCTAACATCGGTCACACCTCCTTCGCGCCCCGCGCACGAGTTTGGATACAATCTATTTGATCTCGTCTCAAGTTATTTGCCGCCTGAACTTGGAGGCTCAAGTGCTTCTACCACGTACAGTTACAATGCCGATAAACAACTCACAGCCATTAATTTACCAACAGGAGCCACGATCAGTTACAACTACGCTTCGACGACCGGACTTCTTGATTCAATTGCAATGCCAGACGGAAATTTCACTTATTCATACGTGCCGGATTCAAATCTCGTATCTCAAATCGTCTCTCCCGATAATGAAATATTGAGCTATCAATACGCGGGCAAATTTGTCACAAGCGAGGCCTCAAGTGGACCAGTCACCTCGAATTTGTCGATCACATACAATGCCGATGCGACCGTTGCATCGCTTACTCCTACTGATCCATATAATGCGGGAACGACAGAAAATATCTCGTACGACAAAGACGGCCTGGTAGTTGGATCAGGTGATCTCTCGATGACGCGCAATCAAAATGGCCAAATTTCAAGCACATCGCTAAAAAATATTAACGAAAGCATCACTCATGATGCTTTCGGTGAAATGACGGCTGATCAGTTCACTTTTACATCGCCTTATGGACGGCAAAATAAATTTGAGATCTTTAATCAACAATATACACGCGACAAACTTGGCCGGGTTGTAGCTATTGGCTCGGCACGAAATGATGGCGACTGCGACAAAGATCATGGACGCTGCGACGATGACTTTGGGCAAAACGGTCACTTCGGTGGCGACGAAGGTCATCATTTTGGCCAGCAAACTGAGTACGTGTATGACAGTAGTGGCAACTTAGTTAAAGTCATGAAAGATAATCATGTTGAGCGAATATATAAGTACGATCAAAACGAAAACCGTATCGAAGAAATCGCGGATGGTCGTATTATCCATGCCTCATACAATTCACAAGATGAACTCGTTAAGTACGGCAATATCAGCTATCAATACAATAGCGACGGAGAACTTACGAAGAAAACCGTCCATATCGATGACCACGACTCATTTTGGAATTGGCTCACTGGGCGCGACCGTGGATTTGACCATAGGAGAGGTATCGCGAGTTGGGGAGATCACCATAACGAAGGTCGGGACCTTGTTACAACTTATTCTTACGATGCAATGGGTGAACTTAAAACCGTCAAACTCCCTGATGGCCGTTTCATCAGCTACATTTACGACGGCCAAGGTCGACGCGTTGGTAAAGAAATTAATGGCAAACTTGTCGAAGGATTTGTGTATCAATCTCAGACCCAGCTTGCGGCCATACTTGATGGTCAGGGCCACATTATGAAACAATTTGTGTATGGCTCAAAGCCAAATATTCCCGATTACATGATTATGAACGGTAAAGATTATCGAATCATTTCAAACCAAGTCGGCACACCACTTTATGTGGTAAATTCCGAAACCGGAAAAATTGTTGAACATGAGCGAATGGACGAGTTTGGATATGACGAGCACACGATTCGACGTCCAATGTTGCCATTTGGATTTGCCGGTGGTCTTGCAGATGCCGACACGGGTCTTGTTCACTTCGGTGCTCGCGACTATGACCCGCAGACGGGTCGTTGGGTGAGCCGCGATCCCATTTTGTTTAAGGGCGGCACCACGAATTTATACCAGTACAGTTTGAACGATCCCGTGAATTTCAGTGACTCAAACGGACAACAAATATCGCTAGTCGTCGGCATAGGTATGGTTGCAATAGGTTCAGCTGTTGCATCTGGTGTCGCCAGCTATATCGCGACGGGTTCAGCATCTACTGCTCTCGGCGCTGCTGGAGCAGGGTTTGTAGCTGGTACAGTAGCCGCAGTAACTGCAATTGCTGGCGCCGGTTCAGCAGTAGCGGCAGGAGCGGCGGCGGTCGTCGATATAGGCTACGGGCTGCTATCAACGCCAAGTAATTTGCCACCAAATAGCGGGACCGATCTCATGAATGGTGTCAAATCCATTGGATCGCAAAATAGTAGCGTTGCGTGCCCAGGCTCGGCGGGCTCACAATGACGCCAGAGGATCGAGCTACTATTTTGATTCGCATATTTGGTCCGCTGTGTTTAATACTGAGCCCGATATGGCTTATTTTAATGATACCAGCTGGATTGCACGCGATGCATACACGACACCCTTTATCGGCCGGGCAATGGATTTTTATGCTTTTTTTAGGCATCGGCGGTGTTATTTGCGGGCTTTATTGCATGATAACCCAATATGGGTGGTTTCAAAAAAAAGATGAATGACTGCACTTTCTTGTTAAATTAATATGCGAATATGAGCCGCAGCCGACGGAAAGCCCGGCCCAAAATGTAGGCACTTTAAATCAATGCGGGCCGGTGCCGGCCGGAAATGAAGCAGTCATTATGGCCCGCCGGCGTCGAGTCCTGTTCGACGTGAACTAATTCTCCAAATTATTCCGCACTAAATTTGAGTGATCGAATGGACGTAGATACGTCTTTTCATCATGTTTGCGATAACACATTGAAATTCAAAATTCGTGGACGTAACTGCGTTCATTTTTAAGTTCGGCCACGTTCGAGCAAAATCCATTTTTTCTTAATCAATCCAATTACTTTTCGTCTGTTGGCACGATCGCTGACTCCTCTTGCAGTAACAGAAAGTCGTGGGGCTAATTTTTCCCCCCACGAGGAGGAGAAAAACGTGACAAACGAACAGCTACAAAAATTCAAAGACAATATCTTGGAGCGACAGCGCGCCCTCCACCAAATGTGGGAGGGTCTCGAATCCGAATTGCGCGCGATGGTCGAAGACCCATTAATTTTACCCGACCCACTCGATGAAGCAAAAGAACTGAGCGATCGCAATCAACGAATGGGTATGTTTCGACATATCGAAAGGCAAGCTGGCAAATTGGCGCGAGCACTCAGACGAATCGACATGGGGATTTTCGGTGTGTGTGAAGGATGCGAAGAAGAAATTGATCCCAGGCGTCTCGATGCACAGCCGGACTGCACTTTTTGTATCGAGTGTCAGGAATTTCTAGAAAACGGCGGTAATGGCAAGCCAGAAGCTCGCGTTGTCAGCATTGAAAACGTCGTTAGTTTTCGGCGCCCCGATGAAACTGTCGAGAGGCAAACCTCGAATGTAATCCCATTTTCAAAAGAGGCATCCAATGGATAAGCTCCGCCAAATTTTTAAGCGGGTCCACTATATACTTTTTGAAATAAAAGTTGATGAGGAACGATTAAGAAAGGCACGCGATGAAGCTCGAATCAAATACGGGTTATACGGACGGTTCTGGTGAACACGAAACTTCAATATTGGAGTCCAAAAATGATTGAGCGTGAGATGGATAATAGAGTTTTCGCTGATTATGAACGAAAAAAACATTGGCGCTACGACCAACGAAAAGACCGCCAGGCCGCACTCGTGCGCGACCGTGTCGCCAAACTGTCTCGCGAAGAACGTTTGGTTGTTTATTTGAGATTCTGGGAGGGCTTGTCGTTTTCTTCAATCGCCGCACAAATTGAACTGCCGATCGATTTAACAATAAAGATTTTTAGCCATGCACTCGATAATTTGCGAAGTGAACTGGTTTCAGCCCTGAGAAAAGATTCAGGAGAGGAACTCGTCGCGGCGTAAGTAAAATCTCGGAATGGATTTACTGTCGGTCAATTACAAATAATTTGAGGATTTCTAAAATGGAAAAAATTAAAAAAACAAAAAAAGAAGAGTTGTTTTGGTTAGACCCTGAAAGCGGCGAAAAATATAATGCCGGTGTTGCATTTTATGTCCCTGAATTTGGCGAATATCGACTTGTGCTCGATGCGCCTCGCACCATTCTCTATCTTCGACCGAAAGAGGCCAATGAAGATCGAATCGATTACGTCGTTCATTCGCCAGTTGATATTAACGGTAAATTTTCTCATCGTGTACCTGTAGGTAATGGATATTCAAGTGGCGAGACGAATGGTCACGTGTACATGAAGATTGGCCGATATTTGCCGCAGCGACTCGTTCTTGTGCCAGACGTTACCGAGTGAAAAAGTCAACTATTGCATTGGCGTGCGTTTTGATCGGCGTATTTGCTTTGATGACTCTTTACCCGCATTTCGCATTCGCACAAAGCTATGGCGGCGTTGGCGCCGATGAACTGTCGGGGCGTGTTGCAGGTTTAACAGGCAAGCTCATCACTGTCGTATTGCCAGCGATTTCTATCTTGGGCCTTGTCTATGCCGCTATTCTTGCGGTTTCTGGTGATCAGGGTGCAAAAGGTCGAATGATACTAATTATCATTGCATGCATCGTCGGATGTCTCGCGCCGATTATAATTCACTGGCTGCAAGGTGCTGTTGGCGGAGGTTATTAGGTGGAGTTGAATAGGTCCGCAGTTCACCGTGGGCTTGACGTTAGAGTGAAGATCGGGGGCATGGAGGCCCTCGATCTCATCGCGGCTTTGATTGCTCTCTCGATTCTCAATGTTCTTCACCTACCTTTACCGATTGTCGTATGTGTGCCAGTTGCGATGCTGCTCGTACTATATCTAGGAAAGCGCAATAAACCTGATGGATTTTTACTCCACCTGTTGCGATTTTACTTAACGCCGGGCCATTATGCCGCAGGCGCGCAACCTGAATTTCAAGAAAGGCTACGAACCAATATCTATGAAAAATAATATTGCGGGTCTCGCGGATCGCCTGCCGTTTTGGCACTTCGATCAAGATTTAATGGTGTATTCTGACGGCTCACTTGGCGGTGCATTTCGGCTAACAGGAGTCGATATTTCGTGCCGCACACCCGACGAAATCAATACCTTTACAAGAAAAGTCGAAAATCTGTTAATTGGTACGGAAGAAGGGCTCAAGCTTCAGATCTTTTATCGCGTGACCCCAAATGTAAGCGCCCTGCTCACCGAACATGCAGCGATTTCAAGTGAAGCCCCAGAGATTTATCGGCCAATTGCCGAGGCTCGGATATCGTTTCTAAAGAGAAATGAAGCGCAAAAAAATTACTTCGTGCCGGAATTCTATCTTTTTATTCGAAGCAAACCATATTCTTATAAAAAGCGCCGTTTTTGGGAGTCGCAAAAAAAATACGAACCCATTGCAGAGTCAGAATATACAGCTCATAGAGAAAAATTCGATCGAGCGTTAAAGCAAATTGAATCTTCGCTGATACATTCGGGGCTAAAGCCGGCAAAACTTGAGCCCGAGGAGTGGTTTAGTCTTGTATTTCAATACCTAAACCTTGATCGCGCAGAACACTACCCATTACCGTCGATGCGTGAATCCGGGGACCCACTCGCTCCGTCAATAATTGAACAGTTGACACTTTCAGATATTGAAGTCCATCGTGGTCATTTGCGAGTTGGCGATTATTTTTTCCGCACAGTCACCTTGAAAACGCTTCCTGAAGGTTCGACATATAGCTCTATAATTAACAATTTGACTTTGTCGTTACCGTTTCACTTTTGGATGAGCCAGAATATAAAAATTTTGGATCAAATACGCGAACGGCAGCGCCTAGAACTCAAGCGTCGCGTGGCCAATTCGATGGCCGGCGGATCAGAAAATGTTTCTGACCTCGAAAGCGAGTCAAAACTAAACGATATCGAATCCTTGCTACGTGAATTACTCGACGGAAGTGAGCGACTCGTATCGATGGATTTTACCGTAATCATTTGGGCTAAATCGCAAGAGGAGCTCGAAGAGAAATCGGACGAAGTTCTAAAAGCGTTTCGACAGATGGGTCAATCTGAAGGGATCGTAGAAACGCTGCCAGGTTTTGACGTTTTTATCGACGCCCTACCCGGTGCGTGTAGCGGCCTTCGCCACTACAAAATGAAGAGTAGTAATGTTGCACATCTTCTCCCGCTCTATGGTAACTGGCGCGGGAACCAAAGCCCAGTGTGCCTCATCCCAAACCGTGACGGCGGTCTATTTTCGTTTTCACCGTTTGCGCAGGAATTGCCCGCGTGGAACGGTCTGATTTTCGGCGGAACAGGCAGCGGCAAGAGCTTCACGATCTCGCAGCTGATGCTCATGTTTTACGGTCAAAAACCGACGCCCCGGCTTTTTTGGATCGATAATGGCGCAAGTTCGCAAAAATTGCTCGAAGTATTAGACGGCGAATTTGTCGACTTGAACTTAGAAAGCGGCATTCGGATTAATGTGTTTGATCTTCCAGACGGCGAAGCCACGCCATCTCCGGCGCGGGTTAAATTGATACTCGCAATTTTAGAACTTATTCTTAAAGACCCGAACCAAAAATCTTTAGGAAAACGTGAAAAGGCCATGCTCGAAGAAGCGATTTTTGCCGTATACAAAGGGTCGGCCGCGCGTGTTCCATTTCTGTCGGATCTGAAAACCGCACTAGAAAAGCATAACGATCCAGAAATGCAAAAATTCGCGCAGATATTATTTTCGTGGTGTGGTGAAACGGCTTACGGTCGAATGCTCGATGGACCAAGTACAATCAATTTATCAAAGGATCTTGTCACCATCGAGGTAAATGGACTCACGAACCATCCGGACCTTAAAGACATTTTGCTATTACTTTTGACATCGTACATTCAGGATGCAGCGGCATCGGATCTCGCGCGACCATATCTACTCATTTGTGACGAGGCCGAGCGGTTTTTTAAAAGCGGCGAGCTATCAAAGCAGTTTGTTATTACTTGCTACAGAACGTGGCGAAAGTACAACGCCGGTATTTGGTGCATTAGCCAGAACTATCGCGATTTTTTGGCTGATCCCGAGATCCGCGACGCGCTTATGCCAAACTCGACAAGCGTCATTATTCTAAAGCAACGAAAAATTGACTGGAAGGATTTTCAAGAAACATTTGATTTCACCGACGCGCAGGTTGAAGCGATAAAGAGTTTAGAAGTCGTAAAAGGTGCGTATAGTGAATTCTTTTTTCTACAGGATGAAAATCAAATAGTTTTACGGTTGACCTCCGAGCCACTTTCATACTGGATCTGCACCAGCGACGCCGGCGATAAAGCGCGAATTCAAGAGCTTGAAAGAAGGCATCCGGAGCTGAAAAAAATCGAGATTCTAAAAAAACTGGCGAGTGAAAAAGATGAACAGAAGAAGAGCGCATAATCGAACCGTTTCAAAGGAGGTCGTATTAAAGTACTTCGCTGGACGGCAGTTACAGCGTTTACGCTATTATTCATAAGTTCGCCCGCCAGGGCGGATTTCTTCGGAGGTGACATTCCGATCTTATTAAAGATACTGGCTCAGAATATCCAAGACTACCAGGAATTCGAAACAATGGTCCAGCAAGGGCGTGACATGTCCGATTACATGCACGTTATAAATTCCGGTCTCGAAAATTCGATCGGACTTCTCTCGACTCTTCCAGTGCATGATGATCGAATATTGGCTGATCTACAAAATTTCAAACAAGCCGTTGACATGATCTCGTCGATTTATGGTCGAGTGCCGAAGAGTAGAGCTGCGGCATTAGAGCTTCTTAACGATCAAAGTGTCGCTGAGTCACTACGCATGGTCGACTCATTTAAGCAGTATTCGTCGGAACAAGAAGCAAATTCGATAAAGATACTGGTACAAGCCCGCCAGGCTTCGCCCAAGGGTGCCGCTCGGATGCAGGCAGAAACGAGTGCTGAGATTTTGCGAAGTCTCAGCCAGCTTATTCGCCTCAATACTCAAATGCTGAAACTTGAGAGCGAACAGCTGGCCATGAATAACAAAGCCGACAAGGATCAGGTAACTGATTTTCAAAAAGTGGATCGCGATCTCGACGGTGGATTTCAGAATTTCAAGCTTGATACAAGCTTATCGAGATTTTAGAAATGTTTGAAAATTTATTCGTATATGCGAAAAGTCTCCACGGCGAGATGGTTCAAGTTTATTGGATACTGCTCCCGGCTGTGGTCACGCTTTTGATAGTTTTTGAAATCTTAAAAAGCTCGCCCAATGTCAACGATATACTCAAGCGAACGGTTATTTCGATCCTGCTTCTCGTTTCTTTTGCGACTGTAGTTAACACGATCGGTATGCTGGGTGATCAAATAACGGCACACATCGACCACACGCACGCTTTATGGACCGCAATCAAGCACCTTGGCCCGAACTCACAGGGTAAGTCAGGTAGCCTATTTGATCTTAGAGCAAGCGTTATTTATATTTTTGCAATCGGCGCCTATCTCATCGCCTATATCGGATTTTTCGCGTCAATTACGCTCATGAATTTCGTTTGGGCGATATTGTTTGTGTGTGCACCGCTTATGATTCTTTGCTACGTGCCCAAGTCCACGGCTCGAATCACGGGCAATTTATATAGGGGCCTCGTAAGTGTTGCCACCTGGAAAGTGTTGTGGACGCTGCTCGGCGCACTTTTATTAAAGCTTGCGATGAATCCAAAGGTCGCAGGCGTTGACGATTACATTTTGTCGATGGTGATGAACTTACTGATTGGTGTTTCGATGCTTCTCATTCCTCTTTTTGCAAAATCCCTTTTGGGCGATGGATTGCAATCGGCGGCGGCTGGCCTTGCGGCTGCACCCGGACTCATGGCGACGAAGGCGGCGATGCTTTCATCAAGGGTTTTGGGTCGAAAGGCCGTGGGTGGGACTCTTGCAGCATCGAACTTTGCGGCTAAACCTTTGACTAACCCCATCAGTGGACGCGCACAGATCATGGCTGACCGAATGAAGCCACATGTCAGGAATTTTTCAAACTGGTACTCCCAAGTCGGGCTACCTCAAGAAGCTAAGAATATAAACAAAAGAAGGAGATAATTTGTTACTCAAAGCAATTGAAAATGGCAAACCCATTAACCAATGGGTGGCTCTCAATCGAATTTTATTTCTGTACAAAGTGGGAGGAGCAGCCGTCGCGGGTTTGTGCGCGCTCCTCGTTATCTTATGTCTGACGCTGTCAAATCGAAATCCCATTGTCGCGATTCAGCAAGGCGCCGATTACACATTTGTTCAAGGTACTAGACGGCCGGTTCCGCTCGGTGAAGACAACATAAAACGTTTTGTTGAAGAGTATGTGGGACTTGCATACCAGTGGGATACACTCGACCCGAATCACATCGGCGAAGATATTGCACCGCTTGTGACGGATAATTTCCGTGCCCAAGAAATCGCCGAACTCAGTCAAGAAAAAGACAAGGATTTTATGGGTAAGAAGGTTAAACAAAGTGTGGCCGGACTTGGCATTCAAATCACAAAAGATAGTACGGTTGCAACGTTTGATGTTGTATTGAGAGTTGATAATGTTCCGCTTGTCGTCCCCACTCAAGTGTCATTTCAACTCGTACAAGGCGATCGCACTCAGTGGAATCCTCTCGGTCTTTACGTAGCCGGCGAAATTGTTTACCAAGGAAAATAATTGCGGTGGCTAATTTGGTTGGCATTATTTCTCGGATGCCATGCGTATGCCGGTAATGTGCGAACTGTCGAAGCAAACGGGTCAAAAATGATCCCGATCTATTTACGAATGGGCCGTTCGACCGTATTGAGGTTTCAAGAAAAACCAAAAAAAGTGGTTATCGGTAATTCGAATTATTACGGCATCGAGTTCACAGACAAAGACATCGCCGTACAACCGCGCGGTGCCGTCGCAACAAACTTATTTGTGTATAGTGCAAAACACACTTATGGATTTTTACTACGTCCATCGAGTGAGAGATATGACGATCTTGTCCATGTGTATTGGGAGGACAAAAATTCATCGGACCCTATGAAGCCGGCCATTTTGGTTTCGCCGATTCATGTAGTTTCTAACCCCCATGTCGCATTTCGTGTGGGTCACCTGCTCGGCGTAAAGGTTGATCGGATCGAGCAGTTTCGTGGCCGATCCTTTTACCTCATAGACCTCACCGTTAGGAACATCTCGACGAATGCGGTATCGCTGTCGGGTCTTCAAGTTGATCTCAACTATCACTCAAATCGGTTACCGCTTCAAGAGTTTGTCGTTCAAAGCGGCATCGTACAGCATGGGCAGTCGGCGCGAGTTCGACTGCTGTTTACAAGAAAGCAAAGGACGAACCTCACGCTCAAGTTGCGCTTCATGAATACGTTCGCGGAGCGAATTATCCCTTGGCGGTATTTTTGAAAATAAATATTCGTGAGCGTAGTCGGGATTTTTTCTTTAGCAATGAGGGCGGCAAAAAAGTATTGAACCGAAAACATACGATCCTTGCGGCGTTTGCATTGACCGTTCTCGGTATTGTTATCTCACTTCTGCCTTCGATTCGAAAGTCACCCGTTGCGACCGCGATTAGGCAGAGTAACGTGTCGTTGATTCAAAAAGGCGCCGGAACCAATGCCGCGCAACTGGCTGCTACAGTTGCTAAAGTCGGCGGCGTATTGAGCCATGCACCTAAATCGCCTAGGACAATGCTTCAGCCGTTACACCTGCGCTACCGGGCAAAACAAGTGATTACTCCTGGCGAGTCATACGAAAAATTACCGATTGGATCAAATTTTATTGGGAAGTTCGCTTCGGGCATTGACACCCGCTACCCGGAGGGCGTGCAAGTTGTTCTACCATATGGCGCCGCTCACAAATTCGGCGGCGGTAGCCTTCCGCCGCAGACTATTCTATTCGGGCAGTCGAGCTACCCCGGTCACGGCGATCGCGTCTACATCAATTTCGATCATGGGCTTTTACCGGACGGCAATGAATTCAAAATCAGTGCGCGGGCCTTAAGCTCCAAGGATTATCGGCCGGGCGTGATTGGTAATTATCACGGCAATACGGGCGATCGGATGGCATCTGTCATCGGTCTTTCGATGATCAGCGGAATGTCTGACGTCATGATACAAAAGGAATCTCTGGGGCAGTCGATCTTGCCAACGCCAAAGGCGACTCTTAGAAACGGCTTTTACAATGGGCTATCGAATGTGGCGCAGATGGAAGCAAATGAGCAGGCAAATAAACTCGGCCAAACTCCGAGCTACGTAACGATCGACTCCGGATCGGATCTCATCATTTCACTATCGAGTAGTTACTATGAAACCACCGAATAACGGTATAGTTGCCAAAAACGACAGTCTTGAACGGTTTGTGGTCGCTGTCGGCATTGTCATTGCGCTGACGGGTTCAATGGCGTGGGCGGGTCTTAAGCGGATAAAGTTTCGTTCGAGCGAACTCATTATATTTTCAACGTCACTTGTTCTTCTCATATTTGCAGTGACGTATGGCGATTATGCATATTTGAAGGCACTGCACTGGATTTGGCCAAATCTATTTACGGCGAAGTTTACGGCATGGCTAAAACACTGGCCAAAATGGTCGCACTTTTTGGTACTACTCACAGGTGTCACATACACAAGTCTTTGCGCACTTGGCTTGAGAGCGTTCGTGGAAAGAAGAAAACTTCAAAATAATTTCAACTCCGTTGGCTTGAGCAACGCAAAGGGTGAGCAGCCAAAAATTCTCGCGGTCGTTCCAAAGGACGACGAACGCTGCAAAGTTATTGTTCGATCAATCGGTGTGGGGGTGGATCGATTTGAAGGTAAAAAATCCGATCTCGAATATGCATTTGGTCAAATGGTCGAACAAATTGAACCATCGCCTGATCGCAGAACTATTGAGATCTCGCTCTGCAAGCGGGAACTCGGAAAAATGTTCTTGTATGAAGACCTGGAAAAGGATCTCAAATCGCCGTTTACATTTTTGGTTGGAGCTTCTGTCAACGGGACAGTAACGCAAGACATTCGCGACCTACCGCACTTGTTAATTGCCGGCACGTCCGGCGGCGGCAAAAGCGTGTTTGAATGTCAGCTGCTCGTTTGCCTTGGTCAGTGGCGGCACATTCAGTTTTACTTGATCGACCTAAAACACGGAGTCGAACTCAAAGAATTCGGCCATTTGCCGAACGTGAGAATTGCCAAAGACGAAGTTGGCGCTGTAAAAATGCTCACCGCAGTTCGAGACGAAATGAAAAGGCGTTTTCAATTTATGGAAGAAAAAGGCGTCAAAAAAATTGAGCCATCGATCCATAAAAAGGATCTTATCGTGGTCGCAATCGATGAAGCCTCGGTCTTATTCGGTAAAACGACGGTCAGTAAATCCAAAGCTGATCTCGTGGCGCGCGCTCGCGAATTGACAGATGAACTTGCGAAATTATCAAGGGCGGCAGCAATTCATTTGGTAATCGCCACTCAAAAACCTATTAAAGAGTCGCTTGATACCAAAACGCTTGAAAATCTATCTGGTCGAATGGTGTTTAAAATGTCAACGCTCGCAGGGTCCACCACGGCGCTTGGAAATATCAAAGCGTATTCGCTACCCGACATCAAAGGTCGCGCTGTTTGGGCTGGCGGGAACAAATTTGTCGAAGTTCAGGCGCCATTTCTTTCGGAAGAGGCACTGGAGCTAAAAATTCAGGCGATAGCGAAAACGATTTCTGACGACAAAAGCTGGAATTTTCAATCAATGCTTGAACTCAGTGCAGCCAAATCTCAAGACGCGAATGAGTTCAGTAAAAATACCGTGAAGGGTCGGGCTAAGTAAAATGCGGCGCACGGGTCCTGTCCAGATTACCGAGCGCGACCGGAAGGTTATGAAATTTGCGTTCGAGCAGCGGGCCATTAGCTACGACCAAATACGGTGCCGATTATTCGAGTCGACAAAACGGCCAACCGTTCAATACCGGTTGGGGCGGCTTGTGCGGGATGGATATCTGTCAAAAATCGGCATACCTAGCGGCGGCTCACTTGAACTGATATATGGTCTAACCGAAAAAGGATTCAACGTAGTTCGCAAAGATTATCGATTTGAAATAACGCAAGCTTACTTCAAAAGCGACTCCTATTTGCATGACGTTGCCCTGACTGATATTCGAACGCGGCTAGAAAAATCGGCTATGTTTGAAGATTACATATCAGAAAATATGCTCCAAGCTTGCGGAGAACTGACTACTTCTTTGGAGTATGGGCCGTTTGGCACTGTTAACTCGGATGCAGTCTTGGTACTGAGGGGCCAGGAAAAATCGTTTCGCTTGGCCCTTGAATTTGAGGCATCTGAAAAGAGCGGCGTCCGGTATGGCAAAAAACTTACGGAGTATTACTTTTCACACGATATCGTCGCGGCATTATATGTTTGCGGTGACGCCAGAATTGAGAAATCTATCCGTAGAGTCGACTCTGAATTCGAATCCCAGTTTGAACCCAAAATCTACACATGCACGATGGATGTTGTTCGAAGTGGTGCATCACCTCTGCCGTTTACAAATCGAAAAAATGCCACATTTCTTCTCCGATAGCGGCCCCAACTAGGCCCCAACTGGAGTTGGGGCCAGAGCTTCGCAAGTAATTGAAACTACTGGACACTATTTTTGATTTTCCGGGGGAGTCAGAAGAATATCGAGTTTTTGAAAGTATGTTTAATGATGATGATATTTACGGTCGTTAAATCGTCAAACAAGAGATAGTGCGTACAAGTCTTTAGCATTGAGTTGATAAATATAAGCGAAGTAATCCAGATATGAGTGTCGGTATTATGGAGCTGCGGTCGCGCATCTATAACCGCTTTTATACGAAGTAACAATCATATGAAACGATCAATTTAGGAGTCATTTTGATAAATAAAATTATTCTTTGGTTGGAGACAAAGTTCTCGTGAAATCAAGAGTTAAAAGGAGGATGTATTAATCGAATGTGCGTGGGTTGTTTTCTATTACTTTTCGGTATTCTGCAAGGTTGCGCCACTGTGACGGAGTCGTCACTACTTGGTATCGGAACTGGCGCGGCTGTTGGTGCCATTGGCGCCAATGCCCTGCACGACAGTCAAAACAAGGGTCAAGCCGTGCTCACAAGCGCTCTAATATCGGCCGCGATAGGCGGCATTGCCGGCTATGCAACCTATCAAGGGCTTGAGAAGCGAGACGCTGACGTTCGGCGCGACACGCTTTTTAATCTCGAAAAATTCGGCGTATCCGGCTTTTACGGTAGCGATCCGATTTCAACGACGGCAAACGGACAGAATATCTTTCTTCTCCCAGATGATTCGAAGTGAATAAATATAATCGGACGGGGTTGTTTTTCATGTTCACTTCGTTAGTGCTGGGCCTTTTAATGTTGATGTTTTGTCTGCGAAAGTTTGCACCCAGCCCGTGCTATGATCCAGATCCATATGAAGTGCCGGCGTTAGACCTGCCACAGTGCAAAGATACAAACAGTGCTCAAAAATCAAACAGTGTATCATCGCCGACAGACTGCGATAAAATTAACGAGCCCGCGTGTGAGCGACAGTTCTTCCAACACTGGTGAGCCCAAGCGGCTCGCGATATCGGATGACCTGATTTCGCAACTGACAAGCGAAGTGGCGCGAATTCGGCAATCGGGCAGTCAATTTAAGGTAAACGAGTCGAAGCTTGTAAATGCGATAATCGAGCGTTTCTTCGATCGATACATTGCGAACGATCGCTCCTGGCTTGAAAAGAAATTCTTCGACAAGCGAGCCTATTTACGTTCGCTAATCGATAAATCTGAATCGGACGAGGCGCTCGCCTCCTCAATTAGCGAGTTCATTAAAACATCCAAGGTGAGAAAACCGAGATCAAGGCGATCGACTGAACCATCGTCGGTATAACATTTCACAGTGGCGACTAATTGTGAACAAACGGGAGGTGCGAGGCGTATTTGCCTCGCACCTCGGGGCGGATTATTGTCCTACAATTTTTTAGGGGCCTTATCATCACAACCAAAAATGGGTTGAAATCTCCCGATTCGATCGAAGCGACGCGGACTATAGTTAAAAAATCTTGTACTACATGCTTACTAAGTCTTCCGGCGTCTGAATTTTATTCGAAGGGAAAACGCCAGGATACAGTCTGCAAAAGCTGCAAGAGAAACAAATCGCGAGCTACATATTTACGGAGCAAAAAATCAACTAACCTGTCGAGCCTGAAACGATTTATTGATTTGATGATTGATATTGAAATTAGAAAACTCTCTGATTTTGAGAGCGATCTCAAAAGTTTTGTTGATGAAAGGAGTCAGTCAATTGAACAACGCAAAAGAGCTTCCTGACGAAGAAAGGGCGCAGATCGCAAAAATTCTTCTGAAAACTGAACGGAAGAAAATTGAACGGCGACCAACCTTGCCAGTGCTCAAACTGTTAAAGAGTGCGGCAGCTCCAAATCTAGCTGTTGAGTTTTTCCGAGTTTCATCGGAAGGACAACGAGAGGGCTATTCGCTTGAAGCACAAAGAGATAAATCAGCCGAGTATATTAAGAGCCTTGGGCTCAAATGCGTAAATAGCTGGTCGGTTACCGAGTCGGCATCTAAAGAACTCGATCGAAAAAAGTTTTTTGAAATGCTCGAATACGTGTCCATGAACGGTATTAGAAACGTGATTTTTGATAAAATTGATCGTGCCTGTCGCGGGCTTCGAGCCGCCGTGATGATCGAAGATTTAGTTGAAGCCGGCGTTTGCTTTCACTTCACGCGAGACAACCTCGTTGTGAATCGAGATTCGTCGCCCGGCGAAAAACTTCGATTTTATCTGGGAGTGGTTTTGGCCAAGCATTATATCGACAACTTGAGAATCGAAATTAAGAAGGGCATGGATCAAAGATGGGAAGACGGCTATTGGAACAGTATGGCTCCAGTGGGATATAAAAATGTGCGCGATGATAACGGCCGGGCCAAGATTGAACTTGATGAAAAAGTAGCGCGCTATATCGCCGAGGCATTCGAATTGTATTCCACCGGGAATTATTCCTACAAAGCACTTGCCGAATTTCTTAAAGGCAAAGCCGTCGTAGTATTAAAACGGGTGCGCGAGGACGTGGGTGGCGAGATTTCTAAAAAAAAGGAATTCCAACCAATTACTGATCGTTGCATCGAAAAAATGATTTGCAATCCGTTTTATTACGGAGCCCGCACAAAAAATGGTGCGACCGTTATGACCGGGAACGAAAAACACGCGCCCATTATATCAAAAGACCTCTTTGATCGCTGTCAGCGCGTGAAATCGATTCGAGCCGAGAGTACCAGAGTGTCGCTTTCTCATGAAATAGCAAAACCGTTTATGAATTTTATGAAGTGCGGCGTTTGCGGAAATTCTGTTACCGGAGAGGTTCACAAGAAAGCGAGCGGCAAAGTTTATATTTATTACCATTGTGCAAGCCATGATTGCCCCGAGCGACGTATCAACGTTCGCCAGGAAGAAATCCTGAGCAGAGTCGTTGAAGCTTTCGAGCCATTCTCAAAATTCACACCGAAAACAACGGCCGCGTTTATTGAGAACGTGAAAACGTCGGCAAGCGCATTGAGTGTTTTTTCGGCGGAGCAAAGTTCCGTGCTTGAAGCGAAAAAGGCAGCCATCGAAAAACGCTGTCAGGATATAAAAACGCTTGTCGAAAAAGGCGCTGTGACCGAAGAAGAATTCAATTGCTTCGTCGATCAAAAGCGAAAAGTTCTTGGCGAAATTGACATTGAGATCGTCGCCCATACCAAAGCAAGTCAGGAGACTTTGACTACGAGTCTGAGGGTTATAGAACTCCTGCAAAAGTCGCGCGATTTCATGCAGTTGGGTACAAATCTGCTCGACAAGGCGAGACTTGCCAAAGTTGTCTTATCGAACCCGATTTTAAAAGGCGGAAGTCTCGAATTTTCTTACAGAAAAGAGTTCGATCTCCTTATCGAATTGACAAGGGGTCGAAATTGGTGGAGGCGCCGGGAGTTGAACCCGGGTCCGCGAGTGATTCACATTAAGGCGAAGCTACATGCTTAGTTTGTGATTTATGTTGCCAGTTGCGCGTCCACAAACAAACTCACAAAAGGCCATCCTCTGAAAAATTTAAACCGTGTACGCAGAGAAGCCGTACATAATCGAGGTGACTAAATGACGCCTTCTGCGAGCCGCCACCACTCCCACAGTCGGCGTGCTGAACCTAATTAGGCAGCAAGTTGAAAATCGTTGCCGATTATCAGTTTGACCGTTTTTTAACGAGGTCCGATCGCCCCGGCATGCTCCTTAAGCTTCACGACCCACGTCGAAGCCGTTACGCCCCCATAAGGGTTTTACATTCGCATTTTAGCAGAAATCGTGACGACTAACCACTTTCTTTGAGGCAGCAAATGCCTTGGAAGGGGGGCGCGGCTCTTTGACTGTCAACTAAATTTACAGCCTGAAAAAACTCGCGCGTTCACAATTTGGGCGGCAAGGTGACGACATTTGGCCGATGCTCAAAAATAAGGCCGGCGAAAACGAAATTATCGGCCCGTAATCTCAAAGCCATTTGGCGAAGAAATTGCTTTAGGTAGCAACGTGGTACGTTTGTTGAGGTGGTACGTAAGTTCAGTCACTTCTTAAGCTCTAGCGATGGGCACTTTCCCCCTCCCCCCTCGCGAAAGTCAAAAAAGGACCGCTGCTAGCGTCCTTCCCGCTCATCGCTAGGGTTTAAAGAAGTTTTCGCGGCGCCCACCTAATTTTCGCGTAATTCGTAAAACTGGCCGTGACCGGCCGAAGCCATAGCCTGAAGACGAGTGACCGAATCTTCCGCCTGGAACCAGTGATCATCCTGCGAGCCGGGTAAGGGCCCAAAGTAAATGGTATTGAAATCGACGTGGCCCCGGTTGGGTGCGGCTCCCAAAGTCAACCTCACGAGATGGGCGAGATCATACTCTAAATCCAATTCGCTGTTTGATTCTACGTCAGTCGGTTCGCCGTCAGAGATAAAAACGACCGCGTAGGTGGGCGACGGGTCAAGTTCGATCAGGTTCTCGATCGCAAAGAGGGTGGGAAGGTAGGGCGTGTCGCCGCCGAGATGCTTACTTTCGACATATTCATTCAACGCTGCTTTGGCCTCTAAAGCTGACCCAAAAAAGCGGCGACCGCCCAAACATTTTGAACACAAATTATAAAATCGTGCCCGGCCCGCACCAAATTTACCGAAGGCATAGAGTATAGGTATGTGATCGTACTCGCTGATTATGTCGCTTACTGCGGCTATTCGACGCTCGAATGATGGATCATCCCCCGGGTCGTTTCGGCGCCCCAAGGTTGAGCCAGAATCATCGACCATAAACACGATACGGTTAGGGGTCGGGGCGAACAGGTAGTGGCTCCGGCTTATTCGACTGAAGGGTTGATCAATGTTCACCCTAGCTATCGATTTACGATAAGAATCAGTATCAGATACAGCATGTGCGGATTTGTCACTCGTTGCTGCTTTAACGCTGACGGCGGGATGCTGAATCGTGTGGAAAATAACGGGCTGCGAGCAACACGCACACGACAGCGTGAGGAATAACTCCGCAATAAACACTGCTTTTTTCATCACACTTATTAGCGTAGCAACAGCAGTGCCACAGCCTAAAATTAAACAGTGAAATTTTCTTGATAGAGATTTGTTAAAGCACTCGCGAGCGAGCGAAACTGAAATTTAAAATTAGCGTCCAGCAGTTTCTTGGGGCGTGCATTCTGGCTATCGAAAATAAGCGCCGCCAATTCGCCCAACAACGCACGTATCGCCCATTCGGGCGCCGATAGTTGCGGAGGCCTCTTTAAAAATTCAGAAAGAACGCGGCTGAAGGCACGATTGCTCAACGGCTCGGGGGCGACGAGATTCACGGGGCCGGTGACTTCGTGATGGTCGATGATAAATAAAACAGATTGAACCCAGTCGTGTAGGTGAATCCAGCTGACAAAGGCATCGCCGGAGCCGGCCGGGCCGCCTAAATGCCATTTCTGAAGTTGTTCCATTTTGTGTAGAAAACCGGCGTGCCGATCGAGTACGGTACCTGTTCTCAAATTCACAACTCGAGCGCCTACCTTTGCCGAGAGCGCGTTGGCTTCTCGCTCCCACGCCACGCAAACGTCGGATAAATACCCTTCACCGCGAGGCGATTGCTCTGTTAAGACCTCGGTTTTACGATTGCCGTAAAAGCCGACTGCAGAAGCGGAAATGAATGTCTTTAATTGTGCCGATGCGCTCAGTTGATCCGCCAATTCGCGTGTGGTGTCGACCCTTGATGAAAGTATGAGTTGTTTGCGCTTTTTCGTCCAAGGCGCGTCGGCGATAGAGGCGCCGGCTAAATTAATCGCGACCTCGCAATTAAGAATTTCGTTCAGATCTTCGCCGTTTTGGATCGGCCACTGTATAAACTTATATGCGCCCGATCGTTGGCCGTAAGCCGGCTTTCGAGTCAGAATTAAAATGTCATGGTTTTGTGAGAGAAGTTTTCGAACGAGATGGGAGCCGAGAAAACCGGTACCGCCCAATACTAAAATTTTCATCGAGCGATACCGTTCTTTTTAAGGATTAGTAACGATTGCTACGACCGCCGCCGAAGCCACGACCGCCACCGCCACCGCCGCCAAAGCCGCGATTTTCACGGGGCTCTTGGGGTTTGGCTTCAGAAACGCGAACTTTGCGTCCGTCGATTTCTTTGCCATCGAGTTGCGATACGGCTTTTTGTGCGTCTTCATCGGTATTCATTTCGACGAAGCCGAAGCCTTTTGAACGACCGGTTGCGCGATCAATGATCACGCGAGCCGACGCTACAGGGCCAGCGCCTTCAAAAAAATTTTGAAGAATAGCATCATCGGTCGAGTAGGGCAGATTCCCTACATATAACTTTTTACCCATTGATAAACCTCCTCAGGGTAACCTGGCACAAGAAGAGAAGGTCACTTATCTCACATTGATTGGAGCGGACGCAGAACTCTCTCGGAACAGGGACATTGAACATACCCATCGTGTAACATAGGGGCCAACAATTGCAAAGTTTTTTGTGGTCGGGGAACTACGGCGAAGGCCTATCTGCTATAGGTTACAGCCGGCAACCGACTATAGTTTGTAGACCTAGGTCACTTTGTAATTTTCGCTCGGGCATTATGCCGAAAGTTGTCACATAGATTTCAGCCGTGACCGCGACCCGCGCCTCAAATAAATGGCCGCCTATAACCGAGAAATCGGCCCGCCCGAGCGCCGTGTGCACATGGATGTATGGCGCGCCGTCTCGCCAACTGATGTTCCCGTTCAATGCGAGTAACTCAAAATCTTCATTGCGAAAAGTTTTTCGAATGTAATCTCTTTTGTGGAGTTCATAAAAACCAAGCTCCGGGTCTTTGAGTGCGCCGATGCCCGTAATCGTGCCGCCTAAAATGCCATGTTGGCTCGCGAGTTTAGTTAGGGTTTCGATGACCGCTTGATCGCGATCGAGAACGATTAAAAATCGGCCGTCTTTTTGTTGCGTAAACATTGTTTCAGCAATTTAAATCAGTTCGCGCATCAGGGCCAGGTTTTTTCTAGATGAATGGAGCCGCCGACAACGACCTCGATTTTAAACGGCGCTTCCGAAACCGGTACGGTGGCGGTTTTTGTCGTAAAAAGCTGAACGGTATTTTGTGCGGCGGTGACTTGCCAATCGTAAATGAGCGAACCCTCAATCTCTTCGGTAGGTAAGTTTACGCCGAATTCAATTGCCTGCCCGTGATTGACGAGTCGACTTACGATTCGCGCAGAAATCGGAGCAGGGCCGTAATACGGTAAAGCGTGAGTGCCGATGGCTGGCCCGATGGGTGCCTGACCGTAAAACGCCGGATTGAGCGGATGCTTACGCCAATCGCAGTGGATATGGTCCGTATATATTAAGGTGAAGCTCGCATCATATTTTAAACAGAGATTCTGCAAAAGCGGATAATTGGGGGATGGGGTCGTAAAATCAACCGCGTCACCATACATATGACGAGACCACGGCACTCCACCCACTTGTGCATTGTGCAAAGGGCTTCGATAACCGCTGGTAATCCAAATCGGCCCGCCTAGATCGTTTCGGATGAGTTGAAATATGTGAGCGACTTCGGGCGAAAATATCGCATAGCGGTCATGACTGAAAACCATGAAATCACCGATTTGAAAATTTGTGGAGAGCGACAACGAACCGTCGACATGCATAAGGTCGATAAAACGAATCGGAGCGATGTATTGTGATCGCAGCGTCGGGTCGGGATATTGGGACGGATCTTGGTATTTGTAGTCGGCTGGGTCGACAATATTTCGCGATGGCCCCGCTTGCAGGCAGCGATCAGTGTAACATGCTGAGTTCGGCGCCGCCGTTTTACCCGGCAAGACCGGCGAACGGGCCGACTGGTTTGAACTTGATAAGCGATTCATGCAACCCGATATAACAAGCGCCAAACCGATTAGACCTAAGACTGATTTCGAACAAATCCTCATCCATTCATTGTCACTGGATGTTGTTTGACTGAAAAGACCAGTTCCGCCTAGTCTTTAGTCGCATGAACGCACTGGAGCTTATAAAAAGTCGGCGCACGGTCCAATCTTTTTCAGACAAAAAATTACCGGATGGGATTCTTCGCTCGGCGATCGACGCGGCTATTCACGCGCCGAATCACCATCTGACATGGCCGTGGTTTTTCATTCAAGTTGCAGGTGCACGCCGCCAAAAACTAGCCGATTTGCATGTGAAACTGAAAGCCGCAAAGTCGCCAATGACCGACGTGGCACAAGCCGCGGCTCGCGCAAAAATTTTAGAATCGCCAACAATGATATTAGCCGGCCTGAAAAAACCGGCCGGCGACAAAATCTACTCCGATCAGACGCGCGAAGACTATGCGTCTTTGGCCTGTGCGATCCAAAATATGGCGCTTTTTTTGTGGAGTGAAAACGTCGGACTTAAATGGAGCACCGGCGGGCTTGTGCGTTCGCCTGAAACCTATTCGCTTCTCGATATTTCAATTGAAACTCATGAAATCGCTGGGGTGCTTTTTATTGGCTACCCGAAAGTGACTCCGCGAATTGCTGAGCGGCCACCGCTCGACCAATTTTTTCGCACGGTTGAATAGATAGATCACTGCTCCATCGTGCGAAAGGTTCGTGAGGTGCTCGCGTCTGCAGATTCAACGGTAAAACCAATGCGGCCGACTTCGCGGCCATCCGTCGTTTCGATTTGCACGCGCCATTTGCCGGGGTCGAAGTGGGTTTTATAAACATATGTGCGAAAGCCCGCCTCGCGCCCGCCGCTGATTGTGCCGGGAATTCGATCTTGCGTTTGCCAGCCGTTACGCGTGTGCTCCAGCCAATGAAATATGATTTGGTCTTTGAAATTTCGCGGGGCAAATATACGGGCGTAGCAAAATATGCGATCATTCGGCTCGGCGGTGAAGGTTTGATCGCCATGTTGCCAAAACTTCCACCACGGCCGGTCGTACGACAAGACGAGACGGGTTTCTCCGCCGGTTTTCACTTTTTCTACATTATGAAAGATTCCGATGTATTGCACGGATAGCGGTATGGGTGGGAGAATTCTTAAGAAATAAAGAGCCACGAGAGATGCGGCGACCACTCCCACAGGCAAGAGGATGATGTGTTTTAATTTGGACTTGAGTTCAATTCGCAAGGCGAGAGTGCGATAGAGCGAGTAAAACAGAAAGACCCCGATCGCAATCGAAACGAGAAACGGGAAATAGCCGACGAACGAAAACGACAAAGTGACGATGATGAAAAGAAACGAAAAAATTGCGACCGAAAAAAGCCCGAACTTAATTTGCAAATTTCGCTCGTGAAAGCGCGGGCTTTCGTTTAGAACAAGAAGCCCAAACGCGATTATAATGAAAATGGCCGATGTCGCAAGTGAGCTGCTTTTGAAATAAAACAGCGTATAGATATTCAGTAACGTACCGAGAAAAAAGTTAAGAGCTTCTGAATTGTAATGCCAATATTTGGCGATTCGCTCTGAAGGTTGCCAAGCGCCGCTTTCTTCGAGCGCTTTGAATTTCAAAATTTGTAAAATGACGAGAAGGTAGATCGTTTGTTGAAAAATGGTTTTGAGACTATCGACGCGATCTAACATTACGGCGTCGAACAGAAAGCCGCCGACAAAAAACGCCGGAGCGATATAACGGCTGTGCCTTTTTTTGAATTCCGTTGCGCGCTGTAGGATGCCGGTTGCTTGATCCATAGACAGAGATGAAACCCCTTGCTACAACATCGAGAATGTCACAAATTCAAAGCAAACCAAAGACAATTGGCAACCTCAAGACCTTGATCGTTGAAGGGGCGACACGCGGCCCAGCTGTTTTGCTCTTTCACGGTTATGGCGCCGATGCCGCCGACCTTTTGCCGCTTTCGGATTTGATGAACGTTTCGAAAAAAGTGACATGGGTCTTTCCCGATGCGCCGCTTGAAATTATTTCGGCGCCGGGTATGCGCGGCCGCGCGTGGTACCCGATCGACACGTCGGTTCTTGAGAAGTCGCTGAGGTCAGGTGAGCCGGTGGACTTAAGTTCAAGCAACCCGCAGGGGATTGAGAACGCGCGTAAATCGGCGTTGACGTTGTACAACGAATTGCGAACTCAACATTCCGCCGTGATCGTCGGCGGGTTCAGCCAAGGCGCTACGTTGGCGCTCGAGGTCGCGTTTTCGGCGCCGGTCGCTCCTGCAGGTCTTATCATTATGTCGGGTACGGTCATTCGCGAATCCGCTTGGCGAGAACTCGCTTCGCGGGCGCAAGACGTGCCGTTTTTTCAGTGTCACGGTAAGAACGATCCGCTTCTGGGGTATCCATTTGCCGAAAAACTTCATTCACTTCTGACGGATGCCGGTCTTCACGGCGAATTCATGGCATTTTCGGGCGGTCATGAAATTCCACCGAAAGCGATCGAAAAGATCGGTCGATTTATTGGCGGTATCGTCGGGCGTTAATTATCGCCCGACAAGTGCGCGAACTAAAATACTTCGTAACTCACGCGAATAGTTTTGGATGCCGGTCGCGCCTGGCACGTGAGGCATTCGCGTGCTTCAATATTGTCATCGACCAAAATGCCGGGGTCGGCTTGGTAAACGAGACCTTTCTCAACTTTCGCAAGGCACGCAAGGCAGGCCCCATCCATGCAGGAGTACGGCGGATTGAGCCCAGCATCGAGCAAAGTTTCAAGAATAGAGGCATTGCCTTTGTAGGGGATGACATGCGTTTCGCCGTCGATCACGGCTTCGATTTGTTCAGCTCGGCCGGCCGATGCGAGATCGCCGATTGTCACTTTGTCCGTCAAGTCGGGAGCTTCTGATGTCGTTTCTGAATTGGCCGTGGCTTCGTTCGAGGCAGACGGCGTTACGCTCGTCGCAAAACTTTCTTGAATGATTTTGGCCGAATCGACGTTCATTGATTTCAATGTCGACGAAATAGTTTCCATAAACCCGTCGGGTCCGCACATATAATATAGCGAGCGAATACCGACCTGATTGCGAACTAAAAAGTCACGAATCATGGCGTGATGAGCGCGGCCGCGCAGGCCCGACCACTCGGCGCCGGGGTTTGATAAAACATGAGTGACCGAAAAACGCCCATTGGATGTCGCCGCCAGCTCGTCGAGAGCGGAGCGAAAAATCACCGAATCTTCAGTGCGATTCTGGTAAAACAGCACACAGGGGACGTTGGTCGCCCGGAGCGCCGATTTGACCAGTGCAAAGATCGGTGTGATGCCGCTGCCGGCAGCAAAGAAAGCGAATTTTTGCTCGCTGACTTTCTCCGGTAAAACAAATCGTCCCGCAGGGGGAGTGGTCCACAATACATCGCCCACACGCGCCGATTCGGTCAGATACGTGGAGCCGCGCCCGCCTGGCACGCGTTTCACCGTCACGGCAAAAGTAGTATCAAAATCGGGGCTCGTGCAAAGCGAATAGCTGCGATGAAGTTCTTCGCCGTTGAGATCCAGAAAAAAGGTCACAAACTGACCGGCCCGGTAGCGAAATTTCGCTTCGACATCTTTTGGAATGTCGAGAACAAGGGTGACGGTGTCGGTTGACTCCGCAATTCGCTCTGAAATCTTAAGGGGGCTGCAAAGTTTCGTTTTATCGAGTGTCATCGGCTGTATAAATAGGCTAGTTCGCGGCCAAAATAAAGCGAAAGAATCACACTCGAATTTCGGCGATATAGGCCGCCGGTCCGGTCAAAAGCGGCCGCTCGCCGCCCAGTTCGACGATGAGGCGCCCGCCCGGTACGCTGACTTTGATCTGATCGCCGCGGCTGGTAGCGCGACTGAGCGGTTTCGGATTATGGGCGGCAAAAGACGTCGCGGCGGCTACGGCGCCGGTGCCGCAAGCCTGCGTATAGCCGGCGACTCCGCGTTCGAATGTGAGTGATTGCACATTTCGGGCGTTATGAGATGCCAAGGCATAAAACGTGACATTTACTCCACGTTTTTTAAAACGCTTTTCGGAGCGCACACGGGTTACATATTCATTCAGGGTATCCGGGTCTTGCAAGCGCGATGGTTTATCAAGCTTTATAACCGCGTGCGGGACGCCCGAATCGACAAAATCAAAATCTCGGCCCACCTCAATTTCGCGAATTGACGGCATGGCCACGCGAAACTCCCCATGGCCGAGCGGCTCAACGGTGACGACCCCGCTTTTGGTTAAGATGGTCATGGGAGCCTTCCTATTGTACTGCCGTAACAAGAAGGCACCCACGCAGCGCGCGGCATTGCCGCACATTTCGGCGGATGAGCCGTCGGCGTTGTAGAAATCCCATTGCAGGTCGGCCTTGCGCGAATTCTCCAAAAAAAGCAAACCATCGGCGCCGATGGAGGTATGGACGTCGCACAACTCTCGCGCCAAACGGCGTCTATCCGTTTTCGGCACGCGCATTCGCGCGTCGCGCAGGTCAGAAATCAGAAAACAGTTACCCGCACCGTTTAGTTTGTGAAAAATTTTGCTTCGCATCGCCTTGCCGCCTTGCTTGTGCCTCAACGTTAAACTATCTATGAAAGTGATGCAAAGCCAGATTCAGTTAGAGCCGCACTGGAAGGCGGCTCTTCAGGACGAAATCCAAAAGCCGTATATGAAGGAGCTTCGCGCATTTTTGCTCAATGAGCTGAAAGCGCAAAAACGCATCTATCCGAAACCGTCACAGTACTTTGCGGCGTTTAATCTGACTCCTTTAGATTCGGTCAAAGTGGTGATTTTGGGGCAAGACCCTTATCATGGCCCGGGGCAAGCGCACGGGCTTTGTTTTTCTGTGCAAGACGGTGTCGCGAACCCGCCGTCTCTTCAAAATATATTCACAGAATTGAAAAATGATCTCGGCCTCGAAAAGCCAAAATCGGGTTGTCTGACCGGTTGGGCAAAGCAGGGTGTCCTTTTACTGAACGCGACCTTAACCGTCGAAGCCGGCAAGGCGGGTTCTCATCAAAAAAAGGGGTGGGAAGAGTTCACCGACTTCGCGATTCACTATTTAAATGAACATCGTGAGCACATCGTGTTTTTGCTTTGGGGTAGTTTCGCACAAAAAAAGGGGGCGCTCATTGATCGCCATCGGCATTTGGTGCTCGAGGCCCCGCATCCGTCGCCGCTATCCGCTCATCGCGGTTTTTTCGGTTGCAGTCATTTTTCGAAAGCGAATGATTATTTAAAGCGACACGGGTTGAAACCGATTGATTGGTCAGCCACGGCATGAAATCGCATCGCTGTCATAGGCTCGCATGGCTGATCCTGATTTTTGCGTTGCCGATTCAAGCGCGCACGCTGGTCTATTGTGCCGAAGCCAATCCGCAGACTTTCAACCCGCAGTTGGCCACTGACGGTGCGACATTCAATGCGAGCTCCAACCAGATCTACAATCGATTGGTTCAAATGGATAACAAGACGATGCGAGTGGTGCCGAGCCTTGCGCGCTCGTGGGAGACGTCACCCGACGGCAAAACCGTGACGTTTCATTTGCGACCCGGTGTTAAATTTCACAAGACGGCTTATTTTACTCCAACTCGCGATTTCGACGCCGACGACGTTATTTTTTCATTCGATCGTATGCGATCAAAAAAAAACCCGTTTCATTTTATTGGTGGCGGCGAATATCCCGATTACGAAGCCGACCAAATGCCCGAGCTCATCAAGCGGATCGACAAAGTGGATAATTTGACCGTGCGTTTTGAACTCACCCAACCCGAATCGCCGTTTTTGGCCGATTTGGCGATGGATTTCGGGAGTATCTTATCGAAAGAATACGCCGACAATCTCATCCGTAAAAGGAAACTGAGCGACCTTGATTCCCTACCTGTAGGGACGGGCCCATTTATTTTTAAATCGTACATCAAGGGGCGCGCGATCTATTACATTGCAAACCCCAATTATTTTGGCGGTCGGCCGAAATTCGACAAACTTGAGTTCTTGATTGAAACAGACCCAGTCAAACGCATGCGTGATTTAACGAGCGATATCTGTCAGATCGATTCGACCTTTCCGCCGCAGACGTTAGCGAAAATTCGCGGCAATCCGATACTGAAAGTGATGGCGGCGCCGGGTCTCAATCTCAGCTATCTGGCTTTTAATGTCGAGCGCATGCCGTTTGCCAATTTAAAATTTCGTGAGGCCGTCTACTACGCGCTCAATCGTGAAGAGTACGTGAAGGAGATTTATAGCGGCCAGGCCGAAGTCGCCAAGAACCCCATCCCGCCGACGATGTGGTCGTTCGATCGTACCACGCCCGATTATCGATATGACCCGGAAATGGCGAGGCAGCTTTTACGCAAAATCGGAATTCCATCGGGGTTTGAAATCACTCTGACCTGCCCGAAAGTGGAACGTCCGTACAACCCCGACCCGTTGAAAATGGCGAAGCTCATAAAAAGCGACTTAGAACGCGTGGGGTTAAAGGTGAAAATTCGCGCTCTCGAATGGCAGCAATTTTTGAAGAAATCACGCGCCGGGGATCTTACGTTTAGCCTGCAGGGTTGGACGGGCGACAACGGCGACCCGGATAACTTTTTAAACAATCTACTGTCGTGCGATAGCATTTCGTCCGGTAATAATCGCGCGCACTGGTGCAATCGCGAGTTTTCATTTCTTGTCGATCGCGCGCGCGTGACTTCGAACGTCCGAGTCAGAACGAGGTTTTACAAAAAAGCGCAAAAGATTTTTCACCGCGAAATACCGTGGGTGCCAATTGCTAATAATACAATCTTCAAAGCTCTCCGAAAAAATGTCATGGGTTACGAAGTGAGCCCGTTTGGGGTCGATTATTTTGCGAACGTCTATTTTAAATAAAAATAAATTGCCGCCGGTTCGTGAAATGCAAAGGCTCGCGGGTGCGAAGACGCTATTATTGATCTACGACAAAAATCTTTTGCGTCTGCCAGTTTTTACCCATTGGTTGAGCGCCTTCCCGCAAAGTCTTGGGGTCGACGGCGGCGAATCGCTCAAAAGCATCGACGCACTTCCGGGTCTCGTGCGCCGGATATTACCCATGGTGAGCGGCCAAGCGAAGGATCAATGTGCACTGATTGCAATTGGCGGAGGGTCAATCGGTGACGCCGCAGGTTTTCTCGCGAGTGTCATCAAGCGGGGGATCGGCCTGGTGCATGTTCCCTCGACTTGGATAGCGGCCGTTGATTCGGCTTATGGCGGTAAGACCGCGTTCAACGTTGACCAGTTCAAAAATCAGGTCGGCACTTTTTATCCGGCGCAAGCCGTGCTTTGCGTGCGTGACCTGCTCATTCAGCAACCGGATGAGAATTTGATTTCGGGGTATGGTGAGGCGTTCAAAATGGCGCTCATCGCAGGCGGCGACGTCTTTCAACGTCTCAATCAGAGTGGAGTGTTGAACGGAGTATTATTGTGGCGTCTATTGCCCGAACTCGCTCGCGAGAAAATGCGGGTAGTGAAAAGCGACCCATTTGAAACTTCGGGCCGCCGTGTGGTATTGAATCTCGGCCATACGTTTGGCCACGCGATCGAATTAATAGCGTCTGAGCGCGACATTCGATTAAGTCATGGCGCCGGAGTTCGCATCGGCACCGAATTTGCTATTCGGCTCGGCTTGGCGAAAAAAATTACAAGTCCGAGCGCCGCCGAAGAAGCGCTTTTATTTTTGGCAAAGTTACCAAAGGCGGCGGTGCCGCCATTTTCGAAACAGCATCTTGCGCGGGCGATTTTGAATGACAAGAAAATGGCTGGCGAGGGGCTTGTAAATTTCGTTTTCGTGAAAAAGCCGGGCCAACCGATCGTGAAAAAGATAGGCGTATCCGAAATTTGTGATTTTGCGCAATCAATCGGCTGGGCGAACTGAATGTCCTTTTATTTTAAAGGCAAAATACCAAGTTCCAAATCGATTTTAAATCGAGCGCTCATTATTCAGAGTTTCGCGCCTGAAGTTCGGCTGCTCGGTGAAAGTCAGGCCGATGACGTTCAGAGCATGCGGGCCGGGCTCGCAAATTTATCGCAAAGCTCGATTGAGTGCGGCGATGCCGGTACGGTACTTCGCTTTCTCGCTTTACGTGTATCGCGGATTTCAGGAGTTCATACCTTAACCGGAAGCGAACGTTTATTTTCGCGGCCACAGGCGGAGTTGATTCCCATCCTTCATCAACTCAGCGTCGATGCCGAGCTCGGCGGGCCGGCGTTGAGAATTCGATCGAGCGGGTGGCGATTGGCCGTCGACGGTCTTCACGTCAACGCCGAAAGATCGAGCCAATTCGCTTCGGCTGTACTGCTGAGCGCGTGGCATTTGCCGTTTATGCTACCGATTTCGATTTCGAAAAAGGTTGTATCTGAGGGCTATTTTCGCATGACCCTTCAGATGGTGCGCGATTTCGGGATGCGCGTGCAAGGCAGCGGCCCTGAATTTGTGATACCGGCCAATCAAACCATCACCCGCTCTGAACCTTACGTGTGCGAACCGGATTTGAGTTCGGCCTTTGCCGTCGCGGCGCTTGCGGCGGTTGGTGGCCGAGCTGATATAGAAGACTTTCCGAAGCGGAGCCTTCAGCCGGATTCCATTTTCGTTAAAATCATCAGTGATATGGGCGTTCATGTGCGGCACGATTCGTCTACACTCATTGTTGAGAAATCGAAGCTTGTTCGCGGAGTTGATGTGAACCTCACGAGTTGCCCCGATTTGTTCCCGGTGCTTGGCGTGCTATGCGCTTTGACTGGTGGCCCAAGTGAAATCCGCGGCATAGGGCATCTCAAATTCAAAGAATCGTCGCGGTTGGAGCGCACCTGCGAGCTCATCGAGTGGATGGGCGCGCGTGTGCAAGTTGACGATTCGGCTGGTGAAAGCCGCGTTACGGTTACTCCAACGCGAACACGTCCGGTCGGGGGAACGATCTGGAAATTCAACGCCGACCGCGATCATCGTATGGCCATGGCGGCCGAGGTTGCGCGGTGGGCGGGTTTTCCGATACAAGTGGAAGATATGAAAGTTGTTTCGAAGAGCTTTCCAGAATTTGCGCAAATCACGGCGAGCGCGCAACCACATCGAGGTAAGGCGTGATCACCGCGATTATCGGGCATCGTGGATGCGGTAAGACCAGCTTTCTGACTCGCCTTGAAGAATATCACAGGGATCTCAATCTGCAGGGGCGTTCGAAATTTTTGGATCTCGACGCTGAGATCGTGACGCGAGAAAATCAAACGATCGATGAGCTCATTTCGGACGAAGCGAATTTTCGCGCAATTGAAGAGAATACGTTTCGTGAGGTGTCTCGCGAATTCTTACGTTCTCCGCACGACGTTTATGTGGCGATAGGGGCTGGCTTTACTTTTGAATTCCCGAGCGATGTCGAAGTCTGGTGGGTACGGCGCGAGACGGATAAACTCGGGCGTATCTTTCTTGACCGTCCAAGATTAGACATAAACTTAAACCCGCTTGATGAATATCAAGCCCGCTTTGAATCTCGCGAAGCAAGGTATTCTCATTTGGCTCATCGCCAAATCACTCTTCGTGAAGGGTGGCAGAAACCCAATGAATTTGAAAAAGCACTCGTCGGTTTAAAGCCGAGTGACCTAGGTATATCGTTGACGCTCACTCCGTGGATTCTCGAGAATGAGCGGCGGCGCGATCTTTTCTTCCACCGATTTTTGCAGCAAGGCGTTCGCTATTTCGAGTTTCGTGATGACCTGCTGAGCGAAGGTCAAATCCGCGAAAACGCCGCGCGCGTCCCGGCGAAGACCGTGCTGATCAGCTTTCGAAAGCTTGAAACCTCGCCTTCACTCTTGGAGTTTTCGGGCCCGTATGCAACCGATTGGGCCCTCGAACTCGGGCCGTCGCCGCTCGGCCATAACGCCATTGTATCATTGCACGAGCGGCAAGACGGAGAGACGGTGGATGAGGCCGCTCAACGTTTACTCTCTCACAAAGCGGATCACCACAAGCTCGCCGTACCGATCGCTGATCACACGGAGCTGTGGGTCGGCCACCGTTTTTATCGAGAAAACCCGAAAGCCAGATCGTTTCTGCCGATGGCAAAACAAGAGTCTGAGGCCGGCAAATGGGCATGGTACCGATTGGCGCAAAAGCCTCCGCTCAATTTTGCGCGAGAGGGAGTGGGGCTTAAAGATCAACCCTTGGTTTTTGACTTTCTTTGTTACCCCAAAAATGCGGGCGAGTTCGCGGCCATTCTCGGCTCGCCAGTGGAGCTAAGTCGCACACCGGCCGAACAAGACGAGTTTTTTAGAAGCCGTTCGATGGGGGTGGTGGCCATGCCCATCATCGAATCGGAAATGAATTCGTTAAACCTCGGCATACTCGAGCGCTTGGGTCTTCGGGCGGCGGCCGTGACATCTCCGCTAAAAGCAGCCGCCAAAGAGGCCTGCGATCACATCGACAAAAAAGCGGTCGAGGTCGGCGCCGTCAACACGATCGTCAAGGCGAGATCGGGGTGGAGTGGCACGAATACCGATCTCACCGGCCTGGCGCGGACGTTTCATGTTTTGAACTTAAAAGGTGAAACAGCCGTTTGGGGCGGCGGCGGGATGCGGCTCGTTCTTCGCGCGCTGCTGCCCGAGGCGAGATTTTTTTCAGCCCGTCGGGGCGAAGAAATTTGGGCGAATTGGCCGGCCGATAGCGAATTGGCGCATTTGCCCGAAATCGAAACGTTAATATGGGCCGTGCCGCGTTCGCGAATGCCGGCGTGCCAATGGCCGCGTGAAGACTGGCTCCCTAAGTATGTTTTTGATCTCAATTATACCGACGATTCACCAGGGCGCGAGTACGCGCTGCGCGTGGGCGCGCGCTACTTTTCGGGTCTTAATTTTTTTCTGGCCCAGGCTGACGCTCAACGCGAATTCTGGGCCCGCGAACTTGTGAATGAGACACTGCCAATAGACGAGTCGGTATCATGAGCGCCAATCGGTTCGGCGAAATTTTTCAAGTCAGCAGTTTTGGTGAGAGTCACGGCCCTGCTCTTGGCGTACTCATCGAAGGCTGCCCGGCCGGCATTTCGTTTCAGCATCAAACTCTCAATCGCGCAATCGAGCGGCGTCGCCCCGGCCGAAGTGCCGTCACTTCGGCGCGAAACGAAGCCGACACGCCCGAAATTTTAAGTGGAGTATTTGAGGGCAAAACACTTGGCACGCCGATCGCGGTGATTGTGCGAAATCAAGATGCGCGCCCCCAAGACTACGCCAAAATAAAAACCGAGCCGCGCCGAGGGCATGCGGACGATGTCTGGCTCGCGAAGTTTGGTCATGTCGATTACCGGGGTGGTGGTCGCTCTTCAGGTCGCGAGACGTTGGCGCGTGTGATCGGCGGTGCTTTCGCCGAGATGCTGGTCCATGAACTCGCGCCCGCTCTGACAGTGAAAGCGACAGCAACACGAATCGGCGACATCACAATGCAAAATGATGGCGATTGGAAGACGGCTGAAGCATTGCTAAATCAGTTGCGCGAAACCGGCGACAGCGTGGGTGGAGTGGTCGAGCTTGAAATCAGCCAACCGCCGCAGGGCCTGGGCCAGCCGGTATATCATAAATTAAAGGCTGACCTTACGGCGGCCATGATGTCGATCGGCGCCGTTACGGCTGTCGAGTTGGGCGGCGGGTTTGAAATGACGAAAAGACGAGGTCTTGATGTCCACGTCGTCGCCGCCGAATCAATTTATGGCGGCATTCGAGGGGGCATTTCAACGGGTGAAACAATTCATCTAAATGTCGCATTTAAGCCAACGTCGTCAATATTAGACGTCGCTAAGCGCGGCCGGCATGATCCCTGCATTGTGTTACGCGCACTGCCAGTCGTTGAGGCGATGGCATACTTAGTAATGGCGGATCACCTGCTATGGCAGCGCCTTGATCGAATTTAAGAGCGGCTATTCAATCATTTCACGGCGGGTTCGCCAAATTGGCAGCGTCAATTTTTTGAACAGCCGGCAAAAAAATTCAAATTGTCACTTTTGATTTTTTCGACGCAGACGCCAGATGCCGCTGCTTGTCTGTCTCTCCGGGCCTACACGGGCTGATGATTGCCCGGCCACGTTGAGTAATAACGTGTTGATTCGTGAATCCGATACCGAGCCCTTGCGCGGCATGGAATCAGATCAGAAACTTACCGGCAAGGTTAAGCGACGTGGAATTACGCAGCTACGTATTGGCTAAGCTGGGTTATTATGGCAATCGGCACTAATTCACTATTGCACGATAGACGAAGCTCGCACCGCCCAAAAATGGCCGGTATTCAACCGATGAAAAATGCCCCGTTAGCATGAGGACATCACAGAACTCGCTCCCTGATGGGAAGGCGCGCGAGGTCTTTTGCAAATAATCATATGCCGCGCGCCGGCCTGAAACGAGGCCACCAAGAGCCGGTACAATTTTTTTGAAATGCAAATCGACAAAAAGCCGAAGGGCGCGGTTCTCGGCCACGCCCGTTTCGAGAATCATCACGTGACCACCGGGGCGGGTCACTCTCGCCATCTCTGACAATGCAAGCGGCACATCCTGCACGTTACGGATCCCATAAGCGATGGAGCAAACGTCGAATGTATCGGTTGAATAAGGCAGAGCCGTCGCATCAGCGACTTCAAATTTAATCTTGGGTAGTGACGAGCGCTGCATTCGATTCGCCTTTTCAGACGCAATATTAAGCATTGGCTCGCAAAAATCACAGCCGGTGATTTCAATGGCGCGAGCCCGATCCAAATCCGCGGGCCGGGACCGACGGGACAGCGCACGCGAAAATTCGAACACCAAATCACCAGTCCCGGTTGCGCAATCGAGAACCCGGGTGACCGGAGGTAGCCCTTCGAGCGACCAGTCGACCAACGAGCGCCGCCACCGGCGCGCGATGCCGAATGTAATGAGATCGTTCGCGAGGTCGTACGAACCGGCTATAGACGAAAACAAATCTTGGACTTCTTCTGCGGCGGGGCCCGATCGAATCGTCATGTGAGAGGTTTTGCCAGCGGGCGATCGAGAGCTTTGAGGACGCGCTCCAGCCGATTCATCAATGACTCAAAAAGATCGGGAGTGAGCGCTTGAAAGCCGTCAGATAGTGCCACGGCGGGGTTCGGGTGCACTTCGATGATAAGACCATCTGCGCCCGCAGCAGCAGCGGCAAGAGCCATCGGGGTAACAAGTGAAGTGGCGCCAGTGGCATGCGACGGGTCGGCGATCACGGGAAAGTGCGAATTCTGTTTCACAAACGCAATGGCGTTCAAATCGAAGGTGTTACGTGTTGCTGTTTCAAAAGTACGAATGCCGCGCTCACAGAGTACGACATTCGGGTTACCGTGCTTCACAAGGTATTCAGCCGAGTGAAGCCACTCGCTGATAAGCCCCGAGAAGCCCCGTTTGAGCATAACGGGTGTTTGCACCTGCCCGAGCTCCTTCAAAAGCGCGTAGTTGTGCATGTTGCGTGAGCCGACTTGGAACATATCAACAAGCCCAATAAAATCGCTAATCTGTCGCGGGTCGGTAATCTCAGAAACGAACGGTAGGCCCGTTTTGGCTTTCACTTCTCGGACAATCGAAAAAGCGTCACTGCCCATGCCTTGAAAAGTCTCGGGGTTTGTGCGAAGTTTGAACATTCCGCCCCGCAGCATTACCGCACCGGATTTTTTAACTGCATCGGCGGTTTGAGAGCATTGTTCGAGAGATTCTATGGAGCACGGGCCTGCTATCACAGCAAACGACGGACCACCGAATTCGAGCGAGCCGACGCGAACAGGTTTTGTGTGTGGGTTTGTAATTTCCATGTTTTCAGCTATTCATAGTGCAGTTTATCAGGGGGATCAACATGATAACTAGGGAGCTGGCTCAGTCTGAATTGTCGGCCTTTCTTAAATCCGGCGCGCTCATGGGTCTTGGGCTAGAAAATTGTCTCGTGGCCTGGGGCGACCCTCAGCGTTCGGCTAAACCAAGCGGGTCCGCGGCTGAATTTTATATACCCGATTTCTATCTTGAAGACGATACCCCGTGGGTCAGCTTCGACGAAGCCGTCATAACTAAGCGAAGTCTTTTGTGGGACCAGCTTTCAGCCCTTGCTAACCAGCCCCATTTGGACCTTCGCTGGCAACTGCCAGAGCTGCAAGAATTCAAAGAGAAATTCGCGCTGGTGCAAGGGGCAATAGCCAAAAATGAAATCCGCAAAGCCGTCCCTGTCGTTTTTTCGCGTGCGCAAGGTACGCTTACGGCGTCGATGCGAGCCAAAATGCTTGCGAACCTTCTGAAAGGGGCCAAAAAGCCGATTCCGTATGGGTTTTGGACCGCAACCGAGGGGATCTTGGGCGCGACCCCCGAAATTCTTTTTAGCTATGACGCTCGCGAGGGCTTACTAGAAACGATGGCTTTAGCCGGCACGCGCGCTTCAGCGCTTGAATCTCGATTGTCGCTAGTAAATGACCCCAAAGAGATGTTCGAGCATGACCTCGTCATCAAAGGCTTAAAAGAAAAACTCGGCGGTTTTGGCGATCTGCAGATTTCGCCAACCTACGTTTGGGATCTTGGCCTTATTTCACACTTACGCACCGATATGCAGCTCGAATTTGCTAAGCCGCCGTCCGCTGAGAATCTGTTTTATGAAATGTGCATGCTACTTCATCCGACCGCTGCTCTAGGCGTGTCGCCCAATCGGGCCGACTGGCGATTCTTAAAAGCGTGTGATGGAGCCCGCCGTCGATACCGATTTGGTGCTCCGTTCGGTTTTTTGAACCCATCCGGCCGATCAGTGGTTTTGGTCGCGATCCGTAACGTTCAGTGGCTCGAGGACGAGCTATTTCTAGGGACCGGTTGCGGCGTTGTTGAACAGAGCCGACTCGAAAACGAATGGCAAGAGCTCGAGGTCAAACGCGACTCTGTACGCTCGATGTTAGGAATTTAGCGCGCTTGCGAAATAAAGGTGCCGATGACGAATATTCAGCTGGCGACATTGCTTATTGAGACTCTAGTGGAGCAAGGTGTGCGCCGATTTTGCGTTTGTGCGGGCGCGCGCAATGCTCCTATTCTCGAAGTCCTCGATCGTTCGTCGACGGCCAATACCGAATTACAAATCAAAAGTTTTTTCGATGAGCGGTCAGCTGCCTTTTTTGCATTAGGCTTGATTAAAGAGTTGGGCGAGCCGACCGCAGTTGTGACGACATCAGGTACAGCGGTAGCAGAGCTTCTGCCAGCGGCGGTTGAAGCTTTTTACTCGGGCTTGCCGCTTGTCTTGGTGACTGCCGATCGGCCTCGCCGCTTTCGTGGATCGGCGGCACCTCAGGCAATTGAACAAAACGGAATTTTTTCGGGGTACGCGAGGCGCTCCTACGACATTGAAAGCGAATGGGCGAATATTTATTTGGCGGAACTCGGTGCCACGCATATCAATATCTGTTTTGACGAACCTTTGGTTGATGGATCTATTCAGCCGATTCATTCACGATTAGGCGGTGCCCGCCGAGTTCACGAATGCTCCAATGATGCCGGTCATGATGAGCGGATCGCCGCTTTTTTTTCGCGGGTAAAGCGCCCGCTCGTTGTTGTCGGTGGTACTCCCGAGGCTTCTCGCGGCGCAATTGTAGAGCTATTGTCGACATTGCACGCTCCGGTTTACGCCGAAGCACAATCGGGCCTTCGCGAGCATGCCGGGCTGAAGGGCGTTCGACTTTTAACGCCCGCCATTTTGACGGCGAAGACGTTTCGAGAGCACTTCGACGGTGTTTTGCGGATTGGCTCCGTGCCAACACTACGACTATGGCGCGATTTTGATCTTACTCTGAACGACGTGCCGATCTTATCTTTTCATCATCTGCCGTTTTCGGGCCTCGCGCGCGAGCATCAGCCGGCATTGCCCCTTTCTCATCTTTTTTCATTTTGCAGCCGCAATTTTGAACGGGGTTTCTTTGAAGAGAGTGCTGTGCGAAATGCGGATAAGATCGCAGCACAAAAGCTTGCAGAATTGTTGCTAAAGTTCAGTCATTCAGAAGCGGGCCTCGTGCGGCAGCTCAGTGAACTCATTTCACCAGAGGCGATGATCTTTTTAGGCAACAGTCTGCCGATTCGAGAATGGGATCTCACAGCGTCATTGAGCCATCCACATGCGCGAGTTCTCGCCAATCGAGGCGCCAATGGCATCGACGGTCTCATCAGCACCTTTCTAGGAGCGGCTTCGGCGACAGCCGCGCAAGAAAGCTGGCTCATCCTCGGCGATTTGAGCGCGCTGTATGATCTCAATGCGCTTGCGATCTCGGCAAGTTCAGCCGCCGAAATGAAAAAGAAAATTCGAATTGTCGTCATCAATAACAGCGGCGGTCAAATTTTTTCGAGGATGTTTACTGGGTCTAAATTTCTCAATGCTCATAATTTTTCATTCGAGAATTGGGCTGAAATGTTCGGCTTCGATTACGCCGTTTTCGAACCGCGGGCCTCTGAGGTGTCGTTTGTAAAAACATTTGAAGATCTGGGTTCGCGCGCGGTCATAGAATTCAGACCGGACAATCGTCAAAGCGATAACTTCTGGTGCGAATGGGAGACCGCGACCGTTCAAGAGGGCCACCGGCAATGAGCACTCGAATCGTCGCCATACACGGGTTTCTTGGTTGCGCCGCTGACTGGGCTGCGCTCAGAGGCGAACTGCTGGCGCGAGCACCCGAACTCAAGTTTGAGACCGTGGAGCTATTTTCAAAGCCCACCTCAAAAGAAACAACGCAAAAAGAAATTTCAGCGCTTGAATGGGCTAAGCGTTTCAATCGTTTGCAAAAAAATCGTCATCTGGAGAGGAATATTTTGCTCGGCTATTCTTTAGGCGGGCGTCTCGCATTGCAAGCGGTATATGATAAGCCGGGTTTGTGGGACGAAGTTGTGCTTCTTTCGGCGCATCCCGGGTTGCGCACGGAGCAAGAAAAGATCGCAAGAAGAAATTCCGATCGAGATTGGGCTGAAAAATTTCTCAACTTACCTTGGCAGCACGTCGTGAAGTTGTGGAATGACCAACCAGTATTTGTTCAATCCCACACGCCGCCTCGCAATAGTGAAAACCTGAGCCGCGAGGAGTTGGCGTCGGCGCTGGTCAACTGGTCGTTAGCAGATCACGATTTCGCGCCCGATCAGCTGATTCCCCTTAAAGGGAAGTTGCATTGGCTCGCCGGTGAGAATGACGCCAAATACTTGAGTTTGTTTCAGGATCTCAAATCGGCGGGCATCATTGAGGATCTCAGCACAGTAGAAGACGCCGGTCATCGCGCTCACCTCGATAACCCTGCCGAGGTCGCGAGACTCCTTGTTCAGAAACTGGACTTGGTGTAGGTACTGCTCGAAGGAGGCGCGAAAAATTTTTCGTGCGATTACACTATGCAAACATGGGCTCCAATCAAAACATATACGGATATCAAATTCGAGCGCACTGAAGATGGCATCGCCAAAGTCACGATCAACCGCCCCGAGGTTAGAAATGCATTTCGCCCTCAAACCGTTGAAGAGATGAAAGATGCGTTTGAGATTTGCCGCGACGATTCGAATATCGGCGTGGTCATCTTAACCGGCGAAGGCCGCGACGCTTTTTGCGCGGGCGGAGATCAAAGAGTCCGCGGACATGGAGGTTACGTCGGTACCGACGGAGTGCCGCGGCTCAATGTTCTAGATTTGCAAAAGATGATTCGGTATCTGCCAAAGCCGGTAGTGGCCATGGTTGCCGGATTTGCTGTGGGCGGTGGCCACGTGTTGCACGTCGTTTGCGATTTGACGATCGCGGCCGACAATGCGCGATTTGGTCAGGCCGGCCCGCGGGTCGGCAGTTTCGACGGCGGATTGGGGTCAAGTTATCTGGCGAGAATCGTCGGGCAAAAAAAGGCGCGCGAAATTTGGTATTTGTGCCGCCAATACGGCGCGAAAGAGGCGCTGGAGATGGGCCTTGTGAATACGGTTGTGCCATACGATAAGCTTGAAACTGAAACGCTGAAATGGTGTCGAGAAATGCTGCAAATGTCGCCGATGGCGCTACGCTGTTTGAAATCGGCGATGAATGCCGACTGTGACGGCCAAATGGGGCTTCTTGATTTTGCGGGTAATGCGACCTTACTTTATTATCTTTCAGAAGAAGCCAAAGAGGGCAAAAATGCATTCGTTGAAAAACGCAAACCCGACTTTCGAAAATTCCCGCGACTGCCTTAAATCCATCCAAGTCTGGCTACAGGCGATTCGGCCCAAAACGTTAACGGCCGCAGTAGTTCCGGTCTTGGCCGGTACGGCGCTGGCCTGGTCGATTGCACCGATCTCAATGTGGATTTTTGCTTTCGCGCTCATCGGCGCGCTTGCCATACAAATCGCCACCAATTTGATCAATGATTATGTCGATTTCGATAAAGGGGCTGACACCCATGAACGGATTGGGCCTCGCCGTGTGACGCAAAGCCAGCTTATCACGCGTTCGGCAGTTCGTCGGGCGGCCGCACTGATGCTCGCAATTGCAGTGTGCGCAGGCCTTCCTCTTGTCATTCACGGCGGTCCGGTGATTTTAATTATCGGTTTGGTCTCATTATTTCTTGCTTACAGCTATACGGGGGGGCCTTTTCCGCTCGCGTATTTGGGGTTAGGCGACTTATTCGTGATTTTATTTTTCGGCATTGTCGCGGTCGGCGGAGTCTTTTATCTCGAATCCGGTGTCTACAATACCGCTGCTTTGGTTCTCGGCATACAAATTGGATTTTTATCTACTGTTCTCATTGCCATCAATAATTTGCGTGACGTTCATCAAGACACAAAAGCACAAAAAAAAACAGTCGCGGTTAGATGGGGCATTCAGTTCGCGCGCTATGAAATCTTGGTTCTGACGATTGCCCCATTTTTGCTGCAACTATTTTGGATTCGCGAAAAACAGGGGCTTTTGACGCTGGCTCCGTATTTGCTTTTACCGCTTGCGTTCAAGATCGTGAAAAGTGTGTTCTGCACTGAGCCGTCAGAAGCGTATAACCACTATTTAGCCCAAGCTGCCGCATTACACGCTGGCTATGGCATCATACTTTCGTTAATATTAATGAAGGCATGAAAATTTGGCATTCGTCTTATCAGCTCGTCCCGAAGGGGCCAATAAATAGTCGTGCGAAGACAAAATATCGCAAAGGTGCTCTGCTGCGCGTACGATTTGACGATCTCAAGGTCGGTTACAGCGATCTTTGCCCATTCGCTGAAATGGGCGATCGCCCGCTCGAGCGTGAACTCAAACATTTGCTCGATATGAAACCCAGCTCGTTGGGCGAGAGATCGCTTTATTTCGCGCGCTTAGATGCCGAAGCGCGCGCCGAGAAAAGAAGCGTATTCGCTCAAACAACGGCAAGACCAAAAAGCCACTTTCTCATTCACGACATTTTGCGGTTTGATCTTGTGCGCGTTAGCGAATTGGAAGCGGTCGGCTACACCGAATTTAAAGTTAAAATGGGGTGGGATATTCAGGCCGAGACCGAGCGTCTCGATCAATTGTGCGCTCGAGCGAATGAGCGCACTCGAGTGCGACTTGATTTTAACGGCAGTTTCAGTCGAGAACGATTTGTCCAATGGTTCGAGCGGCACCAGAGTTGGCTTCGGTCTCGGGTTGAATTTTTTGAAGATCCGTTCATGTACGACCCTCGCGAATGGAGTGACGTTTCAAATCGATGGAACATCCCACTCGCGCTCGATTTCGCGCCCGGTTCGACTAAATTGACGGCTGAAGGTGCGGCGATTCTTGTGATTAAGCCGGCGGTCGAAGATGAGGTGGCGATCATTCAGTCGCCGCACAATATGCAGAAAAAATTCGTTTTCACACACTACCTTGACTTTCCGCTCGGGCAAATGGCCGCGTACTATTCGGCCGCACAAGCGGCGCCGAAATTAGGCGCGCGGCTTTTAACCTGCGGGCTTCAGCATCACGAAACTTACGAGCCGCTCAGCTTTCAAGACGCGATCAAAAAAGACGGGCCGTTTATCGTTCCGCCTGATGGTGTCGGGTTTGGGTTTGATCAACTTCTCGAGAACCAGCAGTGGATCGAGCTAAGGTAGGGCACTCTCCGGTTGATTGGACGTCGGGTGAATCGCATGTGCTGATTAACCCCCGCCTACCGGCCGAACTCAAAGCTCGAGTTCAGAATGCCAATTTGCCGCAGGTCGCCGGCACGATTTGGCTTGGGTCCTCCGGCACGACGTCGGCCGGCTCGATTACACTTTATGGGTTGACGAAAACAGGCTTTCTCATTGCCGCCGAGTCGGTGAACCGTCATCTTGATGTTGGCCCGAACGATGTCTGGCTTTTAACATTGCCGACATTTCACGTCGGGGGCTTGAGTATTTGGGCGCGCGCCTATTTGGGCGGGCAACGGATTGTCGATCGAAGCCTCGAGGGTTGGTCGCCTGAGAGATTTCACTCGTGGGTGGATGAGGCCGGTGTGACGCTCGCCTCGTTAGTGCCGACTCAAGTGTTTGATTTGGTTAAGCTCGAGAGGCCGGCGCCGCGTTCGCTGCGCGCCATCGTCATCGGGGGCGCGGCGCTTTCAGAAGAGTTGTATCTGAAAGCTCGCGAATTAGGTTATCCGCTGTTGCCGAGTTTCGGCGCGACCGAAGCCTGTTCACAAATAGCTACGGCCGAATTGCGCTCCCTTGAGGGGGATGCCTACCCCGAATTGCACGTACTGTCTCATATTGAAGTGAAACTCATTGACGACGAAGATCGCCTGGCGATTCGATCTCCGGCACTATTTATCATTCGCGCCGATGTCACCATGTCGGGCGTTAGTGTTTTATGGCGCGCGGGTGAATGGTATGTCACAAAAGATCTGGCCGAACTGAGTTTCGATGAAACGAACCCCGGCCGCGTTTGGTTGACCCCTCGCGGGCGTGTCGGTGACTTCGTTAAAGTATCAGGCGAGATGATAAACGTTTTGGAACTCACGCAGCTGTTTCAAAAAATATCGTCAAGCGCGGATTTTGCCATTTTGCCGGTTACGGATTCTCGACGCGGTCACGAGATAACTCTGGTTTTGACTTTGCCCGATTACACGCGCGCCGAACACTGGCTTCGAGAATTCAATTCACAAGTCGTGCCGGTGGCGCGCATCTCCACCGCTTATTTCGTTCACGAATTGCCGAAATCCGAGCTCAAAAAAATTTTGGTGGGCGAATTGAAACAGAAGTTGGGGCTCAGCTAGGGCTCATTTAAGGCCCAGTTCGGCGCTCTGAAGTTGAGAGCGCACCAAATCCGGCACGCTCATCTTAGAAAACGAACGTCGATCGACAAAAACGTGCGTGGTTGAAACGGCGGCGAGAAGCGCGCCCGTTTGGTTGTACAATTCGAATTTGAAATCGACCGACGAATTGCCGACCTTGATTAAGTGCAGCTGCGCTGAACAGAGTTCGCCCGCGTGAGCCGGAGAGCGAAAATCCGCGCTGGCGTGACGAAGGGGCACGGCGAACTCTTCATTTTGAAACCAAAAGCCCCAGCCAGGGGGAGTGGCCGCCCAGTACTCCTCAAGACACTCGTGCGCCAATTCAAACGTGCGCGCAAAGAAGAGGATGCCTTGCGGGTCGGTATCGCCGAAATGGATTCGAATCGTCTTTTCAAACAGCAATCGGGCCATCAGAATACCTTATCTTGCCTATTTCTTGACACGTCTCGAGGTAGTCAGTATCGCTCGTCAGTCATGAATTTGAAAGTTTACCAGCCTGACGACTTCCCGAGTTACCTGCCAAAACTCAACGCATTGTACGACGATCTTTTCTCGCACGGTAAAGGGTTTCGTGCCAAGCTGATTCAGAAAATTTCGCACCATTTGGGCCTGCCGCAAGAGACGGTTCACCTGCTCGCCCAAACAATTGAATTTATTCACAATGCGTCGCTACTGCATGACGACCTTATCGATCGATCGCCGCTTCGGCGCGAAAAAACGGCGGCTTGGCTCAAATACACGCCCGAGTATGCGGTGTTGGCCGGCGACTATCTTTTGGCCAGGGTGATGGTGAACCTTTCACGGCACGGCAATTTGGCGCTGATCCAGTACACATCCGAGATGATCTCCGATCTGCTTGAAGGTGAATGGATTCAAGATTCACTGATCGAAGATTGGGGGGTGAGCCTTCTGCAACTCGATCGCGTGCACGATTTAAAAACCGCGTCGCTTTTCAAATGGTGCATTCGGGCGCCGTTTATCGCCGCTCATCGCGACTCAAAAGACGTGCACGACCGGCTCGACGAGATGGGCAGTCTACTCGGGCTTTTATTTCAGCGAAGCGACGATCTACTGGATTTTGACATTCGTAACACCGAGGGCAAGGCGATTCTCGGCGATTTGCAGTCGGGTTATATGAACTCGTTTGCGACATTTCTTACGCGCGACATGGCTGAGGCGCAAAAAGCGCGATTTCGTGACTGTAAAACGCTCTCTCAAATCTATGAGGTCACGGGAGAAGAAACATTCTTTGATACGCTCAGGCAGTTTGACGAACAAAATAAAAAATTGATCGATTTGTTCGACCGTCATTGCGATGAGCTGATGGGTTTGCTCCCGGTGAATGAGCACGGTCTCATCAACGACTTACGTAAACTGCCGAACTTGTTGTATTGGCGTGAGACGGCGAAAGAAAAGCGATCGGTCGTACAACCGATGAAAAATGTCGAAGGTCACAGGCCCGCACTCTGGTTCGTGATGGCGCGGCTGATGAGGCTCGATTTGATCGCATTTACTCTCATGCCGCCTCTCGCGGTTTTTGCGTTTCGACTTCATTCGAGTTTGCACGCACTCGCGACTTCGATTTCGAAGTTTGGATTTACATTGTTGTCGCTTTTCTTTTTTCATGCGGCAATCTTTTGCCGAAACGACTACGTCGACAATCTGAGCGGCATTGACCGCATAAATGAAAAAGGCGGCAGCCGTGTCATTCAAAACGGGTGGCTTCGCGCCCGCACCGTTTATCGTCTCTATTGGTCATTTCTTGCGACCGCGATTTTTTTCTCGGCCCCCGCAATATTCTCAAACCCGCAGTTGATTTGGTTGGTTTTGATTGGCGGCGGTACTGGGTTACTTGGCTATTCAATTCTTCGCCAAGGTCGTTTGAATGCTTTTATGCCCAGAAGTCTCGAATGGCTGCCCGGCGATCTGGCGGTGTTTTTGGCAATGGGGCCGCTCCTCACGTTGGGAGCAAACGTCGTCGCACACGAACCGTTGAATCTCTTGCGTTGTATTCTACTTGGTTGCGGATTCGGTTTAGCCTCAGTGACATATTTGGAAGTCCGTCATCTGATTAGCCTGGTCGTGGATGACACGTCCGGCCTTCGTACCCTTTCCGTCACGCTGGGGTTTGATCACGCAAAAATCGTGGTGGCGACGCTTGCCATGGCGTCGGGCGTCTGCATTTGGCCGCTATTATGGATGATATCTGGCCAACGAGGCGCAACCGCGGCGACGGCGTTTTCATTTCTGACCGCCGTCTTCGCGTTTCGAATGCTGCGAGCGAAATCACCTCTAGCCTCCGGTCTTCGCAACTCTCTGAAAGAATCGATTCTTCTACATTTGCTTTTTGGCCTAATCTTTATTGGCGTTGTTGCGCTTTAATATGGCAAGAGCGCATCAGAGAACGGGCGTTCTGAATATCTCGGGCAACGGCGATCAAATACAAATCGCGATTGCATTCACAGCAAGACACAAAGTCGGAACGAAAGCGGATTTGCTCGGGCGCGCGCTTGGTAAACAGAGAAGTAAAAAACGACTGTTTGTAGTGGATGCGACGGCCGGCCTTTGCCGCGATAGCTTGCATCTACTCGCCCTTGGTTGCGAGGTCATAGCGCTGGAGAGAAACAGCAAATTGTATGAGGTCTTCAGTCAACTTCCGCCGCCGTCCAGTTTTACGCTGGTCCACGCCGATGCGGTCGAGTGGCTCAATCAACGCGCGAAGGGCGAAGAGCGCAAGCCCGACATTGTTTATCTCGACCCGATGTTCCCCGAAAAGAAAAAATCGGCGGCTGTGAGTAAGGAATCACGCGCGCTACAGTTACTTGAGTACCCGCCAACGCTTGATGAAGAGGGCGCGCTATTGAAGGCGGCAAAGCAAGCCGCTCAAGATCGTGTGATCGTCAAGCGGCCGAAACACGCGCCGTGGTTGGCGGGCGCTAAACCAAATCATGAATTTGTCGGTAAAGCCGTGCGCTACGACGTCTATGTGACGATGCGCGCAGAGCCGATCACACCGGCGAAGTGACAAGAGTTTTTAATTCTTCGTATGCGAGCACGAGATCCGAGCTCGCGCTCACCTTTTCGGTAAACGCAAAATAGCGTTTCATGTCGTGGAGCGCGTCCTTCACGAGGCCGAGTTCGCGTCGCAGAAGTGCCCGCTCGGCGAGAAAACGCGCGTTCTCGGGCTCGAGTGACAGTATTAAACAAAAAGTCGTGTGAAGCTTTTCACGATCGCCCGTGCGACGATAGAAAAAAGAAAGGTACGTGAGATATTGAATGACCGCCTCATGGTGAGTTAAGGACTCCACTTGATCACGGTTGAGCTTAGGTGATTCGAGTCTCTCGTTTAGCACGGCAAGAAGTTCGTCTTCAGTTAAAACTTGACCGCATTGTTCGAGATCCAAATAACGCGATTTACCTTTGCACTGCCATTTTAAAATAGCCCGTTGTGGCCACCTGACAAAATCCACTTTCAACCCGAGGCGGCGCGACAAATAAATGTAGAGGAGCGCGACTGCGGAATAACATCCGCACCGTTTTTTGAGAATTTCATCGAGTAAAACCGGCGATGCGTCGATGCGGAAATTTTTAAATCGAAAAAAATACTCATTCAGCGTGAGAAAAATATCATCTGGTGTTTGGCCGTTCGTTTTGCTGGCCAATTCGTAAAACATGAAGTTTACAAGCCGATTGAGATGATCGGCACGGGAGCCCCGCTGAGCCAATGGCACGGCACTTGAAGCGATTTCAAGATCAATCGCGATCAGCGCGTTGAGCGGCGAATCCCCAAAGTCTAATGTCATCCCCAAATCCCCAGCACCCAGTCCTACGAAACCGTGTAACCGATTTCAAGCGGGCATTGTTATTGACTAAGCATGTCACGGCTTCGACAATATAAATCCATGCGCTTTAAGGAGATGATCAAAAATGCCGGAATCAGTCGAACAGCTTCTCGCGCGAATTCGCGAACTCGAACTTGAAGTATCAGAGCGCGAAAAAGATCTTGGGGTTTTTCGTCGCGAGTTGACCGAAGCCAACCGGCGGCTTGAATCTTTGATTGGTAAGCTCAACCAAGAATTGCGCGTTGTCCATTTGATACAAAAGCATCTCGTACCGACCGAAATCCCCCAGATCCAGGGGTTCGAATTTTCATCGAAATTTTTGGCGAGTTTTCAACGCGGCGGCGACTACTTCGATATTTTTGAACACGAAGATCGATCCCGCTTTGGTATCATCGTTGCGGCCGGTTCCGGGCACGTCATGTCGGCGCTTCTTCTTTCAGTTCTTCTTAAGTTGACTGGACGAATGGAGGGACGACGCCAATCGGATCCGTCTCGCATGGTCGAGCGCATCGTGGGTGAAATGAAACCCTCGATTACAGGCGAAGATTCAGCGGATTTATTCTATGGCGTTTTCGACAGGCGGCAGTTTTCATTGAATTACTTGAAGCTCGGCGGCATCGTTGGGTTACATTTTGATTATAGCGGCGCGGCGCTGCGTCTTTTGAAATCAGACTTGCCGCCTGTTCGAAGTCAATTTGACGCAGTAATTGTTGCGCAATCCGTCGCTTTGAACCCCCGCGACAAACTCATATTTTGCACACCGGGTGTTGTCGAGGCGCGCAACCTCGAGGGCCAGCTGTTCGGCGAAGATCGGCTCTTTCAAGCCATTCTTGAATTCGCGAACCAAGGCGTTCACGAGTTGCGAAACCAAATATTTTTCAAGCTGCAGGAATTCACCGCGGGGCAAGAACCATCTCGTGATCAGACGGTGGTCGTGGCTGAAGTGAAAGATAAAGTCATCAAACTCGCGAAAAAATAGCCTACCGATCACGAGCGCAATTGGCTACACTGAGATCCTATTCATGATGATTTGAAAGGAGCCCGTCATGTCAGGCGCGGTTGAAATTTATGAAGGTGCAGTCGATAAAGGTCTTGAGGGGGTCGTGGCATGCACGACGGGGATCTCGTCCATTGTAGACGCCACCTTATGTTTTCGCGGTTACACGATCGAGGATTTGGCCGCCAAATCGACGTTCGAAGAAGTCATCTATTTGCTTTGGCATGACAAACTGCCGTCGAAAGAAGAACTCGCGCTGTTTCGCCGCGAACTTTTGGCAGAGATGACGCTGGCGCCGGAAGTGGTGAAGCACTTGCAGGGTTTGCCGACAAAAAACGTGCACCCGATGGCGTGGCTACGAACGGCAGTGTCGAGTCTCGCGTTATGGGATGCCGATTCGCAAAAATTGGATCTCGAAAATCAAAAACGAATCGGCAAACGGCTGACGGCCAAAATGGGCCCGCTCGTCGCTCTTTTCGAGCGTACGCGAACGGGCAAATCTTTTGTTGCCGCCAACCCCGAGAAATCGATCGCCTGGAATTTTCTCAATATGCTTCTCGGTAAAGAGCCCGACGCCGAAATTGTACATATGTTCGATGTTTGTCTCATTCTGCATGCCGATCATGAACTCAATTGCTCGGCCTTTTCGGCGCGCGTGACGGCTTCGTCGATGAGCGACATTTACTCGGATATTACAAGTGCCGTCGGCACTTTGAAGGGCCCGCTCCATGGTGGAGCGAACGAGCAAGTGATGCTCATGCTTAAGAAAATCGGTTCGATGGATGCCGCCGTGAAATGGATAAAAGAAGCGCTCGCCAACAAAGAAAAAGTCATGGGCTTCGGCCATCGTGTTTACAAAAACGGCGATCCGCGGGCGAAGATTTTGCGTAAAATGAGCGAAGAGATAACGAAGAAAACCGGTCAGCCGCATTGGTACCAAATGTCGGCCCTGATCGATGACACCGTTCAAAAAGAAAAAGGCTTACTCCCCAATGTCGATTTTTACTCGGCGACTGTTTATTACAGCATGGGCATCCCGATTGATTTGTTTACCCCGATATTCGCTGTTTCGCGCGTGAGCGGTTGGTTGGCGCATGTGTTCGAGCAATATGCCAATAACCGCATTTACCGCCCGCGCGGCAAATGGATCGGTAAAGAAGGCTTAAAGCACCCTTAGAGCCTACCTTTTTTATGTCTCAATTTGGGTCACTTCTCAGTTCGATACGGCGAACTGTTAGGCGAATTTTCGAACTTTGACAGGCGTCACTTCGTGGGCACCTGTTTAATTTGCATTCGCTAGCATACGGTTTGCACATACCTATATTCGAGTGCCGGCTAATTCGAACGCCGCGCCGGTCAATAGGGGGATATATGATTTCAAAACGTGCCATTGTAATAGCTATCGTTATGTCAGCCACTGCACTCTTCTTTCAGAATTGCGGCAAAGTCGGCTTTAATTCCCTTAACCCGAATCCCACCCTCGCGACGCAATCGACAACGACACCCACGACACCGACCACTCCCACAGTGCCTCCGCAGACCGCACCGACAACGCCAAATACGCCGACGGCGCCTGCACCAAACGTGACAAACACCAACACAAATCCCCCAACAACCAGCACTGTCACCGATAACGATGGTGACGATACGGTGACAAATTCAAATAAACCGAATTGTACGGGCAATGAAAGTGACGACAACGACAAAACCGCGGATGATTCAGATTTAGTCGAGTGTGATTTGGGGGCCAATGCAAAAGTTATTCTGAATACCTCGGCCGTTACACAGGCGATTGGTGAAGGTTCTTCTAACGAACAAAGTACTCGAGTGTGCATGTCGCGGCATGCGTGTCTTGACTTGGTAAATGCCTATGCTCAAACCCATAATTGTTCTCTCGTTATCGGTTCGGTCACGACGCCAAACAATACGAGCACCTGCACTCAAATTTTCCCGGGCAGCGAGGGCACGTGCCAAGACGCTCAGATCCTGAGCGACAATGCGGTCGAAAGCATTCTTGCCACAATGAAAACGGATTAATTCGTCGAAATATTAACCATCTCAAAATGAGATCGCGAGTGAGAGCGTTCAATACGCTCTCGCACCCGTAAAAGGGCATCTAGAGTTCAGCATTTCGACACTAATTGAATCTTTTAAATAATCCCGACTTTTTGCCGATTACCCATTATATGGAGGGCTTTTCATGCATAAGATCCTAGTTGTGGGGCGTGCAGAGGACGGTGCTCGCGAGGTTCGTGAGATGATCGCGCGAGAACTCCCGTATCATTTGTTCGAAGCAACTGATGAAGAGCAGGTAAAGGCCGAACTTGAACAACGAGTATTTAGCCTCGTTGTCGTAGTTAAGTCGCGGCTCACCGAAGACGATTTATTTCTAATCGATCGGTTGCGTAACGTGCACTATTCATTTTCTATTATGGTCGTAACAGATGAAGCGAATGCCACCTTGCAAAAGCTGATCGGAGTGACCGAAGTTCACACGCTCACTCGACCGGTCGGGAATCGCAACATTGTCGGCCTAGCGCGCAAACTTCTTGTGGCCAAACGTGTACCCAAGCAAGTATTTCGTCGCTTCAACACCAACCAAATCGCGCAAATCGAATCGCTTGATGACGGTGAAAACCTTTTGACTAGCATGTACAACCTGTCGAAAGGTGGTGCGTACTGTGAATTCGAAGCGAATAACCTTTTGGCCGTTGGCGACATCATCCGACTCAAGGTTTTTTTAAACGACACAAACCGCGAGTATACATTCAATGCTAAAGTTGTATGGACCACGGCAGCCGGCCGCTTCTCCGGCCGCTTCGGTTGTGGCTTTCGTTTCGTCACGGCGAAAGATACGCACCGATCGTTGTTGTCGAAAGGCTGACTGAGTCCGTAATTATGCAACTATGGCGTGGCCGGTGAACAGTCGCCGGTGCCGCCCGTGTTCATATCCTGAAGAACGTAGCACTGCCGTAGCAAATAATTGGAATTGTCCGGGCCGCCGGTCACGATCGTAGCCGTACAAAAACTCGTCGAGGCTTCTGTATAGCTGATCGAGCCATCTGAATTCAATATGTAGAGCAAATCGGGTATCGCTGACGAAAAGTTGGCCTCGATCGTCACTTTGTTTACCTGCTGGCCATTTAAAAATTTCACAGCGTCGTATTTGACGTGGTGGACGGGGATTTGGCAGTTGGCAAAGCCGAGACAGTTTGGCTTTTGTTTCACGGCCTCGGGCGCGTCAACCAACGCATCGTCGGCCTCTAGGTTGTAGTAGCGGACGCAATCATACTTGATGCCGTCGCCGTCGTCGGTCACCTGCCCGGCGCAATTGTGCCACGGCGATGACGGTGCGGGCGCAGGCGCAAGCGAAAAGTCGAGCGGTAGTTGCCGATGAACTTGGTTGCTGGGTGCTCCCGAAGGCATGTACTCGTACAGATCTTCGAAGAGATTGTACGTCACTGAATTCGTGGCTTGCGTAATGCTCAAGAGTTTGTGTTTGAGGATCTGACTCATGATCACGGGGTCGGCATTGATGCGATAATTGAGCTCGTACGTCACGCAATCGCCGACTTTGGCATTTTGAATGCTGATGCCGTCTGTCGCGTGCGCGAGAGCGGCCGCCATCGTCGTATCGGGCACTTCGGTGCCAAGCGCTCCGTTATGCGGCTTGACGCTGTCGCCAAGGCACCCCGCAAGAGAAAACACGAGCGCACAAAAAAGAACAAAGCGAAGGCTGACCGCTTTGCCGGTCGGCGATTTCAGACCGAATCCCATCCCCACACCCACATCGGTATCGGAAACAAGTCTTTGTACGCCGGTTGAAGGGAGCCATCCGGGTGCGGACCAAAAATCAGTCGCGTGATCTCGGCCGGTGTCGAAAGAATCACTTGGTCATTTGGTGTGCCGACTCGCACGTGTTGACCGTGTTTTTCGATCGCAAAATCGACAAGACCCAGTTGGCGCGCCCGGCGCGTGATCTTCAAAAACAAATTGCGTTCATTCACGACTCGAATCAAGCCGAGGTAACCCTCGTGTACAAGCACAGGCCAAGTGCGGAGCTGGCGAATCAGGTTTTCGGCGTGCGAGGGTGCGATGATCGTGATCCGTTGGTTGAGGTCTCTACGAATATGGGCAAAAAGCGGGAGTAGCGCTGAAACGCCGCCGCCCCATTCATGAATATACCCTTTTAGATCGGCGCCTTTACCCTCAACGGCGTAGGCGAGAAGTTGATTGCTTTTATCCCACGCGGTGTAGACGCGCGAGTTTGGTATGGCGAGATGGCGGCGAATATCCTCAGCGGTTCGAATCGTACCGCAGGGGTGCCCGCCATAAAGTCGAAGAATCGCCTCAGGCGCGATTTTTGTTGATTGCATGATTCGCAAATTGTGCGGAGGCAATTCGGGGAGTGCATCAATGACGATGCTGACTTCACGGCCGGCTAATTCAAAGCCGAGTTTTCGGTAAAAATCGTACAGGTCGCTCCACAAGATGGCGAAATCGGCGCAACCGTCTTCGGCGACTTGTAAACAGCTATTGATAATGTCGCGGCTGTGGCCCAAATTGCGGTGCTCAGGCGACGTGACGACGCTCCCGATCGCGGCGACCTTGAAAAGCCCTAGATGGGTTTTGACGATTAAAAATTTTGTTGCCGCGTGGGCGATGACGCGGTCACCGTCTTTGACGATGCGTAGATTCTCGCGATTTGGCGGTGAGAATACCTGCGGGTATTCGGAGGCGATCGACCAATCCCGGCCCGGTCGCAATATTTGATCGAGAAATCCTATGACCTCAGGGACCTCGGCTTCGAGCGGCGCGCGGGGTTCATTGGGGGCGGAACCGTCCATAGCTCCTCACTTCTAGGAATTCATTCCTATCTTTTTAGTGTAACAATTTCTGTGGACGTCGCGCGTGTGTTTTTAGTACGAACAGGCCAAAGGTATGACAAAAGCACTGGACAAAAATCGAGAGCGTGCCAAAGAAATCATCAAACGATTTAAGAAGCGGATGCCGCACCCCGAATGCGCTCTGCATTTTTCGAGTCCCGAAGAACTTTTAGTCGCGACCATTCTCAGCGCGCAGTGCACCGATGCGCGCGTGAACATGGTGACAAAGACGTTATTTAAAAAATATCCGTCGATGAAAAGTTTTGCCGATGCGAGCCTTAACGAGCTCGAAAACGACATCCGCTCCACCGGCTTTTACAAGAATAAAGCCAAAAATATCAAGGGAGCGGCCGTTGCAATCGTGAATGAACATGGTGGCAAAGTGCCGGCCTCAATAGAAGCGCTAGTCGACTTGCCTGGCGTCGGCCGAAAAACCGCGAATGTCGTATTAGGGACCGCGCTTGGCATAGCCTCAGGTGTCGTGGTTGACACCCACGTGACGCGGGTTAGTTTTCGATTGGGACTTGCAAAGGGCAAGTCGGCTGAGGCCATTGAAGGCGAGCTCGTCGCCATCGTGCCGAAACCGGATTGGGTGAATTTTTCGCATTGGCTGATATTGCACGGCCGGTCGATCTGCAAAGCGCGCAAACCCGATTGCGATGCCTGTTTTCTGAATGACGTCTGCCCAAAACTTGGGGTACGGTAGAACCCATATAAGGGGTTTGCCTCAGTATGTTCGTGTCGTTTTTTGAAAGCGCCAAATACGTCGGTCATTTGTACCCAATCGCGCTCATGCGCATTTATCTCGGATATTACTTTTTAAATTCCGCGCTCGAACGACTCGGCGGCGATTTTTTGAAACAGCCGAAGCTCGCCGCAATGATCATGGATAACCTGCCCCAGCGGAACATGCCCGGCTGGTACGCCAACTTTTTGCAATTTGTTGTCGTCCCGAATTGGCGATTTTTCGCGTACTTTGTGACCTATTGCGAGCTGATCATCGGCGTTTGTTTTCTCATCGGTTTATTTGTGCGGCCATCGTCGCTTCTCGGGATACTCCTCACGCTGAATCTGATTTACATCGGCGGACCGAACATGACTGAATTGCAGCAGACCTACCTTGCGCTGTTTATCGTGATGTTTTGGATAGGCGCGGGCCGGTGTTTCGGTCTGGATTATTATTTCTATAAACGCCAGCGCGGCCTCTGGTGGTAGGACTCATCAAGGGAGACTCGATATGAGTCCTAAAAGAATATCTCTTTCACTATTTTTTGTAGCGCTCGCGGCATTTGCTGTCGTACTCGGCTATTTTTTCAGGCAAACGGCGAAACGCTCGGCGGCTTTGCGTAAAGAAGTAAATATTATCGTTTACGCGCCACGAAGCTTTATCGACCCATTTGGGCCGGGTGATCAGATAAAAAACGATTTTGAAAAACAATGCGACTGCACCGTTGAATACGTGGATATGGGCGGGGCACTCGCGGCCATTCAGAAGATGAAAATGGACCCCAAGCGTCGGGTTGACGTTGTTTTGGGGGTGGATCTTCTTGATTTGCAAAACGTATTTACATCGGTCAAGGTCGAGACCACACAGCTGCCTTGGACAAAATTTCGCCCCCAGATTCGGCCGTTGGTCTTCCCGCGGTTTGTGCCCTACGATTGGTCGCCGATGGGATTTGTCTACAGACAGGGTGAAATCAAGCCGTTTTCGAGCCTCGCCGAATTTTTGAAAAACGCGCCGGCCCGCTCGGTGGCGCTAGAAGACCCCGAGCTCAGTTCGACAGGTCTCGAATGGTTGTACTGGATATTTCAGACGCAGGCGAATTCGAACGAGGCGCTCAAATCACTTCGGCGGGTGACTGAAACGGTCGCGCCCACATGGTCAACGGCCTATGGCCTTTTTAAAAACAAGCAAGCGGAAGTTGCCTTCAGTTATTTGACCTCACTCGTCTACCACTGGAGCGTCGACAAAGATTTGAGTTATCAATTTATGCCGTTCAAAGAGGGCCATCCGATGCAAGTCGAGTACGCGTTTGTACCCGATTCGTGTTGGAGCTGCGAGGTCGGCAAGCAGTTCGTGCGCTATCTTTTGAGTCCGGCGACACAAAAACTTTTAGCCGAGAGAAATTATATGTTCCCGGTCGTTGAGAACGTTCAGTTGAGTGAGGCATTTCAAAAGCTGCCAAAAGTCGAAGTCTTCGGGCCAGAACGTTTGCAAGACTTTGAACGACAGCAAGACGAGCTAATTAAAAAGTGGAACAGTTTCTAAGGGAGCTCAACAGCGTTTTCGCCTATTCCTTGGCGCAAGCGCTGATTTCTTCGTTTTTGTCGGTCGCAATCGGTCTCTTCGGTGCTTTCGGAGTGATCGGTCTTCGCCAAGGCTGGCAACGGCAAATAGGTGAAATGCTGCTCTTGCTGCCTGGTCTTTTCCCGGCCTTGTTCATTATTCTTTCAACACTGAACTTGATTATGCCGTGGACCAAATTCCCGTTTGGCATTGAAGGCGTCGAGATCGCCCACGTTCTTGCCAATTTCGGGGTGGTGGCGGTTGTTTTGGGCCGGGCCCTAGAATCAAAGTTGGGCGGGGTGATCGAAATCGCGGCTGTCGAGGGTGCTTCAAAAGCAAGAACCGTCTGGCAATGTATGCGCGGGCTTTCGGCGGAGTCGACCGCGCTCTTTTTCTTTTTATTCGTCGTGTGTTTCACGAGTTTCTCGGTTCCGCTTGTTCTCGGCGCGCGGACTGGCGCAACGATCGAAGTCTTGATCTATCGTGAAATGTTAAAGCACGCAGCTCTCTTGCACGCGGCGCTTCTGGCAATTATCGAAGCGGCATTTGTCTTCTGCTTTTCGATGATGCTGCGAATTGGCTTTAGTCAAGATCGACCGCAGCCGCGATTTTTGCGGCGGGTGTTTCTACCGCAGGCGATGTATCTTACGCTGCTCGTCTCGGTGCTGATTGTAGCCGGGTCGTTTCACGGCCTACCGGCCGGTGTAAAGATGCTTATGTCCTCCGCCGATTTGAGGGCCGATTTATTCGGCCGGTTTCTGGGTTCATTGTTCGAATGCGCGGCGGTGAGTGTTTTAACCGGGGCCTTTTTTGTTGCGATTTTTTTTCTCGCGCGGCGCACTTTTTTCGACACGATACTCGCCGGTTACATAGCGCCGAGCCTAGTTCTGACCGGATTCGTGATTTATCTTTTGGTACCCGTCGAACAGCTTTCAACCGTGGCGCGCCTCGCGATTATTTCGTTTGGTTTCGCGTTTTTGATATTGCCGTCTCTTTATCGCTTGCGCGGGCGCTCGATGGTGAAATCGCTCGAAGGGCAGCTCGATATCGCGCGCATTGAAGGCGCGGGTCATTGGCTCGTATTTCGCAAAGTCGTGTGGCCTCAACGAATTCACGATTTCATGTGGATCTGCGGCATCGCGGCCCTTTGGGCGAGTGGTGATTTTGCCTTTGCGACTCTGCTCAGCGGGCACGACATCACGCTGGCGCTCACGGCCCAAACGCTGATGGGTGGCTATCGACTAGAGCTCGCCACCGTCGTCACATGGCTGTCATTATTGACGGGCGGAGCGATTTTTCTTTTATGCCGACAGCTCGGGCAATTCTTTGAAAGTGAGACGGCGTGATCATAAGAAATTTGAAAAAAGAGTACGACGGATTTCAACTCGATATCGCCGAATGGCAGATCAACGATCGCGGCATCACCGCACTTTCTGGGCCATCGGGTTCCGGCAAAACATCCATCATCCGCATCTTGCTCGGCTTAGAAGAATGCCCGTCGCTCAGTTGGGTAATTGAAACCCCTGAGGGGCCATTAGATCTGGCGCGATTGCCGATTGAGAAAAGAAACTTGGCCGTTGTTTTTCAAAACTATGAATTGTTCCCGCACCTTTCGGCCGGCGATAACATTTTATTCGCCGCCCAAGCGCAAAAACTTGCCAAAGACGAAGCGAAGCGAAGGTTGAAGCATTTAGCCGATCGCTTGGGGATTGGGCCGCTGCTTGAGAAAAAGGCCAAGGTGTTATCGGGTGGCGAACGCCAGCGTGTGGCGCTTGCGCGCGCGTTGATCCGGCAACCGAGATTTCTCTTTTTAGATGAGCCGTTTTCGGCGTTGGATATAGAAATTCGCAAAGACGCTCGCGCGCTTGTGAAATCGATTGTCGACGAATACAAGACGCCGACTCTTTTGGTGTCGCACGACCCGGCCGATATCGAAGCACTGGCGTCGCAAGTTGTCTACGTTCGCTCCGGCCACATTTCAGATAAGCCTTAAAAAGGTTACATATGGCATTTGCCTTGCACCAAAGCTATACCGAATTTGAAATTTCTTTTTAGGGTTATTAACTTCATAAGAGGCCGATCAATTTGTCTAGAACTTTGACAGTAGTGACTGTTTTTGCCGCGATAGCGACAGCGCGAATCGCGGCGGCTCGCTCGACGCGCTACACGTTTCTCAAGCCGCTTAAGCAGATGAGTTGCGAAATGTTTCTCAGCGAGCTGCCGAACTACGGTTCGGAAAGAAATCTGCTCGCCAGTGTTATTCGGGTCAACTCCCTAATTCAAATGGCAAAAAGCGAAAGCCGAAATAGCGGCAAGAGTTATGGTGAAATTTCGGTTTACGGCAAGCCGACGAATTTGCCCGTGCCCGTCGCGACGTCAGTCGTCCAGCGCCTGAACGGCATTGAATACAATTTAAAGCGTCACGATATGGACCTCAAAGCGTTCGAGCTTCGCGGGGCGCAGGTCAAAGACGCGCTTCTGAGCATTGAGAGGCACGAGCCCGTGCTTGAGCGAGCGTACAACGACTTGAACGTGCCGGTCGATTATCGCGCGAAGATTCGTTCATTGGTGAGTGTCGATCGCACGGTTGATCCGAATTATGACTCGCTGAAGGCGGTTATTACAAAGATGCTTGTCGGGATGGAGCGCGATCGGATTTTCATATCATCAACCGATGCGGTATTCCCCCTGGCATTTCATAGAGCTGTCATGTCGAGCGGGGTGGCCACTCAGCAGGCGCGCTTGGCCGCCATCAACCGAAGTGCGGCCGATCGATTTGCGTTCGTTGATAACATCGTATTTTGGGACGATCAGACGAATGAGCCGGTGTGGTTGTTCATTTACCGGGCCGCCGAAGAACAGCAGACTAGCCGACCGAGTCGCAGACTATCAATTGATTTAAGACCAGCAAGGCCCGAAGTTCTGCCGGAGATGAATCCGGCTGGCCTCGTTCCGATCAAAATTAAAATTCGAAATTAAATTCGCACGCGGGCTAAGTACTAAGCCTTTGACCAGGCTTTGGCCTTTTTGTCCGTGGCAATAAAGCTCGCTTTCACCGCCGTTTCATTGCACTGGGCGAGTTCATCTAGAGTGAATCCGCACTCGCGCTGTAAAATCTCATATTCGCGGTTGAGATTCGTGGCGAATATCCCGGGGTCGTCGCTATTGAACGTGACGCGAACGCCCTCATCGTACAGTTTGTGATAAGGCAAATTGTGAAAGCCGCCTTTCACTGCTTGAGTGAGATAATTGCTGGTCGGGCAGAGCTCTAAAACGACACCGCGATCGCGCACATATTCGATTATTTGGGGGTCGCGATAGATCTGTAGACCGTGGCCAATTCGGGTTGCGCCCAGATAGTCGATCGCGTCTTTCACGTAACCGGGAGCTTCAGGCAAATTGACTTCACCCGCGTGAACAGTAATGCCAAGGCCGGCCGCCTTGGCGCGGGCGAAAAACGGCGCAAAAGGCTTCGAGTCGAAACCTTCTTCGTTATCGGCGAGGTCCAGACCGATAAATGTGCCTTTGTTTTCGATCGCAAAATCGGTGACGTATTCGGCTTCCTTTACGGGCAAAATTCTTTGAATAATGCAGTTGAAACCGACCGCGATGGGTTTCTCTGCCTCGGCCCGTTGCGCGCCTTTCACCATGGCATTGTGAATCGTTTGAAAGGTCATATTTTCGTGCCGATGCCTAACGAATGTTGGAGCGTACCGCAATTCGAGAATGCGGACTCCCTCGTCATAGGCATCGAGGCAGGCTTCGTACGTGATGCGTTCGAGAATCTCGGGGCTTGCGAGCAGAAGTTGCGTATCTAAAAACTTGTTCAAAACCGCGCCCAGATTATGCATGGGCTCTCGGATGACGAAGCGGTCCAGATAATCAGCCTCGTTCGCAAGTTGAATCCCGAACGATGGGGCGAGCTCTTTAATGGTGGCGGCTCGAAGCGAAAGCTCCAAATGGCGGTGTAATTCGACTTTTTTCATACGGCTCGCGTCTTTCATCGGTCACTCCCTTGCTCGTCAGTTCTGGCGGTTGACGTATAATCGGTTTACTCTTACTAATCAAACCATGGATGCCATAACGCCAATCCCCATCCCGTCAAAATTAGCGCAAAACCCGCAAGGCGATCCTCGCTACGCCGTGCCTGTTCGTCTCGCCTCGGGCGAAACGATTCAAATTGCCGACCCGACGGCCACGCGCGCGATGATCGCGCTCATGGATATGCAAGCGGTGTTAGGCGGAGCGGCTTCTCACTTCGGCGGTCCGTCGGCGCTCGCCGAACTCATGTCGGCACTGCACGGTTTGGTTTTTCACGAAGCGCGCGTGAAACGTCAACCTTGGCATGAATTGTTTCACCTCATCAACGACGCCGGTCATTGTGAAAACGGACTTTATGCGCTGAAAGCGAACTACGGTTTTGCCGATCTTTCGCTCGAAGCCCTCAAAGGTTTTCGCTCGATTGAAAGTCGGCTCACGGGGCATGGTGAGGTGCATCTCTTCCCTGAAGGAGTGTACCTCAGCAACGGACCGCTTGGGTCGTGTTTGCCGCAGTCGCAGGGGCTTTGCTTCGGCGATCACCTATCGGGGCACGGGCGCGTGACAGTGACGACCATTTCAGACGGCGCGTGCATGGAAGGTGAGGCGCGCGAAGCACTCGCCACAATTCCGGGGCTTGCGGCCAAAGGCAAAATGAATCCGTTTGTTATGATCATCAGTGACAATAACACGAAGCTCTCGGGGCGAATCGATCAAGACGCGTTCTCGATGGAGCCGACTTTTGCCGCCCTTAAAGATTTCGGTTGGCACATGATCGAATTAAAGAACGGTCACGACCTTCAGAAATGTGTCGAAGTGATTGAGTCGGCAATTTCAAGCGCGCGCGCGAACCCGAAACAAGCCATAGCGATCCACGCGCGAACGATCAAAGGTTACGGCACGGCGAAAACCGAAAAATCAGCCTCAGGCGGGCATGGTTTTCCGCTCTCGAACCCTGAAGAGCTGCGCGCCTTCATCGATGAAATTTATAAACACGGCGCCAACGTCGAAAAATCGGTGCCGAAAGAATTTTACGGCTGGTGCGATTCGCTTGTCGAAAAAGCGCGCGCCAAAGCAGCCGCAAAATCGGCTGCGTCGACGGGCGGTTCACCAACGCCAACCGAAAAGGTGCAAGCGGGTGTAAGCCGCGCTCTGATTGCAATGAAGAAAAAAGGCCATCCGATTGTTTCGATCTCGGCCGATTTGCCGGGCTCGACGGGTATGGCTGCGTTTCAAAAAGAATTCCCCCATTCGACGCAAGACATAGGCGTCGCCGAGTCGAACATGGTCAGCATGGCGGCGGGTTTATCAAAACTCGGGTATATTCCGGTTGTCGACACATTCGCGCAGTTCGGTGTTACCAAAGGCGCGCTGCCACTTGCGATGGCGGCCCTTTCAGAAGCGCCGGTCATTGCCGTTTTTTCGCACGTCGGGTTTCAAGACGCGGCCGATGGAGCCTCTCATCAGGCACTCACGTATTTTGCGATGACGGCGTCGATTCCGAATGCGGACGTTTACTGTTTAACTTCGAGTGCCGAAGCTGAGGCCTTGGTTTCACAAGCGGTTGAGTCTTTCGCGGCCGCACGCAAAGCGGGTCGCGTTCCGCGCAGCCAGATATTTTTCTTGGGGCGCGAAAATTTTCCGCCCCGCTACTTGCCAGAAAATTACGAATACCGATTGGGGCACGCGCAAGTTGTGTTCGACAACACCGATCAATTTGCGGGCAAGGCGACCATTGTTGCGGCCGGGGCGCTGCTACATCAAGCGCTCGAAGCCGCTTATGAACTCGAAAAAGAAAAGATCGGCGTGTGCGTCGTGAACCCGTCGTGCATCAATCGGCCCGACACCTCGACGATTCGCACGTGCTTGCGAAACACGAACGTACATCTCATCACGGTTGAAGATCACCAGTTGATGGGCGGCATGGGCGGTCTTTTGATTCACAAACTCACGTGCGAAGGCCTCGATTTTCGCGCGCGTTCTTTGGGAGTGGCCGGTGAATTCGGTCAAAGCGCCTACAACGCCATCGATCTTTACAAAAAGCATCATCTCGACGCGAAGTCGATCGCCGCCGCCGTCCGCGACTTCTAACAGATCTGTTGATTTAATTTAAATTAAAATGAAAAAATCACCATCCTGCCGCTTCTTCTCCGTATGAGGTTGTGACTTAACTCAAATTGGTATCGCCTAGCGACAGCGAATGCGAAGCTTAAGCAGCAAAGGTTTACATTGCTGGCCATGTGGGAGGCGCGTCACACCTGAGGTTGTCGATCGCCGCCGAGTGCTTCGGCAGCTCTAAACTTTATTTTTCTCGCGATCAGCTTGCGCAGTTTGTTGGGTGGTTTGCCCGACGCCAGGTTGATTCGGTGATTGGATTTGATCGGGCCGTGATGTATTGGTCACGTCGATTTCGTCTTCGTTGAGACCTTTTTTGAACCCGCGAATCGCTTCACCTATTGATTTACCGAGCCGGGGCAAACGGTTCGGACCAAAGATTAACAATGCAATGCCGGCGATGATTAAAAGATGCCAAATGCTAAATTCACCCATAGCGCTCCTTATGGACGGGAATTCAATATGTTATGCACTATAACCGGTGTCTATTTTGCAGACAAATCTTAATTTGTAGGCGTTTTACTCAAGGGTGGAATAAATGCGACTTCAGCTCAAATCGGTGACAATATCGGTCATCATAGCCGCGATGATGATGCCGAATTTCGGCTTCGCAGCTAATTTGCTGTTTACCCCCCGAAAATCCTCGCAACTTGTGACACTCGATGGACTGTTTAAGAATCATATATTCCCCGACACCCAGTTTCTCACGTTTTCGCCGGATGTTGAGGCTATCGGGCCGGTTGTCGGGGCTGGCTCGCTTGAAGATTATTATCGGCTGATTTTTCGACACATTCTGAGGCAGGCCGATCTGAAGATTCACAATGACCCAGTGCTCGGGTATCACCCAGGCACGAACGACAACTTTTCGTACTACACATTTTTGCTGCTCGCTCTTGCGATACCGCAACACGAGAGTCGTGGCGTCCATTTTAGGCAAGTCGGCGGAGTCGAGTGCGATCAGCAGGCCAACGATCTGATCAGCATTGGGCCGGGTGCGCGCCAAGTCTTGAGCCCGATATATCGAGATCCACTTCGCCCGCTTTTACCAGACTGCCGGTATATAAAGTCAGCCCCGTTGACGCATCAACTCTTGTTTGCGCCGAGCGGCGACATCGGCATCATGCAGATGAATGTCCGATTTCACCCTGCCGAAATGGACCCGACGATTCTCATGAACGTGTTTCGCTCTATAGATGGCGGTATCGATTATATTTGGTCAGGTTATGATCAGCTTGACGACAAAAAGGGTAAGATTTCATGCATTCGTCCCACCGATCCGTTTGATCGTGGCTATGCCAAATTACCTTGGGGGCCCGGTTCAAAGCCGGCTATTTGGTTGAGTCTTGCGCAAGCGAGTTGGAGCCACTCTTACAACGGTCAATCGCTGTGCAGTTACAATGTCATGAATGAGAATAATCGAGGTTTCTATCGCGACATTATGTCGATTATCAACGGGACGAGCCTCTACCAGAGTTATTTACCAGAAGGCACGATCGAACGCGCGGCACTCGATGAGCTGGTTTACGACTTTCAAGGCGCGTTTTCACGACAGCTAATGACGGAGAAAAATGCAGCCATTAAAGCAATACTGCATTCAAGCGAAACGCCCTACGCGACCTGGCGGATGCCCAAGCGCACCTTGGTTGCGCCCACGCATTTTCTAAAGCGCGGTCGGATTTCGATTTACTCGCAGCCGGATTCGGAACCTCAAAATGCGTGCGGATATCTAGCAAGCGGAGGGCACGGGGCCGAGCGGGTTCGCGTATTGACGACAACCCTTGGTCAAGACGCGCGCGCGTGGGGGAGAATCGAGCTACCCGAGTTTGTGACGTTCGCTCATATCGCGAGCCAAGTTAAAATGCTCGAACTCAAAAAAGGATATTTCGCAAGCCCCATTCGCTCGGCCCCAACCATAGACTCGAACGGCGGTCCGTCGACTTACATTCGCACAATTTCGCGCTACCCGAATGGCGGATCACCCGTCTTCACTTGGGTCACCACTTTGCATAACGACGGGTTGAATTGGGATGAAATGATCGACGATCGCGGCGCCGTGGTGTACGCGAATGCTGGCAACTTTGAAACGTTCTACAAGCCCATTGCGCCAACGGGGGCGTGCTCGGCTAATAATTTCTACGTTCGCATGGCTGATCTCACGAAACTCCCTCCAAGCTATGTCGAAGGCAAAAATTATTTAGGAGTCATCATTGGCAAAGGCTTGCTCAATTTAATGTCTGAAAATCGCCGGGACGCGACGATCGCAAATTCACTTTCTCCGGGTACGCTCGTTTTCGTGGTGGGTTCAAAAAATAACGGGTTTGGCGAATTGTGGTATCGAGTGCTTGTGCATAAGACAGACACAAATGTTTTGTGGGCTCCGGCGGCTCGCGTGCAGATTTTGCGCGCAATCAAGTCGAAGGCGGCCAAATGAAAAAACTTTCCGCCGCACTCGTTCTTCTAATTTTGATTCCATGTCTCACGGTGTGGGTCGGCGCTTCGTCTTGGTATGCTTTTAAGAAAAAACCCCCATCCGCCGAGGTCGTCGCGACTCAAATGCCCCTCGCTGCCGCCAGCAAGCACGCTAACCCCGCCGCGAGCGCTTCGAAAACGAAAAATACCCCGATCGTTCGAGCCGTTGCCGCCGATCCGAATTCGTATATCAATGAGCTACGAAAATATCCCGAGCTCGCGCCGCTTGCGAGTGACCCGAGCGTGCAATTGTTTGTTCAATATATCGGCCGCGACTTTTCAGCGGTCTTTATGGATAATCAAGTGGGCACTGTTTACGAACTCGCCCATGCCGCGAGTGTACTCGTGCCGAAGCTGACGGAGTGTCTAGATAATCCGGCTAAATGTGGCGTGACTGATTTGAGCGCCGACTATGCCGTCGACAGTTCGCATCCGCTCGAGACGATTCTCGCCAGCGCTCTTGATTGTGTGCGTGACGCCGAATCGTACGATGTTTCGGCCGGACCGCGCATCCCATCGACTCAAATCATAAAGGATTTCTCGATCAGCCAAAATAATGTTCAAATCGAGGCGAGCGAAATACTCGCCGATCGAAACTTGGGTGATCAAGAATTGAGCGCGGTTTTCGCCGCGAGCCAGGCTATTCAAGGTCCGGCTAAAGTTGAATTCTTTCGAATTTTCGGGCCGCTCACGGCAAAGCGAAACCCGGCAGCCCGTAACGCCTATATGATCACGCTCAGTCAAACGCTTAGAAACGGGAGCGACCCTTGGACGGCCCAAAAAGTCTTTCTCTCGTTGCAGGATTTTCGGCTTTCGGCTGCGGAGTTTCAATCCGCCGCGACGAACGCGTGTGCCTATGATTTTGGCTACGATTCGCAGTTATCACGACAACGACTGCAAGCCGCCGTTCAAGACAATGCTCGACGCAATGGTTACGACGTCGACTTCGGTGAATTGTGCGGGGGCGGTGACGGCGGACGACGATGACGCCGTCTTCGGTATTTGTTCGGCTTCGGTTGGCGGAGTTTTCCGATCTCGCGCCAAAAATGTAAGTCATTCGGCGATAGCCAATGAATTCGCTCGGCGAGTTTCAACGCGAGAGGAAAAGCTTCGTTCGCCACGACCGCAACACGCCGGCGTTCACCTCGCTTTTCAAACTCCCGGCGTTTTTTCAGCAGTGCCAACAGTTGCACTGCTTTAGCGAACACCATCTGCTCTGATTTAAACATGCCGAGTTCATTGTGCATCATTGGGTGCAAAACCGGATGCTCCATGATGTCGCGCGCACGCAATTCCGACTTCTCTGTTGTCACAAGCTCCCCCGCACTTTCTGTGAGAAGAAAAGCGAGCATCAAACCTGCGAACAGTTCATTGGGCGTGCTGAGTTCATGATCGTGAAAGGCCGCGAGGTGGCGCACAAAAATTTCAGCTTTGTCGGGTTGAGCGAGCAGCCGATTGAGCGTTGGCGTGACGGGATCGAGCACGCCCAGATCGAAGGCCGTCAAAAAGGCAAGCGACGGATCATCTAAGCGCAAAAATTTAAGAATTTCTTCGCGCCGTCGCGGCAGCGCTGTTTTTTTGAGCTCCTCGGCATGCCGGCCCATCGCGGCTTTGAGTTCGGGCTCCAAACGAAACCGTATCATGTGCGCGAGCCGAATGCCGCGCATGATGCGGATGGGGTCTTCAATCAGGCGAGTATTGGGGTCGCCGATCATCCGTATGATCCCGGCTTCAAGGTCGGCGAGACCTTCGGCATAATCGATCAGTTGGCTCGCCACCGGGTCATAAAAAAGCGCGTTGATAGTGAAATCGCGTCGTTTGGCGTCTTCTTGGGGAGTGCCGAAAATGTTGTCGCCCGCGGGCAACTCCTCAATGTTTTCATCGGGACGCGCCTCGCGGCGAAATGTCGCGACCTCGTATTGTACAGCTCCACGCTTAACCAGCACGAGGCGAAATCGTTTGCCGATAATGAAAGCGTTCGGTATCGCCCGCCGGATTTGTTGCGGCATTGCCGTCGTCGCGATATCAAAGTCTTTCGGATGTTTACCGAGCAATAGATCGCGCACGCAACCGCCGACCAAATAGGCAGTGAATCCGCGGGATTGCAGGTTATTCACGATGGCGAGAGCGGCCGGGTCGATGTCACGGTGATCCAGTTGATTCTGGCGAGGCTTTTGTGTCACTCTTGCATAATGAACGCGACTTTCGCCAGCGTCAAACGGCAAGACAATGAGGGTGCCCCCTGAGCTATCTGCAAAATTTCAAATATGAAATCTCCGGCCCTGAAAACCGCGACCCGAACAGTCGCAAACTCGTTTTTCTTCATGGCGTGATGGGCTCCGGCGCCAATTGGCGGCGGGTTGTGCCTCAATTTCAGAAGTCCTACCAAGTACTGACTTACGATCAGCGCGGCCATGGTTGGAGCTTTAAACCTGAAAAAGGCTATGCGCCCGAAGATTACTCCCTCGATCTCAAGTTGATATTGGATGAGCTCAACTGGAGCAAAATATCGCTGATCGGCCACTCGATGGGCGGGCGAAACGCCTTGCACTTCGCGCAGAAATACCCGCAGCGTCTTGAAGCCTTGGTCATCGAGGACATCGGCCCGCAAGGTAATCTCGCGGCCATGGAAAAGACCATTCAAATGGTCGAAGAAGTTCCGGTGCCGTTCGCGAGTAAGCTCGAAGCCAAAAAATATTTTGACGGTGAATTCACACGTGCGCACTCTCACATTCTGGCGCAGTACTTCTATACCAACATTGAATCGCGGGCGGACGGTACGGCCGATTGGCGCTTTTCAAAAAATGCCATCCTTTCAAGCCTGCGCCTCGGTCACTTTCAACCGCGCTGGGATGCCGTCCGCGACCTCACCGTACCGACACTTTTTATTCGCGGCGAGCGGTCTCAGGACTTGCCGAAAGATGAGTTCTTAAAGGTGCTTGCCCTGAAAAATCCGCATGTTCGCGGGGTTGAGGTGCCGAATGCTGGTCATTGGGTCCATTTCGACAACCCGGACGGGTTTATAACTGTTGTCAGTGAATTTTTGACTTTTGCGTTAAGAGCCGATAAAACGTGATTGATTTTTGGGTTGGAAAGGAAACGTGAAGTTTACAGAATTTGCTCTGCACCCGTCTGTCCAGGCGGGCATTGACGAACTCGGGTTCGTCGACTGCACACCCATTCAAGAAACGTCAATCCCGCATATTTTAGAAGGCCGCGATGTCGCCGGGCTTGCGCAAACCGGCACCGGTAAAACGGCGGCGTTTTTGCTCCCGTTGATGGATCGAATCGTACGCTCGCGCGAACCGGTAAACCCCGACCAGCCGGCCGAAGAAAAGCCAAACCGGCCGTTGTTCAAGAACTGGCGAAAATCCAACTTTATTTTGGTTCTTGTGCCAACTCGCGAGCTGGCGGAGCAAGTTTGCGAAAATGCCGCCAAACTTGGTAAGCGTTCGCAACTGCGCGCCGCCTCGATTTACGGCGGCACGGGTTACGAAGCGCAAAAGGCGGCGCTGAAATCGGGCGTTGAATTTATCGTCGCCACCCCCGGGCGGCTCATTGATCTTTACAAAGAACATTTGGTCGATCTGAACCAAGTCCGCGCCGTCGTCTTCGATGAAGCCGATCGCATGTTCGATATGGGCTTTAAAGACGACATGAAATATATTCTGCGCCGTATCCCGCAGGAGCGCCAATTTCTTGTCTATAGCGCCACGCTTAATTTTGATGTTCTCAACACCGCCTATGAATTCGGGGCGAACCCGGTCGAAGTGAACGTGAGCCGCGACCAGGCCAAGGCTGAAAATGTCGTGGATGAGATCTTTCACGTCGGGCAAAATGAAAAGCCGCAAATACTTTTGTCGCTCATCCAAAAACATCAGCCCCGGCAAGTGATCGTATTCAGCAATTTCAAACACAATATCGAGCGTGTTGCGAAGTTTCTTTCGGCGAACGGAGTGCCCGCGCTCGGCATTTCGAGTCTCATTTCACAAGCTCAGCGCACGCGAATTATGGAGATGTTCAAAGACACGAGCAACGACCGCAACGTGCTCGTTGCAACCGATCTGGCCGCGCGAGGACTCGACATTCGCGGCGTGGATTTGGTCATCAACTACGAACTGCCCGACGACCCAGAAAACTACGTTCATCGAATCGGCCGCACGGGCCGCGCGGGGGCTGAAGGTCGCGCATTTAGCCTCGTGAGCGATCGTGACGTTGAGGCTCTACAGCGGATTGAATCGTATCTCGGTCACAAAGTGACAATCGGTTGGGTGGACGAAGCCGACGTCGTAAAAGAATTTAAACCATATGTTCATGAATCATCGCATCGACCGCAGCACGCGGCTCAAGGCGGCGGCGGGGGATTTTCGCGTGGCCCGCGCGATTATCGGAAACCTCGCGAAGGCGGCAGAGGCCCAGGCCCCCGTCGCGAAGCGCGCGGTCATCAAGGTCCGCGCCACGAACACGGGCCACGCAACGAACAAGGCCAGCGCAGTGAGCGCGGTCGCCCAGATCAACGTTACGATCAGGCTCGCCAGCATGATGCTAATCAACCGCGCGAACCGCGAGGCGATCAACGCCCTGAACAGCGGCCCGATCGTCATTCGCAACATCGCCATCCGAAACGAGGGTTTAAACATCGTCCTCAGTTGGATGGTCGCCAGCCCGGTCCTGCCCGACAAGAAAACGGTCAAGGTCGCCAACGATTTCAGCGCCCCCAACATAGCGGGCATTCAAATAGCGGGCCGAGTTCGACGTCACCTTCGATGTCCGCCTCGAACGCAAGTGTCGTGGGTAAGGTAAAAGGGTTTCTGAAGCGAATCTTCGGTTGAGTGCAGCTCACCAATGAAACGTGCGAATAATCTGGTCGCATGATTTCAGCGTTTTTGCGAAGTCTTGAATTTTATCGCGACAGGTGAGTGTGACTGCATCGTCGCCCCGGACGAACAAAACTTGGCGAAGCTGTTTCGAGCTTTCGTGACTCACAAGATCGATGAGATAGGCCATTTGTCCGTCGACCTTCACCTTTTTTGCGTCGAGAACTTCGAAACCAAAGCGCGGGTAATCGCTCAGCCACCGTTTTGCGTATTGGGAAGCATCCACTTGTCCATTTACTTTGTCGGAGCGCACGGTCAGTATTGCCTCCGACCCCGAACCTGCGGGCGCCTTATAAATTGTCTCGATAAAATGGTTGTTTTTTGGTTTGGGCTCAAGCTGCCAATTCGTGCGGCCGGCATCGATGCTAAATCCGAGAGGCGAGTGAAAAAGGCCCTGCTTGGCAGAAATAAAAAGCGAAGTTGAGGTGAGAGGCATCGGTGCGGCCACGAGCCCGGCCGGTGATGTGAACAGTAGAAGTGCAACAATGACATTTTTCACTTGCTCAATGGTACAGCGGGCGACGGAGTCGCGCAAGGCGGTTTGGCGCAGGCTGTTGGCGAACACGTGGGATGCGTAATGAGTGCGCGTGTGTCGTCATTGAACTGCCACTTATAGATTTGCGGCTCACCGCTGATATCGGATGTAAACACAATCTCATTTAGATCAGGCGAAACTTCAGCCTGCCAGAGACGAAAGTTTTTTTTACCCAAGTCTGAATTTTTCGTGAGCTGTTGAATGCACGTTCCGTCCGACTTCAAAGCGTAAAGTTCAAAAACCAAAGGCGTTGTTCGATTCGACGAGAAGAGAATGGCGTCACTTGAGGGACTCCATGATGGCGTCCAATAAACCGCATCGCCGCCGATAACCTTATGGGCGTTCGCACCGTTTGCATCGGCCATCCAAATTTCAGACTTCTGCGGAGCCACCGCGCGAACCCATACAACGTGTTTGCCGTCCGGGCTATATTGCGGCCATTCATCCGACGGCACGGGCGGTGTTGACGCAGGTGATACGGCATTCGGCGCCGGGGCGGTTGTTTTCAAAAAAGGCTGCTCCGAATGGCTCTTGACGTTCATTCGAAAGAGCTCGGTTCGACCACCCGTCACGGCGGCATAAACAATTTCGTTCGACTTCGGGTCGGCACTGATCTCGCCGTGAAACTCATAGGCTTTGGTCATGCGCTGTATGGTGCTGCCATCGATCACGACATGATATAAATCCGTCGGGGGGAGTTTATCTCCCCAAAAATCTTTCGGCGAGTGAGGGGTCGACGCCCGTGTGCTCGCCAATGTCGCCGAATTTGCGGCCGTGTTCGATGCGAAATTTTTAATCGCATCCGTAATGTATCGCGGGTTTTCTTTAATCTCATCGGTGCTACTCGAGTAAATGATACCTGTGCCGGTATGGTCGTAAATTCCGTCAAATATTTCGCCGTCTTGAAACGTCAATCGGTGCTCAAGATTCGTTTTTAAATCGCGGTCATAAAGTTGGGGATTCGAGTGAGAAAGCCTCTTTGAGCTCACGTATAAAAGATGTCGGCCATCGGCTGAAAATCTCGGCGCATCGTTCACGCCGAATTGACTGAGTAGGGTGTACGGCCCGACTTTTTCTAAAATAACGGCAGTCGACGTCGAAGTCGACTTTGTCGATTGGCAGGCTGAAACAACGAGCGCGAGCCCGCAGGCGACGAGCGCCTTTTTCACCAATGAATAGGGCGCGACCGACTTCACATCTTGGGCTGGCACCCACTTGCTTTGATCGGACACTTTCGTTTGAGCCGCTTTACGTTTGACCGTCACGTAGATGTCGTAATGGGTGACGCTGTGGCGAAAGTCGAATGTTTTTGGAGCGCGTTTGAGACGCCGCGCATGCCCGGGCAATAACCAGCTCCCGCGCAAAAACGGCGCGTAATCGTTGGTCGCGAGACGCACGCGCGAACCTTTTGTTTCAACACGTGGGCGCCACTCCCACATTTCGCGGGCGCGACGCGGTTTTTTGAGCGGCAGGTTCTGCCAGGTCGACTTTTTACGAGCTTCGCATTGGCTGACTATTGGGCACATGACACATCTCGGATTTTGCGACGTGCACACTTGAGAGCCGAGCTCCATGAGAGCTTGATTGAGTACATGAACTGGACGATTGTGCACGAATTCATCCACTTTCGTCTGGAGTTCAGCTCGCACGCGCGGTCGCCACCACTCACACCGCAGATTGTAAAAGCGGCTCAAAACGCGAATCACATTGCCGTCGAGAACGCCGACTGGTTCTGAAAACGCAAGACTGCTGACGGCTCGAGCGGTGTAAGGACCGAAGCCCGGGAGCTGCATCAATTCGCGATGTGAGCGCGGGAACTCCATTTTTTTCGCCAGAATTCTTGCAGATTTGTGCAGGTTACGGGCCCGTGAATAATAACCGAGACCTTGCCATAAACTTAATACATCCGGAAGCCGCGCCTCGGCCAAACTATCGACCGTGGGGAACCTCTCTAAAAACCTCTCGAAATAGGGGATGACCGCCGTGCAGGTGGTTTGTTGCAACATTGTTTCGGAAATCCAAATGCGATAAGGATCGCGGCATTTTCGCCACGGCAGATCGCGCTTTTGATCGAGGTACCAGTTTTCTAAAAGTTCTTGTGTGTTCAGTTGTTGTATATTCATCGCTTGCTGATTCGCGCGACAGAGCCTAATTTAAGCTTTGATGAAAGCTGAAAGCCAAAGTCTGGTCAAGATAATGTTAGCGATAACTCTATCGTGTGTGGCTTTTCGCGCCACGGCTATAACGAGAATGTCCAACTGTTCACGCAAATGGTTACAAGAAAAAGATTGTCAATTGCGCGAGCGGTCCTTTCGATTGCAAGTTTGGCAAGACAAGGTTTTAGCCAATGACGGTCGCAGTCGCGACACTGTGACGTTGCCATACGCCGGTGATTTAGTGACTTGGCGTCGGGTGCGCCTGATCAGCTTCGGTGTTCGCCGCTTTATAGAAATCAACTTGTGGGCGACCCCCGACCCGCAAACTGGAATTCAATCGCGTAAATGGTTGCTTTATGAGTGGCGCAAGGGGCAGCTCATAAAGGATCTCGATGTGCCTGTGCAAAACCGCAAGCAACTGGCAGCGGGTCAGTTTTTGTATGACCCGGCGACTCACACTCAATTAAAGGTTGCAAACTCAAAACTGGTTTGGCGTTGTGGCGACCAGCATGGAAAATTCTAGACCGTTAACATGAGGCAAATATGAAAGAGTCTATAAAAAACGATGCGATTAAATATGAGCCGATCAGCGGGCGAGAATTCCCCCGGTTTTCGGCGATCAAAACTTTTTTTCGTTTACCGCATGTCTCAAAAGACGCCGATTATGATGTCGGTCTTGTTGGCGTGCCCTACGACGGCGGCACAAGCTATCGAAGCGGCGCGCGTTTTGCCCCCGCACACGTTAGACAAGCGACTTCACTCGGGCGCGGGTACAACTGGGCGCGTGGCGAGACGCTTTGGCCCAACCTCAAATTTGCCGACATCGGCGATTGCCCGACGGTCCCGGTCGATCAAAAAATGACCTACGCTAGAATCGAAAAATTCTTCGGCGAGCTGATGAAGCTTAGCAAACGTTTCATTGCTGTCGGCGGCGATCATTCGACCACGCTCCCCATTTTACGTGCTCTGCATAAGAAACATGGGGTTTTGTCGCTCATTCATTTCGACGCGCATCTTGATACTTATCCGGCGGCGTGGGACTGCGAATATCACCACGGTACCTTCGCGCGTCACGCGCTTGAAGAAAAATTAATCGACCCCAAGAGCACTTTGCAAATCGGACTGCGCGGGCCACTCGTCAGCGACGAAGATTTGGCGATTTCACGAAAATACAAAATTCAATCGACCACGGTGGATGACATTCGCGTGGAGGGGCTTGAGAAATTTATCGAAAGGCTGCCTCGCTTCGACGATGCGAAATGTCCGCCCACTTACATTTCTTTTGACGTCGACTGTTTGGACCCAGCCTACGCGCCCGGCACGGGCACTCCCGTACCCGGCGGTCTCACGACCTACGAAACACAACGCATTTTGCGTGCATTAAAAATCCGCCGGCTGGTAGGTGCCGACATCGTTGAAGTTTCGCCGCCGTACGATCACGCCGACATCACCGCACTCGCGGCGATGGATACAATGTTCGAGCTTATGGGGCTGATGGTGGCGTCGAAAAAAACGCGCTGATGTGTGCGATTGCTTGAGATTGCGTCATGCTCCCGTCTCGCATGCCGGCGCAAACTTCGTCTTCGATGCGATCTTTTTGTTTCGCCTCGTCGATTGGTTGCGGCCAGATATTGTCAATGTTGTCAGAACCGCCGGCACAAAGCGGGTACAAGTGATCAAATTCGTAGTTTCGCCATTCTGATTGTGGAATGCCGCCGTATTCTGCCGCAACCTGCATCTTTTCTTGATCGCTGACGTTTCGTGCACACCGTGCAATGTGTTCAGGGTCCACATAGCCGCTAAAATTCGGATCGTTTGCTGAGCAGAGCGAACCTGGCGTCAGTTGCGGATTGGGTGTGGTCACCGCGAGTGCGCCGGTCGAGATGCCAGCAAAGATGCTGACCGTGAGAAGTGAGTACACAAACATCCGTGTGAAATTTTGCATCGGCTCCATGAAATTCCCTTCTGGCAGCGCGTCAGCATAGTATCGCTGCCGCTGCTGTGAATTTTATGTGTCGAACTTAGCCCCTGTACTAGGGTTGAGTATTTTGCGAGCGAGCACAAACTATATTTCGTTAAGGTCAGGACGATCGGCCAGCTCCCAATACCTGGTGAGTGCCGTGGAGATCCCGATGAATCATTTTAAAAATGGTTGGGCGGCGGCACGAGCTTCGCTGATCTTGGTCAAGTCACGGCCCGCGCCTTGAGCGAAATCGGGTCGACCGCCACCTTTGCCACCCATCGCGGCGGCAACAGCGCCGAGAATTTTGCCGGCATTCAGCGCCGGTACCAGGTTTTTCGTCACGCTTACGATAATCGGATGCGAACCTTCTCCGCGGCCTACGAGAACCACTACTCCGGATTGTATTTTGTCGCGCAAACGATCTGAAATTTGCGTGAGAAGGTCGCGGTCGTTCATTTCAAGGTCGGCGAAAATGAATCGGCCGTTGGTTCCACCTACAGTGAACGAAGTGGCGCCGGTCAATAATTCGTCGACGTTTATCTTGGAGCCTTTTAGCGATTGAATCTCACGCTCAAGCGCTTTTTTCTCGTCTTTAGCGCGCTCGATCCAAAGCGCCACTCGCGCATCCGATTGCATGAACTGTTGCCAGTTCTCGTGAAGCCCACAAGCCCCACGCGCTTCGATGTTTTCGCGGGCATTTTTCAATAGAAAACGAGCCGCCGTTTCACCGGTGATCGCTTCGATTCGGCGTACTCCTGATGAGACACCGCTTTCGCTCACGATTTTGAAAAAACGGATTTGCGCCGTGTTGTCGACATGAGTGCCGCCACAGAGCTCCATGCTGAAATCACCCATCTTAAGAACCCGAACCTGATCGCCGTATTTTTCACCGAACAAAGCCATCGCACCGGCCGCCATCGCATCTTTCGGCGACATGATCGTTGTTTCAACGATATGTGCGCGAGCAATCTCGGTGTTCACCATCGCCTCAATAGCGTCGATGTCCGCGGCGCTGATGGGCCGATTGTGCGTGAAATCGAAGCGGAGTTTATCGGGCGCCACTAGCGAACCGGCCTGCGACACGTGAGTACCGAGAATGTTTCGAAGCGCCGCGTGCAAAAGGTGAGTGGCCGAGTGATTGTTTGCGGTCGCCGCGCGTTTTGTCGCATCCACACTCGTTTGGACGGGTTCACCCATGAGGATTTCGCCATCCACCACGCGCACGTGATGGAGATACACATCATTGAGTTTCGTCGTGTCGAGAACTTCGGCCACGCCGTGGGCGCCAACAATTTGACCAATGTCGCCCACTTGACCGCCGCTTTCAGCATAAAAACACGTGCGATCAAGAGCTATCACGCCGCTTTGATCGCGGGTGAGCGCAGCGACGTGTTGAGCGCCCTCTGAGAGAAAAATCACCTGGCCTTTGTCGCTGACGACTCCGTGATATCCGGTGAATTGCGTCGGCCCCGATTTTTTCGCGACCGCTTGAGTCGATTTAATCAAATAGGCTTCGCTGGTGGAGAGGCCCTTGCCCTTCCACGACGCGCGGGCGACCTCACGCGCTTCGGCCAAATGTTGGTCGAATGTTTTTTCATCAATTTGATAGCCGCGCTCGCGGGCCATGAGAGCCGTCAAATCGGACGGAAAGCCGAATGTGTCGTACAGTTTAAACACGAAACGGCCATTCACGGTTTTGTTACCGTGTTTTTCCATTTCGCGAAATTCGGCTTCGAGAATCTGAATGCCCTGGTCGAGGGTTGCAAAAAATCGCTTTTCTTCGTCGCGAACGGTTGTCAAAACGTGGTTGCGCCGCTCGCGGAGCTCAGGGTATGCATCGCCCATTTCTTCAATTACGCGCTCAACCACGCCGGGTAAAATGGGTTTATCGTCTGAAAGATTGCGGCCATAGCGTAGAGCGCGCCGCATGATCCGCCGAAGCACATAGCCACGGCCTTCATTTGAAGGCAAGACTCCGTCGGCTACCAGAAACGCCGAAGCACGGGCGTGATCCGCAAGCACGCGCATGGCTACGTTGCGAGCTTCAACTTCTTTTGCGATTTGTTTAGAGCCGCGGGCGTATTCAAGACCCGTTATTTTTTCGACGGCTCCGATGAGCGATTGAAACAAATCGTTGTCATAGTTCGATGTTTTGCCCTGTAAAATCGTGGCGACTCGCTCGAGACCCGATCCGGTATCAACCGACGGTTTGGGGAGCGACGTGCGCTGGCCATCCTCGGTTTCATTGAACTGCATAAAGACGAGGTTCCAAAATTCGACAACGCGATCGGTGCCAGCTTTGATTTCATCGTACGGGCTTGCTTTCCCGCTCGGGTCAAAATCATAAAAAAGCTCCGAACACGGCCCGCATGGGCCGGACGCACCCATCCGCCAGAAATTGTCTTTTTCGCCGAAACGAAAAATTCGATCGCGTGGCACGCCCTCTTGTTTGTGCCAAATATCCGCCGCTTCGTCGTCGTCTTGAAAGACCGTGACGTACAATCGCGATTTGTCGAGGCCGTATTCTTTAGTGGAGAGTTCCCAGGCAAAATGAATGGCGTCTTTTTTAAAATAATCGCCGAACGAAAAATTGCCGAGCATTTCAAAAAAAGTGTGGTGGCGAGCCGTAAAGCCGACGTTTTCAAGGTCGTTGTGCTTGCCGCCAGCCCGTACGCATTTCTGCGAACTGGTGGCGCGTTTGTAATCGCGCGCTTCGAGACCTAAAAAAACGTTTTTGAATTGGTTCATCCCGGCGTTTGAGAACAAAAGAGTCGGATCGCCTTCAGGCACGAGGCGCGAGCTCGGCACAATCCGGTGGCTGTTTTTTTCAAAATAGGACAAAAAAAGATTTCGAATATCCGCGCTCTTCATTGTACTCCTGAAACTCGATCACTTGGCCTTTTTGAAGATGCCAAAAGGGTCAAAGGTCGGCGCTTTTTTCGTGTTCTTTTTCTTGTCTCTTAATTTGACGGAATTGTCACGCGGCCGCGTGTGGCCGCCGTCGGTCTTTTCGACGTCCATAACCGAGAGATCTTGCCACGCTTGCTCGGCTTTTCGGCCAAAGTACTTGGAGTCGCCCCATTTTTTGCCGTCCAGGTGAGACACTCCGTTATAACGGATGGCGAAGTTTTCAGGCTGGCTCGATGCCTTGAGCGCTTCTTCGTAAGTGATAAAGTCCTTCGCGATAAGATCCATCAACGATTGGTCAAAAGTACACATCCCCCAAACGCTTTGGCTTTCTTCCATCGCCGCGCGGATCTCGGAGAGCCCGTCGGGCCGGGCGATCAATTCAGAGATGCGCGCATTATTGAGCAGGATTTCAACCGCAGGGATATATCCTTGACCGTCTTTTCGCGCGCACAAACGCTGGCAAACGATCGACGACAAAGTGGCCGCGAGTTGCATACGCACTTGCAGTTGCTGATGCGGTTCGAAGACCGCCAAAATACGGTTGATGGTTTCTTGCGCGTCAAGTGTGTGGAGTGTTGAGAGTACAAGATGCCCGGTTTCGGCGGCAAGAAGGGCGATCTCGATCGTCTCGCGGTCACGCATTTCACCGATCAGAATGACGTCCGGGTCTTGGCGAAGTGCCGCGCGCAGACTTTGAGCGAAACTGGACGTGTCGGTGCCGAGTTCGCGCTGCGTGATGATGCTGCGCCTATCTTTGATGAGAAATTCAGTCGGGTCTTCGATCATCAGAATATGCCGGCTGAAATTGCGGTTGATATAGTCGACCATCGCCGCGAGCGTCGAACTTTTGCCCGAACCTGTGGCACCGGTGACGAGCACAAGGCCTCGATCGCGCTGGGCGATCTTCGTTAATATGTCGGGCAGGTTCAACTGCTCGAAATTCATAATCTGATCGGGGATGTTGCGGATCACGAGCCGCACGGTGCCGCGCTGAAATAGAGCGTTGATGCGAAAACGGCCGACACCCGACAGGCCGTACGACAAATCAATGTCCTTCTTTTCAAAAAATAGACGCTTTTGTTGGTCGTCCATTAATTGAAACGCCATTTGCTCAATGTCTTCGCTTGTCAGCGGCGGCAGCGATGCAGATAGCGGCCGCAGCTGGCCGTGCTTACGGATCACTGGAATAATCCCGGCTTTTAAATGGACATCGCTCGCACCTTTTTGAGTGGCGAGGCGCAAAATGTCGTCGAGGCTCATACCCATATCCTTAACCATCGGAATTTGTACACGAACAGTTGACAACCTCGATGTTCGTCGAGTTGGATGTTCGAATTGTGAATACACGCCGCCTCAACGAGATCTTCGTCACGTATTTTTACTTCGGTCGCGCACCCGCCATGCCCGGTACAGTCGGGACGGTCGGTGCTATACCGCTCGTGTTTCTTTTTTCGCTTTTTGGCCTTTATGGCTATATGGGAGCGGTATTTGTCTTGGCCGTGTTTGGTATATGGGCGGCGGATCAATACGAGCAAATGGTTCAGGATCACGACCCGAAAGAAATTGTGATCGATGAAGTTGTGGGTTTTTTGATCACGATGTTTTGGTTGCCTCTCACGTGGCAATCGTTCGTGGCGGGTTTTGTTTTGTTCCGCGTGCTTGATATTTTGAAACCGTTCCCGATTAACGTTATCGATAACCGCGCTAAAGGCGGATTTGGCACCGTCGCCGACGATTTGGTTGCCGGGGTCATCGCCAATATGATTTTGCAGTTCGTATATACGCAGACGCACTGGCTGGGTGCCCAATGGGCCATCCCGCGATGAGCGACTATGACGCGTTTTTTTCATCGGTTCGCCCCCTGGTTGAAAATTTAAAGAAGCGCTTTGAAAAGGTTCATGAAACTTTGGCGTTGGCTGAAAGTTGCACCGGCGGCTTGCTTTCGGCATCGATTGCAAGCCTACCAGGCGTTTCAAATTTTTATTTGGGCTGCGTGGTTTCTTACCATAGCACTGTTAAAAATAAAATTCTGCGCGTGCCGAACCCGCTCATTCGCTCGCTCGGCGAAGTCAGCGAGCCCGTGGCAATGGCCATGGCAAAGGGCGCCTGCGATGAAATTGGCTCGTCATGGGCTGCGGCAGTGACCGGAATCGCCGGGCCCACCGGCGGCACGATCGAGAAGCCGGTCGGGATGGTATGCTTCGGCTTTGTCGGCCCCGACATTAGCGAAACGGATACACAATATTTTCCCCCACAATGGTCCCGCGAGAAAATTCAACAAGCATCGGCGCAATTCGCGCTCGAAGCTCTCTTGCGTCTTTCACGCGCTTAACGAGAGCAGAGAATTGATCGCGGCGCTGCCAAACCATTGGCGGGATACTTTCGCGTTTCGCGGTCAGCGCGAAGTTAGCAATGGCGCCTCTACCGTCTTTACCTCTGGCCAGTTTTTAAGACTAATAATCTTCGATCCTTCGCCGCGCACTTCGATAAATTGGTCTGCAATGTTGCGACGTAATATCGTAAACGTAGATTTGAGACGGTTCTCGAGTTTAATGAGCTGAGTTTGATCGGGACGGGCCAAGCCCACAATGACTTGAAATTGTGAGTGGGGCAATCGAACGAGGGGGTCGAACAAGCGACGATTGAATTTAATGAATTGCGGATCAACGTCACGATTCGGCAAATGGTTCGGTACGCCGAGTGCGTGCTTTTCTTCGAGTTCCAGATCGATTGCCTGAATAAACCGGAGGTTTCGCGCAACATACGCCAAATCTCGCCCATATAATTGAACATGAACGAGTGACTCGTCGCCGACGACGAGGGTGTTTGAATGAAACGACAAATCGCCGCGCGAACGACCTAGCGAAACCAGCAAGGCGCGTAAGTTCTCAATCATCGCCTCGCGCTTGGCTTCGGGCACCGTAATAATCACGCCGACGAATAAATTTGCAAAACTACTGGTCTGCGCAACAGTTGAGTATTCGGCGGAGATGTCAACTGTCGACGCTTTTGGTGACATCAGTTCGTCACGGCAACTGGTGGTCAGTCGTGGCCCATTGGTGGCATAGGCCGATGCACTTAATAGCATGCTGGTTATGAAGATTTTGATTAGAGCATTCATAAGCGATTGCAACCATTGAAAAAATCATGCCAGCCAGGTGTTAGCTTTAGGCCATTTGGGCGGCTGCGGATGGGGCTTTTTTTCACAGGATCGGCCGAGAATGGCACCAGAGTCAGGCGCATATTCGGAGTTTCGGATATCGGCGGACCGCCATTCCCGCAAGTTGAAATTAAAGCCGCCACCCATCCTGGCACATGCCTTGCTTTTTGGCTTGTTTTCGATAAGGTTTTTGTGGTCGTCACAAAAGGCACATTCAATCAAGGAGGGACCATGTCCACTGTTCCGCAATCTGAAAAACTCGAAAAAACCGGTGATAACGACAAAGCGAAGGCGCTCGAGCTCGCGCTCGCCGCTATAGAAAAGCAGTTTGGTAAAGGTTCAATCATGAAGCTCGGCGGGGGCGCAAGCCTCTACGAAAACGTGCCAGTCGTTTCGACGGGTGCGCTGAGTCTCGATATCGCGCTCGGCATCGGCGGCTTGCCGCGTGGGCGTATTGTCGAAGTGTTTGGCCCTGAAAGCTCAGGCAAAACAACGCTCGCTCTTTCAACCATAGCGCAGGCGCAAAAAAGTGGTGGCACAGCGGCATTTATCGATGCGGAACACGCCCTCGATGCTGGGTATGCGCACAAGCTCGGCGTAAATACGAAAGATATGCTGATCTCGCAACCGGATACGGGCGAGCAGGCGCTCGAGATCGCCGAGACGCTTGTAAGATCTGGCGCCATCGACATCATGGTCATTGATTCGGTCGCGGCGCTTGTCCCGAGGGCTGAGATCGAAGGCGAAATGGGCGATGCGCATATGGGGCTGCAGGCCCGATTGATGTCGCAAGCCTTGCGAAAGCTGACGGCGGCCATTGCGCGCTCGAACACGCTCGTGATTTTCATCAACCAAATTCGAATGAAATTGGGCGTGATGTTCGGCAACCCTGAGACGACGACGGGTGGTAACGCGCTTAAATTTTATTCGTCTGTGCGGCTCGATGTGCGACGTATTGGCGCGATCAAAAGCGGCGAAGATGTCGTCGGCTCGCGCACGGCTGTGAAAGTAGTAAAAAATAAAATGGCTCCGCCGTTTGCTAAGGTCGAATTCGATCTTATGTACGGCGATGGCATTTCGCTCGAAGGCGACGTTTTAGATCTTGGCGTGAAGTACGAACTGCTCGACAAATCGGGTGCATGGTACGCATACAAAGGTGAGCGTATCGGGCAGGGTCGCGAGCAAGCTGTTAAATTCCTGAAAGAAAACCCAAAGATGACGCAGGATTTGCGCACACAGATTTTAAACGCAACAATCTATAAAGCTAAGCAGCAGGCACAAGCGGCTGCTAATGGTGCGGAAAAAACTGTTGAGAAAGCAGCGAAAAAGCATTAATTGCTCATGAATTAAACGCGAGGCAGCGAGTATTTGCCCGCGAAGGGGGAAATGATGAGATTTCACATATCCATTTCGATGGGTCTTTTGTTCGCTGCATTTGCGGTGCCTGCAGTTAGCTATGGAGCTGCGCTGAATCAATATTCATACCGCGTGGTCGTGCCGGCTGATGGGCCATGCGCCGAGCAGGCTGGCCGCCTGGTCACACGATTCGCAGCTGATACCTCGCTTTCAAATGTAACTGGTGTATGCGAAGGCACGCGCCAGCTTTCTAACGAAGGGCAAAGCTACAAACAAAATATTGTGGTTATAAACTATCAATCTTACGCGAAAGAAATGCCGGTGCAGGCGATATTTGGCGGCGTTGATGATTACGGTGGTCCAACAATTGCCAATGGCCAATTCCCATCGTACGGAGCATGCCTCAATGCGCGGGCGTCCCAACTCAATTTATTTACTAAATATACAGGGCTGAAGGCAGTTGACAGTCACTGCGAATCTGGAAATGATTTGATTCCTGATTCATGGTCTCTAGTGATCGACGGCTTCGGCCAAGCAAAAGCTACACTGTACGGGTTGGCTCCGCTGCAGAATTTCGTCGATGATGGGGACGCTCCGTCTTCGGATATTATGAAAATCGTGGCAGAAAAGGTGGCGAAGTACGGCGGCCACGTTGTCTTTTCGACGAATGATTATATTTTCTATTATTCTGCCAGTGGGCAAAAAGTCAGCGTTGCGAGCGGCCCGGGCTTTACGGATGCGTCCGAATGTACGTCACAACTATCAGAGGCTCAGAAGATTTTTAACAGCCCTAAAGGTGCTGATGTGACTGTTCTTTGCCATGAAGATAACGGCAGCTCATATCACATAGTTGCTGTCGGCCTTTATGCCGATGCGACCGATCTTGACGTTGAAGCGAACACTCGTGATTATGCCACATTTGCCGAGTGCATGGCTGATCGGGCCCGTGTTGAGCAGAATTTGCGTTCCGAGGGCGCGTCAATATACGGTGAGATTTGTTCGCCCAGCGTTACCAATTTAACCGGCTACACAATGCATGTGTTTGAGCCTGTGCTTTCAGTTCCGTAAACGTAACTCAAAAAACTGAATTACCAATGGTGCGAAGAGCTTCTAACCGTTCTTCGCTTGGTACAATCGAGACTTTACTCCATCTGCTGGTGAACCGGCAAATTTCAAGGTTGTTTAAATAATTTGGCGTTTCATGACTCCGGTGCTGGCCTGCTGTCAGCTTTTGCCCGATGGTGAGGGCGATCGATGAGAGCTCATCTCGTACAATTTGAGTTCGCTTCGAAGTCGTTTCAAGTCGATGTTGAATTTGCGCTAGCGTGTCTTTATCGAGAGTGACGAAAACACGCATTCCGTCTTTTAATTTCTCCGAATGCAAAACTTTCGGGACGGGTAACTCGTGCGGATTCAATTCCAACGCCAATTGTTGCTCTGGCGTCATTAGACCTGAGCGTTGAATGAAAATTTCAAGCACATGCGGATGTGAGTGTAGCCCGATGATCGACCGCCATGCGTCGCGATTCGACCGCGAAGACTCGGTAACCATCGTTCCCAGTTTAAAATCGCTCGAGCGACCAATCGCTATGGGCACATGGCCCTTCATAGCCCATTCGATCGAATTCACGTGCAGAATCTTGGCCCCCCAATGACAAAACTCGTGAAGCAACTTAAGCGGAATTTTTTCGTAAAATGGCGCCTGGGGGTTTATTTTTGGATCCGCGCCAAAGACCCCGTCGACATCCTTGTAAATTTCGCAACGGGCAGCGCCCAACGCGGCCGCCATTGCAATCGCAGTCGTATCACTACCGCCTCGACCGAGGGTAGTGATCTCCTTTGTTTTCGGGTTGACCCCTTGAAAACCGGCGAGAACGACGACCCTGTCCTTTCGAAGCTCTTCCGCAACGCGAATGGGACGAATATCAACAATTTCGGCGTTTGAAAAAGAGCCGTTCGTCATGACTCCAGCTTGGCTGCCTGTAAAGCTGATCGACGAGCACCCTCGATCATGTAATGCCATCGACATCAGCGCCATTGACACGCGTTCTCCCGTCGTCAATAGCATGTCGAGTTCGCGTCGGTTGGGATGCGGGCTTACGCGACGGGCGAGATTCAACAGTTCGTCGGTTGTCTGCCCCATGGCGCTCACGACAACCACGAGCTTGCGCCCTTCATTCGCGAGCGCGGCGATTCGATTGGCGACTGCCTGAATTTTCTCAGGTGTCGCGAGGCTGGAGCCACCGAATTTTAAAACAGAAAGATTGGATGTTTTTCTCTTTTTCACGTGTGCGCCTACGTCGTGGTGACATCTGTTCTACCGTATCGCCGGGCTATCACCTACATAAATCCCCCGTTATTTGGTGGCAAGACTTGAATAAGGGTCTTGCTGAAAAACGCTACGCATATCCTACATTGGGACCAAATAATGAGAAGTGTGCGGAGCATAAGACTTCATAAATGCACCCCAATTAAGATCCTCCCCCGGTGACCCTGCAATTGGCCTAAAATCTATGTATTTCTCATCTGCAAAATTAAGCCTTCGATCACCTCATTCGGTAATCGTCGCTGTCGAGTGATAGCATAAAATTTTTGTTCAATTTTGCCAGCTCGCCCAATGACCCTCAATTGATTCGATTCAATATCGCTTTTCACACCCATTTCAGGAACAGCGACGATTGCTCCAGACCGGAGCGCAAAAATTCGAAGCAATGCAATATCATCTATTTCGCCCGCTATTGTTATGGAACATTTTAAGCCTTCTAGATAAGCATCCAGTTCGGGGCGAGCTTCGAAATTCAATCCGGGGACAAAAAGCGGCTTTTGAACAAAGCACTTTCTTAAATCCATTGATGTCTTATGCGAGCGCTCCACTCGTGTGACGAAAATCACCGGAGATGTGGTGAGGACATGGGAGTAAAAAGAGACTTTGCCGTCAGACCGCACATTGTGCGATGACAAAATGACATCCAGCGAATGATCTTTCAAAAGTGAAACGAGGTTATCTTGATCACCGGTCGTGATTTGCAGCCGATAGCGCGAATCCGCGATGATGGGTTTCAAAAATTCGAATTGTAGATTACGCGAGAGTCCCGAGAGCGCACCCAATCTTAGAATCATCGTCTTTGAGACATTGCCAAGCGTCGCCCACTTTATCAATTCTTGGCTCGATTCAAATATTGAGTTTGCATACTCAAGAACCTGACGCCCGTCGCTTGATAGTTCGGGCTTTCGGCGATTGGTTCGATCGATCAAAGTAAGCCCCAAAGATTCTTCTAACTGTTTAATTTGAAATGTAACTGCAGACTGAGCAATCGAAAGCTCGGCGGCTGCCTTAGTAAATGAGCCAGCTCTTGCTAGAGTCCAAAAAATAAATAGATGGTGGTGATTGAGTCTTTGCATACGTTTAATATAGATATATATTTAATATATTAAAATATAACATTTTATCTATTTTATTTTATATTGGATTTCATCGAAGATCTTCTTAATACCCATAAAGGAGATCAAAAATGACAAAACCAAGAATCACCGTTGCTTACGGAGACGGTATTGGCCCTGAAATTATGGCAGCCACTTTAAATATACTTGAGGCGGCAAACGCTGACCTTACCTTTGATACAATTGAAATCGGAGAAAAAGCCTACAACAAGGGGCTCATGGCTGGGATCGAAGAGAAGTCTTGGGAGATCCTAAGAAAGAACAAGATCTTTTTAAAAGCTCCCATCTCCACCCCACAAGGTGGCGGCTTTAAGAGTCTGAACGTGACAGTAAGAAAGTCGTTGGGTCTCTATGCCAACGTGCGGCCTTGCCGCGCTTATAGCCCATTTGTTCGCACCAAACATCCGAAAATGGATGTGGTGATTATTCGCGAAAATGAAGAGGACTTATACGGCGGCATTGAGCACCGACAAACCCCTGAAGTATATCAGTGCCTCAAGCTGATCACCCGTCCCGGATGTGAAAAAATCATTCGCTACGCTTTCGAGTTTGCGAAACGAAACAATCGTAAAAAAGTGACCTGTTTCACTAAAGACAACATTATGAAAATGACCGACGGCCTTTTTCATAAAATTTTTAATGAAATTAGCGCTCAATATCCATCCATTGAAAATGAGCATTGGATTGTTGATATTGGTTCAGCAAAAATGGCAGACTCACCAGAGGCCTTCGATGTGATCGTGATGCCGAATCTTTATGGTGACATATTGAGCGATGTAGCGGCTCAAATCGCAGGCTCTGTTGGTCTTGCGGGTTCAGCAAATATTGGCGAAAGCTGTTCAATGTTTGAAGCGATTCATGGTTCAGCACCTCGCCGGGCTGGCCAAGACATGGCAAATCCAAGTGGGCTACTTTTGGGCGCGGTGCAAATGCTCGTTCACATGGGTCAAGGCAAAACCGCCGAGAGGATTCATAATGCTTGGCTCAAAGCCATCGAGGATGGGGTTCATACCTACGACATCTATCAGGAAGGCATTAGCAAGACTAAAGTTGGCACAAAAGCCTTTGCAAAAGCTGTGTGGGAACGTTTAGGCGAAATGCCGAAGACGCTCCCTGCGGCTCATTACAGCGATGCAGCCCCGCTCGAGATTCATTACTCAAAAGACCCACACGCAAAGCCAGTCAAAAAAGAGCTTGTTGGCGTTGACGTGTTTGTACAAGAGGATAACCGAAGCCCCGATGCACTTGCTGAAAGGCTTATCGTGGCGATGCGAAGCCTGCCCGTCGAACTTCAGATGATAACCAACCGGGGCGTTAAAGTGTGGCCTCATGGCATGAGCGAAACCTTTTGCACCGATCACTGGCGATGCCGGGTCGTTGGCAAACAAGGCCAAACGGTAACGCCAACGAATGTATGGTCGATATTTAAAGCCCTCGACGATGCTAAGATTGAAGTCATTAAGTCTGAAAATCTTTATCATTTCAATGGAGAAAAAGGGTACTCGCTTGGACAAGGGCAATAGTTTCTATAGCGGAGAAACCGTTTACTTTGTTACGAAACACATGAAGGAGGAGATCCTTTCTCCTCTTTTTTCCTCTCAAAGTATAAATTGCGTGGCGATCAATATCGACACAGATCAGTTTGGCACCTTCTCAGGTGAGATTGAACGAAAAGCTTCTGTCAGAGAAACGCTGAGGCGTAAGATTCAAGCAGGCGCTACTACAGTTAAGCCCGGCGCTCGCTTGTTTTTGGCAAGCGAAGGAAGTTTTGGGCCGGATCCATTTCTCCCCCTAATGCAAAGGGACCTTGAATCACTTTTACTTTGGGATCGTCAGCTTGAGATTGAAATTTACGCCGAATACCTTTGTCATCAGCCCATCCATGCAGAAGTACGATTGGGACCCCGAGATGACTTTAATAAATTTTTAACTGACATCCGTTTTCCAGATCACGGAGTCATGGTTCATCCGGAAAATTGTCGCGATCCGATTTTTAAAGGCTTAACGACCCAACATGCGGTGGCTCAAGCGATGCTTGACTGTTTAATAGTTTCAACAACGGGCCGAGTTGTGCTCGCCACAGACTTACGAGCCAACTATAATCAAACAAGACGTGAGGCTATTCGCCAAGCCGGTTATAATCTTATCAAAAAATTGAACACGCTCTGCCCCGAGTGCGGTGTGCCAGGGTTTGCTATCACCCACGGAGTACCAGGGCTACCCTGCGCCAGCTGCCGCCAGCCAACGCAATCGGCAGTTCAGGTTGTGCTTGAGTGCGTGAAATGTCATTATGTCGAAGAAAGACCACGGCCTGACGGCGTCACGTCTCTTAATCCAGAAGAGTGTGAATTTTGCAATCCGTAATAGGCCCCAAATACTGAGGCTACAAAAATGCAAGTTGTTGTAGGTGCAGGAGTCGCTGGCCTCGTAATCGCTAATCGATTACTTAACGCTGGTTACGACGTTGTCGTTTTAGAAAAATCCAGAGGATTTGGCGGTCGACTCGCGACGCGAAGAATCGGCAATCTACGGTTCGATCATGGCGCTCAATTTCTGAAAGCGAATGAGCCACGAGAAATACCATTTGCGACGGATCAATGGATTCGTTGGGCTGATAAAAGCGGCGCTCAGTACTGGGCGAGCCCCCAAGGCATGACAAACTTTGCGAAAAATCTAGCCGTTAACTTGGATGTCAGACTTGAACATTTAGTGACAAAAATCGAGATATTGCGCACAGGGTACAGATTATTGGCGGACTGCCATTCTCCATCCGAAGCCGAACGAGTGTATTTGAGTTGCCCGCTCCCGCAGTCATTAAAGCTTCTTAAGAACTCTCACATTGCATACGACCCGTGCCTTGATCAAATTAAATACGCTAAGGCACTCATAGGGTTAGTTGGATTCGAAGATGCAGTGCCCGCAATTAAGTTAGATGCAATTCAATTAAATCCAACTCCCGATATTGCAATGGTTACAGATCAAAAATCCAAACAGGTTAGCAACGAGCCAGCTTGGACTTTCACCATGGCATCAAATTGGAGCGAAATATACTTTGACTCGTCTGAGCAGGAGCAAAAGTTCGCAATGCTTCGGGCCATTGACCGTTGGCTCAGCGTGATTAATAAAGACGTTCAATTTAACGGACAAATTCTGCAGATCAAAAAATGGCGATACAGTCATCCATTAACTCAGGCACAATACCTTTACAGCGAAGTTTTTAAAAATTTGATACTCATTGGTGATGCGTTTGGCGGCGGAAGCATCCATGGCTCAATTCGTTCAGCTATATCAGCCCCGTTGTAACCTCCCCATTGTTGTCACTGTCTTTGCTATCGCCGGCCGGGCTAACTAATCTGACATGACAAGGCGAGATTCAGCGAAGCGGCGCGAGCGGGCCAGAGCGCCGTGTGGCACCCGAATGCGATAGCCGCGAACAAAGTGCGGGATAAAACCTTTGACGATTTCGGGATTGAGCCTCGTGAGGGCGTTGCGACGCAAACCTAAATACAGAGCGAGCGTTTCAAGATCCGTCCCGCCGGGTGCGTAAAAGAAATCGACTCGCTCCGGTGGGAGTGGCCTAAGGCTACGAAATCCGTAAAGACCTGGTGCCTTAGCTATCAGCATGGCGGCGATTAATTTTGGAATGTACTGCTCCGTTTCGGACGGGAAATCCCGTTTCTTTGAAAGCACCCAATAATTGTTCGTTCGATAGCGCGCGATCAAATTTTGCACGCGTCGTTCGCCCATATTGTAGGCGGCCGCGGCGAGATACCACGAGTTGAACATATGGTGGAGATGACTCAAATAGGTTGCCGCCGCGATCGTGCTTTTCACGATATCGCGGCGCTCGTCGATCCACCAATCCACCCGAAGACCGTAGTGCTGGGCTGTGCCTTTCATGAATTGCCAAGGGCCGACGGCATCGGCCGTACTCACGGCGAATTGCGAGAATCCGCTTTCGATCATGGCGAGATAAGCGAGATCGCGCGGCAAGCCGCGCTCAACCAAGACGGGTGTGATGCGAGGTAAATATCGATACGAGCGCTCGAGCCAAATTTTAAAATCGTGCCGGCCCGAACCTTGGTAAAAGCGAATCCAATTTTTTACTTTCGAATTGTAGATCACGGGTAAATCAAAATAAGGTCCCTCGCTCGTCGCGACGGCCCGATCAAATTGGCGGTGAATGGGCGGTGGAGCAAGTAGTGAATAATTCGCCGCGGCCTGCGCTGGACGGACGAATAGCAACAACATCGTCGAAGAAAATAGCAAAGCCAAGAAGGTTGTGCGTTTCACGAAATTTTATCGTAACGCGAATTCTTTGCGGGAGTCAGGTCCAGACTCCAGTCAAAATGGTGTTGGGCACGTGTCAGGTTTCTGGCGCTTGAAACTAGACCTCGGGCTTGAACTCGAGTCGATCATACACACGATAGCCCGGCTTTTGCGGGCGTATGTCCAGAGACTCGACGGGTGGCATGCGCGTTGCTCTTAAAGATGTTGGGAGTCCAGTTTTTTACGGAGGCAATTTGAGCGCAAAAGGCATCTACGCCGCCCTGAGTGGCGCTATGGCTCAAAGTCAAAGGCTCGATACGATCGCCAACAATTTGGCGAATGCCGACACCACTGGTTTTAAAAAAGACGGGCAGATCTTCAGCGAGTACGTAACCGCCAACGAGAAATACCCAAACACTCTGACTGTGCCGCGCGTAACCGCGTCGATTAACAGCTTTTATGACATGCAGGGCGCCGACCGTTCGTACGTCGATTCGAAAGGTACATTCTCAGATCTCAGCCAAGGCGCGCTGAAAAATACCGGCAATAATCTCGACGTCGCAATCGAAGGCAACGGCTTTTTTGAAGTGCAAACCCCATCGGGAGTGCAACTCACGCGCAACGGGGCCTTCAAATTAGATTCGCAAGGCCGCCTTGTAAACTCAGAGGGCTTTCCGATACTCAAAGCGGGAGCGGGCCCAGCCGCCGGCCGTACCATTCAACTGACCAACAACAATGTCACTATCGGCTATACAGGCGAAATGTTCGACGGCGCCAACCCAATCGGCAAACTCTCCGTCGTCACAGTCGACAACCAAGATGCTCTTCAAAAAGTCGGCAGCACGCTTTATACGCTGAAGCCGAATTACAATCTCACGACTCACGCCGCGAGCGATTTCAAACTCCACCAGGGTTTTCTTGAAATGAGCAACGTCAATGTGGTGGATGAGATGACGAAAATGATTCAAGCGTCGCGCACGTTCGAAGCCGATCGCAACGCCATCCGCGCGTTCGATCAAATGGACGACAAACTGGTGAACGTCGTCCCGAAGGTGACGCCATGACGTTAAGTCCCGAAGGTGACGCCATGAACGAAAGGCTGATGAATGTTTAAGGCACTCTATACCGCAGCCACAGGCATGAAGGCGCAACAAACCAATATAGACGTGACTGCCAACAATATCGCAAACGTCTCGACGATGGGGTTCAAACGGGCCCGCGCCGAATTTGAAGACTTGCTTTATGACAATGTGAAGGAGCCAGGTACCGCTACGGGCGCCAATTCAGTGTCTCCGACGGGAGTGCAAATCGGCCTTGGCACAAAAACTGCGGCGGTCACTAAAGACTTTACGCAAGGTTCGTCAAAAGTTACAAACGGCGCGCTTGATCTCGAAATTGATGGCGCGGGGTTCTTCCCCGTCCAAATGGCAAATGGGCAAATCGGCTACACGCGCGACGGCGCTTTCAAAAAAGGGCCTGACGGTCGCATTGAAGATCGAAACGGCAATGTGCTTCAGCCAGAGATGACCATACCGGCGAACGCGTCGGGTTTGCAAATTACACCCGATGGTAAGGTGCAGGTAATTTTCGCGAACAATTTCACACCGCAAAACGTGGGGCAAATTCAAATCGTAAATTTTGTGAACCCGGCCGGGTTGAAAAGTGTCGGCGGCAATTTGTTTGTACCGTCGAATTCGAGCGGTCTACCGCAGCAAGGTACACCCGGCCAAAACGGCCTGGGCCAGCTCGCGCAAGGTCAACTTGAAACAAGCAACGTCAATATCGTCGATGAAATGGTGAATATGATCACCGAACAGCGGGCCTACGAAACAAATAGTAAAGTTGTGCAGGCCGCCGATCAAATGATGCAAGCGACCAACGCATTGAGGTAGCGCGTGAAACGGAAGTGGATCGAACATATTTGGCCATTCGTGAGCGCAGTGGCTTTGTCTTTTGCCTGCACGTTCGCCTTTGCTCAAGCGATTCGCGTGCAATCGTACATTCGCGTCAGCGGAAAGAAGATCATTTCGCTTGGAGATGTCGTCGCGACCGACGGGCTGACGCCAGAAACTGTGGCGGCGCTCAACACCGTGAAGCTCGGTCGAGCGCCGAATCTCGGAGAGCAGCGCGTGCTTTCGAGTTTAACTCTCGCGCAGGCTATTCGTAAAAACCGAATTCTTCGCCGGCTCAACTTTCAAATTCCACATCGAGTAACAATTGAAAATCGCGGTTATGATATCAGCGATGAGGCCATCCGCCAAAAGCTTCTCGCGTATTGGAAATTGCTTTGCGGCGATTGCCAGCTCACGATCAAAAGTCTGCAAATGCCGGCGGTTTCGCCCGAGCTAAGACACAGCAAATGGATATTGGAGCAGTCGGAGCAACTCCCGCGAGGGGCGTTTGCACAAAAACTCATATTCATCGGCCAAAGCGGACGACCCGTGATTTATTGGCTGAACGGCGAACTCGAGATTCGTCAGCGCGTTCCGGTGCTCACTCACAGCGTCTACGGCGGTGCACGGCTCACCCCTGATGATTTCAAGTACGAGTGGCGAGACGTGACGTACGCGACCGATACAACACCCGACACTTCGCAAATTATCGGTCACCAGATCGCGGCGATGATGAATGCCAATCAAATTATCTGGCGTAGTTCGCTCATTCGCGAAAAGGCCGTGCATTACGGTCAAGTCGTGCGCGTCACCACGGGCTCGGGGGCTTGGCAAATCAGCATGCAAGCGAAAACCGAGCAGGACGGATTTGTCGGCGATTATGTGAATTTACGCAATCTCGAGACAAATAAGCTCATTTCGGGCCGAGTGGTGGCCCCCGGCGTAGTGGAGGTTCAATGATGGCTCGAGTGCTGATCTTTGCATCATTGCTCGCGCTCCTCACCGGTTGCGCGTCGTTCGGTGAGCAATGGAAGAACTTTGTCGATGGCGGCAATTCACCGGCGCAAAATGCCAATCAGGCGCCGAAGCCGCTGACGTACAGTGAGCAAAAAGACCTCGAGCCCAATTTTTACCGGCAGTATCACCGCACAACCAACGCCGATTTACAAAATCAAGCGCATCTTGAACCGAGCGCCGGGTCGCTATGGGTGATGGAAGGTCAAGGTGCCTATCTGTTTTCACAAAACGTCGTTCGTATGATCGGCGATCCGATTGCGGTTCGACTCAACGGTGACCCGCAAGCGCAACTTTCGGCTAAAGCGAAGGTCATCGCGAAACTTCTAGCGCAGCTCGAAGCCCGCCGGCGGATGATGGAGGGCTTGCGGGCGCCCGCATCGCAAACGGCCGCAAACCCGGCGGCGAAGGCTCCGCAAGGCGCACAACAAGGCCAGAACGCGACAGCCGCGGCATCGAGCCCGAATGCGAACGCACCTGCAGCATTCAATGTCAAATTGGTGCCGACCCGAGTGGTGGAGCGGCTCACTGATGGCGATTATCGCGTGCGCGGTATGCAACCCTTTTTAATCGGTCAGCGTGAATACAAAGTGATCGTATCGGGCATCGTTCGCGCCGAAGATTTCAACGATCAGGGGATCGACGCCACCAAACTTCTCGATTCTAGATTTGATATTGTGAGCGCCAAGGGCGCCGAGATGAGGGAGTAAAATGAAATCGACGGTGCTTCGCGCGGCCTTACCTTTTATCGCCTTGCAAGTGATCATCCTCGTCGTTGCGTTTGCATTGAACGCGTTTGCCGCGCGTATTAAAGACATCGCCAATATTCGGGGAGTTCGCTCGAATCAACTTGTCGGCTATGGCATAGTCGTCGGCCTGGCCGGCACGGGTGACAGCAAATCGTCTTTTACCGACGCGAGTATTTCTCGCATGCTCAATCGCCTCGGCATGAAGCTGAGTGACAAAGATCTCGCCACTAAAAACGTCGCGGCTGTGATTGTGACGTCGAGCCTGCCGCCATTTGCGCGCGCGGGTAATCAGATCGACGTGACGGTGAACTCGATCGGCGATGCTTCTAGCCTTAAAGGCGGCACACTCATTCAAACCCCGCTTCGAGCGGCCGATCAACAGACTTACGCGGTTGCGCAGGGGCCGGTGCTTGTCGGCTCAAGCCCGGGCGGCGTGCACGAAACGGTGGCGCGCATCCCCGAGGGCGCGATGATTGAGCGCGATCTCGGCGCCGATTTCGCCAATCGCAATATGTTTCGCCTCACTTTGCACAACCCGGATTTCACGACTGCGGCACGCGTTTCAAAAACCATCAATATGGAACTCGGCGGGCAGTACGCATCGGCGCTTGATGCTGGGACGATCGATCTGATCACGCCGCCTTCATACGAAGGCAAAGGGGTTGATCTTCTCGCAACAGTTGAATCTCTCGATGTGGCTCCGGACATGCGAGCTGAAGTCATCGTCGACGAAAAGACCGGCACGGTCGTGATCGGTAACGGTGTTCAGATTTCGCCGGTTGCCATCGCGCACGGCGATCTTTCGATTCGGGTCGGGGGCGATAAAAAACAAGGCGACGGTGATAAAGTATTTATGTTGGATCAATCGGCGAACGTCGGCGACATCGTGAAAGCGATGAATCGCTTGGGGGTTTCGCCGAAAGATTTGATCACAATTCTAGAAAGTATAAAGGCCGCCGGGGCATTGCAGGCGGATTTAAAGGTTTTATGATAACGGAAGGTCTGTGGCACATGGATGTGCCCTGGATTTTTCGCTCCGGGGGAGGGGTGAGTTAGAGAGCGTTTGGCCATGGATGGTCAAGAGATTTCCAGATGTCTGGCAGGAGACATGGGGCAAATGTTCGAGTCACGGCCAAGGATTGGCAACCGATAGTTTGCTGGAAGACGCGCAGGATGCGCGTACGAGCGCGAGGTAACGAAAGTGACCGAAGCGCAGGGGTTCCTGACTCACCTTCCCTCATTTTTTTGCACATGTGCAAGGGGTGCATATGGGTCATCCGTTTAAAATCGGCGGGTCGTTGCCGCTGCATAAAGAAGTTTCGCCTGAAACCATGGATGCCAAGGCCCGCGCCGTTTCGAAAATGTACGAAGAATATTTTTTGCAGCAAATGGTGAAAGCCATGCGCAAAACGGTTGTGCCGGCGGATAAGCCGTCCTTTGCGCAAAATCTCTACAGTCAGCAGCTCGATCAACAGTATGTGAACCTTTGGGGCGACCGCGGTGGCGTCGGTCTAGCTAAAATTATTTACGATCAACTCAAGGAGCGTTACCTAAACCCCGCAGTTGTTCAGCCGCCGCATGGGCCGCTTCCCATTCATAAAAATGTCCAGTTCAAAATCGAAAAACCGAAAACAGCCTCGAAAGATTTAACGATGTTGTACGAGTGGAATGACAATCCGCAGACACGAGACGTGACGGCTCCATACGATTCGCGTGTGGTGCAAGCGATTCGTTCGCCCGAAGAGCGGCAAACCATCAAACTCATCCACGACAATGGTCTAGTTTCAACATTGAGCTATGTCGGTTGGGGTCGCGACTTCAAGCCAGACGAGAAGATCGCTGCCGGCGAAAAAATCGGTGTATTATCGCCAATTGCGCGTGGGCTTACGTGGCAACTAGGCGAACGGTCCTAGACTCGTGCTGCATTGTGCCTCAGTGTCTCAATATGATACGATATTTAGGATAGAGATAGAATATCGGGAAAAACCAGGAGGGTTCAAGCAATGAAAGTGGAAAATCTGAAAGGTTCAGCGATCGCCGCTGCGAACGCCAAAACCCTCAAAAAGACCGAAGAAGCGGAATTGAAAGAAGCAAAAAATTCGCGCCACGAGAAAACCGGCGAAGCGACCAGCCGCAATGACTCCGCACGAATTGAAATGTCGCGCGAGGCGATGGCGATGCAAAAAGCCAAGCAGCTCGCCAGCCCGAACGGAATCGACGAAGCCAAAGTGGCACGTTTACAAAAATTGATCGATGAAGGCAAATACCATGTCGACGCTTCGGCTCTTGCCGATCGTGTGGTCGACGAACATTTGAAAATGGGAACATAAACGAAGGGGTTATGAACACGGATTCGCGAGACGCATTCGAACAACTTGAAAAATCGCTCGATGAACTTATAAAAGTCTATCGCGGCGTCTTGAATGTCGTCCGACAAGAGCGTGAGATTCTCATCTCGACCCAGCTTGAGGCTCTCAATGAAAATAACGTGTCGAAAGAAAAAATGCTCTTAAAAGCGCGGCAGCTCGAAGATGAGCGCCAGAAAATCGCGCGCGACTTGGCGCAATCAGAAGGCTTGCCCGAGAATACAAAACTTCTCGATTTCGCGAAACACTTCGGCGGCGAGGCCGGCGAACGTTTGCGAAGTCGCCAATCCGTATTGGAATTGCTTCTGCGGAGAGTGCGCGAGCACAACGCGCAAAACGAGAAACTGGTGAACTCAGCCCTTGAAAACATAACAGGCGCGATCGGCTCGATTCGTAATCAATTGCGCGATAAGCCGACGTATCGAAAGTCTGGTGGGATAACGGCTCCGCCGGCGGAATCCGGCCAGCTCGTGAGTAAAGAAGTATAAGAAGAAGTTCACGGATGAACTTCGGATTGTAGGACACGATGTCTCGAATATGGGCGATGATGGACACTGGCAAGCGCGCCATGATGAACAGCCAAACGGCTCTTCAGACGGTGAGCCATAACATCGCCAGCAAAAACGTCGAAGGCTACTCGCGCCAAAGAGTCGAGCTCCAAACGAATGAGCCGACGGGTGAAGGCAATCTTCGCATAGGCAACGGCGCCAAAGCGGTCAAGATTGTTCGCATCAACAATCCTTTTATCGAAAAGCAACTTGAACAAGAGGGCAACGTGCTCGGCGAAAAAAAGGCGCGCTCGGGCCTTATGGCGCGGGTCGAGCAAGTATTCAATGAGCAAACGGATAAGGGCCTCAATAAATACATGGGCGACTTTTTTAACGCTTACCGTGAGATGTCGAACAGCCCTGAAAATTTAGCGTTACGCGATCAGGTGAAGCAATCCGGCCAGTTTTTGGCCCAAGACTTTCAACGGGTCAGCGGTCAACTCCGTAAAATTCAAGACGAATCGGATTTCGAAATTCACAATATCGTAACTCAAGTCAATGACATGACTCGCGAGATCGCCTCGTTGAATCAGAAAATTGCATCAGTTGAAATCAACGGCGTGACTGCGAACGACGAGCGGGACCGCCGAGATCTACTTGTGAAAGATCTCGCGCAAAAGCTCGACATTCGCTACGCCGAAAGTAAGAACGGCGAATTGACTGTCACTACAGCGGGTAACGCAGTTCTGGTTTCGGGTTCCGAGCAGCGCGATTTAGCAGTGGCTCCGTCACCGAGCCGTAAAGGCAAAGGTGAAGGCAATGTCGACATTTTTTATAAAGACACAGCTCACGGCACACCGATGTGCATTACCGACCACATCAAGGGCGGTTATCTGGGCGGATTGCTCAGCGTACGTGATAAGTATATCGGGCAAACTTTAGGTAAAGTAGATGAGCTCGCCTACTCGATGGCGACAGAGATTAATAAAATCCACAAAGCCGGATTCGATCGTATGAGTCGGCAGGGACTCGATTTCTTCACCGTCGGTGATAAAGAAGGGGCGGCCGGTCGCATTGCCGTTAACTCGGCCATTTTGCGAGACCCCGGGCGCATCGTGGCGGCGGCTGAACCGAATGCTCCGGGCGATAACCGTATCGCAAACGTGATCTCGTCATTGCAATATCAGACGCGTATGGATCACGGCCAGAGTACATTCGGCGGCTTTTATAACAACATCGTCGGCGACGTCGGTATCACGGCTTCGCGGGCGAACTCAGAGCTCGCTTCGCAGAAAGACATCGTCGATCAAATTAAAAACATTCGTGAAAGTATCAGCGGAGTGAGTCTCGATGAAGAAACGGCGAAGATGATCGAATATCAAAAAACATTCGAAGCGTCGGCGAGACTGATCAAAACCGCCGATGAAATGATGAACACGGTTATGAATTTGAAACCGATGTAACGAGAGGATGAAGCGGAAGGTTTATGAGAGTTGCTGATAAAATGGCTTTTGATCAAGTGAATCGGGCGATTACGCGCAATCGCTCCGACCTTGATAAATTCCAAAATCAAGCGGCGACGCAAAAGCGGATTACGAAACCTTCTGACGACCCTGTGGCCGCGAGCCGCGTGCTCGGCGCTCGAACCGAAGAACAATCAACCGAGCAGTTCATAAAAAACCTAAATTACGCCAAAGGTTTTCTCGACTATTCCGAACAGTCGCTCGGCGATCTAGATAACGTACTTGTGCGCGCGAAAGAACTGGCGATCAGCCAGGCGAACGACGCCAGCGCGAACCCTGAAACAAGGCGCGCGGTGGCCGCAGAAGTCGCCCAGCTCTATGCCGAAGCGATTCAGATCGCCAATCGAAGATTGGGTGAGCGATTTATCTTCGGCGGATTCAAAACCATTCATCCGCCCTTTGATCAGAATGGCCAATATCACGGTGACGACGGTGAAATGAAAGTGCACATCGACAAAGATACTTTTCTTTCGATGAATATGCCGGGTTCCGTTGCATTTCTCGGTAAAGGACTTTCTTCCGACGGTTTGGAATTTCAGTCGCTGACACAGCCTCGAACGCTCCAGCAGTTGAAGACGCAAGAACAAAATCACCCGGATGCGTTTAGTGATGAAAATAAAAACGCTGATGGCGAAAGTGCCGGTTCAAATGTGGGCGAAGTGCGCGGTCCCGCTTCGTTGCGAATCACAGATAACGCAGCCCCTGGTGCGAACGGCGAGAGTCAAAACGTTACCCAAGGTGTGAATGTTTTGAACGCGCTCAAAAAATTTCAAATCGCGTTGAATGCCGATGACAAAGAGGGCGTGCAAGAGTCAATGGACAATTTGGATAAAGCCTTGCAACAAGTCATAGTGGCGCGTTCGGCGTTGGGCTCTCGGGTAACTGCCATCGGCAACACAATCGATTCTATGCAATCGCACTTAGTGGACGACAAATCGACGATATCGCAACTTGAGGATGCCGACGCATTTCAAGTCATTAGTAATATTAACAAGGCGCAAAGCGCTCTGCAGGCAACACTGCAGACTTCAGGCCGGCTCATGCAAAAAAGTTTGATGGACTTTGTGCAAGCTTGACATTTTCTCCACCAACGAATAGCTAAAGTCCCGGCAGGATGCTGCCGTTAAGGTCAATGAATAGTCTTTGACTAGGATGTTGAAGGAGACCTTGTAAATGTTGGTTCTCACACGCAAGCTCGGCGAAAGTATAACTATCGACGACAATATCAAGATTCGGATCGAAAAAATCCGCGGTAAACAGGTGCGCCTTGGTATCGAGGCGCCCAAAGAAACTCGCATTTATCGGGAAGAGGTTTACCAGGCGATCAAGAAGCAAAACGAAGACGCGTCGCAAGCGCGACCTGACGCAACGCGAGCTGTTGCTAAATTGCTGAAAGCAGACGCTTTATCTGATGGTGTCACACCCAACCCACCAATGTCAGCAGCACCCAAATTGGGCGATCGCAAATAGCTGACTCTTTTGGTTGACTTTTTTCCCAACATTTAGCCTTGCGGTGTCATTGTTTTAGGGGCATCCTCAAAAATAGGGGGAGTGAATGAGGATCCAAACAACGCGGTTTGGTGACATTGCAATTACACAAGACGATGTCTTGGAGTTTGCTGAGGGGCTGCTCGGTTTCGGGCATCTGCGCTCATTTGTTCTTCTCGATGACCCCAACGACGACATTTTCGCTTGGTTACAGAGTTGCGAAAATCCGGAAATCGCATTTCCAGTTCTCGAACCGGAGTTGTTTTCGCCGAACTATTCCATCGAGCTTTCAAAACCGGACCTTGAAGCGCTTGGACTTTCGTCTATATCGGACGGCCGTCGTTTTACGATCATCACAATCCCCGCCGACCCCACGCAAATGACGGCAAATCTGAAGGCGCCGATCGTGGTGAACGCGAAAAAACGCGTGGCGCGCCAATGCGTGCTTCAAGACGCGGCTCTGCAGATTCGCGAGCCGATCTTTTCAAAGCTTCAACAGCGGGTTGTGCAAAACCCGAATACGTCATTTAAAGAGCAAGCTCTGGATATCGGAGTTGTGCGAGTCCAACGACCACCTGAAGCCCAACCCTAGACCTTCAGCCTATTAATGTTCTCAGAATGACATCCGAATAGTTGAGTGATTGAAGCTGTAGCCATGAGGGCTCAGCCCATCGAATGTTCGATGTCGAATTGCCAGGACGGCCAAAAACCCCAGAGCCGCGCTCCGTGCGTGCGTCTTTGGTTCCAAGGAAGGTTTTACCATGTCGTTCTGGGCACAAATAAAAATTATATCTATCGCCTCCGTCGTTCTCGCGTGTAGTTCAGTTGCGAGCGCTAAAGATTTCTTCGTGTTCGAAGAGCGGCGCCCGATCGCGATGAAAAATGGCGAACATCCACCGAAAGATATTTTCATCAACGCGGGAGCAAATGACGGGCTCAAAGTCGGCATGGTTGTACCGCTTGAGCGTCGACAAACTGTTTATGACATGTACAAGAGCAACACGCTCAGTGATCTCGTCGTAAAAATCGGAGAAATTCGACTCATCCACGTTCAGCCCGATATCAGTGTGGGCCGCGTCGTTTCAGTGGCAAATTACGATGACGGCCCGGCGCTTGATTTCGAGGCTATCATGATTGGCGACATGGCCGATGTTTCGGCTGCGCACATGGGTAAAAAAGTGGCAGTTATAAACGGACCCTCGGGGAGTGCCACAAGTGCCAGTGTTATGGCGAACGCAACCGATGCGATTACCAGCAAAGTCGATGCAAAAACAGTATCATTAAAGCCGGCTCCAGCAATTGCAACGTCCGTCGCCTCGACCGCGACAATGCTCGAACATAAATCCACACCGCAGGTTTCATCCATCGCACCTCGATCGATTACGCCATCGCCGGGTCAACAAGCCGCTCCAACAGCTGCCACTCCATAAAATTCATTTCTAGAGCGGTAGTTTCTAATCAGGCCTTTCGCCATAGCTAAGCTTCACGTGTCGCGCGGGAGCGCAAGAAACCGGCGACATAGGACGCGTACAATTCGGTGGCGTCTTTCATGCCCGTCAAATGATGAGCGCGTGGCAATAAAGCTTTCTGTAGGTCGATGCGACCGAAACCTGAAACAAATAATTCGTCGATCATATCGGGTTGCACGAGAGTATCGGCTTCGGCTTGAAGGCTGAGCACCGGAAAACCAATAGGCAAAGAGCGAAGAGCGCGAGCGGCATCGTCATCGTACTGGGCGCTGCCGAAGAATACAGCTGCGACACGCGCAATCGTGCGGCGAAACGCCGGATAGTGAAACAGCCGGCTATTCGCCACGATGTCGCGACCGAAGAGCGGCATGGTGAAGAACCCTTCATTCACAAAGTGCTCGATGGCCACAGACATTCGCGTGAACGGCCCGCCGTCACAAATCCAACCCTTCACGTCGATCGCGTGTCGGCGTTCAATCGCTTGTAGTGCAGCGGCCGAGCCGTAAGAAAAGCTGAAAATAAATTTTTCGTCGGCTATCGCGCCCAATACGTCTTCGATTTTGTCGGCCCACAAATGACGAAGGCCGAACTTCCATTCACGCGAGAGCGGAACGCGCGAGAGTTCGTTAATGCTTGTGGCCGGTAAATCAAACGTCACGGCGTCGAAACCAAGTTCGTTTACGAACTCAATTTGCCGGTGAAACGTGTGTCGGTTGCCGCCGTAGTTATGCACAAATACGACGACCTCTTTGAAGCGTTTCGTGCCGCTTGCGACCCGCCTCTCAAAGAGAGGCTGCGATTTAACTATAGCGGATTTCGCGCGCATGAGGGAGTTGGCCGACAGCAGCTGTTGCGGCAACGACTTGTTCGAGTGCAGTTTCGGTCAATACTTTACCGCACGTTTCGACGATCGAGTCGGCGTCTATATGGTGATACCGGTAGACGTCGATCGGGCGACCGCACTTTGAATGCTTGCGAACGGCGAGCGATTCGTGGCGCACTCCCACAAGCGAACCGATATTGTCGAGAAGCCCCGGTTCGCCGTCATGCACGCTGACAACCGGAATACGTCGGCCAGCGACGGTCACGAGATCCGGTGTTTCAAGATGCCCGTTTTGCACTGGCTTCACATAAAGTGTGGAGTCAATTTTTAAACCGTTTCGCAGATGGTGATAATCATTTTGCGCACCGAGGTTGCCGATCAAAAGGTCGGGGCTTGTGACCACGATCACATTGGCGTAGATACCGCGTTCGAGAAGTTTTTGCGAGGCTGCGGCAGCTTCAGTTGTCAGCGAACCCATCGCGAAAATGTGCACGACATTGTCGCCGGGTTCATAACCAGCGTAGCCGCGATAATCGATCAGATAGTAGGCGCCCGAGAGAACATCGAGGCGAACTTGCTGAAAGATCTCTTCGTCTGTCATCGCAGGCACGGCGCTTTCGTCGACGGCGCCCTCAATCGCATAACCATGAGGATGAAGCCCGTTTGTTTGCGTGATTTGCGATTCATCGGCTTTGTAGCGCCGATGTTGGCGAAGGTATTTGAGAAAATCCTTTTGATCGGCCCCGCGCGTGACACCTCGGATGAGTACGCCGGTGCGGCCCTCGTTGTCATTGTTCATGTGACGCTTGATCGACTCGCACAAGATCCAATCGAGCTCTTGCACGAAAAAGGGTTCCCAACAGATCTGATTCGGGATTTGAAAGTCGGACTTCCAACCGTGCTGCGCGCCTTCGGGTGACAAAGTCACTCCCGAAGGAGTGCCGACTAAGATGAAGCTCGACTTCCAGTACAAGTCGTAAAAATATTGGTCGTGCGCACGCTTCACGAAAAAGTCGTACACGGTCATGAGCGGCAACACCGGAATGCCCAGAACGTCGCGCAGCCGGCCGAATGAGCCCATGCACGACATGACGTTGCCTTCGGCGATCTCAAATCGCAGAAATCGATCAGTCTCTTGCTCGCCCGGCACGAGATCCGGAACACCCTTGTCTTTTACATTGAGTTCCGCCTCGACATCTTCGGTGACCTCGGCGCCGAACACTTTGCCGTCCATCGACGGGTTCATGTTGGTCGACGTGCCAACATCGGGGGCCATCGACACCATCAGCTCGGCGGCGGTCTTCCACTTTTTCTCGAAATCGCTGAGCTGGCGAACTTTGGCGTCGGATTTTGCCCGCGCTTTTTCCGAGCCCGCGTCGAGCGATGTGTTAGCGATGCGAGTCAGTTTCGATGTCAGCTGACCGAGCATCCACTGGGTGTGCGGGTAATTGGCCATTTTGTAATTGATGTCGAGTGATTCGGGCAGCTCACCGAATCGGCCCATGAGTTTCGCGAATTTCTCGCTGTTGCGAGCTTTAAGCGCGTGCTGTTCTTTGATTTGCTTATAGAGTTCATCACCACGCTGGCGCAAAAACTGCCCTTCGGCCGATTTTTCGTCGAACCCGGCGAAGAGTTGTTCGGGGCGCAGGCCCGTTGCCTTTTGCAACCGCTCGATCTCGGCTTCTTCGGGCAGTGCCGAGTGGTTGCCGGCCTGCCCCGCCATCTCAAGCCCCCAGCCTTTCACCGTGTGAGCAAGAATGAGAGTCGGACGATTGGTCGTTTTTTTGCTGGCATGAAAAGCCTCTAAAAGGACGTGGAAATCGTGACCGCCGAAATCGTGCAACATTTCGTAGAACTCGGGCGCGCTCACGCTTTTCAAAAATTTGTCGAGATTTTTGATTTGTGAGCCATGATGATCGCGCAAAAACGCGAGAAGCTCTTTGGGCTCCTTTACAAGTAATAGCGCTTGGAGTTCATAATCACTCAGATCGTGCTCGAACCAGCGACGAAATTCTTCACCGCCCGGGCGCGAAAAATATTCGAGGCGCTTGCGACCGTGGCGAGCTTCGATCACTTCCCAGCCGTTGGCTTCCATCGAACGTTTGATGCGTTGATCGTCGGTGTATCCGGTGACTTTGTTATTCGGTATTCGATGCCCATCGAGTGATTGACGGTTGTAATCGATCACCCAAGTCAAGTTGCCGACTTCGCGTTCGGCGAGGTCAGGGATCGCCTCGTGGAGCGAGCCTTCGCGAAATTCCGAATCGCCGCAGATACACCAAAAATGAGCGTCGGGTACTTCATAATTGTGACGTTTCGCGTACCGATAAGCGAGCGCCAAATAGCCGGCATTGACCGGCGGTATGCCGACAGTCCCCGAAGGTAAAAAGTTGTGGTGATCGGGGTCGTAAGCGGAATGGTAAGACTGAAACACCGGCTCGCCGTTTTTTGAAAACGCGCGCAAGCCCATCATCGCCTGGTTTTTCTCTTCAACCGAAAAGCGCGACAAATCATCGTGCAAAAATAGATCGAGCAAATAATTGAACGAGTGATCGGTCGGCGAGGCGTGGGGCTTATTCGCAACATGATCGAAGCCCGATTTCATGATCAGGTGGATGGCTCCCAAAATATGAAGCGCGCTCGCGGATGCCGAGGCGTGCCCGCCAACCTTGGGGTCGCCCTTTTCTTTATCGTCGCGATGATTGGCAACGTGAATCATCCGGCTCGCTAAATAATGCGCGCGGCGAACTACCGAATTGAGAACGTTGGTATCCAGTGACTGCGATTTTGTATTTTTCATGGTGCTCCCGTAACTACTCGTCTTTTGCGTACAGGTCTTGTAGCACCAGTGGGTCCTGGTTGTCAGCCTGCAGGATGAAACTCCAGTTGATGCGGATATATCCGTCGGGGCCAACAATTCCTTTAGGGGGATGGGGGAACGGTGCCGCTTGCCGAAAAGCTTCGACAGCCGCGTCATCGAGCTCTTTTATGCCGCTAATCCCCACAATTTCGACTTTAACAAGATTACCATTTCGATCGAGCACAATGATGACACGGGTAATATGATCTTGATCCGACGCGATCGAGCGCCCCGAGGCGAAAATCTTTTGCACTTTTTTACGGATGCAGGGCGCCCAATACTGCCGAATGCGGGCGCGAATTCTTTGGTAATACGTGTAGTAGACGAACTCTTTGGTGTTGAGCAGAGTTTCAAGACTCGGCTGCGTATCTTTTAAAAAATCGTCGGTTTGGCTGGGCGCGCGGCCATTGCCGACATCGGTGTTTTCCACTTGCGGGGCCTGTGACGGATCGAACTTTGGCGACAAATCTGCGAGTGTCGGTACGTCCCCACGGTCGTGAATGTGAACGCGCGATTTTGCTTGGCTGCCTTTCGATTGGCTCGCTACTTTGGGGGTTGCGTGCGACTGCAAATGATTTTGACCGGTGCCTGCGGTATTGCGAAATTCGCCGACGTTTTTGGCGCGGGTTTCATGAATGACGCTTTGGTTGTGCGCGCTGAGATATTTCGCGTTCGGGTTCAATTCATCGTTTATCGCTTTGTCCGATTGCTGAACGATTTGTGGCGCCGGCTTATTTGCGGTGACTGGACTTTTGTCAAGAATAGTCACTTCGATTTTTTTCGGCCTCGGAGGCGGGGCTTTGGCCATGCGCAGACTCATCCACACTGAAACGTGGATGAACAGCGAAATCAGGATGCAAATAAAGACAGTCTCTCGTATCCAATTGCGCACTTGAAAAAGCCCTCGGCGGGGGGAATTCCCCTAAAATCTTTTTCGGAATGACGAAGGCCTTTTTTGAGTTAATCTTTGTCTGGATTTAGCTTAAACTGTTTCAAGCATGTTACTGGATGTGTGGGGACAAACCGACGTCGGCTTAAAACGAGACAACAACCAAGATAGTATCTTGGTTGATAAGAAACTTTCATTGTTCATAGTAGCGGACGGCATGGGAGGCCATCGCGGGGGCGAAGTGGCGTCGGCAATGGCGGTAGAGACCGTGCGCGATGTGATGGAAGAGCAAATCGAGACCGGGCAAAAGCTCGTCCCTCGAGATGTTTTAAAGATGGCGTATCGTGAGGCAAGCCGACGCATTTTTCACAAGAGCAATCACGAGCGAACGGAACTCATGGGTATGGGTACGACTATGGTCGTGGCGTACGGTTACGACGGTAAAATGTTTGTCGCGAACGTTGGTGATTCGCGGGCGTATTTGTACAAAGAAAATAACCTATGGCAAATCACCGAGGATCATTCTCTTATAAACGAGGCGATACGCGCGGGCACTGTCGACCCGAACCGGCCCGACTCAAGTCTCGTCGGTCGAAACGTGATCACTCGCAGCGTGGGTTTTGAAGAAGACGTCGAAGTCGATGTCATCGAGCGTGAGGTTGTGCCGGGTGAAATTTATTTACTGTGCTCGGATGGGTTGAGTGGACTTGTTTCAAATGAACAAATCGCCGAAATTTTTCGCAAAAATCATATTGGTTCGACTGTTGGTAAATTTATCGACGAGGCGAAAAAGGCGGGGGGCGATGATAACGTTAGCGTCATCGTCATAAAGGTGAATTAACCGTTGCCAGCAGACGGTGTCTAAGATAGTGGGGGATTGGTGGAGTCTAAGACCTATACGTTTCTCATTACCAGCAATCGGCATGGTAAAACGCATGCTATTACAATTCGATCGGCATGGATCAAGACTATCGTCGCGTTCGGGATTGTTTTTGCCGTACTCATAGCGGCAATCGGGGTTGATTATTTCGGGTTGCTTCTCGATCAGGGCGAAAACAAAAGGCTCAGGGCTGAGAATTCTCAATTGACCCGGCAATTCGAAGTCGTAGAAGGCAAGCTCTCGACACTAGAAGATAGCCTCGATCGCATCAAAACGCTGACGACGAAAATCAAACTCATAACAAATATCGACGACGACGATCGGGTGATGAATTTGTCCGTCCCGCATGTGCCGAGATTTGAGCAGAATATGGCGCAATATGAATCGGGCATGCAAGATTCCGACGTGCGCGGGCCGGCGTCGACGGAGTTCATCCGCCCGGATGCGACGTTTTTGCAGCGACCCCCGCTCGATGAAATGCACGGTGAACTTGCGGCTACACGAAATGATAACTACGCTGATCTTTCGATTCGCATCGACCGTGCGGTTAAAGAATCAACACTTGAAGAGCAAGGCGTCATCCAACTTCAAGAGTTGTTACAAGAACGACAATCGATATTGAACGCGACACCGAGTATTAAGCCGGTCAACGGTTGGTTCACGTCGCCTTTCGGTTATCGCGTTGATCCGTTCACGGGTCGCCAAGAACTGCATGCGGGGGTCGATATCGCGGCGCCGATTGGCACGCCTGTCATGTCGCCGGCTGACGGGGTTGTTTCATATATCGGGTACGAAGCGGGCTACGGCAAACTTCTCGTGATCGATAACGGCTACGGCGTTCACACGCGCTTTGGCCACAATTCGCAGATCTATGTTCATCTCGGTCAGAAGGTCAAACGCCGTGACATTATTTCCGCTGTTGGCAGCACGGGCCGCTCAACGGGGCCCCACTGCCATTACGAAGTGCGCGTGAACGATGTACCTGTAAATCCAATGAACTATATTTTAAATGAGTAAAAAGACGCCAAGATGAAGACACAACTGGATCGCGGATTGTTTCTCGCCATCGTGTTTCTCATGGGTCTTGGGCTCGTGCAAATTTACTCTTCAAGCTATATTTTTGCGATTGAATCTTTTAACGACGGGCTTTTCTTCGTCAAAAAGCAAGCTCTCTTTATTTTTGTCGGCGTGGCGATCGTGCTGGCCTGCGCGTATTTATCGTGGCGTTTGTTAGAAAAGGCGGCGCTTTTATTGTGGGCGATCGGCGCGGTGGGAGTGGCACTGACTCTCGTACCTCACATCGGGTCTCGCGCCGGCGGGGCCGCGAGGTGGATCCCCATCACCTCGGGTTTTCATTTTCAACCGAGTGAGCTGTTGAAATACTTAACCCCTGTTGTTGCCGCCTATCTATTGACGACCAAGGAATTTGTCGAGCCACGTCTGCGCGCTGTTTTGGCGTGGGGGCTTGCTGTCGCGCCGGCAATTCTCTTACTACGGCAGCCTGATTTTGGCTCGTTTGCGATCGTGACCTTCGTATTGTTCTGCATTTTATTTTCGCGCGGGTTGCCGCTTCGTTATGTCGTCGGCGGTGTCGCGACAATGACCGTAGCCTTTTACTTGCTCATCGTTCATTACAGCTACCGAATGGCCCGCGTACTGGCGTTTTTAGATCCGTGGGCCGACCCCGAGCACAAAGGATTTCAAGTTATACAGAGTATGCTTGGTTTTCACGCCGGCGGGATCACGGGTGTCGGGCTCGGCCAGGGCCAAAGTAAGTTGTTTTTTCTACCTGAAGCGCATACCGATTTTACGCTTTCGGTTCTTGGTGAAGAGCTCGGTTTTGTCGGTATTTTTGTTGTGATGATGATCTTCGGTTATCTTGTTCTGCGCGGGTTTCAAATTACAGCACAATCCCGCGACGAGCGACAGAAAATAATTTCACTCGGGATTACAATGACATTCGCCGTGACCGTTCTGGTCAATGCCGGGGTCGCCATGGGGCTTTTGCCGACGAAAGGCCTCGGCATGCCGTTTCTCAGTTACGGCGGCAGTCAACTTCTAGCGACGGCTTTGGGTCTCGGTATTCTGCTCAATATTGATCGCGAAACTCGGTCGGGAACCGCGCGCTCTTACAAAAAAATTTAGGGCTCATGAAACGTAGTAAACTTATTTTATTTGCCGGTGGAGGAACGGGCGGTCATATTTATCCGGCGCTCGCCATGGCCGAGGCCGTAAAAAAGATCGAGCCTGAAACTCGGGTAGAATTTGCGGGCACCCCCATGGGGCTTGAGTCGAAACTTGTGCCGCGAGCCGGTTTTCCCCTTCATTTCATTTCGATTGGCCGGCTGAACCGCAATGTGGGTGTCGCGGAACGTATAAAGACCTTGTTTACGTTGCCGATCGCGATGATAAGGTCGTTTTGGTTGATTGTGAAGTTGCGCCCCAACGCAGTTGTTGGAGTTGGGGGATACGCATCGGGGCCTGTGGTTCTAGCTGCGGCCCTCATGGGCGTGCGCACGTACATTTGGGAGCCGAACGCGTACCCCGGTCTCGCCAATCGCATTTTGTCTCGGTTTGTGAATCGCTGTTTGGTAGTGTTCAATGAAGCCGGCGAAATTTTAAAAAATGAACGCGTCACAAAAGTTCACATGCCGATTCGCCGCGAAATCGAAATGTTGAAGCCCGGAATTTCGAAAGCCGAAGAGTTTCATCTTCTCGTTTTCGGCGGCAGCCAAGGTTCGCGTGCGATCAATAACGTCTTAGTTGAAAGTGTGGTGAAAGGTGGTGAATGGCTTCGCGGGGTCAAGATCGTCCAGCAAACCGGAGCGCTTGATTATCAAAGATTGCTGCAAGAGTACAACGCCGTGCCGAACTCGCGGGATTTCGTTGAAGTGAACGAATATTTGCACGACATGCCGCTGCGGCTAGCGTGGGCGGATCTGGTGATCGCTCGAGCGGGCACCGGCACCATCTCAGAACTCGCCGCGTGCGGTAAGCCCGCAATTCTTGTGCCGCTACCGACAGCGGCCGACGATCATCAAGCGAAGAACGCCGAAGCATTAGTAAAACTGGGCGGCGCCGTGATGATTCGGCAGAGTGATTTTACGCCAGAGCGGTTGATTGCAGAAATTGAAACATTTAAAAATCATCGTGAAAAACTTGTTGAATTATCGCAGAATATTCGGCGCTTTCATAAGGCTGAAGCGGCGAGTGAAATCGCGAAATTAATTTTGGAGGCGACGAAATCTTGAGCCCAGCAAATTTTCGGTTAGCAAATGCGCGACTGCACTTCATCGGTATCGGTGGCGTCGGCATGTGCGGGCTGGCTGAATTGCTCCACAATATGGGCATTCAAGTTAAGGGTAGCGATATCGCTGACAACGCGCACACGGCGCATTTGCGCCAACTAGGCATCCCGATCGCGATGGGGCATCGCGAAGAAAATTTGAGCGGCGTCGACGTCGCGGTTTATTCTTCGGCGGTGAAGCCGAGCAATGTCGAATACAATGCGGCTAAGCGGAGGGGCATCCCGCTCATCCCGCGTGCGGAAGCTCTCGCCGAAATTATGCGTCTGCGCCGGGGTATCGCGGTGGCCGGCAGTCACGGTAAAACGACGACGACCAGCATGACCGCGACGATCTTTTTACACGCGCATGCCGATCCGACCATTGTGATCGGCGGCCGCCTCGATCTCATCAAGTCGACCGCGAAGCTCGGCAGTGGCGAATGGTTGATCGCCGAAGCGGACGAAAGCGACGGCAGCTTCAATCGTCTCGCTCCTGAAATCGCGGTGATTACGAACATCGACAACGACCATCTTGACCATTTCGGTAATTTACTCTCGCTCGAGAATGCGTTCATCGAATTCGCTTCACGGATTCCGTTTTATGGAGTCGCCATCATATGCGGAGATGCTCCTCGCATACGCGAGTTGTTTCAGCATTTTCCAAAACGAATTTTGTTCTATGGGTTCGACGCCAATAACGACTATCGAGTCGAAGGTGAAAATCTGCACTATCATCTTTACCGCGGCAGCGAACGATTGGGCGAGTTTTCATTGCAGGTTCCGGGGCGCCACAACGCGCTCAATGCGACCGCCGCAATACTCGCGGCCTATGTTTCAGGTTTGCCGATCGCAAAATGCATGGCGGGTATCGAAACCTATGCGGGCGTGGATCGCCGATTTCAAAAGAAGGCGACCATCGCCGGCGTAGATATCTACGACGATTATGGCCATCATCCGACGGAAATTGTGGCGGTACTCGCGGCGTTTCGCGAGCAGTTTCCGAGGCGCCGTCTTGTGGTTTTGTTTCAGCCGCATCGCTATTCGCGAACGCAGCAATGTTGGGATCAGTTCGTCGAATGTTTCGTCAACTGCGACCGGCTCTATGTGCTGGATGTTTACCCGGCTGGTGAGATGGCGATTGACGGCGTGACGTCGCGAAAGCTCGTGGAGCAAATTCGCCATGCCAATCGATTTTTTTGTGAGTCAAAAGATCGCGCCAAAGAAGAAATTGTGCGCGACCTAAGGCCAGGGGATATCGTGGTGACACTCGGGGCCGGAGACGTGTGGAAGGTGGGAGACGAACTTGCAGCCAAACTTCGTTGAAAAAAATAAGCCGCTTCGCGAGCTCAACACCTGGAAGGTGGGGGGGCAAGCGGAATTTTTTTGCGCGCCAAAAACTTTGGATGAAATTCGGTCGGCGTGGTCGTGGGCTCTGGCTGAGAGGAGATCTGTTTCTGTAATCAGCGGTGGTTCCAATGTGTTAATACCGGACGGCACGCTGAGCGGTTTGACTCTTTCTATGCATGAGTTTGCGGGTATAGAAAAAGTCGACGTGCCTAAGGTGAAAGAATCGAATGGCGCAGGAGGCGATCAAACTGCGGTTGAACCTATCGTCATACATGCGCGGGCCGGCACTCCGAAATCCGAAGTCGCCAAAATATTTTTGCAGCACCGGTTGGCGCCGGCTGTATTTTTGACCGGCATTCCCGGCGATATGGGTGCTGGGGTTGTCATGAATGCCGGCATCGGCGAGGCGCGCACTCCTCGCGAATTTTGCGAAATTGTTTCAGAGATCGAGGTTTTGAAGCCCGACCAAAGTCTCGTGCGCATCCCAGCTTCGGAATTGCGCTGGGAGTATCGGCACTCCTCTGGATGGCAGCCCGGGATCATCGTTAAAGTCACGGTTCGTTGGCCGATGCAGCCCGACCCTGCCGTCATAAATGCGGTGCGCGAACAAACGAAGAAGCGGGTGGCAACGCAACCTCTCGACCTGCCGAATTGCGGCTCGGTTTTTCGTAATCCGCACGGACACAAAGCCGCGCAGTTAATCGAATCATGCGCGCTTAAAGGGTATCGTATTGGCGGAGCCTGCGTTTCGAAGAAACACGCCAACTTTATCGTGAATGACGAAGGGGCGAGCGCCGCTGATATATCGAAAATCGTCGAACACGTGCGCGCCGAAGTTCTCAAGCAAACCGGCGTTCAACTTGAAACTGAAATCGTCAAGCTCGGTAATTCTTAAGACGAAGGTCAGTAATTACACCTAGAATTGCTCGCGGTATCTGGATATTATGAAGCGATGAACACCAGCGCAAAGAAGAAGAAAGTCGTTCTTTTGCAAGGCGGGTTGAGCTCGGAACGCGAAGTGAGCTTGTCGACCGGTAAGGGTTTTGCTCAAGCGCTCGTCGAACTCGGTTATCCGTTCGAGGTGATCGACTGCAAAGAAGATCTACTTGTGCAAATAAACGAAGCGAAGCGAAACGGCGCCGAAGTCGCGCTGCTCGCCTTACATGGCAAGTATGCCGAAGAAGGGATAGCGCAAAGTATTTGCGAATACGTCAAACTGCCATATAGCGGCAGCGGAATTTTAGGCTCGGCCCTTTGCATGGATAAAGTCTTCACCAAAGAGGTTTTGGCTAATCATAAAATCCCTATCGCGCATCACCAGATCGCGAATAAAAATGAAATAAACAAGTTTCATTTGGAGATGCCGCTCCCGGTTGTCGTAAAACCGTCGCGCGACGGCTCGAGCGTCGGCATCACGATCGTGAATGATAAATCGCAATTAAAAAGCGCGCTCGAAGAAGCGGCCAAGTACGACCAGTATATTTTAATCGAAGAGTTTATACCGGGTATCGAACTGACTGTGCCGATTCTCGACGAAAAAGTACTGACACCGATTGAAATTGTGCCGAAGACCGATTTTTACGATTACAAAAACAAGTACACCGCGGGGCGTACGGATTACATAATGCCGGCCCGACTCGCCGAAAGCGTGCTTAAGCGAACATGCGACATCGCCTTGCGGGCTTTTCACGCGTGCCGTTTACGTTGCTACGCGAGGGTGGATTTCCGCGTGACTACTGACGGCCGCCCGTATGTTTTAGAAATTAATACTTTGCCCGGTTGTACGCCGACTTCGCTCCTACCGAAATCGGCCGCCCATAGCGGGATATCATTCAATCGACTTGTCGAAATTCTAGTGGAACGCGCGACTCTCGATTATGCGGGAGTGAGATGAGCGCCACTACCGAAAGGCTAAAGGTCGGCGGTCAAGTCGCGACAAAGATCGCGGTGACCGTCGTTGCGCTCGCGGCAGTTGGGTACGGAATTTTTTCGCTTCTTTCGTCACCGACGTTTCGAATTCACAAAATCGAAATCGTGCCGTCGCAAGACGCTTCGCTCGCCGTCAATTTTCAACCGATTCGCAACGAGCTCAACGCGCGGCTAAGTTCAGTGCTCGGTCGATACACATGGAATGTCGACATCGAAGATGCTCTCGCGCGCATAGAAAAGGACCGCCGTATAAAGGACGCGAGAATTCGCCGCATCTTACCCGATCGGTTGCGGATCGTCGTGACTCCGCATGTGCCGATCGCCAATGTTATGGGTACGCGATCCGATCAGTTATTCCCGATGGCTCGGGACGGTGAATTGTTGCCGCCTCAAAGTCTTGCCGCTACTGGCGATCGGCCGATTCTTCGCGGCCCCGAATTTCTTGTTCAACCGGATCTTCGAACTCAAGCTGTCGCGCTGCTGTTGGCACTCCCGACTAACGGTACGCTCAGCCGGCCGAATGTTTCTGAAATTCAGTTTGATAAAAAAGTGGGATTTAAAATGACAGTGAGCCCATCTGGCACGGATGTTTTAGTCGGGTTCAATGATTTCGCTGAACACGCTGAACATGCGCAAAGAGTACTAGACTATCTAAACGACCAGCACCTGACTGGACGCATTATCGACGCGCGCATGGACAAAAAAGTTGTTGTCAAGCTGCGTAACGCTCCCTAGGCTTAAATACAGACTTTCATTGGATGAAAGTTGAGCAGAGCTGCCCGAAGCTGAAAGGTGAAGGGTAACGAAATAGCAATGCAGAAGGACATGATGTCAGGCTCTCGAGTGCACAACCTCATCTGCGGACTCGACATTGGGACGACCAAAGTCGCCTTCGCAATCGCCAATGCAACTTCAAAAGGTCTTGAAATTTTAGGTCTCGGTCAAGTCGCGCATCAGGGTTCGCGTCACGGCGTGATCGTAAATATCGAATCAGCAGCCGATGCGATTCGTAAGGCGCGAGAAGAAGCCGAGCTTATGTCGGGGCTTCAAGCCGAATCGGTTTGGGTCTCGGTTGGCGGCACGCACATTCAGTCATTTGATTCGCAAGGGATGGTCGCGGTTCGCGGTCGCGAAGTTTCAGCTGACGACATCACGCGTGTGATCGATGCAGCAAAAGCGGTGGCGATACCGTCCGATCGGCAAGTTCTTCACGTGCTACCGAAAGATTTCAAGCTCGACGGTCAAGAGGGCATCGCTGACCCGACTGGCATGAGCGGCGTGCGTCTCGAATCGGCCGTTCACATCATCACCGGCAATCAGGCGATCATACAAAATGTGGTTAAGTGTGTGGAGAAGGCGGGTTTACGCGTCTCCGGACTCGTGCTCGCCCAACTCGCCTCGGGTCTCGCGGTGTTGAGCAATGATGAGAAAAATTTGGGAGTGACCGTCGTCGATATCGGCGGCGGCACGTGCGACATGGTGACGTTCATTCGAAATCATGTGACGCACACAGCTTGCATCCCCGTCGGCGGGCAGAACTTTACGCACGACATCGCGCTCGGACTTCGAACGACGCAGGTTAACGCCGAAGAAATCAAAAAGAAACATGGCTACGCGCTGGCCAATATGGTGACCGGCGAAGAGAGCATAGAAGTCGAAACCGTCGGCGGCCGGCCACCGCGCTCGGTTGAACGATCGAATCTCGGTCGTATTCTCGAAGCGCGCGCCGATGAGACCCTCAAGCTTTTACAAAAAGAGTTAGCTGATAAAGGGCTCAATACAAAGTTGGGTTCAGGTGTGGTGTTAACCGGCGGCACGGCCGAACTTCAAGGTTTTGTCGAGCTCGGCGATTTCATTTTTGACATGCCAGTACGCAAAGGCGTGCCCCATCGAATGGGTGGGCTGACTGACGTTGTGAGCACGTCGGGGTTCGCAACGGTTGTCGGGCTACTCCAACATGGGTTTGAAACAAAAAGAGAAACGATCATTGAAAAAGAAAGAGACCCGGGTTTGAAAATCCGGCTAGAGGATTGGGGTCGAAAACTTAAGGAATTTATCGCAAAGTCCGTTTAGGGGGTAAAATGTTTGAGCTTGAAGAAACATCCAGCGTAGGTGCGAACATTAAAGTAATCGGCGTCGGCGGCGGCGGCGGTAATGCCGTGCAAACGATGATCGATGGCGGCCTCAACGGCGTCGAATTTGTCGTGGCCAACACGGACCGACAAGCCTTGGCGGCCAACAAGTCGAGCAAAAAAATTCAATTGGGCAGCGAACTCACCAAAGGTTTAGGCGCCGGCGCCAACCCTGAAATCGGCAAACGCGCGGCCATAGAATCGTACAACGATATTGTGGAGCAACTCGAAGGCGCCGACATGGTGTTTGTCACAGCCGGCATGGGCGGCGGCACAGGGACAGGTGGAGCTCCGATCGTTGCTAAAATCGCGAAGGAACTTGGCGCCTTAACGATCGGTGTTGTGACTCGCCCGTTTATTTTCGAGGGCAAGAAACGAAAGAAACACGCCGATCTCGGCATCGCCGAACTTCGCGAAAATGTCGACACTCTCATCGTGATCCCCAACCAAAAGCTTTTGACGGTTGCGAGCGAAAAGACTCCGCTACTTGAAACTTTCAAAAAAGCCGACGAAGTCTTGCTACAAGCGGTGAAGGGGATCTCCGATCTCATCAATATCCGCGGTTTGATTAACTTAGACTTTGCCGATATCCGCACGGTCATGGCCAACAAAGGCATGGCGATCATGGGTACGGGTGTGGCCCGCGGTGATAACCGCGCGGTTGAAGCGGCTTCGCAGGCAATTTCATCACCACTGCTCGAGAACATTTCAATCGAAGGAGCGACCGGCATCATCATCAACGTCACGGGCGGCCCGGATCTCACACTCTGGGAAGTCAACGAAGCTTCGACTCTAGTAACCGAAGCTGCGCATGAAGACGCCGAAGTGATTTTCGGTGCTGTGATCAATCCTGAAATGAAAGATGACATCCACGTGACGGTCATTGCGACCGGCTTTCACAACCAACCGACGGATGCGATGTCGGAGCAAATTCAGCGCATGCAATCGATGGTGCAATCGCAGTTCGACGGACTCAATCAAGCCGAGATTTACCGGAACTTAATGAATCAAGCGGCGCTCAATCAGGCGCTTAACCTGCCGCCGCAGCGCCCACCCGCAGTCGCGACGGGCGAACTTTTATCGCCGATGTCGAATGCACCAGCTCAAATTAGTCTGCCGACGCCAGTTTCTCCAGTTGTGAATGCTGCAGCAAACACTCGATCGTCAGCGCCGATGCCCATGGCCACGGCCGCACCTGCCGCGCCCACAGTGCAGACGTCTGCGCCCCATGTTTATAATCAAGTAGCCGAACCGCTTCTACCGGTAGACGGTGATATGCTGGAGTCAAAAATGCTCCCGCGTGATCTCTTAATTGCCAAGGCCAAAGCCTATCGCGAAGCGCAGCAAACGACCGGCGGTAAAGCTGTCGATGCTGAACAGTTGACGATGTCGTTTCAAGACGACAGCGAGGCAAAGCGTCGAGCAGATCCAAAATCGCCGTTCGATTCTGACAATTTGGATATCCCGGCATTTTTGCGGCGTCAGCTCGAGGGTGATCGCGCGCCATAGTTTACTTGAACTTCCCAGCTGCTCTGCTAGATAGGCTCTAGCATGGCAGTCAAAGCCTATTTTTTATCCGATGTTCATTTAAGTTCGATCGAGGAGCCGAATAGCCAGCGGCTCCTTCAACTTTTGCGTTCCTTTCAATCGCCCGATGATGTCACCCATCTTTTTTTGTTGGGTGATATTTTCGACCTTTGGATCGCCGGCCACTTCTATTTTGTGAATAAATTTTCGGACATTATCCAGGAGCTCAGGCGGCTACGCGCAATCGGCGTTGAAATCCACTATTTTGAAGGCAACCACGATCTGTATCTGGACCACTACTTCGGCCAAGAGCTAGGCGTTACTATTCATTCGGGGCCCGCCTACTTTCAGCTCGGCCGCTTTCAGGTTCGTGTCGAACACGGCGACCAAATGGACAAATCGGATCACGGCTATCGTTTTTTGCGATGGATGCTGCGCACGCCGGCGATGAAATGGTTAGCGCCGCGATTGCCCGGTCGGTTTGTCGTTTGGCTCGGCGAAGCGATGAGTAAAACGAGTCGCGAATACACATCCACCATCAAATCCATATCGTCGGATCGCGCGACCGAGGTCATTCGACTTCATGCCCTTCGCGCGTTTGTTGACAGGCCATACGACTATTTGATTTGCGGCCACGTGCACGTGCCGTACGACTATCAGCTGCCCGACAGCGATCACGCGCGCGTGTTGAATCTGGGGTCATGGCACGACAAGCCGCGAGCTGCAACCATAACCGATGACGGCTTAACCCCGAACGTTTTGCTCTGATAAATATTGGTAGTCTATTGTAACGACGACAAACGCAGCAAATCTTGCGCGTTAGCAATTGAACTTCTGGTGACCTTTTCGCCGGATAACATTCGTGCGATCTCGTTCACTCGATCCGCTTTGGCGAGTTCGGTGACGGTCATGTGCACACCCGCCTTTGTGCTTGTCGATTTATCAATAACAAAGTGAGTGTCGGCAAAAGCCGCGACTTGAGGCAGGTGAGTCACGCATATAACTTGTTGCCCCTCTGATATTTCAGAAAGTTTACGTCCGACCTTCTCGGCGGTCATTCCGCTGACCCCTGCGTCGACTTCATCGAAAATATAGGTTTGCGGCCGCTCGGCGTGTTCGCGATCATTCATTTGCCCTACGACGCACTTGAGCGCGAGCAGTATGCGGCTCAATTCCCCGCCCGAAGCGAACTTTGCAAGCGGCCGAGGCTCGTCATCTTTCGAATTGCGAATCTGAAATTCAACATCACTACTGCCGGTCACCACAAGTTCCGCTAACTCGTCTATGCGCACACTGAATGTGAGGCCTTTCATATTCAAATCGGCGAGTTCGCGGTTCACCTCGCGGGCGAATGCGACTGCGCCCTTTCTTCGCTTCAAGTGCAACTCCGCAGCCAGCTGTTTCAGCTCGAGCGTTTGAGCGCTGACAGCCTTTTCTAATTTTTCAATGCTGTCGTCGAGAGTTTCGATTTGCGAAATTTCAGCTTCAATTCGTGCGAGAGATGACAACACGGATACTGTCGACCCGCCGTATTTCTTTTGTAGCTTTTTAATCTGACTTACGCGATTTTCGAGATCTTCAAGGCTGGCCGGGTCTTGCGCGAGATTTTGGCCGTACTCGCGCAGTTGGTAAACGGCATCTTCGATGTAGTTTTTGGCTTGAGCCAATGACTCGAGATTCTTTTTTAGCTCTGAATTTGAAAACTGCACGCCACCTTGAAGCACGCGGTGCAGTCGAACAAGAGCTGAGTCGTCTTCGCTGTAGAGCGCAGCTTCGGCTGAAGCAATGAATTCAAGAAGCCTTTTCGAATCTTTTTGCGTTTGTAATGTTTCGAGAAGTTTTTCCTCGTCGTCGCGAAAATCGACCGCGTTGATCTCATCACGCTGAAACGTTAAAAAGTCGAGCCGCTCAGAGCTGGTGCGGGCCTTCTCCTTTGCACGAGCCAGTTCGGTTAGAAGCTGCGCCCTTGATTTATAAAGCTCGTAATATTGCCGGCGCAATGACAGTGTCGACGATGCATGATCGAGACTTTCAAGATGAAACGATTTCGAATGCAAGTTGCGGTTATCGTGTTGACCGGTCATTTCTATCAACGGGGCCGGCGCCGAGGCATTGGCTGAAGGAGTAATGACGCCCTGTGGATGGCCTGTGAGTTCGATCAGCGGCGAAACGATTTCGCGAAGCTGTTGCAGTGTCGAAAGGCGGCCGTTGACATAGACACGATTTTTGCCGTCTGACGAAATCATCCGCCTCACGATCAAAAGGTCTTCAACGTCGTTCACTTTTGTCGCATCAGAAATTCCGGCCTCTATGAGGCGAAGTTTAATATCCGATCGCCGGGATATATCAAACGAACCTTCGACTGTCGCGTGGGCTGCTCCAGACTTAATAGTATCGCTCACTGATTTTTCACCCATCAGAAGTGCGAGGCTTTTGAGCAGGACCGATTTCCCGGAACCTGTTTCGCCACTTAAGACATTGAACCCGGGTCTGAATAAGACGTCCACTTCGTCGATAATTGCGAAATTCGTCACTTTAAGTTCGGTTAGCATTTTTGTTATCGCTCCGCAAATCTGAGTTTTTCACGCAACAAATCGAAATATCGATGGCTTGGCCGTCTGATCATGTAGTGATTCCATTCCGTGCGCGTCACCACAATTTCGTCGCCAGTGACGAGTTGGAACTCTGTTCGCCCGTCCACCGTTAACAACGCTTTTTGCTTCTTTTTAAGTAGCCGAAAGGTCAGCGCCTTGTCGTCGGGGAACAAGATCGGCCTATGGGTCAACGAATGCGGGCAAATCGGCGTCACAACGATTGCGCGGACGTGCGGATGCAATATCGGACCGCCCGCAGATAAGTTATACGCTGTCGAGCCGGTCGGCGTCGCTACGACAAGTCCGTCGGCTTTGACATCTCCCACCAGATTATCTTTGTACTCCATCGAAATATTGATCAGTTGCGTGTAGGGACCGCGCTCTATGACCACGTCGTTGAGGGCTTGTGAATCGCAAACAATTTCACCGCCCCGGCGAACTTTGACGTCAATCATGGCGCGCGGGCGCATCTCCATTTTATGCTCGAGTGTCATGCGCACGACCGTAAATAGATCGGACCGGCGATTTTCGGTCAAAAACCCGAGTGACCCCATATTCACTCCGAGGATCGGAATTTTTCTCCCCGCAAGCATACGAACAGCATGCAGGTAAGTTCCGTCACCGCCGAGCACGATCACAAGATCAACGGTCTTCAGATCCGCCGGCTTTATTTTTTTAACCTTCGCACTCATTTTTTGCTGAGGATGACTGAATACGCGGATGCCGCGTCTTTTTAGCCAACCAGCTAAGCGCACCGAGCTTTTAACCGCGTTGATTGATTCTGGCCGAAAAACAATTACGACGGTTTGAACCTCACGTTCGAATGGTACCGGTCGATAGGCGTCGGATATACACATCGCTTTCACTTGGCTCCTCACAGTAAACCGTCACGCCGCAAAAGCGCATCAGGGTCGGGTTCGCGTCCGCGAAATTTTTTGTAAAGCTCCATCGGGTGCTCCGTCCCGCCGCGAGACAAAATATGATCGCGAAACTTGGCAGCGACTTCTTTGTTAAAGAGCCCGCGTTCTTTAAAATATTCAAAAGCGTCCGCATCTAAACTTTCGGCCCACTTGTAGCCAAAATAACCGGCTCCGTAGCCGCCCGAAAAGATATGCGAAAAGCTACACGATGAGTTCGTGCCGTGAACTTTTGGCAGGACTCGGAGACGATCGACCACGTGATCTTCAAATTCGGGCACACTGCTTATTTGCGATACTTCGGTCGTATGCCATGCCATATCCAATTCGGCAAATGTCACTTGGCGCAGCGATTGATAGCCCGCCAAATACCGGTCGCTGTCTTTTATTTTTTGCACAAGTTCAGACGGGATTGGCTCGCCGGTCTTATAATGCCGCGCGAATAAATCGAGGCTTTCTTTTTCGGTGATCCAGTTCTCCATTATTTGCGACGGCAGTTCGACGAAATCCCAATACACGTTGGTACCAGACAGTGCGCGATACCGGCAACGCGACAAAAGACTGTGGAGTGAGTGACCAAATTCGTGAAAGAGCGTGTTCACTTCGTCAAACGTCAAAAGCGACGGCTTGTCGGCTGTCGGCTTTGTGAAATTGCAAACGATTGAAACGTGCGGGCGTTCAACTTGACCATGAAACATGCCTTGCTCGAAATAATTGGTCATCCAGGCGCCGCCAGCTTTGCTCTCGCGCGGGTAAAAGTCCGTATAAAAAACGCCAACAAAATCCTGCGATTTCTCATCGCGTACTTCATAGGTCTTCACGTCCGGGTGCCATACCGGGTATTCGGTTGCTTCGACAAAAACAATGCCGTAGAGGCGGCGCGCGTGCTCGAACGCCCCGCGCACCACATTTTCGAGCTGAAAGTAGGGCCGTAAATCGTCTTGAGAAAATTTGAATTTTTGTTCTTTGAGGCGTTCAGCCCAATAAGAAAAATCCCAGGCTTGAAATGGCATCGGGGCGCCGCGGGTTTTCGCAAACTCGACGATTTCTTTCATTTCATCGTGCGCTTTCGGTAGCGATGCATTCTCAATTCGCGCGAGAAACTGAAGAACCCGATTAGTTGACTCGGCCATGCGCCGCTCAAGAATAAAATCGGCGTGGTTCTTGTAGCCAAGCAGGCGGGCGCGCCGCTCACGAAGCTCCAGAATTTTCAAAATCAATTTTTGATTGTCGTAGTCGTCGTGAAACGCACGTGAACCGTACGCGCGGTACATTTTTTCGCGCGACGGTCGATGCGAAGCAAACTGCATAAACGGGATGTAGCTCGGCATATGAAGCGTGAACAGCCATCCGGTCAAATTCTTTTCTTTCGCGGCATGTGCGGCGGCGTTTAAAAGAATTTCAGGCAACCCCGCCACTTCTTCAGAACTTGTGAGGTGAAGCGAAAAATGATTGGTCGCCTTCAATACATTCTCATCAAATCGAGGCGCCAGACTGGAGCTCTCTTGATCGATCTGCCGCAGTTCGGCCTTTTCGGCTTCGGCCAAAAGAGCGCCGTTGCGGGCGAAATCCAAATAATATTTTTCAAGCAGTTTTGACTCTTCGACATTCAAATTCAACTTGGCCCGGTTCTCCCACACCGAGCGGATGCGAGCAAACAATTTGCCGTCGAGCAATACATCACTCGCGTGCGCCGCCATAAGCGGGCCGATCTCTTGCGCGAGCTGCTGCAAACGATCGTTCGTATGCGCGTGCAATAAATTATAAAACGTCGTCGCCACTAAATCGACGTCCTCGCCGGCCGTTTCAAGAGCGACAATCGTATTGTCGAATGTAGGTGCTGCATTATGATCGCGAATCCTTTCGATCTGCTTTTTCGCCTGCGCCAATTTCTCGCGCAGCGTGGGCAAAAATAATTCCGGTGTGATTCGGTCGAAGGGGATCGCGTGGTGAGTGAGGTTTGAATATTCGAGAGGATTTTGAGACGCCATGTTTTTTTATATGGCGTCTCGTGTTCGTGCGGCAACTATAAATTACAGGTAAATTCCTAAGTATGCGCTTGCGCCGAAGCCGTAGCCCGGACCATACGTCGGGTAACCATAGGGAGCGAATTCCGGATACGAGGCCATTGGCACGCACTGTGTAACTCCGGTCACTCCGTCATAGACGACCATCGAATTGTAGCCACAAACTCCGGCCGTCGAGAAGGCCGTGTTATTGAATGAATAAGGTAGTCCGTTTGGCGTCGTGAAGCCGGGGCCGATCACAGGGTTGCAATAGGGGCTATAAAGTCCGTTGTTGTAAATGCCATTGTAAACCGAGTTACTATAAACTGGATTCGGGTACGGGTAAGCTCCAACGGGGCTGGCGCCGGTCGCACTACAATAGGTCGGCGGCACTTGCACATTGTGGATGGTGTCTAGGCAATTGCTCTGGCCGGGGGTACCTGTCCATACGTACGTTCCGGTGCCGCAATTGTTGTTATAATTATTTGTGCTGTAGCATTGGCCAGACGAGTTGCAATAAGTCGGATTGTTATTGCTGCTCGAGCCCTTATTACAGCCCGATAACAGGGTGAGTCCGGTGAGCCCTAACCCCAAGGTCACGATTCGGATAGCCATTTTCATAGAAAAGTCTCCTGTTCTCGTACATTGGTATGAAAAAATGGGGCCAAACCGAGGCTGCGGTAAGTCATTGATTCACCGATCAAAATGACATTCGGCAGAGACAATTTACGCACTTCACGCCGATATTTGTCACTCCCGCCGCAATGGTTTAACGTGTCTAGTGTAGAGGGGGAGCCTGTATGAATCGAACTTTAGCCAGCAGTTTATTTGTCTTGAGTCTCAGTTGGAGTTTTATATCGTCCGCTGCCATTCAGCACCGTTTCGCTTTCGACAAAAAAACGAACCATTACATTACGAACGGATATGTGACCGGCGGCAGTTCATCGACAAATAGCACGAGCTTCGCGATCTTGGGGATGCGCCGTATATTCGCGCCTCGGCCGAAAATCGAACGTTTGTTGATTTCTCTCGGCGACGATAAAGGCAAACCGCTTTTGAACAAGGTGAGCTATTTTCACGTGAGCGTGAACCCGCGCGTGCCGCGCATTGAAATTGATCTCGATCAGACCGTCGCCTCGAGTATCAATCAAGAAAAATTGAAAAAGATTTTTATGTCTTCGCATTATGTGAAAAGCGCCAAAATCGATTTCGACCCGACCGATTTGAGCATGACCATTCAACTCGACCTCAAGCGACCGGTTCAGCTCGAAGTGTTCGATCTAAAGTCTAAAAATCGTGCGAGCCGGATTGTGCTTGATATGAAAGCGAGAGGTTGACCCTGAAAACTATTCGAGGCTCTGCCATTGCGGCGGTTTTTGCTCTGGCAGGGTTGCTTGCTCAAACGGCGTACGCTTACGTTTTTAACCTTTCGGATGCGACAATTGCGCCGTTCATTCGCGGCACCGCCGCTGACACACTACAGTCTTCACAGGCCTATTCACGGACAAGCGGATCGCAAACCAATTTTTTGGATGGAGTGAACTTTGGCTTCAGCGGCGAATTCGGAATGCAATTCAACTTGAGCGATCAATTCAGCGTTCGGCTGGGGCTTGAGGGTTACGAGGGCAAATCGATCGATGCGAACGGCACGCGTGCGTCCGACGGCGCCCAACTTATGACCGTCAACAGCCTCGCCACGGTCTGGAACCCGAACCTCGGCATTCAATACAATCTCGTTCGCGATCGCCCTAACGGCCGAGTTTATTTATTGCTCGACGGTGGCTATGCCATGGCGACAGTCGCGAATACAGACAATTTTACTTCCACAGGCCTGACTCAATACGGGGCGAGCTCCAACATAAATGAAAAATGGAGTGGCACGACGACGTCATACGTTGCCGGGCTTGGCGCTGAATATCGCGCGTTTCAAAACACATCGATCGCTCTTGAGGCCGGTTATCGCGGTATGCAATTCAATCAATTTACTTACGCAGCGGCCGGCAGTGCCGTTCGCGGCTCGGGTGTTGTCGCTGTGAGCAAAGGTGCAACCGTTACCGATAACGGCGGCGGGCGCGTGTCGCTCGACATGAGCGGCGTTTTCGTCGGCGTCGTCTTTCGATTTTATTTGCCGCCTATGGGTTCGGTTTCTGAATAAAAAAAGAAGCCTCGCAACTGACTGCGGGGGTAGCGCGCGAGTTGCGAGGCTATTGGGAAGGGATAGCGGGCCTTGGCGGCCCGCTAAGGATGGATTGGACTAAGATGCTTTGTTCGCCTCTTTTTTCGAAACTTTCTTCAAAAACTTTTTGTGCTTGAGAAAGCGAGCGTGGCGCTTAACACTCTTTTTCGCCATGCGCTTCTCACCTTTTTTTGCCGACGAAACGGCGCTTGCCGGTTGTGCAGCGGTTGCAGGTTGAGTTGCCGTCGGAGCTGTGCCATCAGCAAATGCGCTCACGCCCATCATCGTAAGGGCAGCTAGTGCAACAATAAGGTTTTTCATGTATTTTCTCCTTGTGGTTTTGAAAGCGTTTATCGCTTTCAGTTACGCAATCAGGTTAGCTTGACCGCGTGGACCGCATTTGAATCGGATATGGAGATTTCTTCACAATGAGACAACGGTTTAACCTTGTGTTTTGGCTGGGGATTTTGGCATTCGTCATGGTGTCAAGTTTATCCGCTTGGCGTCTCTTGCAGCTCCATAATGAGATTCATTTGCGCGATCAAACCTCGGCTATCGAGCAAAAACTCACCGAGCTTTACAATACGTTACTTGAAGCCGATGTGACGTTTCTCGTTTTGCGCAATTCGCAGGCCATACCGGATGCGAAAAAGCTTCTACGGCTCATCAAAATGGCGCGATTGCAGGTCGATAGCCTTTCGGTCATGGTGACGCCGAAAAGCCCGATTCATCATGAAGTGATCGATCTGCACGATATGGTGAGCGAAAAGCTCTCGCTCAGCGAGAAAATCATGCTCAACATGGATCTCGAGTCGGGGCCGCCGCTCCAACGAGTTTTGGTTATTCAAAATGATCTGCTTCTCACAGAAAAGGTAAATCGCAAAATTCATTCGATCGAAGCTTACCTTGTTACCAATTTGAATGAACACCGGGCGTCGGTCGATCGCTACTTTGACGTGAACCTTTTAAGTATCGGCGCGACGGCCACGGTCGCGTTTGCGTTGATGTTGACGTTCGCCGGTCTCGTGTGGAGTGAAATCAGAAGGCGACGGCTACTGGAGGTCGACCTCAGGCAAGCTCAACAGGCTGCGATTCATGCGTCTGAGTTGAAGTCGCAGTTTCTCGCGACGGTCAGCCATGAAGTGCGGACGCCGCTCAATGGGATTATCGGCATGAGTGAACTCTTACAACACCGACTTCAGGGCGAGCTCGCCCAATTCGCTTCGGTCATTCAGGCTTCGGGTAAGACTTTGCTTCGAATTGTGAATGACCTATTGGATTTTTCTAAAATCGAAGCCAATAAGCTCAACGTCGAAATTCAAGAAGTCCGCCCAAGTCAGATTCTTGAAGCGGCGGTGGATTTGTTCAGCCCGCGAGCGGCGCAAAAGAAATTGCGCGTGTACTGCTCGTACCCGCGGGAGTTCGACGACATATTCGCGGCTGACGGCGTGCGAATTTCGCAAGTCATTCACAATTTCATAAGCAATGCCGTCAAATTTACGATTCGCGGTTTTGTTGAAATTCGGGGCTCGCTCGGCGAAACAACCGATGACCAGTTGACTCTGCGATTTGAAGTGTCTGATTCCGGGCCGGGCATTGACCCCAGCCAGGCGCAATTTATTTTTCAGCCGTTCTTTCAAGTGAAACCCGAATTTCAAAGCGAGGGGACGGGCCTCGGCCTTGCCATATCGAAACGGCTCGTCGATTTGATGGGTGGGCGGATCGGGATGCACACGCGTTCGGGCGGTGGGTCGGTATTTTGGTTCGAGCTCCCGCTGCGTCGATTGAAACGAGACAGCTCACCTGTGCCGCAGGTGTTTAAGGGCAAAAGAATTTCGGCGGTGGGGTTACTACCGCAGGATCAAGATTTTGTGAGCAAAATGTCTTCGGCATACGGCGGGCAAATGACTGATGGCGATGGCGATCTTGTGTTTACGTATCGCGACCAAATTGTGACGGGTGCTCGAGAGGTTTGGACGATCGGGTTTGAATCGGAACTTTCAAATGAAACGAAACACGCCGTTATTTACCCGATGAGCCCGATGCGCTTTTTAAAAGCGTTAGACGTGAGCAGCACGTCTGTAATTGTGAAATCTCAGCCGGCCGCCGCAGCGAGTGCCGCTACAGTAGGGGCCGCCACGGTTCTACTTGTCGAAGACAATCCGACTAATCAGCTACTGGCACAAGCGCAGCTCGAACAATTGGGATATCGCGTGCGGCTCGCGCAAAGTGGTGCCGAGTGCCTCGAAGCGCTACGAGAGGCTCCGTTCGGAGTGGTATTAATGGATTGTCGCATGCCCGGCATGGATGGCTTTGAAGTCACGCGCCGAATTCGCGAGCGAGAGAGAGCCGAGCGGCTGCCGCGAATGCCCATTATTGCAATGACGGCGCACGCGCTCGCCGACGACAAACGAAAGTGTCTCGCCGCCGGGATGGACGATCATATTGCAAAGCCGATTGAGATTCATCAGCTGCATCGGCTCATTCAAAAGTGGGCTCCCGATTTTTCGGTGGCAATCGACCCGACCGTCGTGCAAGACCTGGAGAAGAAAACTTCGAAGCAGGTGATAGAGCGGTTGTTTCGGTCGTTTCACGACACGCTTTCTCAGGGAGTTGAACAGATAAAGACGTTCGAACAAGCGCGCGACTGGCAGGGGCTTGGGTCTCTTTGTCATCAACTTCGCTCCGCCGCCGCCGCCGTCGGTGCTTTGGTTTTGAGCCGAGCCTTCGAGCGGATTGAAAACACCGTTGAGCAGAAGATGGAACCCTCCGCGGCGGAGATCGAAGACCTTTTGCGGTTATCGCGAAATGTCGTCGACGAACTCGCGCATCGGCTCAGCTGACCACGAAGCGATAGCCGGCGCCGACAACGGTTTCGATCTTGCAATTCGAGCGGCTGATTTTTTTCCGAAGGTGGGCGATGTGGGTATCGACCGTGCGATCGGTGATGTTGACGTCATATCCCCAGACGCTGTTGAGCAGTGTGTCGCGCGCGAGCACGTGATCCGGTGATTTGGCGAAATAGGTGAGCAGCCGAAATTCGAGAGTCGTGAGATCAAGAGGTTCAGGGCCGCCGCGAGTGACGAGATGAGCCTTTTGGCGAAGTAGATCGATTTCGATATTCCCGATCTTGATCAATTCGCTGCGACTCGCTTCTTTCTCGAATTTTCTGAGTTTTGCCGCCACGCGAGCTTTAAGCTCGATCGGGTCAAACGGTTTAGAAATAAAATCTTCGGCGCCGACAGAAAATGCCATGACCTTATTCGCGGTATCGGCTTTCGCGCTCAAAATCATCACTGGTATTGAACGAGTCTCCGGCTTACCGGCGAGTTCAGCTAGAAACCGCAAACCGTCGCCGTCGGGCAATCCGATATCGAGGATGATCAGTTGAAACGGTTGTTTACTCATGGCGAGTGTGGCGTCTTTAAGTGTCGCGCAGAAGACAGTTCGATACTCCTCGAGACTAGACTCGAGAAGAATGCGAATTTCGGGGCTGTCTTCAACAACTAGAATTTCTTTCGACATTCCTGAGCTTATACTACGCCTACTGCGTATTGGCGAGGCATATGACGGTGCAATTATGATTGATCTGCCATCAACTATAAAGCGCGTCGATTTCGGCGCGGTATTTCTCGTCGCAGACTTTACGCTTCACCTTGAGGCTCGGGGTCAATTCGCCGGCTTCGATGGTGAAATCGTGCGGCAATATCGCGAACTTTTTTATCGATTCGTGGCTCGCGAGATGAGAGTTCGTCTCGGCGACAATGTATTTTATCAAATTATAAACTTGGCGGGATTTTATCAAATCGGTCATGTTTTCAAACGACACCCCTTTTTCAGAGGCATATTTTTTAATCATGCCGGCATTGAGCGTGATCAATGCCACTATATATTTTTTTTGATCGCCGTGAATGAGAACGTTAGAAATGTACGGATTTGTTTTCAAAAGATTCTCAAGCCGCTGCGGCGCCACGTACTTGCCGTTCGCCGTTTTGATTAAGTCTTTTTTGCGATCGGTGATTCGTAAAAAACCGTCTTCATCGATGACACCGATGTCACCCGTTTTAAAATAGCCGTCGATCATCACTTCGCGTGTGGCATCGTCGTTTTTGTAATAGCCTTTCATGACCTTTTTCGACTTCACAAGTATTTCACCGTCGTCGGCAATTCGAATCTGCACGTCGCCTATCGGGCGGCCGACCGTACCGATTTTGTAGTGAAGGGGAGTGTTGAAGGCGATGCCCGCGGTTGTTTCGGTGAGGCCGTAGCCTTCGCAAATCAAAAGGCCGACGCCGTGAAAAAATCGAGCGATTTCGGGGCTCAATGGCGCTCCGCCAGATACGGCAAAACGTAAACGGCCGCCCATTCCTTTACGAATTCGTGAAAAAACAAACGCGTCGGCCGCTTTGTGTTCGAGCATCAAACGAAAACTGAGCGATCGCTGATTTTGCTCGGCTTCGCTTACGCGTTGCCCGATTGCGAACGCGCGATCAAACAGCTGTTTTTTTGCCGGATGATTTTCGATTTGCGCGAGTAGACCGGCATATATTTTTTCAAAGATGCGTGGAACCGCGATCATGAACGTCGGTTTCACCTCGAGCAAATTGTCGCGGATTTTTTCGATACTTTCGGCGAACGCCAAAAGGTATCCGGCATAGACGTTGCCCCAAGCTTCAAGCCGGCCGAGAATATGTGAATACGGTAAAAACGTCAGCGTCGTGTCTTCGCTGTTCACCGCAACGATTGCGAACGCATCGGCCACTTCGCTCATGATTTGTTCGTGGCAGATGATCGCTCCTTTAGGAGTGCCCGTCGTGCCGGACGTGTACACAAGTGTCGCGATATCTTGCAGCTTCGTCGCGCGGGCCCGGTCGAAAAATAAACGAGGATCTTGTTTAAGTCGCTCGCGGCCCGATTCGAGCATTCGACCCCACGACCAAACATCGCTGGGCAATTTGTCGGAGGATTCGATTGCTATCAAGTATTTGACCGTAGAAAGCGAGGGTGCCAGATTCTGCCATTTTTCTATTTGGGCGGAGTCTTCGAGAATCAGTGCCGCGGCGTCGGAGTTTCGAATAATATATTCTACATCTTCGATCGTGTTGTTCGGGTAAATTGGGACCGTGATGGCACCAATTCCCATGATCGCGAGATCGGCGATGATCCATTCGGGCCGGGTATCTGAAATTATAACGACGCGATCGCCAGGCTCAACGCCGCGTTCGATGAGAGCGGCTCCGAACGCTTCGATTAGGCTCGTGTACTCGCGCCAATTGTAACTGACCCAACGGCTCTGGTCTTTGAACTGAATCGCAGGTAACTCGGCGTTTTTTTCGCGACGATCAAGCAGATGGTGAAGAATGGTGCGTGAGCTCATTACCAGCTGTGGCTAGCGGGATACCGTCGATCTTTCAAGTACAAAATGACGGAGCGATGCTCGTTTTCTTGTAAACGAACCGTGAGCTGCGCGGTCTTGCCGTGAATAGGATCCACTGCTCGGATGGTCACAGGTGCGCCAGCGGGTATGGCATAATCGCTGATGGGCAAGATATTATCGCGCAATTGACGCCCATTAATGTAAATCTTCGAGCTGATCGGAGGCCTGACGTCAATGTCGAGGTAGCCGATCGCGGCTGGTTGAAGAGTTGCGGTGAAAGTGGGGCCGGTACGCAGAATGGTCAGGTAGGGTTTATTGTAATCAATGTAGCGATCAAGTTTAAGGCCGATTGAAAACGTTCCGTCGGCCGGGACGCGAACAATACCCGGCGTTGTTTGACCGCTATCGACATTGTTCACAAATATTTCGGCTCCCGACGGTGCGCTGTTCACAGTTAAGCCGGTTGTCGCGGGCGGCAGCGGCTTTTGCGGGGTCGACGGGGTGTTTGCAATCGGCAAATTGAATGAATTGATTTTTGGCTGAGGCGTCGGCGCGGGCGGCGCAGGATTAAACCAACTCGCGAAGTCACGCATATGTGACTGCATCTGCGAAAGTTGGGTGGCAAAGACTGTTGTCACAAGAACATACGTCACGATTGTGCCCGCGAGAAAGATCATAATATTCCAGGAAGCGGCTGAAGGAGTCCGTCTACTTCGCGAGCGAGGTGAGCGCTTCTTTTTGGGGAGTAAAGGCTTTATCAAAGCTGAAGGGGTACTCACGATGCCTGGTAGTACCTGTGGCTGTTGCTCAAGGCTTTCGGCAAGTTTATTGGAATTTAAAACATTGGCGCTCAATAGCGGCGCCCCGTTTTCACCTAGTGGCAACTCGGGTTGCAGTTTTTCCGACACAGCTTCGGGGAGAGGTGGCTTGGTCGCCGTGTTAAAGGCGCCATTCACTTCTTCGTCAGTGTCGGTAAAAGTTTCGGTTTCGGTTAGATCTTGGTCTGACCCGGTGGCTGCAGCTTTGGCTGTGCGGATAGTTTGAATGCTCACGCCCGTCCCGGCATGAATCGACTTCTGCCCTATCAGATTCGGCATTTGCGGAAAGGAAGTCACAAGTGTCTTGTCTTCTCCGCCCCTGGCAGTCGAGGTGCGGAACGGAATTTTCGCGTACTCCACCTGACGACTGCGAAGGTCGATGATTTCATCGGTGTACAGTGTTTTGATGAAGACGGAAAAATCGTGCGGCGAGAAGTCGGGATATTGCCGATTTAAAAACCGATTGAGATCACGGTGCATGGCAGCCGCTGTTTGATAGCGCAAGTTGCGATCGCGCGTGAGAGCCTTCATGGTGATGCGCTCGAGCTCCGGCTGCACGTTTGGGTTAAGTTTCGAAAGCGTCGGGACGTTGCACTCTTTGATCTTGCGAAGCGTGTTGATTTCGTTGTTGGCGATGAAAAGACGGTCGTTGGCGAGTAGCTCCCACAGCACGATGCCCACAGAGAAGATATCTGTTCGCAGATCGGTCTCCTGGCCTTCGGCCTGCTCGGGGCTCATGTAACCGAACTTGCCCTTGAGAGTGCCGGTGCGCGTGGATTCGAGTTGGCTTTCGGCTTTGGCGATACCGAAATCGACGATTTTGACTTCACCTTCGAAGCTGATCATCACGTTTTGGGGGCTCATGTCGCGGTGGATGATGTTGAGTGGTTTGCCAGTCGCACTGTTGAGGCTTCGGTGCGCGTGATCGAGACCGGCCGCGACTTCTTTGATGACGTAAACGATTTGATCGACCGAAAATTTACTGGGCGAACCCTTCATCTTGTTGAGAATCTGCCGTAGGTTGCGGCCCTCGACGAAATCCATCACGAGAAAAAGCTGATTCTTTTCTTGGCCAAGTTCGTAAATCGATACAATGTTGCCATGCGAAAGGTTCATGGCGATCGTCGCCTCGTCTTTGAACATCTGCAGAAATTCGGGGCTATCTGAATACTGGGGCAGAATTTTTTTAATCGCGACAAACTTGCCGATGCCGCCCGCGCCAGGGGCACGCGCCAGCCACACTTCGGCCATCCCGCCCGTAGCCAGTTTCTCGAGGAGAATGTATTTGCCAAAATATTCGTAACTTTGCGACACTTTAAATTAATTTCCTTCGTACTAGGTATCGGAAAGTTGGGAACAATAATGAAATGGATCGGCCTCACCGGCGGCATCGCCACAGGCAAAAGTACAGTGTCGGCCATTCTGCGCGACTTTGGTCGGCCGGTCGTCGATGCTGACGTGCTCGCGCGCGAAGTTGTGCGGCCGGGCTCGCGCGGTCTAACCGAAGTCGCTCGGACTTTCGGCGAGGGGGTTTTGACTGAGGCCGGTGAACTGGACCGCCGGGCACTCGGCCGAATTATTTTTTCGGATTCGAAAAAGCGAGCTGAGCTTGAATCGATTTTGCACCCGTTGATCCAATCACGGCGAGCGGATGAGCGGCGCGCTCTCGAGCGGCAGGGGTGCGAATTGGCGTTTTACGACGTGCCGCTTTTATTTGAAAAGAACATGCAAAGCGAATTCGACGCAACCGTTTTGGTTTATGCTCCTCGCGAATTGCAGATGGCGAGGCTGCGCGAACACACGGAATTGCTCGATACCGAAATCGCCCGTCGTCTCGACTCGCAAATGCCGATCGACGAAAAACGCGAACTTGCCACTTATGTTTTGCGTAACGATGGCTCGGTCGCCGAGCTGCGCCGGCAGGTCAAAGAGCTGCTAGCGAAAATTTAGCTACCAGCAGTGGAGATTGCCCATTACAGAATGAGTGACCTGCGTTTGGTTTGATCACGGCGAAGCGAGCCATGCTGCAAAGTTTTATGCAGTCACGTCCCCTAATAGCGCGGTGGGGCGTGTGAATAAGGCTCCGGGTAACTTCAAGGGGCCGCTAGTGCCACTAAAATTAGAAATTCAAACTGAGCTCAAGCCCGTAGCGGCGGCTTTCGACGGGCGCGCTGGTTGTGCCGATTTCTTCGCCCCAACTCGCGAGTTCGAGACGAAACACAGACATTTGCGCGCCGAAACCGGCGGTCCAATATCCTTGATTAATACCCACATCCCAGAAGCCTTGCCACCAATGGTACATTCTCCAGTAAAAATCGGCGCCGGCGTGAAGGCCTTTGAGAGGTGTCCACTCCGAATCGCCGATGTCGCGCATGTCGAGAGCGACTTTCGGGTCAAACACCCAAAAGTGCGGCAGATCGACCATGGAGCCCAAATCCATCACGCGTTCGTAGGGCGACGGCGCGCTCGCATTTTTATTAAAAAACCGAAGCGGGATGAAAAAACCCTCGTCAGCCACGTCGCGAACGACAAGTGAAAACGCCGGCTTAAATTTAGCGTCGGGTGCGACTGGCAGGTCATACAATAAACCGAAATCGCCGTCGACGGTGGCGCCTTCATTCACGCGACTCAGATCGAACAAATTGCTATTTTGCGCGAGTTGCGCCGACTGAATCACGTCACTGTAGACGGCGCGATGAACAAACATCAAATTAAAACCCCAATAGATACTCTGGTTGGTGTACGGGATGCGCGCGCGATTGCCGTAGGCGTACGCAACGGTCGAATCCGCAGTTGAATTCACGTACACGCTTGCCGCGACGGAGTGGTGTAGATCAAAATTATTCGAAAAATCCATCGGGAGTATGGCAAGACTCCAGTGCTTGCGGGTGACGATCGCGCCGAGCGCGGGGCGCACGTACATGTCATCGCCATAATATTGGTTAAGCGTGTTATCGATGCTTTGCGGGTCGCTGCCATCGTTTTTAATAGCATTGTAAAATGGATCGATATTCGAATCGGCTGCCGCCTGCAAAAATAAGTGAACATTCGTGTCATGCGGGCGCCCGAGGGACGCCGGGTTGTAGAACATGCCGAAGTCGTCGTCGGCAACCGCGGTGAACGCATCGCCCATCCCGCGTGCGCGCATACTTTGATAATCTTCGTGAATGGCGTAGTTCGGAGCGCCGGCGCGCGCGAAAGATGGCAGAACCGAGACCACACCAATTAATACCGTTGCAATTGCAATTTGTCGCATCCCAAAATTTTATATTCATTCATGAATGTTCGGGTATAATTGACGTTGTGCAATTACTTCTTCTTAAGATTCTTTCGACTTTAGTCGCGATCGTTGCCGCATTTGCCGAACCGCAATTGAGCGCACCATACGTGGCACCATCGCCCGCAAGACCAACGCCCGCGCAATCGAATAGCGACATGCCCGTGACTAAATCAGATCTATCGACAAAGGGATCGGGCAATTTATCAGTGGCGCCCGTGCCTCATTTGACTCCGCATGACTCCGACAAATTAAAATGGTCAAAAACTTTTCATCGAGACACGTATTTTTATCCGTATCGAAGTGAGCTCGTAGCATTCATTGGTGGAGTGGCCGGCAACGAAGCGACGTCGAATTCGACCCAAAACGCCGCTGCGGGTGTGGTCGGTGTGGCCTATGTCTTTCCGAGCAATTCCGACCTCGCGAATCGTGACGTGAATTCGGCGTGGGAGGGGGGCGGCGAGTATTCTACCGCGAACCGTGAGCATTTTTGGTTCGCGCGCCGACATATTTTTCACCCGACGGACGCCTGTCGCCCGTACTACAGTTACGGTGTCATGCACGATTTAGTACCCAATGAACAGTTGGCGAGTTTTTCGGACTGGGATAATTATGCCGTGAGAGTAGCGGCGGGCTTTCAAGACGTGACGTCGCCGCCGCGATCGATTCAGTTTGAACTTGTCGCCGCGGCCGGAATCAAAGACGTTCTCGTGCTCGCTTCAATCGGCATGGCGTGGGGGATGTAAGCCCCGTCTATAAATTCTGCAGCAAATAAGTGCCGATGCTCGTGGGGTTACCATTCCCTTGTGCAATCGCATTGTTTAGAGTCGTACACACCGAGCTTGTCTGATTTGAGCCGGTGCAATAACTTGATGAAACCGTTTGCGCGATTGTGCCGACTGCGGTTGGGTTGCAGCTACTTGTGTTCGACGGATTTGAGCAATATGTGGCCGCGCTCGACGGACTACCCGCCGCCGCTGCCATGATCGTACCGGTTTGAGCTAAGCCGGCGATATAGACGAGGCTTGAAGTCTCGGACGCCACGCAGTCGTTATATAAAGACTGCGCAAATGCGGTGTCGTAAGTTCCGGTGGGGTATTGAATCGCCAAGTCTGGAATAAGTTGTTGCGCGACACTAGGGCCAGATAAATTTTTGACTGAGTTGTATGCGTTGATGAGCGAAGTGTCAGTGATGCCGCCCTCTATAAAGTCGGCGGCGCAACGCACGACCTCGGCGTTTGGTGAGTTGTCGCTCAGAATATTCTGGACGCAATTTTGCGCATCGGTGGATGATGGGTTTGGACCCAAGCCATCGAGACATTTTTGGGCCTTGGCGATATTGTCATCTTCGGTTGATTCGCATCCTGAAATCAATACGCCGACCGCGCAAACTGCGGCGGCAAAAAATAAAATTTGAAAATGCTTCATGAATTCATGGTCGCTCGAGAATGAGCGCTTGTAAATCGCCCCCAGACCGCGACGAATCCGGACCAAAGTCCGTCTCAATTTGAGTCGTGGTTATGACGATATTGTATCTGAATGAGTCTATTAAAACGTTCGCGATACTTTTATGCTGCAATCGGCCTGCTCTTGGTGGCAGCCAGTTCTCGTTTGGCGCGCGCCGGTGAAATTTATGATTTCTACGATGGAGTTCGTGGGCTGGGGATGGGTAACGCGGTGGTTGCCACAGTTGATGACGAGACGGCGATTTATTTAAATCCGGCAGCGTTGGGTCGCGTGCGAAATTATTTTATCAATATTGCCGACCCCCAAGTTGATGTCGGGCAAGACACTCCGACAATGGTAAATACTGGATATTTAGATTCAATAAACCCACAATACACTCTCAACGACGCCAACAAATACCCAAATAAGCATCTCCACCAACGCGAACAACTTTCGCCTTCGCTCGTCATGACTAACTTTGGTATCGGAGTGCTGGATAGCTATCAAACCGACGCCTATCTCGATAGCGCGACAAATACTTACCACTATCACTACTGGAACGACCAGGCGATCACGGCGGCGTTCAACCTCAGCATGTTTTCAGGGATTCTAAAACTCGGCGCGAACATTCGCGGCGTCGATCGAACAGAATCGAATCGAACCGACATCCCGGTCAACAGCACGGGGCTAACGGCGACGAGTATGATCAACGGGTCTACATTGTTCAGCGAAGGGTTTGGTATTGCCAGCGACGCCGGCTTACTGCTCACGTTGCCTGTTGCGACTCTGCCCACTATTGGCGTTGTCTGGCGCGATATCGGCGACACCCGATACGATATCAATCATGGCTCGCAATATTCCACTACATATAGGCCTCTTTCGACGCCCGACACAATCGATGCTGGAGCTTCGATATCACCCATTTTAGGTAATGGCGTTCGCATGGTCCTGACCGCTCAATTATCCGATGTGACTCAAAACATGGAGCCTACTTACATTTACCAATCGCCGAACATCATGCGCCGTGTTCACGCGGGCGTCGAATTTAATTTCGGCGACACTCTTTTTGTGCGGGGTGGGATCAATCAAGGCTACTGGACGGCCGGCCTCGAGATGGACATCGCCAATTCTCAACTGCAACTCGCGTCTTATGGAGAAGAAATCGGAGATGTGCCGCTTATCGGATCAGGACAAACGTACACGCCGGTACAGGACAGGAGGTATGTGTTTGAATACGCCTTCCGCTACTAGACCGCTGAAAGCACCTCATCTGCTTCGTTACATCGTTGCTCGCTTATTGCGGCGTACCGGTTACAGTACGCCTCATGCGCTCACGCCTCGCGCCTCGCTTCTGAAGCGCTTTGAGCGATCTATGCCGTACATATTGGCAGCCGTTCTTTCGTTCTATTCGACGGGCTGCACGAAAAACTACATTGCGCAGTTCGCGACGACGAACGACCAATCCAATCTGTATCAAGCGTTGATCGACATCAATAGTGGCAACTACACATCTGCGATTACGGATTGCAGTTACATATCGGCGGCGAGCTTGACTGATGAACAGTATGCGACGGTATGTGCTTCGGCTTATGCTGGGCGATGCGGCTTTTCAATGAATTGGATGGAGACGAATATTTCGAAATACGGCAGTGGGTCGCCAATAACACCGTGGGGCCTTGAGAATATCACGACCCTTCTCGGGGCGACTCCCACAAGCGACATAAGTGACTGCGATACTGCCGAGACAATTCTGCGCGGTATTGGCCCGGCCGCCAGCCGCAGCAGCGATGCAAACTTTTATATGATGACTTTGACTCTTTACAAAATCGGAGTGATTGCAAAAGCGCTTGGCGATTCAACAAATAGCAAAACATTATCGGGCAGCTTCGACGCCTGCACTATTGCCACGACTCCAACGAATTATCAGCTCATGATGGCCGAAGCGGTGTGGGATATGGCCCAATCCGCAGCGCAACTTGAGACTGACGCATTCGTCGGCACGGTGGCGACGGGTATTGCTTCAGGCAGTACATCGCTTTGCGGTCTCATCGCGAGCGTAACAGACACCGGCGGTAAAGCCGAAGACATCTGTAGTGCGGCGAGCGTAAGTTCGATAACTGCGGATCAAATTAAAGGCGCCCTCAGTCTTCTGAAAGAAGGCGCAATCATGGGCGTCAACCAAGGGGCTTGTGGCGGTAACCCGGTTTACATACCGGCGCCGGGCAGTGGGATTCAAACGAACTGTGTTTGTCAATAAGGCGAAGGGCAAAAGGAGTAGCACATTCGCAATTTATTGAATGGTAGAAATCGCAGGTTTCGCAATTTCGCGGCAATATTGATTTTAGCCGCGACGCCGTTCTTTGCAGTAAATTCCTGGGCCCACGACTATTACGAAATGCATATTAGCCCGCAAGAAATGGGTCTCGGTGGGGCGTTCATCTCGGCCGTCGACAATGAAGAGTCGCTTTGGTTCAACCCCGCGGGTATCGCTCGAAATACTGGCATTCACTGGACGATTGCGAACCCAGAAGCCGGGATTTCAGACCCGACGGTGCTGCAAAATCTATCTAAATTGCAAAGCGCCAGCAGTTTTCAATCGACGCTCAATAGTCTTTACGACCAGCCGATGTGGGCAGGTGGCGGTGCAGATACGGCCATCATCATGCCCCACCTTGCGTTCGGTTACTTTTACGGCGCCGACGCGAGTCTTCTTGTGCAAAACCCCGTCGACCCCACGATGGATCTCACCTACCTCACTGATCAAGGCATTGTCGCCGGCACAGGTTGGACCTTCGCAGATATTCTCGATATGGGGCTTGTGGCGAAATACATCACGCGGACAGGTGTGAGCCAGAATTTTGGCTCAGATACGATCGGCAACATTATAAATGGCAACTCTCAACCGTCGGCGATTTTTAATAACCTTAGCAACAAGGGCTCGGGCGTGGGCCTCGATTGGGGCACGAACTTACGTATACCGGGCCCCGCGAGTCCTGTACTTTCATTTGTTTGGGATAACATCGGCAACACGGAATATAAACCATCCACTTCGGGCGGGATTGCCCCCCCTATCGATTACCAAGACATGAGAATCGGGGGTTCATTTCTGCTCGATACACCGATCGTATCTGTTATGCCGATTTTCGAAGTTGACCAGCTTAATGATACGAGCATTCAGCTCACTAATAAACTGCATGCCGGTGTCGATCTCGATCTGCCATTGATTGATTTGCAAGCGGGCCTGTACCAAGGCTACTTCACTTATGGAGCCGGATTCAATTTGGGGCCGATCGGTATTGGCGCGGCATCTTGGGGAGAAGAAATCGGCGGTGCTCCCGGCCAAATGGAAAGCCGACGTTATCTTGTGCAGATCACTTTACGGTTAGGTTTCGACGCGTTTGGGAATATCACCGCCGGCACTACAGCCGCCGGCACAGGTGCAGTGAGTAGCGAGTCGAATTCATTTTTTGACAGCGAAGACAATCCGTATGTTAAAGTCCGAAGATAATGAAATCTTCGACATGGTTGGTGGCCGATCTTCAGAGCAAGGCCAATCTGCAACAACAGTTCTTACGCGAAACCGCGTGTCTGCCTGAAACGGCGGTTCTTCGCGCCAGCGAATTCTGGCGCCACATACTTAAAAATTATTTTCCCGATATCGACATCGTCTCGCCGCAGTTTCTCAGTGTTTGGCTGCATGACTGGTTAAAAAAGCAGAATATCTCGTGGGCCCAATCACCCGGCGCGAGCCAAAAGCTCATTGACTCCATCGAACTGTTCTTGCCGATTCTAGAGCGGCCGCATTTTGTCGAAAAACTGCGGGAGTGGCTGGCGCAAAACACCGGCGCACTCGTTCGATGGGGACATTGGTTTTTTCTCTCGCAAAAAGCGTGGGAGTTGTTGTCGGCGCAAAAAATTCTACTGTCGCGCTGGGTACCGGGTTTTTTGGCGGCGGCGGAGTCTCTGCCCGATGACTTTTGGCCGTACGATCTGATGGTCGATTTAGGGTCGGCGCTGACGGCGGTCGAAGCCGAATTGCTCGAAAAGCTGTCGCGGTCACGTGCTGTCAATGTGCAAGCGCCCGGCGGTGAAGCACGCGCGCGCCATGCGGCGCTTTTTTCGCCTTATGAGATTTTAGCTCAAACGCCACGCATTCAGATTTCGATAGTTGAAAGAAGCAGCGGTTTTAATTCGCAACCGTCGTTCCATCGTTTTTCAAGCGAGCTCGCGGAGATCAAAGCAGCGGTTCATTGGTTACGCGAAGCGGCCGATCGAGGCGTGCCATTAGACCAGTTAGGTATTTTCTCAGCCGACATTGAACGGTACTGGCCAATACTTGAAGCGTACTTGCGAGTTGAAGGCTTGCCGGTGCGAAAGCCGGTTGTGACTCCCGTCGCTTCGCTGCCCGCCATGCAAAACTGGCTCTCGCGCCTTCGAATTGAAATTCAGAATCTGTCGAGCGGCGATTTAGAAGCCGCGGTGTATTCGCGTCGCGGCGATGAAAGCATGGCTTACGACCGGTTCGCCTCGCTTTATCGTAGGCTTTACGACGAGGAGGATTTGAAGCGGGATGACTCTATTCGCCGGTTGTTCACGCAATCATTCGGCGCGCGTGAATCGCTCGACCGCGAGCGTTTTTTTGCTTGGTCGTTGCAATTTTACGAAGGCGGAGCCCCAGCGGTCGAACGCATTGCGGCCGTGTTCTTTCAAGATTGCCGTTCGCAACTGCGGCTCGAAGCCCGCTCGTGGGTTCGGTATTTAGAAGGGCTTGTGTCGCGAATCGAAGTTGAAACTGCTCCTGCGCATGCCGGCGGGCTCTACTGCGGTAATCTCGATGCCGCTTTGTCGCTTGAACTCGACACCGCCATTGTACTGGGTCTGGACTCGAACAGCATTCGACCGCCCGAAAAAATTTCGGTGTCTGAAACCGATCGCGAAAAATTGGCGCGCGATTTGGGCATAAATCTGACAGCTCCCTTGCACGATTGGTCGTATTGGGTGGAGCGCCTGATATCCCAAACAAAATCGCCCCACGCCTGTTTTGCGCTTCATGATTTGATGGGGCGGCCGCAATCGCCCGCGGCGGTTTGGCTTGAGGGTTCGAATGCGGGGGCTAATTTGACGGGCGCTTGCGAAACGGCCGGCGCCACGCGGTGGGATGAAATTCAGGCAAACGCGGGCGAAATAGAATCGGCGGACGGCGAAATTCACCTCGATCGTTTGCCGAAACTCTCGCCGTCGCAACTCGAAAATTATTTGGCCTGCCCGTTTAAATTCGCGGCTGAAAAAATATTTCAATTGAGCGACCGCCCCGAAGTCGACCTCGATCTCGACGCCGCGACGGGCGGGCGAATGATACATGAGATTTTAAAGCGACTCCTCGAGCCGCCGTTGAAATGGCAACGGCCGCAAGACGAGCTTGAAAAACTTGTCGATGAAGTTCGCGACGAGTTAGACGTGATGGTCGGAGCCCAGGTACTGTGGGGGGCCACGCGTTCGCGAATGGTGAAAATCGCCGAGCGATTTCTCGAGTTCGAGCGCAAGTGGCGTCAAGAATTTCCGGATACTCGAACCGTTCTTCGTGAAGGCCCGGTGAGCGGTGCATTCGCGCCCCGAGGCAATGACGCGACTATTGAAGTCACCGGCCGAATCGACCGTGTGGACGCCAATTCGCGCGGCGAGTATGTCGTTCTCGACTACAAATGGTCGGGGGGCAACGCGCTTCACAATTACACATCGTGGATAGAAAATGACGAGCTTCAACTTCTCTTTTACAGCTTCTGCATTGAACAGGGGCTGACTTCGCTCCCGCCCGGCCCGGTTCTCGGTGCGTTTTACTACACCATCGTCAATATGGAACGCGAAAAAGGGTTTCGCGACAAAAACGCCATTGGCGAAGGTGCAACTCGACTGTACGGCGAAGCGCGGGGCAAAAGCCCGCTTGAGCGGCCGCAAATTGAAAAATTATATGCCCAATTAAAAGAAAAAACCGCAGACGTGATAGGGCGCATTCAGGGCGGTCAATTCGCGCCCAAGCCGCTCGATTTTGAAACCTGCCACGAGTGTAATTGGAGGACCGTATGTCGGGCTCCTCATCTGAATTGAACATTCTGGAGTGTAGCGAGATCGTGCGGGCGGGTGCCGGGGCCGGCAAAACCACGCAACTTACGAAGCGTGTGATGGATGTTGCCAGCGCCTTTCGCGCCAAACACGGGCGTCTGCCGAAAATTGTGGTCACGACTTTCACTCGTAAAGCGACCGAAGAGTTGCGCGAACGTCTGCTAAAAAAGGCCACTGAAAGCCGCGACGATGAGTTGATCGAATACGTGTCGGCTGGCCGATCGCTAATGATCTCCACCATTCACGGCGTTCTCACGCGATTTTTACGCCAGTACGGGCATCTGATTGAGCTCGATGCGAATTTCACGATTGTAAAAAAGGGGGCCGCCGAATTGCGCGCGACCAAGATCGTGCGAAAGATTCTAACTGAATCAGAGCGGTATCACGCGCTGTTGGAGCACTACACCGTCCGCGAGTTGGTTCAGGCGTTGAATGCGAGCGTGACGGCGCTCATGTTTCACCCGGTTCCGCGGCCGGTGACGCTCGAAATGCTCATTTCGACGCGCGAGGAATGGTTAAGAAAATGGAGCGACGAATTTCGCAGTATCGTTCTTGCGGCGCAGGCTGAATGTCAGGCAACGGAGGCCAAAAGCGCGAGTAGTTGGCTTGAGACACTCGAAGCGTATTTGAAATTTCTCGACGGTCAACGTTTTAGAGACATTTTAGATTTCAAAAAACCGAGTTTCAGCAAAAAATCGGCGCCTTACTCGCCGGATTTAAACGATGCCCTCAAAGAGTCGCTCGAAGAACTCGGGGGTTTTTTAACGCCTCCGAACGAGCCGGCAATGCTCGAGGCGTTTGCTCGCCACTCCCAAATGTTTTACGAGTTGCGCGATGAATTTATGGCCGAACTTGACGAAAGCGTGAAAGGATCAGGTGCGCTAGAAATGCGCGACATCGAGCGCCTTTCGCTGGCAGCAATAGAGCAATCGCCGGAGCTCGGCCGTGCGTTCGGCGGGGAGTGGGATTATTGGTTGATCGATGAATTTCAAGACACAAGCCCGCTTCAGGTACAGCTTTTACGCGAATTCGTCGGTGAAACGCCCGCGTACTATGTCGGCGACCCGCAGCAAAGCATTTATCTTTTTCGCGGTTCGCGGCGCGAAGTGTTCGAGGCGAAAGAGCAAGAGCTCAAAAGAGCGGGCGGCACAATTTCGCTGCTCAATAAAAATTATCGATCGCGCCCGGAGCTTTTATTATTCTTCAACGACATCTTCGCTTCGATCAGCTCGAGCTTCATGCGAATGGAGCCCCACAGTCCGCCGCTTGAAACACCTCTTATTGCAACTCTGTATCAAGTTTCAAAGCAAGATGAAAACCCGTACGCCCCGCTCGTTCAACATCTGCAAAGGGCTCGGCGCGAAGGTGAGCGGTTAGATTCGTTTTGCGTGTTGGCCAGACGTCACAGCGAACTAATCGAGATCGCCCGCGTGCTTGAGCGGAGCGGCTTACCAACATACGTTCACTCCGCCGGCCGTTTTTTCGAACGGCGCGAGATTCTCGATCTGTTGTCAATCGTCAAATTTCTGTTAAACCCGCACGACAATGTCAACACCATTCGTCTTTTGCGTTCGCCGTGGTTTCATATCAACGATGCCGATTTGGCAAAAGCTTTGGAGCGCGGCAAATCCCATTGGCGCTCGATTGAAGAAAAGTTGGGCGATCGCGAGCCGATTCGCGAACTCATTCGGTACCGTGAGCAAATCGATTCTGAAGGAGTTCTCGAAACGCTTCGGGCTGTTGTCATGGATCGAAAAATTGTGGACCACAGCCACGCCCACGACCCAACCGGCACTAAAGAAGCGAATATCTGGAAATTTCTGTCGATGCTCCATGCTGCCGAGAAAACCCCCGGCTTTCAGTATTTGCAATTCGTAAACGACGCACTCCTCGAGCGCGAAGGCGGTTCGGGGGACGAAGAAGACGGCGACGCGGTGGCTGCCGTCGAGCCAAACCGTGTAAACCTGATGACCATTCATAAATCGAAGGGCCTGAAATTCGCGCATGTCATTTTGCCGAATCTTCATTCGCAACCCCGGTTTTCCGGCTCGCGCGGCCACGAGATTCCGTTCGTGATGGATGAAAAGTCGGGCGTATTTTCGATCGGGCTCAAGTGCCACGACCCTGAAGACGACAAGTTGAAATCCGCTCACAGTCTGTTTGCGAAGGGGCTTTTACGTCAATACTCTGATCGTGAACGTGAGGAGTACGACCGATTGTTCTATGTAGCGATGACGCGAGCCGAGCGATCCGTCGTTCTTCACTCGCAAGAGCCGAGGCCCGGCAGTTGGGCGGACAAGCTCGCTTCGTATTTTCAGACCGGTCGGCACACTAGCGAAAACTACTGTTATGAAGTTCATACTGAATGGCCCGTTCCCGACGCGCACGAGACTTCGTCAGTTGTCGGTAAAAACGAGCGAGCCGCCTTTGACCGCGCCAATGCGCACGAAACGCGGGCGACGCGCGCCTCGGTCACTCAGATAGTGAATTGGGCAACCGCTGAAAACGGCGGCGAGGTCTCATTACGAGACGCGCCCGAAAAATCGATTTCGCCCGATCGATTGAAGAGGCAGTTGCAACGACCGATATGGGGTCAAAAGATTCATGCTTATTTTGAAAAGCTAAAATACGGGCTCGCCGACGACCCGCGGGTTTATTTTGAAAAGTGGTTCGGCGCAGAAGCTCCCGCCTTCGTTCGCGCCGCCGAGTACACGATGGCGCTTCGCGAGCCGCCTATCCGAAAATTAATCGAAGGTGGAAATGTTGAATGGGGTTTTCAGCTCAAGACGCAAAGCGGAGTCATCGAAGGTCAAATTGATTTATGGGGCGTCGCTGATGATGTAGCCTGGATTGTCGATTATAAATCGGGGAGTGCGTCTCACGTTGAGAAGGCGTTTTTACAGCTCGACATTTACACGCTCGCGCTTCGATCATTCGGAATTGCAAACAAAATCTGTTGTTCTGTGATATTTGCGCTTGAAGAAAAAGTGATCACACGAGAGGCGCGTTCTAATGAAAATATCCGAAACGAGCTGTCACGAATTTGGTCAGCGTCACTAAAATAAACAGCTTTTTTTAACACCTGATTCAGAATATTACGGTTTAAACGAACCAATGCGAGCGCGTGAACGTGACGATGGGCACCCCGTTTGCACATCTATGATAGTAATGGGCACGAATAAACGTCTCAATGTGAGACACTCTTACCTCAAAAATTTCTGGCGATTGACGATCGCGGGTGCCTTCTTTTTTCGCGCTATACCCGCTTCATCTTCCGTGCGCATTGTGACGCCCTCTACCGACCCCGCCGCTTTGATCCAAAGCGTAACAGCGCGGCCGAGGGGCTCCGCAGTGGTGGCGTTTGCGGCTCCGGCTCAAAAGCGCAATATTGTGATTCCAACAAACCTGACTCAAGACGATATGGCGTACGAAGTTTTACCAGATCAGTACGATGCTGTTGACCCGTTTACGAAGGAGCTCAATTTTAAAGTATTTGCGCGTGCACAGAAAGCTATTGATGCAGTCCGGTTTAATCCGGCTGATTGGGTGCCGTATAAGAGTCTCTCAGCGGGTGACGGAGCTAATCAGGTGGCGTCGAAGGTTTTGTCTAAAACATTTCAAACTATCGTGAACCGGGAGCTTGCCGATGTGAGCCTTGTGAATTTGCCGGTTATTAAGACGGCGAGCTACACCAAGGCTGTCCAGCACAAGAACTACAAAATATCGTATGGTGTTCGCAACACTCTCGCCGAGACTGAAGTTGATATTCATAAAAATATCAAAGCGACATTGTCGTACAACGTGGCTTCGCCCGAAGTGAACTTCGGCTTCAATTGGAATTTCTAATTGCACTGCCGATATCGCGGCGGTATTGCATTCCAGGCCAATGAATTTGACTGAGCCCTTGGTAGGCTCGCTCGATCGCGAGACCTACCGTAGGGGCGCGTGCCACAACATTTAAAACACGCCCGCCGTTCGTGACAAAGCGCCCATCCCCAAGCTGTTTCGTACCCGCATGAAGGATGTCGATATCTGCACTGTTTGCCGTGGCGCCCGAGATGGCCACGCCTTTGACTGGTGAATCCGGGTAGCCTTCGGCCGCGACCACGAGACACGCCACACCGGCTTTTTGCCAAGCGAGCTTCGGCAGACTACCATCGGCGACCTGCTTAAAGGTCATCGCCCAGTCACCGTCAAGCATTGGTAAAATCGCCTGAGCTTCAGGGTCGCCCCAGCGCACGTTGTATTCAAGTACACTTGGGCCTGTTTTCGTGAGCATCACCCCGATAAACAAAATCCCTCTATACAGCAGGCCGCGCTTTTGCAAACCGCGAATGGAGGGCTCCACCACAGTTTGCAATATTTCTTCATTTACCTGCTGGGGCACCGAAATTGGCGCGATGACCCCCATGCCACCGGTATTGGGCCCGAGATCATTATCGAGCAAGCGTTTATGGTCGCGGCAGTAAGGTAGAACGTGAAAGTCGTATCCGTTTGTAAGCACGAGCACGGAGAGTTCTTCGCCCGGCATAAATTCTTCAAGCAGAGCTTGGCTGCCGGCTTCGCCGAGTCGCCGGCGCTCGAACAAATCGTTGCCGGCATTGATCAGCTCTTGCTCGGTTTTACAAATGAAGACACCTTTGCCGGCGGCAAGGCCGTCGGCTTTCAGTACATAGGGAGCGCTGAAGTTCGGCATCGCCCGTGCGAGATCCAATTTGCTTTTGATGATGGATGCGCGCGCTGTGGGCACGCCGGACTCCACCATAAATTGCTTCGAAAAAATTTTGCTCGATTCGAGTCGGGCGGCTTCTCGGCTCGGGCCGAATGCCGAAATGCCGTGTGCGCGCAGTTCGTCCGTCCATCCGTCGACAAGCTCATTTTCTGGACCAACGACCACAAGGTCCAGATTTTTTTCTTGAGCCCATACGGCAAAACTGTGACGGTCTTTAACTGATGCGGGAGGGCGCTTGGCGTCGAGAAAGATCCCATCATTGCCGGGCCAGGCATAAACGTCACTGACAAGTGTGGAACGGCGAAGAGCTCGCACAAGTGCGTGTTCACGACCACCTGATCCAACAACAGCGGCTTGCATGACCTCGGTAATAGCATATAATTGAAAACATGTCAGAGGTTGGGATTAAATTAACCGACAAGACCGTCGTTTTGGCTGGTCAATTCGGGCTTCTCGTGCAAAATCTGGCGACTTTGTTGGCCAACTGCGGGGCGGACGTCGCGCTTGTAACCGACGATTACAAATCCGCGCAACGCATCTGCCAAAATATCATGGATATGCGTGAGGTCAGCGAGAAATTCGGGCGCGCAGCGGCGATCGAAGTGAATTTTCGCGACGAGAAATCGGTCTCGCAATGTCTCAATCGTTCGGCCGAGGCTTTTGGCGGGGCCGACATTTACATCGACACGCAGTTGTTCGGCTTGAAGATTCCGTTTTACGCCGATGCGAACGCGAAGACGACCCTCACTCAGGGAGCGATCGAAGCCAATTTTCTTGCGGCTTTCGAAACGCTGCAAACAATGACTCAAGCGGCGGCGGCGTTTGTGAAGACGCGATCTCGTGGGCGCATTATTTATATTTTCAATGAACTCGATATTCTGGCGGCTAAAAGACTCGACACGGCGGTTTTTGAACAATTTGGCGAGTACGTTCGCAAAGTCGCGCAAGAGCTCGCGGCCAATCAAACCGCGGTCAATGCGCTGGCGATCGGCGTGAACGAAGAGTATTTGCTTTCGCGTTTTCCGAAACAAGCGTCGATTCAGAAGGCGCACCAAGAACTGCAAAAAACAATGCCGCACGCGCGCCTTGTCGATTATGCCGACATTTCAAATATTGTCGCCTACTTGGCCAGCCACGCCTCAAACGGCATCAGCGGCCAAGTGATTCGTGTGAATCACGCGCTGGCTATTTAGAGGCTGAACACCCGCCATGCCGAGATCGACTCAACTAAAATCGCTCAGTTGGAGTTGCAGACACCTACGCCGCTTCGGCGAGCCCTATAGTCTTTTCTCCACTAAAATCGCCTCTGCGCGAGCCAATTGCTCGGGTGGGACATACAATCTCTCGATGCGGCGGATCTCATCGTATTTTTGAAAAATCTCAGTGGAGCGCTCAATCGGGTAGGGTTTCGCGAGCCGATCGTAAAGATCGACGACGTAAATCGGAAAGTTCTTTTCGAACGAATTGCCCCCGTGATACTTCGATAACCGTATGCTCGACGAAGCGAGTATCACCGATATGTCTTCTTTTTCGAGAGCCTGTTGGATGCGCGCCGGCCGCTCGGTCTCGCCGGTCGAGTGAAGTTCGAACAGCACGCGATAAACCCGTCGTTCGGTGATTCGTCTGGCCCATTCGTTTTTCACCGAGCGCAAATGTTGGTAAAGCGCATAGTCGGTGCAGTCGATGTACTCTTCGATATTGGCCGGCAAGAAAAACTTGCAATCTTTTGAGGTCAAATAGCGAGTGAGTAATTCTTCGTAGATGATCGACTTGTGATGAAAGTACACCATCAAGTTCATGTGGTGGCGAGCGAGTAGAAAATCATCGAACGCGTACAAAGCGCGCCGGTTCAAAGCCAGATACATTTCGCGCTCGATTCGGCAGTATGTGAGGTTTGTGATCATCCACTCGAGTTCGATTCGGCCGTAGTTTGTCCCGCAAAAGTAAGCGTCGCGCTCGAGATAATCGAGGCGGTCGGCGTCGAGTTCAGACGAAACAATTTGGCTCAGAATCGAACGAAAATCGGTGTCTTGATCGCGAAAAAAATCGCTGTCGGCGGCAAGCCGTTTGTCGACTAAAGCGGCGATACACACGGGCGGGATGTCGCTAAAATTTTCTCTCAAGACCTTCGTCAACGACGAATCGGTAATAAATTTAATTGTGTAGTCTTCGTGATTCGCCTGCCGTTCAGGCGAAACGGTGCGCTCCGGAATTTTCAGATCAGTTCGCAAATTCTTGTAGGCGGCGATTTCAAGCGTTGAAACAGTCGGCATGACCTCTTCGGTCGCGTGACTGAGCGGGCCGTGACCGATATCGTGAAGCAAAACGGCAAGCCGCAGCGTTTGCCGCAGCCGCGACCGCACGGCCTCCGAGCTGAACTTATGTTTTTTAAAAATGTTGTCGAACATGAGTGAGCCGACGTGAGCGGCCCCGACCGAGTGCAGATAGCGATTATGGGTCGCACCGGGAAAGCTAAATTCCGCAAAACCCAACTGCTTAATCTGCCGAAGTCGTTGAAAAGCCAGCGAATCCAGAACGCTTGTTTCGGCGTCGGGGATGTCAATTGTACCGTGGATGGGGTCACGAATTTCCATTTGGTCAATGTCGCAAATTGTATGTTATATGTCTAGCAAGCTTAAAAAGTAAGCAGCCACAGGGGCCACAGATGAAGCAATATTTGAATCTCATGGAGCGCATTTTAAACGAAGGCTCACCGCGTGAAGATCGCACCGGCACAGGTACGATCGGCGTGTTTGGTCACCAAATGCGGTTTGATTTGCAAAAGGGTTTTCCGCTGGTGACGACAAAGAAGCTCCACTTGAAATCGATTATTCATGAACTTCTTTGGTTTTTGCGCGGAGATACCAATGTCGCGTACTTGCGCGAGAACGGCGTGCGCATCTGGGATGAATGGGCCGACGAAAGCGGCGATCTTGGGCCCGTTTACGGCAAACAGTGGCGCTCGTGGCAGACGCCCGATGGCAAAACGATTGATCAAATTACCGAGGTCATTCAGAATATCCGCGCCAATCCGTTTTCACGTCGGCACTTGGTCGTCGCTTACAATCCGTCGGATGTGAACAAAATGGCTCTACCGCCATGTCACGCTTTTTTTCAGTTTTACGTGGGCGACGGGCGGCTTTCGTGTCAACTCTACCAACGCTCGGCCGATGTGTTTTTAGGCGTGCCATTTAATATCGCGAGTTACGCACTTCTTACGATGATGGTGGCGCAGGTCACAGGTTATGCGCCCGGTGATTTTGTTCACACGCTCGGCGACGCGCATCTTTATCTCAATCATGTGGAACAAGCTCGATTGCAACTCACGCGTGAACCGAGACCGCTCCCTACGATGTGCATAAACCCGGAGCGCAAAGAAATTTTTGATTTTAAATACGAAGATTTTCAGCTTGTCGGGTATGACCCGCATCCGCATATTAAAGCGGAAGTCAGCGTGTAACGGCATCAGAGGCGGAAATGAGCATCATGATTGCACACATTGTGGCAGCGGCGAAAAACGGCGTGATCGGACGTGACGGGCAGTTGCCGTGGAGCATACCCGAAGACATGAAGTGGTTTCGTGAGCGCACTCGTGGGCGCGCGCTTATTATGGGCCGTAAGACATTTGAGGCGGTGGAGCACCCATTGCCGAATCGGCTCAATGTCGTAATCACAAGGCAAAAAGATTATCGGCCGAAACCGAGCGACTCGCCGAATGCCCCTGTTCATGTGGTTCAGACAATCGAAGAAGCGATCGAATATTGCAAAGCCAGGGCGGCACAATATCAAAACGAAATTTTTATTATCGGCGGCGGTGAGATTTATCATCAATCCGTCCCGTACGTTGACACGATTTATTTGACCCGCGTTCATCGCGATTACTTAGGTGACGCGTTTTACCCGGACCCCGACCCGAACGAATTTCGATTGGTTGAGAAAATCGATCGCCACGACCCCGTGCCGTTTAGCTTTGAAACGTGGATTCGGCGCGACGCCAAAAATAAAAACGGCGACTCGGATCGCGAGCCGCCGGATGAAATCGCTTAATCAGCGATTCGTCTTTATTTAACCGTGAAGAATAGAGCGTCGGAGGCGACGGCGTCACAGCGCGTGCCCGTCGAGTCGGTCGCTTTCATCGTGATGTAACCGTTATCGCCCCAGCTTGTTCCCCAAGAATTGCGAATCAGCCAAGTGCCGACGCCCGGGGGCAGGTTGCCGTTTTTGTCGAATACGCAATTGCCGTTTTTATCAACTGACGTCTCGCAATCGTAACCTTCGATCGTCACCATGTGATTGATGTTGGTGGGGTCGTTGTAAGAACAGTTGTTGTAAACGCCATCCGCGTAATTCTGCCAATTGTCATCGACGGCTATGTCGATCGACACCGGTTGGTGGAGGACGCCGACCACATAGGCGATATCTTGAAACGATGGCGTCGGCTGACCGGGGAATTCTCCGCCGTCGTTACCGAGCAGCTTGTACGAAATCGCCGATGCTTGAATCGGTTCTTTTGTGCACGTGCCGTCCATTGCCGTGTAATCGCCATCGCTGCCGTATTTCGGCGCCCCTTGCGGAGCCACCAACATCGATGCAGCGGTGAAATCACCGCCGTTGCAACCCTGCATTTGCGTATCGCAGTTGAGTAGATAGTTAAATGACAGGCGGCCTGGATCTTTGCCCTTCGTGATGAAAGTACCCCGAAGAGTGGATGTCAGAGCAAAATCCCAGCAACTGCCGCACATGCCTTGATCTTCGACCGGGCCTGCGTTGCCGCGAAGACTAAACGTCGCGGGCACTTTTGCATCCGGTGATGTGAAGCTCGCGCGCGGGGTTGTGGCATAAAAATGAAAGTCCGACTTTTGTCGCACGAAACCTGTGGCATGACTGACATGGTACTGCCGAGTCGTGTAAGTGCGGATAACCGGTTTTGGATTTTTCTGTGCACCAGCCTTAGCGCCAGAAAAGCCAAGCGCTGCGACGCCGGCGATTAAGAGAGTTCCGAGTGCTACTTTATTCATGTTGCTCCTTTGCTGGGCTGCCATCTTGGCTCCCGGCAGATTTTGTCGGTTTGAAAATGACTCGAATTAACGCGTCTTAAGTTGAGACTTGTTGAGGTATTCTTATATTTGGTATTAGCGGAAGAGGCGGAGTCCAGCTTCGATCGCTTGCCCGCCGGCCGTCGGCGAGTCAATCCAAAGCCCGGACACATACAAACCGAAATTGTGGTGCGGCGAATACTCGGTGTCGAATTTAAATCGCGAACCGAGAATCTTGTCTTCCGAGTGAAGTTCAACAAATCGGAGCCCCTCAAATTCGGTTACGAACCTTGGCGACCACTCTTGACGGATGCCCATCAACGGGCCGACTTGCGCGCTTGCGCTGCCGCCCAAAAATTCGCCAACGTTTAATTGTCCGTCGAACATGACAAAAACAGTAAGACCAGAAATTGAATCCGGGACCCAAGTCAGACCGGCTGCGGATTCTGTAACTCCAGAAAAACATCGAACACAGAGCTCGGTGTCGTGGGTTTGTTCGCCGCCGACGCGAAACTTCCAAGACCAATGCGGAAAATCGGTATTGTACGGCGTGAGGTTTTGCACTTCGATCAAACGTACTTCTTCGATTTCAGGATCGGGGTTTTGCCTCGGCGACGCGCTCGCGTGCGGTTGTGCATCGTAAATGTTACCGATGATGTGCATGAACTCGACGTCGGACCGTGGTGGATACCCGATCGTCGGGTCGACTTCGCTGTGTAGCGCAAACCGCACACTCAAATTGGTGTAGCCATCGTGAGTCGATGGCAATGTCGACGCCCCTCGACCGATCGACCAACGGAATGTGCCGTGCCCTAAGTGCGGTGCTGAATTGGCTTCGGGTATTTTGGGCAACGGTTGAGCGATGGCCAACTGACTGCGCGCGACGAGAAACTCTTGTTTCAGGTCAGACACAGTTGCGTCCTTGTGAAAAAGCTTTTTGCCGAAGCGGGCGTCGATGTAATCGAGTGCGGCGTCCATCACGTTTGGGTCCTTCACACTCGGCAAATATTTTTGCAGTCTGGCGAGATGTCGCTCGTGTTTTCGAATCTCGGTTGTGAGTCTGCGCAACTGCGAGCGCTCGTTCGTGTTCAAGAGCGCCGAACGCCATTGGTACTGCCGAAGAAGCGATGGTCGAAATCGAACCTTCGTGACTAACCCAGGTGTGTTGTAAACGGCGCGAATGGTATCAGCCGGAATCACCCAAAACGGCAATTGCGAAGTCAGTTGCAAACGCGGGGCCGCGGCTTCTAATGCTGTGAGAAGTTGATAAGAGCAATTGCTGGTCAAATAAAAATAGCGAAATGAAGCAAAGCCAAGCTCCCAGACATGGCGAACTATTTGAGCGACTTCGGCCGGGGTGAGATTGAGGTCGTACTCCCAAAGATCGCGAGAATCGAAATCGTTATACTCTCGAACTTTGAAATAATAGTGCATGCTCGCGAATTCGCCGCGAAAGCCACCAAAGAGGCCATCCCACGCATAGAGAAACGGATTTGCTGTCGTCGTTTGCGCGGCGTAATTGACACCGTAATCGAGAAGCTCCGAGTGCTCGGGGCTCGGGTCGGCTTGGTTGAGTCGCATAAGTGTGTGGCCGAACACGGATTCGGGGTTACCCATGTAATAAGACGAGAATACGACCGTGACGGAGCGGGCGCGGACGCGATCGCGAAACAATACATAATCGGCGCATTCCGAGAAATCCGATTCGTGAGGGCGCTCGCCGAGTCGAGACATTAGAAAAAAATAGCGGGCGGGGAATTCGCATTTTACGGTCTCAGCTGGGCGCGAGTGGCTGAGATGCCTTTTTTGCGGATTGAAAAATCCGCGAAGGGTGGCGATGAGTTCGGCTTTTGGATTTTCTCTGCCTGCAGGCGCGACAAAAAAATCAGAGTCAACTTCGTCGCTTTGCCAGTAGACGCCACCCCAAATTGTATGGCGTTTGTGATAATGACCAAGTCTTAACCACGTGGGGTCGCGGTCAAGTTGTAATTTCAAAGCTTTATCGACGAGAGCGGATTTCGGCGTGATCAGCGCGGTCGGCTGGCTCCGCGAATGAGCTACCGTACAGACAAAGGTGACCAATATGAAAATCGTCGTAAAAAATCGCATCAACAGCCTGTTTAAAAATTAAAAAGGGCCGGTTCATCAACCAGCCCTTGTTTGACTTTAACTTTTAAGTGGCTTTAGCCGAGGTGGCAAGCCGTACGTGCGGGGCTCTTTTCGATCGAGCGAACAATTTGACGGCTCACATAAGATGCACGCGCATTGTGAGTCGGAAAAATCTCGCGATAATTGTTTTTCAGACTTTGATTGACCGTCGTCTGGTTCGTGCAGCCCATCAGGTTATCAAGGCCGGCGAGAGTTTCGCCTTGGCCGCGCGCGATGTCGTTGGCGAGTTCCACGCGGTTGATGTTGATGTAGCTTTCCATTTGCGCCTGTCGAGACGAGTCAATGCAGTTTGACGTGCCCGAGGTGATGCCGAAAGTCTGAGTGCCCGTTTCGTTCAACGTAGCGGCGATAACTTGGTTTTGATCGCCAAACACTTGATTACCGAGACCGCAGCCGGCCGGGCCAACAGGTTGGGCGAACGCGCCACAGCTTAAGAGCAAGATCGATATTGTTGCAGCAATTTTATTCATTTTATCTCCCATCTTTTATTATGCGGATTTGCAAGAAGCTTTAAGCGCGGCATCCGTTTTGAGCGATTTCAAAAGGCGTCGCGTGATTTCATACGAATTATTTTTCGGATTGAAGTATGTTGAAAAATGCTTTTGCATGTCGGCACCTAAAACGTTCGCATCGCTGCAACCGAAAATATCGGCTAGCGCATTGATCGTTTCGCCGTTACCGCGAGCGGCATCTTTCATCACGATTTCTTTGTTCACTTGGATGAATTCAGCGGCTTGCTGACCCATGCGAGGGATATCGCAATTCGATGTGCCCGAGGTGATGCCGAATGACTGGCTATAGAATGTGCCGTTCGTTGTGGCGGCAACAACCTGTACCATGCCGGGTTGTGGGCCGAATACGATCGAGCCAAGCCCGCAGCCTGCAAGGCCATAACCTTGGCCTGTGACCATTTGCTCGAGCGGTTTGCGACGATGGTGATGGCGCTGTTCATTCTGGGCCATTGCGGACATGCCCACGCCCAAGATAAGAAGCGCGTATAGCGATTTTCTCATGTTGTAACTACTCCTTTGTGTGTGAATTATCTAGTTAGTCTGCAGAACGATGTCGTCTTAGGCAAAGTATTTTATTGTTGCGCGTGGGCTTGTTGCGCATGAGCTAGATTGGCCGTCGAATTAGGTTTTAGCCATTGATCAAACTGTTCAACAATTCGCCGACGTACGTCCGCATGCGATAGGCACTGTAAGTGATTGGCCCTGTCTACAGCGATAAATCGCTTTTGTTTTGCGGCCTCGCCGTAGATCTCTTGCCCCTCAATGAATTCAACGACTTGATCGCCGCGGCCGTGCACGACGAGAATCGGGATCGGGCTTAATTGGTGAATGCGCCCGATTGGAGCGTGTGAATCCGTCACCAGCACATCACCTAGCCATTGGAAGGGCCAGCTCACCCAGAAATGTGCGAGCTTTCTGCGCGCAATTCTTTGGTACGACGCGAATGATGCCTCGATCACGACCCCTTTGATGTGGCTTTTATCCTTTAAATCCAATAAACCGCCCAAAAGCGCGGCGCCGCCTAAACTCTGCCCGTAAAGAATCACGTTTTTATAATGCTCTTGAGCGTAGCGGATCGCGCTTTTCACATCTTCGTAGACGTGCTGCCTCGAAGCGCGTCCGTCGCTTTTGCCGTAACCGCGATAATCCACAATGATGTAGTTAAAACCCTGATCGGGCAGCCAAAAGAGCTGCAAAAAGTGCGATGACAGATTCTGTGCGTTGCCGTGAAAATGTAAAACCACCGTGTCGTTTCGGCTTTTGAATTTCACTCGCGGCGCAAAATGCCACGCATCGAGCGTTTGCCCATCGGCTGTCGGGATCCGAATATCTTGCGGTCGCTCGCGCTTCGGTATTTGGCTGATATGAATGTATTGAACATGATCGGGCTGATAAAATACGCCATTGCAGGCGGTGAGACATGCGGTGGAGCTGAACGCAGCGGCAACGACGCAAACTGCGAAGAAAATCTTGATAGGGGTTCGCGCGGCTATGACTCGTGACACGGTCTTTTGTTTGTAGCAGTAAAATATGACTGCGCCAACGGTCGGCTGGGCTCTGGCGCCAAGTTTTTCGCTTGAACTATAAGCTGCTCGGACAATTTGACCATTTCGAATTCGGTCATCACCTTATTAAGGTAGCATTGTCGCAGAGCTTCGTCTCCATCGGAACCAGACAATTTCTCCATGCAGACACAAAAAGCCTCGCAATAATTATATTTAGCAAAACATATTTATTGACATGATTTCTTCGCATCTAAACGTGCACAGGTTGCACGTCCGGGTGCAAGTGCGGATTGCGGTACGCACAAGAGAAAAAGTCTCTGGCAACAGTTGAACCGTTCGTTTCAAATGGTCTCACACGTGTCCGGATCAAATTATTTTTGACACACGTTATCGAGAGAAAAATCGAAATTTAAAACCAGTGGTAAAAGAATTCGCGCACCAAAGACTTTGCGTGCCAGAAAATTTGACGCGAGAAAAACTCACCGCACGAAAGGATAAAAATGGATTACACGCTCCACGATGAAACTCTCAAACTGGTCAAAGAAGAACGGCGGCTCACGGGTCTGGTGATTGAAAATTTGCAAAAAATCCAGGAAGCGAATCTACATCTCAAGATGGGGTATAGCTCGCTATTTGAATATGCGGTGAAAGCGCTCGGTTACTCGGAGTCGTGTGCGTATCGAAGAACTTCAGCGGTGAAAATGGCGCGAGTGTTGCCTGAGATAAAGGAGAAACTCAATTCGGGCGAGCTGAATTTGACGAACCTTTCGATGGCGCAGAGCTTCTTCTCCAGAGGAAAAATCGAAGTGGCGAAACAAAAAGAGGTTTTGGAGAAAATCGAACATTGCTCGAAAAGCGAAACAGAGAAAATTCTCGTGCGCGAATTTGGCGTAAAGGCGCTGCCGCCGAAGCGTGAACTTGTGCAATCCACCACTGGTGACGAAGCGCTGCTTCACGTTCGACTGCAACAGGAGACGCTCAAAAAGCTCGATCGCCTTAAGAACCTGCGTGCGCACAAAAATTCAAAAATGTCCTATGCCGATCTGATAGATGACATGTGCGAATATATGCTGAAGAAATTGGACCCGTCGGAGCGAACCGTGCACGGGCAGCACACACGCAATACAGATTTATCCGCGAAACCGGGCGCGGTCGGGGTGGCCCGCTCACCAAACCCGCGCTACATCCCGCCGATGATCAAGCGCCAAATTTGGCGGCGGGAATTAGGTCAATGTAGTTATATAGACGTGAAATCCGGCAAGCGCTGTGAGTCTCGACATCTTTTGCAGTACGATCACATTCAACCGGTTTGCTGCGGCGGTGAGGCGACGGAACAAAATTTGCGATTACTTTGCCACGCTCATCACAGATTTCGCGACGCCAATGTTTGACATTGGCGCGGGCGCGCGAAGGTGCCGACTTTACCCGGCGCCTGGAAACAGACGGGTGCTAAATTTCCGGCTGGCGCAGACCCTTCTTTTTTATTTTCTCGACGAGAGTGGTACGGTTGAGCTTCAAAAGCGCGGCGGCTTGGTTGCGGTTCCAACCGGTTTTTTCGAGCGCGCGCAGAATGAGCGAATTTTCAAACGTGTCGACCGCCGAGTTGAAATCGAGGCCGTCGGTCGGGATTTCAAGACTCAACGATTTCGACTCCGCCGCCGCCGCCTCGACACCGCGATATTTTTTCGGCAGGTCGTTCACGTCGATAATGCCGCCGCCTTTGAGTATCGCGAGCCGCTCGACAAGATTTTCGAGTTCGCGAATGTTGCCCGGCCACGCGTAATTGAGCAGGTATTCGAGCGCGGCGGGGGTGATCCCGGCGATCTTGTGCGGTTTGTCTTGATTGTAAATTTCCATGAAATAATGAAACAAAAGCGGAATATCGGATTTACGTTCGCGCAGAGCGGGTATGTGAATCGGGATCACATTCAACCGGTAAAAAAGATCTTCACGAAACACGCCGTCGTTCACAGCTTGCTCAAGATTAACGTTTGTCGCGGCGATCACGCGTACGTCCGAAGCCAAAGTTTTAGCACTGCCGACCGGTTCGAAGTGTCGCTCTTGCAACACGCGCAAAAGCTTCACTTGCAGGTGCGGGCTCATATCGCCGATTTCATCGAAAAACAAAGTGCCGCCGTTGGCCAGTTCAAAACGGCCGACGCGGTTATTGACGGCGCCCGTGAATGCGCCTTTGACGTGACCGAAGAGCTCGCTCTCGAGCAGTTCGCCGGGGATCGCTCCGCAATTCACCGGCACGAACGGTTTCGCCGCGCGCGAGGAATTATAATGTATCGCTTTGGCAACGAGTTCTTTGCCGGTGCCGCTTTCACCTGTGATCAACACGGTCGAATCGGATTGTGACACGCGCTCGATCAGTTCGAGCACGCGGGTCACGGCATCGCTTTGGCCGATAATGTTGTCGAAGCGATACTTCTTGTGAAGCGCCGACCGAAGCTGAACGTTTTCGCGCTCGAGTTGTTTGTGCGAAAGCGTTTTCTCGACCAGATTGATCACTTCGTCGAGTTCAAACGGTTTGGTTATGAAATGCTCGGCCCCGCATTTGGTCGCGCGCACGGCGGCTTCGATTGTGCCGAAACCGGTCAAAACAATAAACAGACTCTGTGGGCTGTGGCGCCGAAACTCCGTCAAAAAATCGATGCCGTCGCCATCGGGCAGGCGCAAATCGCACAAGACGAGATCCGCCGGGCGCTCGGATTGGCCCAATTGCATCGCTTCTTGTTTCGATGCGGCGGTGATGACCTGATACCCTTTGCGATCGAGCGCGCGAAAAAGCGCGGTTCGAAGAGAGGTATCGTCATCGACGATCAATATACGGTGCGTTTGCATCCCAAGCTCCTCCGTGGCAGGTGACACGACTCGGTCCTGAGCAGCGCCGGTATCCTATATAGTTAGGTCGTTCGTGGCTGTTCTTATGGTTAAAGTTTAGGGTCGGATTTTTGGCTCTGTCAAATTTTCGGAGTCAAACAGTTGTTCAACAATAAAAATCTAGACTAATTATCCACGGCGAGAAAAACAATTTTGACCTGTGTCCCACCGTTCGGCTGGGAAAAAATTTCGAGTCTGCCACCGTGTTGGTCAACGATTTGTTGGGCCAGTGTCAAATCGCGGCGCGCTCCTATGCCATTGTCAACAATCAGTATTTCGGGATGTTCGAGTCGTCGAACTGCAATTTCGATCTTGCCCCCATCGCCGGGTTTTTGGCGCAAACGTTCTGAAACCGCGGCATAGGCGTGTTGCAAAACCTCGCTTAACGCTTGGGACAAAAGGTTGAACTGTCCCAAAGTTTTAACCTGCTCTTTAGGCTGTTCTATCGTGAGCTCGATACCGACCGAACGAGTCTGCAATTCAACAATTTGCGAGGCCTGGCGAATGACATCACGTAAGTCGAGGGGTTCGGCCGGCTCGGCTTCGGGGCGGCGAGAAAATTTGAGCAGATTTTCGACGATGGCCTTGCAGCGAAGGCCTGCGGCTTCCATTTCGATAATGTCGTCTCGTATCGGGTGGTCAGCTGGCAAATCCATTTTGATCAGCTGAAAAAATGAGAGCATGCCGCCAAGTGGATTATTTATATCATGGGCGATACTCGAGCCGATCGTGCCTAACTCGGCCATCTTGGCGGAAGCGAAAATGCGCTTCTCCATTTTCTTCTGCTCAGTGACGTCGCGAAACAAAATGAGAAGCAGCTTTTCATCATCGGTTACAATCGGCTGAGTCGTGACGTCGAATTCTCGAGCTTTGGTGGCCGGCTGAATGGCATCAAAACAGTTTTTGCCGATGGCGCGTGCTGGAGTGAGATTCGCCGCGGATAGAAACGCCTTGTTCGTGTGCATTATTTGGAAGTTTTCGTCGGTCAAACAAAGTGGCTCGCCGATGGCGTTGAAGGTGGCCTCCCACTGTTCCTTAAGAATTTCGGCCTGATCGAGTTTGATGAGACGATCGAGCGCGAGCCCGATACTGTTACAAATTTGCGTGAGAGCCACTTGTTCGCGTTTTTTAAACGCCGCTGATGTGGAGCGAGCAAAAACCAGCGAGCCCAGGCGTCGCGATGAGATTTCAAGCTCGTGACGAAAGAGCGCAACGCCCGCGAGACGGCTCAATTGAGCTTCGAGCATTTCGGGCGGCTGAAGAAAAATTCGCACCCATGCCAGCTGAAACGGCTCGCGCAGTTCAAGAAACACGCGGCGCTCGATATCGGCGACCGAGTCGGCTTTGTGAATAGCGATCAAAGTGTTGTATATGCTTTGAAGATGAGTGTTCATGCTATGGGCTCAGTCGGTGCTAAAAAAATTTTCTTCATCCCCGCCGCGAAATGCGGCCATACATCCTCGCGTGCGCACCCTTCGACTTCTTCGATACAAATGACCGGTATCTGCTTGTCATGCCAACCGTAACAACTCAAGCTGCCGGGTGTTGGATATCCGATTTCGGATTTCACTTCATACCCCGACGATTCGGCTAAGGCACGAGCCGCCACCATACCAGGTTCGCCGGTGCACACAATACAGGGGTGCCACGAATGACAATGGATGATGAGCCGCGGGCGAACCTCTTCGATTAAGCGTACGAGGGATTGAATTTCGGGCTCGCTCGCCGCGTGTGGGCCTGGGTAATAGCGGTCTTTGGAGAATTTTGCCGACCAGTCGTGACTCGGATAATTTCGGTTCAAATCAACGTTGTTGCCGTTGACTCGAGTTTTTGCCGTAAAGCCGTCAGGGTTCAAGCACGGAATGAGAACCCACGGCACTCTAGTTTTGCCTTCTGAAGCGGTGTCACTTTTTAACCACTCGAGGGTGGAATCCGCCAGCCAAACGCCTTCGGGCTCATCACCGTGCACTCCACCGATCAGCAGGATCGGCTTCGTCACATTAGGCGAAGATTTGTAAAGAGGGATCGCGCGATTCTTTGCCGACCTTGCCCAATCGGGCAGTTCGATGTATTGCATGATTCTAGTAATGCAAGAACACAAATTTTCAGCAATTGTTTTAGCGGCGGGCCAAGGTAAAAGAATGAAATCGAGCCTGCCAAAGGTCCTGCACCCGGTCGCGGGCCAGCCTATGATTTCGCGAATCGTGAATTGCGTTAAAATGGCCGGCGCAACCGAAGTTCGTGTTGTCGTCGGCGTCGGTGAAAGCCTCGTACGCCAGGTTGTAGAACCGTTAGGCGCCATTTGTTTCAAACAAAACGAACAGCGCGGTACGGCCGACGCGGTTCATGCCGCCCAGCCGGGCTCGCTGAATGAAACGGTCCTCATCATTAACGGCGATCACCCGTTGATCGAAGTCGACGACGTTCGCCGCGCACTCGAAGACTTTTTCAACAGTCGCGGCGGTATCACTTTGGGAGTGGCAAAACTCAAACGCCCTGGTTCGCTCGGTCGAGTGATCCGTGAGGGTGGAGAAGTACGCGCCATTGTTGAAGCACGCGATGCGTCCGCCGAAACGCTCAAAATTCGCGAAGTGAACACGGGTATTTACGTTCTCGAAGCGACTTTACTCAATCAAATGCTGCCGCTCATTCACGGTTCGACCCGCGCCGCCGAAAACGCGCAAGGCGAATATTATTTGACCGATCTCATCATGCTCGCGGTTGAAAATAAAATTCCGATAAGCGGAGTTCGTTTGCCCGCTCACGTCGCGATGGGTGTCAATTCGCAATCCGAACTCGCCCAAGCTTCACGCCGCTTGTTTTTTCGAAATGCCAAGCGACTGATGGATGAAGGCGCTGTTTTTATCGACCCGCGCGCCACCTATGTTGAAGACAACGTGCGAATTGGTGCAGCATCGGTGATTTACCCCGGCGCTTATATTCGCGGAAGCACTCGCATCGGATCTTTCTGCGTTGTCGAACCGAACGCGTATCTGAACGCGGTTGAAATGGAAGACAGCGTGCACGTGCTCGGTGGTTCCTACCTTGAAAATTGCGTCTTACGCACAAAATCGGTCGTCGGCCCCTACGCGCGCGTGCGGCCCGAAACCGAAATCGGTGCGGGCGCTCATATCGGTAACTTCGTGGAGCTAAAAAAGGTCAAGTTCGGCGCCGGTGCAAAGGCCGGGCACCTCACGTACCTTGGCGATGCCGAGGTCGGTGAAAATACAAATATAGGCTGCGGCACGATTACGTGTAACTACGCTGTCGATCGTAAAAAATATCGCACAACGATCGGTCGCGATGTATTTGTCGGCTCTGACACGCAATTTGTGGCGCCGGTCACGGTGGGCGACGGTGCGGTCGTGGGCAGCGGGTCGACCATAACGAAAGACGTACCGGCGAAAGCACTCGCTGTGGCGCGCGGCAAGCAAGTGAACATCGAAAATTACCAAACTAAAAAGAGCCAAACTTCAAAGTAGATGGGCCCTTTCAACGGTTTGAGGTAAATTATGTGTGGAATCGTCGGTTACTCCGGCCCCGAAAACCCGAAAGACGTGATCCTGAGCGGGCTCAAATCTCTCGAGTACCGCGGCTATGACAGCGCTGGAGTTGCAATTTTAAATCACGGTGAATTCAAGCGCATCCGCGCCGAAGGCAAGCTTTCGACACTTCAAAAAAAGCTAGAAAGCGAGACGTTTGATGGTCACCTTGGCATCGGACACACAAGATGGGCCACGCACGGTGCCCCGGTCGAAAAAAATGCGCACCCACACACGGTTCGCGGCATCAGTCTTGTCCATAACGGCATCATCGAAAATTACCTCGAGCTCAAAGATGCGCTCGGGCCGCAGACAAAATTCACAAGCGACACCGATAGCGAACTTGTCGCGCACCTGATCGCCGACGAAATCGAGCGCACTCACGATTTGTTGAAGGCCGTCGTCAATGTTTTACCGCGATTGCAAGGCGCATACTCCATACTTGTCGTTTCGAAAGATCACCCCGATGAAATGGTGGCCTTCAAAAACGGACCGCCGCTGATTGTTGGTTCGGCTCAAGGGGCCGTCCTTGTCGCAAGCGACGTGCAAGCCATATTGCCCTACACGAAAAAAGTCGTTTATCTCAACGATCTTGAAATCGCCCACGTGAAAGGTGAATCATTTAAAGTCTTCGACAGTCTCGGCCGACCTCTTGAAAAATCTGTGACGACAATCGACTGGACGGCCGAGCAGGCTAAAAAAGAAGGCTATGAGCACTTCATGCTCAAAGAAATTTTTGAGCAGCCGAGAGCCGTGGCGCGGGTGCTGGCCCCTCACGTTGATGTATCGAAACACACGGTGCACGTGCTCGAGGGCACTGGTCTGAGCGAGCGATTTCGTGAAGCCGAGCGTATCGCCGTTATTGCGTGTGGCACTTCTTTTTACGCCGGGCAAGTCGGCGCTTATTTGCTCGAGAAATTGGCCAAGGTTTCTGTGACGACCGACATCGCGAGCGAATTTCGCTATCGCGAACCGGTGATTGCAAAGAACACAGTGGCGATTTTGATTTCACAAAGCGGCGAGACGGCCGATACACTTGCGGTTCTGCGGCAACTGAAAAAAGTGAAAGTTCCCGTTCTCAGCATTTGTAACGTCAAGAATTCGACGATCGATCGAGAGGCGGACGGACACTTATATATGAACTCTGGGCCAGAGGTTGGCGTGGCGAGCACAAAAGCATTTACTTCGACACTCGCCCTTCTTCACCTTCTCGCGCTGGACGTCGCCAAAGTGCGCAGTACATTGCCGCTGCAGGATGAGGAGCGATACGTGCGCGCTTTGCTCGCGGCTCCGGCGCAGATGGAGACAGTTCTTGCGTGCGATAAATTTTTCGGTGAAGCCGCCGCGACGCTTAAAAATTTTAAAGGATTTTTGTACATGGGCCGCGGCGTGAACTATCCGATCGCTCTCGAAGGCGCGCTGAAACTGAAAGAGCTCGCCTACATGCACGCCGAGGGCTACGCCGCGGGCGAAATGAAACACGGACCGCTCGCCTTGATCGATGGTCGCATGGCGGTTGTCATGCTAGCCCCGAGCGACGAGCTGTACGAAAAAACGTTGAGCAATCTTGAAGAAGCTAAAGCGCGTGGCGGTGTGATCATTTCAATCGGCACGCTTGGCAACGACAAACTCCGCGATTTGAGCACGCACTACTTGGCTTTGCCGCGAGCGGAATGGAGCGTAAATCCAATGCTCGAGGCGATTCCGCTTCAACTTCTCGCGTATCACGTCGCTCATGCTTTGGGCCATGATGTGGATCAACCGCGCAATTTAGCAAAATCGGTCACGGTTGAGTAAGACACGAGGTGTGGCAACGCCAACTCAGTGATTGGCTGAAGTCTGCGGCGCGAACTTCAGATGGGCGACGCCCTCGGCGCTCGCAATAGTCAGCATCGCGGGCGCACTCTCAATCACCGACAGCGGGACATTAAAAGTGAATTCATACGGTTTGTAAAAACGAGTGTGATACGGGTACATGGCATTTAAATCAACGAACTTGTCTTTACGCTTTGTCGCCGTACCGACATAGCGCTTACCTTGTGAATCGAGGTAAAACCGCCACATTGTTGTTTTTCTGTTTAAATCGTTGAGTCGGGTATTCGGCACAAAAAAACTCACGGCAAATCGAGTTTGCGTGCTGTTGTTCTGAAACATTTTATCGCGCTCGTCTTGAGCTTGGCTGGGTGTCCATTCATAAATGTCGCTGCGTTTTTGTAATATGGCCGCCTGAACTTCTGTCGTTTGCATGGTCGCATACACGTCAAACAATTGGTTAAGACCGTCGAACTTCGCGTCGTGCCGCGTGTACTTATTGATAAGCTGCGAATAGGTGTCGTCGTCAAAACGCGGGCCGATATTCGCGCCGCGCGGCGGTTTCACCGCGCATGCGCTGAGTAGACACAACGCGATCAGAGTTGCCGCCGCCCGTGGTGATCGCGAAAAATATCGAGAGAACAGGTTAAGTTCCACTTTTCATTACCTCACGCGCGCCCTTTTCTAAGAACGGGATCAAATCGCGAATGACATCTTCGCGATCAAGATCGTTGTAAATCTCGTGATAACTATCGGCATAAACGTATAGCTCTTTTTTCTTCGAGCCCAGTTTCTCAAAATAGACTTCCGATTCGGAGGTGCTGACAATCTTCTCGCGACCAGCGAGCTGCATAAGTGTCGGTAACTGAATTTTTGCGGCTTCACTTTTGACTTCAGCCATCGTAGCCATGAGACCGGTAAATAATCGGGGTGAAATGCGACTGTGGCGAAGGGGGTCGGCACGGTACTGTCGAACGAGACTTTGATCGCGCACGAGATCATCGAAATTAATCTCGTTGTAGAGCGTGACCTTCGGCAGCCACTCCGCGAGCAATTGCGCGCCGGCTTCTTTCAACTTCGGCACCGCGAGCGAGAGGCCGAGACACGGCGAACTGAGAATCAGACCCGCGATATGAGTCGGCGAATGATCGAGCAGCAATTTTAGCGTAATGAGCCCGCCCATAGAATGACCGAACAAAAATAAAGGCAATTTATTCGACCAGAACTCAGATTTCACGAAGCGAATCGCTGCCTCGAGATCATCGCTGAAATCCTGAAAGCGATTAACGTAACCGCGCTTGCCTTCGGAATGGCCGTGCCCGCGTAGATCCCAAGCGAATACCGAATAGCCATGCTTGGTGATCGAGTCGGCGAACCGCTCATAGCAGTCAGAATGTTCGGCAATCCCGTGAGTCAGGACAATAGTCGCGCGCGACTCGTTCGAGCGCCACATTTGATAATATAGCTCGACGTCCTGGTAACCCCAAAAAGTGCCCTCTAGCCTTTCCACCATATTCCTAATACTCTAGGACAAGTGCGACACCCATTCAAGAAAACACTAGGGTCTGTTGAAAAAGTCCGGATACTTCGGGTCTCCATATCTTTGATTTTCGTCTTGTTCGCGGCGACATCTTTTGCGCAAGATGCCGGCTCGGGGAGTGCGCCTTGGCAGACCGGTGTTTTCATCGGGCGCGCCCTGCCGCATGGAGTTTCGCAAAACGACAACATTTTTAGTATTTGGGGCTTGAGAATGTCTCTGCCGATGGGGGGCGATAAATCTCACGGCGGCTATTTCGACGCGACCTACACGAATGGCATCGGCGGTACGGTGACCTGGCAGGGGCTCTCTGGCGGAGTGAGTTTGCAAGTGCCGTTTGAGACGCTGATTCTCGGCATGGGCATCGGGCTCGATGTGACACGTTACACGTCGGATGCGCAACTCGACCCCAAAACCGTCGTTGGCGAATACGCAACCGGCAGTCTCATGACCAAAATCACGAGCAGCGTTTTGGCTCGATTTGATATGACCTTCAATTCGGCGCCGGGGACGACGATGATGTTCGATCTCGGGCTTGTGTTTGAATTTTAAGCAGAATAGTAAAAGATCGACGTTTTGATCTGAAGCGTTTCTCATTTCAGCGCGAGCAATCGTTTATAGTTTGTTTTTCGCGTTGGCACCGAACCTGCATTTTCATTCGAGTATGATGTCACGAAATGATTGGCTTAATCTGAAACGCGCATTAGCGATTGTCGCGATCGGGATGTATGGTTCAATCGCATCGGCTCATGGCTGGCACAAAAAACGGCCTCATACCGTTTGCGTTAAGCACCACGCGAAGCGCCGTGCGCGTATCGCAAGCGCGCGTAAACGGCCAAAGCACGTGATCTTTTTTGATCTTGACGACACTCCTTCAGCGTCTCAAATTGAGCCACTCAGCTTGGCCGGCCAGCAGCGCAAATCCGCCTCTGAAATTGCAACTGGGCGGACAAGCTCAGAACAACAGGCGCATCGTGGGCTACGGCATACTCCACACCGTTTTAACTTTACCGCTCACGAAATGTATGCGGCTCATCTCGACCCGAATTTCGGTACGGCCAAAGACGGCCGCGAGTCGGCGATTGCGAATCGAACCCCGGCTTCTAACGACGCCCAACCGGCCCGATTGAGCGCGCGCGAGCTTTTTCGCATTCAGCGCTCGATGCGCCGTAAAACCAGTGAAGCGCTTGCCGATTACGACTAAAAGCCGGACTCGACGAAAACCCAATAGAACATAATTATGTCGAAAGTGTCATCGCCTCTGTATACCTTTGAATAATGAAAACACGTCTATTGATTCAAATGGTTGCGGTCGCTCTCGTCTGTTTTTCATGCGAGAGCGCTTTCGCCAAATTGAATTTTCCAGTAAAGGCTCGTCTTTTCGCCGGCGTTACGAATACGAACCCCGCTCAAGTGAATTCCGAATTGAACACGCTTGGCATTAGCGACATGAAAAATATCGCTCAGTATGGGATGGAATTGACGTACCCTCTGGCGGCCCGATTTGAAGTCGGAGTTCGCTATACCTGGCGCAGCGATCACGAAGATGATCCGACAAATATAAACAATTATGCCGACCTCAGCCAGAATTCGGCTATGCTTGTGGCGCGCATTCCATTCTTAAAATCGAAATTCATTCGCGTTGACGGATTTGCCGGCCTCGGTGGGTCAAATACGACTTTGAATCTCAATACCCCGAGCCAAAACGGCGAACTCACGCGGCAGGCCGCGACCGGTTGGTTTGCGTCACCCTGCACCAGTTACGGCGGCTCGGTCGCGATCGGCTTCAAGAAATTTTTCGTGGTGTTCGAAGGCGGTTACGAATCGAATAAAGTGACGAACCTTTCGCGATCAAGTTCGATCAACAACAATATTCAAACGATCGATTTATCGGGCACGTATTTTACGGTCGGACTGCTTTTCGACGGAGTGAACGCGACGGAATATGATTATCAATGACGCCCTTCATCGGAGTATCAATTGGTCAGGTCGAGGGATAGTCTAAGCTGAAGTGAATGCCTCTCGATTCTTTGCGGGCCAAGGCGCATCGCACGGTCAAATCGGCAACGGTCGCAATGTTTCGAAGTTCTATGATGTCGGCGTTGGTTTGAAACGAAGAGTAATATTCGTCGAACTCTTGCAAAATATTAGCGAGTCGCCGCTTTGCCCGCTCAAGTCGGCGATTTGTTCGCACGATGCCGACGTAGGCCCACATCAAACGGCGAATTTCATCCCACATATGTGAAACAAGAATGAGTTCATCTTCGTTCTGGCCGCCGCGTGATTCATTTCGATTGCGGCGTTCAGCCCAATTAGGAATCGGAAATTTGGCTTGGTATGAGCGATTTGCCGAAGCCAAAATTGGATTGTGCTCGCGTATCCAATATGCGGCGTTGTGCGAGAATACCAAACATTCGAGTAGCGAATTCGATGCCAATCGATTGGCGCCATGGAGGCCGGTGCAGGCGGTTTCGCCGACCGCAAACAAATTTTGAATATCTGTGCGGCCGTGAATGTCGGTCATCACTCCGCCGCACAAATAGTGCGCGGCCGGCACGACGGGGATAGGCGCCGTGGCTATATCAATGCCTAGATCAAGGCAACGTTTGTAAATTTGCGGAAAACGCCCGCGCAGAAATTCGCCAGGTTTGTGAGTCATATCAAGGAACACACAGTCAGCTCCAGATTTTTTCATCTCGGCGTCGATCGAACGTGCGACAATATCGCGCGGTGCGAGACTGCCCAACGCGTGGTACTTGGGCATAAAGGCTTCACCTTTGTGATTGATGAGTTCCCCTCCTTCTCCGCGCAGAGCTTCGGAAATCAAAAAGTTTCGCGAACTTGAGTGGTAGAGGCAGGTCGGGTGAAACTGCATGAACTCCATATTGGTCACTCGAGCGCCGAGCTGGTGGGCCATGGCGATGCCATCGCCGGTCGCGCCTTCCCAATTCGAAGTATAAAGATATACCTTGCCAGCTCCACCGGTGGCTAAAATTGTGTGACCGGCTGTTTGCACGTAAACTTCATTTGTTTTTTTATCGAGCACATAGGCGCCGAGGCATTGATTTTGACCGAAACACCCGGGTTCAACGTCGCGCCGGCCGATCAGTTCAACAGCAAAATGATGGTCGCGCAGTTCGATATTAGGGTTCTCGAGGGCGCGTGCCAAAAGTTGACGGTGAACATCGTGACCAGTGTGATCTTCGATGTGAAGTACGCGCCGTGCTGAGTGACCGCCCTCACGCGCGAGCGCAATATTATGATGTTCGTCGAGGTCGAAATGAACACCCCAGTCTTGCAAATCACGAATGCGATCAGATGCTTGGGAGACGACGTGACGAACCACTGTTTCATTGCACAGGCCGGCTCCTGCAATCAGCGTGTCTTGCGTATGCTTTTCTAGACTATCGTCTGGGTCATCTTTCATAACGGCGGCAATACCGCCTTGTGCTTTTTCGGTATTTGAAAGTTCGAGGCGCGTCTTACTTAATACAAGTACGCGCCCCATCGATGCCGATTTCAGAGCGAAAACAAGGCCCGCGAGCCCGGAGCCAATCACTAAAAAGTCAACGTGGTCATGGGTTTGATTCATAAGCGAAAGGTTTTATGCGCTTGCACAGTCGCGCGGTCAAGAAGACAATATTTATGATGAAATTCGTTCGGCATCCCTTGAGTCTTATCGTTTTTGTCGGCGTGTTTTTAACAACGGCCGTGGTTGGGCTTGTCGTCGCGCATTCGACGTTGCAGGCGACCGAAGTCAGTCGTCGCACTAATGTGGTGAAATTGCTCGAGGCGGTTCGTGGCTGGAGCCAATCGCTCGATCAATCGCTTGCCAGTCAGCTTCAATATTTAGCGGCGAGAGAACAAAAAGCCGCAGCGCCGGATAACGCTTTTTTAACCAGCCAATTTCAAGCTCTCGCTGTATTTTCACAAAGCGACGATGGTTGGAGTCTCGACTGGTGGCGCGCGCGTTCGGCGAAGATTCAAGATACGCTCATTCAGCGCACTGTCGACACTTCGCGATGGTCGCAATTGAGCGCGGGTAACATCGAGTGGCAAAGAATTCCGTTGCAAGACGGGCAGGTAGTGTTCGCCGTTGCCATCCTTGAAAGAGCCAATCAGATGGCCGTAGGTTTCATCGACCCCGGCGTATTTGAACTCGCCCCATTTGCCGATGTTACAGGCGATTCGGAATTGTTTATCGTTGACGATAAAGGCACCGCGGTTGGGTACCCCGAAGCGCAATACGTCGGCTCAAAAATCGACTCGCACCCAATCGTTGCCGGCATTTTGAAATCTTCGGCCACCGAAGATGTAATAAACTATCGGGTCGGTTACAAAAAGTACGTCGGTGGATTTGAACAAATCAACAACAGTAACTTGTATGTAGTTGCGACACGAGCGCTGCCTGATGTATTGAGCGTGTTAGCGCCAACGGTGGGTCGTATCGGGCTCATATCCTTAATGATCGCATCATTTTTATCAGTGTTCGCTGCCGGCTTTATGGGCCGTGAGCGCAGCCAGCGCGAATTTCTCGAGCAAAACTTGAAATTAACGAGCATGAAATCATCGACGACGGAGCCGAAAACGGTTGAACCTGAAAGTGCGCTTGAGCGCGACGAATTTCTTCGTGCCGTCGTCGATTATTTGCGCGTGCCGACGACGGCGACAGTTGGCTTTTTGCAAATTCTCGAATCGCAACTCAACCATTCAACGGCGAGTGTAAAAAAACTTGTGCAAGAACTGAAAGACGAAGCGAAAGCCACATTTCAGTTCGTAGATTCGCTTGGGCGCGAGATTCGCCTCGCTCCGCTCAAACTCGAGGCCATCGAACTGCCGGGATTATTGAACTCCGCGATTGCCAGCCATAAAAATAAGTGGGCCCTGCAAAATATTTTATTCGAAGATGACATTTTGCCGGACCTCAAGGTCAAGGCCGATTTTCATCGGCTCAAATCCGCCGTAGCGGCGCTATTAGATTTTGCCGTGCAATACGTCGCCGAAACGCAACCGCCGCGAGCCGTAGAAACATCAAGCGCCGCGCGCATTGCACTTTATGCACAAAAGCCGGGTGGGATGGTCGAGATTCGCATCGAAGCTCATGGGCGTGACCTGCCGGCCGAAGTTCGACGCAAATTGTTTGTGCCGTTTCAAGCCGCCGGCGCGCAGAGATGTGGGCTCAATCTGGCGTTAGCCAATGCCTGGCTGACCGAAATGCACGGCCATATTTCGGTTGAACCAATAGGTCCGCATGGATTTCAAATCACATGTAAGGTCCCGGCTATTTCGACCGAAATGGCAGCTAACCCAGACGCGGGCGCGCGGGGCGAGATGTGAGTTTTCGTCCGCTGCGGGCTGAGATTTGCCTTGAAAACCTTCGGCACAATTATCGATTGCTGCGTTCCATTGTCGGCAAAGAACAATTTTTTTGCCCCATGCTCAAAGCCAATGCCTACGGTCACGGGGACATCGAAATTGCATTGGCTTTGCGCAATGAAGGCGCGAAATGTTTTGGTGTTGCGCTTGTTGAAGAAGGCGTGCGTCTGCGCGAGCACATCCCCGATGCGTCACTTCTGGTTTTTCAACCTTTCGCCGACTTACATTCTGCCCGCGCCGTCGTGGCAAATCGATTGACCCCGGTATTAAGCTCATGGGATTCAATACGAGCGCTTGAATCGGCCGCTGGCGCGGATTCCGCCCAAACCGAAATTCATCTGAAATTCAACACCGGTATGGCTCGTCTCGGGTTCGCACCGAGCGAAGCGGAAAAATTGGCCGCGTATTTTAGAAGTTCTCATCGAAGTCTCATCGTAAGAGGAATTTGCACTCATCTTTTTGCTGGCGAAGATGCGCTGCACGGCGATGGCCATACACATGTGCAGCTCAAACTCTTTTCGGAAATTTTTGAGCACTTCAAGAGCAATGAAATATGCGGCCACGTGCTCAATAGTTCAGCATGTCTTGCAAGATTTTTAGGCCCTGACAACTTGGTCTTGAAACATTGGGGCGCGCGGCCTGGGCTTTCGCTCTACGGTGTGAAGGCACCAGTTACCGGGTTGAATGCCGAGGCAATATCGCGATACGAGAAGATTGATTTGCGCCCAGTTATGCGCGTTATCAGTAAAGTCGTGCACGCGCAACGGCTTGCAAACGGAGACACGGTTTCTTATGGTGGTCGTTATCAAGTGAAACGTGAATCGACGATTGGCGTTGTCCCGATCGGGTACGCCGACGGGTACATGCGACGACTCTCCAGCAAGGCCAACATGTCTTGTCGCGGGCGTCTCGTACCTGTCGCCGGTACTGTCTGCATGGATTTTACGATGATCGATATGACGGCTGCGAACGCGTCCGTAGGGGATGAAGTGGTGGTGCTTGGCGCGCAAAATGCCGACGGGCAGACGGCGATGATTTCGGCACAGGAATTGGCTGACTTGGCGGGCACGAACGCCTACGAAATTTTGACGAATTTCAGCGCGCGGGTGCCGCGCGTTTACGTGTGAGCGATTGAATGATTGAAGCATGGGCGAAAATTCGCGACCAAGTGAACCAGGGCATTGACGACTTTTTCGTCCGCCTGTGGACCACCGTTTACGACTTCTTTATAGCGACCGGGACGACCGTTTTGTTTTTCACTCAAGCGGTGCAGCTTATGTTCATCCAGCCGCGCCGATACGGCGAGTTCTTCAAGCACATGGAGTTCATCGGTAATGAGTCGATATTAATTATAATATTGACCGGTGCGTTCACCGGGATGGCGCTCGCTTATCAAATATTTCTCGGATTCAATCTGGTTAACGCCACCAATCTAGTGAGCCCAACGGTCGCGCTCGGTATCAGCCGCGAACTCGGCCCGGTGCTGACGGGTTTGATTGTCGCGGCACGGGCGGGCGGAGCCATGGCCGCGCGCATCGGCACGATGCGTGTCAGCGAGCAAATCGATGCCCTCGAAGTGATGGGGATCAATCCGGTGCAGTATCTTGTTTCTCCGCGAATATTAGCCGCTGTCATTTCGATGCCGCTTCTCTGCGGCGTTTTCGATTTTGTGGCGATGCTTGGCGCCTATATTTTATGCGTAAAAGTATTGGGCATCGATCAGGCGATTTTCTTCGATAAAATTCAAGGCTGGATTCACCCACGCGACATCAATGAAGGTCTCATAAAGTCCGCTTTTTTCGGGATGATCTTCGCTGCCGTATGCACATACCGCGGCTACACGACAAAAGGCGGGGCGAAAGGGGTCGGTGAGGCCACTAACAGCGGTGTCGTCTACAGCATGGTCATGATTATTGTTTGCAATTTCTTTCTGACGAACATCATTCGTTTTTACTACAAGGTGATCGGAATTGCGTGAAATAGAAGCGGCTGTAGAGATTCGTCACTTAAAGAAAACATTCGACGGGCGCGAATTTGTGCTCAACGATTTGAATTTGACGGTGCCGAAGGGCAAAATCACCGCCATCATCGGGTTCAGCGGTACCGGTAAATCGGTCTTACTTAAACACATTCTGGGGCTCATTTCACCGACCGAAGGCGAGGTCCGGGTGCTCGGTAAGGTCCTGAACGATCTAACCTATGAAGAGTTGACTGAATTTCGTTGCCACTTAGGTGTATTATTTCAGAACAGCGCACTCTTCGACGATATGACTGTGCTCGAGAACGTCAGTTTTCCGATGGTCGAGCACCGGCCCGAGTGGGGGGCGGCGCGGATTAAAGAAACGGCAACACGAAAACTCAGCGAATCCGGTATGGATGAAAAACATTTTCAAAAATTGCCCGAAGAACTCTCGGGCGGTCAGCGAAAGCGCGTGGGCCTGGCGCGCGCGCTTGCACTCGACCCCGACATCATTCTTTATGATGAGCCGACCACGGGCCTTGACCCGATCTTAACTGAAATGGTCGACGATCTTATTTTATCCACGCACAAGAAAAATGTCGGTTCGACCAGCATTATGGTGAGCCACGATCTCCCGGCTGCGTTTCGCATCAGCGACTTCGTTGTGATGCTGGATAAAGGCGGCGTTTTGTTACAAGGGGATTTTGACACATTCATGAATTCGGAAATCCCGCTGGTGCGGCGCTTTCTCGAAAAAGGCTTTAAAAAGGGTGAGTCATGATTCGTACGCCTGAATTTAAAGTTGGCGCGCTCGTCGTGACTGTGGCGAGTCTGATCGGCTTCATGTCATTGAAAGTCAGCCAGGGGCCCGGATTGTTTACCCGCACACATCCGTATTACTTCGATCTCGACGACGCCGGCGGGCTTGTCGAAAACAGCGCGGTGAAAACGGCGGGCATTAAAGTTGGTACAATTGAGAAAATCAGACTCGTTGACGGCAAAGCGCGCGTTTATGTCGCATTGACGGGCGATGTTCGTTTGCACACGTCGGGTTATGTCGAGCTTCGATCCGACGGTATTTTGGGCGATCGGCACGTCGAGGTCATTCCCGGCAACCCGAAAGATCCCGTGCTGCCTGACGGCTCACAAATTCTGACGACGACGGATCAAGGTTCGATGAACTCGCTATTGAAACAAGTCGGCAAAATCGCCGATTCGCTCAATCAAGTTGCGGACACCATAAAAAACGCCGTGGGGCCAAGCGGAGACAATTCGACAACGCTTGGTCGAATTATGAAAAATATTGAAAAAGTCTCGGGTGATCTTGCGCAAATCACCGGCGATAATAGGGATAAGCTGAGCAGCATTATCGACAATATCAATACGATCACCGACGAGCTCGGCAAGGTCATGAAAGATAAAGGGCCCGAAGGGTTCGATTCAACTTGGCACAAGGTTGCGACGAGCATCGATCGAATCCAGAAAAGCGCCGACAATATTCAGCAAATAACGGATAAAGTGAACAGCGGTCAGGGTACGATCGGGCGGCTTATCAATGACGACGACACCGTCGACAAAATCGACACGGACCTTGATAAACTCGATAACTTTTTGGGCGGCGCCGACACGATGGAAACGGCGTTTGACTATCACTCCGAATATCTCTCAAGCGCGGGTTTGATCCAATCGTTCATCAACATTCGAATTCAGCCGGGGCTTGATCGTTATTACGAACTCGGTATTGTCGACGACCCGCGCGGGTATGTGACGGTGACCGGTACGACGGATTCTGGTACTTACAACCAAAATTACACCGAGACAATGACCTATCATAACCAGGTCAAGTTCAATGCGTTGTTCGCAAAGAATTTTTATAATTGGACACTTAAGGCTGGTATGTTCGAGACATCCGGCGGTTTTGGTATTGATTACCACATGTTCAATCGCAGGTTGCGGGCATCTTTCGAGGCATTTAATTTTGAAGACACCATCGTGCGCGCCTACTTGCGCTATAATTTGTTCAAAGGATTGTACCTCGTCGGTGGCGGCGATAACTTATCGAATCCGCTCTTGCGGAGCGCATTCGTCGGCGCGGGCATCTATCTGACAAATGACGATTTAAAATTGTTTGCAACCCGCTACGCGTTTTAACGGTGGCAAATATGATCGCAAGTGAAGAGTACATTTAAATGAGCGCGAGAAAATACTCTTTTAAAAACGCTTTGGTGAGTTGTTCCGACAAAACGGGGCTTGTCGAATTTTTGCGCCCTCTAGCGAAAGACGGACTTCGCATCGTTTCGACGGGAGGCACTGCGACGCATCTGCGCAACGCCGGTCTTGCGGTTGTCGACGTCGCCGAGCAAACAGGATTTCAAGAGGTCATGGAGGGCCGGGTGAAGACGCTTCACCCCAAAATCCATATGGCGCTTTTATCGCGCGAAGGTAGTGCCGAAGATGCCAGCTTACTACGTGACTATGGCATTGAGCCATTCGACTTGGTCATCGGCAATTTGTATCCGTTTGAATCGGCGCCGTCCATTGAAACGATCGATATTGGCGGGCCGTCGTTTTTACGATCTTCCGCGAAAAATTTTGAGCGTATGACTGTGATTTGCGATCCGGTCGATTATAAAATGATTCTCGAAAAAGGCGGCCTTTCGCTCGACGAGAGACAATTGCTCGCCGCTAAAGTTTTTTCGCACACCTCGGCTTACGACGCGATGATTGCGAAACATTTTGCCGGCGAGCAAAGGCTTGAGTTTCGCGATCACGGCCTTGGTGGCGAACACGTGCGCGCGCTTCGTTATGGCGAAAACCCGCAACAACGGGCGGCTTGGTTTCGCTCACGCGGTGAGACGGCGGGGTTGCACCAGGCGACGATTCTGCAAGGTAAAGAACTTTCGTACAACAACCTCATTGATCTCGAAGCGGCGATCGCCACTGTTCGCGAATTCTCAGGCGCTCGTATATGCGTCGCGGTTAAACACAATAGCCCGTGCGGAGTGGCGATCGGGGGCGAGCCGGCTGAAGCGGTGAAACGCGCGATTGAGTCGGACCCGCAATCTGTTTTTGGCGGGATTATTGCTGTCAATTTTGCGCTCGACCTAGCGTCCGCCGAGATATTAAGTGGAATTTTTCTTGAATGCGTGATCGCGCCACAAATTAGTCGCGAAGCCGCTGATATTTTTATTAAGAAAAAGAACTTGCGAGTGATGGAGTGGCCGGGGCTCACCGAGAAACCGGAATCGTTTCAATATCGATCGGTGAGCGGCGGTTTTCTCGTGCAGACTCCCGATCAAGTTGAAACACGCTGGTCGCGTGAATGGCGCGTGATCGGGCCCACTCCCGAAGACGTGATCAAGCAGGATTTGCTTTTTGCCTGGCGCGTGTGTGCACATTTGAAAAGTAACGCAATTGCCGTTGCCGAAAGCGGTCAGACCTTAGGTCTTGGCATGGGGCAAGTAAATCGTGTCGACGCCGTCGAGCACGCCATCGCGCGGATGCGGCGATTTCACCCGAATCATAGGCGGCCAGTAATCGCCAGCGACGCATTTTTTCCGTTTTCAGATTCGATCGATCGTATCCGCGAAGCGGGGATCCAATTTATCATTCAGCCGGGTGGTTCGGTCAAAGACGACGAGGTTATTGAGCGGGTAAACGAACATGGGTTGACGATGGTCCTAACGGGCCGCCGACATTTTGTGCATTAAAAATTTATGGTATCATTGAAAGTCGGAAAGAACGCATATTGGTTGGTTAAGGCGAACGGCCGAATTATCGGCCCGTACGCCGACAAGCAAGTGAGCGATCTTGTGCGCGAGCGCGTGCTGGTCCCGTTGGACGAAGTGTCTCGGCCATGCGGGCGCTGGGTCTACTTGCGGGACGAACCGACATTTGCAAAGGTGGTTGAAGAGGCGCGCATTCGGGGCCTTCGCAGTAGCGACGATTCGACGACGCGAAACTCTGACGACCAACAAACGGTGACCTCAAGCCCGCAGATCGATGATGAAACGCAAGAAATCACGCAGCTTCCGCTTAACCCAGTCGGGGCCGTTCAAGATGTCAGTTTTCGCAGTGTGGACGATCTCAAATCAGAGCGTATGGCATCAAACGCGGCCTTCACGTTTGACGCTGATAAAGTGGCAAAAGATCAAGCGGCAAAGGGTGCTAAATGGGTTTGGGCGTTTACGACATTGGTCGTATTGTTCGCATTTGGTTTCGTCATGTTTCAGCGTTTTGTGGCGGCTCCGATTCAGAATCGCAGCATATACAGTGCGAGTACAGCTCAAGCCATTCAAGCACTGGCTAGCGGCCGATACGGCGATGCACTCGATCTTTTTAACCGTGATTACGCACTTGATCCGGGTGATTTGAGCATTTATCTGGATCTCGGCATTTTGAAAATTCAGATCGCCAATCAAACAGTCGAGGGGCGCCAACTATTAAGTAAGCTGTTGAAGGCGCCGAACGCTGATCAAAAACATGTGCTCACGGGTATCGGCATTGCTTACCTTAAAGACGGCGACACGCAATCCGCCGAAGATAATTTTCGTAAGGCGCTCGATGCCGACCCGCTCTTTCAACCGGCCGTAATCAATACGGGCGCGACCGCCATATACGCCGGTGATTGGGCGAAGGCGAATGATCAATTGCAGTTGGCAATTAAAGGTTCGCCTCACGACGGAGCCGAATATGTGATGCTGGCTGAAACTTTGGCGCACTTGTATCAGACGAAAGATGCCAACGGCGACGTCACTTCGTTGCGCACAGCGGTCACAACGCTGCAAGACTTTGCCAATCAATCGCTCGATTATGCGCTCGAAGCGCGAGTCGCGGCGGTCTATTTGCAGGCGTTAATCGGTGACAAGGTGGCAGTTGCGGCAAGCATAGACCAGATATTAGATTCCGATTTGGACCTTACTGAAAATAGCAAACATAATTTATTTGTTGATCGAGATCGCGTGAATTGGCAAAGGCTTGCCACTTGGTGTTCAGCCGTCGTGCACAGCTTGAATCCCGCGCCTCATGCGAGCGCTTTTGTGGCAATGTGCCTGGCTAAGGCGGGAGCGTTTGCCGACGCCGATCGTGAAATGGAAGATGCCTTGGCTCAAGCTCCGAAAGATCCGCTAGTCCAGGCCATCGATGCGTATGTGTTGACATCAGCCAATATGGATATTCGGGCTAAGGTTGCACTTGAGGCGTCCGTGCAAAATGACGAACACGGCTTGTGGAGCCAACCACGCCGCCTCATGGCGCGATATTGCCATAAAATCGGCGATATGGCATGTGAACGTTCAAATTGGCAAGCGACTCTGGTTAAATCGGGTCATGAGATTGCGGCGCTCGCGGGGCTTGCGAAGCTGGATCTCGAGCAAGATCGCTTCGATGAAGCGAAGAAGTATCTTGCCAGCGGATTTGCATTATCAGACCGTTATGTTCCGCTCTATGAAATTCAAGATGACCTAAATCGCGGTACGAAATGAAGACAATTTGCATTCTTTTTCTTATCACAATGGGCATGGTTGGTTGCAAGCACCTGACGGGGTGGAAGCCGACCGGCGATTTTATATCGGGTAATGTTGATACGACGAGCAAGCAATTTATTATCCCGCGGGCGCTGAGCGCGAAAATCCAAAAGGACTATCTCAATTATATGCACAAAACCGCGCCTGGCTTGGGTCTTTCAGATTCCGAGATTCTGAGCCAGATACCACGCGGGTTTCTAAACGTTTCGTTCTATTTTTTAAGCGATGAGCCGGGCGTTCTAGCGAATAACACGCAGTTTGATCTGCCTAGAGGTGGCGGCCAAATAGATTTGGCCAATGTCGTCGCCGGCAATAAAGGCAGCTTTTACTTGCATTACAAAATCAGTCGAGCCGATGTGCCGGCCGACCAGAAGGCGACTCCGAAAAATTTGAAAATATATTTTATGAGCGAAACTAAGCCGTTGCACCTGCGCCACGAAGATTACGGGGTCGGCTGCGGTCGTTATATGGATGTGACGAGTAATTTGAGAAACGCCAACGACGCGGACGGCTTTCATCTCAATGCCACGAATCAAAGATATGTGCCGGTGATCGGAGGGACGTTTTACTTCGTCAGCTTCGGCCCTGATAAAAAGATTTACCTGGCGTCTGTTCGAGTCGTCGACTCGCGGTACCCTGAACAGCAATGCGCGGCGCTCAAATGAAGCCGCATTGGCGAAAACTTGAATCGCAAGAAGTCTATTCGACGCGATATTTTCGCATGCGAGTGGATCGCTGCAAATTACCCGACGGTCGAATCATGCCCAAATATTTTGTTGTGGACTTTCCCGATTGGGTGCAAGTCGTGGCGTTGACGGCCGACGGTAAACTTCTTGTTGTTCAGCAGTATCGGTATCCCGGTGAAGGTTGGTTTCTGGAGTTCCCCGGCGGCTCGACCGACCCGAACCGGCGCGAAAAGCCACTCGCCGCGGCTAAACGAGAGCTGCGCGAAGAAACCGGCTATGCCTCAAAAAAATGGAAGTACCTCGGCTATCATCACCCGAACCCGGCATTATTGAGCAACCGTTGTCATGTGTTTCTAGCCGTGGGTTGCGCGAAGGTCGGTGACCTTGAACTCGACCCGTTCGAAGATTTAGAAGTTTTAGAAGTTGAACCCCGGCATTTCGTACGTCGGCTCACGCGGTCGAAGAAGATTCACTCCCTCATGCTGGCGACGTACGCGTTGGCCCGCAGACATCTGGAAAAATAATGCAACGACGGATATCGATGAGTGAAATTGTCGATGAGATCGTGGTCGAGTCGGTCGCGAGGCAGCGCCCGCTTGTGATTTTCGATTTGGATTCGACATTGTTCAACGTCAGCTTGCGCACGCAAGCCATCGTCGAGGCGTTCGCGCGCGATCCTGAGATGCAGATGAAATTCCCCAGTGAAGTTCGGTTTCTCTCGAACTTTCAAATACTCGCCAGAGACTGGGGGCTTAAGCAGGCGCTTGAGCGCGCGGGGTTTAAAAGCAGTGAAGAGTTCGGTAAGACCATTCGCGATTTTTGGCGCAGTCGGTTTTTCAGCTCGGAGTATCTGCACCACGATCGGCCCTACGAGGGCAGTCGTGAAGGGGTGGATCGCCTTCATCAGGCTGGAGCCGAGATCTTGTACTTAACCGGCCGAGATGAGAAAAATATGAAGATCGGGACGGTCGAGTCGCTTAAGCATTGGGGATTTCCGCTCAAATTCAAAGGCGACAATACGGCGAATCTGATCATGAAGCCGATAAAAGGTTCGATCGATGATGAAGCATTTAAAGAAATTGAAATGCAAAAATTGGTCGAACAATACAGCGATCCTCATCACGACATTTGGTTTTTCGAAAACGAACCTGTCATTATTGAGCGCGTCCGTAAAACCACGCCGTCGGTGCGGGTCATTTGGGTCGATACCACTCACTCGGGTCGCGCCGGTGCCCCGACCGATGTAACCGTCGTGGACTTTTTAAACGTATAACAAGACGGGCTGCCGAGTTTCAAATTGTACCAAATTGAGATGCGTCGCAATCGTTATGACCCCGGCCATTCTGACAGCGGGAAAAAAACTTCAATAAGGTCTTAAAACCATCCTCCGATTGCCTCGATGTCAAAAAAATAAACAGAAATTCAGTCTTTCAAGTTTATGTGACGTAGGTCCGATCAATGATTCGATAAAGGAGTCATATCATGGAAGCCGTACTCAAATTTTTCGTAGATTTTAAAATCGGCGAGATCGCGATTGGTAGCGTCGGCCTATTCGGTCTCTACCTTATATTTGACCGATTCAAAGCGTTGTATTTCGATCTCGCACTCCCGACGCAGACATTTATGAAGCAGATCATGCGCATGCTCGAGCAGGACAAAATCGAAGAGGCCGTCACGTTTTGTGGAGCGAACGAGAAAAAGCCGCTCGCTTACGTCGTGAAACGAATTTTGGAACGAGCCGATCGCGAAGAAGAAGCGATGTTCGACGCTTTGGATATCGCGGCCAGTGAAGTGGGCCCAAAGGTTTCAAAGAATTTGGGTCACCTTGCGATGGTGGCAAACGTCGTCACGTTGGTCGGTCTTCTTGGTACGGTTTGCGGGCTGATCGTGGCGTTCAAAGCCGTGAGCTTCGCAGACGTGTCGCAAAAGCAAACTCTTCTGGCGCAAGGTATCTCAATCGCAATGACCTCGACCGCCTGTGCGTTGATGGTCGCCATTCCGACGATGTTTCTGTATTCGTTCTTACACGCCAAACAAACGAAACTTCTGTCTGAAATAGATTTGCACACTCATAAAGTGATCGAATTTATGAAAAACCGCGGCTATGTTCCGTTTGCGCACGACACCGTCTACCCGAATGGGATGCGTCCCGAAATGGTGGCCAAGGGCAAAACTCCGCCGCCGCCCAAACCGAGGGTTGCATGAGAATGCGGACCAGACGAACTCGCACAACGGATGCGACGTTCGAACTGAACCTGGCACCTTTTCTCGACATCATCGTATCGGTGGTGCCGATGCTTCTGCTAAGTGTGGCGTTCGTGCAAATTAAAATGATCGAGTCGCCGACTCCGCAAGTCGTCAATCAGAGCCAGATGAAAAATCCGCCGAAGCCTGAAACGACGGTGACTCTTAAAGTTTCAAAAGCGAATGGCTTTACGTTTGAAGTCACTCCGCCAAAAGGTGGCGTGAAGCGTATCGCGGTCGCCAATAAGAACGGTGCTTTTGATATGAGCGGGCTACTGGTTGCAGCCGAGCAAATTAAAGCCGAGCACCCCGAAATCTCGTCGCTTCAACTTTTGCCTGACAACGATGTTTCATTTGACGACCTGGTTCATGTGATGGACCAAGTTCGCCAGAAGCCGAGCCCGGTGGTGCAAGCGTCATTCGATAGCGACCCGGTGCCGATTGATCCGAGTAAGTTGCAACTTTTTCCGAATGTGATTTTCGCAAACGTGGGGAGCTAGGACTCTAACATGAAACGCCGAGGCTTTAAAAAATATCTCGATAACCGCAACTCAGCGTTTAAGATTCAGATCACGTCGATGGTCGACATGTTCGTCATCCTACTCGTGTTTCTGCTGAAAAGTTACTCCACGAGCCCAGTCAACATCACTCCAAGCGGCCAGCTGCGACTGCCACAATCGACGTCGCCGACCGATCCGGTCGACGTTTTGAAAGTGATCGTGTCGAAAGACGCCCTGTTTGTTGAAAATCAAAAAGTCGCCGACCTAAACAATGGCCGATTCCCCGCCAGTATAACAGATGCCCGCGACCCGCAATTTATTCGGCCCCTCTATGAAGAACTAGACAAACGTGCGGTCAGCCAAAAAAATCTCGCGAAGGTTAACGACACCGTCGACTTTAACGGAAAAGTGCTCATGCAAATCGATCGAACGTTGCCATACTCGGTGCTCAAAAAGATCATGTATACATCTATGCTAGCCGGTTACTACGACGTGAAGCTCGCAGTCATGACCAAAGACTAGCCCGTATCCTATTTAGCCCGTCGCCGAGAAACCCGATAAGGAGACCTGGAATGCCAGATAAATGATGGAGCATTGCATGCAAGATAAATTTTATGTGTCACACTCTTCTGAACAAATGGGCCCATATTCGATCGACGAAATCGTTCAGTTCGTCTCTCAAGGAACTCTCTCGCCACTTGATTACATTTACGATGAAAGCAAAGCCGACTGGATTCTCTTTCTCGATCACCCGGCGCTCGCCGAAAAGGTAAAAATGCTAAAGCCGAAGGCTCCGCCCCAGTCAAAAAGGGACGAGCCGGAAGAAGCGGCCTCGAAGAAATCAGAAAACCGGAAGGGAAATGCGGGGGACCAGCCAAGCGAGTGGTTCGTGTTAAAGGGTGACAATAAATTCGGGCCGTTTACATTTGCAGACGTTGTGAAAATGCTCCAACAGGGGGCTGTTTTCGAATTCGACTTCGCCTGGCACTCGGGTCTAGATACTTGGTTACGCATTGCTGAAATTCCAGACTTTTCAAAAGAGAGCCTTAAAAAATTAAAAGAATCTTCGATGCCCGAGATTAGCGAAGTGTTCTTTCGACGTCGTTACCGCCGAGTGGCATACGGCGGCACGATCATTGTCCATGACAATAAAAAAGTTTGGAAGGGTAAATCCGTCGAGATCAGCGAAGGCGGCGCGGGTGTACTGATGGATAATGCCATGATCTTGCCCGGGCAAGAACTGTATTTGCACTTCAAGCCGGGTGACGGTGTGCCGCCGTTTAACGCGATTTGCGAAGTGGTAAGCAAAGAATATGTCAGCGAACTGCGCAATCGCAATGCTCCGATTAAATACGGGCTTAAATTTAAGCAGTTGAGCGATGAAACGCAGAAGTTCTTAAAGTCATTTACGAAAGCGGGTTGAACGCTAGGTTATGGGTCGAAAGTTTATTATCATTTGCCTTTTGAGTGTCAGTGTGGCGGCCATCACAGCCGTTAGCGGAAGAGTTTACGCTGATGACAAAGGTTCTACACCCGACCCACTTTCGTCGCTTAAAATGAAGCCAGGCGACGAGCAGGGTAATGACATACGCGAACTGAAAGCTGAACTTTTAATTACTGACTCTGAAAAAAAAGCCATCGCGCAAATTCATAAACTTCTTAACAGGTATCGCGGCACGCCGCTTGAGCCTGAGCTGCAGTTCCGCCTGGCTGAGCTTTATGTGCGGCGCGCGAAAACAGATCGCTTTCTCGAGATGCACCGCGATTCGGCGGATGTTGTCCGCGTTGTCCCGAAACTTGTGAAATCAGCGGCGTCAAAAAAACAGATTCGAAAGGCGATCGCGGTCTACGATTACATTATAAAAAAATTCCCGGACTATGAAAAGCTAGACTTGGTGATTTTTAACGATGCCTTCGCCAATCAACAGTTGGCCAATGACGATCGGGCCGAACAACTCTACATGACACTCGTTCGCGATTTTCAAAATTCGGCCTTGATGCCCGATGCGAACCTCGCGCTTGGTGAAATCAACTTTCAACGTCACGATTTTAAGGCTGCTCTTAAATATTTTCTCGAGATCAAAAAATACCCAGATGCGACGGTCTATGCTTACGGCCTTTATAAGGCCGCATGGACGTATTACAATTTGCGAGATTCTAATTCAGCCATCCACGAGCTCGAAGATGTGATTAAATACGGCGTCTACGTGAAAAAACACAACATCGATGCGCGACTCGATCTGCGGCGCGAAGCGCTTTTCGATTTGGCACTATTTTATGAAGACTCGCGCCCGGCAAGTGGGGCTTACGCGTATCTCGCCGAACAGGCCGGCGACATTGATGTATCTCCGGTCATCATGCGACTCGCCGAACTGTACAAGACGCATGGCCGCGATCAGGATATTATCACCCTCCTTTCAGACCTTATCGACAAGAAACCGAAATCGAATCTCACGCCACTTGCATATGTTTATATAATGAACGCCGCCGATCACCTCGGTAAGCGCGACGATGTGATCGACGATCTCTCGCAGCTCGATAAAATATGCGAGCCTGAAAGCGGCTGGTCGACCGCGCAAAAGCCGGGCTCCGTAAATTCCGACACGAATTTGCTTGCTCAACAATTTGGTGACGATAGCGCTGATGACGGCACTGCGACTGATCAAACATCGGACAGTCCAAAAGCTGGAATTGCAACGGTTGTCACGGCTCCCCAGTTGTGTCGCCGGGCCTTTAACAAGATGGCGCTCGGCTTTGCTAATCAATGGCTGCGCCGTTGGAACAAGCAACCCAAAGACACCCAGTACGCCGACTATGCCGAAAAGGCGTTCGCAATTTACTTGAAGGCGAATCCGAATTCACATGAATCCAATCGAGCGCGTTTCGTTTACGCCAATGTGCTTTTCAAACGACAGAAGTTTCGTCCAGCAAGCGATCAATACGCGATCGTCGGCGCTCAAACTAAAGACAAAGCGATGGGCCATGACTCACGCTATTTCGCTCTGGCTTCTTTGCAGAAGGCCGTCAATGAAAAGTGGAGTGACACGGATGAAGCCCGATTTCGCCAATTGGCCGCGCAGTATCTGACGAAAGACCCGAAGGGTAAATTTATTCTCGACGTTCGCTTTGAGCTCGGCTTTATTTCTTACCAAAAGCACCACTATGACCAGGCCGCACCGATTTTCAAAGAGCTTGGGCAAAAATACGCAAAAACGGATAAAGGCATAAAAGCGCAGGATCTCTATATGGATATCCTCAATATTCAAAAGAAATACCCGACTCTTCGCGCCTATTCATTGGCGCTGCGCAACTCGTGCAAAGATAAAGATAGATACGCCAAGTTGAACACGATTTACGAACAAACTTATTTCTTGATTGTGCAAGGTTATGAGAAAAGCGGCAAATTAAAGCGTGCTATTAAATCGTATGAACGATTCGCGGCTGAGAACCCAAATTCTGCTCTCGCCCAAAAGGCACTGTTCAACGCGATCGACCTTGATTACAAGAGCGGAGACGTCATGGCCGGCGCGGCCGCGGCGGTTCGCTATTATGACAAGTACCCGAATACGAAGGACGGCCTCGACGCTCTTCTCAAGGCCGCGCAATCGTATGAAAGCATGGGCCAACTGAAAGAAGCGGCCAATGTCGTCGAAAAGTTAGCTAAAGCGGACCCCAAATCGAGAGAAAAGTGGATGTTGCTCGCCGCCGATTTCTACGACTTAAACGGCAAGACCGCGTTGGCGCGGCCTATCTATGAAGAAATGGCGACGTCACATTCAATTGATACCGCTAATCATGCCTTAAGTGCGCTCAATCAAATGACCGCACACGATGAAAATCCGCGCGCGCACGAAAAAATATTACACCAAATTATCGCTTTAAATCACCAACCTGAAGCGAGCGAGGCGAGAATTTATTTTATAAAAAAGGCCTTTCATGCCGGCGATAATAAAAAGGCGTTCAAGCTCGCGAAAGAATTGCTCAAAGAACGCAAAGATGGAGCAACTCCGTCGGCGCTGGCACAAGCGCGATTGGTACAAGCCCGCATTTTAGCCCAGGAGTTTAAAAATCAAAGTCTAAAAACTCACTTGAATAAAGTGCAAATGGTGCTCATGATGAAAACGCAGAAGTTGAGTACGGCGCAGATCGCGTATCAGTCGGCGGCTCGCTACGGCGACCCGGAAGTGGCGGTCAAAGCGATGCGTGAGCTCGGCGACTGTTACCTCGCCTACAGCGACGGCCTTCGCAATATGCCGCTGCCGAAAGGCGTGCCGGATAACGAAGCGCAAGCTTTTCGCGATCAGATGGAAAAACTGGCGATCCCGATGGAAGAAAAAGGGGTCGAAGCGAAAATGCAGGCCTACCAGACGGCGAAACAATACGACGTCGGGGATGACCTTGTCGCGGCTTTGCAGGCCGATTTGAAAAAAATGAATCAGCCTCTGCCGAACGACGGTAGCCAATTTCATTTTGAGCCGCTCTCTCCGATTCTTCCGCGACTCGTGAAAAAGGTGGGCACATGAAGCGTTTGTTCTTGGTCGCGATCTGTGCAGGTCTCGCCGGTTGCGCGACGACGCCGTCGCTCAATAATCTCACAGACAAAAATTACTCGCTCAAAACATTTTCTCCCCGCAGCGGTAACGGTGTAAGCGAAGACGATTGCCCGGTCGGTGCACATAGTTGGCGCCATGACGGCCTCGCACAGCTTCTGAATGAAGGCAATGCGTGTGAACAATTCAACAAAAATGCGCGACTTGAGCAAATCGGCGATGTGCTGGCGCAGCGCTTTTCGACCAAACCTTGGGGAGCCTTTTATCTGAGCCTCGCCGCTTACGACCGCCACGATTACCCACGGTCTCTTTGGATGATCAGTCTCGCGCTCGAAAAAGCCCCGAGCTTCGGCATGCTCCACTATCAAAAAGGGCGAGTGTTTTTGGCGATGAAAGATCTAGCTTCGGCCAATGGTGAATTTCGAACGGCGGTCAATGACGAACCCGATTTAACCGAGGCTCGTATGTATCTCGCACGGGTCGATATTCGCGAGCAAAAGTACAGCGACGCCGCCGACGAACTTCAAAAAGTTGTCGTTCTCGAACCAGGCTCTGCAACAACTTGGGCCAACCTCGGTGAAACAGACATCGTCCTGCAAAAGACGAATCGGGCTGTTGATGCCTATGAGCACGCGGTTAATTCGGACCCCCAAAGTATCGGGTACCGTCTGCGGCTCGCGTCGCTCTACGAGCAAGTAAAAAATTACCCGGCTGCTCTTAGTGCATACCAACGCGCCGCGGATCTCGCCCGAAGCAGCCGCATACCGGCTGAAGATCACGATATTGATATAAACGCAAAAATCAGTGCGCTCGAAAAAATCACTCAGGTGGCGGACACCGCCAAATCAAAGGCGCAGAGCGGAGGTCAGCAATGAAAAAAACAATTTTGTTTGTGGCCTTGTTAACCGGAGCGGTCGCGTTTGCGCGCACCGTTGAAAAGCGAACGGTTTACCGGCGGACGCAGTCAGTGGATTTCGATTCGACCGACGTCGACGGCATCGCGCGCGCACCGGACGGCTCGTACGTGCAACAGAAAAAGGGAATTAAATTTTTACCCTTGTATGACGTGAACCAAAATTTCGATCTCGCGATAAAGCGATCGATCAGGTATGTGAAATGAAGAGAACCGATCTCGAAGTTGAACATCATTATAAAGGGAAGTTCGTCGGGCGCCACCGGTTTCGACCGAGCGGGCGCACTTGGGTTTTCGGGCGGTCGCGAAGTGCGGACGTCCGCTTGCTGGGCGACGAAGTCAGCGACGTTCACGCTTACGTCGAGTACCACGGTGAGAACTGGACGATCAGCGACGCCGGTAGCCCAAGCGGCACATGGCTCGATAAGAACCCGGTCGTTCGCGAGACGATTCAGCAGCCGATCACCATCATTGTCGGCGGGCACACGCTTAAATTTACTCCACGAGCGATTGAAAAATCCCTTTTTAGCTCAGAGAAGTCGTGGGCCGGTGAACCTAACAAACAAGCCAATCGCATGTACCATCAAGTTGTCGTCACGAAAAACGACCGGATCGTGAAGACCGAACTCTTAGACCCGAAACAGGCATTTCGAATCGAAGTTCAGGGTAAAGTTGAAACCTTGGCGGCGCCGAAGAGCGGCGAACCGGTTGAGTCACAACTCGGTTCGATTCGCGTTGTTCAACGTCTCGTCAAGACGGACGTTTTGAAAGCGCACGAGGGGGGCTGGAAGACGCTCCTCACGAGTTCCGATACGCGTGCTCCGTTTCTGACGGCACTCGTTTTTATGGTACTCGTTTTGGGTATCATTATTGCTGTACCGAAAAGACCAGACGATTCACTGAAGCAAATCAAACCGGATGATAAGTACACACGCATGGTTTTCGACGCAAAGCTGATGCGCAAAGAGCAAAAGCAGGCGAGCGAGATGCGCAAAGTGCTGATGGCCCGCGCACCGGCTTCTTCGAACTCATTTCACGCGCCCGTCCGAGTGAAATCCGCAAGCTCCTCAACGAAAATCATCAAGCATTTGAAACTGAGTCAGCTCAACGCGCTTCTCGGTAAGATCGCCAAACGCGCCAACAAAAACGGCCCGATGATTGCGGGCTTTGGCCATTTTGCCGACGATCTCAATACCGGCCCGGCGACGGCTGTGAACAATATTGGCAGCCTTCAAGGGATTCACACAAAGATCGGTCGCGGCGGTGGCACGTATAAAATCGGCGGGGTTGGTACCGCCGGTCTTGGCGGCGGTCGAAGCGTTGCCGGTCTCGGCGGTCTCGCCTCGGGTGGGGCTGGTAGCGGCACGGTGGGCATTCTCGATGAAGAAACCCAAGTCGAAGGCGGCTTGGATAAAGACGTCATCGCGCGGGTCATCAACGCGAATCTCGGCGAAATTCGCTATTGCTATGAACGGCAGTTGAGCGCGAATCCGAATCTCTACGGTAAAGTTCAAGTGAAGTTTGCGATCGATGCGGCCGGGTTGGTTCAAGATCAACATATTGGCATTACAACGTTGAGAAATGCCATGGTTGAAGGGTGCATTCTTCGCCGACTGGCGAGTTGGCACTTTCCGCAACCAAAGGGCGGCACTCGGGTGCTCGTCACGTACCCGTTTATGTTTAAGGCGATTAACTAAAGGAGACTTTGTATGACATCTAAGAGCACAACATGCAATCGCATCTTGATGAATATCCTATTGGGAGCATTCATCGTGGCACCGGTCACATTCGCCGCACAGGCGACTTTTGCGCAATCAGCGCAGTACACCCGGCACCGCAAACGCAAGAAGCAAGTCGCGCAAGACGATTCTGCATCGACGAATGCAACTAATCAGTCGCCAACGGATCAAAGCGACAAACTCAACATGGGTGAATTAGAAAAAAAATATTGGGCCCCGAAAGACACGGACTTTAGTGTCGTGCAAAACAGAAAGTACACGAAGGCCAAACGATTCGCGCTTTCAGCTCTGGTCGGCCCCCTCATCAACGACCCCTATAACACCGGTTACAACTATGAACTCAAGCTCAACTATTACTTCAGCGAACGTTACGGAGTCGAACTTTTCGAAGATAAGGCCGACTTACACGACAGCCAAACGACAAAAGACTTTATGTTTAACAGTAGCGGCGGCGGCATTCGGCCGGATTTCAACAGAGATCTAAACTTCGTCGGTGTCGGTTTTAACTGGGTTCCCTTCTACGCGAAAATGAGTTTTCTCGGTAAAAAAATTATTTACTTCGACATGCAAGTCACTCCGTTCGTAGGTGTCGAAACTTACGAACAACTTGAAGATCAATTGCAAAAGGATCCAACTCAAAACGTATTTGCGTACGGCTTCGATATTGTTCAGTACTTCTTTTTCTCGAAGCACTTCGCCATCCAGGCCGATCTGCAAAACCGTTACTATCACGAAAATGTCGTGTCGTATGGTAACTATCCCATTAACAGCATTCAGCCGGGTCTGACGAAGCGAAGCGATACAGCCAATACGACTAATTTTTTAATGGGCGTGACGTATTTCTTTTAAGTTGAGCCTGGCGTGAGCCCCGGCTCGAGGAGAGTGTCGTGAAAACAAATCTCTTGATCGCGTGCACGGTTTTGATAGTGAGCGCGATGGCATTCGGCCGGGCGATGGAAACCGCCGACTTCTCATCACAAAGCCGCCACTGGACGTCATCCTGGCAGAAGCTTGAAGCGACTACAGAGAAAAAGGCAAACGAATGGGCAAACGCGATGAAAAACCGCTGGAGCGCATGGCGCGGTCACAGCGAAGAACCGGTCGCAACTCGAACTGCCTCGGGCGCTAGGACTTCGGCATCAACGAGCCCCGCAACTTCGGGCCAAGCGTCAGCAACGGCTGCGGGCACCGTACCGGCGGCTGCGGCTGCAAACACGACGGCCGCGAATCAGGCTCCGCTCACTCCAGCCCAAAAGCAGTTTTCGCAAATCATCGATGCCACTCGAAATGCCGCCGGCCAAAACGCGGTTCAAGTCGTCGTCCCCGCCCGCGTCGGGACGACCGCATTGCCGAAAACAAAAAACGGCGTGCCGGTGTTCGCACTCAAGCAAAAAATCAAAAAGAAGAGACACGTCATCACCATTTCAGTCAAAAATATCCCACGGCTCGATATCGGCACAGAAAAGCAAATATCGGCAGGCTCATTCATGCCAAGCACGCAGATTGTCGACTTGAGTCACTACACGGCTGTCAAAACGCTGCCGTCGCCCGCGATGCCGTCACTTAAAGAAACTCGAAAAGTCATCGCGGCCAAAATTGAACACGTCGCCAAAGCCGAATGGCCGCACAATGGTAAATTCAAGCTCGGCCAGATGGTCACGCACGAACGAATCGCAGCTGTTGACCTCTCGATGGGCACCAATAAGCCGCTCGAAGATCTCAAGCCGATCAAAGAATTCTCGCCCGAGCAATTGCTCATGCTGGCGGCGACCCTCCTTTACGAAAAAGGCAATAAGTGCCACGTTGTGACCGGCCTGCTCTCTGAACTCGCGAAAAACCCGCAATACACTGAAGAGTCGAATTTTGATCTTGGGATGTGCGCCCATAAGATGGGCTTTCATACCGAAGCGGTCACGCGGCTTCTTCGCGTGGTCAAAACTGAAAACGTCGAATACACGCCCGACGCGGTGGCGGCACTTGTCGATAATTTGCCGAAAGAATATGACGATCAAGTCGCACCGGTTTTGTTGAGCATCAAAAATCGGGTGCTCATCCCGGCGTCGTCGAAAGATAATTTGCATTTTGTGATCGCGCGCTACGCCGACGAACACGGCAATTACAAATTGGCGAGCGACGAGGGGCAAAAAGTCAGTACGGCGAGCCCGCATTATGCCGACGCGCAATACTACCGGGCGATCGGTCTGTACGGCGATAAGCACGTGAAGCAAGCCGAGGCGGCCTTAACCAATTTGCGCGGTTGGATGAATCAGACCGGCTACAAGAGTGACGACCTGAAGGCGCTTATCGCCATGAATCTCGCCCGCATGTATTTCATGCAGGGGCGCTATCAACTGGCTGAGAATGAATACATGAAAGTGCCGAAAGATCATCCTCTCTGGATCGAAGCTCTCATCGAGCAGGGGTGGACGCAATTGAATCTCGATGACGCCGCGGGAGCGATCGGCAACATGTACTCGCTCCACTCGCCGTATTTTCGTATGGTTTACATGCCCGAATCGTGGGTCGTGCGCACGATCGGTTATATCAACATCTGCCAATACGGTGACGCGTATCGGGCGCTTCAATTGATGGAACAAAAATATCGCGGTTGGCAAAAGCAAATCCAAAGCTACTTGAACGGACGTGACAATTCCCTGGCGTATTACAACACTGTGAAAAATTATATTCGCGGCGGTTCAAGTGGGCGCGACGTCGACGGTCTGCCTTACCAAGTCATTCGAGAAATCGCCCGTCAGCGTGGTTTCACGAACGATCAGGATGCGGTTAACAATCTCGAGGACGAAGCGAGCCAATACAGTTACGTTTATGGCATCCTACAACGAGATCAGGCCGGAGTGAAGTTCCGAACGAACCGCACCAATGGCCGTGTGCTGAAGCTCAAACGGGATATTGCCGCCATTAACAAACATCCGAAAAACATGCAATACCTCAACGAGTGGATGGCTGAAGAACGAAACGAACATCGCCTGCTTGAATTTCAAAAATTCGAGGGCCAGCTGTATGAGCAAGCGCGGCAGGGGTATTTAAAAATGAAGGCCATGGCCATTGCCCGAATTGAGCAAAAGAAATATTCACTCGTTCACGATGCGGGCGATCAATTGATGGCTGAGTTACAGGGTTTGAACAAGCGACTCTCGAAAATTTTCGACGGCAATGAGTTTTTACGGTATGAAATCTATGCCGGCAGCGGTGAGAATATTCGCTACCAAGTCAGCGGCGGGCGAACGGCGGCGACTTTGCGGATTCCGTCCAACGTGAAGCCCCAGAAAATCATGCACTGGGATTTTGACGGAGAATATTGGCAAGATGAAATCGGATCGTACCGGTCGACGCTCCGAAATAATTGCCCTAAAAACCCGCGTACGGCGAGAACAATAAGCAGCGATTCAGCTAGCGGAGGAGCATAAGATGAAATCTATAATAAAAAGTTCGGGCTTTTTGGCACTGGCCATTCTGGCGAGCGGTTTTATTTCGCCCCAATCCGCCTCAGCGAAAACGGACACCAAACAAGCGCTGGATCAGCTGAAAACCAACGCTGAAAACAGCGAATTCAACCGCAAGCAGTATCAGGATAATCTCGATATTGTGAACAAAAACGTCGCCCAGGCGGAAAAGGCGATTGAAGAACTTGAAAAAATGAAAAAGCAGCTGATTTACAATACGAAGAATGTCGATAAAAACAAGAAGGCTCTAGCCGCTATGGAGCACCAGATCGCACTTCTTAAGGCGAAAGAGCAAATGAAAATGGCCAAAGAAGATAAGCAGATCGACGAAGTTCAAAAATATTTGGCAAAGCTTCAAGCCAATCGTCAAAAGCGGCAAGATAATCTAACGGCCTATGATAAAATGGTCGATCAAGCAAAGACTGAAGAAAAAAACTGGGACACTCAAGTGCAACAGATGTCGCAGCTTGAAACTGAGCTCGCAAATAAACAGTCGCAAGCGCAAAATGAAAAGAGTAAGTGGGTGGCCAAGCGCAAAGACTACGAAGTCGAAGCGACAAAGTGGACCGCGAAGGCACGCGAATCGAACTCAACCTATAATAAATATAAAAAACTTAGCGACGAGTGAGCGCGGCCGCCGGCAATAGTCGCACAATACTCTCGAATTGATCCTTTAACTTTACCGTGATGCCGTCATTTAAGGCGATGCAACGCACGGCCGGATATTTTAATAATCCCAAACTGTAACTGACGTCGTGAAAGTATGCTTCACATCGATTCTTCAAATTGGTTAAATTATCCGATACTGGATCATTGTCGTAAGTTTGAATGCTTTGCCTGCAATCGTCCAGTGTAGGCTTAACTGACGATGTCAAATCGCCAAAGGGGTCACTATTTGGCAGCGGCATCGAGCCGTGCGCGTTGCCGTACTGTTGAGTCGCTTGTTCAATAGCGGCAGAAGTCCCCGACAGATCGGATGAAAACAGGTCAGGCGCGGTGATACCGTCTATGATTTCCATTGCCGTGGGGTGCGCTGACTCTTTCGAAATTTTACGCGAGGATGAGCTGAAAGCATTCGGCACATATACCGGTGCGCCATTATTGGCGGCGTGAATTTGCTTCCAGCCTACGTAGGCAGCCGTACCGGCTGCTGTGCCGCCGAATAAAACCGTGTATTTAACCCAAGTCTTCGCCATAAAAGGAAAAGTTTCAATGACCCACGAACGCATAGTCGCAATCCGCGCGAATGCCGGCAATGACGTAACATATTCAGTCGCACGCGCAATCGCCGGCACAGTTTTCAAATATTTGCTGAATGCCAACGGTCCGTATATGACAGCGATGATTCCAGCAGCCGTTCCGTCTTCATAAGACACGACATCATTATACGCGAGACTTTCTTTAAAATACCATTGTTGAAATTTTGCGCTTACACTTTTGCCTGGGTAGCATTCGTCGAGAATTTCATTGAGTCGCGGATAGTTTAAAATATCATAAACGCTTAATGACAACCCTTTGTGCTCAAAGCGTTCCGCCAAATTCGACATAACGGAAAAATTGGCACTCTGCCAAGTGTACTCGCCAAAATGTTTAATATAATCTTCTTCGCCTGAAACCCACGACTCGCGGCAGAGTGCTAATATCTTTTGGCGCATTACCTGAAATTTGTTTGACTGCAACCGTTCACGATTCACGATGGCCTGATAGTCTTGGCATGAAATTGAGTTTGGGTTAGAAATTTCGCCAAGAGCCAGCGGGCTGAACGTCAGTCCAAACAGTGCGACAATCAGAAAAAACATGTTTCGCTTAAGCATTTGGCCAAAGTTATACCACGAGAGCCTTGACACTCAGGCGTGAAAGTACCGGTCGTGAAATCTTTTTAGGAATTGCGGGCTCATCAGTCGATCCACAGGCGTCGAAAATGGGCGCGTTGTCTGATTTTTCGACAACCGTGAAAAATAATAAAAAACCCCTAGCTGAGGAAGCTAGGGGTTCGTGCCCAGCGAGCGCAGGCGCTACAACAATTAGTAAGTCAGTAAAGATTGAACATTCACAATCCCACCGGCGACGGTCTTGTCTGCCAGTGCGGATTCAGGCGTTACGCTCTTGATCAAAGCCGCTTTCACTTCTTGCCATGTGGCATTCGGGTGAGTGGCAATGTACAGCGCCGCCGCACCTGCGACGTGCGGGGTCGCCATTGAAGTTCCATCCCATGTCGCCGTCAAACCGCCGCCCAAATCAAATACCGTGTCGGAGTATTTGCTGCCGACCACCGTCGAGAAAATCTTCACGCCGGGTGCTGCAAGCGTGACGGTCTTTTTGCCCCAGTTTGAAAAACTCGCGAGAGCGCCGCTTGAATCCGTCGCCGCAACACTCACGATAATGTCGTACGGATACGACGCCGGCACGCTGGGTGTCGACGACGTGTCATTATCAAAGCCATTACCGCTTTGATCGCCATTACCGGCCGCCGCGACAAATAAAACTCCTTTAGCCTGAGCCGCTTGAATGGCATCATGCAGTGCTTTGTTGCCTGCGGGGTCTTGCGGGTCATCGCCGTTTGATCCCCATGAGTTCGACATCACTTGTGCTCCGTTATTGATCGCGTAAGTGATGGCCTTTACAGCGTCAGCTGTCGTGCCCTGGCCTTTTTCGCTGATAAAACGAAGCGCCATGATTTTTGCAGTTGGGTCGGCGCCTGCAATCCCTTTACCGTTGTCGCCGCGCGCGCCGACGTTACCCGAGCAGTGCGTGCCGTGGCCGGGGTTACCTTCGCCCATGAGAAGTTGTTCGGGGGGAGTCGTGATGTCATAGGGCTTATTGTCGTTCATGACAAAATCCCAGCCGATCACATCGTCGACGTATCCGTTATTGTCGTCGTCCACTTGGTTTGAGGATTTGTCGCGGCCTTGAGCGTCTGTGCCCATTTCGCCGGGGTTTCTCCACAAATTGTCGACGAGATCTTCGTGCGTGTAATCGACGCCGGTGTCTATGACAGCGACGACGACCGGTTTTGCGTTCGACAAAATCTGGTCTTTGACGCCGATCGAAATCATGCCCCATTGTTTACTGAAAAGCGGATCCGACTCGCCCACTGTGGGAGTGGTCGGTGCCGGGATATCCGGTTTTGCAACAGGAGCGTTACCGCCGCCGCCGCTCGGGTTCGGATTTGGCGGGGTGTTGCCTCCGCCACCGTTTGGATTACACAACCCTGGAATCGGGAACGGGCATGGGCTATTATCGGCCGCGTTCTGCGAGCTCGCCCGCCACTGGGCGAGTTTGCGTTGAACTTCGGCGCGCAACTTCACAAGACTCGGGCTCTCCATGAGATGCAATTTGTAGTTCGGTTGCACGTACATCACGCCAGGCGCCTGACTCAAGGTCTCTAGGCTGAAAGTTTTGGCGGCTGTCGGGGACACCTGAATATGGTACCAACCGGGCACGCCCAAATATTCAATTTTAGAATTCGCCGGCGCGGACATCGTCGAAAAGGATTCGAATGCCGACCGGCGCGGAGCCATTTCGATCAAATAATCACCAGCATCCGCTGTCGGCGCAGACGCCAAAGCTCGAGGCGCCGCGATCAGGCCGACCCCCATTGCCAGGCCCAGGCCTGCCACGATACTCCCTCGCAATTTGAGATTGACTCTCATTCGTCCCCCCATATGGTTTTTTCGCGCGAACCCTTTACCCGCGCGTGCTTTGAGCCAAAAGCATACGAATGAGATTGTAAAAATGACAAAATCGGACTTAAGGCCGAAGAAAAAACTGGACCAACGTATCGAAAGGCATGCAGTCCAGTGTGAGCATGGGTTTTGCTCGACCAAATATTATCTTATGGCGCAGGGCAACGGAGCTATCCACGAAGATTGATGAAAACTAAATAATAAAAAGGACTTAAAGCGTAAGGAGCACTCGCATGGCAACGCAGAATGCGTCGAGCCTCGGCGGTCGTCTGGACGTCGGTAAAGATGTCACAGAAATCCCGCAAGAAATCGGCTACACCACAACATTAGAAAAAATTGCGGCCTGGGGGCAAAAGAACTCACTTTGGCCGATGCCGTACGGTACCGCCTGCTGCGGTATTGAACTGATGTCGGTGATGGGCCCGAAATACGATTTGGCCCGCTTTGGCGCTGAAGTGGTGCGGTTTTCGCCACGCCAGTCCGATCTTTTAATTGTCGCTGGGACAATCACTGAAAAAATGGCCCCCGTCATATTGCGCGTCTATCAGCAAATGCTCGAACCAAAATTTGTTTTATCAATGGGTGCTTGCGCGAGCAGCGGCGGGTTTTATCGGTCGTATCACGTGCTGCAAGGTGTGGACAAGGTCATCCCGGTTGACGTTTATGTTCCCGGGTGCCCACCGACACCCGAAGCCGTACTGGATGGAATCATGACCATACAAAAAATGATCGAAGATCACACGCCACGTCCGTGGAAGGACAATTGGAAGCCGGGAGTCTGGAGATGACGACAATCGAAGCTTTACGTTCGGATATTTCGGCGCGTTTTCCGAATGGTGATTTTCAATACGAAACAGTGATCGGCGATAATGTTTTAGCCATCCCGAAAGATGCTATTTTGCCGGTTTTGCGTCACCTTAAAGATACCGGCCGATTTGATTTTCTTATGCATATCACGGCAACCGATTACCCCGAGCGGGCGAAGCGCTTCGATATCGTCTACGAACTATTTTCGTCAAAAACGTACAATCGTTTGCGCGTAAAATGTGCTGTGGGTGAGAACGAAAAGATTGATTCGGCTATTCCGGTTTGGCAATCGGCCAATTGGTTTGAACGTGAAGTCTACGATATGTTCGGTATCGAATTCGCCGGGCATCCTTATTTAACTCGAATCTTGTGTCACCATCAGTTTGTCGGCTGGCCACTGCGCAAAGATTACGATGCCAATCATCAGCAACATTGCACCGATACGCTACCGATTCACTTCCCCGAAGATCCGAAATATCGGCCTGACCCGAATAAAGATTTGTTGCCCCTCAACATCGGCCCGTCTCACCCGGCCACGCATGGGACTCTTCGCGTGATGGCGGAGCTCGACGGCGAACGCGTCGTTCGCGCCAACGTTGAGCTTGGGTTTCTCCATCGCTGCTTTGAAAAAATGGCCGAGACTCACCCGTACAACCAAGTGATTCCTTACACCGATCGCCTCAATTACTGTTCGGCCCCGATGAACAACGTTGGGTATTGTAAAACAGTAGAGCGATTGCTCGGCGTTGAAATCCCGCCAAAAGCGCAGGCCATGCGCGTGATCTTGTGCGAACTTTCGCGCATCATCGATCACATCGTATGCATCGGCGCCAACGCCGTCGATTTGGGTGCGATCACCGGCTTCTTTCACCTCTTTCAATACCGCGAGCTTGTCTACAACTTGTTCGAAAAACTGTGCGGCGCGCGGTTGACGGTTGCGCTCACTCGTGTCGGTGGTATGGCGCAAGACGCTCCGCAAGGTTGGTTCAACGAAGTTTTGCAATTTTGCGATGAGATGACGATCGGCGTGGATGAACTCGAGCGCATGCTGTCGCGGAATAAAATCTGGATGCAGCGGATGCAAAAAGTCGGTGCGATCTCTGCCGATGAAGCCATCATGTGGGGCTACACGGGGCCGTGCTTACGATCGACAGGTGTCGCACTCGATTTGAGAAAGGCGCAGCCCTATTACGGATACGATCAACTCGATTTTGATATCCCCGTCGGGACGACGGGTGACTGTTATGATCGCTACCTCGTGCGCGTCGAGGAGATGCGCCAATCCCTCAAGATTATTCGCCAAGTTTGCAAAAACGTCCCGAGCGGCGATTATACGATTCGCGACAAGGCGATTGTGCTTCCTGAGAAAAAAGACGTGTACGGCAATATCGAAGGTTTGATGAATCACTTCATGCTCGTCATGAAGGGCCTCAGACCGCCGAAAGGTGAAATTTACGACGCGACCGAAGCGGCGAACGGTGAACTTGGGTTTTATCTTGTGAGCGACGGCAGCGGCTGCCCTTATAGACTGAAGGTACGCCCGCCGTGTTTTGCCATTTACCAATCGTTTCCAAAGCAAGTAACGGGTGGTTTGGTGGCCGATGTGATCACGATTCTCGGCACAATGAATTTAATCGCCGGCGAGTTGGATCGATAGATTCGAAGGAGAAATATTGTGACCTCGACTTTTCAATTATCTGAAGAAGGCGCGGCATTCGTAAAGCGCGAGCTAAACCGGTATGAAGACCGCCATTCGGCGATTATCCCAGCGCTGTATCGTGTGCAAAAAGAAAACAACGGTTGGGTGAGCCCTGAATCGGTTACTTACCTGAGCCATTTGATGGATTTACCCGAGAGCGAAATCGAAGAAGTCCTACGATTTTACACAATGTTCAACACGAAGCCCGTTGGGCGGCATCACGTTCAGGTGTGCTGCAACATTTCATGCGCGATGAACGGTGGTCGCGAGCTGGCCGATCGTTTGTGTCAGGAATTTGACGTGCACGACGGCGAGATCTCAGGGGACGGACGATTTACGATCTCGCGGGTCGAGTGCCTCGGCGCCTGCGACAAGGCGCCGATGATGCAGGTGAACGATACCTTTTGCGAAGGGTTGACTGAAGAGAAGGCCATCGAGATTTTGCGAGAAATGAAATAGGCAATTGAGATAAGGAAGCGAGATGGAAGTTAAACTACTCACAGAACATTACGACAAACCGGAATTCAAAGCCCTCGTTGGATATAAGAAGCTCGGTGGCTACGACACGCTGAAAAAAGCGTTCGGGATGAAGCCAAAAGAAATTATCGAAATTGTGAAAGCTTCGGGCCTGCGTGGGCGCGGGGGTGCCGGCTTCCCGACCGGGATGAAGTGGAGTTTTTTGCCAGAAAACAACGAGCCTCGTTATTTACTTTGCAATGCCGACGAAGGCGAACCCGGCACGTTCAAAGACCGCATGATGATGGAGCGAGCTCCGCACCAACTCATCGAAGGCATGGTGATTTCAGCCTATGCCGTACAATCAAAAAAATCGTACATTTACATACGCGGAGAATACACCGAGAGCTATCGCACGGTTGAAAAGGCGATTCGTGAAGCCTACGACGGCGGTTTTTTAGGCAAAAATATTTTAGGCAGCGGTTTTGATCACGATATGGACGTCTATTCGGGCGCCGGGGCGTACATTTGCGGCGAAGAAACCGGAATGATTTCGTCACTTGAGGGTCTTAAGGGGCAGCCGAAATTAAAGCCGCCGTTCCCCGCCGTGAAGGGGTATTTGCGCAAACCGACAATTGTAAACAACGTCGAAACCTTGGCGGCGGTGAAATACATCATCCGCGACGGCGCTCAGGCGTACCGTAAAAACGGAACTGAGAAATCAGCTGGTACGAAATTATTTTCGGTGAGTGGCAATGTCGTGCGGCCGGGTAATTATGAAATCCCGCTCGGTTATCCGCTTAAAGATTTAATTTTTAATCTGTGCGGCGGTTTGAAACACGGGCGCAAGTTGAAGGCCGTCATACCCGGGGGATCATCGGCGCCGGTGTTGACCGCTGACGAAGCGATGCGCGCCACGATGGACTACGAATGTCTCGCGCAAATGGGCTCCATGCTCGGCTCGGGCGCTGTGATTGTGATCGATGACAGCAATTGCATGGTCGATTTGATGAAAGTGATTCTTCACTTTTACCACCACGAATCGTGCGGCCAGTGTACGCCATGCCGCGAAGGCACCGGATGGCTCGATAAAATCGTGACGAGCATCGTGACTGGGCACGGCCGATTGCAAGACGTGCAACTCCTCGAGAAAGTGGCTAAGAACATGATGGGGCGTACGATCTGCGCACTGTCGGACGCCGCGGCCATGCCGGCGATCAGTTTTGTGACGAAATTTCGCGATGAGTTCGAGTTCTTTGTTCGCGAGGGCCGCTCGAAAGTGAAAAAAGAAGGATACAACTATGCCCAAATGCACCATTAACGGTAAATCGATCGAAGTTAAACCCGGCACGACGATCATTCAGGCTTTTAAAGAGGCCGGTGAAGAAATTGCTCATTACTGCTGGCATCCGGCGCTTTCGGTCGCAGGCGTTTGCCGATTGTGCATGGTACAAATCGAAGGCCAGCCGAAATTACAAATCGCCTGCAACACCGTCGTCGCCGACAACATGGTCATCACTAACAAGTCCGAACCGGTCAAAGACGCCGTCCGCTGGGGCATGGATTTTCACTTGATCAATCACCCGCTTGATTGCCCGATTTGTGATCAGGCCGGGGAGTGCGGGCTGCAAGAGCAGTACATGCGTTACGGGCAGTACGACCCCGAAATGGCGGAGCCAAAACAAAAAAAGCACAAAGTGATAGACCTTGGACCGACGGTTGTTCTCGACTCTGAACGTTGCATTTTGTGTTCGCGCTGTGTGCGGTTCACCGAAGAAGTGACCAAGACCAACGAGCTTGGGATTTTCAACCGCGGCGATCGCAGCGAAATCGGCACCTTTCATAATAAGCCGCTCAACAATAATTACTCCTATAATACGATCGATATTTGCCCGGTGGGGGCGTTGACATCCAAAGATTTTCGCTTTCGCCAGCGCGTCTGGTATCTTAAAGAAGCGCGCTCGATTTGCACCGGCTGTTCCACGGGCTGCAATGTGAACGTGTATTTCAATGAAGAGGGCACGTGGCGAGTGAAGCCCGTCCAGAACGACAAGGTGAACGGGTATTGGATGTGCGATAAAGGGCGTGATGTTTACAAATTCACGAACTTGCCCGTGCGGTTGACGAGCGGCAAAACCGGCTCGAAAGACAATTGGAACCTTCTCGAAGCGGGCGCTCTGGCTAAAGATGTTGGCGCGACAATTCGGGCTGCAGCCCGAAGCGGCGCCGATAAAATAGCCTTGGTTATAACAGGGCAATACTCAAACGAAGACTACGACGCGCTTTTTCAATTTTTCAGTGTCGGGCTCGGCGTTCAGAACATTTATCACTGGATCAACAATCCAGAAGACATGAACGGATTTGACGGTCTTCTCTTTCGCGGAGATCGAAACCCCAACACAAAAGGTTTAGTCGCGCGACTTGAAAAGTACGGGGTTAAAACCAAATGGTTAGATCTCGAAGATAAAATCAAGGCTCATGATCTGACCCATATCGTGATTGCGGGGCCGGAGAATCATTCGGTTTTCCCCGACCTTGAGACAAAACTCCGATTATTCGATCAAGTTCCGAATGTCGTTTGGTTGTCAGCGGGCAAGAGTGTCGCGGTTGACGGGCTTACGGCTGTGACGACCCAGATCCCAATGAAGACATTTATTGAAAAAGACGGCACCTATACGAATTACGCCGGTCTTGAACAAAAAGTGAAGCGCGGTACGACCATCGTCGCCGGCGCGCTGACGCTCGAAGAAGCTGTTCATTTGATGAGCGGCGAGGAGCTCGACATGAACATGCGGCCACTCCCGCCGAAATATCTCAAAACCAATTTTCTTGTGCATAAAGGAGGTCCGCTGTGAGTTACGTCGTCAAGCGGCCGTCGGCTTCGTCGCAATGGTATTTGCCGGCTATTTTTTCGGGTATGGGGCTTACATTCAAAAAGATGCTGCGAAATCTGTTCGTGGGCGACAAAATGCAGACGCTCAATTACCCCGAAGAAAAATATGAGTACGGCCCGCGCTTTAAGGGCAACCACGTCCTGACGGTAAAAAAAGACGGGAGTGTGCGCTGTACGGCCTGCATGCTGTGTGCGACGAATTGCCCGGCACAATGTATTAAGATTACGGCGGCTGAGCACAACGACCCGAGCGTCGAAAAATACCCGATCAGCTACGAAATCGATATCCTTCGTTGCGTATTTTGCGGGTTTTGCGAAGAGGCCTGCCCGGTGGACGCGATTCGCATGGGGCCTGAGTGGCAATCGCCCGCACTCAACGGCGGCACATTTAATTACGACATTCAACATCTCGCTTATCGCGGGAATTTAAAAGGTGGCATCCAAAGTCGCGTTGACGATCAAGAACGGCACAAGGCCGGGATTTGACCGCGCGTGCGTTTGGATTTTCGCCCGACCGGCAGTTATCAGTCATTAAACGATTCGATTCGCGAGCGACTGATCGCGATGACCGAAGTCGTAGCGGCGCCGGGCGAAACTGGTCCACTAGGTGTAGACACTCGCTTGTACCAGGGGATAGGTCACGCGCTCGTCGAAGCAGTGGTGGGAGCTTCGCACCTCTACCCGCTCAAAAAGAAAGTTCATTTCTTTAAAAAAATGAACCCCTATTTCGAAGCGGCAATTTTGCCGCTCGCGAAGCTCGGCTATCAGATGATCGCGTTGGAGCCCGACGTTTTAGCCGATCCGGCGGCGTGGGCGTCATCCCTGACGCGAGAAGATTTGCTTGTCTTATATAGTGTCGATGATCCTTTGTTTGCACGAACCTACGAAATACAGGCCCTTGAGGCGGCGCTCAGCGATAAACCGATCATACAAATACGCGTTTCACACTGTCGTCATTTCTACGAAGGTCCGAAGCCCCTGGTGCCTCGTCACGCATTTAACCTATATTCATTGAGCACGAAATTGGCGATTGCGTGTATCGGTGAGCGAGCGCGCGTTGCCAAGCAGACGGCGGACAAGCTTTACTATGACGTCATCACAGATGACCACTTGCAGTGGTTCCAAAGGCCAATGGTGTCAAATGCGAGTGACGTGCAAACGTGGCAAGCCGAATTGGCAAAGGCGGCAGATGCTAAAGTTTTGTGGCAAGACCGAGCCGACCGGATTTACGATCGCGCACTCATTTATTGGGAAGATGCGGACGGTCACGCAATCATTGATCGATTGGCGGCGCGGCTCGAAATGACTTTAGCGGAACCAGGTTTTGAAAACCGTCTTGAAACGACGAGTCTGTCGCGCTGGGGCGCTGTCAGAACTTTAGATTTTTATGGAGACTGGGCACTCACCCCCAATATGCTTCGCGGACTTATTATGATTTCAAGTGAATTTCGATCGCGTGACGGTTTTATCGAGGCCCTTTTGCGAGCGCGGCGAGACGTGCTAAAAGACCAATATGGATCGTGAAGAGCGTTTTCATGGGGAACCCGCCTGATGATCAATCAAGAGCGCGTGATTTGCCTCAGCAAAGTGAAATATGGTGAGGCCGACCTTATTTTAAAATTTATTTCAACTGACGGTTCCGTTTATTCGGCGATCGCAAAGTCGGCGCTCAGAAGTCGCAAGCGATTCGGCGGGGGTATTCTCGAACCCACTCATCATTTGGCCGTGACTGTGAAACGGCGTTCATCCGAACTTACGTCCGGCAACGAGAGGTTGCCAGTGCTTGAAGAGGCGACTCTTCTCGATGATTTCGCGAAAATAAAAACGGATTATGATCGTCTCGACATGGCGTTACAGTTTGTGAGAACTGTGGGGCTTGCAGCGCGAGAGGGGGATTCGAACAAAGAAATCTTCAATTTGCTCGGTCACAGTTTGCGCGCGGTCGAAACGACGCGTGAACTTGGCTTTTTGCGCTTACAGTTTCAGCTTAAATTTTTGCATTTGCAGGGAGTATTGCCGCCCGATGAGCGAACGCAATCGATTGTTCGAGTGCCAATTCGCGATCACGAACGACTCGAAGCGGAGATTACAACGCAACTTATCGGGCTGATGGATTGGCGCGAACTTGCAATCGAAACATCACAACGTCTCGATGCGTATATCGGTTAAATCGTTTTACAGAACTAAAATTTTTTTTATGAGTTTTGTTCACGCCCAAATTTGTCACGTGTGATGTAATTTCTCTCGCGAAAAATTCTCTGCATTGACATTCATTTTCATAAAAGTTACTTCGCCAAAAAAGAGGTAAAGAAAATGAAATGGGGATTGATAGTTTTCTTAGGTTGCTTTCTGGGGATTCAAAGTCAGGCGGAAAATAAAGCGTTGTCGCCTGCGGCGACAAATGATTTGCGCACGGTCGTCGCATTCGCGCAGAAAATAGAGCGCGAACACAAAGGGCTACCCAGTGACCTTTCATCGGGGCTTTATGAGATTCGCAAGCGTTGTGACAAAGCTGGTCGAGCCGAGTACCGTCTGGCGAATTTTCAAGAGAGAGTCGATGACTTGATGATGCAAAAGCGGCAGCCCGCGACGTTGAGAGTCGTTTATACTCCTCCGCTGCAAGCATTTCACTATGCTCAAGACAAGGCGATGAGCGAAGCGCTACAGAAGTCAATTCATCGAAAAATAGCGATGCTATATAAGGCGCTGCCATCGCAACAATTTATTTCAGATTTGCTTAACCCGGCGGTCACACAAAAACTAGAGCCGAGTTCGCCGCTAAGAGAAATTGCCGAAGAGGCGTCCAACGTACAACTTATTCAGCCAGAGCAGCTTGTCGCCAACGCCAAGCTTTTTTTGCAGACTCTCAACAGGTCCGTTAATGGCTCGTTCGCTGGGTACATCGAGTGCAAGAGAACCATCGATCTTATCGGGGGAGGTCAAATCTGAAACAGATTATATTTATATGTTCTGTGGTCAGCCTTTTCAGCATTGTCGGTTGCGGCGGCGGTGGTGGTGGCGGACCTTCGGCTAGTCAGCAAACGCATAACGCAGCACCGTTTTCTGTGTTAAGTTCGGTTCCGGCTCAAAATGCGAGCGGAGTCGCGACTGCCGGCTTTTCTATGACCGTGACGTTTTCAAATCCGATTGATGCATCGGTGGCATATCTCGATCTCAATGCGCAAACGACTGACACCGTGATCTCGCTTTCAAGTAAGAACCACGGATTTCAACCGATCAGCATCAATGTATCGGGCGCGACATTGACGGTGAAATTAAACAATTCGGGCATGACCCTCTGGCCTTCAGACGTTTACACACTTTCAATCCAAAAAGCTTTGACGGATGTAAACGGCCAAACGTTACAGGTGCCAACGAATCAAAGCGCATACACAATCATATTTTCAACTCAGGCCGCCTCATCGGGGACGGGCAGCGGCTCTGGATCCAGCGGTAGCGGAAGTAGTTCGGGTTCAGGCGGCGGCGGCACTGGCGGCGGTAGCGGTTCCGGTTCAGGCGGCGGCGGCTCGCCATCGGGAATGGTGACACTCAATTTTCAATTAGAAAACACCCTTTCGGATAATCAGACTATTGATTCCGTCACCTATTCGTTCGGCACGCAAACGCAGGCTTCAAACGGTGTCGTATCGCCAGAGGCAAATTACAGCGTGCAAAATAACACGGTGGTGCCGGCGACTCAGACCATGCCGGTCATCCCGGTCGGAGATTTTTCGAACCAGCCGTTCACGTATCAGGTGTATTACCCGTTTCAAAGCGGGACGACATATTACTTCACCATGAAAGCATGCACGACTGATTCGAGCGGAAATCCAAACTGCAGTCCGTATTCTAACGAAGCCTCAGCGTCGTTTTAAGCCGATCCGCCTCGGTTCGGTGTTTACTGTGTTCGAGTCTCGGTATAGTCAACAGTATTGCCGAGCACTGATCCGCTTCCGGTTACAGTGTCGTTGACCGCCGAGAGCAGCTGAAACCCGCTGAAATAAAATCCATTTGATGTATTCGTTTGGGAGCCGTTGGTCACGATATAGCTGCTGCCTGAAGTATTCGATATCGTCGTGATTTGCGCGTCGAACCCACCGGCCTGGCCAAAGTTCATCACTCCTGCCGTGACAGTTGTAAAGACTCGGCCAGGAAATGCTCCAATAAAATTTCCGACTGAATCCAGAAGGACCATCAATTGGGCGCCGACGCCGTTTCCGCTCCCGGCCGTTGTATCGGTGAACTGATAATATTGGACGGTCGGCGTCCCGGTGCCGAAGTAGGGAATGAGTAACGCCGCGTTTGAACATACGTAGTTACTAGCTCCATTGTTCACGCAACTTTGGCTGTTATATCCCGCTGGGTAAGAACCCACGACGGTGTAACTCGTAATGGTGTTGGTTGCCCAACCCATATTCACAAGAGTGGTGAACAGAGTAATCGAGGCTGTCGAATTCTTTGAGACTGTAACGGGGTTCGTAAATTTGTATTCTTGCGAGCAGCCGGGCACTGAAATTGCAATGTAAGCTTCGTTTGCCGCAGTACTCGTGAGATAACCATTCGCTGACGTTGCCGTGTAGTACATTGTGCCAGCGAGAGAAACACTGCCCTCCATCTGATACGTGTAGTTGGCGTTGCCACTCGAGTTTTGACAATAGCTAACGTCGATTGAATCATAGGTATCTGTGGGCACTGTGACATTTGACATTTTCGCGGCGAGAGCGGTGAGCTGCGATGTTTGCGCTAAGTCGACGTAGCAATCGGCGTCGGTTGAGCCTGCACAGTTATAAAGTGTCGCGCTCGAGCCATCTGTACTCGAGTGAAGGCTGATCGCCCAGACCGGCAGTTCGAGACTAGTCGGCGTAAAACTAACGCCGCCCGAGTTCGCGGCCCGTGCCGATAAAGTCGCCAGGCAAATTGCCGCAATGAGAGCCATATAAAATCGTCGAATAAAGCAGATATCCTGATTCATTTTTATCTCCGTAGAATTAAATTTTAAGCCAGTTATGACACTTTCTGTAAGCTGACGCTGACCGTACCAGTCGATGTCGACTTCTTTGAACATTGAGAAAGGATCGCGATGGCAGCGGCCGCCGCAAGAATCGCCACGACTGCGCGTAGAATTTTTTTTGTCGGACTTTTCATTGAGATATTTTTTTGCATGATTATCCCTCTCCGGAATGGACCATTGTTTTTGCTGACGAATCTCGTAAAAGTGTAACCGGAACTTGAGGGCGCTCACAAACCTGCAAAAGGCGCTCACACTGTAAGCAAAAATCGCAATACAAGACGTAGAGACGGCCGCTCTGCCGCCAAAACCCAAGGCACTCTCTCCGTAAGCGGGGTTAGTTATTTTGTGGCGCGAGGGGATTATTCATTTGGTTGAGCGGATTTGTCACGGGGTTCGTGAGAGGTGTGGCTAACGGATTAGCGGGTGTGGATGATTCCGTGTTTATCGGTGCATCATCCCAATGGTAATTCACTGTCGCCATTACAATGTATTTGTTGTACTGCGATGCTGGCACGTCCGACGAATTTGTCGTGTAGGATGCGGTGAGGATGCCATTCCAATGCGCGTTCACGATTTTGGTTAGGCCGGCCGTGAGGGTCGCATCATCGTCTGTTTCGCTGTTTTGCACGCCGTTGTTTTTGTTCGGAAACACCATTCGATAATCTGTAATAGCGGCGTCCCACAGTACGTTTTTGAACCTTCGTATCGGAGCCGAGTAAATCACGCCTAAATCGATCATGTTGTAGGCGTAATAGTCGCCGAGAGCCGCGTTATAAGTGAACCCGGCATATCCGACTAACGCGGTTTGCTTTTTCGCGTCGAAGTATTTCGACTCGGTTTGCATGACCGTATACATCCAAGCTGTTGCATTATAGACCGGGCTGCCAATGACCAGCAGCGAGTTGTCGTGCGCGATGCTGAACATAGTATCAGAATACCAATCGGGTCGATTCTGAAGTTGCCAGTCGACTTCGCCGGTGTAGCCATCCATTATGTCGGGGCGACTGGTGCCGCCGCTCACATTGTTGTAGTCCATAGCCAAAGTTTCAAAACCGGGGGTGAAGGTCAATCGCGACGGTTTACCATGCCACATCGATTTTAATGTGTACGGTAAATCAAAAGTTAAATCTGTCGGGTCACCTGCGGCAAAAGTAGAATTGAATGACCACATGTAATTACCGTTAAAAACGGCTTTAAATTCGGCGCTGTCGCTATAGTACAATTGGCGGGTCAGCTCAAGGTTTGTGTCAACGCGGCCGCCACCTTGATTGGAGGGGTTACCGGTTGAAGCGGCGCCATTGTTCGGATTCAGCAATATATCGGAGTCATAAATCAAAGATTCGGATGCGTCGATTGCCCATTTACGTCGTGCCACGTTCTGATTGGCCATCATGGCGTCTATGCGTTCAATATTTTCTTCAGCCTTATTGTCGAGGCCTGGCGCATTTTGGGAATTGTCGAGTACGTACTGAAAGTCTTCTTTGGCTTGAGGCAGTTTATTTTGAGCGACCTCAATGAGACCGAGATAATAGGCTGCGGCGGGGGATAATTTCGGCTCATGGGCGGCCCTCACGCGTTGAAATGAATCGGAGGCGTCCGTCAATTCATTGAGTTTATAATGGATGAGCCCCATGTAGTAGTTTTTCGCGGTGTCGGTCATCCCGCTGACAGGGGCGAGTTGGAGCGCCACGAGAGCGTCGTCGTATTTTTTCAGCCGGTAAAGCGATACGCCGTACTTAAAATAATAAGTGTGATTTTCGGGGTCGAGTTCGCTGGCTTGATGAAATTCATCGACGGCCTTTTGGTATTCGCTCTGTTCATAATCTTTTGAGGCATTGGCAGCGAGCTCGGCCGCTTGGGTTTTACGCGCTTCACGCGCGCTCTCGGCCATACGTTGCATTTCGAGCTGCTGCTTCTGCAGACGTTGGGCTTCGATTTGCTCCATACGAAGGCGAGCGGCTTCACGTGCGGCCGTGCTTTCGCTCGCGGGGTTCTCAATTGGGCCAGTCTTGATACTCGGTGCATTCGCAACCACCGGTGAAGCACTTGCCTGCTCGTAAATCTTTCGAGCCTGTTCGGCTTGAGCGTCGGTGTCGAAAATCTCGTAGATGAGCCGCTTATTTTCTAGGTGCGCAAATACGCTGTGCGGTTTCAATTTGCCGGCTCGAAGCAGGTTCTGAAACTGTTTTGTATTGCCGGACTTTGCAAGCTTCGGCGGTGGAACGTAAAAATCGGGAGCGGCTTTTGATTGGTCCCATTGAATTAAGAATCGGCCTTCAAACAATGACGAGTTGGGTGCGGTCTCCTCTAAAAGAATTTTGGCGATTTTGCCGGTGGATTTATCTCGTACAAAAACAAATGCGGTTTCTATCTTATGGCTATTTGTATTCCAGTCAGCCGAGCCATATCGGACAACCATAGAGGACGGGCCTTGTTCGGCGATCGCGCATGTCGAAATGAGCAACAAGAAGAGGACCCAACGTCGCATTCATTTAGGGTATAGAACGAAAATATTATGGTCCAGTGGTGATACTGACGTTCACTCTTTTGGTCGCGGAGTTCATCAAAACATTATGAACAAAGTTATTTGTCGGCGCCTGCATGAAGGGCATATTGGGCGGCGGTAATACGTTCGTCGGCATCGTGCCACTCATCGCCCCATCCACTGTCGGAAAGTCGGCGGGGAGTAACATTGTACCGGTCGGCGCTCCTCCGATCGAAACCGACGCGGGTTGCCGGTGCCCATCATCGTGATTGTTGGTGCCAGAATTGTTGGGTTGGGGATTCGGCGTTGACCCCGAATTGGGCAGGCCGGAGGCCGGAGCGCGCGGTGAACTCGTATCGGCTTTTGATTGATTGTCCATCTGGACCATAAAATTTCTTGGCATTTCAGTCGGCGCCGACGGCGGTCGCACCCCAGAGATTTTGCTCATTTGCCCGGCGGAGACAAAGACAGAATTCGAAATCTGGCCGTTTGGCCCTGGCTTGCCGAATTCAACCCGACCACGAAAGGTGATAATCGAACTGGTATTGTTGGTCGCGTTGTAGCTGGTAATAAAATCAGTGCCTCTCACACCGGCTACAGCTGACGGTGTTTTAACCTGGAATTTATTAGTGCCAATGTACTTCTGCTGAACAGTGGTGCGGATTTTGCCATACATGACATTGAGTAGGACATTCTTTTTATCCTGACTTGGCTGGTACTGATACGCCTGTATTATAAATTTCGTCGAAGGCATAATGTTGATGATGTTGCCATCGACCATAACGACTTTAGCGCGAGAATCTTCACTAGTGATAACCGTATCGTGCGGGAATACTCTTTGCCCAATTTTAGCTTTTACTATTTGATTATTGGCAGCTTGTTGAACTTTAACGTCGCCTTTAACGACTTTAAAAATTCCATCTACCGATTGGGCGTGAGTGAGCGAGGTGAACAGCCAAACAGAAAGCAAAACAAAACACGCGCGATACCAAACCGATAAACGTGCCATACGCTTTTCTCCCACCGATATACATACTTATCGGTGAGAAGGTTATCGGGCTTTATGCTTCGTCTCAAATTGAATCAGAAATAGTTGCCTTCATCATCTGAAGGTCCGCCTTCATGATCGTCTTCGACATCTCCAGATGAGTCGTCATCGGATTCGTCATCGTCCGAAGACTCGAGATCATCGGTCTCATTATCGATCATCTCGTCTAGTGATTCGAACTCGACCGCTTCTGTGCGGCCTAGCTCTTCCTCCGAATCATCGAGCTCTGACATAAATGCGGCAGTTGCAGCTGTACCGCCGAAAGCGCCAACGACTCCGGCCGGATTTGTTTTTGGAGCAGCTCTTTTTGAGGTGGCTCGCTTTGAAGCGGTTCGTTTCGTCGTGACGCGTTTCGAGCGCTTATTCGGAGTGGCTCGACCCCGGCTCGCTGATTTTTTGCTAGCTTTACGAGCTTTAGGGCTGCGTTTCGCTTTTTTAGTTGATCGTGTTGATTTCGACTTCGCTTTTCGTGCACTTTTTCTTGCCATAAATCCCTCGTTTTGATTGCCACAAACGGCCTACTGAATATCTGTTTTAAAGAATTGGTGTAAACGGTCAACACAAAAATGAAAACCCGGCGCAAGTGGCGCCGGGTTTCGGGATTATTGCATTATCGTTCGGCTTAGCCCTTGATCAAGTTCAAAGCGACCGTGTTCATCTGGTTCGCTTGGGCGAGAGCCGCCGTACCAGCTTGCAACAAGATGTTGTTGCGAGTCAGGTTGGCAGTCGCTTCAGCCACGTCTGTGTCGCGAATTCGGCTGTTCGCTGCAGACAAGTTTTCTTCAGACACACCCAAGTTATTGACTGTCGACTGAAGTCTGTTCTGCAAAGCGCCAAGGTTCGAACGCATACCGTTAATGCGATCTTGCGCTTTGTCGAGCGTCGCGAGCGCGTCTTGAGCTCCTTCTTTGCTTGTGTAATCGACACCGTCCAAGCCAAGGGCTGAAAGTGTGGCCACGTTCTTGCTTGCGTTGAACGAAATTCGGTCTTCGAAGCTGTCGTTAAAGATACCGACCTGGAAGTCAAATGTCGGGGTCGAGCCATCAAGTAGTTTCGTTTTGCCCCAAGTGGTCACTTTTGCGATACGTTGCAATTCGTCTTTTAGCTGTACAACTTCTTTATTGATGTAGCCACGCTCTTTGTCGCCAACGGTGTCAGAAGCGGCTTGCATTCCTAGCTCGCGAAGGCGAACCACGATGTTGCCGATTTCGTTCAGACCGCCCTCGGCCACTTGCACCATCGAGATGCCGTCGTTGGCGTTGCGGTTCGCTTGGCGAACCGATCGGATTTGGCCTTTTAAGTTTTCAGAAATTGCCAAACCTGCTGCGTCGTCGGCGGCCTTGTTGATTCGGCTGCCACTCGATAACTGCGCGAAGCTTTTTTGCATCGCACGTTGACTGACTGTTAAGTTTCTTTCCGCGTTGATCGCGGCTATGTTTGTCGTAACTCTCATTCCCATACTCTCATCCTCCGTTTATTTTTAAAATTTACGTTTGCATTTCCATAAAATTCCTCCTTGTGTTTATTGTGTTCTCTGGGGCTTTGAGAACCGGCATCCAAGCCGTTTATATTTACCCCTTACAACTCCTGTAGTTTTTCATTCCATCCTTGTGGCCCCTCCCTTGAAAGTTTGATTTCAAGTGATTGTCAGCAGAATAACTCTTGCCTGACAGAGAAAATTTCGGAGTCTGCGACGGAATCTTGACTGGACTTGAGGCCAAATTAGACGGACGTGCTGAAGAATTCGCTAAAAGTCGAGTCGAGCGGGGTAGCAAATTCGCCGCATTTACGGGGCGTAAGTCCTGAAATCAGGACCTTCTACGAGTCAAAAAAAGAGCACAGTTCGGCCAAGACCTCACGAGGTTTCTCTTCTTGAATTTGATGACCGGTTCTTGGCAAAACGACGGATCGAGCGGCTGGGTTCAGCTGAAGAAATTCTTCGACCAGCGATAACTTCACAACTTGGTCATTTTCGCCGGCGATAACGAGCACCGGGCATGAAAGATCACGAATTGCGGCTGGCAGACGTTTGTCGTAAAGAAGCCAACTGTGCCGTGCTGCGACTGTGACGGCTTCAGGTGACTGGTGATAGGGGCGGTAGAATTCCGGCACGGCTAAGTCAAGATCCGCTGGCGGATCAACAACGCAATATTTCAAATAAATTTGTCGGATCATTGTCGGTGTCACAATAAACGATTTCAGCAGGGCCCCCAACCATTGGGCGGCTAAGGGGTGAAGCCGCACGACCGCTGGGTTTATAGCCGGGGCTATCAAGGCGATTCGATTCATTTTTTCCGGAGTTGATTTCGCCATCCAGGCAATGAGTGCCGCGCCCATTGAATGACCGACTAACATAGGGCGATCGATTTTAAGAGCGGCGACGATATCACTCAGACGTTTGGCTTGGGTTTCGAGGTCATAATCGCGATCGATGAACTTCGACGAAAAACCAAATCCGGGTAAATCGAGTGCTGTGACCCGATACCGCTCGGCCAGATCGTTAAATATGAGGCGCCACGTAATGATGGATTCAGCGAATCCATGAACCAGTATTACATCCGGCCCCTGGCCTTTTTGAATGAATCGAATTTTAAAGCCGTCGACCTCGATAAACTGCCCAAGCGGTAAGTTGGGGTAGATCCGTCGATGGTCCGGATCATCGGGTTCAATGCGTTTTGGTTTTCGAAGCGCGCGACGAGCGTAAGTAACCAAAGCCCATGCGGCGAAAACGGCTGCGATCCAGACGATCGTCACCGGCCACGCCGAAAGCCCGGCCATCGCACTTAAGTTCAATCAATCTCCTGCGAGCGGCAGATGGCAAACTTGCCGCACAGGTTATAGAGGCGGAGCTGCTCGTCGCGACGATGCTTTTCAGTCTTAAACCCCATTGCGCAGCTTTGCTTTTTGCTATCGAAATAACTGCATTGTTCGCAGCAATAGATGAGGGTAAGCTCGCGAAAATCCTTAGGGTTAACGGCATCCAAAATAATAGATCTTGAATTGACAGTGCTCATATAAGCCACAGATTTATAACATCAAATTGGAAGGACTGCCATGTTAGATCTAAGTAAACTGACGACAAAAAGCCAAGAAGCTGTACAAGCTGCCGCTCGCCTGGCTGAGGACAACCGAAGCCCACAACTTGAGGCCGATCATTTGATTTTTGAATTGATTCGCCAAGAAAATGGGATTGTACCGCAAGTGCTTGAATCTATGGGGGTTCAGTTCGGTGAACTGACTTCAAAGCTGACCGATCGTCTGCGCCAAATGGCTCAACTGCAGGGTTCAGCTCCGCGCGCGCCGCTTGGGGCATCGCAAGGTTTTCTTGCACTGTTTCGGCAAGCGGAGACCGAGGCCCGGTCGCTTGGCGATTCATACGTTTCAACCGAACATTTTATACTGGCACAATTAAAGGAGCGGCATAGCGAAACAACGCGAATTCTCGAACGCGCAGGGGTCGACGCGAAGAAGTTCTTGGCAGCTTTGAAATTAAAACGAGGGAATCAAAAAGTGACCGACGACAACCCGGAAGTGAAATTCGACACTCTTAAAAAATATGCGCGTGATCTTACCGAACTGGCCGAGCAAGGTAAGCTTGATCCGGTCATCGGTCGCGACGAAGAAATCCGCCGGGTCATTCAGGTTCTGTCGCGGCGGACAAAAAATAATCCTGTTTTGATCGGTGAACCGGGCGTTGGTAAAACCGCCATCGCCGAGGGTCTTGCGCTTCGAATTATCAACCGTGACGTGCCCGAAGTCCTTCTCAATAAAAAGTTGTTGTCGCTCGATTTGGGAGCGCTCATCGCCGGCGCGAAATATCGCGGTGAATTCGAAGATCGTCTAAAGGCCGTAATTAAAGAAGTGGTCGATTCGAACGGCCAAATCATTTTGTTTATCGATGAGCTGCATACGTTGGTTGGCGCCGGCAAAACGGAAGGCGCGATTGACGCCGGTCAATTGTTAAAGCCGGCGCTCGCGCGCGGTGAACTACGTTGCGTGGGGGCGACAACGCTCGATGAATACCGAAAGTACATTGAAAAGGACAAAGCCCTCGAACGGCGGTTTCAAACCGTGCTGGTTCAGGAGCCGTCGGTCGAAGATGCGATCACCATTTTGCGGGGTCTGAAAGAAAAATATGAGGTGCATCACGGCGTTCGCATTACCGATGCCGCCATTGTCGCGGCGGTGAAATTCTCGCACCGTTACATCGCCGATCGTTTTTTGCCCGATAAAGCGATTGACTTGATGGATGAAGCGGCTTCACGTCTCTCGATTGAGATCAACAGCGTCCCCGCTGAGATTGACGAGATCAATCGCAAAGTCACGCAGCTGAAAATTGAAAGCGAAGCCTTGAAAAAAGAAAAGGACGAAGACGCAAAGAAACGCCTCGCGGAAATTTCACGGGAGCTCCGCGACAGCGAAGACAGCGTCGCGACACTAAAAAAGCAGTGGGAAAAAGAAAAGGAAAAAATTTTTGGTCTTAAGAACGTCAAAGAAGAGATTGAAAGCGTGCGCGTTGATATCGAGCGGGCCGAACGAGAGGGGCGCCTCGAGCGGGCCGCCGAGTTGAAGTACGGGCGCCTCCCCGAGCTAGAGAAAAAGCTAAAGTCGTATAGTGAAGACAAAGAGAAAAAAGATAATAAGCCCGAAAAGTCACTATTGCGCGAAGAAGTGACGCCCGACGAAATCGCCGAAGTTGTCGCGAAGTGGACGGGGATTCCCGTTCAGAAAATGCTTGAAAGCGAAACGCAAAAGTTGCTTCAAATGGAAGACGAACTCCGTAAGCGCGTTGTCGGGCAGGATAAGGCGCTGCAAGCCGTGGCTGATGCTGTTCGTCGCGCGCGAGCCGAAATTGCAGATCCGCGCCAGCCGATCGGCAGCTTTTTGTTTCTCGGGCCGACCGGAGTTGGCAAAACCGAGACTGTAAAAGCGTTGGCGGATTTTTTATTTGACACGGAAGAAGCCGTCGTGCGCATCGACATGTCTGAATATATGGAGAAACACTCGGTTTCGCGACTCATTGGCGCTCCCCCGGGCTATGTGGGTTACGAAGAGGGTGGGCAACTCACCGAAGCGGTGCGCCGGCGCCCGTACAGTGTGATTCTTCTCGACGAAATCGAGAAGGCTCACTCCGAAGTGTTCAACGTTTTATTGCAAGTTTTAGATGACGGCCGGTTGACCGATGGCCAAGGCCGAACCGTCGACTTTCGCAACACTGTTATCGTCATGACTTCGAACATCGGTTCGCAATCGATTATGGACGAAAAGTTGAACGATGAAGAAAAACGTGAGGCGGTCATGGGGCAATTGCGCGATCACTTTCGGCCCGAATTTTTGAATCGTGTCGATGAAGTGATTGTATTTGAAAGTTTGAAGCCCGAGCGGCTGGCCCAAATCGTCGACATTCAACTCGAAGACGTGCGTCGTCGGCTTGAAGAAAAGAAGATCAGTTTGAAGTTCACCGACAAAGCGGAAAAGTGGCTCGCCGAAAAAGGGTACGACCCCGTATTTGGTGCGCGGCCCCTCAAGCGTGTGATCAAGACCGAAGTTTTGAATCGCCTTGCGAAAGGGCTCATTTCGGGTGAGTTTACAGCAGGGCACAAGATCAAGGTTGACGCTCACGATCTGGGTTTAAAATTCACGGCGGAATGAATCCAGCGTGAACTCAAACGAGCGCTATTTTTCGATTACCGCACACGATGTATGCAGGTGAATAGCACGAAGACGTATTAAGTTAAGATTTAGCTCTGAAAGCCGCGAAATGACGTCTCGCTGCCCAATTGCTTGGCAATGAATTTGCTTTGTTTATGGGTAGGGGGTGCGGCAAATGTCTCGAATTACGGCCGACAGTAAACAACAACGTCTCAAAATGGGACTCGCAAGTTTCGCCCTCTCCATTTTCATAATGGGTTGCGGCGGCACTTTCACGGCCGTGGCCAATAAAGCGGCGAGCGCGGCAGCCGACTCATCTGTATCGACCACGCCAGGTCAAGCGCCCAATCTGATACCCTACCAAACGCCTTCATCGCTATCCGGTTTGTATCTCGGTCTGTCGTTTAAAAATTTATCTCTAAGCGATTTTCAGCGGCTGTACACCGTGGGCTCAACCGCAAGCAGCGGTTGGTGCGACGTTGTCGGTCATGATACGGTTTATAATATTACTTCGCCGGTTTACCCGGCGGCGTTATGGGGTGGCACGGCGAGCCATCCCGATTCAATGCAGTTTATTCAAGAAACGAAAGGCGATTATTCTCGTCAGATTGTAACCGATAACACCGTACCCTCGGGGGTTTCGAATCGCGTTTTTCAACTGACGGCTATTAATCCGTATGTTCCCAATGTCGGGGGAATCAGCGGCGACACGCAACAGGATAATTTCATCGTGTGGCCGGACACATCTCGCGCTCAAGGTATGCTCTACATTTCGAAGTGGATGTGGCTCCAACCCGATATGGCCTCGCGCGGGCCGTTTACATTTTTTCTTGCGGCGGAATCGAAAACCGATATCACCGAGCGATTCGGCGCCGGTATCACAGAGCGAAGTTACACGGGCTTCGGTAACACCCCGGTTTGGAACGTCGCTCATGACGGCTTTCCGAGCGGCGGATATCAGGTTTACGCCCAAAGCTTTTTGAGCCCGACTTCGTCGGGGCATATGGGTCGAGGGCAAACCTATGCGGCTCCGGTGCCCCTTGGTCAATGGTTTCGCCTGGAACTCGCTTGGAACAGAAATGTCGGCGGTAACGGCTGGATGTGGATGGCGCTCACGGTTCCAGATTCTTCCGATCCGAACCTGCGTAAAGGTGTTCAGATATTTGCGGATTCAGGCGCGTTTAACTTCAACTACAATGGGAGCGACCCGCAGACGCAAGGCTGGAACGCTTACAATAGCGATAGAATCAATCGGATTTTTCCTTTTGGATTGTACTCGGATCTCGCTCGATCGCCGTCTAGCCCATTTGTTGAAAAAACGACGAACGTCGAAATTTGGAATACCTGGCCATCGAACGCGACGGCCCATCCGTCAAATTTTCGGTGATTCAAGCCACAACTTCGGTGACGCCGAAAGATGCTAAAGTGCCGGCTGAAGTTGAGATTGACAGGATTTGTTCAATATTTTTTCCAACCCGGCCAGTTTCTCTTGCCAGATTTCGGTTACCGCCTGCGACACGATCCCAGAGAGCGTGTCGTAGCCGACGATGTTCGAGCCGATTTGAGTCTGAACTTTTGCTTCCACTTCTGGGGTCAGCACATTATCCAAAAAGTAAAAGAGGCCTGCTTGGCTGGGCGACAAGCCCGGCGGCAGTTCGTGCGCTAACTTTTGCAATGTTTGCAGCTGCTTTTGCGGCAACACGTGTGCTTGCTCAAGGGCGGCCATTTGTTGGGGCGTCCATTTCACCGTTCGCAAAGAAGCGAGCGTTTTTAACAGCTCATTGGCTCGGTTACTGCCGAAATAATCGAGTAAATAATCGGCCAGGGCGGCTTCGATGCGCTCGCGCGGCAGGGCTCTCACGTTGACAACAGAGCCGACGAGTTCGTAGTTCGGGTCGAGCTCCATATCGCCAGGTGCCGGGATACGCTCTTGTGAAATCCCGAGCGCCGCGAGTAATCGTTGGCTGCGCGTTGCGACCTTGCTCCAAAGCGATTGTGCCCAAGGCGAGTAATTGCCGAGCACTTTCATAATGATCGACACGCAGAAATATTGATTTTTTTGGTTCATTGGGTCCATCGATATGTCATAGCCCGCGACCGGCTGCGTGAACGGATTTTTCACCGTCTTGTACATACTTTGGATGTATTGATCGACATGTGCTTCGATATCCGCACGTTCTTTCGCTTCGGTGTTGTTCGCGCTGACGTAGCGATAAATATAAACGCGCGATTTGACCGGGGGGTTTGTTTCGTATTCCGGCGCCATAAGGCGGAGTTTCACGCCGTCTTGAATGAGGGCTTCAGGCGACACGAGCGCATTCGTTTGCGGCGTCACCTCGACAACCGCCGCATGTGAGAAGATATGACGGCTTTTCATCAAAAACGCGATCAGTTCGCTTGATACCGACCCAACGGCTTTAGATAACACAATATCACCGGTAACAACGCGAAAACCAAAGAATTGATTGGAGCGCGGGCTGGCCGCTGCCGCTTGTTGGGATTCGAGCGACAAATCAGAAGTTTGAATAACGGCCGGGAAGTTATTTGGAAATTTTTGCGATCCCACATACGCGACTTCTTCTGACAAAATCTGCAACATATATAAAATATTGCGTTGCTTGGTCGGTACTCCGCCGGCATTTCGATAGAGTTGGCGCATATCTTCGATACCTTTTGCGAGGTTCGCGAAATTTTGAGCCGTTTCGGCCCGACTTGCCCCGACAAGATTCGTGTTATTAAGACGCTCCATCAAGTCGGCGAAAATTGCGGGTGCTGAACGACGATCTTTCAGTATTTCTAAGTTTGTTGGGAATTGAAACGAGCGTGCTGTCGAACCGGGCGGAGTATTACCTGCTGATTTCGCGACAAGAATTTGGGTCCAGGAGTTAAGTGAGATGCCGGGTAAAAACGACGATGAATCTTGGGGGGCCTGGGCCGAACCAAGCGTTGCCAAAAGTGAAAATAGGACGATCAGCGCATATTTCATGCAACCTCCATTGATCGATTGCGGGCAGAGGGCCCACTTTATCATGTTTAGTAGAGCGCCGCGACTGTCAGAAAAATTGGCAGGTCGCCCAAAATGGTCACTTTAGCTGCGGTAAAACTTGTGAAATCAGACGCGCGCTCACGGTTACCTAAACACTCGCTTTTTTATGGAATCGTTTGATGCACGTCAATTTCAGCGAGCAACCCTTTTCGCGCCACTCGCGATAGAGCGTGATCGACGAGTTTGATCGTTTCGGCCACCGGCAATTCCATTTCACCGATAAAGCAACTGCCGGGCGCGACGGGTTGTGTTTGCACATATTTGAGCGGTGGATTAGCGAGCGCACCCTGCGGCCAGCAGCGCGACCAAACGTTCCCGATCGGGTGAAAGCTAGAAGTCAAATTCGGTCCACCGCAAACCATGAACACACGAATGGTCTCGCCGACCTTAGCTTTCGCGGCGCCTAACCATTCGGAGCTGATGCCTTGAACCGCGCCGTTGAATACGACGTAGTTAGGCTGCTCCTTAGCCATGGCATCGTAATCGAAAGTGACTTTGCCGCTCGTACCGAACGGCTCTTTCGTGTAAATCTCATGTTGACCAAAATAAAATTCGCGGTCGACTTTGGGCAATCCGTCATACGGTTCAACCAAAATCATGCCGAACATCCCCGAGCTAATATGCTCGTCCATGTTCGGAACGGCGCAATGATAAATGAACGCGCCCGGGTACATGCATTTGAATTTTTCCGTCTTACTTTCGCCGGGCGAAACGAAAGTAGCCATTGATCCGCCGCCTGATCCGTAAAGAGCGTGTATGTCGATATTATGCGGGCGATTGTTGTGTTTGGCACTCTTGATCGTGAGTGTAATCGTATCCCCTTGGCGAACGCGAATCATCGGGCCCGGCACTTGCGCGTTCCATGTCATAAAATTAAACGTCGTACCTTGGTCGAGTTGGCCCTCAACCTGGCGCGCTTCGAGCACGATGTCGTGATGGATGGAATGCGATCTCATAATCGGCGGTGGAATTTTCGTCGGGTCCGCTGCAACCGGGCCGAGTACATGTTTAACGTGGCTCAGGCCTGTTTGTGTAAACGCAATGTCGTGCACGGCGTTTTCTTTGCCCTTTGCCAACGTAGGCAAAACTGTACTGGCCAACAGCGTGGCACTTGTGCCGAATAGAAAATCGCGACGATTCATAATTCCCTCCAGGTAGGTTTTGTCTTAAAATCGATATTCATGAATATGTTAATTGCAAATTGCCGGCCCGAAAAGAGGCCCTGTTCTCGGATGCTTATTTGATCTAATGAGTCAAATTGGCCCAAGACAGGGGATGAATTGGCGCATTGGCCGGTTGTTAATTTATAGGCGTCTGATAATATGCAACTAATTAGTTGCATATCAGAGAGGCCTGTTCTTATTTAAAATGGCGAGGTCATAGTGCGTGCCACCAAGAAATTGCCGCAGGCCGAGCACGCCAAAGTGTTTTCGGCATTGGGGGACAAAACCCGGTTACAATTACTTTCGCGCATCGGGACCGAAGGCCCGCGTTCGATCTCCGAACTTGCCACGCGAACCGCCGTCAGTCGCCAAGCCGTAACGAAACATCTCGAGGTGCTGGAAGGCGCGGGCTTGGTCCATTCGCAGTGGCACGGCCGCAAGCGCCTTTGGGTATTGGACAATCGGCAATTTGAGATCGCCCGAAAATTTCTCGATCATATGTCATATAATTGGACCGGTCGGCTCAATCGATTGAGCAAGTAGGTCGAAAGGTAAATATGCGATTTGTGAGTCTAGTGTTTATCTGTACTTTGCTTTTCGGATTCAAATGTCACGCTGGTGACGCATTTTATTCCGATTACATTTCGTTCGTCGGGCAAGACCCTTCAGGTCACGTCTCATTCGCGATCGATGACGATCGCTGGCAATCGGGCAAAGGACACAAGGTTGAAATTCACGTTGTGTTACACGATGAAATAAAGGGCTACGTTTCGGTTATAGGTAACGGGACGTATAGCGAGCCCGGCCGTTCGCTCGCTCCCCTTGCGACTTCGCCCGATTTCAATTTCATAGGTAATCCGGGTGAGGGGATTCAACTTTCAAGTCAACCCAATCAGATTTCTCTAAACGTGAAACCGATCGTGGCGAGGATCGGGCACCGAACAAAAGCCGGGACAATTGTGATCGGTTCGGCGGATGCAACAATGCGATGGCAAGGCCGTGTTCTGCCCGGCCGCGTGACGTACGAATATCTGATAATTTCAAAAATGCCCGCCTGGTATTCTTTTTTTTCAGGGCTGATGTTTAACAATTTCAACGGACTCTATTTGTTAGTGGGCAATAACGGCGATCTATATATCCACTCGAGCCATAAGAATTCGTTTTCAGGAATTTGGGCGGATTTGCTCGGCGGTACGTTTGTTGCCCCGGATGAAAATAATTCGCCAGTCTCAACTGACTTAAACGTGCAAGTGCCCGAATCAACGTTACCGAATTTGAAATTTAAAACAGCTAAAAGCAGTTGGAGCTATGGCGTCTTTTCATGGCCAACACAATGGCAAGCCGCCTGGGATGTCAATTCACCGGAACATTCAACGACAAAAGCCGTACTGGAGCTGCACGTGGTCCATCACAAAACGATAAAGTGGTGGTTCATCGGCGGGTATTCTTTGGATATCGTCCGCGGACGATTGAAAATTAACGGTTTGGAATACCCCGTGTACGGATTGGCCGAATTGATAATTTAAAAATAGGGTGTTTAAACGAAAGCACGGCAGCGGTGCCAAAATCTAGAGCTGCCGTGCGGTAAACTTATAAGCGAGTTGAACCGGATCGACACCGTCAGAAACGAGAGTTTTGCCGCTGAACAGTTGCGGGTACATGAGATAATTGATTTTTTTACCATTCGGCAAGCGAAGGTCACGTCCGAAGTTTAGCTCGACCCAGTTGCCCTCCCATCGGCCAAAGAGTTCGCCGACCAATTTTTGCACGTGGGCGTCTTTCAGCTTCAATTTTTCTTGCAGTATAACCTTACGTACATCCGCCGCATCGGCCGGGAACCAAGCTCTGCGTTTCGCCGAATAATATTCAGCCCGACAATGCTGCGCCTCTGAAACATCGCCGGTCGAGCCGAGCGATTTCGAAAGACGTGAAGGAGCGACCCGCACACCCCACACTTCGCGAGCCGGGACTCCCGACGCGCGCGCCATTGCCACGAATAGCGAATTTAAATCGGCACACTTACCGCCCAAATTGTCGACGGTTAACGTCGATTTGGCGTCGCCCATTCCGCACCCGCGTATTTTCGGATCGCGAAACGTATTGGCAACAATCCAATTGTAAATCGCGTGTGCCTTTTGATCGGGGTCGGTCAGGCCTTTCGTAGCTTTAATCGCAGTCGTTTTAACGATTCCGTCGGTTTGAACGTGATCGGTGGGCTTCAGAAAAAATGGGTCCGGCTGAGCTGGGACGCCGGCCCTATCCGAAAGTTGCAGAATTTCACGCAGTCGAAGTTGAGCGCCGGCCGGGTTATCCCAATGGGCGTGCAGAACGCGAATTTTATCTTTGCCGTTATCGAACAATATATCTTCTTTTTTGGTCCAATCGGCATTTGATACAAACGTCTCGCGTAAAACTTTTTGATAGCTCAGGTTTCGAAGTGGTAAGGGGATAATCAAATCCGCGCCTCCGCTTTTCAGTATCGGATGAAACGATTCGACTAACTCCACTTTTCGGGCGTTTGAATGAGATGAGGCCGCTACGCTTGCGCGTGCGATGGTTGAGCAAAAAATAACGGAAAATAAAATAGCAATGAATTGGCAAATGGCACACACTCCTGAGATTTTTTTTCTGTTAAAGCAGGGAATTTGTCGGCTGTAAAGAGCCGTTTGAAGGCGGCCGTTTCTGACCCAATCGCCGTTTCGAGGCGACTCAGATTCATTTTGTCCGACTTTTGTCTAGTGTAGAAGACCACCCTTTCGTCGGCACACTATCTGAACGCGACCTAGACTCAACTCCCGCGTGAAAGTCTCCGAATAAGAAATCGGTGGGCCATGAATCCCCACTGAGGTCGCTATGTACCTGCAAGGCAATTTACAAACTGTATTCGATGCGCTCTACGAAATGGGCATCATTGAGCCTGTTCTTCAAATGGACTGGCAAGATGCGCTCAAAGAAATGGATCAAAATCCGTCGCCTCTCTTTGAGGTGGTCAAGGTGGCCAACAACTTTCAGTCAGATGTGGGAGTGCTCATAACCAAGCTTGAATTGTTCGATGAGCGATCGCTCGGGTATTTGGCCATGGAGGTGGCTCGTGAGTATGCCGATTTTCACGCGCGTCAACAACTCCACTAGCGCGCGTAAAAAAATGGCGAACTGCTTCGTTGCTTCGTCATTCGCTCCTTGCGACGTACCGATTACAGTACGCCTCAGGCGCTCATTCCTCGCGCCTCGCATTTCATCCATTTTTTTACGCGCTTTAGTTGCCGCCATTATGCTCGCCTCGTCGGCGGCGTTTGCGGGGTGGTCCATCGATTTCTCAAGACGAGAAAGTCAGATGCGTTCTTTCGTCGGAGATTCAGGCCTCAACAACACCCCGGCCGTGCAAAATTCGCGGCAGCCGGCTTCATTCGGAGCGGCCATTCTATCTAATTTCACTAGCTCGGCCATGCCGACTCAAGATATTGTGATCCTCAATACCGAGCAGGGCTTCATCCCCTCGACGATCCATGTGCGCAAAGGCAACCAATATCGAATCGTCGTTGTGAATGTGAATGATAAACAACGTAACGTGAGTTTTATAATGGATGCGTTTAACGAACACGACGCGACCTTTTACGGCAAAATCAAATCGTTTAATATTCATCCGCAGAAAGAGGGCGTCTATTCGTACGAGTCGCCTGAGACTTCGGCGCAAGGCCAGCTGATCGTGTATCCGTCGGCGGCGGCGCCAAGTATGGCTCCGAATGCTGTGCCGATCTCGTTGGATGTGCGCGCACCCGCGTCGGCACCCAGCGACGACAGCGCGGCCGTGCCGATGCGCGGGGAGTGACTCGTGGCGGCTCAAAGCTCTGTCTTTCAAGAGGCCATTCGAAATTTTTTGGCCCCGATCGAATCGTACCTCAACGATGAAAAAGTTACCGAAATCATGATCAACGGGCCAAACGACATCTGGGTCGAAGTCGCCGGCAAAATTCAAAAAACCAATGCCAAATTTAACGACGAGGATTCGCTGCGCGCGGCGGTCAATAACATCGCCCAAAGCGTCGGGCGCACAATCAATGAGAATCAGCCCCGTCTCGATGCGCGTTTACCTAACGGCTACCGTATCCATGCGGTTTTGCCGCCGTGCTCTCGCAACGGGACGACCGTCGCCATTCGAAAATTCGCAACTCAACAAATTTCATTCAAAGATTACGTACGGCTCGGTTCGATCAGCCTCGATGCTGCTCATTTTTTAGATATCGGTGTGAAGCTCGGCAAAAACATTTTAGTGAGTGGCGGCACAGGCAGCGGCAAGACGACGCTGCTCGGCGTTCTGTGCGAGCGCATACCGCCCGGTCAGCGCGTCATCGTGATCGAAGACGCATCTGAACTGAAAGTTGAATACGAACACGTGGTCTTTTTTGAAACTCGCATGGCGGCCGACAAAAAAGTGAGCGAAGTTTCGATGCAGGATCTTCTCAAAAGCAGCTTGCGGCTGCGGCCCGATCGCATCATCGTCGGTGAAGTGCGCGGTTCTGAAGCGCTCGAATTGATTCAGGCGATGAACACGGGTCATAAAGGATGTATGGGCACGGTCCACGCGAATTCGTCTGTCGATGCTCTGACAAGGCTTGAGGCGCTCGCCCAAGGCGCTGATCAAAAGTTGAGCGAGAGAGCGTTGCGTGGCCAAATCGTTTCGGCGCTAGATCTTGTGGTGCAAATATCTCGTTTTTCAGACGGCACGCGCCGAATAGCTGAAATTTCAGAAGTGCGCGGGTTTACGGAGACGGGCGCTTACGATGTTGTTCCGATCTATTCTATGTCACGAATGCTGAAACAAGCCGACGGTCGCCTATCGGGCAGCTTACAGCCAACTGGTGAAATCCCGCTGTTTTTGCCCGAAATTGAAGACAATCAGATACCTTTTGGCGTTGATAAATTTAAGAAACCCACCGCGGCATAAGTTTTTTCAATACTAAAACCGCTTAAAAATCAGGCAATTAACGATCCCGTAATCAATTTCACTTTTTTGTATCACTTTGTGGGCTTGCGGTTTTCGAAAAATTTTAATGCAATTATCTCGCAAGTCCGCAAATCAAAGGGGGGGGCATGGGCAAAGGGGTGATCTTTAATACTGCAATGCTATTCGCAGTGTGCGCGAGCATTATAGGCGTATCGAATAGAAGTTGGGCGTGGGGTGATACTGGGCACGAGGCCGTCGCCTTGATCGCGCAGCAGAATATGAACCCGCAAGCGCTTCAAAAAGTGAACGCTCTGCTGGGCGGCATGACGATGTTGCAAGCGGCAATTTGGCCGGACCAGGTGAAGCATTCGGCTGGTTGGCGTCACACGGCGGCCTACCACTTTGCCGATACCGAATCAGGTCAGAATTATTTTGATGATTTCAGCAGACCTAACTTTACCCAGAACGGTGACGTGATTCGAGCTCTCGTTAAAGCCGAAGATGTACTTCGCGATGGCTCGGCCTCATCTACGCAGAAGCAATATGCGCTCTCGTTTATGATCCATTTTGTCGGGGATTTGCATCAGCCGCTCCACGAAGGTCACCCTGAAGATCTCGGTGGCAATACGATTCGTGCGAGCTTTTGGGGTAAACGCACAAACCTTCATGCAATTTGGGATTACGGCATGATCGACTACATCGATCAAGGTGCGAGTTTCGATTGGGCGAAGACGTTTGGATTTGATCGATTTTTGTCCTATTTCAAGGCGCCGACCGTTCAAGAGGTTCAGTATTTCGTCAGCCAAATGCGCACGCCGACGCCCGATGAGATCGCCGCCTGGCAAGACTCGTACATTATGGATTGGTCCGCCGACTCAACGGCCGACCGGGCGCAAATTTATTCGTCATGGAATGGCGACAGCCAGGCTTATCAGACCCAATGGGCGCCCTACGTCAATGAGAAGATATTGCGAGCCGGGTATCGTTTAGCCGGTTGGCTTGATGCCATAATGGCGGGGCAACCGTTTAAACAGCAAAAGGCGCAGGATTTGCGACAACGAATCAGTCAAATAGTGGGCAATTCAAACCCCATCGTTCTCGAACCGTCGTCGTCTGATAATACAACTTTCAAAGACCCATGCGCGAACGACTAATCTTTAGAGTTGCTCGGCGCGTGCTACAACGCGCCGGGTCTCTGATCCAACTTGTCACGTCTAATTGCTGAAGCTAGAAAGCTTCCGTGTTCTTCAGCGGCAAGATAACAAACTCCATCCTCACTTTTCTCAATAATCGGGGCGAAGACCTACACGATATTTACGATCTGACCGATCTGCCTATGGAATTTTTAAAAGACTCGAGTAGTTGGCTCGAAGCCGCGTCGGTCGATGTATTTCTGGGCAAAATCGAAGCGTGGTGTCTTCAGCAACGCAAAATCGAAAACCCGCTCGAATTAATCGGGCACACGGCCAAAGACCTCAAAGCTTGGGGGGTACTCGATAGCGTCCTGCGGATGATAGAAAAGCCCCACGATATTTTTCTTCAGCCGCAACGATTTATTTCGTATTTCATTTCACCCGCCCCTCCGATCGCCAATATTCAAAGGACTGAATCAAGTGTGTCATTTGATTTGCCTATTTCGTTTGAAGAATATCCTCACGTCGCCACTTATATTTTGTCGGCGGTCGAGGCGATCCCGTTATTCATGGGTTTGCCGATGGCCGAGACGAGATGGCGCCAAAACCGCGTCAGTGTGAATTGGAACCAAGCGCAAAACGCGTTTCAAGGTGATGTGCTTGCGCAACGGCAAATGGCGCCTGAAATCGTTGAGAATTTGATCTCGACGCTTGAAAAAACCGAACAAGCACTTCTTGAAAAAACGCGCGAGCTTGATCGCATTAAACAAGAAAATGAGCTGGCGGCCAAGTCGATGCCGGTACCGGCCGAGTCGCTCGTCCGCCCGGCGCGGTCCGAAATCCAACAGCATCTTTTGAAATTGCAAGATTACTTTACGCGCTCACAACAACTGATCACGCTTTTGATCGGTCAAGACCGCATGTCGGCACAAGTCCGCGAAGCGATGAAGCGAGTGAATTGGGAACACGTTCAAGAGGCCTTCCCGCAAGTTGCGCGTGAACTATTGGAGGAGTTTTATGGCGAAAATCACAAAAGTACTCGCGCGGCAGATTCTCGACAGTCGTGGCTTTCCAACGGTTGAAGTTGAAGTCACAGTTGACAACCAGTTTACGGGTCGCGCCGGGGTCCCCTCAGGGGCATCGACGGGTGCGCATGAAGCGATCGAACTTCGCGACGGCGACCCAAAGCGGTTTCATGGCAAAGGCGTTTCAAAAGCCATCTCCAACGTAAATACGGTTCTCGCCCCCAAAGTTCTTGGTGTTGATGTGAGCGATCCGGCGAAGCTTGATAAGATACTTCTCGAAGCCGATGGCACCCCGAACAAAAGCCGTCTCGGGGCCAATGCTATTCTCGGTGTATCGCTTGCAGCGCTCAAAGCCGCAGCTTTGAGTCAACGGACCCCTTTGTATCGTTATGTCGCCGGCGATCGTGAATTGCGGCTTCCGGTACCGCTCATGAACGTGTTGAACGGCGGCGCGCACGCCGATAACGGCCTCAACGTGCAAGAATTTATGATTGCTCCAGCGGGATTTGCGACGTTTTCAGATGCTTTGCGGGCCGGCAGTGAGATATTTCACACACTTAAAAAAGTTCTTAGCGCAAAATCGCTTGTGACCTCGGTTGGCGATGAAGGCGGATTTGCACCAAAACTCGCGTCGAATGAAATGGCACTTGAACTCTTGTCCACCGCCGTTGAAAAGGCCGGGTACAAATTGGGCGAACAAGTCATGCTCGCGCTCGACGTTGCCGCCAACGAGCTTTTCGATAGCGGCACTTATATGTGGGAAGGGCAAAAGCTCACCGGCCAAGAGCTCGGCGAAATTTATAACAAATGGTCGAAAAAATTCCCGATCGCCAGCATAGAAGACGGATTTGCCGAAGACGACTGGGGTTCGTGGCAGGCCTTCACGGCGGCTCATGGCAAGCGACTGCAAATCGTCGGTGATGATTTGTTCGTTACAAACCGCCTACGCCTCGAAAAGGGCATCGAATCTCGTGCGGCTAATTCCATCCTCATAAAATTGAACCAGATCGGCACCTACTCAGAAACCAAAGACGTCGTGGAACTCGCTCACTCGGCGGGTTTTCATACGGTAATCTCTCACCGAAGCGGTGAAACAGAAGATGTGACGATCGCCGACCTTAGTGTAGGCTTTCATTGCGAACAAATCAAAACCGGTAGCCTCTGCCGCAGCGAACGTATCGCAAAATATAATCAGCTTTTGCGAATCGAGGCTGAGATTGGACCAAAGGTCCAGTTTTGGGGAACCGACGCCTTTCGCTTTCGATGATTTTTACCTATAATTTAGTTTGGATGATCCGTCGTTTTTTCACGCGCATCGGCCAAAATATTTCCGACTTTGTTCAGCACCCCATACGTGTTTTTCTCACCTGTTTGATTTTTGTTTCGGCGGGCCTTCTTCTCGACGGGACTTTGATCCGTCTCTGGCGGCTCAACCGGGACTCCCACGAAATTGCGGCTCGCATTTCGAATCTTCAGGTTGAAACCATGAAAGTGGACCATGAGTTGCGCCAGACGCGCGACCCGAACTTCTTAGAGCTGCAAGCCCGCGATCGTCTCGATTTAGCCAACAAAGGAGATCTGGTTTTTGTTTTTTCCGACAACTGAATATAAATAGGAGGTGCCTTTTACATGATCCACGGACGAGTCAAATGCTACTTTGAGAACAAAGGGTACGGATTTATCGAGGATTACGACGGCCGTGAAGTCTACTTTCATTTGACGGCGGTCGAAGGCGCCACAGCAAACGATATCGCGATCGGCGCTGGCGTCTCTTTTGACGTCATAACCACTGAGTTGGGCCTAGAGGCCTTCCACGTACGAATGCTGTCGGCACTATCGGCTTGATCGCAAGCGCAGTTTGTGCGAAAAACTTCATGCGATGAACAAATGGGCAGCTGACGATATCAAAAGTTTACGACTCCGCTTGGGTTGGTCCGCAGCCGAATTCGCCCGGTTTTTTGGCGGGCCTGCTGATCTGATCATGCAATGGGAGCGGGGCGAAATCGCGCCAGGCCCAGACGACAACTTACAGTTCGATCGATTGTCGTTTCATGCCGAGTCGCACTCCCAAGCCATTTTGCGCGAGCCGCTTGCTGAACTAAGACTCAGCGAACTTGGCCGCGAACAGATCCATTCCGATACTCTGGCCGAAATCGGAGAATGAAAAAACTCTATCTAGTTGACGTAAGCTCGATGTTCTTCCGAGCGTTTTTCGCGTTGCCGCCCTTGCGCTCGTCGAAGGGGCTGCCGACCAACGCGCTTTACGGCTTTCTCTCAATGAGTATCAAACTCTTGCGCGAAAGTCGGCCCGATTACATGGTCTATTGTTTTGATCGTAAAGAACCGTCTTTTCGCAGTGAAATTTACGCCGATTACAAAGCCCATCGAGACGAAATGCCCGACGATTTGGAGCCGCAAATTCCTTACGTCCGGCAATTGACCGAGCTTCTCGGCATTCATGCGCTCGATCGCAAAGGGTATGAAGCTGACGACGTGATCGGCAGTTTGGCCGTGTTCGGCGCTCAACACAAGTGCGACGTTTCGATCGTGAGCGGTGATAAGGATTTCGCCCAACTCGTGAATGGCCATGTTGCTCTCTACGACACGATGAAAGAGATTCGCTACGACCGGCAAGGGGTTGTTGAAAAATGGGGCGTCGAGCCCGAGCAAATGATCGATTACCTCGCCATTGTCGGTGACACGAGCGATAATATCCCCGGCGTCAGGGGAGTGGGCCCGAAAGGCGCGCAAAAATTACTAGCCGAATTCAAAACACTCAAAAATATTTACGACAACCTGGACAAAATTAAAAGCGAAAGCCTGCGCGGTAAACTTCTTGAGAGCAAAAAAGAAGCGTTTCTCGCCCAACAGCTAGTTACGATCAAAACCGATCTCGATGTTTGCGACGATCTCGAAAAATTGCGGCTGCAACCTATCGATCGAGAGAAAATCGTCGCGCTCTTAAAGGAGCTCGAATTCGACGCGTTCGCGCGCCGGTTGTTCCCCGATACTCCCGCAAGCGAAGGGGCCGTCGGTGATCTGACGAGCGCGGCAACAGCCGCCGCCGGCGTAAAGATGCCTAAGAGCTCGCGCGCAAAACGAAGCGCCCCGGCGACTGAAACCAAACGGGCGACCGTGCAAATCACCAGTTTGTCGCCATGGCCGCGTGAGCAGTGGTCAATCGAAGAGTTGAAAAAATTCGTCAAACCCTACAGCGAAATTTGGGCCGTGCAAAATGAGCGCGGGTTTTGCCTGGGCCACAGCGGTAAAGCGATTCAGGTCGATGCTCCTCTCGAGCAAATCGGCGAAGTGCTCGGGCCTAAACTTTTAAAGTGGAAGGGCTATGACGTTAAAAGTTTATGGAAGAAAATCCACCTCACTGAACCGCTAACCCCGGTGTGGGATACCATGCTCGCTTCGTACGTCGCGCATGCGGGTGAGATCAACGGTCTTTCTGAAATTTACAATACCTATTGCGGTAAAAAAACACCCGACTTAGCCTCGCCCGAAGATTTGCTTCTCTGCGAACGCGAACTTGAGATCGAGCTTCGCCGTCAGCTCACGGGCACGCGCTGTGACGCCGTACTCAATGAAATCGAATTGCCGCTTGTGCCTGTACTATATGAGATGGAGCGTCGAGGTGTACTCGTCGACAAAAAATCCCTCGAAGAACAGAGCCTCGGCCTAGCGCGCGATCTCGAGACCCTCGAAAAAGAAATTTTTCGGCAGGCCGGCGAAAGTTTCAATATCTCAAGCCCCAAGCAACTCGGTGCCATTTTATTTGAAAAAATGAAAATTCCCGTCGTTCGAAAAACCAAGACCGGCTATTCGACCGACAGCGATGTGCTGACAAAGCTGGCGCCGACATATCCGATCTGCCGCGAAATCATTTCATTTCGCGAACTTTCGAAATTGAAGTCAGGATACGTCGACGCCCTACCGGGGCTGGTCGATGCGAGCGACGGCAGAATTCACACGAGTTACGAGCAGGCGGTGACTCTGACCGGCCGGCTGTCAAGCGTGAATCCGAATCTACAAAATATCCCGGTGCGTACGCAACGCGGGCGCGAGATTCGAAAGGCATTTGTTGCACCCGCGGGTCACGTGCTCCTTTCACTCGATTACAGCCAAGTGGAACTTCGAATTCTCGCTGAAATCGCCGGCGACAGCGGTCTCAAGGCGGCGTTTGCTAAAAATCTCGACATTCACGCGGCCACCGCGTCTGAGATTTTTGATGTGGCATTAAAAGATGTGACACCCAACCAACGAAGAATGGCGAAAGCCGTGAACTTCGGTATTGCATACGGGCAAGGCGCTTACGGTTTGGCCGAAACGCTTGAGATCGGCCGCGACGAAGCGAAAGAAATTATCGAAAATTATTTTAATAAATTTAAAGGCGTCAAAGAGTACATGTTCAACATCGTTGAGACGGCCAAACAGAAAGGCTATGTCGAGACTTTTTTCGGGCGTCGGCGATATATCGATGAGTTTAAATCGCACGATGGCAATATCCGCAAATTCGGCGAACGTGCGGCCATCAATGCGCCCATTCAGGGCACGGCCTCGGACATCATTAAAAAAGCGATGATCGAAGTCTATCGGTCGAGCGATGCGCCGATGATTTTGCAAGTGCACGACGAACTTGTGCTCGAGTGCCAGGCGAAAAAAGTCGAAGCTCAAGCGGCACTAGCCTGCAAAATCATGGAGTCCGTCGTCAACTGGTCCGTCCCATTACAAGTCAACGCCGCTTGGGGCGAAAACTGGGACGACGCCCACGCTTAGTGGGGGCTAGTTCGTTTCCCAGCCAGCGACGCGGCCGGATTCGAAGTACACATACCGAGTTTCTTGTTTGTAGCCGTTTTCGGTTGAAACTTGCGTCGTGTATTGCCAACGTTCGTTCTCGTAAACCGGGTCGCCGGCGTATTCAACGGTATCGGGTTCGCCCCAGCTTTCTCGCACTTCGGATGGCGTCATCCCTCGCGCCAGGTCGTTGTTTTGAATGATAGTCGAAACGGTCGGATCAACTTTGGTGTCATTGGATGTTATACCGTGCAGATGAGCCCATTGCGCGCGCGCCTCGCGAGTCGGTTGTTCTAAGAAAGCGATTCTCTCGAGGTCATCATGAAAATAAGGCTTCAGTGAATAGTATTGTTTGCGCTCTTGCTCGTATCGCAGGCCTTTTTCAAGTCGGATCAACTGCATCCGCGTGCGAATCTCTTGCTTTTGAGCGTCCGTGAGCGGCTGGCCTGCGGGTATGCCGAGATCTTGCCGTGCGTAATTCCACTCGTCTTTGTATTTCGCTTGAAAGTAATCACTAGCGGACGAAGACGACTCAGTCATTGAATCACCGTATCCACTCGCTTCGCTGCGCTGAAACTGGATTTGCGCGCATGCCGTTCCAGCCAAAAGTCCTGCAAGCAGAAGTAGTCGCAAAGATAATTGAGATTTCATGGCTATTGCCTCCGCTGAACCTGATTGTGTATCGGAATAAGACGTGAAAAACTAAATCGTATGGCAGAGACGTTTTCGCTCGACGACATTGATAAAATTATCGAGACCGAAGACCCGTCTTTTAAAAACGAGCTCGCCGATATAAAAAAGCAGCAGGTCGTTGGGACGGATTCGATCGAGAATCTAAAACTCGAGCCAGAAGACGAAATCGTTAAAGACGACGACGAGCAGCTCACGGCTCGTAAGAAGATCGTTCACTTCGTATTGCTGCCCTGGCTTTCGGTCCGCACTTTTGTCCGGCTTCGCTGGATTCGCGTTAAAAACAACTCCCGAATGTTATTCGATGCGTCGGTGCGGTTTTTTCGACACGAATTGCCTGAACGCATAAAGTACACATGGGCTCGATTGAAGATATTGAAAGCTTGGCTGGTTTCAGAGTGGCGGAAATTCCGCGCCCTCAATCGGACCCAGAAGTTGGCTATTGCGTTCATGGTGCTCGCATCTTTTGCCGCACTTTTTTTCATCGACAAAACTTTCACCGGGCACTGGTTGCCGCGCTACCAAATCAATCTGCCGCATACCTTGGCCGACGGCGGCTCGATCATGGGCGAAGTCAAATCGAAGGCTGATGTGCAGGATTTGTTTCAAGCGTTTCCGGAGGTGGAGTACTACGTCCTCTTACCGAAAGTGATTGTGAACTTACAACCCAGTGAAACAAGCGGCGAAAATCCGATGGGCGCGTTCGAAGTTTTTGTTGGGGCCGATTCGCAAGACACAGCCGTAGAAGTGAAAGACCGGGAGCAAGAAATTCGCGATCTGGTTCAGAGGGCGCTCGAATCTTTCACATATGACGAGGCGAATAGCTTGGTCGGCAAAGAGCGAATTAAAGAGGTGCTGCGCGACCGTATCAACGCGATCCTCAACCAGGGGTTTATCTACAATATTTATTTCAATAACATCATTCTTTACTCGGGCAACTGAATGATTGCGAATTGTCTGTTCCCTCAATGGCAGATCGCACCCGGTCCTTAATGGCCCGTGCGTCAATGTTGTACCGGTTGATGCGATCATGCAACGTGCTTTTTGGAATTCCCAGTGCGGCCGCCGCCCGGCGCTGATTTCCGCCGAAAAAGCGCAGCCGGTCGATGATCATACGTTTTTCAAGTTCCATAATATTTTGTCGAACCGAGATGACTCCTTTCGGCTTTTCGCCTTCGACGGATAGGTTTGTTGAAATCCCTTCGACTGAAACTTCATAAGGATGGTCAATCAATTGGCACAAGTCGTCAGCGGTGATCGTTCGACCTGAAAAGAGCGCTGACGCTCGCATGATTGTGTTTCTGAGTTCCCGAATGTTACCGGGCCAGGCATAGTTTTGCAGAATTGTGTAGGCCTCCAAATTAAATTGTAAAGTCTGGCCGCCGGCGAAATGCTTCAGGAGATCATCGAAATCTTCCATTCTGTTTTTTAACGCGGCGGGGGTGAGTTGCAAAACATGAAGCCTAAAATAAAGATCTTCGCGGAATTTGCCGCACTCGACCCGTTGCTTGAGATTTTGGTTAGTGGCCGCAACGATTCTTACGTCAATGGCCAGAGGTTCATCCGCACCCACCGGTTTGATCTCATTATTTTCGAGAGCGCGAAGTAGTTTTGGTTGGATGCTCATCGGCAGATCGCCGATTTCGTCCAGAAAAAGAGTACCGCCACGAGCGGACTCAAACGCCCCCTTTCGGTCGGAGGTCGCGCCGGTAAAACTGCCCTTCACGTGACCGAACAGCTCGCTCTCGGCGAGCGATTCGCTGAGAGCGCTGCAATTGACGCTGAGAAAAGGGCCATGATTGCGGTTCGAAAATCGATGAGTGAGATTGGCGAGCACTTCTTTGCCTGTCCCCGAAGGGCCTAAAATTAGAATTGGGTACGGGCTCGCGGCCATGGCTGGCAGTCGGGACAATTGTTCGTCCCATGCCGCGTTTTTGCTGCGAATGAACAGGGGGTTTACCGATGGGTCACGCTCAAAGGTGAAGATGAATTCAGTCAGTCCGATCCGGATTCTATCGTTGTCGTGCAAATGGGCCTCGATGATGCGATTGCCATTTACAAATGTCCCGTTTCTCGATTTCAAATCACGCACGATATAACCGCGACCGACCTTTTCAATGCGGGCATGTCGAACTGAGGTGAACGAATCAGTGAGGCAAATCGTACTTTGCGGGTCCCGGCCGATAAGGGCGTAATTTTTTATTTCATACGTCCTTCGAATGCTTTCTGAGACTGTCGAGATAAAACCATTTTCGGTTCCGAAGTCTTTCATGTTCAAATTCATTGTTTTCATTTCGCCCCCATATCCAATGTGTGTCCGCACGGACATGTTCGGCCGTTTCAAAATTCGTACCACGGACAAACTGGCCGCCAATGACGCAAATATGGGCCGTACAGTCCCATCACTGCTTGCTGATTCCAAAATTTTGGACGTGATTTCCCGCAGCTGAGACATTTCGACGCAAAAAAATCAAGATAACGTGATCGCTAACTCAGTGCAATCAGCGGTGCAAAATTGTAGAATTCAACCCGAGGAGGTTACTTTTATGATTACACGTACACGAGATGTCATGACGCCAAAATTAGTTACGATCCCTGTCGGCACGTCGCTCGCCGAGGCCCAAGAGATAATGGATGAAAATCGATTTCGGCACCTGCCGGTGATCGACGAGGGTGGAATTATCGTGGGCGTTTTAAGCGCCCGTGATTACGGTCAATTGTCGGATTTAGACGGGTTTTCATTAGAAGATTTAACGGTTGAATATTTCATGAACGCTCCGGTCGAATATGTGAGTGAAGATATGCCGGTGCGAAATGTGATCTTCAAAATGCTCGAAAAAAAGATCTCGTCGCTCGTTGTAGCGGATGAAAACGATATTGCTGTAGGAATTATCACGACCGATGACCTTTTATGGCACTTGGCCCATGTTTTAAAGGACAACGATCGCGACGCCAGTCTGCTACCGCTGACTCAGACGATTGGCGGCTTGGCATCAACGCTTTCGAGCAGCGGTATATAGCCTCTATTGCCAGGCAGACGCTAAAGTGTTAACAATAGCGAATGCAAGTCTTGGGAGTGATTCCGGCCCGATATGGGTCGACCCGTCTACCTGCGAAACCCCTATTAAAAATCAACGGCCGGCCTCTCCTCGAGTGGGTTGTAAACGGTGTTCGATCTTCTCGCGCACTCAACGAACTAGTTGTCGCGACCGATCATGAAGACATCGCGAATTTAGCCGAAAAACTAGGCGTGCGCGCCGTCATGACCGATCCGAACTTGCCATCGGGTAGTGATAGAGTTTGGGCGGCGGCACGTGAACAGACGGCCGACTTGGTTTTGAATATTCAAGGCGACGAGCCGCTCATCCAGCCGTTTTGGATCGATCGCTTGGTTGACATTTTTTTTAAGAATCCCGAGGCGCAAATGGCGACGTTGGCGCACCGGTTAGCTCCCGAAGAACTGAGCACCCCAGGTGTGGTCAAAGTCATTCTCAATCGGCACAATGAGGCGATTTATTTCAGCCGGTTTGGCATACCGTATTCGCGAGAGACGATGGAGCGTTACCCCGATTTGGCGTGGAAGCACATCGGTCTTTATGCGTATCGACGTGAATTTCTGCGCGTATTTTGCGCGCAGGCGGCGACACCTCTTGAGCGGGCCGAGAGTTTAGAACAATTGCGGGCCATGTGGCTCGGTGAACGCATACATGTCGCAACGCTTGACGCCGTTTCGGTCGGCGTCGACACCGTTGATGACGTAAAACTAGTCGAATCGCTGATGCAAAAGAAAAAGGCGTGAGTCGACGGTACTCGCGAAGGAGTTTAAAAAATGGCGAAGGCGCGCGCGAAGGTTTTTAAGCAAAAATTTATTTTTGTCACTGGCGGTGTCGTTTCGTCGATCGGCAAGGGGCTTTCAGCTGCGAGTTTGGGCACACTCCTCGAGTCGCGTGGCCTAAAGGTATGTCTGATGAAGTGTGACCCATACATTAATGTGGACCCCGGCACGATGTCTCCTCTTCAACACGGTGAAGTGTATGTGACAGAAGACGGCGCCGAAACTGATCTAGACCTCGGCCATTATGAGCGATTTACATCAGGGCCAGTCAACCGTGGCAACAGCATCACGGCTGGCCAGATTTACGAAAGCGTGATTGCGAAAGAGCGGCGGGGCGATTATCTGGGCGGTACGGTGCAGGTGATCCCACACATCACAGATGAAATTAAGCACCGGATATTCGAGACAGGCCAAGGCAGCGAAGTTGTCATTGTCGAAATCGGCGGCACGGTCGGCGACATCGAAGGTTTGCCGTTTATCGAAGCGATTCGGCAAATGCGCGCTGATCTCGGTTTCGAAAATACACTTTTTATACATGTGACATACGTGCCGTACATCGCGGCCGCCGGCGAGTTGAAAAGTAAACCAACCCAGCATTCGGTAAAAGAGTTGCGCGAAGTCGGAATTCAGCCGGATTTTCTCATTTGTCGATCTGAAAAGCATTTAGATGAAGACATCAAAAGAAAAATCGGTCTTTTTTGCAGCGTGAAACCTGAGTATGTGATTGCCGCGACCGATTCATCCACGATTTATGAAGTCCCCCTCGCTCTTCACGCTGAAGGGCTTGATCAAAAAGTCGTGAGCCGATTGAAGCTCGATGCGCACGCTCCGAGACTGCAGGGCTGGCACCGTGTGGTGCAAACTTTGAAACAACCCGAACATCAGATTACAATCGGAATTGTCGGCAAATATGTCGATCTAAAAGAAAGCTACAAGTCACTCAATGAAGCGATCATCCATGGCGGAATCGCCAATCGTTCAAAAGTAAATATCGTGTATGTAGATTCTGAGACTTTGAATGATCGTAATGTTTCGCAGGCTCTGTTTGAAGTACATGGCGTGCTGGTGCCGGGCGGTTTCGGCGAACGTGGTGTCGACGGTAAACTCGCGGCCATTCGATATGCGCGTGAAAACCAAATTCCCTACTTTGGTATTTGCTTCGGCATGCAGCTCGCCGCTATTGAATTCGCTCGTCACGTATGCGGCATTAAAGATGCAACGAGCCGAGAGTTCGATGCGTCTAAGAAGTCGAAGAATTTGGTAATTGATTTTATGGAAGAGCAAAAGACGGTCAAAAATAAAGGTGGTACGATGCGCCTTGGGGCCTACCCTTGTACTTTGGCAAAAGGGTCTAGAGCTCGACTGATCTATGGTGAACCAAAAATCTCTGAACGCCATCGGCATCGTTTTGAATTTAATAACCGATATCGTTCATTGTTCGAGAAGCACGGCATGAATTTGTCGGGGATATGCGATGACCGCGATCTCGTCGAGATTGTGGAGCTAGCCAATCACCCCTGGTTCATCGGTGTGCAGTTTCACCCCGAGTTCAAGTCACGCCCATTGTCGCCGCATCCGTTGTTTAAAAGTTTTGTCGCTGCGACACTCGAACACCGCCAGCAGCGTCTGAATCTGCGCGGGCGCGATCAAAAAAAAATCAGCGGGCGTATCAACGCGCGATCCGTACGGACATGGGGTAGCGTATGATCGAGATCGAAGAAGCTCGCCGGGTTTTGCGAGTCGAGGCCCAATCCATACTCGATGTAGTGGAGCGGCTCGACCAAAATTTTAAATCGGCAGTTGATAAGATGGTCGCCTGCAAAGGTAAGGTTATCGTTGCGGGCATCGGCAAGTCGGGCTTAGTTGGCCGTAAAATCTCGAGTACATTGACATCGACCGGCACACCGTCGCTTTTTTTACATCCAGCTGAAAGTTCGCACGGAGATTTGGGCGTCATAGGCGACCAGGATCTCGTTTTGGCGATCAGTAACAGTGGCGAGACTGAGGAATTGATGCCGATTCTTCACTTCGTCGCGCGACGGAATATTCCGATTATCGTCATGACAAGCAAACCGTCGAGTACGCTCGGACGTGCCGGGATATTTTTAGATATCAGCGTAAAAGAAGAAGCGTGTTCACTTGGGTTGGCACCAACGTCTAGTTCAACCGTGACTATGGCTCTTGGAGATGCGCTTGCCATGTCGATATTAAAGGTGCGAGGTTTCGGGCGCGAAGATTTTGCCGAGTTTCACCCGGCCGGTAGTCTTGGTCGTCGCCTTGTGCTGCGGGTGAAAGATCTCATGCATACAGGTGGCGGATTGCCACTAGTGAAAAGTCGCGACGACATGGCCAAAGTGTTAACCCTCATGACTTCGGCGGAGGTTCGCGGTGTCGCCGGTGTTTTGGATGACAATGATCGTTTGTGCGGTTGTATTACAGATGGCGATCTTCGTCGTCGCCTTGAGAAAAATAAGAACCCGCTCACTGATGCCGCCGAAGATTTGATGTCAAAAAGCCCTAAAACCATAGATCAAAACGAAATGGCCGAAAAGGCGCTATTTGTGATGGAGCAATTTCAAATTCAAAACCTGTTTGTGGTAGACAAAGCCAGTGCTTCGCTCAAACCAGTCGGCGTGATTCACTTGCAAGATCTTCTCAAAGCAAAATTGCGCTAATAGTATTCGTTGGGTACTCTTCAGCTTTTGACCGGCTCAAAGTCCGGTTGCAACCGAACCGGTTGGCCAACCATAAGACTTTTGCATACGATGGTTGCATGTCCCTTCGTATGGTTGCAACTTTGAGTCTCATCGCGGGCATTCTTCTGTCGCTCACCGCGTATGCGGAAACAATTGAATTCCCTGAAGAAGAGCTACCGACCGAATCGGTTTTGCCAGTGTTCGACAAAACCGTCGTGATACGCGATCGCGCAGTCAAAACCGCAGGTCGATTTGAAATAGGGGTCGGCACGGGGCTGAACTTAGCCGAACCTTTATATTCGCAGACTGTATTCAATATCACGGGCACGTATCACTTAGATGAAACGAACGGCATTAATGTCAACGCGCTCTTTCTATCGAGCGGTTTATCTCAGGCCGGGCAAGATTTAAAGAGCGGCAACGTGCCGCCGGCCGGCAAAGTGTTCGATGCGAGCCTTGCCCCTACTGTGCAAGAGATGCTGTTCGGCAATTACCAATTAACTGCTTACTATGGCAAAGTCAGTCTCACCAAACAAACCGTGATGAATTTGTCTCTTTACGGATTAGCCGGTGCCGGGCTTGTGCAATGGTCCGATCATTCGACGTTCGGGTTTGATGTTGGTTTCGGACAAAAACTTTATTTCACACCTCACCAAGGCCTGCGGTTTGACATGATTTTGGCGATGTACACGGGGCCGGATCCGACCAATCCAAATACCACTGGCAAAGCTTTAACGGGTTCGACGAAGCTGAGTTCTTCGGATTTCAGTACGACATACTATATGCGCCCGTTTATGACTCTCGCGTATGTTTATTTGTTTTGAGGAGTGAATGAGAAACGTCATCGTAGGTCTTTTTATTGCAACGTCGCTCACCTGGGCATTTGCCCGCGTTGCGCGCGCTCAGATTTTGCCCGAAAACCGAGCCCAGCAATCCGATGCCGGTACCGAAAACCTCTATGATCAATACGAAAACAAAGAGAGCAAATTAGAAAAAAAACAACAGCAGCAATGGAGCGCTGAAAAATCGCAATCAACTCTTGAAAATTACCAGCCGAAAAAGCTCTCGGAGCTTGTGAACCTCGCACCTTTTACTGATATCGCCGTGATTCAAAGGAGATATCTGCCAAAAACGGGGCGATTTGAAATTTCTGGTAGCGGTTTAATCAGTACAAACAACGCCTTTTTTAACGATATCGGCTTCAACGCCCGTCTCGCCTATTATTTTAACGAAAAGTACGGTATCGAAGGCGTCTACAGTTTTCTTTCGAGTTCAAATCGCCCGATCACACAAGGTTTAATTAACAATCAAAGCATCGGCACGCAGTCTCTCGTTGAGCCAAAGGGATTTTACGGCGTGACATTTAAGTGGTCGCCCGTTTACGGCAAAATGGCTTGGTTTCAGCAGCAGATCATCCCGTTTGATATTTACTTCACCCCTGGCATCGGTATGACCCAAACGAGCAATGACAGCGGCGATACAACGCTCATGCTTGGGGTCGGCCAACTTTTCTCGCTCAGCAAATCGTTCGGAATCCGTTGGGATTTCGACTGGAATTACTATTCAAGTAACGTGAGTACAATCAGCGGCGGCACGACGTCGACCTCTCACAGTGATTTATTTTTGGGGGTAGGGGTCAGCTACTTCTTCCCGGAGGCCACGTACCGATGAAAACGCTGTTCAAAAAGGCGCGTTTGCCTAACATGAAGTACACTGTGCTCGGCTTCGTACTTGCCGTGCTTTGTGTATTGTCACTAGCTGTTCCGTCGGCAATTTCTGCGGCCGCGCAGGGTGCTACGACAAAGTCGAGCATGACACAGTCCGAGCCAAGTGCGTATGCGGTGCGGGCGCCGGCTAGTCGGCGTCTTCCACTCGGGCAAGGGCACGATTTACAAAATGCATTGGGTTTCGCCCGACGTGGTAATTATGCCGAAGCATCGTCTCGGCTGTTTCAATTGAGCCTCGACCCGAGATTCGCAAACCGTCGTATGCAACTACGATTTCTTCTTGGGGTCGTGTTCTATCAAATGAAAATGTACCAGCTCGCCGCGTTTCAGTTCATCGACGTGATTCGCGACGGCAACAATCCGTATGTCGGGCGCAGTCTACAAAAGTTGTCACTCGCGGCGGACGCTTTGGGTGACGATACATTGCTCAATTATGCGATCTCGAGAATCAAAGTTGAAAGCTTTCCGATGGCGCACCGAGATATGCTCTATTATCGTATCGGTGAATTTCAACTTCACAATCAACAATATCTGGATGCAATCAAGAGTCTCAATCAAGTGCCGCCATCGAGCCCGAAGTACGATAAGGCTCTCTACATGATTGCGCTCGCATATGCCGAAAACAATCAACCGAAGGTCGCGGCTAAATATTTTCAAGAGCTCATCGATGATCGTGAAGATCGGCCTGTGACGGATACAACTCGAGTCGCGGCTTTGATGGGCAAAGCGCGGGCACTGTATCAAGCTAAAGATTGGGCCGATGCCATTGAGGCGTATCGACAAGTCCCTCGCGATTCGCAATATTGGCACGCCATGCTGTTCGAATCGAGTTGGGCGATGTTCCGTGACGGGCGATTTCGATCCGCGATGAGTAATTTTCAGTCGCTGCACTCGCCGTATTTTGAAGACAGTTACATCCCCGAGTCGCTTCTGCTTCGCTCGATCGTGTATCTTTATATTTGTAAGTACACAGAAATGGATAAGACCCTGGGGCTGTTCGAACGGCTTTATCGACCGGTGTATAATTCGCTGAACAGTTACTTGAATCAAGTCGACAACCCACAGCAATACTTCGCCGATCAAATTAAAATTATGATCACGGCGAGCCAAGTCGGCTTTAACCCGGAACATGCTAGATTTCGCATCCCCTATCTCGTAATAAGAAAAGTAATGAAAGAAGGCGATTTTCATCGCTCGCTGTCTTACATCAAGATGTTAGTTCGCGAACGCCATCGTGTTCTGTCGATGCCGTTTAGTTGGCGGCGGGGGGCGATCGGCCGATACGCCATGATGACGTTAGATCGCCGTTTTCAAAGAGCGCGAGAAAAAGCGGGTCGTGAAATACGCAATCATATGCTCGAAGTTCGTGCTGACCTGGTCGACTTGTTTGAGCAAGAAGGCTTTATTCGTTACGAGATGCTGAATAGCAAAAAAGAATATTTGAAAAAATTGGTCGCGGGTAAAGAACTGCCGCAAACCCAGATTAATGAGAAACAGTCGCGAGATTACTACGTACAGAATGGCTACCAGTATTGGCCGTTTCGTGGGGAGTATTGGCTCGATGAGCTCGGGGATTATTTTTATTTGGGGACGTCGTCTTGCAATTAAACACGCTTTTCACCTCAATAATAGTGATGGGACTCGTTGCGCCGCGCGCATTCGCTCAACAGCAGACAATCGGCGATATCCTGAAGCACATTGAGAAGCGATCTGAAAAAGTGAGTTTTAAAAAGAAAACCCATGAAGCTTTGCCGGCCATCCATCAAGAAAAGCCGAAGAAAGCCGTCATCAATTTGCAGCAGGTCAGGCCGCCGTCATCGTCTCGATTGTATTATCCCGCCGGTACCGACGAAGCAGCGTTAGAAGAGACAACAGATGAGAGCATCAATCAACTTTATCAACTTGCAAAAGAGTATCGCAGTAGCCCTCGGCGAGGTGAACTCTGGTTACGGTTGGGCGAACAATACGTCGACAAAGCGCGACTTATTGAATATCGCCTGATGAGCGAACACGATCGGGCCCAGGCCCTTTACGAACAGGGCAAGGGGCCGAAGCCGCCGCCGGTAGATCTAACAGCCGCGCGAAACTACAACCGCAAAGCTCTTGAGCTCTATGAATGGTTTGTGAGGGATTTCCCTAAAGATCCCAAAGAAGACCAGGCTCTGTTTTTCTTGGGTTTCAATTTTTTCGAATTAGGCGATACAAAGAAGGGCGAAACTTACTATCTGCGTCTTTCAAATGAATATCCGAATTCGATGTACGTTGCCGAGTCGAATTTTGCGTTGGGCGAATATTATTTTGAAAATAATGAGTTCAAGCCGGCTTTGACCTATTATGGCCGAGTGGCGGCGAACCGTCACAACCGCTTATACTCTTTTTCGATGTATAAAATGGCCTGGTGTTACTACAAGCTGAACCAATCTAAAAGCGGGATGAAATACCTCGAGCAGGTTATTCTAGATGGCCGTCGCGCAAAGGGTGAGCACGATCGTTCTATTGGAGGGGTGAGCCGAATTCGCCTCGCCACGGAAGCGATAAAAGATCTTATCGTGTTTTTTGCCGAGGCGGGTGACCCGCGTGCGGCACGCTCCTATTTTAGCCGGGTCATTGGCCCGCGCAGCACGGATGTGAATCTCGAAAAACTGGGCTACTTCTACATCGATATCGGTAATCGCGATGCCGCACTCTACGTATTTCGCGATTTGATCGCTGAGCATCCAAATTCAGTCAAAGCATTCGATTATCAATATGCGATTGTAAAAACTTATAGTCAGTCGGGTAATCCGAAGATCTTTCACGAAGAATTGCATCGGTGGATTCAGCAGTTCGGACCGAAGGGATTGTGGCAAATGGCCAATCGAAACAACCCTCAAGTGATAACCAAGGCGAATCAACTTATGGAATCTCTTTTGCGCAATCACGTGTTGCTCAATCATGAGATCGCACAAAAGACGCACGTAAAGGCGGCTTACCTGCGCGCGCAGGCCGGTTACGAACTGTATTTTCATACTTTTCAACAAGGTCCGGAAATGGATCAAATGCATTTCTTCTACGGCGAACTTCTTTATGATTTGCAAGAATACAATCGCGCCGCCGTTCACTACACTTGGGTGGTCGATAACTCTCCAAAATCGCCATACTACAATAAGGCACTGCTCAACGCGCTCTTGGCTTATGAAAAGCGACTGCCGTCAGACGCGCAGATTCGAAGAATGGTCGGCAGCTCGACGACATACGTGCCGTTTACTCCGCCCATTACGCGTTTCGAAGAAGCGGCGAAGACATATCTTGTGCACAGCCCGAAAGGTAGTGATGTCGTGGCCGTCAAGTACAGGTTGGGCGCCCTCTACTATTTGTTTAATCATTTCGACGACGCTATTACATATTTAACGGATATCGTTCACAACTATCCGAATACACCTTACGCGCGTTATGCCGCGAACCATCTTCTGGATATTTATAATTTAAAAAAGGATTACACTGGTTTAGAACGTGAAGCGAATGAAATCCTGAGTATACCGGCTCTTGCTCACTCCAATATCGGTCCGCAAGTTCGCCAAATTAAAACGCGAACCGAATTTAACATGGTAAAAGATATAGAAAAGAAAAAGGATTACGCAGGCGCGGCAAAATCGTATCAACAATTTGCCAGAAATAACCCGCGCAGCGATCTCGCGGCCCCCGCATTATTCAACTCTGCGGTAAACTACGAGCGCGCGAATGAAATTTTGCCAGCGATCGGGATTTATTCAACTCTCGCCGCCGGGCACGCTATCATTCGCGGCAAAGTACCGCCCGACATGCGCCGCAAATCGAGCGAGTTCTTGCCTGTTCTGTATGAAAAGACCGGGCAATATCCGCAAGCAGCGCGTGCGTACGAGGCTTATGCCGCAGAAAATCCCAAAGCGCCGCTGGCTCTCGAGTACCGCTACAATGCGGCTGTGATTTATGACGGGCTAAACGATTACTCGCCAGCTATTCGAAATTATCAAATTTATTTTAATAAAAAGCGCGGCGGTGATCGAATTGAAACTTTATTTTTAATGGGCAAGCTCTATCAGCGGCTCGGGCAACCGAGCCAAGCGATTCGTGAGTTCAATCAGTATTTGCAGTTTAACCCTCACGATCGCGCGGGGGTGGTTGAAGCTACCTTTGACTTGGCCACACTTGAAGATCAATTGGGCAATCACAAGTCAGCCGAAAAGTGGTATCATAAAACGGTCGCGGTTCAGAAACGCCTAACCCGCCCGAGCGTGCCCGTAGGGGTATCGTTCGCAGCGCAAGCGAAATACAAGCTCGTTTATCCGACCTATCAGGAGCTTGTCGCGATTCGTATGCCAAAAAATCCCGCAAAACAGAAGTCGGCATTGACGAGAAAAATTGCGATACTGAATCAACTTCGTGCTCAACTTAAAACCGTCATTAATTACAACGATGGTCCGGAGATCGTGTCGGCACTTACTTTGCTGGGTGAAGCCTTGCAGAATATGTACACTACCATTGTTACGGCGCCGGTGCCGGGTGGGTTGAAACCCTCTGAAGTTGAACAATACCGAGCCCTTCTTCAGCAAAAGGCCGAGCCTTTCAAAACGGAAGCCCTTGAGACCTATCAGACGGCGATTACGAAGGGCAGTGAGCTTCAGGCATATACTCCCACATTAACTGTGGCATTGAAAAATTTGAGTGTGATGAAAGGCGAGTCTCACGTCGATCTTGGGACTCGCGCCATGGCTGCAAAATTAACGGATACTATGGGGCTTTGAGAATGACCATTAAGTTTGCAACTCGTTCAATCCTTGGCTTCGCCTGCGCACTTGCAATATTGAGCTGCGCCCGTGCAAAGTTGAGCGACACCAATTCAGCTGGCGATAGCGATCTTGCCGATTCGTTTGGAGTGCAATCAAGCAAGGGCAAAGTTTCAAAAAGCTCATCGGATCAAACGACAATCTCCGGCCAGGCTAGCGGAGATGATTTCGCTTCACAGCAGGGCGTGGCGCGATCCGATCTTTTGCCTATCTCGGACGCACTTAAATCAGGCTCAGAGTCTAAGCTCATGCAAGCTGCATCAGCGATTCTCAGTCGTGACCCCAACCAGCTAGAGACACTCAACGCGCTCGCGGTTTTTTATTATCGCAATAAGAAATACGGCATGGCCGAGATTCTACTAAAGCGAGCGCTCAAAACCCACCCCAATGAGCCGGCGTTGTACAACAATTTGGGCGTTGTCTACTTGGCCGAAAGCGAAATGCAACCCGCACTCGAGTCGTTCAATAAAGCGCTTCGTTTGAAGCCTGGGTATCGAATTGCAGCCACAAACTTAAGTTCTATTTATTTAGATTACCGCGACTATAGTCGAGGTCTAGCTCCGCTTGAACAAAGTTACAACGACACGCAAACGCAGCTCGAGCAGGGGGCGCCCAACGCTGTGGCAATCGCGAACAACTACGCTGTAGCGCTTATGGGTATTGGCAACGCCGAGAAGGCCCAGGGCGTTTTCAATGAAATACTTCGTTCAAACCAGCAAAACCCTATTCCCGTTTTGAATGACGCCATTCTTCTGGTCGAGGTCTTGAAGAAGAAAAATGATGCGATACGGGTCATAAGTAAATTAAAATTTATGACAGAGGATGCGAGCATTCTTCGGCGCGCGTCGGCTCTAGAACAAGAAGTGGAGTCGCTTAAGTGATTCGGCAACGTGTTTGGCTCTTCACCATTATTCTGATTGCGGCGTGCGGCCCGGCCTCGGCATGGGGACAACAGCTGGCACCGACGGCATCGGATCATACAAAAGCTTCGTCGGATAAGGGGGCGCAGCGCACCCAGTCGATCAATTTTGAAGACGAACTCATTCAAGGGGACGTGCAAAAGCCCGATCTCATGTATCTGCTGCAAAAGCGCGAGTTCAATTTCAAGCGCCTTATCAAGCTGCGTGAAAACTTTTTACCAGAAATGAATCAGACATCAGAGGACATCGGCCGTACCAACGTGGGAACAAGCAACACGAGTAAATGAAAACACCGATTATTTTACGAATTTATCGCAACGGTAAGATCGAGTCGACGAAGCAATTCGATCTCGAACAGATCGTAATCGGCGCCAATTCCGATGCGCAAGTGTCGCTCGCCGCTGATGGCGTTTCAGCTTTGCACGCGGTTATTGAAGAACGCGATACGGGCTATTATATTGTCGACCTTGGCTCTGCGGCCGGCACGTTTCGCGGCGGTCAAAAAGTTTTTGATGAAGCACTAAAATCGGGCGATGAAATTCAGGTCGGGCCATATAAGATCGAGTTTTTTATTGGTGTGCCGAAACCTGCCCAAGCACCGCCGCCGTCAGTGGTGCTGACGGCGACTTCGTTAAAGCCGACCCAACCGCCGCCGGTCCCGTCGACACCGATGCCGGCCGACAAGCCTGCCGCTTCACCTGTGCCTTTGAAATCATCGTTGGCCGCAAAGTCAACGCCTGTGACGACAAACGTACCGGCGTCGGTGATTTCAGACGAAACGACGATCACTTCTCCGGGTACGAGCGCGAAAAATGATGATGCTTTAGCCGCACGCTTTAAGTCGTCGCGCGGCCCGGTCGTCGAAGTCATTGTGGCGTGGAAGGATATCGTCATAGACACGGTTCACTTTCACGACAAGCAAATCGTCACTATCGGCGCCGAAGAAAGTGCGACTATCAATTTGCCGCTTCTCGGGCTCAATCGCACAGCGATGACTCTTCTTGATATACAGAGTCTTGCTAAAGTTCGAGTGACCCACGAAATGACCGGCGACTACTACCGCGACGAAGAACATCTGTCTCTTGCCGAATTGAAACGCAAAAATCGTATCATCCAAAATGGAACAGATTCTGAAATTGAGTTGGCGCAAGGTGAAATGATTCGTTTGGGGCTTATGGGCGATCTTGTCTCGATTTACATTCGATATGTAAATGAAATGCCGGCACCGATGATTGGTCCTTTGTTGGATTTCTCCACCTCAGAAGCAACGGCTATTCTAACATCCGCGGTGGTGGCTGCGATTTTTGGTTTGTACATGCTCATTTATAATCCGACGGCGCTGCAACCGGATAAAAACGTCGAGCAGCCGGCGCGAATTGCCGTGATACAATTCGATCGACCAAAGGTTGTTGTGCCGGTGACCGAACAGGCGACGACACAGAAAAAGCGCATCATAAAAGTTTCTGAACATGCGCAGACGGCCACTCGTCACGATGCGGGCCGAGCGGCGGAACTGAAACGCGTCGCGAAATTGAAAAAATCAGCGGTGGCGAGTTCGATCGTCAAGCGCGGTGGCACGGTTAAAACAGGCAAAGCTGCAGCCGGATTGCGTACGCAAAAGCCGCGAAATATAAATAAATTAGGTCTACTCGGAGTATTTGGAAATCAGGGTACGCAAAAGGAATTGTCCCAAGCCGCTGCTGGAGCGGGCGAACTCGTCGGCGACGCCAATCAAAAGACCGGGTACTCGGGATCGAACGAACAACGCGCGGGGGATCTCGGCGGGCGACTCCGAAATGTCGGAGCCAGCGGCAATGGTGCGGCAACGTACGGTATCGCCGGCGGCATCGGCACCACCGGCAAAGGGACCGGGACATTCGGCGGGGGCCTCGGCGGTCTTGGCCGGAAAGGTACAGTTGATTTGAATGTCGGCGATTCTGAAGCGGAGTTCACCGGGAGTATCGACAAAGACGCAATCCGCCGGGTTATCCGCCAAAACCGTGCGCAATTGCAGTTTTGCTACGATCAAGCGTTGCGACGCAACTCGGATGTGTACGGCAAAATCGAATTGCATTGGGAAATTGTGGAGCACGGCCGTGCGACGAACGTGCGCGTAAAGAGTAATTCAGTGGGTGATAGAGAAATGGGTCGATGTTTGGCACGGGTCATAAGCGGTTTGACGTTTCCGGAACCGCCGCCTGATACCGCGGCTGATGTCATTTACCCGTTTGTGTTTGCGATACAGTAAAAAGGGGGAATTTTATGGATCCAACAACAGCTGTGCATACAGCAGTCGACGTCGCGAATAAGTGCGACGCCTATACGAATTTTATCACATCGTCGTTTTGCCAAGGTGGCTGGGCGATGTACGTGATCGCGTTTGTCGGTTTGCTGACCGTTCTGCTCATCGTTGAGCGGTTTTTGGCGCTCAATCGTCTCGTTATCGACAAAACGTCTCTCAATGAAAATTTATTTAGCTTGATTTTGCGCGGCGAGCTTCGTCAGGCCATCGCATACTGCGATCGCAAACCGGCGCCACTTACGAATACGGTAAAGTCGGGCCTCGTTCAGGTGCTCAATAAGCGCGGCGATGACGAAGTTCAGGTGGCGATGGATGCTTCGGTACTTCGCGAATCACCGCGGCTTGAGGGGTGGACGTCATTTTTGGCGGTATTCGGCAACATTTCGGTGTTGATCGGTTTGATGGGAACGATTGTCGGTCTGATCATGTCGTTTCAGGGGGTCGCCAAAGCGGATGCGGCACAGAAAGCGCAGTTGCTCTCAACCGGTATTTCTGAAGCCTTGCACTGCACGGCATTTGGTTTGGGAGTCGCCATTATCGCGATCGTGGCCTTTGGTTTCTTTCAGCTGCGAATCGGTCGGGCGATAAACGATATGCGCGAAGGCAGCATGACGATGATGAATTTGGTCGCGTCTAATCGAGATAAGATGAAAGTATAAAATGGCTCAGATTGAAGATTCGCGAAAAGGCGGCCGTGCAACGAACGTAGATGTCAATATAGTCCCCTTTATTGACCTTATGTCCGTTCTTGTGATCTTTCTTTTGATCACGGCAGTCTGGTCGCAAGTCTCAATGATTCAGCTAGGCAGTTCAATTTACGCGAAGCAATCCACCGATCAAAAGGCGCAACCCCCGCCGCGAGCTGAGGTTGCGTTTCGGGTCGATATTCTTGAGACGGGTCATCGCGTCGTCATTGGTAAAAATGAAGTCATGATCCCGAAGGTGAATGGTCAATATGATATGACGGGGCTTCTCACCGAACTTAAAAAGGTGAAGGAGATCTACCCCGACAAACTCGACTGCGTGATTACGATGCAAGACAATTTAGCTTACGTAAATCTGATTAACGGGATGGATGCGCTCTTGCAGGCCGGCTTTCCGCAAATCGCGATTTCGACGGCAGGAGCGGCCGAGTGAATTCTAAGCGCGAGGTCATCTAAATGGCAATTTACGTACCGGGTAATCGAGATAAGCGAGGAAGAGAATCGGGCGGCGGGCGTGATGTCATAGCGGCGCTTTCAATGGCGTCGATGGTCGACCTTTTCACCGTGCTCGTGGTTTTTCTTTTGCAAAACTACGCGACAACCGGGCAGGTGATTGATATCCCGCCGGGTGTGAAATTACCGCAAGCGCACGAGGTGAAAGATCTCACGCCGGCCAACGTCGTCATCGTTTCGAACCAAGGTATTCAAGTCAATAACGATCAGATCATGGATATCAATACAGTTCGAAATCAAGCCGATTGGGAGCTCGCGCCGCTCAAGCAAAAACTTCAGGAGCTGATCGCGCAAGGGCAACAAAAAAAGCAAGCGCTTGGCAATCAAATTCGGTCAGCGGTTGAAAGAATGCAAGTCGGCGATGAGGCGGTCGCGCAACAGGTCGATCCATTTTTGAAGCTGACGATTCAAGCCGATAAACACATGGACTTCTTAACATTGAAAAAAGTGATGTACACGGCCACCGATGCCGGCATTGTCGAAATCAATTTTGCAGTTATGAAAGAACCAAACAGCGACAAACCATCGATGTGATTTTTCAATCGTCTCAGTTAACGGCCGACCGCGCACGGCTTTTCGATTTAGCGGCGTCCAAAAGACTTCTGCATGCGTTTACGATGCGACTAACTCTTGTTCTCTGCTTTGCCCAATGGGCAACCCAAGCATCCAGTTCTAACGATCGTTTATTTACGTTTGGCGGATTCATATATTCGGGGTCGTATTCCGGTATCTCGGTCGGTGTCAGAGAATAATAATGTTCTATGTCGTTGCCTTGCCCTTTAAGTTTGAACTGCTCGAATGAGCGTCGCCAGCCGAAAGTTTCAACATATTGGTCATTTACTTTCTGCCTGATAGCCCCCAGATATGGTTGTAAAATATCAAAGTCGAAATTTACATCCGATGAAACAATGACGTACGGTTCAATTTTGCAATTGTACCGTTCGTATTCGAGGTACGCGCGCAGAGTCGGGAGAAACCATCTCATCGTGCCGCCCATGATGAGTGTTCGCTCTATCACAATCTTTTTTCCAGCACTCTCTTCTCGGCTTGGGAAATTTTGCGCCAGCCAATTAAATCGATCTTGAGAGCCCCACGATTCCATTCGCATTAACTTCACGTACGGCCAGTAACGTATGTATGAGTCATTGATCTTTCGACCTTTCATTTCGTTTCGCAGAAACGCATCGACAAGCGTATTCGTGAGGCCAAGGCTGAGTACTATACATTGGCCTGGGGGGCAGGATTTGATCATGTCGAGGGCATATTCATGAGCACTGGCAATCACCTGCGGCGGAATTTGGCTCATGACATTTTTCAAAGTCAGATGATCGGCCTTAACATTAAGAGGCATCAAAAGAAGGCCCAAAACGGCCCATCGTAAAAATGTTAGACAGCAAGCGTTTCTCATATTCATTAAGGTTAATGCTACAGCCCAATTAAGCTGAAGTTATCTTTCATATGAAAAGATCATGCCAAGACTAGCATAACCCAGGCTCAGAGTTAAGCGGCTCGCGCTACTTCAGACTGTTTGCGCTTAATGCAGGCAATAATTCGCGATTTGGCTTCAATACTGAGTGATTGCGCCTTAAAACCGTAAAAACCCGATTCGGTTGAATATTGCACCAGTGCTTTCATATGAACTGGCTCTCCTAAGACTTCAGACTTAATTTCGATGCTGACGAGTTGCCCAATGGGCAACCGTGAATCGAGTTTTGTAATACCGACCCCACCTGGTGAAATCGTCTGAAGCTGACCCAACAAGGTCTTATCTTCAAAACGGATAATCGCGGCACCTTGAATGGATAATCGGGGTGACTCGCGACGATTGAGCCCAATTTCTTCGAGCAAATCATGAAATTCGAACAGATCGCCCCAGGCCTTCATGCCTTTGGTCCAAACTAAAATTTGATTCTTTTGAGTTGCCGCCTTAAGTTCGTTTACAAGTTCAGCTCGTGTCAACGGACCAACCGAAGTGCCATTGACCGCGTAATGCCAGAGTTGTTGTTGCGACGAAGATTCACTTATCTTATGCGACATCAATTGCGGCAGCATAGACGCCCAACGATTGGCCGGCATCCAAGTTTGCTGAGGTCGCCCCCAAACTAACGTCGACTCGCCAATCTGACCGTCGGTCACCATAGCCTTCAACTCGTTGGCCGTGAAAGGCCCGCGCACATCTTCATTTTCGCAAATAAACCAGATATCCATCGGTTACTCATCGGTTTTACGTCGCGAAAACTTAAAAACTAAGTCTCAATGTGATACAATTTTATGTGTGCGCCGCATGACCCAGACCCTATTGGGGGTTCTTTTCTTTGCCGTGATTATCGAAGTCGCGTTGATGTCGCCGACGAACATCGGCGAGAAAACGGCGACCGCAAGCCCAGCGAAAGGTAGCGCTGCCATCGGCAAACACGTGCAGCAGCAAATGCAGGGTGTTCATGTGGTCGAAACGAAAAACGAAAGTAAAGAATGGGAACTATGGGCCGATCAAGCCATCGGTTTTAAAACGGAAGGCGATTTGTCACTGGATCAAGTTAAAGCGAGCTTTTTCGGTACCGACGGGATTTCGTTTCTCGTCACGGGCAAGACGGGTGCCGTGAAAACGGCGACAAAAGATATGACGATCAACGGAAAAGTCGTAACGACATCCTCGAACGGGTACGTGTTTCACACCGACAGCGTACAATACAACTCCCGCGACCGTATATTAACTTCGCCCACCGCTGTGCGCGTGAACGGCCCACGCGATTCGCTGGGTGGCCACATGTTTATTCGCGGAGAGTCTATGCAGGCGGATCTCAACAAAGGTGTCGTGACAATCACAAAAGACGTGAAGGCGACCAAACGAGTGAGAAAAAACGAGGACATGATCGTGCATGCCGATCAAGCCGAAGTGTACGGCAAAAGTCACGAAGTGAAATTTTTAGGTCAGGTGAATATTGATTTACACGGCGTGCACATCAACGGCCCCGATGCGCTTTTTCACTATAAGAACGGGACAGATTTGCCCGATTCGATTCAGTTGACCGGCGGGGTAAAAGTTCAAGATGTGAACAAATGGGCGACTTCGCAGAGGCTCAATATTAATTTAGCTAAAAATGAGTTCGTTTTTGATGGCCAACCGCGCGTGGTTCAAGATAATGATGAAGTTCGCGGAGATCAGATCGTGTTTTTGGATGGCGGCAAAAAGGTACAAGTGCGCAACGCCAAAGTAAAAGTCAGCGACGAAACAATTAAACAGAAGGGTAAAAATCTTGAACCGGCTCACGATTAACGGGATCTCTAAAAAATTCAAACAGCGCGCGGTTGTGGATTCAGTCTCATTCGACCTTCGAGGCGGCCAGGTGGTCGGTCTACTCGGCCCAAACGGTGCCGGCAAGACGACGTCGTTTTACATGGTCGTTGGTATCTTGCCGCCGGACCGCGGCCAAATTGAACTGAATGGGCAAGACATCAGCCAAATGCCAATGTACCAGCGCGCGCGAGTGGGGCTTAGTTACTTACCGCAAGAGGCCAGCGTGTTTCGACGTTTGACGGTCGCCGAAAATTTGAAGGTCGGTCTTGAAGCGGCCCAAGTGCCACCGTCGGCATTTGACGAGCGACTCAATAAACTTTTGAGCGATTTCGGTATCGAGCATATCAAAGACAGTTACGGCTACGCGCTGTCTGGCGGTGAGCGCCGCCGGGTCGAGATTGCTCGAGCGCTTGCCGGCTCGCCGAAATTTCTTTTGCTCGATGAGCCGTTTGCCGGCATCGACCCGATTGCCGTCGGCGATATCCAGGGCATTATTCGCGGGCTCAAGGCCGATGGTCTGGGTATTTTGATTACCGATCACAACGTTCGCGAAACGCTTGGAATCTGCGACTACTCTTACATTCTTCGTGACGGCAAGATCGAAGTCCAGGGTACTGCCGAGCAAATAGCGAATTCGCAAATTGCGCGAAAATTTTATTTAGGCGAAAATTTTAAGTTGTAGGGATTATTTTAAATGGCAATGAACCTTAAAATGTCGATGAAACTCTCGCAGCAGCTTCGGATGACTCCGCAGTTGCAGCAGGCGATTAAGCTCCTGCAACTTTCGCGGGTTGAGCTCGAAGAAGAGGTTCGAAAAGAGCTAACCGAAAATCCGGTGCTTGAAGAGATCCAAGAAACGAGCGACGACGACCCGGCTGCGAAAAATCAGGTGGCCGAAGATTTAAAGGCGGCCGAGGCGCAAGTCCAAGGCGACGTCGACCCGCGCCGGCAAGAAGAGTTCGAGTGGGAGAACTACGTCGAAAGTCTCTACAAACCGCCGGCTCAATCGACACCGTCTGAGTCGAGTGACGAGATCATGAATTATGAAAACGTCATCACGACCACACAAACGTTAAGCGATTATCTCTTGTGGCAGATGAGTCTTTTCGGCTTTAACGAAGAAGAAGAGTCGGTCATTTCGATCCTCATCAGCTACATCAACGAAGAAGGGTATCTTCAAGCGTCTTTAGAAGAGATTGCGAAAGAAGAAGGCGTCGAGGTGAATGAGCTCGCCGAGATGTTGCCGTTTTTGCAGGAGTTCGATCCGCCCGGCGTCGGCGCGCGCGATTTAAAAGAATGTCTGTTGATTCAGGCGAAAAATCTGCAAGAAGACACCAAAGACTTGGTTGAAATCGTCGAAAAGCATCTGCCCGATCTTGAAAAGAAAAATTACCCGGCGATCGCCAAAGCCCTCGATAAGCCGGTTGAAGTGATTGTCGAGCTTTCGAAAATTATTTTGAGCATGGACCCTAAACCCGGTCGCGCGTTTATGACGAATGACACTCAATTCATCACACCCGACGTCTACGTTTACAAAGTCGGCGAAGATTACGTGGTGTCAATCAATGAAGACGGGTTGCCGCGTTTGCGCATTTCAAATCTATATCGCAGTTTACTTAAAGGCGACGAACCGGCCGACGGCACGAAAGGCACGCAAGAGTACGTGCAAGATAAACTGCGTTCGGCAATTTGGTTGATCAAATCGATTCATCAACGCCAGCGCACGATTTACAAAGTGGCCGAGAGCATCGTGAAGCACCAAAAAGAATTTTTCGACAAAGGCCCGTCATTCATCAAGCCGATGATTTTACGCGACATTGCCGGTGACATCGGCATGCACGAATCCACTGTTTCGCGGGTGACGACGAGTAAGTACATGCACACTCCTCGCGGCATTTTCGAGCTGAAATATTTTTTCAATTCGGGGATTACCACCTCAGACGGCGAGTCGGTGGCGAGCGAATCGGTGAAACTGAAAATCAAAGAGCTCGTTGATAACGAAGATGCCAAGAACCCGCTATCCGATCAAAAAATAGTCGAACTGTTACAGAAAGACGGCATTGACATCGCCCGCCGAACCGTCGCCAAATACCGCGACGTTTTGAAGATACTCCCTTCGAGCAAGCGCAAACGATATTTCTGAGCGGACTAGAGATCGGCTTCGTTTACCGGACAGTTGGTAAACACTTATTTCAAAGAAACCACCCGCCGTCCAATATTAATACACAAAAGGGTACGCCCATTGCAGTCGATAGTTATTGGGGGTGCGCGCATGATTATATGCGGAATGAGTGGTTTCAATCTGACTAAAACAGCAACACTGTTAAGGGCTTCGACACTTCTCATTCTTTCATTTCAATTCTGCTCGAGCGGACTTTCATCATCCGGCTCTAGCAGCCTTGCAACCCAAGAGTTTACGGTAAGGATTTTAAAGCCGGAGTTTGGCAGTAAAACTCCACGCTGCGACTGATAAGGGGTTTGAAGAATGAATAATCTTGAAAGCTTTTATCAGAGTAAAAATCGCCGTACGATAGCACAACTTGCTTTGCTCTCATCAATCGTATTGTGCTTCAACAATTGTTCTGGTGGGTTCAAAGCCGTAACCGGCGCCGCCACGCAATCATCAACAAGCATCTCGGTATCGGGCACAAATCCATCGGACCCGACCGCCGGAGTACTCCCGGCTTACGACGACGCTTATGCAAATTGGAAGAACGCCGGCCTTCTTACTTTGGGAGGCATCCCAACGAATCGCACGACAATTTGCGCGACAGTTAACCCGCTCGGCAACGGCAAAGATGATTTCAATAACATTCAAAACGCGATCAACAACTGCCCAGTCGGTCAGGTCGTGCAACTCGGCGCCGGCGCCTTCACGGTTCACCTCGCCGATTTACCCATTCAAGTTTCAAAAGGAATTGTCTTGCGCGGAACAGGTGACTGCGGCGGCAAGAGCTCACCTTATTGTCAAACATCTATAAGTGTGTCAGACGGTGCTGTCGCCTACACAGGTGGCATGTGCGGTTCGGGCACGACTCAAGTTGCGTGCCCCAATGGCGGGCCTTCTGTGATCTTGGTCGCACCGGTTTCACCCGACTACAATTACAGTTGGGCTCAATGTGGCAGCGCGGGCGGTGATCTCGGCACGGGATGCGGAGCGGTCGCATTAAATGCTGATGCTTTTCAGGGCCAAACGACAATACAGGTTGCAAATACTAAGAGCTTTTCGGTTGGTGAGTGGGTATTGATCGATGAGGCTTCAGGTGCTCAGTGGATTGCCGATCCTTTGAACCAGTGGACTGGATACGGTAGTGTATGGGCGTCGTCCGATTGGCTAAGTCCATCAGGCAGCCCCGCCACCGGACGTGTAATGTGGGCGAAAGCCCAAAGTAATGGCGGCAGCTGGGATTTTGGTCCGACCGAATTTCCTTATCAGGCTAACTCAGTCGGTTGCTGGCATTCGTACTGTGACAGGCCGACCGCCGAATTACACCGAATCGGTTCGATTGGTAGTGGCCCATGCCCGGGTACGGCATGCACGCTGACATTTGACGATCCTCTCACCATTGGCTTTCGAAAGAGTGGCGGTCACAATGCTCAGGTGTACCCAGGCCTCTACGCAAATCAGTCGGGTACGGGTTCGCCGATCTCGTTTCTTCAAAGTGCCGGCGTTGAGAATCTCTCGGTCCTTCGTGCAGCGAATGGAGGCATCGAGATGGAATTCTGCGCGTACTGCTGGCTCAAGGATGTCGATGTCGGCGGCTGGTACGGCGGCGGTATAAATGTTGAATACTCCGTCCGCAGTGAACTCAACACAGACTATGTCCATAATTGTTGGGATTCCGTCAACAACGGCGGCGAATACCCCATTGCTCTTGATAATGCCTCGACCGAAATTCTTATCACTAACAGCATCACCGCTTTTGCCGGCAAAGGCATGGTCGCAAGAGCCGGTGGCGCGGGGTCCGTTATCTCTTACAGTGACATTGATGACTCGATGTACGATGCCGAATCCGGTATCGGCGACTATTGGGTCGATATGGGGCTCAATGCGAGTCACTACTCTGGCCCACACCATGTTTTGTTTGAGGGCAATTGGGCCGACAATCTGGATAACGACCACACCCACGGCAACTCGATGTACATGACTTATTTTCGAAACCACGGCTCCGGGTTGCGAACGCCGTTCACTGACCCATCCAACAATAAACTCGTAAATGATTTTACTGGTGTCGGTTATGCTTGCGGGAATGGCGCTTCGTCTTGCACGCCGACGGCGCCCGGGCCGTTGCGCGCCGCGGGGCCGTCAGCCTACAATTATTGGTTTGCTTTTGTCGGTAACGCCCTCGGTACTTCGGGCAAGACAACAGCGGCTAACGGCTGGACGTATCAAGGCGATTGGAACGCAAATCGAATTTTTATGATTGGATGGAACGAAGGCCCCGGAGGCCAAGACCCTTACCTTAATGGTATCAAAGGGTCGTATATTTTTCGTCACGGCAACTTTGATTATGTAAATAATTCTGTTTTGTGGGACTCAAATACAGCCGATCATTCGCTTCCAAACTCGTTTTATTTATCAAGTAAACCGGCGTTCTTCAATGCCGGCAGCGGCTACCCGTGGCCGTGGGTGACGCCCACAGAGGCTCAACCGATTCAGACTGGGCCAGCCGGCTGCAGCAGCGGAACTTGTTCGGCATTGCCGGCTCGGGCGCGCTTCGAGGCCGGAACGCCGTTTGTGCAGCCATGATGAGAACCCGTGATGCGCACGCGAGCTAGTGAATTTTTACGTACATTGGCTGGGTCAATTGACCATTTCCTGTACCGGCGCTACCGATACTGTATTGATAGGTGTCGGCGGCGTTGAACACGAATATCTTATCATTATTTTGGTCATCGAGATAAATGTTGCCGGCTGAGTCAAATGAGACATTGTCATAGGCGGAAGCGCCCGCGTATGTGAATTGCGATAAGTAACTACCCTGTGAATCAAGGACCTGTACTCTAGTGTTCACATTGTCGGAGACATACACATTTTCCAACGGGTCAAAGGTAATGCCAGTTGGATAGTCGAACTGCCCATTGCCAGCTCCTGAAGTTCCGATCGTTTTCAGGTATTTGCCAAGGTAATTAAAAACTTGAATATTGTTATTTGAAGCGTCGCTGGCATAGATGTTGCCGGCATAGTCAATCGCGACTCCCGATAGCGATTCGAACTGGCCGTTGCCGGTGCCTTTCGAACCGAATTTAAACAAATAGTTTCCGGACGAGTTAAATACTTCAATCCGATAATTGCTGTAATCAGCAACGTAAATTTCATCAGCCGAATTGATTGCCAGATTGTTAGGACTACTGAATTGGCCATTGCCTGAGCCCAAACTTCCGTAGGAAGCAATGTAACCGCCAGCTGAGTTAAACTTTGCAATTTGGTTGTGGTTTGAATCGGTAACCCAAATATTTCCAGTAGAGTCAAAAGCGACGCTCGTGGGTTGAGAAAGAATGCCGCTGCCGAATTGCGATTGATAGGAGCCGCTGAGAGAAAAGACTTCAATACGGTTATTGCCTTCGTCAGCCACGTACGTATATTGCGTACCGACTGTGATTTTTCCATATAAATCATTATTACTTACTCCATCGGAGTCAGAGACTACGATTGTCACATTATAAATGTCGCCGGTCGTAAGCCCCGTGACGGTTGCCGTGAAGTTGCCTGCCTCAGTGGCCGTTTCGCTCGTTCGAGTCATTGATGCGCTTGAGCCGGCTAATGCAGAGCAACCTGGTGACGCCGTATTATCGCAATAATAAATCGTCGCCGAGTTGTTGGCGTTACTGTCGCCGCTGAAAAGTGCTGTCGCTACAAGGCTAGTCGTCGAATTACTTAGCGTAAGCGCCGTCATCTCGGTTGCGTTACTCGACGACGGAACAGCCTCGCCCGCGCCAATATCCCACCCCGAGCCTTGACCTCGCGTGATGCCTGCAATGTCTGAGTTAAATGGCAAATTCGGATCACTCGAGAGATTAGTGCCCGCGTCTTGGGCCACGGCATCGGTTGGTGCGAGAAGAAAATTATCGCTCGGAGCATCGGCGAAAGCGACGGTGGCGTTCGTTATGTCATGCGCGCCGCCTGTTGTGGTGGCATCGCTTGAAATGTTGTAATCGCTGCCGGCACCGAAGATATTATAAGTGAAGTACGCGGTTGTTGAACCTGTGTCCTGTACAATATTGTTTTTCAAAATAAAATTATTCTCGTTGCCGTCTTTTATGCAAAACCCACAGCCAAATTCTCCTACAACAGTATTGTTATCGGCATAAATATTGGCAGCGTAAGTGGAAGTACGAGATGGATCATTGTCAGCGATCCCATTTTGAGTATAAGTAGGCGAAGGACCGAGGGGCATAAATACGATGTTGTTGTAAAGATAAACATTGCCGGTGAGATTGGTGGGGACCGACGCGATGTATATTCCAGCCGGCCAATCGGTGCTCTGCGGGACATCTATAATGTTATCATTTATGTAGGTGTCACCTGTTCCGGTGATTCCAGTGCCAGGATCATCAAAACAAATTCCAGCACAACCCGCGTACGAACCACCGAGTTTCAATCCTTCAATTCGAATCGAATTCACCTCAATGTTGATATCGTAATCGACGCCTGATGCATCAAGCTCGTAGCCGCCTGAGTTCCACGAACCGCTATGCCGTTGTGAGACGCCGACTTCTGTCGAAAGGTACGGGGTATAAATTTTCAAATAGTTTGTGGAACCTGTTGTCCACCCGGCCGTGTTGGCTCCCGTTGTATCAGTGCCGTCGGCATAGCACGCAACATTCCAGATGACGTTGTTTGTGACGAGGTTGTTGTTGGCGCTAAATGTATCAAACCCACGCAAGCCTGCCGGAATGCTCGAGTTGCCATTCGTTGATGAGTTGCCGGCCAAGGCATTCGCGAGACTTGTGTAGGCGCGATAGACGGACCAGGTCGTATCGCTGCTCGCTGCGGTCGGAGTGCCGCCGGTTGGCGATTGCAGCGTGTACTGAGTGCTTGATGTACGACCTGCAATAAATGCGATGTCAGAGCTGCTGCCGTAAACAACTGCATCGCCGACGCCAATGTTGTTGGGCAAAGGCGACGCAAACGTCGCCGTCGTCCCCGAAATTGTCATGGCGTTTGCTGCTCCGCTAGCTAGTGCAGAGGTATTGCCTGGGCCGACTGATCGATAAATTTGTGTTACACCGCCACCGCCGCCGCCGCTGCTACCGCCAGAGCCTGGCATTGATTTCATATTTATCTGAACCCAGACTTTTCCGCAGCCGATTGTACTGGCTAACAAAAGCGATAGAGCTAACAGTAAAACGTGCCGCTTGCCCATAATTGTACTTATCGGAATTTTATGTAAAATTATAAGTTTCTGTATTGCTTTTTGCCGCGCCAAAACAAGCATTTATTAAATGTATGTTTACTTAAAAACGAGTAAACACAGCAGCGCGCGATTTTTAAACATAAATCTTGTCGTGTTTGCATAAAGTGCCGATTTTAGAGCCGTCACGCCGCGCATTTATCATAGCTAAAATCAATTTTTATGCCAAAAAATTAGACGCATTATTTCATCTGGCGCGGATTCATTTTCGCACAGAAGGCGCATGAAATTTTAGCCATCCACGACAAAATTTGCTCCTTTATGAGACCGTCATTTGTGGGCACCGAGGGGCGGGACTAGAATGGTGTTTGGTTCGAGGTACGTTTGGTCTCAAAACGGTACGAAAGGAGTCTCTACTATGAAATACGACATCAAGTTCAAAACCATTGATCACTCGCCGGCTCTCGTCGAGTACGTTCAGGCGCGTTTTGATAAAGTCGAGCGTTACGCGATAAAACCGGTGACGGTGCATGTGACGTTTAGTGAGGAGCGGCACAATTGCTGCGCCGAAGTTTACATTCATGGTTTGAACGGAGAGTTTCGAGCCCATTTTCGATCTGACAGTTTTTACGTGTCTCTCGACATGTGTGTGAAACGTATTGAGCGCCAGATGGAGCGCGAAAAAGACAAGTTGAAACATCACCACTCCTACGAGAATTCTTCGGCGGGATTTCTTGACGATCAGCTTATTTTGGAGGCCAACAGCCGCACGAGCCGATCGGCTTAAAACCGCACAATTCCCGATTGACGTAAAGCGTGGTCCCCGGTATGGAGTGCTCACTCTATACGTGGGGATTGCGTCATGAAAAATTATCTATTTACCAGTGAATCCGTATCAGAAGGTCACCCAGACAAAGTGGCCGATCAAATCAGCGACGCCATATTGGATGCGCACTTGGCATCTGACCCTAAAAGTCGGGTCGCTTGCGAAACGCTGATCTCCACAGGCTTTGTCGTCATCGCCGGCGAAGTCACCTCACGCACGCAAGTGGATTATCAATCGGTGGCGCGAAAGACCATTCAAGAAATCGGTTATGACAGTGTCGACAAGGGTTTTGACTATCAACACTGTGCCGTGTTTACGGCGGTCGGGCGGCAGAGCCCCGATATCGCTCTTGGGGTCGACGACGGAGACCATAAAGAGCAGGGTGCCGGCGACCAAGGCTTGATGTTTGGCTATGCGATAAATGAAACTGCCGAGAGCATGCCATTGAGTATCGATCTTTCGCATAAACTCGTGAAGGAACTTGCGACCATCCGAAAAAGCGGCAAGGTCAATTGGCTAAGGCCCGATGCGAAGAGCCAAGTAACCGTCGAATACACCGACGGCAAAGTTAGCCGTGTCGACACAGTTGTTCTTTCGACGCAACATTCACCGGATATCGAACAAAATGAGATCGCGGCATATGTCACCGAAGAATTGATTTTAAAAGTTATACCAAAAAGCTTAATCGATAAAAAAACCAGATTTCATATCAACCCGACTGGCCGTTTCGTGGTCGGCGGGCCGCAAGGTGATTGCGGTTTAACGGGCCGAAAGATCATCGTTGATACGTACGGTGGTCACGGTGCTCACGGCGGTGGCGCGTTTTCGGGTAAAGACCCGTCGAAGGTAGACCGCTCGGCCGCCTATGCCGCGCGCCATATCGCGAAGAATATCGTGGCGGCAGGTCTTGCTGACCGTTGCCTTGTTCAACTCGCTTACGCCATCGGCGTTGCCGACCCAGTGAGCGTCATGGTGAACGATTACGGTACGGCGAAGGTCGACCCCGCGAAACTTCAAAGTGCAGTTCGTGAGATCTGGAGTCTCAAGCCGGCGGACATCATTCGACAATTCGATTTGCTAAAACCGCGCTATCACAAAACCGCGGCGTACGGGCATTTCGGCCGGTCAGAGCCCGAATTCACATGGGAGCGCACAGATAAAGTCGACGCTCTCAAGTCGATGTTGAAATAGTGGCCATTTACAACGGCCTGCTGGCCGTGCATTGAATTGCCTGTTACACTGAACGGCTTATGCAACCGGAACTTATTCGCAATTTTTCAATTATAGCGCACATCGACCACGGTAAATCGACGTTGGCCGATGGCTTACTTCTCGAGACGGGCGCAATTTCAGAGCGTGAGAAAAAAGAACAGTTTCTCGACAACATGGATCTCGAGCGCGAACGCGGCATCACCATCAAAGCTCAAACAGTTCGACTCAATTACAAAGCGAACGACGGCAAAACGTACCAGCTCAATTTGATCGACACGCCCGGGCACGTCGATTTCGCTTATGAGGTGTCGCGCTCGCTGGCGGCTTGCGAGGGTGCGCTTTTGGTGGTCGATGCGGCCCAAGGGGTTGAGGCGCAGACGCTCGCCAACGTATATCTCGCGCTCGAAAACGACCTCGCAATTCAAATCGTAATTAACAAAATCGATCTGCCTTCGGCCGACCCTGATGGAGTCAAAAAACAAATCGAAGATGCGATCGGGCTCGACGCGAAAGGCGCCATTCTCGCCTCGGCGAAAGAACGTATCGGCATTAAAGATATCTTGGAGGCCGTGATCGATAAAATTCCACCGCCCGAGGCCGATCGCTCGAAAGCCCTTCGCGCGCTTGTGTTCGACTCGTGGTTTGACTCGTATCAAGGCGTCGTCGTTTTATGCCGTGTGGTTGACGGTGCGATCGGCAAAGGTGATCGCGTTCGATTTATGGATACAGGTAAAGAGTACGAAGTTTTGCGCCTCGGCGTGTTCACTCCGAAAGCGTTGCAGCTTGATTCGCTTGATGCCGGCGAAGTGGGTTTTGTCATTTGCGGCATCAAAGATATTCGCGACGTGCGCGTCGGCGATACGCTCACCCACGTCAAATCGGTAAAGCACGATCAAGCGACGGAGCCGCTCGCCGGCTTTAAGCGCATTCAGCCGATGGTTTTTTCGGGGATTTTTCCGGTCGATACATCCGATTACGAGGCGTTCAAAGAAGCTTTGCAAAAACTCGCGCTGAACGATTCAAGTTTGTCGTTTGAGCCCGAAAAATCGAACGCTCTCGGGTTCGGTTATCGGTGCGGCTTTCTCGGCTTGCTTCATATGGAAGTCGTGCAAGAACGGCTCGAGCGCGAATTCAATTTGAATCTCATTTCAACGGCGCCATCGGTTGTGTACAAAGTGTTCACAACGGACGGGCAAGAAATGAGACTCGAAAACCCCGCCGACCTGCCTGAAATTTCGAAAATCGAGCACCTCGAAGAACCGATCGTGAAAGTGACGATTCACACTCCGACGGAATTCATCGGCGGGCTTCTGAAATTGTGCGAGAACAAGCGCGGCATTCAAATTAAAATGGAGTACATCACTGACAAAAAAGTCATCATCGAATACAAAATTCCGCTCAATGAAATCGTCATGGATTTTTATGACAAATTGAAATCCATTTCGAAAGGCTATGCCTCGATGGAGTACGAACTCATCGGCTTTGAGCCGTCGGAACTCGTGAAACTGGATATTCTGTTGAACAGCGAGCCGGTTGATGCACTTTCGGTCATTGTTCACCGCACACAGGCCGAGCGCAAAGGCCGCCAGCTGTGCGAAAAGCTCAAAGAGTTGATACCAAAACAGCAGTTCCAGATCGCGATACAAGCTGCTATCGGCGGCAAAATCGTCGCGCGCGAAACACAAGGCGCTTTAAGAAAAGACGTGACAGCAAAATGTTATGGCGGTGATATATCGAGAAAGCGCAAACTTCTTGAAAAGCAAAAAGAAGGCAAAAAGCGCATGAAGCAGGTGGGGACGGTCGAAGTTCCGCAAGACGCGTTTTTGGCCATTTTGAAAGTGGACGACTAGAGAAGACGATCGGGGTCGCGACAAAACCGGACGATGAAAAAGATATTTTCAAAGCATTTTTGGACGGAAGGCGCCGGCTCATTTTTAGTCGCCGTACTTATCGCATTAACGATTCGCTGGGCATTTATGGAAGCCTACGTGATCCCGTCGCCCAGTATGCTCCCGACTCTGCTGGTGCACGATCATATATTCGTGAACAAGTTCATTTATGGTCTGCGTTTTCCGTTCACCGACCATTGGATGGCGCAGTTTGCCGACCCCAAGCGCGGTGAGGTTGTTGTTTTTCGTTACCCCGACGACCCTTCGATCTTTTATATCAAGCGTATTGTGGGCGTGCCCGGAGATAAGATTTACTACGAAAACGGAAATCTTTATATCAACGACGAGCTCATAAAAAATGAAATCCCGAGCGAGACCAAAAGTGATTTTGCTTGGTTACGCGATTCGGATTTTGCTGGCGATGGGCCCGGCGCGCTTTCAAAATACAACGAGCTTGAAGAAAAGCTGGGCGAACAGACGTTTCCGATATTGTTAAAAAAAGACAAAACCGATTCGGTTTTTGGGCCGGTCACAGTGCCGCCGAACAGCTATTTTGTCATGGGCGACAACCGCGACAATTCGAACGATAGCCGCTATTGGCGAACACAAAAGTTCGTACCGCGTGATTATTTGGTCGGTCGCGCGATGTTCGTGTGGCTCAGCTGCGAAACAACATTGCCGGTTGTGACTTTTCTTTGTAATCCGGCGACCATCCGCTGGCGCCGATTTTTTCACTCGGTCTTGGACTAATGGCAAACGCGGGGCGGGATAAACGCGCGAGTTTCTTGGGTAGCGCCGGGCTGTTTATTCTGGCTATTGCCGCGTATTTACTCTTTCGCTGGGTTTTGTACGAGCCGTTTGTGATTCCTTCGGGCAGCATGATCCCGACTCTTCTCGTCAACGATCACATTATCGTCAAAAAATTTGCGTACGGCGTTCGCGTGCCGTTTACCAAAAATTGGGTGGTGGGGCCTTACGTGCCGAAGCGAGGCGATGTTGTCGTGTTTCGATCGGTTGATCAAGACGATTACTATCTTATCAAACGTGTTGTGGGGCTACCGGGCGATCATGTTGAGTACACCGAAGCGGGTGATCTTAAAGTTAATGGTAAAACGGTAAGTGAAAAACCAGTGCCGTTTTCGTCGAGGTGGACGGAGAGCGATCTCGAAGGGCCGCCGTCTTCGTACCATTTATTTCGTGAAACTCTCGGTGAGCATCCGCACTGGATGATTCTTGAGCGCGGCACGTATCACTATTCGGAGCCGGACACGGTGATCCCGCCGGGTCAGTTGTTTGTGATGGGCGACAATCGCGATCACTCGCGTGACAGCCGCTATTGGGGTGAGTTCCCGCTAAAGAACCTGATCGGTCAAGCCACATGGGTTTGGATGGGATGCACGGCCACTTTGTCGGATGTGAATTTTTTGTGTGACCCAAGATACATCCGTTGGCACGGATTGATTCATCGTATTGAATAGGTCTTATGGAATTTAAATTTCTCAATCAACTCGGCCGCGAACTCCGCGATTCGATTTTACATCTTTTGCGTGACTACACCGAGGCCTTGCTGCTGGCAATATTGTTTGCATTTGTACTGCGCTCGTTTGTTATTTCGACTTACAAAATGACCGACCTCACGATGGAGCCATCGCTTGAAATGGGCGATTTTCTAATTGGCTATAAGCTGCCGTACGGGCTCGACGTTCCGCTCACGAATCTTCATTTTGGGCAGACGACACCGCAACGCGGCCGATTGGTCGTTTTTCGGTGCCCTCAAACCGACCCCAGCGCGAGCCCGCCGGCGACTGGAGATCAATTGTGCGTTAAGCGCGTCGTCGGTATCGGCGGCGATCGCATCGAGATTCGAGGGCAACGGCTAATAGTCAACGGGCATGCGGCCCGATACACGAGGAGCCATCTTCATATTTCGTCAGTAATTCGCAAGCAAGCGCGAGTGGTGGCGCTCCGAGAGAAATTGCCCGGTGAGCCCGCGTATACAATTTTGATTTCTGATCAACCGGCGCCGAATTTTGGCCCTTATGTCGTCCCGCCACACAGTTTTTTTGCTCTGAGCGACAATCGCGATTTCAGCGAGGACTCGCGTCACTGGGGGGCAATCCCGGATCGCGCCATCGATGCTCGAATCGCAATGGTGGCGCTCTCATTCGCGTGGAACCCGCGCCCCGACGGCCGCTACGAATCGCACTTTCGCCGTCACCGTATTTTTCTTTGGGCGCGGTAGGGCGTAATTGCTTGTCTTGGCCGTCGATACAGTAGATAAGTACAAAATGACTAAAATTATTTACGCAATCATCGTGTCAGTATTGTTCTCTTCATTCGCGGTAACGGCTGTAGCAAGTGAACCCGCACCGAAAATCTTCTTCAGTTCGGCGCAGGGGCAATACCTGGCCAATGGCAAATCCATTGACACGTATTTTTGGTCGGCGAGATACGATTTCGGCGACACCTTCGCTTCAAACCCGATGGCTCAAGCCGAGTACAATCGTTATCAGCATTTGATGGTATGGTTTCCGTATCTCAATTGGGGCGCTTTGGGCCTTGCGCTCACTTACGGTATCGTGAGCACGGCAAACAACGTTTATAATGATGGCGTGTTCTGGGTCAGTTTTTTGGTCCCTTGGATTTCGGGCATCATTGTGGCAGGCCACGCGAACGCCCATCTGCAGCGTGCGATCAATCTTTATAACGGAGTTGACCCAGCACTGGCGCGAAGTCAAATGCCAGAGTCAAATCTGCCCAATGAAGAACCGCGGCTCAGCCGTGAAATGATGGCCCCAAAGGTTGCGGTTAATCTACTGCAATTTGACTTTTAGGCCTCGGCCACGCTAAATGTAATTTTAATGCTCGGATATCCGCGATCTCTGGCTTCGGTTCGAGATCTTCAATCTCAAAACATTCATAAAATCATTGAACAGGCGTTTTGTTTTAAAAAATCAGGCTTCACCCATGTGCGTGAAGCGGTCGTACTTTTGGCATTTTTTGAGCCATCGACGCGAACTCGCACAAGCTTCGAGATGGCCGCGCATCGATTGGGCATGAAGCCCGTTGCCTTCGCGGCGGATCACTCGACCAGCCTTAAAAAGGGCGAAAGTCTTCACGAAACGTTGGCGAATTTGCTCGCCATGAAGCCAGATCTTTTGGTTTGCCGGCACGGCGGTGACGTGCGCGTGGCCGAAATTTTGCGAACTTGCGAAGTAGCGTGGGTCAACGCCGGCGACGGTCAAGGTGAGCATCCAACCCAGGCGCTGCTCGATGCGATGACGATCATTGAACGTCTCGATCAGATAGAAGGGCAACGTATTGTCTATGTAGGCGACGTACTGCACAGTCGGGTTGCGAGATCTGGGGTTTTGCTGTTTGAAATGCTGGGAGCTGAAGTGGCAGTGGCCGCTCCCGTAGAATGGGTGCCAAAAGACGGCGCTTGGGCCAAGTGCAAACGATTCGCGAGTTTGGCTGAAGCTAGCGAATGGGCGACGGTCTGCATCGGTTTACGCATTCAAAAAGAAAGACATGCGGATAATAAGTCAGTGCCCGTGCAAGACTATCGGCTGGATCGCCGAAACTTAGCGCGGTTATCTTCGAACGCTCTTATTATGCATCCCGGCCCGTTTGTCGCTGGTGAAGATCTCGACGAAGAAATATTAAGTGACCCGCGTTGTGCCATTCACGATCAGGTCACAAATGGCGTGTATGTCCGCGCTGCCATCATGGCTGAAATGGTAGGTAAAGCGTGAACGGTTACTTAGTGCTTGAAGACGGTTATACAATTCACGGGGAGTTTCATGGGGGTGACGCGCAAGTCGGTGAAGTCGTGTTTAATACCTCACATTCCGGCTACGAAGAAATGGCGACCGACCCTTCCTATCACTCACAGATTTTAGTCCTGACCGCCACGCAGCAGGGCAACTACGGCATTGCCGACAAATTTTGGGAGTCGAAAAACATTTGGATTCGCGGCTTTATCTGCCTTGAAATTCAAAACAGCGCCCGCGATTCAGGGTGGCTGCACAGACTGAGAAATGCGAATGTGCCGGTGTTAAGCGGAGTTGACACTCGATCGCTTGTGCTCCATTTGCGCGGCGCGGGTACACAATGGGGCGCCGTCGTGCGCGCCGACAGTGAAGCGGCTGCCCAAGATGAGGCGCGCCGGTTGATCCGTACGGCGAAACAGGAACGCACCTCGAAAGCGACTGCCGACTGGACCAAGGCCGTGTCGCGAAAAAAAGTCGAAGATCGCAGGGGGCACAAGACGACCGGCCCTCGCGTGGCGGTTCTCGATTTCGGATCGAAAGAAAATATTTTGCGCGAGCTAGAGTTGCGATGTCGTGAAATTCGGATATACCCATCCGACACAAAAGCCGACGAAATCCTGAATTGGCAACCCGACGGCATACTCCTCACGAATGGGCCGGGCGACCCGGCGGATGTGAGAGACGGCATCGAGACCGTTAAGCAATTGATAGCCTACAATGCGGGCTGTAAAAAGGAACGCGATAAAAAGTTTATTTTTGGCATCTGCATGGGTCACCAAGTGCTCGGTTTGGCACTCGGCGGGCGAACTTATAGATTGAAATTCGGGCACCGCGGCAGCAATCACCCGATCCGCGACCGGCTTCTCAATCGGGTTTATGTGACGAGTCAGAATCACGGCTACAATGTCGATATCGAATCCTTACCTACCGGAGTCGACGTAACTCATGTTAATCTGAACGATCAGACGGTGGCGGGGATTTACCATCGTGAATGGCGCTGTTTAAGCGTGCAATTTCACCCCGAGAGTCACCCGGGCCCGCATGAATCGTCGCTGTTGTTCGATTATTTCACCGAGCAGGGGTGTCATGGAAGCCGAAGCAATTAAACCAACCCACGTGAAACGCTACTACGAAATCATCGACGAACTCATGCAATTTTACGCCGCCGGCCCTTTTGCCGACGAAGCGGTGACCGCGAAGCTCGAATTTTTCGACTTAGCTGGGATATTCGACGAGCAATCGCCTTCGTTCGATATGCGCATGGCACAATTCACGGACTGGTATTTGTTTTCTCGCCCCCTTAAATCCTCGGGGCTGGTTCCAATTGCTCATCATTTAGAAAATCGGCCAACCCGAGTGAACGATGCTGACTTACCGTATTTAAAAAATATGTCGCACAATCGCTTGAGTTTGTTCGAGTTCATTAAAATCAAGGGCCAAGATGTTTACGTTCGCGATCTTTTATCGAAATATAAGCTCGTGATCAAAGACTCGCCGGTAACATACGGTTTCTCACCTGACGAATACTTTCAGGCGCGGCTCATCCCCCATCAAGATTCGTTTTTATTTTCGATCGCGTTTTGTTTTCACCCGCCTGAGGCCACGAAATTTATACGCTCTGAGGTGAAGCGAGTGAGCAAATTACCCGACGAGCAGCAGAGAGACGCGCGCGAGCGCTTAGTCTTGAGACTTTTTCGTATGCGCAATAAACACGAGCAGTATCAGCACGTCGGGATCGAAGAAATTTATTCAAACGACTCGCGACTACGGGTGTAATCGGGCGAAGTCTGGTAGAGCATAAGGATGCCGAGATTTAAGCATGTAAAAAAAGTGGTGATCTTGGGGAGTGGCCCGATCGTCATCGGGCAAGCCTGCGAGTTCGATTACTCCGGCACGCAAGCGTGCAAAGCGCTTATGCGTGAAGGCCTTGAAGTTGTCCTCATCAACTCAAACCCGGCGACAATCATGACCGACCCTGAAATCGCCACGCGGGTTTACATCGAACCTCTAAAAGAGGAATTTATCCGGCCAATTCTCCAAAAAGAAAGGCCCGATGCGATCGTGCCTACGCTCGGCGGTCAAACCGCGCTCAATCTGGCCCTTGCTCTCGAAAAATCCGGCACTTTGAAAGAGCTCGGAATTGAAATGTTGGGCGCCAAAAGCGACGTCATTCGCGCGGCTGAAGATCGCGAGCGGTTTTGCCGCATTTTAGATTCCGTCGGGGCGAAGTATCCGCGCTCGAAAATGGTGCGGTCATTTGATGAAGCCATGGCGATCGCAGACGAACTGGGTTTGCCGCTGGTGTTGCGGCCCAACTACACCCTCGGTGGTGGCGGCGGCGGTATCGCGTTTTCGCTTGAAGAATATAAAAATAAGATCGCCTTGGCACTGCACGAAAGCCCCAGCCACGAAGTGTTGGTCGAAGAAAGCATTTTGGGTTGGAAGGAGTTCGAGCTCGAAGTGATGCGCGATCGAAGCGGCACATTTGTCGTGATTTGCTCGATCGAAAATTTCGATCCGTGCGGCGTGCACACGGGCGACAGCATTACGGTGGCGCCTCAACAAACCCTCTCGGATGATGCCTATCAATCGATGCGCGACGAAGCTTGCAAAATCGTCAACGCCGTTGGCGTCGAAACCGGCGGCGCCAACATTCAGTTTGCCATTCACCCGACTAGCGGCGAGCGGTATGTGATCGAAATGAATCCGCGCGTAAGCCGATCTTCAGCTCTAGCGAGCAAGGCGACCGGCTTTCCGATTGCGAAAATCGCGGCGTTGCTAGCGGTTGGGTACACCCTTGATGAAATTCCGAATGACATTACAAAAGTCACTCCGTCGTGCTACGAACCGGCGCTGGATTACGTAGTGACGAAGATTCCGCGTTTTGCTTTTGAAAAATTCCCCGGCAGTAAAGATTCACTCACCACGCAAATGAAAAGCGTCGGTGAGGTCATGGCGATCGGTCGCACGTTCAAAGAGTCGATTCAAAAAGCTGCGTTATCGCTCGAGCGCGGACCGCGCGGGCTCGCTCCGGTTGCCGTCAGCGAAGATCGTCTCGCCACGCCGAATAGCGAGCGATTGTTTCATATTGTTCAGGCATTACGCGATGGTCGCAGTGTCGAAGATCTCAATAAGCTCACGCAAATCGCGCCATGGTTTTTGGAGCAGCTTCAGCAAATAGTTGAATTTGAATTTGTGATCTCCGCCGATCGTGAATTGACGGCCCACACACTTTTAAAGGCCAAGCGTCTCGGCTTCAGCGATGCCGCAATTGCCGAAATTCGCGAAATGAATGAACGCGACGTTCGCGATGTGAGATGGCGCCATAACATTCGACCCGCTTACTTGCAGGTCGACACATGCGCAGGTGAGTTTGCATCACAAACACCTTATTTTTATTCTAGTTATTGGTCAAAACCGGCTCCGCGCACGGCGACCTCGAAAGAGGCGATCGTCATTTTGGGCAGCGGTGCCAATCGTATTGGTCAAGGGATAGAGTTCGACTACAGTTGCGTGAGAAGCGTTCAACGATTTCGCACCGAAGGTTACCATGTCATCATGGTGAATTCGAACCCGGAAACGGTTTCAACCGATTACGACACATCCGATGAATTGTTTTTCGAGCCGCTCACTCACGAACACCTTGCCGAAGTACTCAGTCATACGCGGCCACGCGGATTCGTGGCCCAGTTGGGTGGCCAAACGCCGATTCAGCTCGCGCCGATGTTAGCAGAAGATGGTTTTAAACTGTTGGGTTCGTCGTTGAATACAATTGATTTAGCGGAAGATCGCGGTCGTTTTAACGAAATTTGCCGGTCATTTCAAATTGCCATTCCGAAATCCGGCATGGCCACCAGCGTAAACGATGCCAGCAAAATAGTGAGTTCAATTGGTTATCCGGTTTTGTGTCGGCCAAGTTATGTTTTGGGCGGCCGCCGAATGGAGGTTATCGAAAACGACGCGGAACTCGAGAGCTATTTTGATCGGCATCGAGATTTTATTTCGGAAAAAACGCCGTGCCTTGTTGACGAGTTTCTTGAACGGGCGCTCGAGGTGGATGTTGACTTGGTCCGCGGACCGGATTGGCATGTCATCGGTGGTATTGTCGAACATATCGAAGCTGCCGGAGTACACAGCGGTGATTCGATGGGTGTCGTTCCGCCCCAGCGGTTGAAGCCCGAAACAGAGAGAAAAATTGAAGAAATCGCGGTGCGATTGGCGGATCGTCTCGAGGTGTTGGGTTTTCTCAATTTGCAGCTCGCGATTAAAAACGACGTTATCTATATGCTTGAAGCGAACCCGCGAAGTTCGCGAAGTGTTCCGTTTCTTGTGAAGGCAACGAGCATTCCTATCGTCGACCTCGGCGTACGTGCGATTCTCGGGCATTCATCGGCTCAGGTGCGACCTGAGCGTTTTCAGTGGCGTAAAATCGATCGTGTTTCGGTCAAGGGAGTTGTTTTTCCGTTTAAGAAGTTTTTCGAAGCCGATTCAATTCTCGGGCCCGAGATGAAATCAACTGGCGAAACTATGGGGCGCGGCCGCGATTATTCGGAGGCGCTTTTGAAGGCATTTGTAGCAAGCCAGCTGGTATTGCCCAAAGAGGGCGAGGTTTTTCTTTCGTTGAGAGAGAAGGATAAGGAAGAACTCTTGCCGCTCGCTCGAGAGCTGGTGAGTATGGGTTACACGCTCTCGGCCACAGGTGGAACGGCCCGCTTTCTACGTAATCATCAAGTCGAATGCGAAGAGATTAAAAAAGTGCATGAAGGCCGCCCTCACTGTGTCGACCGCATTCGTTCCGGCCAGGTTGCTCTTGTGATCAATACGACTTCGGGCCGGCATTCTGTCGAAGCCAGTTTCGGCATTCGACGCAGTTGCATTGACTATTCAATTCCTTGTATCACCGAGAGCGATACCGCGATTTCTTTTCTCACGGCTCTCAAAAGATCGCGACACGGCGAGTTTGCGGTCGAGCCGATCCCACAATTACATAAAATTTAAACCTGAAACTCTATCAAGTGTGATTTCGAAGCTTTCTTCAGAAGCGAGAGGGCTCTCGATAAGGGCGAAGCTTATAGCGCATTAGATGAAGACGGGCAGCGAAAAAAGCGGCCTAGCTCATCCGCGACTACGCGGGTGAGTCGGGTTGTTTAGTAAAAACTTTTAAGTTGGCGTCAAAGTCGAAAATTTCAGCGTAACGGCCCCAATCCACAATCGTATCGATCATTTTATCGGCATTTTCGTAGGGGAGTTGGGCGTGAATCTCCTCTTTGAAATCATCTTCCGTCACAGATTCGCTCTCCGCAAGCTTATCCTTGAGTGAGCGGAAAAGCGCGAGCCGCTGTATCTGTCGTCTGAAAATTTCTTTTCGACGTTCCGGTTCGGCATCTATCAGTTCACGGCCGAGTGGAGTGATTACGACTTCGTGCTCGGGGGTCACGACTAAGTCCAAAATCTCGAGAGCTTTGGCGACGGCGATGACCGAACCGAATTCTTCACGCATCTGTTGAGTGAGGGCGAAAATATCAGCTCGCCCACCGTCGGCGGCCACCGCTTCAAGAAAACCCAGCATTCGGCTGACCTCGACACGCGGTAAATTTTCGACTCGTGTCGGGGCCGCTCGGGTAAATCGCTCGCGGGCGGCGACGTCCGGTAGGTTCAAAGCGGTAATGAGGTCGTGAATTTCATCGACCATTCCGAGAAAGGCCGATGATTTTTCGTTACGGGGATAAGGCAAATTGTTGAGGATGACATGGGCTAAGCGGCCGGGGTTACTTGAAAGAATAACGATTTTAGAAGCCATCGACACGGCTTCTGAAATATTATGCGTCACCATGAATGCCGACTGAAAAACATTCTTTTTCTCGACCCAAAGGTCGATGATCTCCGCCCGTAGATTTCGCGCGGTGAGCACATCGAGAGCGCTGAAAGGTTCATCCATGGCCAAAATTGGCGGCCGGGCTACGAGCGCACGCGCAAAACCGACTCGTTGTCGCATGCCACCTGAAAGCTCTTTGGGGTAGGCGTTGTCGTGTCCGCTGAGCCCGATCAACGTCAAGGCATTGTTGATTTCTTGTCGCTCTTCATCCGGCCCAAGTTGTCGCTTGTTGAGCCCGATCCGCACGTTTTCGTACACGGTCAACCACGGATACAGAGCGAAACTTTGAAACACGATGGCGAGCGACTCATTTATGCCCGAAAGTTTTTTGGCGCGTTCATACACGACGCCCGACGTCGGAGGGATGAGACCGGCCAATATCCTGAGCAGTGTCGACTTGCCTGAACCCGATTGCCCGAGAAGCGCGATAAATTCGCCCGGTTTAATCCCGAGATTGATTTGGCTAAGGACCTCAATCGGCTGGCTGTCGGCGAGCCAGAAAGTTTTACTGACGTTCTCGAGTTCTGTTATGTTTTCGGGGTTCATCGGCTATTCCAATCGAAATTTCTTCTCGGCCAAATCATACAAATTTCTCCACAGCAGTCGATTCAAAATAACAACAAAAACCGACATGACAAGAATACTGCAAAAAATCGCCGGCCAGTCGCCCTTTGCCGTAACTTGGGTGATAAATGCACCGAGCCCGTCAGCGATCAAAGTTTTATTCCCCCAGTTTACGTACTCGGCCACGATGCTGGCGTTCCACGCTCCACCGGCTGCCGTGCAGGCGCCTGTCACCCAATACGGAAAGATCGCAGGGATGATCAGCGTGCGCCAATATTTCCAGCCATGAAGACCGAATACCGAAGCACTTTCTTTTAGATCCGACGGCACGGAACTCGCGCCTGCAATCACGTTAAATAAAATGTACCATTGCGTGCCAAGTGCCAGCAGAAAAATACTGCCGTAGTTAATCGAAATAGAATGACCGATAAAAAATCCGACGATGAACGGAAATGCCATGTTTACGGGGAATGAGGCCGCGATTTGCGCGAGCGGCTGAGCGAATTTCGCGACGGTTGGACGAAAACCGATCCACACTCCGATGGGAGTCCAAATCAATGTCGCCACGGCAACCATAACAAATACCCGGCCCATCGTAAGTAAAGCCAGTTTAAATATATGTCGAACTTCATCGAGATTCATGTTCGTATGAATTTCGCGTACCAGTCGTACGCTCTCGTATCCGATTGACATCAACACAGCAAAAATCAAAACCATTGAAATTCCGTCCACAAGCTTTTGCCAGCGCGGATTGCGATTCAATCTCGTCTGGGCCCGGTCCATCGTGTTTTTCATCATGAAGTCGGATACATTGGCAAATGTTGACGTAACGAACGAAAACATCCGTCGCAGGAGCCAGCTGCGTCGACCGAGTTCGAGTGCCCACGATTTTTGCGTCTCAGTTGCCTCGACCAGTTCGACGCGATATTTTTGCGACCACGCTACGATCGGGCGCCAAAAAATTTGATCGATGAGAATGACGACGAAAATCATCGCGATGACAGCCAACCAGGCGGCATGGGTGTCGCCTTTTTCAAGCGCGAGCGAAAGATAAGAGCCGAGGCCTGGCAGCGCGATTTTATGGTTGAGAACTGAAATCGCTTCACTCTGTACGACGAAAAACCAGCCGCCGCCGAAACTCATCATAGAGTTCCAGATCAGCGAGATTGCGCCCGATGGGAGTTCAACGGTTTTAAACCGCTCCCACGGCGTTAAATCAAACGCCGTTGCGGCCTCGGTCAAGTCGCGCGGAATCGTAACAAGCGAATGGTAAAAGCCGAACGTCATATTCCAAACTTGCGCGGTGAATATTGCAAAAATGCTAGCTGTTTCGACGCCGAGTAACGAGCCTGGGAACAAGCTCATGAAACCTGTAATCGTAACGGATAAAAATCCGAGCACGGGTACGGACTGAAGAATGTCGAGTGCCGGCAGTATCAAAGTCCTGGCACGTTGGGAGTGCGCCGCGATGTAACCGACGACCAGCGTAAATAAGAGTGAAAACCCGTAAGCGATAAACATTCTGAGCGTACTGCGCGCAATGTAGTAAGGGATATGCCGTATGCCGAGGTCTATTGTTGGCGACACGCCTGTGAATGACGAACTCATATCGCGACCCATAGAGCCGACGATCCAAATCAGTGCGACCACCAAAATGAAAATCGGTATGTCGATAAACTGCGGGCGGTTCGGATCACGGTCTTGCGACCAGGGTCCAAGCCAATAGAAATTTCGAATCCGCATTTACACCTCGACGCGATTTTAAAATCATGCTTGAATATTGGCTGGGCGTCATCGGCCCAAAACCGTGGAGTTTTATGCCCGTTCTTAAGGTTTCGCAACTTGAGAAGTCGTACCGCCTCGGATTTATCCCCAGACCCCACAGAGTTTTGCACGGGGTCAACTTTGAGTTGCCCGAACGTTCGATTACAGGTTTTTTGGGCGGCAACGGCGCCGGCAAAACCACGACGATTAAATGTTTGTTAGGGCTGGCTTACCCGAACGCCGGCACCGTTCGTTTTTTTAACAACGAAGAACTCACTGAAGAGGTCAAAAAGCGCATCGGTTTTCTACCCGAGCGGCCGTATTTCTATGAATACTTAACAGGCCTCGAATTTCTAGAATTTTACGGGCAACTTTCGACTCGCTTAAAACGTAACGATCTTAAAGAGAAGTCTGAAAAGCTGCTCAAACGTGTCGATCTTTGGCATGCTCGCGACAAAAAACTCAAAGAGTATTCAAAAGGTATGGTGCAAAAGATTGGCGTCGCCCAGGCACTCATTCACGATCCGGAGCTTGTCATTTTGGACGAACCCATGTCGGGGCTTGATCCTGATGGGCGATTTTATTTAGCTGAGATCATTCGCGAGACAGCGCGCGAAGGTCGGTGCGTGTTTTTTTCAAGTCATCTCCTGCCCGATGCTGAAGTTTTATGCGATCGGCTGGTGATCATGAAGAGCGGTGTGGTCACTTATGAAGGAGGTCTTGAGCCGTTTCTCGCCAAAATGGGCGAAGCCGCCATCATCCGGTTTTTGGCCAACGGACGCGAAGAAACTTTGCGAGTTGATTCCGATTCTATTCTTCAAAATGAGCTGAAAAGGCTGTTGAGCCAGGGCGCCCACATTGTGGATATCAAAAAAGATCGCAACCTCGAGCAAGCGTTTATTAAGCACGGGCTTAGGGGAGAAGGTCAATGACACAGGTCTTGGTCATTGCTCGAAATACCTTTCGCGAAATCATGCGCAACCGCGTGTTGTACGGTTTACTTGTCGTTGCTGTTCTTCTCATTGCGTTGAGTCTGGCCTTAGGGCAATTGACTTTTACCGAGCAAGCTCGAATCACGGTCGATTTCGGATTCGCAGCCATTCATTTAAGCGCCGTCATTCTTGCAATCTTTGTCGGGAGTACGCTCGTCAGCCGAGAAATTGAAAAGAAAACTATCATGACACTGCTCGTTCGGCCCATTTCAAGAACTCAGTTTGTAGTCGGCAAAAGTCTGGGCTTACTCGCGGTCATTATGATGTCGATCGGCCTGCTCGCGCTTGTGCTCGCCGGCATTCTTTTGCTTTTGAATTTGCGACCCAACATGGCTTTTCTCATCGGGCTTTACGGCATTTGCCTCGAGGCGGCCGTACTTTTATGTGTCACGATGTTTTTTGGCACTTTTTCTTCATCGATGCTCTCGGTTTCGTTCGCGCTTGGCGTGTTTTTAATCGGGCATTGGCTCGACAGCCTCAAATATTTCGCTGAACGTAGCAACAACGAAGCGTTCATTTTTGTCGAGCGGGCGACTCGCGCGGTGTTCCCAAATCTCGAATATTTTAATTGGCGTTCGCTGTTTGTTTATGGCGATCCCGTCCGTTACGGCGACGTCGTTTGGGTAAGTGTTTATTGTCTGGCGTGGGCCGCGTTGCTCATCTCCGTCAGCGCCATGGTTCTCGGGAAGCGCGATCTCGGATGACGCCTGTAACTTTCACTGATCCATTGCTTTACATCATGTTTATTCTCGGAGCATTATGGGGCAGCTTTGCCAACGTCGTGATTTACCGTCTGCCTAAGGGCTTAAGCGTCGTCAAACCGAGAAGTCACTGCTACTCGTGCCAAAAGACAATCGCATGGTATGACAATGTACCTTTGTTTTCGTGGTTTTTTCTTAGTGGCAAGTGCCGCAACTGCGGTGCTCGTTTTTCAATTCGCTACGTATTGGTCGAATGGATTATGGCTGGCTTATTCGCCGCGGTTTACGTGAAGGTTGGATTTTGCTGGCGGCTTTTAGAATATCTTCTATTTGTATTCGGCCTTGTGACGGTCAGCTTCATCGATCTCGACCATATGATTTTGCCGGATGAATTCACCTTGGGCGGAATTGCGGTAGGTCTGATTGGCGCTGCGATCAACCCTGAGCGTCCGTTCATGCCGGCCATTTGGGGGGTCATCGTTGGCGGCGGTTTTTTATGGGCCATCGCTATCTTGTACGCAATCTTTCGAAAGCAAGAAGGTATGGGCGGAGGGGATATTAAACTTCTCGCGTGGATTGGCGCGGTTCTCGGCTGGACATCTGTCCCGTTTGTGATCATTTGTTCCAGTCTGGTCGGAAGTCTAGTGGGCTTGTCGCTCGTGCTTAAGAGAAAGCAGGGCATGAGTCACGCGATCCCGTTCGGGCCATACCTTTCGCTCGCGGCAATTTTTTATATATTTTTTGGTCGCGATTTAAGTCTTGCTTACATTCACCTTTTTATTCCATCTCTCTAGCTGCCCGACTCAACCGGGCTCATTTGACATTTGATGACGCGTCCGATCTAATCTTTAGTAGGATCGAGTATTTACGGCCAAAGGCCATGGATAGGTCAGGGCGATGTTTTTGTTTGATAAAAAGAAAATTCTAGCCCTCGACGTGGGTGCAGCGACCGTTAAGATAGCGGAGCTTGATTCGTCCCGTAATCGATCCACCCTATTAGCATTGGGCATCGCCCCCACACCGGCAAATTCGTTTGCCGGCGGCGAAATATTAAATCCGCAGGCGATTGCCGAAACCATCCAGGCGCTTATTCAACAATTAAAAACAAAGCGCACGCACGTCGCGACCGCCTTGAGCGGGACATCCGTAATGGTGAAGCGAATCACTATTCCGCGAATCGATACGAAACTCATCCCTGAGCAAATTCGGTGGGAAGCCGAACAGTACATCCCCTATGATATCAATGAAGTGAACCTGGAGTACGAAGTACTGAAGACAAGCCCGTCACCTGAAAGCATGGATTTACTTCTTGTGGCAGCGATTCAAGGTCACGTATTCAAATACGCCGAAGCGATTTCAGCCGCTGGGTTAAACTGTACAATTTTGGATGTGTCGGGTTTCGCATTGGCCAATTGTTTCAAAGCCAATTACGGGGAGCTTGATGGCCAATCGGTCGCGCTACTCAATATCGGCGCGACCAGTACGAGCATGGTGGTTATCGACAATAGAGAAGTTGTGTTTGCGCGGGATATCCCGGTGGGTGGGATGAACTACACCGTGGATCTGCAAAAGGGGTTAAACGTCAGCCAAGAAGAGGCTGAGGCATTCAAGCTCAGTATCGGAAAAGACAAGACTGCGCCTGTCGAGGCGGAAGGTCTCATCAACGCCACAACAGAAGTCGTGAGTGATGAAATAAAAGCGAGCTTTGACTTTTATTTGAACTCTGCCAGTTCGCACACGATATCGCGGTGCTTTGTGACCGGCGGCGCCTCGCGAACCGTAGGTCTCATCGAACGGCTCAACCAAATCGTGCCGTGCGAAAAGCTCGATCCGTTTCTAAAAATAAAAGTCGATCCGAAGACTTTTTCGCAGAATTATATCGATCAAGTACGGGACTTTGCCGCGGTCGCGGTCGGGCTTGGGCTTCGACAGGTGGGGGACTGATTGTTACGAGTCAATCTTCTAAAAAACAGAGGCGGCACTTATGTCGGGACGGTCGCCACCCAAGTCAGTGAGGTCGCTAATGTCGCGACGACTGAGGTGACCGGCCCCAGCGATGCGAAGCAAAATGCGACAAAAATGCTACTCATGTTAATTTGGCTGGCCGCAATATTCACTTATCAAAAAATCAACATATCGAGTCTTGAAGGCCGTCTAGCGAATGCGCGGGCTGAGGCTAGTAATCTTGATCAACAGATCCAGCAACATCAGGCTGAGGCTGATCAGGCAAAAAAAATGCAAAAAGACATCGAAGAGCTCAAGCGCCGGATTAAAATTATCAAAGATTTATCTAAGAAACGGCTGCGTGAAATCAAAGCGATTGATTACATACAAAATAATATACCCGATAAGTTGTGGCTCACGTCGATCACAATTAAAGATAATCACTTGGAGTTGTTCGGATCGGCCCTCACTGACGATCAATTGAATCGATTTTTGGACTCACTTGAACAGAATAAATCTTATTTTCAAAACGTGCTTTTGCTCAAGGCTGTGGATGAGGCCGATACCAAATTGGGGACCATAAAGTCATTTGAGATCTCAAGTGAGATCGGGGCGGCAAGTTAATGGCGCAATTTTTATACAACCTCACGGCGGGTAAGGCGCTGCTCATCGGTATGGCGATCGCCGTCGGTTACTATTTTCTGCTTTATGACGACGGCTCGGCCCTGCAAAAGCAAATTCAGGTCGCCGAGCAAAAAGTCAATCAGGACAAAACCCAGATAGCGGGCATCAATAAAGCAATTGAAGATGCGAAAATATTTGTGAAAGTAAAAGCGTCTCTTGGCAGCGAAATGCAAACTGTTCAGAAGGCGATCCCGAGTAACCTCACCAGTTTGGATTTTATGCAGACGATTTCGAACCAAGCGAAGACGGTCGGGTTACAAATTGATTCGGTTGCACCGAGCGGAGATTTTAGATCAAACAGCGGGCAAACGGACAACAGCGCGTTTTTCGAGCCGGTAGGGGTTTCTGTTCAATTGACCGGCACGTACAATCAAGTCATGGAATTTATGTCGGCTTTAACGGCCCTCGACAAAATCGTGACTGTAAGTTCGCTGGAAATGACGGCGCAAAATAGTTACAATCCAAAATCAACGACCCCAGAGCTTGATTTTAAGGCGGAGGTCTCGGCGTATCGCTTTATAAGTAGTGCGAAAGGGGCGGGTGGGTAGAATGACGGCCCGATCGGTCATAATCCTCACATTTCTGATGATTGTTGCTGCCCCTTTCTCTAAAGCAACCCAAGATATGGCTCCGACCGGCGGCTCAGCGTCTAATGCCATCACCACGGCCACTGTGCCGGCTAACAACTCAACTGTACCCAATACGTCCGATTCGCCTAATGCCGTTGCTCCCAACAGTGCTGGCGCCACCGCGGATGCGGCCGCTCCAACCGGCGCAAAGTCACTGAATGATGCCGGCGCCCCGAAAGGCACCGCACTTGATGACGATGTCACGTTTCTAGCGCCGTTTGTTTACGACGCTCGGGCGGGCCGTCGCAATCCGTTCCAGCCCCCGGTCGTGATGGATAATTCTTCGACAAGTCAAATGTTACCGGGTTCTCCACTCGAGAGATTTGACCTCGACCAAATAAAATTAATTGGGATTATGTGGAATATTAAACATCCGAAGGCCATGTTTGCCGATCCGGGCGGTGAAGTTCACGTCTTGGGGCTTGATGATCGAATCGGCAGAAAACACGGCTACATTGCCGCCATTCGTGAAGGCGAAGTGGTGATTGTTGAACCTAGCCAATACAACGGACAACAAACGTATTCAACTCGAGTGCTGCGTATTGAGCAAGAGACCACAAATGCGAATTAAAAGGCGGTCGAAAGGAATGATAATGGTCAATGTTAAATTGCTGTTTGGAATTCTCGCAATTTTTGCGCTCGTGCGATGCGCTTCGACATCTCCGCAGGATCAAGGTTTGATGAGCGAGCTTTCGAATAACCCGGCATCCGGTGATACCACAAACAACGGCGATACAACGGCTAGCGATAACAGCGATGCCACCTTGGGGGACAACAGCGATGCCACGGGCGATAGCAGCGATGCCACCTTGGGCGATAATAGTGACCCAACGGGGGCAGATAGTGGTCCGGCAACTTCTAGCGCGAATAACAGCAGTGACCAGGACTTTGGCGATCTAAATAATTCCGATTTTAGCGACTTTGATAGTAATAACAGCCAATCGTCGGCCACCCCATCAGCTAAAGATCGGCAAGTTCAAAAGGCGGCACAAAATACGCAGGGCCAGTCGACTGCCCAACAAGGCGGCTCCCAATCCGCGCAACCATCTCAAGATCAAGCTAACGACCTACAGGATCTCGAATCTCCGCAACAATCGTCCCAACAGTCGTCGCAAGCCCAACAAACGGACGCGGCGCCAATTTCTCCCGAAACGCCGCCCGCGCCGGCGGATGAAGCTCCTTCAACAATAGTTAAAAGCATTCGATTTATTTCAAATCCAAACGGTGGCACGGTCGAAATCAAAACCGACCAGCCGACGGAGTACACAATCCGCACTAACCGCGCAAATAATCAAACGGTAGTTGAAATTCCGAATTCGAAATTGTCGCAGCAGCTGCAGCGGCCATTTATTATGAAAGATTTCGATACTCCTTTCGGAGCTATCAACGCTTACGAAAACCCTGGCGGAAACGTGGCTCGAATCGTTGTACAGATGAAGGGGACAGCCCAACCGGTCGTCTCACAAGTTGACAATTCTATCTTACTGACACCGTCGACCCAGCCGTCGCAAGCGGTCGCCGAAGGCGATAGCGCGGCTGTCACGTACACATCAGGCGATAAGGCATCTTACGATACAAGCGCCGCAAAAACGTCTGAACAAATCTTGGGTGCTCGCACGTTAGATGAGTTTCTCACCGGCAGTAATAAGTTCTTCGGCCGGCCCATTTCTATTGAAACAGATGATGCGGACGTGCGCGAAGTAATCAAATTCATTGCCGATGAAAGTGGCGTGAACATTGTGATTGCCGATGACGTGCAAGGCAAAATTTCCCTCAAACTTCGTCAAGTCCCGTGGGATCAGGCATTGGTGATCGTCATGCGATCCAAAGATTTAGGGTACATACGTCAGGGTAACGTTCTGCGGATAACCAAGCTGTCGACTTTACAGTCTGAGGCCAAAGAGGCAAAAGCAATTGTGGATGCTCAGGCTAACTTGACCCCAATGAAAGTTAAAGTGATCCCTGTCAGCTACGCGAATGTCCAAGATCTCGAGAAGCAGATAAAGCCTTTTTTGACTCCGACGCGCGGCCAAGTCGTTAGCGATCCGAGAACGAGCTCGATTATTATTACTGATACAGCCGACGTATTAGCGCGTGTGTCGCGCCTGATAAAAGCGCTCGATATCCCGCCGGCTCAAGTTATGATCGAAGGCAAAGTTGTCGAGGCGGACGAAGGCTTTTCGCGCGACATCGGTGTCAACTGGGGCTTCTCGGGCGTCCAAACGATGGTTTCATCGTCGGGCGGCTACTCAGGTAGTCCCATTTCCTATTTGGCTGGCTTGAATGTCTCACCTCTTCCGAGCAGTGGCTCGGGCGGCTACGCGGGTGGTCTTGGCAACGCGAGTTTGAATGTCGGTGTGCTCAATTTTGTGGGTGATCTGCAGGCTGCATTGGCCTTGGCGCAAACAGATGACCTCGTGCGCATTATTTCCGCACCTCGTATCGTAACTATGAATAAAGAGAAGGCAGAAATTGTCCAAAAGGGCCAGACAATCTATGTGACACACATAATCGACACGCAAACACAGACCACCGAGTCGCAGCCGGTCATGAAAGATTGGGAGCTCCATTTGACAGTCACTCCACAAATTACTGCCGAGGGGAGTGTCATTCTCGATGTGGATTTGGTCCGTCAATATCCTGGTGCTGTGGCCGACCCTTCATCTGGTGCTCGACCGATCAATACACGGCAGGCGACGACAAAGGTTCTCGTACCAAACGGTCAAACCGCGGTTATTGGCGGCATCTACCAAAGCGACGAGACAAACTCTAATCAAGGTGTACCGTGGTTAAAAGATTTGCCGGGGATAGGCTGGCTATTTAGCTACAAACATTCCGATCGCTCGCGGGCGGAATTGCTGCTTTTTCTCACTCCGCGAATTTTAAATTCGCAAGAGCAGGCCGCCTCAACTGGTGACACAACCGGAGGGTTAACAATGCCAGCCAGCGCAACCGCAGGGTCTGCTAATGGCGGCACTTAGATTATTGGGTGGTCATGAAACCTTCCCAAATAAAGCGCTCGATAGGCGGGCCTTTTGGTGAACCATCGCTGTTTCGTCCGTCCGCTTCGAACCAACCTTGAGCGTAAAATTGCAGAAAGTAAGATGTTGATTCGAGGGCTGGGTTTGTGCCCGGGTTGCTAGATCCTCCTCCCGATCCTCCCGAACCCCCACCGGCGCTTGCCGAGGTCGGCAGGCTGCTGACATAATAGATATCTGACTTAGACGACGAAATACTCGATGATAGGTAATCGTCGCATGGATCATTTAAACCAGAGTACGTTTCATTCGGAGCAAGGCCTTCCACGATCATACTGCGCACGGCCCCGGTGAGCGACTGACAAGTAAACCGTGGGTCCAAATTGGTAACCGTAAACTCCTGCCCATAGGTTGTCTGTAAACCACCGCTCGATAAGTAACTGACGTTATAAAGGAACCCGGCCAAGGTGAGATATTCGGTCGAATTGTTTGTTATACTCATAGTCAATTCGTACCAGGGTGCCGTAATAGTGGATTGTGTTTGTAGAGAGGTCAGCGGATCCGTGTACGTAATGTTAAGCGTGGCAAGTGACACAATTGGCAGATTAGGTAAGAGTTGTAGGTTAACCTTAGCCGATGCTCCAAACGCGCCGCCGCACTGAACGACACTCATCAGCACCAATCCTAGGAGGGACGCCCGCATCCAGTTATTTTGCAAAATAGATGTTCGCATTGCCCGTTGATCTCCTCGGCGTGCCGATGTTATCCCACTAAATACGCTCCACGCCTTTCATCTCTTATCGGAGTGAATTCTGACTCACCTTAGCACCTTCTGCATTGTGTCGTTTAAGAGTCTCAATTTGAGACAACAAAGATTGTGATTTGAGCAAAACAAAGACTAAAACGTAATCGATATGGATCTATTTGAGACAGCAGAATCCGAAAATTTAGACTCGTCGAAATTTGTACCGCTTGCCGAGCGTTTGCGGCCGCAATCATTTTGTGACTTGATATCGACTACAGGGTTGGCAAAGAGACAGGCTTTGCTTCTGAAGCAACTTCGCGAAACTAATTTTTTGCCGAATCTTATACTTTGGGGGCCGCCAGGCACGGGCAAAACGACATTTGCACGTCTTCTCAGCCATGAAGTTAAAGCTCAATTTATCAGCTGTAGTGCAGTCGACACGGGTGCCAAAGAACTTCGCCAAATAGGCCTCGAAGCCCATGAGCGGCGAATTCACTTTCAAGAGAAGACAGTCGTGTTCGTCGATGAAATTCATCGGTTGAATCGGGGCCAGCAAGACGTTTTATTACCCTTCACAGAAGCCGGCGATATCGCCCTAATAGGTGCCACGACTGAAAATCCAAGTTATGAGCTGAACGCAGCGCTATTAAGTCGCGCACAGGTCCTAATTTTTGAACCTCTGTCAGAACCTGAACTATTGACAATTCTGAATCGCGCCATCGAAAGATGCGGATTGACTCTTGAGCAGCTCTTGCGACCCGAGGCTCAGGCTCAGTTAATAGAAATTGCATACGGTGATGCTCGTCGTCTTCTCAATTCGCTTGAAATCGCGATGCATCTTTATTCGCAAAATCCATGTGAAGACAGGTCGCCCCTTTCATCAGAACTCCTTGAGAGCGCCCTGGGAGGGCGTAATCTCCGCTACGATAAGGCGAGCGAGCAGCACTACGACACAATATCGGCATTTATAAAATCCGTGCGTGGAAGCGATCCCGACGCCGCCGTGTATTACTTAGCTCGCATGCTTGAGGGCGGTGAGGACCCCATTTTCATCGCCCGTCGGCTTGTGATTTTGGCATCTGAAGATATTGGCAACGCCGACCCACGCGCTCTTCAAGTTGCGGTGGCCGGGCTACAAGCGGTGGAGCTCATTGGTTTACCCGAATGTCGAATCAGTCTGTCGCAAGTGACCACATACTTGGCGACAGCGCCGAAATCGAATCGAGCCTATCTCGCGATTCAAGTCGCATCTCAATACGTTCAAAAAACCGGGCCACTCCCGATACCGCTCTCATTGCGCTCTTCAAAGACGCCACTCAATAAGAATATGGGTTACGGCGCTGAATATAAATATTCCCACAACTCTGAAAAGGGCTTCATCAAACAAGACTTTCTGCCTGACTCAGCTAAAGGTAAGAGGTTTTACGAACCAAGCGAGCATGGTTTCGAAAAAACGATTCGAACCTATTTAGAGTGGTTACGGTCTGAATCCTGAGGGCGACCTAGAGGGCTTTATTCGCGACAATACATAAACAAGGGCTTGTACCGTGAACTCGAAAGCTATGCTTCGTATTGGACGGGATGACGATTCGGTCTCCCGGGCGGAGTAACAGCTGGTTGCCGGCAATATCAAACAGTATTTCTCCTTCGACGACTGTGCGAACTTCGTCGAACCTATGTCGATGCCAGTCAATGACTGTATCGGGAGGGAACGCTTCTTCCGTCGGGGTCAAACCCTCGGCTTCAAACAAAGACGAAATTTGCTTTTTATCAGGCACAACAGGGGCTTGCCATCTAAACACGAGCACGATTGGACTCCTTTTGTCTCATTCCTATGCAGGACAATAACCCAAAAATATGTCGTTTTCTCAAGTATTTATTCGCGAGGTCGAAAAGAAAGTTAGATTTGCTATTGGGGGCATCTACTTGGATTACTCTCACAAACCGGCGATCGGCCGACCGGAAAACATAATTGCCGATTACATTGCGCGATCTCAAGGATTGGAGTTACGCCCGAAAAGCGTTGAACCTATTATGGCGATCTTTCAACGTGTGGACGGTAAAACGATCCGCTTCTCCGCTGAAGCCATCGAAGAGGTGCTGGAGCGGCAAGACTCTGACGGGCAGGCCTTTTTGCAAGTCAATTTTATCGACGGCAAAAAGATTTTGATCACGGATCGCTTGATCGGGTTCAAACCGGCCGAAACCGCTGGGCTTGACCTTAAAAAATTGCCCAAAGTCGTGACTACGCCTGATCTCGTTAGCGTTGTTGAGGCAATCGAAGAAAGCCTAACAGCCAAGGGAACAAGCAACGAAGAAGTCGATGTCCTTCGTCGTGTTTTCGATTCAGTTCTGAACGGCGCTGAAGCGGTTGGGTTCGAACTCGATAACGAGAAGTCGTGGCTGAATCCAATCACAGGGATGAAGCAGAAGGCCTCGGCATAAACATTCCCCGATTCACGAATTCCCTTGACCCGATTCCGTCCCCCATCTAATCATTTTGACGAACCTTCTTGGGGGCATAGCTCAGTTGGGAGAGCGTCTGATTTGCATTCAGAAGGTCGCAGGTTCGATCCCTGTTGCCTCCACCAATTTCTACGTTTAGTCGTTATGCCGGATTGATCGCACGCTAGAGATTAAAGTAGACAATCTGAAATTTCGCCGGGCCGATCATTCTAAAGGCCTGATGGATGTTTTCTACTAACTCGGTCAATATTTCGCTTAGAATTGCGTGTGGAATAGGTCCACTAGTTTGATGAATGATTATTGCGTGATTGTCCAACTGTTCCGCCGGTTCGGCGGATTCGCGGATATGAAATCTATTGCTTGCGATCGAATATATTACCTGTAAATATCTTCGACAATGTCATTGACCGAATGCCAGCAAAAAGCCCTCGCAATTTTAAACAGCCCAAATAACGTTTTTCTAACCGGCGTTGCCGGCGCTGGTAAATCCTACCTGCTTCAACAATTTCTGAAAGAAAAGGACCCTAAAACCCATCGTGTAGTCGCCAGCACGGGTGCAGCGGCGGTGCTTGTCGGTGGGGTGACCTTTCATAGCTTTTTTGGTCTCGGCATTATGGAGGGTGGTCTCGAGCGAACAGTAAAACGCGCGCTAGATGACAAGAGGTTGAAAAGGCGGCTGCGAAAAACGCAACTCGTCGTCATTGACGAAGTCAGTATGATTCCAGGTCTAGCATTAAAGGCTGCCGAATCGATCAGTCGAAAATTACGCGATAATGGTGCCCCATGGGGAGGGATGAAAATCGTGGCGGTGGGGGATTTTGGTCAGCTCCCGCCTGTCAATACTTACGGTACGGCTAAGGACTGGGCATTTAAATCCGAAGCGTGGCTCGAAAGTTCATTTCAAGTCGCTTACCTGAACACAATCGTGCGAACTGAAGATCGAGATTTTCTGCGCGTCTTAAATTTCGTGCGCGAAGGAGAGGTCAACGAAGAGGTCACCCAATTTTTAAACTCGAGGATGAAATCTCGCGAAAAAATGAGTGTGGCAACCCATGTTTTTCCGCACCGCCGCTCGGTTGAAGATTATAATATTCGCGAGCTTGATAGATTGCCCGGTGAAGTAACTAAAATAGAAACTATTTACGATGGCGAGGGCCCTTATCTCGAAGCGATTCGAAAATCAGCACCCGTGCCTGAGACTTTGTACCTGAAGAATGAAGCCCTGATTATGATTCGAAAAAATGACCCCAAGCTGCGATACGTGAACGGCACACTTGGTAAAATAAAGAAAATAAGTTCAGACATTATTGAAGTGGAATTGCTCAATGGTCTGACGGTCGAAATTGAACCTGAAACGTTTTCGTATATGAACAGTGAAGGCGAGCCGGTCGCTGCAGCGACAAATTTCCCAATCAATTTGGCTTGGGCGACCACGATACATAAATGCCAAGGGATGACCCTTGATTGCGCCGTGATGGATCTCTCTCGAGTGTTTGAAGAAGGGCAAGCTTACGTAGCCTTGAGTCGAGTTCGATCACCAGAAGGCCTATTTATTGCGGGATGGAGCCCGAACGGCATACGCGCAAGCGGCGACGTGCGCGCATTTCACCAATCCCTCAGTTAACCCGGATTTTCGGATAAGGCCCAAATCCATGTTGGGCAATGGGTTGGAGAAACCCGCCCAAAGCATTAAAATTTCTCTAAAAATTTTTGATCAGAGGCCTTGACCACGCTCTTTGTTTCAAATATACCTGCATGTCTTTGGAAATCCGCTCTTTGAAAACTGAATAGCTAGTCCAAAATATGATTTTGGGTCCTTTGCTAAGTCGACGATAAAATTTTTGTCGCCCGACCTAAGCAAATGGTCAAAAAATTTGAGAATTAACGAACATGTTAAAATGTTCGTGATCACACAGAATGATTAGATTGAGCTATAAGCAAATATCTACTTTTAAGTGGAGAGTTTGATTCTGGCTCAGAGCTAACGCTGGCGGCGCGCCTAATACATGCAAGTCGAACGGATGTAGCAATACATTAGTGGCGCACGGGAGAGTAACACGTGGATAATCTCCCCTCGAGAGAAGGATAACCAGTCGAAAGATTGGCTAATACTTCGTAAGACCACACGGGCGAATGCCCGAGAGGTAAAAGTCGTAAGACGCTTGAGGATGAGTCCGCGTCCCATTAGCTAGTTGGTGAGGTAATGGCTTACCAAGGCGACGATGGGTAGCTGGTCTGAGAGGATGATCAGCCTCACTGGAACTGACACACGGTCCAGACTCCTACGGGAGGCAGCAGTAGGGAATATTACACAATGGAGGAAACTCTGATGCAGCGACGCC